>CAVUNF010000030.1:0-260667 GCA_963742695.1 uncultured Alphaproteobacteria bacterium
GCTCAGTCTGTTCTACGCGGGACCGGGCAGCGGCATCCTGTTGTCCGGCCTGATCGCACCTTTCCTGCTGCAGGCATTCGGGCCGGGATCGTGGTGGATCGTATGGTGGGCGTTGGCGTTGCTTTCGATCGCCATGACCCTTCCGTTGCTGCTGACGCCGATCGATGCGGACGCCGGCGTCGCCGACGCGACGCCGGGCAAATTCGGAGTCGGACCGGCGCTGATCTATCTCGCGGCCTATTTTCTGTTCGGCGCCGGCTATATCGCCTACATGACTTTCATGATCGCGTATGTCCGCGACGCCGGTGGCGGTGCTGCGGCACAGAGCGCGTTCTGGTGCCTGATTGGTCTCAGTGCGTTCGTGACGCCATGGGTGTGGCGACGTGTGCTGGCGCTCGATCGCGGCGGCGTCTCCACCGCCATCATTCTGGGCGTCAATGCGATTGGCGCGGCGCTGCCGTTGTTGGGACACTCCACCGCCTGGCTCGCCGCATCCGCGCTTGTGTTCGGCGTCTCGTTCTTTGCCGTGGTGGGATCAACCACAGCATTCGTTCGATTCAACTATCCCCCTGCGGCGTGGCCGACCGCGATCGCGGTGCTGACAATTGCTTTCGGCATCGGCCAGACGCTGGGGCCGATCGCCACCGGCGCCATCACCGACGCGCTCGGCAGCCTGTCCTATGCGCTCAATGCCGGGGCAGCGATGCTGGCGGTGGGCGCGGTGGCCTCGGCGTTTCAGGGGAGGCTGAGCGAGGCGAATGCGCGAGTGGCGAATAGCGAGCGAGCCGAAGATGCACGCGAACGTCGCTGTTCTATTCGCCACTCCCTATCTCGCTATTACGCCCAATCAACTCCCGCTGAACGAATTATAGCCCTGGTCTTCCCAAAATCCGCCCTTGTAGTCGTTGGTGACTTCCATCGAGACCACGTATTTCGGATTCTTGAAGCCGAGCTTGGTCGGCACCCGGATCTTCATCGGGAAACCATAGGCCCGCGGCAAGATCTCGTCGCCGAACTTGAAGGTCATCTGGGTCTGCGGATGCAGCGCGGTCGCCATGTCGAGCGGCGAGTTGTAGCCCTCCGCATCGGCGCACTGGAACCAGCAATATTTTGCCTTGGTGTCGGCGCCGACCAGTTTGAGGAAATCGCGCAGCGGCGTGCCGGTCCAGCTGCCGATCGCGCTCCAGCCCTCGACGCAGATATGGCGCGTGACCTGCTTGACCTGCGGCAGCTTGTAGAGCTCCTCCAGCGTCCAGGATTTCTTGTTGTCGACGAGGCCGCGCACCTCCAGCTTCCATTCCTTGCCGTCGACATCAGGCGCGTCGTCGAGCGCGTAATAGGCGTTGAACGGGAACGGTTTTGTAATGGCGCTTTCCGGGAAGGTCGGCGCCAGCGCGTTGGGATTGAAGATCGCCGCCTGCACGCCGTCATTGAATTTCGAAATCTGCTTCAGCATCGCCTCGGCGGAAAAACTGTCCGTGACGTCGCAGCCGGTCAGCAGCGTCAGGGCGCCGAGGCTGGCGCCGCCGGAGATAAAGCGCCGGCGCGTCAGGTCCGGCATCACCCTGGCGGCGTCCCTGACCAGCAATTGCTTGTCGACGCCGGGGATCAGAAGCGAGCGAAGTCGGCCCATGACATGTCTCCTTGAAATTCTAGCGGCCGATGATCATGGCGCGCAGGCTTTTCGGCACCAGCACCGCAAGCGCGACATGCACGATCATGAACCCGACGATCGCCGCCATGCAGAAGAAGTGAACGTAACGCGCGACCTCGTAGCCGCCGAACAAGGCGGTCAGATATTGCAGCTGCACCGGCTTCCAGATCGCCAGACCCGACAGCACGATCAGGATCCCGACCACGATGATCCCGGCATAGAGCAGCTTCTGCACGTAATTGTATTTGGAGAGGTCATCATGCGACAGCTTGCCGGTCAGCGCCGCCTTGGTATCTGAGATCACGCCCTCCGGCGTGATCGGCAGCAGCTTCTTGCGGAAGCGGCCGGTGGCAAAGCCCAGCACGAGATAGACGAGGCCGTTGACCATCAACAGCCACATCGCGGCGAAATGCCAGAGCAGCGCGCCGCCGAGCCAGCCGCCCAGGGTAATGCTCTTGGAAAACGTGAAACCGAACAGCGGCGAGGCGTTGTAGATCTGCCATCCCGACATGATCATCAGCACCATCGCCACCGCATTGATCCAGTGCACGGTCCGGACCCAGGCCGGCTGAATGACCTTGGTGGCCGTGGCGGCCGCGGCGGGCTGATCGTTGACTGCAAGGCTCGACATGGCGGTTCCCAGCTGGTGGCTGTTACCGGCTTATACGCCGGAATCCGGCGGTTCGTTACTGCCAAGCAGGTATCGGGTTGATGCCCGGACGCCTATGGCGGTCACAAAAAAGCGAGCCGGGTTGCCCCGGCTCGCCTCTTGCGCTTCCTGTTGGGGACTAGATCAGGCGCGCGTGGTGTTACGAGGCCGGCATCAGCACGGTGTCGACCACATGGATCACGCCGTTGGACTGATTGACGTTGGCGATCGTCACCATCGAGGTGCCGCCCTTGGCATCGACGATCCAGACCTTGCCGTCCTTGAGCTTCACGGTCAGCTCTTCGCCTTCGACGGTCTTGAGCTTCTTGCCTTCGGTCAGGCTGGCGGCTTCGAGCTTGCCCGCCACCACGTGGTAGGTGAGGATCTTGGTCAGGGTCGCCTTGTTCTCGGGCTTCACCAGGGTGTCGACGGTGCCGGCCGGCAGCTTGCCGAAGGCGGCGTTGGTCGGCGCGAACACCGTGAACGGGCCCTTGCTCTGCAGGGTGTCGACCAGACCGGCGGCCTTCACCGCGGCAACCAGCGTGGTGTGGTCCTTGGAGTTGACGGCGTTTTCAACGATGTTCTTCGAGGGGAACATCGCGGCGCCACCGACCATCACGGTCTTCTCGCCGGACATTTCGCTCTTCATCATCTTCTTGTCTTCGGCGCTGACGGGCGCAACGAGTGCGGAGGTCAGGGCCAGCACGCCGAGGGCGGCGGCGGAGAGAATTGCAATTCGCTTGGACATGGATCGTCTCCCGATGGATTGATATGCCGGCGGATATCGCCGGCGATAGGGGCAACAACGACGCTGGTCCGGTTGGTCAGATAGCGTCGCCGTTGGCCGAGTTACGGGAGGTGTTCCGGGCCGGTTTCGTGGAATAATTTATCGTGATGTTTGAAACTTTTCGGGGCGATGGCCGTGTGGGCGCGCCTCATGGCGAGGAGCGCGGTCAACGCCGCGCGTCTCGAGCCAGGCTCCGGATGACGCCCATCGCTTCGCTACGTCGCCAAGTGGCCGCTCCTCAGGACGAGTCCACAGTGACGTCCTCTAATCCCGGCTATGCGGCGTCTGGATGAAGCCGCGATTGTGCGTCGGGCTGATCAGGATTTCGTTCATGCAGACCCGCGGCGGCATGCTGGCGACGAAGGCGATGGTGCGGCCGCAATCTTCGGGCTGCAGCATCTTCGCCTGTTCGGCTTCCGACGGCACCACCGGCCGCAGCTTCAGGATCGGGGTCGCGACCTCGCCGGGCGACAGGCAGCAGGCCCGCAGGCCGTTGACGCATTCGTCCATGTTGAACGAATGGGTCAGCGCCAGCACCGCATGTTTGGTCGTGGTGTAGGCCGGTCCCGGCATCTTCGAGACATGACGGCCGGCCCAGGACGCCACGTTGATGATGCAGCCGTCCTGCTGCTTGCGCATCGCGGGCAGCACCGCGCGCATGCAATACAGCACGCCGTTGAGATTGATTTCGACGAGCTTGTTCCAGCCATCCAGCTCCATGTCGGCCCAGCTGCGCTTCGGCACGTTGATCCCGGCGCTGTTGACCAGCAGGTCGATGCGGCCGTGTTTGGCGAGGATCTGATCCGCCGCCTTGGTGACGTCATCGGACTTGCTGACATCGAGCACGACAGCCTCGGCCTTGCCGCCGCTTTTGGCGATCTTGGCCACCACCCGATCCAGCTCTTCCTTGCGGCGGCCGGAAACCACCACCGTCCAGCCGTCCGCCGCCAGAAACTCCGCCCCGGACTCGCCGATACCGCTGCCGCCACCCGTCACCCAGGCCACGCGTTTCCCGTTATTTGACATGCAAACTGTCTCCGTTGCTTTGTGAAGGGCGTTTTTGCTAATGCAGCGCCTAGACCGACCAGCCGCCGCCCCTCCGGGAATGTTGCATGAACACGTCAGCCAACGCCAACCTGTTTTCCCGCCTGTTCGACGGCCTCGACGATCCCTCGCGCCTGGCGATCGAAATGCTCGACGGCAGCGCGCATCAGCTATGGCGACCTGATCGCCCGCGCCGGGCAGATGGCGAATGTGCTGGTCGACCGCGGCGTCAAGCCCGGCGACCGCGTCGCGGCCCAGACCGAAAAATCGGTGCCGGGCCTGGTGCTGTATCTCGCCACGGTGCGCGCCGGCGCGGTCTATCTGCCGCTCAACACCGCCTATACGCTGAACGAGCTGGAATACTTCATCGGCGACGCCGAGCCGTCGCTGGTGGTGTGCGATCCGTCGAAGGCGGAAGGCATCGGCGCCATCGCCGCGAAGGTCGGCGCCAAGGTCGAGACGCTCGGCGCCGACGGCCAGGGTTCGCTGACCCAGGCCGCCGCCAAGGCGAAGGCGGACTTTGAAACCGTCGCGCGCGCCGATGACGATCTCGCCGCGATCCTCTACACCTCCGGCACCACAGGGCGTTCCAAGGGCGCGATGCTGACGCACGATAACCTCGCGTCGAATTCGCTGTCGCTGGTCGGCTACTGGCGCTTCACCGACAAGGACGTGCTGATCCACGCGCTGCCGATCTATCACACCCACGGACTGTTCGTGGCCAGCAACGTCACGCTGTTCGCGCGCGCCTCGATGATCTTCCTGCCGAAATTCGATCCCGAGCTGATCATCAAGCTGATGGCGCGCGCCACCGCGCTGATGGGCGTGCCGACGTTTTATACGCGGCTGCTGCAGAGCCCGGCGCTGACCAAGGAATCGACGAAGCATATGCGGCTGTTCATCTCGGGCTCGGCGCCGCTGCTCGCCGACACCCACCGCGAATGGTTCGCGCGCACCGGCCATGCCGTGCTCGAACGCTACGGCATGACCGAAACCAACATGAACACCTCGAACCCCTATGACGGCGAGCGCGTGCCCGGCGCGGTCGGCCATGCGCTGCCCGGCGTCTCCGTGCGCGTCACCGATCCCGAAACCGGCAAGGAGCTTCCGCCGCGAAACCATCGGCATGATCGAGATCAAGGGCCCCAACGTGTTCAAGGGCTATTGGCGGATGCCGGAGAAGACCAAGGCCGAATTCCGCGACGACGGCTTCTTCATCAGCGGCGATCTCGGCAAGATCGACGCCAAGGGCTACGTGCACATTCTCGGCCGCGGCAAGGATCTGGTGATCTCCGGCGGCTTTAACGTCTATCCGAAGGAAATCGAGAGCGAGATCGACGCCATGCCGGGCGTGATCGAATCCGCCGTGATCGGCGTGCCGCATGCCGATTTCGGCGAGGGCGTCACCGCGGTGCTGGTCTGCGACAAGGGCGCTGAGATCGACGAAGCGTCCGTGCTGCAGGCGCTCGAGGACGGCTGGCCAAATTCAAGATGCCGAAGCGGGTGTTCGTGGTCGACGAATTGCCGCGCAACGCCATGGGCAAGGTGCAGAAGAATATCTTGCGCGACACCTACGCGAAGATCTACGCGAAGTAAGGTTTCGCTGTCGTACCCTCACCGAAGGCCGTCATACCCCGCGAAGGCGGGGTATCCAGTACGCGCGTGCACTCTCGATTCCACAGACGCCTCGGAATACTGGTCGTGCGGTCAGGCGGACGATGACGGCCGAGAGTGTGTGCGCGATACCTATGCGAAGATTTACGCGAAGTAGGTCGCTGCAGCAGCCGCCATCAAAGGCCGTCATTGCGAGCGCAGCGAAGCAATCCATAAGCGACGCAGGAAGCTGGATTGCTTCGTCGCTTCGCTCCTCGCAATGACGGTCAACATGAATCAGCGATCTCGCGGCGCGATGCGCCCGAAGTTTTGCTATCAATTCCTTGCCCCCAAATCAGAGGGCGCAGGGAAGACCGGGTGCGCGCTGCACCCGCGGTCTCATGTGCAAGTGCACAAAAGAGGCGCACACGAGCATACAGGTCCAGCGGAGAACACCCGGCCTTCCCTGCGCAATGGCTTTACGGCTTATACCGTGATCTCCCCGGTGAGCCGAGTTCTGTTGCCACCGTCACCTGCGCGAGATTGCAACCTCCGCACAAGCTTGGCGCCAGCTTCGGGCGCCAGAACCACACGATTTCGCCGTACGCTCGAGCCCCGCGCGTCAGTCGCAGCCCTCACGTCCACCGCACCCCGCCCCACGTTCGTGACGATCGCGAACGCCCCTCTGAATGGGACGGGATGGTGGTGATGTAGAAGTGATTTGGGGTAAGTGTGAAGCGAAATATTTCTGAAAATCAGAAAAATAACATTTGACAGGAAATTGGTGATTTGCCCGTCGGTCACAAACATCGCGAGGGCGGCCGCCGACCAGCTCGATGGACTCGCGCCGTCCTATTCGATCACCTCATCGGCACGAACCAGCAGCGTCGGCGGCAGCTCCAGCGCGAGCGCCTTCGCCGTCTTGAGATTGACGATCAGATCGAATTTGGTCGGCTGCTGCACCGGAAGGTCGCCGGCGCTCGCGCCTCGCAAAATCTTGTCGACGAAGTCGCCGGCGCGGCGGAACAGGTCGGTGAAGTTCGCGCCGTACGACATCAGGCTGCCGGCTTCCACGTATTCTCTGGTCCCCGAAATCGTCGGCAGTCTTGCCTGCAGCGCCAAGGCGCTGATCGCGCCGCGATTGGTGTTGAAGAGCGGATCGGTCTGGACGATACAGGGCTTCGGCATTGCCCTTGAGACCCTCGATCGCGGGCGCGATATCTTCGACTTTTCGAATCTCCAGGACCTTGAGTTCGAGATTGAGCGTCGCGATCGCGGCTTTGACCTCGCTGATCTCCAGCACGGCATTGGGGCTGGCGGCATTGATCAGGATCGCCAGCCGGCGCAGAGCTGGAACGACCTCGCGCAGAAGCTCCAACCGCTTGCCCGCGAGATCGGCTGACTGCAGCGACAGGCCGGTGACATTGCCGCCCGGCCGCGCCAGGCTCGCGACGACGCCGATGCCAACGGGGTCTCCCACCGCTGCAAACACGATGGGAATGACCGAAGTGGCGCGCTTGGCCGCGATCACATTCAAGGGTGCATGCGTCACGATCACATCGGCTTTGAGCTGGACCAGTTCGGCGATCAACTCAGGCGAGCGATCGAAACGTCCCTCCGCCCAGCGATATTCGATCGCGACGTTGCGGCCATCGACCCAGCCCAGTTCGCCCAGCCTCTGCACCAGCGCCGCGGTCGATGCACGTTGAGCCGCAGGCGTGTTCGCGCCCAGAAATCCGATGACCGGCAGCTTTGCCGGCGCTTGCGCGCGCGCCGCGAACGGCCACGCCGCCGTTGCCGCCGAGCAGCGCCATGAACTCGCGCCGCTTCATTCGATCACTTCGTCGGCAACAGCCAGCAGTGTCGCCGGGACATCGAGGCGCAACGCCTTTGCCGTCTTCAGGTTGATGACCATTTCGAATTTGGTCGGCTGCTGCACCGGAAGGTCGGCAGGTTTGTACCCTTGAGGATTCGCCCGACATAGAGGCCGACCTGGCGGTAGCCGTCCGACAGGCTGGTGCCATAACTGATCAGGCCGCCGGCGGCGAGTTTTCGGGACAGACTGGGTTGCAGCACCACCGCGTCCACGGCGTTTCTCTTCATGGCTGCAAAGGCGGGGCTCGAGCTCGTCGGCGATCTTGATCATGAAGGTCTCGTTTTCAAGGCGCAGGGCTTGGCCGAGCTGCATCTGCTCCAGAAATGTCTTCGTGAACGCATCGGCAGCGGCCACGCCGCGGCGCCGGCAGCGAGCGCGATGAATTCACGCCGCTTCATTCGATCACCTCGTCGGTGCGCGCGAGCAGCGTCGGCGGGATAGAAATTCCGAGCGCCTTGGCCGCCTTCAGGTTGACCACCATCTCGTATTGGGTGGGCAATTGCACCGGCAGTTCAGCGGGTTTGCCTCCTTTGAGGATCACATCGACATAGCTTGCGACCCGCCGGATCTGATCGGCCATGTTGATCCCGAATGAGATCAGTCCGCCGCTTTCCGCAAAAGAGCGGTCGCCAAAAACACCGGGCAATTGATGTCGCGTGGTCAGACCGACGATCAGGTTCCGTTGCGCCAGCAACAGCGCGTGCGGCGGAACAACGACCGCTCCGTGGGACGCCGATGTCGCGAAAGCACCGAGCCCCTGTTCGATCTCGTGCGGATTGGTGACCGCAATGCGCTCAATTCCGAACCCGAACGAGGCGGCGGTGGCTTCCGCAAAATTCAGGAATTCGATGTGCGCCGAGACCGCGGGATGATAGACGAATCCCACGCGTTGGGTCTGTGGGGAAACCTCCTTGATCAGCTCCAGCCACTTGCCGCCGATCGGCCCTTCAAAATTGGCAAAACCGGTGAGGTTGCCGCCCGGCAGAGCCAGGGTCGCGGCGTAGCCGCTTCCGATGGGATCGCCGATGAACACAAAGACGATCGGGATCGTCTTCGTTTCCGCCTTCAGGATCGACACCACCTGATTGGTGCTCGCCACGATCAAATCGGGCTGCAGGGCGATCAATTCGCGGGCGAAGGCGCGCGCCTTTTCCGGATCGCCGCCTGCCCAGCGATAATCGATCGACAGATCCCGCCCGGCCGTCAGGCCGACTTTTTTCAGACCCTCGTCAAAGGCCGAAACGGCAATCCGGGCCTGGGGACTGCCTTCCGCATATCCCATCAGAAAGCCGATCCGGCGCGGTCGGCCGGTCTGTTGCGCGCCGGCGGCAAACGGCCACGCAGCAGCGGCTCCGGCCAGCGCGATGAACTCGCGTCTCTTCATCTGGAACGTCCCCTCAGCGCGCGGCAATTTGAGCGAAATCAAGCCCCAACACAACGGCGGTTTTCACCTCCGTTCGTTACAAACCGCAGCAGGGAACCGGGTGGGAAAAGAACTTGCGCGCCGCTACACACCGTAAATCAAGCTGATGACAAACCGGCTGCCGACAATGAGCATGTAACAGCCAAACGCCATTTCCAGCGTCCGCTTCGACATCGCCATGGGCGGCTCTGACACCGAGCGGCGCGGTCAACAGGCTGGTCGGCATGACCAGTGCGGCGCCGATCAGCGAGACGTAGCCGATCGCGAACGGCAATTGCAGCGCGACCACGCCAGGATAATTCGCCGCCGCGGGCCAGCCGGCATAGACATAGCCGATCGCGCCGGGAATCGAGATCAGCACCGCGAGCGCCGAAGAGGTCGCGACCGCCTGATGGATCGGCCGGCCATAGAAGGTCATCAGCAGGTTCAAGAACAGTCCGCCGCCGACGCCCATCAGGGTGGAGACCAGTCCGACGAAAAACCCGTAGAGCTTCATCAGCGGGCCCTTCGGAAAGTCCTCGCCGATCTTCCAGCCATCGCGCCCCAGCAGCAGCCGGGTCGCGGCCGAATACGCCACGATCACGAACACGATCTTGAACAGGCGCTCCGGCGCGTAACGCGCGGTGACGCTGCCGGCGAGCACGCCGATCACGACCGGCAGCGCCCACGCCTTGAGGATTTGCATATCCACCGCGCCTCGGAGGTAATGGGCGCGAAACGAGGCGAGCGAGGTCGGGATGATGATGGCGAGCGAGGTGCCGATGCACAGCGGCATCCGCACCTCGAGCGGCACGCCGGCGAGCCGGAAGCATTCGTAAAATACCGGCACCAGGACCGCGCCGCCGCCGATGCCGAACAGGCCGGCGAGAAATCCCGCCAGCGCGCCCACCGCCACCAGCAGCAGCGCCAGTTCGACCAGCTCGGAAACGTTCAATCCGGCGACCATCGTCTTACCCTGTGGTGAGTACGCTGACCGCGCATGCCAGCCATGAATCGAGCTTCATCGCCCGCTAGCCAACAGTGCCGGCCTGCGCTGTCAATGCCCGCCAATGCAGGGCTCATCTGAAGCTATGAACATTCATTCGCAAACGGCGATTTCGCCGTTGCGCTCACTGTTTCGACTTCGTAAATAGAATTCGTCTATCGCGATCCCCGATGGGCCCTGCGGGCCCGCAAACCGTCAAAAAGCCGCCGATGACCGCCAGGATCGAACGACCGCTTTCACCGCACCTGCAGACCTACCGCTGGACCCTGACGATGGCGCTGTCCATCGTCCATCGCATCACCGGCATCGCACTGTATTTCGGCACCCTGCTGCTGGCGTGGTGGCTGATCGCGGCGGCCTCGGGCCCCGGCGCCTATGCCAACGTGCAGGCCTTTACCGGGAGCTTCATCGGCCGCCTGATCGTGTTCGGCTATACTTGGGCGCTGCTGCATCATCTGCTCAGCGGCATCCGGCATCTGGTCTGGGACCTCGGCTACGGCTTCAAGGCCAGCGAGCGCGAAACGCTGAGCTGGGCCGCGCTGATCGGCGGCATTTCGCTCACCGTGCTGCTGTGGATCGCGGCTTACGCGATCGGAGGCGGCTGATGAGCAGCCAGGAATCCCACGGCTCGCCGCAGAAGTCATCGTCGATGCGCACCCCGCTCGGCCGCGTCCGCTATCTCGGCGCCTCGCATTCCGGCACCTCCGATTTCTGGCGCCAGCGCGTCACCGCGGTGGCGACCACGCTGTTGATCGTGCCTGTCATCGTGGTGGTGATGATGCTGCTCCGCCGCAACCAGGCCTGTGCGGCGCAGATCCTGGGATCGCCGCCGATCGCGATCATCATGCTGCTGTTCATCATCGCCAGCGCCTGGCACATGAAGATCGGCATGCAGGTGGTGATCGAGGACTACATCCACGGCGAGAAGACGAAACTCGCCTGTGTGATGGCCAACAATTTCTTCTCGTTCGCGGTGGCGCTGGCCTCGATCTACGCCATTCTCAAACTGTCATCGGGAGTATGAACCATGGCGGCTGATGGCAACGGCAAGGCCACAAATGGCAGTGGCGGTCCCGCCACCAATGGCCATGCCTATCCGATCGAAGACCACACCTATGATGTCGTCGTGGTCGGCGCCGGCGGCGCCGGCCTGCGCGCCGTGGTCGGCTGCAGCGAGGCCGGCCTGCGCACCGCCTGCATCACAAAGGTGTTTCCGACCCGCTCGCATACGGTAGCCGCCCAGGGCGGCATCTCGGCGGCGCTCGGCAACATGCACGAGGACAATTGGCGCTGGCACATGTACGACACCGTCAAGGGGTCGGACTGGCTCGGCGACCAGGACGCCATCGAATACATGGTGCGCAACGCGCCCGAAGCGGTCTACGAACTCGAGCATTGGGGCGTGCCGTTCTCGCGCACCGAGGACGGCAAGATCTACCAGCGGCCGTTCGGCGGCATGACGCTGGATTACGGCAAGGGCCAGGCCCAGCGCACCTGTGCCGCCGCCGACCGCACCGGCCACGCCATGCTGCACACCATGTACGGCCAGGCGCTGCGGCACGCCGCTGAATTCTACATCGAGTTCTTCGCCATCGACCTGATCATGGACGACCAGGGCGTCTGCCGCGGCGTGATCGCATTGAAGCTCGACGACGGCACGCTGCATCGTTTTCGCGCCCAGACCACGATTCTGGCCACCGGCGGCTACGGCCGCGCCTACGCCACCTGCACCTCGGCGCATACCTGCACCGGCGACGGCAGCGCGATGGCGCTGCGCGCCGGCCTGCCGCTGCAGGACATGGAGTTCATCCAGTTCCACCCGACCGGCATCTATGGTGCCGGCTGCCTCGTCACCGAAGGCGCGCGCGGCGAAGGCGGCTATCTCGTCAATTCCGAAGGCGAGCGCTTCATGGAGCGCTACGCGCCGTCGGCCAAGGACCTGGCGTCACGCGACGTGGTCTCGCGCGCGATGACCATCGAAATCCGCGAAGGCCGCGGCGTCGGCAAGAAGAAGGATCACATCTTCCTGCACCTCGACCATCTCGATCCCAAGGTGCTGCACGAGCGGCTGCCGGGCATTTCGGAATCGGTGCGGATTTTCGCCAATGTCGACGTCACCCGCGAGCCGATCCCGATCGCGCCGACGGTGCATTACAACATGGGCGGCATTCCCACCAATTATCACGGCGAAGTGCTGACCAAGAAGGACGGCGACGACAACGCCATCGTGCCCGGCCTGATGGCGCTGGGCGAAGCGGCCTGCGTCTCCGTGCATGGCGCCAACCGGCTCGGCTCCAATTCGCTGATCGACCTCGTGGTGTTCGGCCGCGCCGCGGCACTTCGCTGCGCCGAAAAGCTGACGCCGAACGGCAAGCAGCCGGAACTGCCCGCCGGCTCCGCCGACAAGGCGCTCGGCCGGCTCGATCATTATCGCTATGCCTCCGGCGGCACGCCGACGGCAAAGCTGCGCGACAGCATGCAGCATGTGATGCAGAACAACTGCGCGGTGTTCCGCACCGGCGAGGTGCTGAACGAAGGCCAGAACCTGATTCACAAGGTGCATGGCGGGATCGGCGACATCGCCGTCACCGATCGCTCGCTGACCTGGAATTCCGATCTGGTCGAGACGCTGGAATTCGACAATCTGATCGTGCAGGCGGTGGTGACGATGGATTCGGCGGCGAACCGCTCCGAAAGCCGCGGCGCCCACGCCCGCGAGGATTTCCCCGACCGCGACGACAAGAACTGGATGAAGCACACGCTGGCGTGGATCGACGAGCGCGGCAACACCACGATCGATTATCGCCCGGTGCACGACTACACGATGACGAACGACGTGCAGTACATCCCGCCGAAGGCGCGGGTGTATTGATGATCGACAGCGAAGGCTTGAGAAGCATGGTTGAATTCGCGCTTCCGAAGAATTCAAAGATCACCGGCGGCAAGAGCTGGCCGAAGCCGGCCGGCGCCACCGAGACGCGCGAATTCAGGGTCTATCGCTGGAACCCGGACGACGGCAAGAATCCGAGCATCGATACCTATTTCATCGACACCGCCGAATGCGGGCCGATGATTCTCGACGGCCTGATCTGGATCAAGAACAACATCGACCCGACGCTGACCTTCCGCCGCTCCTGCCGCGAAGGCGTCTGCGGCTCCTGCGCCATGAACATCGACGGCCAGAACACGCTGGCCTGCACCAAGTCGATGCACGACGTGAAGGACGGCGCGGTGAAGGTCAATCCGCTGCCGCATCAGCCCGTGGTGAAGGACCTGGTGCCCGACCTGACCAATTTCTACGCGCAATATGCCTCGATCGAGCCGTGGCTGAAGACCACCACGCCGACGCCGCAGAAGGAATGGAAGCAGAGCCACGAGGACCGCGAAAAGCTCGACGGCCTCTACGAATGCATTCTGTGCGCCTGCTGCTCGACCTCGTGCCCGAGCTATTGGTGGAACAGCGAACGCTTTCTGGGACCGGCCGCGCTGTTGCAGGCGACGCGCTGGGTCAAGGACAGCCGCGATGAAGCCACCGGCGAGCGGCTCGACAACCTCGAGGATCCGTTCCGGCTCTATCGCTGCCACACCATCATGAACTGCGCCAAGGCCTGCCCGAAAAACCTCAATCCTTCCGAGGCGATCGCCGAGCTCAAGCTGAAGATGGTCGAGCGGCAGATCTGAGGCCTTGCAGATCTGAACTGAGGGAAATCCGCCGCGGTTGATTGAAGGATATTGTCTGATATTCTTCATGTAGCGCGGCCCGTCTGCCGACGTCCATTCGATCGGACGAGGCCAGGAATTTCCGCCATGTCGCCTGTTCTCCCGCCTCCAGGATCCCGCCAGCCATCGACCAACCAGGATACTGCTGCGTCTCGGAGAGGCGGCCGTTCGCTTCGGCACGGAGGCCTTTAGCCAGGGCCTGGCGATCACGGGCCGCAGTTGGGGGCGCGAGATCAACCGCCTGGTCGAGGGTGTCATGCGGTCTGCGCCGCCGGAGGCGCTATTGCAGGGCGTCGCCAACAGCTACGTGAATTGGCTGGGCGAGATGGCGACGATAGCGCCGTCGGTTGCCGAAAAGATTGCGATGGAATTCGCGCAGCCCGCGCAGGATCATCCGCAGGCCGACGGCGACAAAACCGCGCCGCGAGGCCGAGATTTCGAGATCGATGGCGCGCCGTTCGCGATGCCGGCGCGGGTGCTGGACGCTTCGCAGGGATGCGGCGATATATTTCGTTGCGATCGAGGCGGCCAGCCGCGCGCTCGGCGAAGCCAGCGAATTCGTCACCGTGTTCGATGCCGGCGCCGGGCGGACGCCGTTGACGATCATGGGGGTGGATTATCGCAACAGCGACTTCGGCGCCTATCCGGAAATCGTTGTCGCGTTGGCGGTGACCGCCAAGGACGATCCCGCAGCGTCAGTTGTTCAGCTATTGTCTGGCAATTGTCGTCGGCCAGGAATTCACCAAACGGGCCGGCGCAGGTCATCTGGGGGCTGGAGAAGGTTCTCGCGCCCAAGCTCACGGTCACCTATGCCGCCGATGCCGTGCTGTTCGGCCTGCCCAATGCGCTGTCGATCCGGTTTCCGCGTTTCGGTGACGGCGAATCCAGCGATCAGCCGACCTTTTCGCTCTCGCAGCGCGGCGAAGGTTCAAGGCGCGACGAAACTATTGGGCCATGACGACGAGAAGCGGCAGCGGCGAGGGCATGCAGATCGGCGGCTCGGTGGCGCTGCAATTGGGCGTGCGGAAAGAAGGATTGTGTCTGTGCGCCGACGGCAAGATCGCTTGCCTGTGCGACCTCCTGCGCGATTTCGATATCGCCGGGAAACTGCCGGCCGCCAATGGCTGGACCGAGCGGCAAACCGCCCTGTTCGGTCCGCCGCGCTTGTTGAAACTGGCCTGAAGCGTTCGCGCGCTTCCTGCGGATCAGCCGTTGGGAAAGATCCGGGAGAACTGCGTGCGCACCGTCGAATCCATCACGGACACAGCCTGTGCGACGTGGGCCGCAGGCCGCAAGGCCATCGCGAGCATGGCGGGGACAAATGCCGGATAACTTTCCGGCGTGACGATATCGATCGGAGCTCCGATCCCGCGCCTGCTGCGCAAAGCCTCGGCGGCAACGAGGCCGCTGACCACGGCACCTTCGATGGTCACGACATCGACGACGGTCTGGCAGAAATCGCCGGCGATGAAGAGGTTGGGAATGTCGCATGTCGCGGTGGGACGAGAGTCCCAGCTGCCGACCTGATTGACGAAGAGCTGCCTCGCCGACATTGGTTTGCACGATGCCAGCGGGAGTAGTCCACGTCATCGTCGCGCAAGCTCCGATCGGCAGCGAGATCGAGCTTGAAGTCGAGGAAGCGATGCAATTCCTTGAGCAGGATATCCAGAATGACCTCGTGCGGATAATCGACAATCAGATCTGCGTTTGAAGCGATGACGTTGAGCGCGGTGCCATCAGCGTCGAAGTCGTTCCAGACCTGCGAATTATCGAGCATGCTCAGCGTGTACTTCGAATTCAGCAGCAGCGTAATGCTCTTGGTCAGGCCCGGTATCTTGCGCTTGAAATAGAGGTCGAGCGAGATCATCGGCTCGGAGCGCAGCAGACGGACCAATTCGAGATTGGGTGAGCAGGCAGCGACCTCCCAGGTGACGAGGCGCTCGAGCGCGAGCGGCGGTACGGCGAGGATCAGATCGCCTGATACGTCGACGTCCCATGTTTTGGTCGGCTTCGGCGGCTCGACGCGGTCGGTGGTCGGGTCGGCCGGCATGCGCCCGAACGTCAACTTGCGCACCTTGCCATCGCTGAGATGAAGCTTTTCGAGCCGCGCCGTCTTTTCGATCTTGAAGCGACGCCCGAGCTGCTTTGCACGGGCTTTCAGGTGCTTCGCCCATGGCTCGAAAATGGCGTCGTTGGTGTTCTCGGTGAGCAGCCACAAGGACGGGACCGGGCTCGGATAGCCGTACTTGATCAGGCTCTGATAACTTCGCGCCGACGAAAGATAGCTCGGCGCGGCGAAGGCCTCCGCCAGGGTACGGGAACAGTTTTCGATCGAAGCCTCGGTGCTGTAGCTTCTGGATCGGAAAAAATTCTGGACCGAGGTTTGCTCCAGCATTTCCCCCGACATCGACTGCGTGCCGATCAGATCGAGCAGCGAGTATGACCAGAGGAAATATTCCGCCGGCGGGACGATGCCGTTCATCATGTTGGTCAGGGTTGTCGCGGGCGCGCCGGCATTGACGAGATAGCGCCGGGTCTCCCTGTCGCCGTCGCCCGATAGCCGCGCGCCGATCACAGGGCTTGCTGTGAATTTGTCGAGGGCTCCGATCTCCCTCATCAGCTTCCAGAAATTATTGTACCAATTCAGGTACATATGATAGCAGTGCTCGTGCGGGTCGGATTTGCCTTCTACCCGGTAAGCGCCGAGCTTGCCGCCGAGAAAGTCGTTCTGTTCGTAGAGCGTAATATCGAAGCCTTGCTCCATCAGCCGCGTGGCTGCGGACATTCCGGCCAAACCGGCGCCGACGATTATCACTTCCGGCATCTTGCCTCCGAAATGCGCGTCGTAATAAAAATAATATCAGATTGTCTCCTGTCATTGAGGGCAACGCAATGCAATCCTCCCCGCTGCAGGCGAGCTATCGCGCCATCTTTACTGAAATGCTTTTGGCCCAGGCGGCCGCCGTCAATACCTTCGCCGATATCGCTGGCCGCTGCGCCCGGGTGGCGCGAGAGCAGCAGGCCGCTGCTCGGAAGAATCAGCCAAAAGCCGCGGCTGCCGGGACCGGAAACGTCAGGATCCGGGATACCCCCGCCCCGGGCCACAGACGTCGCCCGTGCCCTGGCCGTCCTGCCCCGGGTTTCGATGATCCTGTTCCTTTCGCACTACGACCATTTGCGGCGACAGCACGGCGCGGGTCGGGACTGACCTCGCGTCCAAAATGCCGGGTGCTGGTTGCCTTCCACAACCGCCCATGCCACCAATCGTCACGGTGAGGCTGGGGTCGGCAGCGCCGTAGCATGAGTTTGAGTCAGGCATGTCAAACGCAGAAGGCAGCTTCGGTTCTGGTTCCGGCCGGGGGAGCGACCCTGTCACCGCCATTTTCATGGCCATGCGCGACGCCTGGTTAGCGGGCAGCGCCGCTCTCAAGGAAAACGTCAGCGGACAAGCCATGCCCGGCGGCAATCCCGGCGCGGCCTCTCCGGCAGCCTCCCTGCTGGGACCGATGATCGGCATGCTCGGCGCAATGGCCGATATGGCCGCCGCCAGTCGCCAGCATTTTGAGCCCCCGGGCGCCAAGGCGGCAACCGGTTCAGCCCATGGTTCAGCCCCTGGCGTTCAGAGCGACCCGGCCGCCGCCGATCTGCTGCTGCCGATCGGCCAGGCCATGGTGATCGCGGCGAACCGGTCGGTCAGCTATTGGCTCGGCCTGGCCCAGATATTTGAAAGTCATCAGGCAAAGTTGGCTCAGGTCGTTGGCCTGGAGGCGACCGAGGGAAGTCCGCCGGGATCGGAGCGCCTCGTTGCTGCGGATGAACTGCGTGCATTGCTGCGTGAGGTCGGCGACCTCGCCACCCGGGAGGCGCGCATCCTGCAGAACGAGCTGAGCACTCTGGATGAGAGTTCTGGCGCAGAGCTTTCAACCACCCGACCCGTCCGGCTCCTATCACAGGCGCTGGCACACCAAGCCCTGAGGCGGCGTCTGTTCAGACATGCAAGAGCAAACGACGCAATCCGTCATCACACGACTTGGTTTCGAGTCCGAGATGGTACAGCTGCGCGAACGCATTGCGCACTGGGTCGGCGGTTGCAGCGAAGAGTTGCGCGAAGCGCTGGAATGGCAGTTCCTGACCGGATCGAAATACTTCCGTCCGCTGACGATCTTCTCCTGCTATCGGGCCGTGCACCAACGGACCGATCCCCGAGCAGATCATGCAGTCGGCTTTGGTGATCGAGCTGTTTCACAATGTCTCCTTGATCATTGACGACATCGTCGATCGGTCGCCGACGCGGCGCGGGCGTGCCACCATGCACACCAAGTTCGGAGAACTGTCGGCTCTGATGACGTCGGGCTACATCGTGGCCGAGGGTTATCTGCAGCTCAAAGACGACCTGGCGGCAATTGCGCTGTTTTCCGAACTCTTGAAGCGACTGGGCGTGGCCGAGTGCCTGCAGTGGCGGCTGCGCCGTCAGCCGCTGGGCGTTGAGGACTGGCGCAAGATCGCAGGCGAAGACACCGGCTCGATGTTCGAAGTCTGCGCCTGCCTCGGCGATCGCTCGGGCCAAGTTGCGAAAGTTCGGCGGCCTGTTGGGCCTGCTCTATCACGGTTGCGACGATGTCGGCGACGTGAAGGGGCTTGCCGCACTCGGAGGCGGCGGCGAGGAGGACTTGCGCGACGGCATCCTGACGCTGCCGGCGGCGCTGGCGATCCGCGATCCCGCGGCGGCGAAGATATTTTGCGATCCGGAGGGCGGCGATCTGGCAGAGCTGGGCAGGCATTTCGTCGCCAAGCTGCCGGAAGCGGAGGCCTATCTCGACAAGATCGCCGAAGAGGGTCGAACAGAGGCGCAATCGTTCGCCGCCAATCCCTCGCCCGTTGATCGCGCTGGTCGAGCAAACCCGGCAGCTGAGCCGCTACTAGCCGGCTTTTGTTTAGTCACAACTGGGGCTCCAGACGGCATATCTGTTGTACAGTCGCCGGACGCGGAAACTGAAGGAAGACGCCCAGACGCTGGGTTATCCGGGTTTTGGGACGTGCAATCTCATGCAAGGTCTGGATGTCGGCGCATGGCTTGAAGAACTTGGGCTTGCCCAATACCGGACCCTGTTCGCCGATCAGGCGATCGACAGCGACGTACTGCCCGAGCTGACGGACGACGATCTGGAGCGTCTTGGCGTTCCGCTGGGGCACCGCAAGAAGCTGATCAAGGCCATCGACGACCTGCTCGGCCGGGAATCGACCGGGCAGCAAACGCCCATCAAGCTGGCGCGACAGCGGCAGGACGCCGAGCGGCGGCAATTGACCGTGCTGATCTGCGACATGGTCGATTCGACACCGCTTGCTTCCAGGCTGGACCCCGAAGAACTCCGCAAGGTGATGGGTATCTACCTCGATGCCTGCGTGAGTGCCGTGACGTCGGTTGGCGGCTTCATTGCCAGATACACCGGTGACGGCATCGTCGCCTATTTTGGCTATCCGGCGGCCCTGGAAGATGCCGCGGAACGGGCCGTGCGCGCCGGCCTGGAAATCAGCCAGGTCGATACCCAATCTAGCGCCGCTGCCCGATGTCACGCTGCATGTGCGAACGGGTATCGCGACCGGGCTTGTTGTGGTTGGCGATCTCCTGGGCGAGGGCGCGGCCAGGGAGGAATCCGTTGTCGGAGAAACCCCGGTGCTGGCCTCACGGCTGCAGACGCTTGCTCCGCCCGACGGGGTCGCAATCGGCGGCGGCACGCGCCGGCTGATCGGAGGCATGTTCGAGCTTGAATTCCTCGGCATGTGCGACCTGAAGGGCCTGCCGGGCCTGAGGCCGGTCTGGCGCGTGCTGCGCGAGGCCCCGTCCGAGAGCCGCTTCGATGCGACACACCAGGCCGACCTGACCGAAGTGGTCGGCCGTGAGAGCGAGCTTTCGCTGTTGCTTGGGCGATGGCAAACCGCCTGCGAGGGCGAACGGCAGATGGTGCTGCTGGCGGGCGAAGCCGGCATCGGCAAGTCGAGAATGTGCATGGCGCTGGCGAGCCGGATTGCAACGGAGGACCAGTTCGTCATCCGCCTGCAGTGCTCGCCGTTTCATACCCACAGCGCGCTGCATCCGGTCATCACCAGCTTCGAGCGCATCGCCGGACTGACGCTCGCGATGGACCCGGTGGAGAAACTCGAGCGCGTCACCGCTGAACTCCGGAAGTCCGGCAATGTGGCGCCCCAAACCATTGCGCTGTTTGCCGCCCTGCTGTCGATACCGATCGGCGACCAGTTGCCGCAGCACGAAGCGCCGCCGGAGCGGATCAAGAGCCTGACCCTGGACGCCATCGACGATTGGCTCGTGAACCTGTCGCGGCTAAAGCCGGTGTTGTGGATACTGGAGGATGCGCACTGGATCGATCCGACCACCGTCGAGGCCATCACCCGCGGCTTGGGCCGGCGCAAGAGTGCCCGGATCCTGTCCATCATTACGCATCGGCCTGACTATCGCCCGCCGTGGACCGGCCGCAGCCAGGTTGCGTCGCTCAACCTCAGCCGGCTGAGCCGGCGGCAGTCGCACGAGTTGATCAGGCAGGTGGCGCGGAAAACTTTGCCCGACGCCATCGTTGAGCAGATTATTGCCAAGACCGATGGGATGCCGTTGTTCATCGAGGAACTGACGAAGGTCATCATCGAGGCCGGCCCTTTGGAGGCGAGCCCCAATTCCTATGACGACAAGCGGGCATTCGGCGAGTTGACGATACCGGTAACGCTGCAGGATTCGTTGCTGGCGCGTATTGATCGGCTGACGGACAGCAAGGTCGTCGCCCAGATCGGTGCGGCGATCGGACGGGAGTTTTCATTCGAATTGTTGGCTGCGGTGGTACCGTCCAATCCCAAGGAGCTTGAAGCCGCTCTGACACTTCTCGAGGCGGCCGACCTGATCAGCGCGCGGGGTATCCCGCCGCAGGTGATCTATACTTTCAAGCATGCCCTGGTGCAGGAAGCGGCCTATTCGACATTGCTGATCAGCCGTCGCCAGGCGCTGCACAAACGCATTGCCGAGGCGTTGCAGAGCACGTTTGCCCATATCGCGGAGGTGCAACCGGAACTGTTGGCGCATCACTTCACCGAGGCGGGCCTCACCGCGCAGGCGATCGACTGGTCGGAGCGGGCCGCGGCTGCGCTCGGCGGCGCGCTACAGCAACGTTGAGGCGGTCAGCCAGTTCAACCGGGCTTTGGCGCTGCTGACGCAGCTTGCGGATGATTCATCGGCACAACGGCGGGAATTCGAACTCCGGATCGCCCTGATCGAGCCGCTCTATGCGATCCATGGCTATTCGGGGACAGAGGTCGAACAGAACTACGCCCGGCTGCTTGAACTTGGCCAGGACCTCGGAGAAACGCGACAATTGCTGCGCATTCTGTGGGGCCGCGCCGGCGGCGCTCTGGTGCGGTGTGATTTCTCGCGCGCCGACGAATATGTCGGGAATTTTCTCGATCTGGCCCGCCAAGCGGGGGACGCGACATCGGTGGCGCAGGGGATCCGGATCAGCGCCATGATCGCGCTTGGCAACGGCAAGCTGAACCTCGCGCGCGAGCGGTTCCTGGAAGTGATCGAGATATTCGAGCGTGAGGGTACGGCCACGACGCTGGGCGATTATCTGACGATTCCGCGCCCGCAAACCCTGGCGCAGTATTCGGTGGCCGCACAACAACTCGGTCTGCTGGACGAGGCGGATGAATTATGCGCACGCAGTTTGCGTGAGACGCGTGAAAGCGGGCATCATCTCACCAGCTGCTTTGCCATGTCGGTTTGCGCGATGAAGTAATGGTCGAGCAGGATCCTGTCGCCGTTTCCTCCATCACTGAAGAGCTCGTCGAGATCGTGAACCGCCATCATGTGTTCTATTGGGAGGGTTTTACGGAAGGATTGCTTGGCTGGGCTTCCGCCAGAACCGGCGACCTCGACAAGGGGTTGGCACGGCTGCAGCGCAGCCGGGAAATCCGCGACCGGATGCAAACCAGAATGTTTGGCGCCTATTTCCTGATCAGCGAAGCCGATATCCTGGTGCAGAACCAGAGAAGCGATGAGGCCATCGCCTTGCTGGATCGTGCCGTGGCTGAAGCGAGTGGGCCGCAATATGACGACGCCGAAGGCTTGCGCGTGCGGGCCTGTGCAAGGCTGGCCCAGGGCGCCCCGCTTGCCGAGGTCGAGGCGTTGTTCCAGCGCGCATTGGCGACGGCGCGGACGCAGAATGCGCGGCTGTTCGAACTGCGGACCGCGACCAGCCTCGCACAGCTCTGGCGGAATGCCGGACGAATCGATGACGCCCGCACGCTGCTCACCCCTGTCTATGGCTGGTTCACGAGCGGCCACAACACGGTGGACCTGGTGCAGGCGCGCGCTGTATTGGACAGCATGAGGTGAGCGATCCGCGCGCCGGCGAGGCGGTCGCGCATTTTCCGCGCGCGGGATTCCTGATTTTTCCCGCCTAGGTTGTTGAGCGTCTGCGCGCGCTCCGATCGAGTTCCATCCCGCAACATTTTTTGTCCGACGCAAAAGTTTTGCAGTAGGCTCCGCAGCAGAGTCGGAGCGACTGTGCAGACCGAGCAACGTAATTCGCTGAGACTGCTGCAATGGATGATGGCCGCTTCAGTGGCGCTTCCGGTTGCCCTGTTCGCTTATGCCTCGGCGGTGTCCTACATCTCGACGCGCGAAACCGCCGACCGGCAGGTCGAACGCGCCCTCGACGTCGCCCATGAACACGCCCTGAAGGTGTTCGAGACCATCGATCGCAGCCTGTCGGAAATCAACGAGATCGTCCGTGGCATACCGGATGCGGGCATCAAGTCCCGCGAGGAAGCCTTGCACCTCCGGCTGAAGCAGTTTGCCGATTCGCTGCCGCAGCTGAAATCGGCATGGATTTTCGACGCCCGTGGCAACGCGCTGGTCAACAGCCTGGTGTTTCCCGCTCCCGGCATCGACTTTTCGGACCGGGATTATTTCAAGGCGCATGTCGCCAAGGATATCGGGACTTATATCGGCGAGGCGCTGACGCCGCGTCCGCCCTATCAAGGCGCGGCATTCTTCGGGGTCAGCCGCCGCCGGCACACCGACGACGGCAGCTTTGCGGGCGTGATCCAGGCCTCCGTACTTCCCGGAATATTTCGAGAACTTCTACGCCAGGATCGGCCGCGATCCCGGCAGCTTCTTCGCCCTCGGTCTGGCCGACGGCAAGGTGCTGGCGCGTTTTCCGGTGCACGATCGCGATATCCGCATCGACCGCAGCGGCCCGGTCGGACAACAGATCGTCGCCCGCCCGAAGGCCGGCCTCATTACCATGACCTCGCCCGCCGACGGCATCGAACGGCGTCTCGGATACCAGCGGCTGGCCGAGTATCCGATTTACGTCAGCGCCGGACTGGAAACCTCCGCGATCCGCTCGCGCTGGCTCGCCACCATCGGCAGCTACCTGATCTTTGGTCTGCCTGCCACCGCGCTGCTGTTTCTGATCCTGGGGCTGGCGTTGCGGCGCACGCGGCGGCTCTATTTCGAGTCGGCGAAGCGGATCGAGGCCGAGGAGGCGCTCAAGCATGGCCAGCGGCTCGAGGCGCTGGGACAGCTGACCGGCGGCGTCGCGCACGATTTCAACAATCTTCTCACGGTGATCCGTGCCTCGGTCGATCTGTTGCGGCGGCCGCATCTCGCCGAGGAGCGGCGGCAGCGCTATATCGAGGCGATCTCGGACACCGTCAACCGCGCTGCAAAGTTGACGGCCCAGCTTCTGGCCTTCGCGCGACGGCAAGCCCTCAAGCCGGAACGGTTCGACGTTTGCCGCAGCGTACGAGACGCTCAGCGAAATGATCGAAACCCTGACCGGCGCGCCGATCAGGATCGTCACTCAGTTGCCGGGGCAGCCCTGCTTCATCAACGCCGATGCCGGCCAGTTCGAGACCGCGCTGATCAACATGGCCATCAACGCGCGCGACGCCATGGACGGCGAAGGCCGGCTCACGATCGCGGTGCGCGCGGTGGCCGAACTGCCCGGCCCCGCGGCCGATGCCAGGCCTCCGCTCGGTTATGTTGCGGTATCGGTCGACGATACCGGTGTTGGAATTCCGCAAGACCGAATCGGGCGCATCTTCGAGCCGTTCTTCACCACCAAGGAGGTCGGCCAGGGCACCGGGCTCGGCCTGTCGCAGGTGTTCGGTTTCGCCAAGCAGTCCGGCGGCGAGGTGACGGTGGCAAGCGAACTGGGCAGGGGGAGCACGTTCACGCTGTATCTGCCGCGTGTCTCCGCCGGCGACAGCCCGCAGCCGCTGCCGGTCGAAGCCGCGGCGCCGGTCGGCGGCCGCGGCATGTCGGTGCTTGTGGTCGAAGACAATTTCGAGGTCGGAACCTTTGCAAGCGACGCGCTGAACGAACTCGGCTACGTCACCACGCTGGTCGGCAACGCCGCCGATGCGCTGGCCGAGCTGACCGCGAAACCCGAAGGCTTCGACGTGGTGTTCTCCGACGTGGTGATGCCCGGCATGTCCGGAATCGAGCTCGCGCAGGAAATCCGCCGTCGCCATTTCGCTTTGCCCGTGGTGCTGACCAGCGGCTACAGCCATGTGCTGTCGCAGAACGGCAGTTTCGGATTCGAGCTGCTGCAAAAGCCCTATTCGATCGAGCAGCTGGCGCGCGTCCTGCACAAGGTCGGCCGCTGGCGCAGCGCGAAGCGCGGCGCCGCAGAGTAATTTGGGCCGTCCCCGCCGTCGCACGCGCCACTTATTCCGACCTCATCCTGAGGAGCGCGCCCCTTGGCGCGCGTCTCGAAGGATGGGCTGCGCATTCCGCCATCCTTCGAGACGCGGCGAAGTCGCCGCTCCTCAGGATGAGGGTTACTCTTGCGGAACCCAAGGGAACCTTTTGATTTCCTTTGCGTTATCGGGCCATGTCCAAACCTGCGCCGAAGCCCGGTAGCCCCGCGAAAAAACCACCGATCGTAGGCGTAGTCGCCGAAGGTGGCGATCATGTCGAGCCGCCGCCGCCTGAACTGGTCGAGCCCGATCCGGAATTGTCGCCCGAAGAAGCCGAACAGGCCCGCAAGGATTATCTGCTGACCCGGTTCTGGATCAGCGCCAAGGGGTTTTGGGGAAACAGCGGCGACCGGCTGGCGTGGATATTCTCGATCGGCCTTTTCGTGCTGATCGTCGCCAATGTCGGCTTCCAGTACGGCATCAATGTCTGGAATCGCGCGATCTTCGACGCCATCGAGAAGCGCGATGCGGCCAGTGTGTTTTATCTGAGCGGGGTGTTCTTCCCGCTGGCGATCGGCAGCGTTGCGCTCGGCATCATCATGGTGTTCACGCGGATGGGAATCCAGCGCCGTTGGCGCGCCTGGCTGACCAATTCGGTGCTGTCGCGCTGGCTGAGCAACGGCCGCTATTACCAACTCAATCTGGTCGGCGGCGACCACAAGAATCCAGAACATCGCATCGCCGAAGATCTGCGCATCGCCACCGATGCGCCGGTGGATTTTGCCGCCGGCGTCACCTCGGCGTTCCTGTCCGCAACCACGTTCATCGTGGTGCTCTGGACCATCGGCGGCGCGCTGACGGTGACGGTGGCGGGTTCGGTCATTACCATTCCCGGCTTCCTCGTCATTGCCGCGGTGCTCTATGCCGCGATCGCCTCGGGTTCGATCATGACGATCGGGCGCAGCTTCGTGCAGGTCTCCGAAGACAAGAACCAGGCCGAGGCCGAATTCCGCTACACCCTGATCCGCGTCCGCGAGAACGGTGAAAGCATCGCACTATTGGGCGGTGAGGAGGAAGAGCGCGACGGCATCGACAAGAATTTTACCAAGGTGCTGCGGCAATGGGCGCGGCTGGCCGGCCAGCACATGCGCACCACGCTGGTGTCGCAAGGGTCCAACCTGATCGCGCCTGTAGTGCCGTTGCTGTTGTGTGCTCCGAAATTTCTCGACGGCAGCATGACGCTCGGCCAGGTGATGCAGGCGGCGTCGGCCTTCACCATCGTGCAGAGCGCGTTCGGCTGGCTGGTGGACAATTATCCGCGGCTCGCCGACTGGAATGCCTGCGCGCGGCGCATCGCCTCACTGATGATGTCGCTCGACGGGCTGGAACGTGCCGAGCGCGGCGACGGCATCGGCCGCATCCAGCGCGGCGAGACCGAGGGCGAGGCCATGCTCAGCCTGCGCGACCTGTCGGTGACGCTGGATGACGGCACCGCTGTTGTCGGCGACGCCGAAGTCGTGATCGAGGCCGGAGAGCGGCTGCTGGTAGCCGGCGAATCCGGCACCGGCAAGAGCACATTGGTGCGCGCCATTGCAGGGCTGTGGCCATGGGGCGGCGGCAGCATCGATTTTCATCCCGACCGGCGGCTGTTCATGCTGCCGCAAAAGCCTTACGTGCCCTCAGGTACGCTGCGCCGCGCGGTGGCCTATCCCGGCGCCGCCGAGGACTGGACCGTGGAAGCGATCGGCGAGGCGCTGGACAAGGTCGGCCTCGGTCACCTCAAGGACAAGATCGAGGAAGACGCGCCGTGGGACCAGACGCTGTCCGGCGGCGAGAAGCAGCGGCTCGCTTTCGCACGGCTGTTTCTGCACAATCCCGACATCATCGTGCTCGACGAGGCAACTTCGGCGCTCGACGAAAAGAGCCAGGACAAGATGATGGAGCTGATGAACAAGGAGCTGCCGAACGCCACCGTGGTCAGCGTCGGTCATCGTGCCGAACTCGAAGCCTTCCACAGCCGCAAGATCGTCTTGGAGCGGCGCAAGGGCGGCGCCAAGCTGGTCAGCGACATCGATCTGATCCCGCGCAAGGGCAAGCGCCGGCTGCTCGGCCGCTTCCTGCGCCACCGCAAGGCGGCGAAGACGGCGGCGTGATGCCCTTCCCCTTCTCCCTTTGTTGTGGGAGAGGGGAAGATAAGCCGCGTTGTACCCTCCCGGCAAAACCGGCTATGCATGCGCCGCATTCGCCGCCTTTCACCGAGGACACCCCGTTTTGATTCCCGATAACGACCCTTCACCCGCGCCGTTCGGCGCGTTCGCGCCGACGTCGGCGCAAGCGGCGATCATCCGGCTGGCGCAGCGCAGCCGGTTGAAGCGCGGCGCGTTTCGCCCGATGCTGTCGCGGCTGCTCAATTTGTTGCGCGCGGTCCGGTCGACGTCCAGTATCAGGGCGCGTCGTTTCGATTCTACCATCAGGCCAGCGCCACCGAGCGCGGCGCGTTGTTCAATCCCGACTACAATCTCGAAGAGCTGGATTTCCTGCGCGCCCACACCCCGGCCGGCGGCGTGTTCGTCGATGTCGGCGCCAATGTCGGCACCTATGCGCTGGCGCTGGCGCGTCATGCCGGCGAACGCGGCAGCGTGATCGCGATCGAACCGCATCCCGTCACCCATGCGCGGCTCGCTTTCAACAGCCATGCATCCGGCTATGTCAACGTCATCCTCGTCGCCGCCGCCGCAGGCGCCACCGACGGCGAATTGATGATCGAGACCGACGGCGAAAATCTCGGCGCCAGCCACATCGTATCGGGCGCCACCTCGGGCCGTGCCCTCAAGGTGCCCTCGTTGCGGTTGCAGCGCATCCTCGCCGACGCCGGCGCCGACCATGTCGACGCGCTGAAGATCGACGTCGAGGGTTACGAGGACCGCGTTCTGACCGGCTTCTTCAAGCAGGCGCCGCCATCGCTGTGGCCGCGTGCGATCGTGATCGAGCATTTGTCGCGGAACGAATGGCTGGAAGATTGCATTGCCGACATGCGCGCGCGCGGCTATGTCGAAACCGGCAAGACCCGCAGCAACACGCTGCTGGTGAGACAGTAATCAGCGCCTGACCGACAGGAGGTTTTGATGATCGACCACATCGGCTTTCCGGTTTCCGATTATCCGCGCGCCAAGGCGTTTTATCTCAAGGCGCTGGCGCCGCTCGGCTACAGCCTCGTGATGGAAGTGACGGAGGAGCAGACCGGCCACGCGCCCGCCGCCGGTTTCGGCGCCAATGGCAAGCCGGATTTCTGGATCGGCGGCGAAGGCGGAATGAACAAACCGCTGCATGTCGCAATAGCAGCGAAAGACCGCGCCACCGTCGATGCCTTTTACAAGGCCGCGATGGCGGCAGGTGGACGCGACAACGGCCCGCCCGGCATCCGCGCGCTTTATCACCCCAATTATTATGGCGCCTTCGTGCTCGACCCCGACGGTCACAACATCGAAGCCGTGTGCCACGCCCCGGAGTAATCGGTTCCCCGGCCCAAAATCGGGAACATAGCGGGATCGGCACCGTTATCGCTCAGCAGTAATGGAGCGATTAAATGGCCGACGACAACACGCAAAATGTAGACCGAGCTTGGGAGCTCATGAAGAAGATCGGCTTTGCGATGCTGGTCACCCACGACGGCGACAAGCTGCGGGCAAGGCCGATGAGCGCCCATCTCGATCGCGAGAATAACGCGGTCTATTTCCTGAGCGACGTGCGCCGGCACAAGGATGACGAGATTGCCCGCAACCCCGGCATCAACCTGTCATTTGCCGATGCCGGTAGCCAGAAATACGTCTCGGTTACGGGGACCGCTGTCGTTTCCAACGATCGCGCCAAGATCAAGCAGCTGTTTTCGACGCCGGCGAAAGCCTGGTGGGATTCGGCCGAAGACCCCAACATCCGCGTCCTCAAGGTCACGCCCGACGATGCCGAGTTCTGGGATTCGCCGGGCACCGTGATCAGCTACGTGAAGATGGCGGCCGCAGCCGTCACCGGCACGCGTCCCGAGATCGGCGACAACCGCAAGGTGGCGATGTAGATGCCGATCGATCCGCAAGAGAATCCCCCGATCAAGCCGGGAAAGCCGACGGAGCCGCCGCAGGAAAGTCCGCCGGGAAATCCGCGGCCCGAGGTGCCGCCGCCGATGCGCGATCCCGGCGAACCGTCGAGGCCCGAGGAATTGCCCGGCCATACTCCGGACGAACTGCCGGTGCGAGGTCCCCCGGATACACCGGGGCCTCCGCCTGCGGTCGCTGGCAATAAATCGGGTTAGCCGGCTGCGCCCGGTCTTTACTTAGCCGGGCCGCGCCCGGTCTTTAGGCGCGCATCAGGCATGCCGCAGGGTGCGTTGCAAAAGCTGGTTTGAAACGATGGTCTGAATGCGCAATGAACGATGACGCATCGAGACTTTCCAAGGTCAGAAATAAATTCGCGCCCGTCGCAGAAAGCCGCCACAATCCGGCCTAACGCTTATTCGTTGATTGCAGATCTTAGCTATTGAAGATTTTCCGGGGACTTAGGATCATCATGACAAAACTTCGCCTTGTACTGCTTGCCACCACCGCGCTCACGGCAATGCAGTTCGTAACTCCTCCATCGTACGCGCAGACAGCAGCACCGCTGGTGATCGCGCAGGCCAAGGAGGAGCTTGGTCCCGACGGAAAACCCAAGCCGAAGCCCGCACCACCCGCCGCCGCACCTCCGGCGCGTCCTGCACCGCCGCCCCCCCGCCTGCTGCGGCACCGCCGCCCCGGCCCGCGCCGCCTCCGCCGCCTCCGGCGGCAGCACCACCGCCACGCCCTGCACCGCCCCCGCCGCCGCCTGCGGCAGCACCACCACCGCGACCCACGCCGCCTCCTGCCGCGGCGCCGCCGCCGCGCGCTGCCCCGCCGCCACCGCCGCCGCCACCCGCGCGTGTCGCTCCGCCGACGCCGCCGACGGCAGCACCGCCTGCTGCGCCGAAGCCACCGACGCCGCCAGCTGCTGCGCCGGCACCGCAAACCCAGCAGAAGGGCACTTCAGTGCCGCCGCCTCCCGGCGCGGGCTCCGGCACGCCACCAGCTGGCAGCCGTACGTCACCGCCGCCGCCACCTGCCGGCACACCGCCGACAGCGGCGCCACAGACTCCAACGACGACTCCGCCGCCGCCACCTCCCGCCGGAAGGCCGGGCGCGCCGCCCGATAGGCGGCCGCCCCGGCGCACCGCCGACGGCAGCGCCACCGACTCAAACGACGCCTCCAACTTCGACACCTCCGGCCGGAGCCCCCGGCGCGCCACCGTCGCGTCCCGGACTTGCTCCGGGCAGCCCCGCGCCGACTGCCACTCCGGGAGCATCGACGCCTGCACCGACAGGCACTCCGGGAGCACCGACGACGGCCACCCCGCCGGCTTCGGGAGCGCCGGCCGCAGGAGCACCGGCTGCTCCAACGGCGCCGGGTACGCCAACCACGCCGGGCGCAACGCCCCCGCCGGCCGCACCCGGCGGACAGACCGCGGCGCCGCCAGCCGCACCGGCCGTGCGCCAAGCGCCGCCGACGGTCGCAGCACCGATTCCCGCGGCACCGCCGCCGGCCCAAGCCCTGACGCCCATTCCGCAGGGCACACCGGCCCAGCAGCGAGGCCCGAACCGAATCGAGGGCTTCCGCAGCGAACGCCGCGAAACCCAGCAAGGCGGCCGCACGGTCATTACCGAGCCGGGCCGCATCATCGTGCGCGATCCCGGCGGCCAGTCGTTCATCCGCCACAACGAGGTCGACCGCTTCCGTTACGGCGCGCGCGACATCCGGACTCAAACGGTCGGCAACGAGACCCGCACCATCGTGATCCGTCCCGACGGCTCGCAGATCATCACGGTGAACGATCGTGACGGCCAGTTGCTGCGCCGGATCCGCAGGGATCAGCGCGGCCGCGAGATCATCATCATCGACAACAGCTATCGCGGCGGCCCGCGCGGCTTCGGCGGCTTCTATGTCAACCTGGCGCCGCCGATCCTGCGCATGCCGCGGAATCGCTACATCGTCGAGGCCGACGAAGCGTCGCCGGACCTGCTCTACGACACCATGATCGCTCCGCCGGTGGAGCGGCTCGAACGGCGCTATTCGCTCGACGAAATCCGTTACAGCGCCTCGGTGCGACAGCGTATGCCGAGCATCGACATCAACAGCATCAACTTCGAAACCGGATCGTGGGAGATTCCCCCCGATCAGGCATCGAAGCTGCAGGCGATCGCCGACGGACTGAACCGCGCAATTACGGCCAACCCGCGCGCGGTATTCCTGATCGAAGGCCATACCGACAAGGTGGGATCGGACGTCGATAACCTGTCGCTATCGGATCGTCGCGCCGAGTCCGCCGCCACGCTGCTGACGCAGCAATTCGGCGTCCCGGCGGAAAACCTGACCTCACAGGGCTATGGCGAGCAATATCCGAAAGAGGAGGTTGACGGGCCGAGCCCCATCAATCGCCGCGTCACGATCCGCAACATTGGGCCGCTGCTGAGCGGCGGTTCGGCCTCGCTGCCGCCGCCGCCTCCGGGCACCGCGCCGCCGCGGCGGTAACGAGCGTCGCTATTCAAGAATGGCCGGGAGCGATCCCGGCCATTTTTCGTTTCAGGCGCTGAGGACTCGTGGCGGCGCACAGGCTTCGCCAATTGCCGCGACATGGCGGTGATCGGTGCCGCAGCAGCCGCCGAGCATGCGCATCGCCGGGAATGACCGCCTGAGATTCTGGTAGCGCCGGCCGAGATCGCGGGGATCGCCGGCATCGAGCGTTTCCGACTCGTCCAGCTCGGCATGACTCTTGGTCGAGGCATTGGCTCTGACGCCATGGATACGCCGGGTCCAGGCTTCGCCCGCTTTCAGCGCATCCTCGAAATGCGTGGGATGCGCACAGTTGATCATGAAATATTCGGGCGACCCTTGCGTTTCGCGGTCCACGGTTTCGATCGCTTCGCGCAAGGTTTCGCCGTTGACGAGGCGGCCGTTGGTTTCGACCGTGAAGGCAATGACCGCCGGAATTTCGTGAGCCCTTGCGGCACGCGCGATGCCTATCGCCTCGTTGATGCTGTTCAGGGTATACGCCGTCACCATGTCGGCGCCGCCTTCGACGAACGCGGCAATCTGCGCCTCATGATAGGCCTCGGCCTCGGCGGCATCCATGTTGCCGGCCTTGTAGCCGTCGCCGCGCGGCCCGATGGCGCCGCTGATGACGCACGGCGCGTTCGGTGTTTCCCATTTGGCGCGCAATCCTTCCAGGAATGCGATCGATCCGGCATTGATCTTCTTGAGCGCCGCGGCGCCGTAGCCAAGCTTTTCGGCCCAGTCGGGATTGGCGCGCCAGGTCGGGCTGTCGAGCACAAAGCCGGTGCCGTGATCGCGCGCGATCGCAAGATAGGCTTCGTAATACCGCTTCAGCTTGGCGCGGCCTTCCGGCGTATCGAGCAGCACGAATGCCGCGAAGTAAGGCAACTCGACGCCTTCGTGGAAAATCAGGGTGGTTTCCATGCCGCCGTCGGTCAGAAAAATCCCGCCACGGCGTTGCGGCAGGTCGTCTCGGTATTTGGCCAATTTAGTATCTCCGTCGTCTTCAGAAGCGCCGTCTGGTGAGTCTCTCGAGGCCGGCTTCGGTCTGACGGGGTTGATGCCGCATAATGTCGCGGCTTCCTAGGCGGCTCATGGTACGGTGAACCTGCGACCGCTTAATGATACGAAATCAGATGGTTAGACGACGGTCGCGGCGCCACGGCGCAATCGGGCGGCGAAATCCGTACCGTCGGTCCAGTTTTGGAGTCCCGCATGGGAAAAGGTGAAACGACGCGCGAGCGGATACTGGAGATCGCGGAGGCCGCCGTTCTGGCCAAGGGATTTGGCGGCACGTCGATCGACGAAGTGATCGCGGAGGCGGGCCTCACGAAAAGCGGCTTCTTCTATCACTTCAAGGACAAGAACGCGCTGGCGCGCGAAATGGTCCGCCGTTACGTCGACACCAACGACCGCCTGTTCGACGACATCTTCGAACGCGGCCGGCAGCTATCGGACGATCCGCTGCAGGCCTTCCTGATTTCATTGAAGCTGCTTGCCGAAGTGATGGCCGACTTGCCCAGCGGTCATCCCGGCTGCCTGATCGCCAGCATCTGCTACCAGGAACGGCTGTTCGATCGCGAAGTGCGCGATCTCACCGCCCAATCGGTGCGAGACTGGAATTCGCGGTTCCGGAAAATCTTCGATGGCATTGCGTCGGTCCATCCGCCGCGCGAGCCGGTCGATCTCGACGATCTGGCCGACATGCTGTCCTGCGTTGTCGATGGCGGCATCATCATGTCGAAGACGTTGAACGATCCGCGGCGGCTTGAGCGCCAGATCATGACCTTTCGCACCTGCATCAAGCTGATGTTCTCGGCGCCGCCGGTGTCCTGACGCGCGGCTTCGTCTGCGAGGCTATTGCCCCGCAGCGGCGAGGCCAAGCGCATCGACCATGACGCGAAATACGTCGGTGTTATCCATCGAACCGCGGACCCGTTCGCTGCCCGGCCCGCTCGCCGTCAGGATGACGTCCTCCCCCGAATGCACGCTGGCGCCCATCATCGCCGGCAGATTGCCGAAGCGCAGCACCGCGCCCGGGACATCCTTGTATTTCTCGTTGATCTTGAACGTGCCCGGTTGATCGCCCGTTACGCTCGGCTCGTTGGGGTTGTCGAGCTTGGGACGGAAGGTCTCGTAGTGGTCCGGAAGGCTCGCCGAGAAGATCGCGAGCCGCCGGCTGACATCCACGCGCGACGGATAGCCATCGGCATCGGGAGCCGGATAATTCGGGAAGCCGGCTTTCTCGTAGACGCCAACGCGCTCGCGCAGGGGCACGTTGGGCGTCGTGCTCATGTCGTCGCTGATGGTGCCGACAAGACTGTTGGGATGATTGTGGTCGGCGAGCACCAGGATCAGGGTATCGTCGCCGCGCGCCCGCGCCCAGTCGCGCGCAAGCCGTACCGCATTGTCGAGCATGATGGTGTCGTAGACCGCGCGCTCCATATCCAGCAGATGCGCGTACTTGTCGATCATGCCGGATTCCACCATCAGGAAGAAGCCGGCATCGTTCTTCGACAGAATGTTCAGGGCGGACTGCACCTGATCGGTCAAATCAGGCTGGTCGGGAAACTTCTTGACGCCGCCGCCTTTCAGAAACTTGCGGTCCAGCACGCCATCCATATTGCCTGATGCGAACAGCCCCAGCAATTTGCGGGTTTCGGGTTTCGCGCTCACCGCATCGAGTTCGGCCTTGGTCGTCGCCAGGGGATAGCCGGCGTCGCGAAACCGGGCGAGGTAATCGATGTCGTCCTTGCGCTTCGAGCCGGGCGCGTCCTTGGGCAGGAAATTCGCGGCCCCGCCGCCCATCAATACGTCGGGTTTGGCCGCAAAATACTGCTCGACGATCTCGTCATAGGCGGCGCGGCGGCGGGTATGCGCCACCATCGCGGCCGGCGTGGCATCCTCGATCTCGGTGTTGGTGACAATGCCGATGCCCATATTGAGCCGGCGCTTGGCGAGGCTGGTGATGGTTTCGACCTTGGGATCGTCGAATGGATTCGCGGTGCGGTCGGCATAGACGCCCATGGCGTTGACCGCGGTCTTGTGGCCGGTCGCATAGGCGCTGGCCGCGTTGGCCGAATCGGTGATGATCGAATCCGAGCCGGCGGTCGCCACCAGCGCCATGTGCGGCATGTCGTCGATCGCCAGCTTGCCGAGGCTCTTGCCTTCCGCAATGCCCTTGGAAAGCAGCCGCGCGGCGACGCGATGCGCAGGCGACATCCCGTCGCCGATAAACAGGATCACGTTCTTCGCCTTGCGCGGCCCGGTATCGTAGACCGTCCATGCGACTAGCGGCTCCGCGTGCCATCACCGACTTCGACCGTGACGCGGCCGGGCTTCATCAGCGCGACGTCGCGAAGCATCAGCGCCGACTGGTCCTTGCCGTCTTCGCGCTCGATGAACGTTCCGGCCCGGCCGAACGCGGCGGAATAATCCTCGCCGTTCACGGTCACTTTCAATTTCGCCGGATCGACCCGGTCAGGAAATTCGACCTTGAAGTCGAATTTCGCGCCGGCAAGGATCTCGGCGCGGTCGATCGGATAGACGGTCTGGGCCAGCGCAGGCGATCCCGACGCCAGGACCATGACGGATGCTGCGGCGAAATACTTGATCATGATGGTGCTCCGCGTCAGAAAATTCCGGCGCGAGCACTGGGGCGACCTCTATCGCAGCAGAACTCGCGCGGAGTCTGAAGCCTTACCGGCCGTCAATGACAACTTCATTACGTCAACTTGATGAAGCCGGCGGCACGATCCAGAGCTACGCCGCGCAGTTCAGCTCTTGTCGTTCTCGAGCTTGAAGATCTCGGAGCCGTCCCCGCTCGTCAGCAAGCCGGTGTCTGAATAGAGCTTCAGCTTGGCGCGGGTATCTGAAATGTCGAGGTTGCGCATCGTCAGCTGGCCGATGCGGTCCGCCGGCGTGAACGCCGCATCCTCCACCTTCTCCATGCTCAGCCGCTCCGGCTGATAGGTCAGATTGGGGCTCTCGGTGTTCAGCAGCGAGTAGTCGTTGCCGCGGCGCAGCTCGAGCGTCACCTCGCCGGTGACGGCGCGCGCCACCCAACGCTGGGCGGTTTCGCGCAGCATCAGCGCCTGGGAATCGAACCACCGCCCCTGGTAGAGCAATCGGCCGAGCCGCATGCCGTTGATCCGGTATTGCTCGATGGTGTCTTCGTTGTGAATGCCGGTGACCAGGCGCTCATAGGCGATGTGCAGCAGCGCCATCGCAGGCGCTTCGTAAATGCCGCGGCTCTTGGCCTCGATGATCCGGTTCTCGATCTGGTCGCTCATGCCAAGGCCATGCCGGCCGCCGATGGCGTTGGCTTCGAGGAACAGCGCGACGGGATCGGCGAAGGTCTGGCCGTTCAGCGCGACGGGCTGGCCTTCCTCAAAACGCACGACGACCTTTTCGGCCTTGACGGCACAGTCGTCGCGCCAGAACGGCACGCCCATGATCGGGTTGACGATCTTGATGCCGCTGTCGAGGCTCTCGAGATCCTTGGCCTCGTGGGTGGCGCCGAGGATATTGCTGTCGGTCGAATACGCCTTCTCGGCGCTCATCTTGTAGGCGAATCCACTTGATGTCATGAACGCCGACATTTCGGCGCGGCCGCCCAGTTCGTCGATGAACTGCTGGTCGAGCCAGGGCTTGTAGATCCGCAAATTTGGATTGGTCAGCAGGCCGTAGCGGTAGAACCGCTCGATATCGTTGCCCTTGTAGGTGGAGCCATCGCCCCAGATGTTGACGCCGTCCTCCTTCATTGCCGAGACCAGCATGGTGCCGGTCACGGCGCGGCCGAGCGGGGTGGTGTTGAAGTACGCGATGCCGCCGGTAGAGACGTGGAAGGCGCCGGCCTGGATGGCGGCAATGCCTTCGTGGACCAGTTGCATGCGGCAATCCACCAGCCGGGCTTTTTCGGCGCCGAACTCCAGCGCCTTGCGCGGGATCTCGTCGTAGTCGGCCTCGTCAGGCTGGCCGAGATTGGCGGTATAGGCAAAGGTGCGGGCGCCCTTTTGCTTCATCCACAGCAGCGCTGCTGACGTGTCGAGGCCGCCCGAAAAAGCGATACCGACTTTTTCGCCCTTGGGCAGGCTTTTCAGGATCGTACTCATAGGACTTCCAATCGGTCGAAATGGCAGGGCGTCGCCTGCGGTTTGAGTGCGCGAATAACAAATTTCGCGCTTGTCGGCACGCGTTTAATGGCAGGCCGAGGCCTCTCAAACCGTCGGACTTGAGGTCAGACTTGAGCCGGGCTTGAGGTTGGACTTGGCCCGACATCGCGGCCACGCCAGCGCGCCAACAGGCGATAGCCGGGCCAGGCGAACCGGGTCAGCGCGGCATCGATGCCCGCGTCGGACAGCCGGGTCGACGGCCAGCGGTAGATGAAGCCATGCATCAACCAGATCACCAGAAACGTCACCAGCCCGGCGGCGGCGACGTCGGTAAAGAAGTGCCCGCCGAACGCCATCCGGAGCACGCTGGTGATGACGCCGAACAAGGTCGCGGCGGCATAGGCCAGCGGACGCCACGCCGGCGGCGTCAGCGCCGCGGGCGCGTAGGTCCAGAACGCGGTGGCGCCTTCGCCGGAGAAGAACGAACAGTTGCGGCCGCAGCTTCCGCGCGGATCCCACCACGGCACGAATGCCTGCGGTCCCTTGAACTCCGTGACCACGATCGGGCGCGGCCGGCCCCAATAGGCCTTGAAGGTGAGATTGGTGAGAACGCCGGCGGCAAGCAGCAAGGTCAGCGAGCAGGAAGGTGACCGCACGTCCCGGGATCAGAAGCGGCCGGTCCGGACGCGCCAGTTTCATCACCAGCGCAACGATCGCCGGCAGCGCCAGACCCCACGCGATCCACATCGCGCCGTCGCGCGCGATCGCGGCCACCGTGTTGAATTTCAGCGGAAAGGTTTGGCGTCGCCGCATCGAAGAACGGCGCAGCCAGTTTCAGATCGAGCTCGGGATAAATCCCGAACAGCAATCCGATCACAAGCGCGAGGCCCAGCGCGATGTAAAGTCCGGTCCGGTTCATGGCGCGGGGTTTAGCCGAGGAGGTGGGGGATGAAAAGGCTTCGAGACTGCGTCACAACGGCGGTGGCGTCGGCGAATGCGCCGGCAGCGGCGGCGGTGGCCGCAGCGGCCGCACCGGTTCACGCCAGGCGCCGGCGTTGCGGCCGGCGATCAACCAGTAGACCAGGCCCGCGACGATGCCCGCGCCGGTCATGATTTCCAGATGGCGCCGGACGATGCCGTTGAAGTGAAGCGTGGCGGGATCAAAAGGGATCAGGCCGAGATAGCAGGCGAGACCGACGACACCGCCGCCGACGGCATAGGCGAGCACGCTCCTGATGTAGAAAGCCTCGGTGATCAAGACCACGATCACCGCCGGCAACAGCGCAAAGCCGCTGAGGAAGATGAAGCCGAAGCCGAGCACGATGTTGACCGCATCCTGATCGATCGGACCGCCCGCGAAATCGGAAAATTCCGGAAACAGCACCGCGCCGACCACGATCATTCCCGCCACCAGGCAGGCGAAGAGAAATCCGAACAGAATCGCGAAGAAGCGGCCGATCAATGCCATGCATGCATTACCGTCATTGCGAACGACGCGGAGCCACTACAAGACTGTCGTCGCCCGGCTTGACCGGGCGATCCAGTACGCCGCGGCTTCTCCGTTGGACACAACCGTCTCTGGAATACTGGGTCGCCCGGTCAAGCCGGGCGATGACAGCGGTGACGACCTGAGTGACCATCGCGGTCCTCCTCAATCCGTCATCGCCATGGCGCGCAGCGCCTGTCGCTCGCGCGCCGACAGTTTTTCGGTCTCCGATTTCAACTGGCCGCAGGCGGCAAGGATATCGCGGCCGCGCGGCGTGCGCACCGGCGAGGAGTAGCCGGCGTTGAAAATATACTCCGAGAATTTTTCGATCTGGTCCCAGTCCGAGCATTCGTAGCGCGTGCCCGGCCATGGGTTGAACGGAATGAGATTGATCTTGGCCGGAATCCCCGCCAGCATTTTTACCAGCAGTTTCGCGTCATCCAGCGAATCGTTGACGCCCTTCAGCATCACATATTCGAAGGTGATGCGCCGCGCATTGGAGGAGCCCGGATAGTCGCGGCAGGCCTGCAGCAATTCCGCGATCGGATATTTGCGGTTCAGCGGCACCAGCTCGTTGCGCAATTCGTCGCGCACCGCGTGCAGCGAAATCGCCAGCATGACGCCGATCTCGTCGCCGGTGCGGATGATGTTCGGCACCACGCCCGAGGTCGACAGCGTGATGCGGCGGCGGGAAATGCCGATGCCTTCATTGTCGGCGACGATCAGCAGCGCATCGCGCACCGCTTCGAAATTATACAGCGGCTCGCCCATTCCCATCATCACCACATTGGTGACGAGGCGGCTGCCGGTCGGCGTGACACGGTCGGCCCAGTCGTTGAGGCGATCGCGCGCCACCATGATCTGGCCGACGATTTCACCGGCGGTCAGATTGCGCACCAGCCGTTGCGTGCCGGTGTGGCAGAACGAGCAAGTCAGCGTGCAGCCGACCTGGCTGGAGACGCACAGCGTGCCGCGGTCGGTCTCCGGAATGTAGACGCACTCGACTTCATGCGCCTTCTCGACCGAATCCCCGCTCGGCAATCGCAGCAGCCATTTGCGGGTGCCGTCATTCGAGATTTGTTCGGCGACCACTTCGGGGCGCGCGACGGTGAAGTGCTGTTCGAGTTCCTTGCGCATTTCCTTGGAAATGCTGGTCATCTCGTCGAAATTCTGCGCGCCGCGGACATACATCCAGTGCCACAGCTGCTGGGTGCGCATCTTGCGCTGCGCAGGCTGAACGCCGATGGCGCCGAGCTGGTCGGAAATTTCCGCGCGCGACAGCCCGACCAGCGACGGTTTCGCCGGCGGCACATAGGTTTCGAGCGCGATCTTTTCCAGGGGCGCGCCGAGGCCCGAACTGGCTTCGAGTGAGGTGGCGGTCATCGATCTCTGCTTCACTGGACCCACCCTCTCAAGATATGGGCCTTCCAGCGACCCCGCTGGAAAGGCACTAATTCGGGTACGGTTTTGCCGTGAAAAGCCGCTTAACGCCGGCAATCCTGCGAGAGTTTGTCGAGCGCCTGGGCAAGACCCTTCAGCGAGAAGGTGTCCGTGGTCTCGGTGCCCTTCGCCGACACGCCCTTGACGGTGACATCGGCGGCCTTGCGCATGGCGTCGACCATCCGCTCTTCCTCGGCGGCGTTCTTGATCCAGAGCCCGTCGCCCTGGGTGTACATCGCGTAGGCCGCGCCGCCGACCTCCAGGGTCAATTCCGATCCCGGCTTCAAGGTGTAGCCGATCATGACGGAAACTTCGTTGGTGACCTTCTCCGCCGGACGCGTGGAGACGAAGGCGTAGGCCGGGTCGCGCGGGCGATTCGGCGGATTGGTCTTCGATGACGATGGCTTGGCCAGCGCGAAGCATACCTTCTTGCCGTTCGGCGTGGCGGTGTAGGCGCCCCAGGTGCCGAACTGGCCGAGCAGCGTCGGCTCCGCACTTCCCGCAGCCGCGGGCTTGGCTTCCGGTTTGGCGGCGGGCGCAGCACTCTTCGAGGCTTTCGACGACGCGCTCTGCGCCAGCGCGGGGTTAACTACCCCGCACATCAACACACTCGCCGCCAGAGCTATCAGGATTCGCCGCACGAAGACTGGTTCCCTCATTATTGTGACTGGAAGATGGCCCGCGATTCCCTGTCACAGGGCCGATGGATAGCCGGGAAATGCCTTTTTGGGAAGGCAGTTACGTGGGGTGCGAACCGGACATGGGGAACGCCGGCCGCAGCATCCGTCCCTCAGCCTTTCAGCCGCGCCGCCCGCTGCTTCTCCCACTGCGCGTCGCTCCATTGCAACAGATCCTCGGCGCCGGAACCGCGCAAATGCGCGCCGCCATCCTGCACCACCATCTCGCCATTGATGTAGCCGGCGGAATCGGAAATCAGGAAGCTTGCGAGATTGGCGAGCTCGCTGTGCTCGCCGACGCGGCCGAGCGGATTCCTCACCGCCCAGCCGTCGTCGCGGCCCTCGGGACGAAGCTGGCCGGATGCACCCGCGGTCGGAAACGCGCCCGGCGCAATCGCCACGGTGCGGATGCCCTTGGGGCCCCATTCCACCGCGAGGCTTTTGGTCATCGCGAGAATGGCGGATTTCGCCATCGCCGAGGGCACCGTGAAGGCGCGGCCGGTAATGGTCGAGGTCGACAGAATGCTCAGCACCACGCCCTTGTGCTTGCCCTCGATCCAGCGCTTGCCGGCAGCGAGCGTGCAATACATCGCGCCGTGCAGCGTCGGCGCGAGAATCGCATCGGCGGCGCGAAACGACATTTGCTCGGTCTGGGCGATGAAGGTCGCGGCGGCATTGTTGACCAGCACGTCGAGCGGCGCGTCACGCCAGATCGCCGCCATCATGGCATCGACGTCGGCGCCGTCGCGAATGTCGCATTTGACGACGCTGACTTTGCCGCCGAGATCGCCGCGCATTTGTGCGGCCGTCGATTCCAGCAATGCGAGCCGGCGGCCGCAGATGATCAGTTCGGCGCCAAGCTCCAGGAACCGCCGTCCCATCGCGGCACCGAGCCCGGAGCCGCCGCCGGTGACCAGGATGCGCTTTCCCGCCAGCAGGTTTTTTTCGAACATTGTTTTGTTCCTTGTCTAACGCTCCGTCATTCCGGACCAGCGCGTAGCGCTGGATCCGGAATCCAGAGGTTACTGAACCCAGAATCTCGAGATTCCCCGATGTGCAACTGCACATCGAGGTTCGCGCTGCGCGCGCCCCGGAATGACGCGAAGTGTCTCCACTCGAATCAGATTGTAGCCCGGCTTCAAATCCGGCAAGAAGCATCCAGCCCCTCAACTCTGCGTCCGAAACTCAGGTGTGTCCATGAAAGCCATTCTCTGCTCGCAATATTGCGGACCCGACGACCTCGTGCTGGCCGATGTGCCGGATCCGGTGGCCGGACCCAACGAGGCTGTGATCGCGATCAAATCCGCGGCGCTGAATTTCTTCGACCTGTTGATGATCCAGGGCAAGTACCAGATCAAGCCGCCATTTCCGTTTTCACCGGCGGCCGAAGTCGCCGGCGTGATCGACAGCGTCGGCGCCGGGGTCACGGATTTGAAAGTCGGCGACCGCGTGGTGGCGTCCTGCGGCCACAATGGCGCGCGTGAAAAGATCGCGCTGCCGGCGAATTCGATCGTCAAGATTCCGGACAATCTGGATTTCGACCGCGCCGCCGGCATCATCATCATCTACGGCACCGCGCTGCATGCGCTGGAAGACCGCGCCAGCCTGAAGCCGGGCGAGACCATGGCGGTGCTGGGCGCTGCCGGCGGCACCGGCCTCGCCGCCTGCGAACTCGGCAAGCTGATGGGCCTGAAGGTGATCGCCTGCGCCTCGTCGGATGAGAAGCTGGAATTTGCCAAGGCGCACGGCGCCGAACTCGGACTGAACTACGCATCCGAAGATCTCAAGGAAGGCTTGCGCCGGCTCACGAACGGCAAGGGCGCCGATATTATTTTCGATCCCGTCGGCGGCACTTACGCCGAGGCAGCATTACGCTCGATCGCCTGGGAAGGCCGTTTCCTGGTGATCGGCTTCGCCGCCGGCGACATTCCAAAAATGCCGCTCAACCTCGCGCTGCTGAAAGGCTGCGATATCCGGGGCGTGTTCTGGGGCGCCTGGGCGCGGCTCAACGCGGAAAAGAACCGCGCCAATCTGGAGAAGCTCGTGAAGTGGACCGCGGAGGGCAAGATCTCTTCCCATGTCGACCGCACCTTCCCGCTGGCGCAGACCGCCGATGCCCTGAAGGTGCTGGCGGGCCGCAAGGCCATGGGCAAGGTGATCTTGCATCCGTGACGCGGGGACGACGACGGTAGTTGTAGCGACTACCTCGAATTACTTTTCCGGATCGCTCACACCGCCCCGCTGCAACGCGGCGCGGGCGGCGTCGCGATGCTCCGGCGTGATGTGGGTCGCGACCATCCGGATCGCGGTGGCGAGCACGGCGGCATCGTCGGTGAAGCCGAGCACCGGCAACATGTCGGGGACGAAATCGAACGGCAGCACGAAATAGGCGACGGCACCGAGCAGCGCCACCTGCACGTGGCGCGGGGTCTGGCTGTCGAATGCGCAGTAATAGGCCGCGAGCAAATCCTCGGCGAACGGCAGCCCGGCCACCACCCGCTTCAGCTTGGCCCAAAAACGCCTGCGAACGCTTTCGCGATCTTTCGCCAGCTCCTCGGCCGGCTCAAAACCCACGGTGTGTTCAGATGCCATCGCAAGGCTCCTCAAACGGCGCGGCCGATCGCCGCGGCGGACACAGCTCAAATTGGGGATGCCGTGGCAAGCCTACAAGATTTGGGTACAAGATTGCCCGGCGCCGTCAGGCGACCCCGAGCTGCTTTGCGATCGCATTCATGGCGGTGGCCAGGTCGATGTCGAGGGCGGTGACGCCGCCGGCGTCGTGGGTCGCCAGGACCACTTCCACCGTCTTGTAAACGTTGCGCCATTCCGGGTGGTGATCGCTCTTTTCGGCCACCAGCGCAGCGCGCGCCATGAACCCGAAAGCTTCATTGAAGTCCTTGAAGGTGAAGGTTTTCGCGATCGCTTCGCGCCCGGCGGTCTCGGTCCAGCCGGACAGCCCCTTCAGGGCCGATTTTCGCGCCTCCGCCGATAGCCGCTCCGCCATGACGATCCTCCCAATTAAAATATCGAAAACGAGCCCATGCAAAGATAGCCGGAGTTCGGTGCCGGCCCATCCTAACACCGCAGACCGCCCCCGGGATCCCCGCCAGGACCGTTTCGGCGGCTGGAGCGGCCCTTGCCCGCCACAAGGCCCTTGCCCGCCACAATAAGGCGGCAAAGCCCGTCCATTGCGTCTGGTAACCATGACGTAGATGTAACGTCCGGGCGGACAGGAATTTGCTATGATCGATGCTCAAACTGCGTCGGCGGGATCAACTTGAACGTCAAACGACTGTTCGCCAGATCGGTGACCGGAGAACCCGACTTTGTCGGACCGCCGGCGGCGCCGTCGCCGCGCCCGGCTAAGCGGAAGTTGATGCTGGTCATCCTGGCCGGCCTGCTCGCTTTGACCGGCTCACTGGCAGGCGCCTATTATTTCGCGATGCGGCCGGTGACCTTGCGGATCGCGGTCGGGCCTCCCAACAGCGATGACATCAAGGTGGTGCAGGCGCTAACGCAGGCCTTTACCCAGGCCCGCGGCTTCGTCCGGCTGCGCCCGATGCAGACCGACGGCGCGGTGGCAAGCGCGCAGGCGATTGCCGACGGCAAGGCCGATCTCGCCATCATCCGCGGCGATCTCGCCGTGCCGAAAAATGTCCAGGCAGTCGCGACGCTGCGCAAGAACGTTGCGGTGCTGTGGGTACCGCCGGCAGCGAAAGCTATCAAAGGCAAGAAGGCCGCGCCGGCGATCACCAAGATTCCCCACCTGGCGGGGCGCCGCATCGGCGTCGTCGGCCGCACCCAGGCCAATGTCAATTTGCTCGGGGTGATCCTGCAGCAATATGGCGTCGACGCCAGCAAGGTAGAGATCGTTCAGTTTCCGGCCAATGAGGCCGCTGAAGCGATTCGCAACCAGCGGGCGGATGCCTATCTCGCCGCCGGTCCGGTCAACAGCAAGATCACGGCGGATGCGATCGCGGCATCGGCCCGCGACGGCGGAACGCCGACCTTCCTGGTGATCGATGCCGCCGCGGCGATCGCCCAGAACCACCCGGTGTACGAATCGTCCGAAATACCTGCGGGATCGTTCGGCGGCTCGCCCGCCAAACCCGAAGAAGAAGTGAAGACGATCAGCTTCTCCCACCACATCGTCGCCCGAAAGGGCCTGGCCGAGCCGACCGTCTCCGCCTTCACCCGGCAGCTGTTTGGCATCCGTCAGACCCTGAAGTCGGATTTCCCGCTGGCGGCCATGATCGAGACCCCGGACACCGACAAGGATGCCGTGATCCCGGTGCATCCAGGCGCGGCGGCCTATGTCGACGGCGAAGAAAAAAGCTTCATGGATCGCTACGGCGATTACATCTGGTGGGGATTGATGGCGCTGTCCGCCATGGGCTCGCTCGGCGCGTGGTTCGCCGGCGCTCTGAAGAAGGACGAGCGCAACGACAACAGCAGCGCTCCGTGAACGGCTGCTGGATATGATTGCGGCGGCGCGCGCCAGCGATTCCAGCGAAGAACTCGACCAGATGCAGGCCGAGGCCGACGACATCCTGCGCGCCACGCTGCACTGCTTCGAGCAAGGCACCATCGAGGAAGGCGCGCTGACCGCCTTCAATATCGCGCTCGAGCAATTCCACAACGCCGTGGCCGATCGCAAGACGCTGCTGTTCAGCATGCCGCAGAATTTGCAGCGGGCGGGTGCGCAGTTCCGGGCGACCGGCGCGCTGTAGGCGGCTGGCCCGCGTAATTGCGCGGTCATATGATTTTCCTATAGCGTCGTCGCTTGGCATCTCCAGGACTTGGCCGTCATTCCGGGGCGATGCGAAGCATCGAACCCGGAATCTCGAGATTCCGGGTCTGGTCCTTCGGACCATCCCGGAATGACGGAATCGAGCCGGACTCCGAATGAGGCCCGCATCACGATCCAAATCTCTCGCCGACTTTCGCGCCGGCGTTTCCTTTCAACCGCAGCTGCGACCGGCGCCGGTGTGCTCGGCAGCCTTGCAATGCCCTATCTCAGCCGCGCCGCCGACCGGCCGCGTATCACCCACGGCGTGCAATCCGGCGACGTCGGCACCGATGGCGGCGTGGTGTGGGCGCGTGCCGACCGGCCATCGCAGATGATGGTCGAGGTCGCGACAACGGAATCGTTTAGCAATGCGAAGGCCCTGCCGCCGATCGCGGCAGATCCCGAGAGCGACTTCACCGCGAAAATGCTGCTGGAGAATCTGCCTGCCGGGCAGGATATTTTCTACCGCGTCAGATTCCGCGACCTGTCGCATACCGATATTGCCAGCGAGCCGGTGGTCGGCCGCTTTCGCACCGCGCCGGCGCACCGACGCGATGTCAGCTTCGTCTGGGGCGGCGACGTCGCAGGCCAAGGCTGGGGCATCAATCCCGACGATGGCGGCATGTATATGTTCGAGACCATGCGCAAGCACCGGCCGGATTTCCTGCTGCATTCCGGCGACACCGTCTATGCCGACGGCGTCATCAAGGCCGAGGTCAAGCTGCCCGACGGCAAGATCTGGAAGAACGTCACGATCCCGGAGAAAGCCAAGGTCGCCGAGACGCTCGACGAGTTCCGCGCCGCGCATAAATACAATTTCCTCGACGACAATGTGCGCGCCTTCAATGCCGAGGTGCCGATCTTCGTGCAGTGGGACGACCATGAAGTCGTCAACAACTGGTCGCTCTCCAAGCAGCTTCCGGCCGCCTATAAAGAACGCAACGTGATGCTGCTGGCCGCCCGCGCGGCCCGCGCCTTCCACGAGATGTATCCGATGCGCGAGAGCATCGTCGAGCCGGGCCGCATCTACCGCACGCTCAATTACGGGCCGCATCTCGACGTCTTCATGCTGGATGAGCGCAGCTATCGCAGTCCAAATAACGATAACCAGCAGACCAGCTACGGCCCGGACAGCTACTTCCTGGGGCCGGACCAGCTCGCATGGCTGAAGCGCGGTCTGCTGAACTCCCGCGCCACCTGGAAGGTGATCGCGTCCGACCAGCCGCTCAGCCTGATCGTCTATGATGACGGCGCGAACAAGAAAGGTTCGGAAGCGTTAGCGCAGGGCGACGGGCCGCCCCGCGGCCGCGAACTCGAAATCGCCGACTTGCTGCGCTTCATGAAGACGGCAGGCGTCGCCAACACCGTGTGGCTGACCGCTGATGTGCACTACACCGCCGCGCATTACTACGATCCCAACAAGGCGCAGTTTCAGGATTTCGATCCGTTCTGGGAGTTCGTCTCCGGTCCGTTCAATGCCGGCACGTTCGGGCCGGACAAACTCGACAACACCTTCGGTCCGGAGGTGAAGTTTTTCAAAGCGCCCGACGCCGGCAAGCGGAATTTGCCGCCATCGGCGGGAATGCAGTTCTTCGGCCACGTCAAGATAGACGGCGCCACCGGGCAAATGACGGTGACCTTGCGCGACCGCGCCGACGTGGCGCTGTGGTCGACCACGCTCGATCCCAAACCGATGTAACGGCCGGACCCCTCGTGCTAATCTTGCCTCATCAGGAGTGAGAGGTGCTGCCGTGAAGCTTCACAGGCTGCTGATCGCCGGCGCGTTATGGCTTGCGGGCGCGATGGCGGCGCCTGCGCAATCGCCGGAGGAAACGCGCGCCGCGCTGCCCGCACAGATCCGCGAAGCCTTCGATTCTCCGTATGGCAAGGCCATGGTCGCCGAACTCGGCAAGTCCTTGCGCAGCGATGCCGACGTCGCGTGTCTCACCGCCAAGGGTATTGCGCCTGACCAGCTCGAGCAGCGTGGCCACGACCTCATCGTCAAATGGGGCCTGCGCATGATGGAGACCGCCAACTCCTTCATCGACCCCAAGATCTACCGGGACAAATTCACGGCGACCGCCGGGCCTGGCGCCGAGGAAGAGCTGTCGCGGCTGCGCGACGATGCGGATGTGAAGCACAGCATGGAGCTCGAGCGGCCGATCCAGCAGGCCGTGATTGTCGATTTGTTTTTCGACGAGTTCGACCGCTACGTCCTGGCCAAGAAGATCAAGCTCACGGCGATTTCACCGCTGCGGACGGGAAACAACAAACTGCTGGAGATGAATCCGACCGAAGCTGCGGAACGCAAGCACAGCCAATTCGCGGCCTCGAACAAGTCGCCCGTGCTGCAGAAATACCTTGCCCTGTCGCAGCAATCCCTGGTCGCGAGTACGGCCGCGACGAAGATGGAGGATGCTCCGAAAATTGGTCCCGACACCTTCCTCGGCGGCATCGAAGCCGATCTTGCCGAACTCTGCGTTAGCTCGAAGCAATAGAAGGTCCGCGTCTCAACACCGCTTCCAGCGCATCGGTCGGACAGGGTTTTGGCAGCGTCGGCTTCTTCGATAGCGCTGCGGGCAACCCGGCAATGACGCCATAGCCGGTCACGAAGGCGAACGGAATTTGCAGCGCGTCCAGCCGCTCGGCGATCACAAAACTCTTTTCATGGACCAGCCCGACATCGAGCAGCGCGAAATCCGGGGCGCGGTCGGCGATTATTTCAAGCGCCCTGGCGACGCTCCCCGCCGTTCGCACGCTTTTCACGCCAAACCCAAGAATGGTGTCCTCGAAATCGAGCGCGATGATCGGGTCATCCTCAACAACCAGCACGTCTTCGGGCAAACCGTCGAGAAAGGCGGGTTCCATGATCACGCTGACAACAGTCCCAGTTTGCAGAGTTGATCCCAGCCGATTTCGACACCCCGGCAGGTTCCAATCGTGAAACCACCACACCGGACGCTCGCCGTCTGTGCACTAGTGGACATAAAAATCAGCTACGATCGATTATTGTCGCCATCAGGGGCAAGGGGATACCGAGATGGCTGTGCGAGCCGAAAGCACGACGGACGGCAGCGATCGGCCGTTCAACAATCTGTTGCGGCGACTCAGCGCCAGCGATTTTGCCATGATCGCGCCGGATCTCGTGCGCGAGGAGGTCAATGCCAACGACCTGCTTTACAATCCCGGCGACGATGTCGAGACCGTCCACTTTCCGTGCGGGCCGAGTCTTGCGACCTTCATGGTCCCCAACGAGGACGGCCGCGATGTCGAGACCATCCTGGTCGGCCGCGAAGGCGCCGTCGGCGGCATCGTCAGCCAGGGGTACCTGCCGGCCTATACCCGCATCATGGTCAAATTCGCCGGGCCGTTCGCGCGGCTGCGGGTCGCCAGGCTCGAGGCGGCGAAAGCAAAATCACCCACGCTGCGCAACGTGTTCGCGCGCTATGCCGACTGCATGCTCGCGCAGATATTTCAGGCGACGGCCTGCAACGCGATCCATTCGATCGAGCAGCGCACCGCGAAATGGATCATCTCCGCGATGGAGCGCACCGACGGCGACAATGTGGTGCCGCTCACCCATGAGCAGCTCGCGACACTGCTGGGGGTCGGCCGCAGCTATACCAGCCGGGTGATCCAGACCTTCAAGGCGGAAGGGGTTTTGGAAACCCGCCGGGGCTCGATCCTGATTCTCAACCGCGATGCCCTGCAGATCCGGGCCTGCCTGTGCAACGAAGCCGTCAAAAACCATTTTGAAGAGGTGTTGCGCGGCGTTTATCCGACCGAAGGCCAGTCATAGGCCATGCATGGCGCCATCCACAAAGAGCAGCGTTTCGGGCAGCCCCCAGCACATTTTAACGGGTATTGAGCTCGAACTGGGCGCGCTGTGCATCGGTTCGCGCCGATAAGCCCGCTTTTGGCGCGAAATTCAGCTAACCAAACTGCAAACAACACATTGTTTTTCGGCGATTTCTGACTATATTGCGCCGCAACGAGTAAGGTTTGCCCGGTCCTTTTGGCCGGGCTTCCTTTTTGGGCACCCGGTGCCCTCCAGAATCCAGGTTTTTGAGCGTGATCCGGAAAAGTGGGTCCCGGTTTTCCGGTGAGATCGCGCTCCAGCCATTGTCCGAACCAGAAGAACAGCTATGAACCTTCGCAACGTCGCCATCATCGCCCACGTCGACCACGGCAAGACCACGCTGGTCGATCGCCTGCTGCAGCAATCCGGCGTCTATCGCGACAACCAGCGCCAGGTTGAGCGCGCGATGGACTCCAACGATCTGGAGCGCGAGCGCGGCATCACCATTCTGGCCAAGGCCGCTTCGGTGCAGTGGAAAGACACCCGCATCAACATCGTCGATACCCCGGGCCATGCCGATTTCGGCGGCGAGGTCGAGCGCATCCTCAACATGGTGGACGGCGCGCTGGTGCTGGTCGACGCCGCCGAGGGTCCGCTGCCGCAAACCAAATTCGTGGTGTCGAAGGCGCTGCGGATGGGTCTCAAGCCCATCGTCGTCATCAACAAGGTCGACCGCGCCGACGCGCGTCCCATCGAAGTCATCAACGAAGTGTTCGACCTGTTCGCAGCGCTCGACGCCAGCGAGGAACAACTCGATTTCCCGATTCTCTACGGCTCGGCCAAGCAGGGCTGGATGGCGACGACGCTCGAGGGTTCGCACGACGACGGCATGCAGCCGCTGTTCGATCTGATCCTCAGCCACGTCAAGCCGCCGGTGGTGGAGGAAGGCGAGTTCCGCCTGCTCGGCACCATTCTGGAAGCCAATCCCTATCTCGGCCGCATCATCACCGGGCGCGTTTCGTCGGGGACGGTCAAGCCGAACCAGAGCGTCAAGGTGCTGGACCATAACGGCAAGCTGATCGAGACCGGCCGTATCACCAAGGTGCTGGCTTTCCGCGGCATTGAACGGACCGCCGTGGAAGAGGCCGAAGCCGGCGACATCGTCGCCCTCGCCGGGCTGCCGAACGCCACCGTCGCTCACACCATCTGCGATCCCGCGGTGGAATTGCCGATCCAGGCGCAGCCGATCGATCCGCCGACCCTGGCGATGACATTCCGCGTCAACGACTCCCCGCTGGCCGGCACCGAAGGCACCAAGGTCACCGGCCGCATGATCCGCGACCGGCTGCTGCGCGAAGCCGAAGGCAATGTGGCGCTGGGGGTTCGCGAATCCGATGACAATGACGCGATGGAAGTCGCCGGCCGCGGCGAGTTGCAGCTCGGCATCCTGATCGAGACCATGCGCCGTGAAGGCTTTGAGCTCAGCGTATCGCGGCCCCGCGTGGTGCTGCAAAAGGACGAAGTCACCGGCGATTGGCGGGAGCCGATCGAGGAGGTCGTGATCGACGTCGACGAGGAGCATTCCGGCGTCGTCGTGCAGAAGATGAGCGAACGCAAGGCCGAGCTGATCGAGATGCGTCCCTCCGGCGGTCACCGGCAACGGCTGGTGTTCTACGCGCCGACCCGCGGCCTGATCGGCTATCAGGGCGAATTGCTCACGGACACCCGCGGCACCGCCGTGATGAACCGCCTGTTCCACGGCTATGCGCCTTACAAGGGCGATATCCAGGGCCGCCGCAACGGCGTTTTGATCTCCAACGACCAGGGCGAGGCCGTGGCCTATGCGATGTTCAAGCTGGAGGATCGCGGCCCGATGATGATCGAGCCAGGTTGGAAGGTTTACAAGGGCATGATCGTCGGCGAGCACACCCGCGACAACGATCTCGAGATCAACGTCCTCAAGGGCAAGCAGCTCACCAACATCCGCACCACCTCGAAGGATGAAGCGGTGCGCCTGACGCCGCCGATCCAGATGCCGCTGGAAAAGGCGCTGGCCTATATCGAGGACGACGAGCTGGTCGAGGTGACCCCGAAGTCGATCCGGCTGCGCAAGAAGTTCCTCGACGCCAACGACCGCAAGCGCGCGGAAAAGGCCAAGCAGGCGGTGGCGTAAAGCTCCACGCTGCTGAAGATACCGTCATGGCCGGGCTTGTCCCGGCCATCCACGTCTTGGATACTGAAAAGACGTGGATGCCCGGCACATCTGCGCGAAGACGCGCTTCGCGCTTTAGCCCGGGCATGACGAAGAGATAGACGACGTGATGTCCCTCCCCTCCGAAGTCGATGTCGCCATCATCGGAGCCGGCGCCGCAGGCCTCGGTGCCGCGCGGGCGCTGGAAAATTCCGGCCTCTCGGTGATCGTGCTGGAAGCGCGTAATCGCGTCGGCGGACGCGGCCACACCATCATGGCGGCGCCCGATATCACCTTCGACCTCGGTTGCGGCTGGCTGCATTCGGCGGACGAGAATTCGTTCGTCACAATCGCCGAACAATTGAACTTCGAAGTCGACAAGACCCGCCCGCCATGGCGCGAGCAGGCCGCCCATGAGGGAGTCTTTCCGTTGCAGGAACGGGCAGAATTCATCCGGGCGCTCGACGCCTTCTATGACCGCGCCGCTCAAGCCGCGGAAGGCGGCCGCGATAGCGCCGCCAGCAACTATCTCGAGCCCGGCAACCGCTGGAACCCGATGATCGATGCGATCTCGACCTACGTCAACGGCTGCGAACTGGACCAGGTCTCGATCCTGGACATGGCGGCCTACGAGGACAGCGAGATCAACTGGCGGGTGCGGCGCGGCTACGGCGCGCTGATGGCGGCCTATGGCGCACCCTGCCCGCTCGCCTTCAACTGCAACGTCACGCTGATCGACCATTCGGCAAAGCGAATTCGGATCGAGACCTCGCGGGGCGTCGTCACGGCCGGCAAGGTGATCGTCACGGTGCCGACCAATCTGATCGCCGACGAGGCGATACGCTTTCACCCGGCGCTATCAGGCAAAGTCGACGCCGCGCGCGGCCTGCCGCTCGGCCTCGCCGACAAGGTGATGCTGACGCTGGATCAGCCGGAGGCGCTGCCGAAGGACGGCAATCTGCGCGGCGCCACCATGCGCACCGCGATGGGCACCTATCATTTGCGCCCGTTCGGGCAGCCCTGCATCGAAGGCTTTTTCGGCGGCCGCTTTGCGCAGGCGCTGGAAGACGCCGGCGACGGCGCGCTGGCGGCGCAAGCCATCGACGAGATCGCAGGCTTTCTCGGCAATGATTTCCGCCGCAGACTAAAGCCGCTGTCGGAATCGCGCTGGGCCCACGATCCCTTTGCGCGCGGCTCCTATTCGCACGCGCTGCCCGGCCACGCCGGCGCGCGGGCGGTGCTCGCCGCTCCCGTCGACGGGCGGCTGTTCTTTGCGGGGGAGGCGACCTCGCCGGAGTTTTTCTCCACCGCGCATGGAGCACGGGACAGCGGGGAACGGGCGGCGGGGGAGGTGTTGGCTTCGCTGGCGAGGAGCTGACGCGTCATTCCGGGATGGTCCGAAGGACCAGACCTCAGGTGCGCAATTGCGCACCGGGGAATCTCGAGATTCCGGGTTCATCGCTGCGCGATGCCCCGGAATGACGGTCAAATGCTCTTACTCCAGCACCCTCGCCCTCAGCCCCGCATCCGGCACAAAGCACGCCTCATACTTCCCGAAAATCCGGTAGCGATTCCGCGCGACGAGGCCATAGACCGCATCGCGCAACGGCTTCGGCACCGCGCGCAACACGCGCACCCAACCCCATCCCGGCAAATTCGAAAGCACCGTCAGCGCGGCGTCGGATTTGAAGTAAGCGACGCCGCCATGCACGACCGCATTGGTGTCGGGATCGCTTGGATCGATCCCGAACGCCTGCGCCAGCCTTGTGCCATAGCCGGATTGGATCGCGGTGAAGCGAAATCGCTTCTCCACGTCGCGCGACGCGACGAAGCGGACCCAGCGCGAGCAGAATACGCAGACGCCGTCGTAGAGAATAACGTCATCGTCAGGCCACACACTCATCTGTTGTCCAGCGTCAGCAGCGCCACCAGCATCAGCACGATCGCAGGCCCGGTCTTGACCAGCGCGCCGAGCGGCTCGATCCACAAATCCGGCGCGAGGATCGCCGCGCCCGCCATGTAGCCGAGCGAGGCGACGATGCCGGCGATCAATCCGGCAGCAACGGTGCGGCGGAACGCGATCAGCGCGCCGATGGTCATATCCATCAGGCTGGTGCCGACCGTGACCGGCGCGACCAGCGCCGGCGGGAAGCCGTGCGCGCTCAGGATCGCTGCCGCCGCATCATAGGAAATCACCAGCGCAATAAAGCCCGAGACGATCCAGAACACCGCGAGGCTGGCGATCACCAGCGCCTTGATCAGGAACAGCCGCGCGAACCATTTGTCCTGGATGGTGGCGGAGCGTGGTCCGACCATCTGCGCCAGCGTTTTCGGCACGATGCCGGTCGCGTCCATCCAGGCCGCGGGATCACCGGTGACGCCGCGCCGCATCTCCGCGATCGCGGTGGTCCGCATCGGCGGCATCCAGCCGAGCCGGCTGGCGAGATCGCCCATTCTGGCGCCGAGATCGTGCATGAACCGCGGTAGCCGCACGCGCGGCATGTCGGCGGTGCCGAACGAGCGGCGGAATTGGTCGACGACCCCGCCGAGCGTGACCGGCTGCGGCGTCATCAGGTCCCAGCTCACGGCGTTGCTGGCCTCGTCGCCGATGTCGCGGCCGGCCAGCCACGCGATCGTCGCAGCGATATCCTCGACCGCGACCGGCTGGAACGGGACTGCGGATTCCGCCGCGGGCAGATCGGACGGCAGTGCGGCCAGCGCGCGCAGCATGGCGCTGCCGCCATAGGCCGACGGCGCGATGACGAATCCGGGCCGCAGGATCGCGTAGGGCACGCCGAACACGGATGATCAGCCGCTCGGCTTCGCGTTTGGTCGCGCTGAAGGCGGTGCGGTCCTCGTCGGCAGCACCCGGAATCGAAATGTGGACGAGGCGGATCGCGCGGCCGGAGGCTTTGATCGCGCGCAGCAGCCGCTCGACGAAATCGCGGTGGACATTGCGGGTGTCGCTGCCGGGGCCGTCCTGCAGCACGCCGAGGCAATTGACCGCGATGTCGATGCCGTGGTCGCAGATGAGCCGCGCCAGCGCCGCCGGATCCATCGACATCACGGGCAGTTCCAGATCGAGCGAACTTGACTTTCTGCGAGGCTGAAAATCGCCGCGCGACCCCGACCACGTCAAAACCCCGCGCCCGCAAATCGTCCGTGACGTACCGTCCGATCAGGCCGGAGGCGCCGAGCACCAGGATCTTTTTGCGTGCGGACATCGGCATTCCCTAATTGCGGCTTGGCGATCATCAGCCAAAGGATGATCATGACCGACCCGAAGCCGGGAATGCCAAACAAAAACCAGCGGCGGAACAGCGCAAAGTAACGCGGCGGCAATGGCTGGCGCTGCGCATCGGCCAGCCGCGCCAGATCGCGCATTTCAATCTGCATGAAGATCACGGGAATCCAGAACAGCCCGGCCACCAGATAAAGCCCGAGCGAGGCCGCCAGCCAGGGCTCGGACAGCGGCATTGCCAAATGCAGCGCCAGCAATCCGCCGGTGACCGGCTGCAGGATCACCGCCGACGCCGTGAACAGCATGTCGGCGATGACAACGGTCGACGCCGTGCGCGCAATGAAGGCGACATCGCCGCTGCGATGGGCCATCAGCATGAAGAAGGCGATGCCGGTTCCGGTGCCGAGGATGACGATGGCGCCAAGCACATGCAGATATTTCAGCACGAAATAGATGTTCATGGCTTTTTGGCCGGGTTGGGCTTCAGCGGCTTCAGCGCGCGATCGAGTTCCGGGCCCGGCAATCCTGATGCCGGCCTCGGTCTCCGCCATCCAGTGCCCCTCGCTGCCCGACGCGGCCAATACGCGAAACTCCGCTTTGCCGCCGGCCTTGCGAAATGCGTCGGCCAGTTGCTTCGAAAACGCCGGCGAAAAATAGCTGTCATTGTCGGCCACCAGCCAGGTGACCGGCACACGCGCGGCCTTGCCGAATTCGGCCGCCGCCGAAATCAGCGTATGCGGCGCGCACACCTGGTTGGGAACATCGTTGGCGCGGCCGCCGCGGCCGGGCGCAAATGCAATGATGGCGGCAACATCCTTCGGATTCTCGCTGGCCAGGGCCAGCGCGCCCCAGCCGCCGGCCGAGTGCCCGATAACGACCATGCCGTCCTGCCGGACAAAGGATTGCTTGCGCACAAAACCCGACGCCGCCGCGATCACATCGGCGGTGGCGCGCCCGGCGCGTGCATAGTCGGCTTCGTCGCAGCCGCCCTGATCCTCGAGATAGCGTCCGCCGCTGGCGCCATGCCCCGGGCGCTGCGGCACCAGCACCGCAAAGCCGCGCGCGACCAGCCATGCCGACAGCGGCCGGTATTCGGGCTGCGGCATTTGCGCGCGACGCAGGACGTTCTGGGTCGAGGCGTGCGCGATCACAGCCAGTGGAAACGGCCCATCCCCGGGCGGGCGAAACAGCACGGCGTGCACGGCGGTGTCCATCGCCGGCGACGGCAGCAGCCATTGCTGCATGCGACCAGGCTCGGCCTCGGCGCCTTGCGGCCCCAGCCTGGTTTGCGCCGTCGCGGTCTGGATACAGAGCGCGCCAAGCGCGGCCAGAGCGAAAAACGCCTTGAAGGGTTGCATGAATTTGCCTGACACGGCTGCAAAGGGCGGGTTCGGATCTACGCGCAGAATACCCACGGCGAATCAAATCCCGAGCATTTTTCCGTGAAGACGCCCTCCCCCGGGGGATGGCTCGGCCCGGTTATGCACCGTCAATCATCATCCCGGTGCCGCCCTGGGCATCTTCCTGTCCTCTTTCGGTACAGAGATCGGCAAAACTGATGCAGAAAATCCACAGGTTAACCGATAATTAAGGATGGACCTTGAAGCCGACGCGCCGACTTGCTTTGATCAGGACCATGAGCACAACCCTGATCGAGGTTCGGCCGGCCAAAGCTGCTGATGCAGCCGCGGTGGCGTCCACCCATGACGAAGCCTGGCGTTCGGCCTATCAGGGCATCATCCCCGGTGCCGAGCTGGAAAAGCTGATCAACCGCCGCGGCCCACAATGGTGGGATAGCGCGATCCGCAAGGGCAGCCGCGTCAGCGTGCTGGTGTTCGGCGACAAGGTCGCCGGCTACGCCAATTACGGCCGCAACCGCGCCCGCAGCCTGCACTTCGAAGGCGAGATTTACGAACTGTATTTGCGGCCGGAATTCCAGGGTCTCGGCTTCGGCCGCCGGCTGTTCACCGCCGCACGGCGCGACCTGTTGCAGAGCGGGCTGAAAAGCATGGTGATCTGGGCGCTGTCCGACAACGATCCCGCGACCGAGTTCTACCGCGCGCTCGGCGGCCGCATGGTGGCGCGATCCTCGGAGAAGTTCGGACCGAAGTCGCTCGACAAGGTCGCCTTCGCCTGGACCAATTGAGCCCTGCCGGGTCTTGAGCCAATCGAGGCTGGCCTCAGCCCGCGTCGCGTCCTATCCATGACCTCTTCAAAGCTTTGCGGAGCCATCCATGCGCATTGACGCCATCCCGATCGGAATCAATCCGCCGCACGACGTCAACGTCATCATCGAGGTGCCGGTTGGCGGCGAGCCGATCAAATACGAAATGGACAAGGACGCCGGCACGCTGGTGGTCGACCGGTTTCTCTATACCGCGATGCGCTATCCCGGAAATTACGGCTTCATCCCGCACACTTTGTCCGGCGATGGCGACCCCTGCGACGTGCTGGTCGCCAACACCCGCGCCATCGTGCCCGGCGCCGTCATGAGCGTGCGGCCGGTCGGCGTGTTGCTGATGGAAGACGAAGCCGGCGGCGACGAGAAGATCATCGCGGTGCCGTCCTCGAAACTGACGCAGCGCTACGACAAGGTGCGGACCTACAGCGACCTGCCCGAGATCACGCTGCAGCAGATCCAGCATTTCTTCGAGCACTACAAGGATCTCGAACCCGGCAAATGGGTCAAGGTGCTGCGCTGGGGCGGCGCCGAGGATGCACACCGGCTGATCGAGGAAGGCATCGCGCGGGCGAAGGGGAAGAAGAGACTCAGCCAGGACGAAACTCGAGAGGCATTCCCCATGCGCCGGCTGATCAGAATCATCCGCAACATCGTGCTGCTGGCGATCGCCGCGATCATCATTCTCGCCGGCGTGCTGCTGTTCAACGTCTTCTCGCACGGCTCGCGGCAAATTCAGGTGGCCGCGGTGCCGCGCACGGCGGTCGACCAGGGCGCGGCGGCGCGGCTCGGCGAGGCGATCCGGTTCCGGACCATTTCGAATTTCCTCAATCCCGAACAGAGCGCCGAGGCGCTGCGCGGCCTGCGGGCGCACATCGAAAACAGCTTTCCGGCGTTTCATGCCGCGGCCAGGCGCGAACTCGTCGGCGGTCACAGCCTGCTCTACACCTGGGAGGGCAGCGATCCCAAGGCGGCGCCGATCGCGCTGCTGGCGCATCAGGACGTGGTGCCGGTGGCGCCGGGCACCGAGAAGGACTGGCAGCAGCCGCCGTTCGACGGCGTCATTGCCGACGGCTTCATCTGGGGCCGCGGATCGTGGGACGACAAGGGCAACCTCTATGCGATGCTGGAGGCCGCCGAGCAGATGGCGAAGGGTGGATTTCGCCCGAAACGAACCGTCTATTTCGCGTTCGGTCACGACGAGGAAGTCTCCGGGCTCAGAGGCTCCAAGGCGATCGCCGCGCTGCTGGCCTCGCGCGGCATAAAACTCGACTTCGTGCTGGACGAGGGCCTGTTGATCACCGAGGGCATCCTGAAAGGCCTCGACAAGCCCGCCGCCCTGATCGGCGTCGCCGAGAAAGGCTACGCCACGCTGGTGTTGACCGCGCAGGCCACCCCCGGCCATTCCTCGATGCCATCGCGCCAGACCGCGATCGGCATGATGAGCGCGGCGCTGGCGCGGCTGGAAGACCATCGCCTGCCGATGCAGATTCGGGGCGCGGTGTCGGACATGTTCGACACGCTGGCGCCGGAAATGAGCGGCTTCAACCGCGTCGTGCTGTCGAACCTGTGGCTGTTCAAGCCGCTATTGCTGCGCGAATTCGAAAAGACCGGCCCGACCGAAGCGACGGTCCGCACCACCACGGCGCTGACCATCTTCAATGCCGGCGACAAGGATAATGTGCTGCCCGGCAATGCCGCGGCCACCGTCAACTTCCGCCTGATCCCGGGCGACACGCAAGGCAGCGTGATCAACCATGTCCGCACCACCGTCGGCAACGACCGGATCGCGATCGAACCGTTTTCCGGCAACTCCGATCCGCCGCCGGTGACGAGCAGCGCCAGCCCGTCCTTCCAGATGCTCACCCGCACCATCCGCGAGATTTTTCCCGACGTCGTCGTCGCGCCCGGCCTGATGGTGGCCATGACCGACTCGCGCCACTTCACCGGGATATCGGACAATATTTTACGCTTCTCGCCGGTGCGTGCGAATTCCGACGACCTGAAGCGGTTTCACGGCACCAATGAACGCCTCAGCGTCGAGGGTTATGCCGACATGATCCGGTTCTATCGGCGGCTGATCGAGAACAGCGCGGGGTGAAACAACATAATCGTCATTCCGGGGCATGCGAAGCATGAACCCGGAATCTCGAGATTCCCCGATGTGCAATTGCACATCTGAGGTTCGCGCTAACGCGCGCCCCGGAATGACGGTGACTAAACCCCCGGCTTCGGCAATCCGTGAATCGCGCACGCCGCGCGCAGCGTGTTGACCAGCAGGCACGCCACCGTCATCTGGCCGACACCGCCGGGCACCGGCGTGATCGCGCCGGCGACCTTCAAGGCTTCGTCGAAGGCGACATCGCCGACCAGGCGGGTCTTGCCGTCGGCCGCCGGCAGCCGGGTGATGCCGACATCGATCACGGTGGCGCCGGGCTTGATCCAGTCGCCGCGCACCATTTCGGCCTTGCCGACCGCGGCATAAACCAGATCGGCGCGGGCGCATAATTGCGCCAGATCGCGCGAGCGCGAATGCGCAATCGTCACCGTCGCGTTTTCATTGAGCAGCAATTGCACCAGCGGACGGCCGACCAGATTGGAGCGGCCGATCACGATCGCGTTCATGCCTTCCAGCGAGGCATGCACGCTCTTGGTCAGGATGATGCAGCCGAGCGGCGTGCACGGCGACAGCGCGGCAAACCCGCCGGCGAGACGCCCGGCATTGTTCGGATGCAACCCGTCGACATCTTTCGCCGGATCGATGGCGTTGACGACCTTCTCGGTATCCAGCGATTTCGGCAGCGGCAGCTGCACCAGGATGCCGTGCACGGCCGGATCGCGATTGAGTTGCTGGATCAGCGCCAGCAACTGGTCCTGCGCGACATCGGCGGGCAGGACGTGCTCGAACGATGCCATCCCCGCCGCCTCGGTCTGCTTGTGCTTGCTGCGGACATAGACCTCGCTGGCGGGATCGTTGCCGACCAGCACCACCGCGAGCCCGGGCGTCAGCCGATGCTCACGCTGCACCCGCGCCACCTCATCGGCAACGCGGGCGCGGAGTTCTGCTGCAATGACTTTTCCATCGATGATGCGGGCGGTCATCTCGATCCTTCTCTCGTTTCTTGTTCAATCCGGCTTCGCCGCGGTCAGTTTTCGCAAGGTCTCGCCGAGCCTGGCGGGATCGCCGTCGACCGCAACCTGTTTGAGGCGCGAGGTGGTGCCGGAGAGGATCCGCACCCTCGCCTTGGGCACACCGAGCGCTTTCGCGAGCAGCTCGGTCACCGCGCGGTTGGCCTCGCCGCCATCGGCGATGGCGCGGACGCGCACTTTCACCACACTGCGGCCATTGGCCAGCGTCTCAACCCCGTCGATGTCGTCGCGGCCGCCGCGTGGCGTCACCCGCAATGCAACGCTGATCCCTTGGGTGGAATAGCGCCAGGGATCCATCAAGCGTCCATCAGCTCGCGATCAGACCACGTTCGGATAGATGTAATAGGTGATCACCCGCTGGATGAACATGATGATCAGGATCAGGATGATCGGCGAGATATCCAGCCCGCCGAGGCTGGGCAGGAACCTGCGAATCGGCGCCAGCACCGGTTCGGTGATCCGGTACAGAAACTCCGCCACCGCCGCCACGAACTGGTTGCGCGTGTTCACGACATTGAAGGCGATCAGCCAGGACAGGATGGCCGAGGCGATCAGCAGCCAGACATAGAGATCGAGAACGATGAGAACGATGTCGAGAACGGCGCGCATGGTGGGTGAACTCGCAGGCGGGTTGTTGCCTGCTAGATATCGGTTCCCCCCCTCGCAAACAAGGGAAGTTCCGGGCAAATGACGCGGAAAAACGGCGATTTCGCCGTTCTTGACTTGCCCTCGGCGCGGATTGTAAATGGCGCCGATTGCCCACCGCCGTCATGCATTTGCGGCGGTCGCAATGGGGCCATAGCTCAGCTGGGAGAGCGCGTCGTTCGCAATGACGAGGTCGGCGGTTCGATCCCGCCTGGCTCCACCACGCTTCGCCCTTCGGGCTACGCGTGGCGCAGCCGCGCAAGAGCCTGAAGGGCGAAGCGTGGTGCCCGGCGTAGCCCCCTTGGGCGAAGACGGGCTGCAACAGGCAAAGACAACGCCCCCTACTTCCCCGTAAACCTCGGCGGCCGCTTCTCCATGAAACTCGCCACGCCTTCGCGGAAATCGCTGCCGCGCAGCGCCACCACCATCTCCCGGTTGGCGTCGATGGTGGCTTCGGCCAGGGTCTGGAACGGCACGTCGTAGAGCTGCCGCTTGATCACGGCGATGGCGCTGGGCGAGACGAAGTCGGCGAGATCCCGCGCATAGGCATAGGTCTGCTCGCGCAGCTGATCCGGCGGATACAGCCGGTTGACCAGGCCGATGCGCAGCGCTTCGTCGCTCGAAACCCGGCGCGCGGACATCAACAGATCCAGCGCGTTGGCATGGCCGACGATGCGCGGCAGCATCCAGCTGATGCCATGCTCGGCGATCAGCCCGCGGCGCGAGAAGGCGGTGGTGAACACGGTGTTGTCGGCGGCAAAGCGCAGGTCGCAATACAGCGCATGCACGAGGCCGATGCCGGCGGTGGCGCCGTTGAGCATGCCGATCACAGGTTTTGCGATCGACGGATAATAGCCGTAGCGCGACTGCCAGTCCGGCCGCCGGTTCATGTCGAACGCCGGCAGGCTCTGGGCGCGCTTGATGTCGTCGGGATCGAGCCCCTTCAAGCGCATCCATGTCGGCGCCGGCGCAGAATGCGCGTCCCGCACCGGTCAGCACGATGACCCGCACATTGTCGTCAGCCGCGGCGGTTTCCATGGCGTGGCGCACATCGCGATCCATGATCGGCGTCCACGCATTCATGCGGTCGGGCCGGTTGAGCGTGACGGTCGCGATCTTGTCGCTGACCTCGTAGAGAATATGCTGATAGGTCACTGAAGTTCTCCCTGTGCCCGCTGTCGTGTTTGGCGACGCTGCGTTGTCCCGCAAGCCTGTTGGGCCGAGACTAACACATCTGTAAATTTGGAAAGGTTGCGAGAACCGCCACGCGGAATATCGCGGCGGAATTCTTTGCGGCGCTACTCGGCGGCTTCCGACATCACCGACAGCGGCATTCGCGCCAGCCAGCCATCGAGAAACGTCTTCAGCCAGGCGCGCTCGGCGACGTCATGGACCGCGCGATCGGCGAAGTGATGGTGGCGCGCCCGCGCGCCCGGCGCTTCCATGCGGTCATAGCCGCGCGTGGTCCAGCGATGCATCATCGCGTAGGTCACGTCGGGATGAAACTGGAAGCCGAACGCGTGGCCCGACTGAAACGCCTGGATCGGGAAGTCGCCGCCCTCGGCCAGCAACTCCGCGCCGGCGGGAAGATTAAATCCCTCGCGGTGCCAGTGGTAGACATGATCCGGCCAGTCCGGGCACAGCGCCAGCCCCGCCGCCGTGGGGCGGATCGGGTAGTATCCGACTTCGGTGCGGCCTTCCGGATGCGGCGCCACCCGGGCGCCGAGCTGCTTCGCCAGCATCTGCGCGCCCAGGCAAATTCCCAGGAACGGCCGCTGCTCCCGCAGCGGAACCGAAATCCAGTCGATCTCCCGGCGAACGTAATCGTCGGGGTCGTTGGCGCTCATCGGGCCGCCGAACATGACAGCCCCGGCATAGTCGTCCAGCGTTTCGGGAAGCGGATCGCCGAAGCGCGGCCGCCTGATATCGAGCCGATGCCCGAGCGCCCGCAGCGCATTGCCGACGCGGCCCGGCGTCGAGGTTTCCTGGTGCAGGACGATCAGTACCGGCAGCAGCGGCGCCGCATTTGAAGCCGCGACATTTGAAGCCTTGGCGGCGGCCTTCGACGCCGCGCCGGGAAGCGCAGGACGGTTTCGGCGGCGATTTTGCCCGGCTGGAACGACATCGAATTTTTCTGTTGGCGGCCCTCAGGCCAGAAGCATACCTAAGTCGTCGTTAATTTCGTGTGAGTTCACTCACACATGCCTTTCCTGTGCCTTGAGAAAGCAAATCGCAGGCCAAAACCGGCTCGGATGGGTTTTTTCAGCGCTTCCGCAGCTGATAGCCGCCGACCGCCGCCAGGATGAACCCGCGCGGGAAGAACCGCAGCAGGAACGGCACGATCTTGATGCCGAGCCCGGGCAGTACGGCGCGCTTGTTGGCCATCAGGCCGCGATAACCGGCTAGTGCGACGCCCGCCGAGGAGACGTTGAGGATCGTGGAATCGACGCCGGGCGCAAATCCTGCCCGCAGCTGGAATTCCGACGGCACCGGACCGGGACATACCGCGGTAACGCGGACACCATGCGGCGCGAGTTCGTGGCGCAGCGCCTCGCTGAACGACAACACATAGGCCTTGGACGCGTAATACACCGCCATTCCGGGCCCGGGCAGAAAGCTGGCAATCGAGGCTACATTGAGGATACCGCCGCGGTGGCGGATCAGTTGGTCGGAAAACCGCAGCGACAGGTCGGTCAAGGCGCGAATGTTGACCGTGATGATGCCGAGCTGATCGGCACGATCCAGTGCGACGGCTTTGCCGAACAGGCCATAGCCCGCATTGTTGACGAGGTAGTCGACCTCGACGCCTTCGGCGGCCAGGGCGGCGGCGATCTTGTCGCCGGCGTCGGGCTGCTGGAGATCGCAGGGAATCACAATCGGCGCCGCGCCGCCGCGCGCCACGATTTCAGTGGCCAATTGCGCCAGACGATCCACGCGCCGTGCCACCACAGCGACACGATGGCCCTTCGATGCGAAAACGTGCGCCAGTTCGGCGCCTATTCCGGACGAGGCGCCGGTAATCAGCGTCACACGCTCAGTCACGATTCAATGCTCTTACAAATTAATTGAGGGATAAGCGGCTAACGCTGTGACGAGAGCATAGGCTTGAGGGCAGATGCAAGTCATCCGCGTGCATATCGCGTGGGCAAACCCACATGCCGCGAGATTGAACCGCTGGGTTTTGAGGGCTTATCGCGCCCGACGCTGTCGGCAGTCAGCTATATTAAAATTTCGTCATGTCCGGCATCGCAGGATCGACCGCGCGGGTGGCCGGTCCGGAACCTCACGTAGCCGCGTCTGCCTTGTCCGGGCTGCCTGTGGCTGCCGCGGGCCGCCTGGCGGCAACGCGGTGCTTGAGATCGATCCGGTCGCGCGAGGACACGCCCAGCAAATCCGCCGCGCGCCAGACCACATTGTCCTCGAACTCGCTGACCTGGCCGTCGGCATAGACCAGCTCCCACATCATTTCGACGATGCGGAGCCGGCCTTCATCATCGACGGAGCGCATGATGACACTGGTGAAATGATAGAGATCGACCGCCTCGCCCTCGACCAGCGTCGCGGACGCGATCAGGTGATCGGCGGTGCCCGGATCAAGCCCGAAATGGCTTTCGATCAAGCCGTGAAGTTTGCGCTTTTCGGTTGCCGTGGGCTCACCGTCGAGCGAGATGACGTGAATCAGCAACGCGGTCGCCGCCAGGCGATAGCCGGTATCGTCGAATTGCCGATCCCCGGGCGCGATGGGAGCAACGATTTCGGCAATGAATTGGCGAAGTCCGTCCAGCATCGATCTCTCTACTGAAAATCCGGGAGGGGTTGGGGTGCCGCAGCGGTGGCTGCGATCTCTATATGGGTTGGGAAATCAACCGGCGCAATCCATGCCGGTTCCAGCAATATGCATTACGATTAGGCAATCTCTCGCCGTCATTCCGGGGCGCGCGTAAGCGCGAACTATGATGTGCAATTGCACATCTGAGAATGCTAGCGAGATTCCCCGATGCGCAATTGCGCATCTGAGGTCTGGTGCTAACGCACCATCCCGGAATGACAGCGTTCGTTTCAGGGGATCTCGTAAACGACGATCTTGTCGGCAATGCCGCGCAGCGCGGCCTGCTTTTGAATCGGGACGATCGCTTCCTTGTCCAGCAGGGCAACCACCGCGGGCGCGTCGATCACCGGACCGGTAATGTGGATCGCCTGCGAGGTCGACAGGCCCTGCACCCTGGCCGCGATATTGACGGTCTGGCCGAAATAATCCTGCCGCTCGTTGAGCATGACGGCGAGGCACGGGCCTTCATGGATGCCGATCTTGACCACGAGATCCTTGGTGCCGCGCTCGATATTGAGCGCGTCCATCGCAGCGCGCATCCGCAAGCCGGCGACGATCGCATGTTCGGGCCGGATGAAGGTCGCCATCACGGCATCGCCGATGGTCTTCACCACCGCACCTTTCTCCGAGGAGATGATCTCCAGCAGCGCGTGGAAATGCGCGCGCACCAGGTCGAATGCGGCGAGATCCCCGACCCGCTCGTACAGCGCGGTCGAGCCCTTGAGGTCGGTGAACAGGAAGGTCAGCGAGGTGATCTTCAGCCGCTGGTCGATGTTGAGATTGTCGGCCTTGAAGACGTCGCGGAACGTCTGGTTGAGTCAGCATCCGCTTGGCGGTAAGGAACGGCTTGCGCTTGCCGATCAGGTGATGCATCACATCGCCCGCGATAAAGACCGACGGCAGCACCCGCACATCGGCCTGATTGTCGAGCGACAGCCGCAGCGGTCCCGGCCGCATCGTTCTGGTTCCCCGGTAGGCGTTGGCAGTCTTGCTGTAAACCAGTGACAACTGCTGACGCTCTTTCGTCGGCTCGCCCTGAACGTCGATGAACTGCGCCGAATGGGTCACCGGCTCGAACACGATGATGAATTCTGTCGGCAAGTTGCAGCGACAGCACCGCCTTCTCGCCTGCTGGCAATTCGAGCGTATCGAGCGTCACCTCGTCGGCCAGCGTCGCGACGGATTCCCGATCGAAATCGATGCCCGAACTCCAGAATACCTGTTTGTAGTATTCCCAGACCGGCAGCGAGTTCGGATCATGCGCCGCGATACGCCGTATACGGGGATTGACCGTAAAGGCGACCTCGACCTGCTCGTCGACCGAGGCTTCATAACCGCACGCGCAGAGGCCGCAATGATAGTCATCGTGGCTCAGCGATTTCAGCGTGCCGTGGGCGCCGAGCACACCGCCGCAACCGGGGCACAGTACGTTCCAGGTAAGGTCGAACAACCCGAGCCGGGAAGCATGGAGAAAGCCGGAGATCACCCGCTCTTCGTCGAGCCCGGTCCGCTTGGAAAAATCCAGCACATTGATGCGGTTGAGTTCGTGGTCCGCGCCGCTTTCGATCAATTGCCTGATAGCATCGGCCACCGCCGGATCGGCGGTCTGTTTCAGGACAGCAAACTGGGCCTGGGTGTCGCTCATACTGAAACCTAAATGAGACTGCCGCAGCGGCCGCGCAAGGCCTCTTCAGCGGGGGGTAATGGTAAACATCGGCGAGCGATCGGGCTGGGTCGTCACGATACCCATCGGCATCACGGGCGCGCGGTCGACAAGCCCGACCTTGAACGCGCCGATCATCTTGGCCAGCGCCAACGTGGATTCCACCAGCGCAAAATGCGCGCCGATGCAGACGCGGGCGCCGACGCCGAACGGCAGATAGGCAAAACGATCGGGCGGCGGCGCAGGCGCCATGAAGCGGGCCGGGATGAACGCGTTCGGATCGCGCCAGAGTTTTTCGTGCCGGTGCAGCAGCCACGGCGCGATCAGGATCACATCCTTCTTCTTCACCGGCATGCCGGCGATCGTATCCGCACCGGCGGCGGCGCGCGCGATCAGGAAGGCCGGCGGATAGAGCCGCATCGTTTCATCGACCACGGCGCGGGTAAATTTCAGCCGGTCGATATCGAGCGTGCCGTTGACATCAGCGCCCTTAACCTCGGCGGCCAGTTGCTCCTGGGTGGCGGGATCGAGCGCCAGCAGATACAGCGACCAGAACAGCGCGGTGGCCGTGGTCTCGTGGCCGGCCAGAATCATGGTTGCGACCTGATCGCCGAGCTGTTCGTCGGTGAAGGCTTCATTGGTCTCGGGATCGCGCGCGGCGCCCATCAGGTCGAACAGATCGCTCGGCGGCGCGCCTTCGTTCTTGCCGGCGGCACGACGTTCCGCCATCAGCATGGCGATAAACCCCGTCCATCGCTTGCGGAACCGGGCGCGCGCAAAATCCTGCGGGCTCGGCCAGCTCAGCGGCAACAGCAGGTCGAGAAAATGCGGCCGCGCCAGCCGTTCGCCATATTCCATCACGAAATCGCGCAACGCTCCGCCGTGGCGATCCATCCCGAACGAGAACATGGTGCGCCCGGCAATCTCGAGCGTCATCCGCTGCATGGCTTCGCGCAGATCGACCGGGGCGTTGCTGGCGGCGCGTAGCTTTGCGATCGTCTCTTCGGTTGCAGCCAGCATATGAGGAACCAGCGTCGTGACGGCGCGCGGCGTAAAGGCCGGCGCCAACGTCCGGCGCTGATGCTTCCAGGCACGGCCCTCGGCAATCAGCAGGCCTTCGCCGAGCACCGGACGCAGCACCCGAAAGCCGGCAGGGGTTCGCGTGTAGTTCTCGTAATTGTCGACCAGCACATGGCGGATCGCATCCGACGTGTTGAGAATGAAGCTGCTGCGCCCGAGGAAACGGCCCTTGATGATATCCTCTTCGTAAGCACGCTGGCCCCAGGTGGCGATGACGCTCACGCGCAGCGCCGCCATCCGCTCGAGGGCGGTCATGGTTTCGGACGCGCGTGGCGGGTGAGGGGGCACCAGCGGCTGCCGCGTGACCGGCGTATCCCAGGTTTCGGCTATGCTCACAGTCGGCCTCGCGAAAACGGTGAAAGGTCGGCGTCGTCAGACCCTACCACTGCCAAAATCCCGGCGCCATGAAGGCGTGCGGCAAGGAAACTGCTGGAAACAGCTAGTAAGTCAGCTCGGCGACCGCAATCCGGTTTTCCGATGCCGGCCACGCCCGGGCCACGATGCGTTCCTGGTTGAACAGCCCTACAACCGGCCGCCCGACCTCCGCCGCCGGGAGCCGCACGGTGGTGACCGAATCGGTCGGTACGCCCGACTTCACGTCTGTCGGCTCCTTGCCATCGAGCAGCACGACATCGCGCGGCAAGCCGAAATATCCGCGCGGCCGCGACATGATGATGACGCTGCCGGCGCCCGCATCGGCCGGCCCGAGCGGCCGCGCCGCGCGCAGATGCAAGATATCCGACGAGCGCGGAAACGGCGAACGGTAGATATGCGTGATGGTCGAACCTGCCGAGGTGAGCACGATTTCGAGATACCAGGACGGATCGACCTTGGCCGGACCCCAGCGTCCGTCGGCCGCGGTTTGCGAGGCGTGGATCGGGCCGCCGGCGCGTTCGCCGGTCTCGGGGGACACCCGATATATTTCGACCGCAGCACCGGTCACCGGACGGTTGGTCTGAACGCCGCCGGGCGTGCCGGTCACGAGACCGCTCAGCATGACCTCCGCTTCCGGCGCGATCGCAAGCGATACCGGTTCACGCCCGGCGATGAATTTATAGATCTCGCGGAACGCGCGCGGATGAAACGCGGTCTCGCGATGGTCGATGGCGCCGAGCACGAGATTGGTGGCGCCCTTCAGCGCCGGACCATCTGACGTGATGGAGGTCGGCACGCCCGGCTTGCCGACGAAGCGGCCGTCGCCTTGCGCAAATTTGTCGATGCCATCGCTGCGCAGCGTCAGGAACGCCGTGCCCGGCGTCACTTCACTCTCACCGGCATTGAGGCCGCGCAGAAACGGAGCGCGGCCGTTGAATTCGTTGCCGGGGTTGTCGTCCCAATCATAGACGCCGTGATTGGGCACGCCGCACAGCACCGCGTGGCTGACATCCGCCCCGCCGCCATTCTTGATATAGTTGCGGATCGGATTGCCGCCGCGCGAATTGCCGACCAGCGCGACGCGCGAAGCCCCGGTGCGGCGCTTCAATTCCTTGATGGCATCGCCGAGTTCGCGGCGCTGGTCCTCGGTCGAGGAGCGATTTTCCTGCGACACTGAATTGTTGGTTCGCGCCAGCGGATCGGTGAAATTGATCGCCATCAACCGGTCGCGCGGAACGCCGTTGGATTCCATCCGCCACAGACTGGTGATCCACAGCGCCGCGTGGTCGCCATTGCCATGCGCGAACAGAATTGGCGGAACTTCCGCCGCACCCGGGGCGGCAGGCGCCGGCTGCGCAAAGGCCGAGAACCCGAAATTGCCGGCTGCCAAAGGCAGCGCGCTCACGCCTCTTAGAATGGTCCGCCGCGATATGCCCATTTGATGACCCCGGGTTATTTTTCGGCAGATTAGCTGCCCCGTGTGACCGCTGATAGCGGCCTAACCACTGGACAGCCAAGGACTTTCGCAGGCATCACTTGAAATCGCAGGGAATCAGAGGCCGGCCCCGCCGGCAGCACCGGAACAGGCGATGACCGAACAGCCGAAGGCTTCGATATTTGCCGCCGACAGCGTCATGGCCCCGTTGCGGCATGGGGTGTTCCGGCGCATCTGGCTGGCCAGCCTCGTCTCCAACCTCGGGCTCCTGATCCAGGGCGTCGGCGCCGCCTGGGCGATGACGCAGATGACGTCATCGGCGGACAAGGTCGCGCTGGTGCAGACCGCGCTGATGCTCCCCATCATGCTGATCTCGATGCCGGCCGGCGCCATCGCCGACATGTATGACCGGCGCATCGTGGCGCTGGTCTCGCTGGGAATAGCACTGACCGGCGCAACGGCATTGGCCGTCATGGCGTGGCTCAATCTCGTTACGCCCAATACCCTGCTGGCATTCTGCTTCATCGTCGGCTGCGGCATGGCCCTGTTCGGCCCGGCATGGCAGTCCTCGGTCAGCGAGCAGGTGCCGGCGGAGAATTTGCCGGCCGCGGTGGCGCTGAACGGCATCAGCTACAACATCGCCCGGAGTTTTGGGCCTGCTATCGGCGGCGTCATCGTCGCCACCGCCGGCGCGGTCGCGGCCTTCGCTGCCAACGCGCTGCTCTATATTCCCCTTCTCGTCGTGCTGTTTCTCTGGCGCCGCAGCAGCGAGCCGTCACGGCTTCCCCGCGAACGGCTCAATCGCGCCATGGTCTCGGGTGTGCGCTACATCGCCAACTCCCCTTCGATCCGAATCGTGCTGACGCGCACGTTGGTGACCGGGATGATCGGCGGCTCGGTGATGGCGTTGATGCCGTTGATCGCGCGCGACCTGCTGCAAGGCGGCGCACAAACCTACGGCATCATGCTCGGCGCCTTCGGCATGGGCGCGGTGATCGGTGCGCTGAACATCGCCGAGTTGCGCAAACGAATGAGCGGCGAGGCCGCGATCCGCGCCTGCACGATATCGATGGCGGGCGCGATCACCGCGGTCGCGTTGAGCCGGCAGCCCGTGCTGACCGCGGCGGCGCTGGTGGTGGCCGGCGCGGTCTGGATGGCGGCGGTCGCGCTGTTCAATATCGGCGTGCAACTCTCCGCGCCGCGCTGGGTCGCGGGCCGCTCGCTGGCGGCATTTCAGGCCTCGATCGCCGGCGGCATCGCGATGGGAAGCTGGGGCTGGGGCTACCTGACCGATTTGGCCGGCGTGCAAACCGCGCTGCTGGTTTCAGCCGCCATGATGTTCGCCTCGCCGCTGCTCGGGCTGTGGCTGCGGATGCCGCCGGTCGGCGCCCGCAACGAGGACGCGGAGGTGCTCGCCGACCCCGAGGTGCGGCTGTCGCTGACCGGCCGCAGCGGGCCGCTGGTGGTCGAGATCGAATATCGCGTCGACCAGGAAAACGCCCGCGGCTTTCACAATGTGATGCAGGAAGTGCAGCTCAGCCGCCAGCGCAACGGCGCCTATGGCTGGTCGATCGCGCGCGACATCGCCGATCCCGAACTGTGGACCGAACGTTATCATTGTCCGACCTGGCTCGATTATCTGCGCCAGCGCAATCGCTCGACCCAATCCGAGCGCGCGCTGCATCAGCGCGCGATGGATTTTCATCTGGGGCCGGATCCGATCCGCGTGCGCCGCATGCTGGAGCGGCCGTTCGGGTCGGTGCGCTGGAAGGAAGATACGCCCGACCGCGCCGCCAACGAGGTATTGCCGGTCGCAACCGCGGCGGGCAGCAGCACGTAGGTTCTTGTCACGCCATTCCGGCGCAGCCGCAGGCTGAGCCTGAAATGGCGGCTGGTGATTACTGCTGCGCGGCGACCTTGCTGGAGCGCTGGGCGGCCAGATCGCGGTCCATCACGGTCCGGCAACCGCTGCTCAGCTGAGCCTTTTTCTTGTACATGCAGGCGGTGATCGCCGAGACGTTGGGGATCTCGGAGCTGCAGAGGCGCATGGCATCGCCGGTGCACATCTGGCGCGCTTCGGAGCTGAAGGCGAAGCCTTGGGTCGACAGCGCGGAGAAGGAAACGGCAAAGCCCAGAACCAAACCGGCCTGGCGGATCGTCTTGGTGAAAGATGCGGTCATGTTCGGCTCCTCGGGGTGGCCGCAGGGTTGCGGCGCGTTGTTGATGGCCACTTGTGCCCGCACGGACGCGGACCCCGCTGTGACGTCCGTCACATCAGCCGTCCGACTGTGATGTCTGTCACTCAGCAACCCAGAATTCATCGTCGCGCCATTGCGTGGGCGTGGGCGCCCATGCCGATGAAGCTGAACATGGCTGGATTTGGAGGCCGTTAAGACCTCAGTTGCAATTGTACAGGATCTGAATTCGCGCGGCGTTCTACTGGCCGTGGCTGGTCAGTACCTGCTGGCAGGCTTTGCTGAGCTTGGCGCGGTTTTGCTTCAGGCACGCCAGCACGACCTGGTCGCCGTCATTCATCTGGGCCCGGCAAAAACGCGAAACGTCACGGGCGCAGGCGTCCTGGCCCTGCTGCTGCGCCGAAGCTCCTGAAGCCATCAAAACCAACGAAATAACGAAAACAATTCTGGCCATAAAATTACGCCTAACCGGTAAATGATCTCAGCGCCTTCTAATGCGCTCAAACCAGCGCCGCAACGCTTTTGACCACGTTGCGGCGATTCGGCTGGCAGGCACCGAGCCCGAATTACTGAGCGGCGACCTTGTTGTTCTGCTTGGCCAGATCGCGATCCATCACCGACCGGCAACCGGTGCTCAGGTTGGCCTTGTTCTTGATCATGCAAGCCGTGATCGCCGGAATGTTCGGGATCTCGGAGCTGCACAGGCGGAAGGCATCGCCGGTGCACATCTGCCGCGCCTCGGAGCTGAAGGCAAAGCTTTGGGTCGACAGTGCGGAGAAGGAAACGGCGAAGCCCAGAACCAAACCGGCCTGGCGGATCGTCTTGGTGAAGGATGCGGTCATGTTCGGCTCCTGGGGTAGCCGCAAGGTTGCGGCGCGTTGTTGATAGCCATTAGTGCCGCGGCGGCCGGCTTTGGGTTGTGACGTCCATCACTCAGCCGTTCGACGGTGACGTCCATCACTCAGGCGCGCCGGAGTGCATCGTTTCACCGCCTGCCCAAGAGCTACGCGCCCCAAGCCGATCGGTTTGATTCCGCCAAAAACGCCGATGGCCGGGACAAGCCCGGCCATGACGAGAAATCGGTGATGTGTGACGCGCGAATTACTGCGCGGCGACCTTGCTGGACTTCTGAGCGGCCAGATCGCGGTCCATCACGGTGCGGCAGCCGGTGCTGAGCTGAGCCTTGTTCTTGTACATGCAGGCCGTGATCGCCGGAATGTTCGGGATTTCGGAGCTGCAGAGGCGGAAGGCATCGCCGGTGCACATCTGGCGCGCTTCGGAGCTGAAGGCGAAGCCCGAGGTCGAGGCCATCGCGGAGAAGGAAACGGCAAAGCCCAGAACCAAACCGGCCTGGCGGATCGTCTTGGTGAAGGAAGCGGTCATGTTCGGCTCCTGGGGTGGCCGCGGGTTGCGGCGCGTTGTTGATGACCCTTTGTGCCGCGCCGGCGCGGATCGTGCTGTGACGTCCGTCACTCAGCAGCTCCGACTGTGACGTTCGTCACTCAATGAATGGCGCCATGGTTTCGCGGCGTCCGCGCGCACCCCGTGCGCCGAGGCGCTGGACCTGATGTCGCAGCCAGCGCCTAAGCGGCCAAAATTGTTGGCCAAACGCGATCGCGTTGGGAGGACGTTAAGACCTCATTTGCATTAATGGGCGCTGCGCGAGGTCTGGCGCGTCACGAAATTTGTTTCTTGGAAAGTGTAACGATGCGTAATGCGTTTGGTCTGATGTTGGCGAGTGTCGTTTCGGCTGTCGTCATTGCCGCCTTCTGGTTCTGGACATCTCCGCCGCGTGCGGAAGGTACCGCCCCTCAAACCGTCGCCGCCCGGCCGGCCGAAAAGCTTCCCGCCGCCGTCGCTGCAAAGCCGGTTCCGGACGTCACCGTCACCGCTTCACTGTCGGACAAGCCGCCCGCGCCGATGCCGGCGCCGCAGAAATCCACCTGCGCCAACGCGGATGCGCTCGGCGTCAGCCGCATCGTCGTCGCCGACACCACGGGCGGACCGGGCTTCGGCTTCCAGCAATTCAAGACGCTCGACTTTCTCACCGAGAAGGAGGTCGTGCTGACCTTCGACGACGGTCCGTGGCCGACCACCCCCGCGGTGCTCAAGTCGCTGGCCGAGGAATGCACCAAGGCGACGTTCTTCCCGGTCGGCAAGCACTCCACCTATCATCCGGAAATTCTCAAGCAGGTCTACGTCGCCGGTCACACCGTCGGCTCCCACACCTGGTCGCATGCGCATCTCGACAGCAAGAAACTGACCGAAGCGCAGGTCAAGGAAGAGATCGAAAAGGGCTTTAGCGCCATCAAGCTGGCGCTGGGCACCGCACCCGCGCCGTTCTTCCGCTTTCCGGGACTGCAGCATACCCCGGCTTCGGTCGAATACCTCGCCTCGCGCAACATCGCGATGTTCTCCACCGACGTCGACTCCTTCGACTACAAGTCCAAGGACGCCGCGCAGATCGTCACCACCGTGATGACCAAGCTCGACAAGGCGGGCAAGGGCATCATCCTGATGCACGATCTGCAAAAGAACACCGTGACCGCGCTGCCCACGCTGCTGCGCCGCCTCAAGGCCGGCGGCTACAAGGTCGTGCACATGAAGGCCAAGGTGCAGCTGGAGACGCTGGCCGAATACGACGCCTCGCTGATCAAGGACATGAAGTTGCCGGCCGTCGCCAGCCGCCCGGTCAGCAGCGTGATCCAGACCGTTACGGAATAGTCGGCAAGTTCTGGCAGAATTAGATGTTTACGTGATGGCCGGGCAAAAGCGCGAAGCGCGTCTTCGCGCTAGAAGTCCCGGCCATTTGCGTTTTGAGCCTGCGGGAGCAGCGCCCGCCACTCGATCTTTCCGTCTTTGCGCCGACAAAACGCCTGGCCTTTGACGACCTGGACGGAAGCTGCGGACTTCGACGCGCGTTGAGAATCCGGCAGCGAAGGCTCGCTGGCGTTGATGAACTCCCAGACGGCCTGTTCTGACGACCAGTTGACGTAGCCGATGAAGCCGGCCGCCAGCGCGAGCAAGACCAGCACCTGAAACAGCAAGGTGCGCGCGATCGCACGCCAATTGATGCCGCGATTCTCTGGGTTCTGTTGGTCCGATAACTGCACGATAGCCTCGCAGATGCGGGTTCGCTCCGTCTAGATAGGCCGATCGCGAGATTCCGCTGTGAAGTGGTTCACATCTCCAGAAGATGTGATGGATGCGGCCCGATCCGGCGAATGCCTGGATCGGGACCGATTGCAATGAGTTCGTCAGCGCCTCACCAATTGATGCCGCGGCGATTGAGTTCCTGGATCACGCGGGCTTCGGTGATGTCGTCGCGGCGAAAGGGCCGCTCGGTTCTGGAAGCCTTGTAGCTTTTCTCGGCAACGGGCTTCTTCGCTTCGGCCTTCTCGGATTTCGGCTGCTCGGCTGCCTTGTCGACGGCCGCGGGCCGCGCGACATATTTCGGCGCTTCGACCGGCTTCTGTTCGGAAGCTGCCGGCTCTTCGCTCGGCAGCTGCGTGATCAGGTTGTCACGGGCTTGAACGGCTGTGGATGCCAGAACCATCGCCGCGATCAGAATGAATTTGCGCATGTGAAGTCTCCCCTGGGGTTGTGCGTTGGGAGGAGACTAGGCGAGGCGGTGCCGCGGTTCTGTGAGGCGGGTCACGCAAGCCAAATGGCGCGCGCACAGACCATCGCGAATGCGAAAAATGCCTGTGCCGCAGGCAGAACTCGAATCTTTGCCCACCGCTCGCCCTCGCCGGTCAGATTGACCGCGGCTGGCTGTGTGACCTTGTGTGACCTACGTCAAAGAGCGTTTTGAAGGGACCCATTATTCGCAACGGGATTGGCCCATGAATTTGGAAAACTCCCGTGAACAAACATTTCCCGATACTGGATCTGCTGCGCTTCGGAGCTGCTCTCGGCGTCGCTGTCTTTCACCTGATGTTCTGGTCCTGGGGCTATTCTTCAATCAACGCCCCCATGGGTTTTGAGCGTTACGTCGCCACCGAAATCCCATTCCCGGCAGCCGCGCCTTTCACCTGGTTCGCCTGGGTAGGTGTTGAAATATTCTTTGTCATTTCCGGTTTCGTCATCGCGAATTCCGCGAGCAAGGGTTCAGCGAAAGAATTTCTTTTTGGTCGCGCCCTCAGACTTTATCCGGCGGTGTGGGTTTGCTCCACTCTGACCTTCATTGTTCTGGTTGTCTTTGCGAAGGGCTCAGCATCCGAATTCATCGTCCCCTACATCAGGGCCATGCTGCTCATTCCCAAGGGGATCAGCGGTGAATGGCTCGACTGCATCGCATGGACGCTGGCGGCAGAAATGGCCTTTTACGGGCTGGTGTTTTGCTCGCTGCTCACGAAGAAAATCACGCTGCGACACCTGGCCTGGGGTCTCACCATCTACAGCGCCGTGTTCAACGGCTTTTCCATGCTGGTGCTGTCAGGCGCGTTCGAGTCCCACATGTTTTATTGGGTTGTCATGATGTTCCGGGTGCCGGGCGCAGCATGGTTGTTGAACCATGGTTGTTTCTTTGCGCTGGGGATCTGGCTGTTCATGTCCGCCAACAGGAAATTGACGGCCCTCGAACAGTTCGCGGTGGCCGCGGCAGTCCTTTCCGGATGCGCGGAAATATTGTTCTTCTCCTCTTACCTTTTGAAGATACCCGCCATCTCGGGTCAATCGGCCCTGGTGCCGATCGCCGTTTGGGCTGCGGCGGTGTTCCTGATTGCCGCTGCCGCGAACAAGAGCCGGCGCTCTACCGCCACCGTTGCTCCTGAAGCGCCGGCTTATTTGAGAACGCTCGGGCTGATCACCTATCCGCTCTATCTCACCCACAACATCATCGGCATCAGCGATCATTCGCCTCCTGACCGATGCCGGCCTGAATGCCACCCTGGCTGTTTGGCTTGGTCTGGGCGTGGTTATCCTGCTCTGCTGGTTCATCTGCGAGAAGGTAGAGCCCGCCATTCGGCGGCAGCTGCGGGAGATCGCTGCAAAGCTTCGGACGGCTTCCGACAACAAAACCACCATCGAGACTTCCAGGCCTCCTGGCGCCTTCCGCTGCCTATCCGAGCAACGGTGAACTTCAGGGGATGGCAGCGTAGTTCGCAAGGTGGGTTAAGTTCAAACCGCGCGGTTACGCGGTGGTGGTGCCGCAAACAGGACTCGAACCTGTGACCCCGTCATTACGAATGACGTGCTCTACCAACTGAGCTATTGCGGCGGACCAAGCGGCGCGTCGGCAACTGCCTGAAAACGCTCGCACCTGATACCGGGCACCGCCTGCTTTTGCAACAAAAACGCCGCCTTGCGAGCGGCGAATTAGCTGCCCCAGCGGGACAAAAATCCGCGCCAGCCGCCGGCCTGGGCCTTCGCCGGGTTGATTTGTTCCGCGAATTCATCGCTCGCGGGGTCGTCATCGATGCCGGGATCATCGGGCGCCCGGATGATGGGAATCACCGCGGGGATGGCGGACGGGACGTTCCGGGGAATGTCCTGGCGGGCGCGGAACAAGGGCGCCGCCGCAGGCGGGGCCACGGATTGGGTTGGCGGCGGCGGTGCCGGCGGCTCAGCCGGGGCCGGTTCGGCCGCTGCGGCATCCACCGGCGGTTCGGCCGGCAAATTATCCTGCGCGGCGGGCGCCACTGACTGCTTTCCGCCTTGAAATCTTCCTTGAACTCTTCCTTGGGCTCGCGCGGCGGCTCGACCCGGTGCGGCGGCGCCAGCATCGCTTCCTCGAAGGCCGAAGCTTCGATCGCCGGATTCTTGTCCGACGGCAATGCGGCGAGCGGCGTCTGCCACTGGAATGCATCGAGCCGGCCCGACACCGGCGACACCGGCCGCCATTTGTCGGAAACATAGCCGTCCGCGGTCCACACCGGATCGTGCTGCGCGCGCACCGCGCGCAAGGTCCAGGCCCGCGCCCGGCCGCTGTCGCCATGTTCGGTGCGTTCGATCTCCGCCATCAGCAGCGCCACCCGTTGCGTCGGCGACGGCGATGAACCGTGCCAGCGCCGCGCGGGCGCGCTCGAATTCCGACGCATCGATCGCGGCGCGCGCCAGCGCCAGCGCGCTCTCGAGATGACCGGGTGCCTTGGCGGCGAGCGTTTCGATCCGCACCAGCCGCTGTCGCGCGGAATCGCCGAGCCTGACATGGGCATAGGCATCGGCGAGATCGGGATGCGGCTGCGCCAGCCAGGCCGCTTCGACGATCCGCATCGAACGCCGCACCTGATGCGCCTCGCTCTGATACTTGCTGGCCAGCACCGCGGCCGGCACCAGCGTCGGCGCAAGTTTGATGGCTTCCATCACGCTGTCGCGCGACAAATCGCGGTCGACATTTTCCAGTTCCAGCGCGCGCGCCGTCAACAGCACGCCGCGCTGACGGCGATACGTCGGCCTTGTCGATCAGGCCCGAGGCGAGGTTGTTGTCGAGGATGGTCAGCGCCCCGGCCCAGTCGCCCTTGGCGCAGCGGAATCCCAGCACCGCATGCGACGCCCAGGTCGATGCCGGCGCCAGTTTCAGCGCTTCTTCCGCGAGCATGACGGCGGCGACCGGATCGTCGGCGCGCTGGGCTTCGATGAACAGTCCGCGCAGGCCCAACAGCCGCGTGTCCTCGCGCTCGGCCATGGCGCGGAAGGCGGCGCCCGCACCTGCGCGGTCGCCATCGAGCTGCGCCGATTGCGCGTGCAACAACAGCGCCAGCGGATCCTGCGCGGCATGGCGGCGCGCGACATCGGCATGGAGGCGGGCGGCGCTGGAATCGCCGTGGCCGATCGCGAGCAGGCCCTGGGTGATGGCATGCCGGCCCCGCGCCTGACGGCGCTCGCGCCGTCTGTGCCGAAGCCGCTCGGGCGTGCGCCAGAGCCCGCGCAGGATCGCCCAGGCCAGCATCGCGGCGACGATGACGACGCCGAGCGCCAGCGCGAATACCGGCAGCGTGGTTTGAATGCGCCAGCCGCCCGACGACAGCACGACATCGCCGGTCTGATCGGCAATCCACGCCGCGCCCGCAGCGGCGAGCGCAATCAGCAGCAGAAACAGAATGACCCGAACCATCGAATTCCTACTGCCGCGGGTTTGGCGAGCGCCGCCATGGCGTCGGCCGCGAATTGCCGGGATGCGGCCAGCGCGGTGTCGCGCGCGTCGGCCTTGTCGAGCCAGCCTTGCGCCGCGGCGCGATCGGCAGGGGTCAGCGTCTTCAATTCGCGCCGCGCCTCATTGAAATCGTTGCGCAGCGCCGCCGCGGTGACCCGCGCGACCACGGCGCCGCGATCGGTGCCGGATGTGTCGGCCCGCTCGATGCGGACCAGTTTGGCTGCACCCGCCTGCAGGCGATCGACCAGGCCGGCGCCGTTGCGTGGAATTCTCCGCCATCGGCGGCGACAGTTTCGGCACCAGCGTCAGCAGTTCGCGGCTCAGCGCATTGGCGTTCGGCACGCCGGAGGCGGCAAAACCCTCGAGCGGCTTCAACGCATCGGCCTTGTCGGTCAGCGATTTTGCCGCCGCCAGTGCGGCGGGATAGGGATCGCCGACCCGAACCAGAACGTCGAGCAGGGATGCCGCCACGATCCGGCGAAGCGGCATGTCATCGGCGGGCCTGGCGCTTTCCTGCGCGATCTCGGCACCCTGCGCGCGCGTGGCCCGCTCGATCTGCGCGATGCGCTCATTGATGGCGGTGAGGTCCGGCTGTGCTGCCGATTCGCGCGGGGTCGATTTGACGTCGTTGAGCGACGCCGCCAGTTTTTCCGACTGCGCCCGCGCGGCGGCGAGTTCGGCGCGCAAGCGCGACAACCGATTTCTCCAGCGCCTCGGTGCGTGCGGCCGCCGCCGGATCGGGCACCACGGCTGCCGGCGTGTTGGCCTTGGATCTCCACACTGGCAATCCGCGCCGCGAGACCATCGACGGTTGCGGCGCTGACTTGCGGAGCGGCGGGCGCCGGCGGAACCGGCTCGCCGGGCCAGCCTGCGATCGAGGCCACGGCGATCACCAGCGCGGCAGCGCCGGCGCCGAAAACCGCGGCAATGGCCCCGGTGGAAAGCGCTGATCCGCTGAAAGCCATGGCGATGATCGCCTGGGCGGAGTGCTCGGGTTCCATTCGGGATTCTGGGTCTCGCCGGATACTTCCGACACTTCGAGATCGATGGTCGGCGGCGCGCGTTTGGCGCGGCCCGGATCCGGCGGCGGCGTGTCTTCGGGCCTTTCATCGACCATCGCGATGGTTCCTTGCCTTGGGGAGTGAGGGTTTACCAGATTCGCCGGCTATTCATTTGTTTTGACGGGTTTTTTAGCCAGACCCGTGTCTGCTCAGCTCGAAGACGCTTTCTAGCGCGATAACGGGCGCAACGCACGGTCCAGCGCCTCGAACAAGGCATTTTCGTCCGGCGACGCCGCGACCGTGACCTGGCGCGGCCCCGGCGTCGCGGACGACGGAGGCTACCGCAGCGGAGATGCAACATTGCGGGATCGCCAGTGCCGATATTTCGACGCCGGCCGCCCGCGCCGCTTCCAGGAATGAGCGCGCGCTGCGCCGCGAATAATGCAGCACCGCCTCGATCTGACTGGCGGCGAACGCATCGCAGACCTCGCGCGGCAAGTTTGAGACCGGTATCATCCGGTAGGTGGTGTGCGTGACGACGGAGAAGCCGCGTTCGCCGAGTTCGCCGGCGAGATCGCGCGCCAGGTCGGCGCCCGCCAGATAAAGCAGCGTGCTGGCCTTCTTCAGCTCTTTCGCTCTTACGCTTGCCAGCATCAGTTCGCGCAGCGCGGTGGCATCGCCATTGGCCGGGACCACGTGTTCGAAACCGGCGTCGCGGGCGGCGGCGGCGGTATGTTCTCCCACCGCGAACAGCGGCAGCTTCAGCAGCCGGCTGCCGGTGAGGTGAGGGGCAAGGCCGCGCAACGCATTGGCGCTGGTGACGATGACCGCGCCGTAACGCGCGTCGAGGTCGTCGTGAAACGCGACCGGTTCGAACCGCAGCATCGGCGCCTGCAGAACCTTGAAGCCTTTGGCGCGCAAGCCCGCGGCGGTGGTCTCATCGTCGGGATGACGGGCGGGTGACGAGAACAGCCATGTGTCAAACTTTCAGGCCCGCAGTTCTGCACGAAGACTTCCGCATCAACGGACGATTGCACCTTGCAACCCCGCAATGCTAACCGGATAGGGGATACCGAAACCCCGCTTTGGCGGGTAGCGCAAGGGGTCAAATTGGGTAACGAGTCGTCAATGCCGGTGCGGACTCTGGTTCTCGGGATCGAGACCACCTGCGATGAAACCGCCGCCGCGGTGGTCGAGCGCCAGAGCGACGGGTCAGCGGCAGGATTCTATCCAATATCGTGCGCTCGCAAACCGAAGAGCATGCCGCGTTCGGCGGCGTGGTGCCGGAGATCGCGGCGCGCGCCCATGTCGACGTGCTCGACGGCATCGTCGGCAGCGCCATGAAGGAGGCCGGTGTCGGCTTTGCGCAGCTTTCGGCGGTCGCCGCCGCCGCCGGCCCCGGCCTGATCGGCGGCGTGATCGTCGGCCTCACCACCGCCAAGGCGATCGCGATGGTGCACGATACGCCGCTGATCGCGGTCAACCATCTCGAGGCCCATGCGCTGACGCCGCGGCTGACCTGCGCGCTGGCATTTCCCTATTGCCTGTTTCTCGCCTCCGGCGGCCACACCCAGATCGTCGCCGTGGTCGGCGTCGGAAAATATGTCCGGCTCGGCACGACCGTCGATGACGCCATGGGCGAGGCGTTCGACAAGGTGGCGAAAATGCTCGGGCTGCCCTATCCGGGCGGGCCGGAGGTCGAGCGCGCGGCCCAGGGCGGCGATCCCAAGCGGTTTGCGTTTCCGCGGCCGATGCTCGGACGCGCCGACGCCAATTTCTCGTTGTCGGGACTGAAGACCGCGGTGCGCAACGAGGCGTCCCGGCTGATGCCGGCTGAGGCGCAGGACATCAGCGATCTCTGCGCCAGTTTTCAGGCGGCGGTGCTGGAATCGACCGCCGATCGGCTGAGCGTGGGCTTGCGACTGTTCCATGAGCAGTTCGGTCCGCCGCGCGCGCTGGTCGCCGCCGGCGGCGTCGCCGCCAATCAGGCCATCCGCAGCGCGTTGCAGGATGTCGCCGCCAGGGCGCAGACCACGCTGATCATCCCGCCGCCCGCTCTGTGCACCGATAATGGCGCGATGATCGCCTGGGCCGGCGCGGAACGGCTGGCGCTCGGCATGATTGACACCATGGACGCAGCACCCCGCGCGCGCTGGCTGCTCGACGAAACCGCCACCGCGCCGGCGGGATTTTCCAATACCCGCGCGGGTTTTTAGCGAAGGTCGAACGCGATGCCGCCTTTCAAATCCGTCGCGGTGATCGGCGCCGGCGCATGGGGGACGGCGCTGGCCGGTGTTGCCGCGCGCGCCGGGCGCGATGTCGTTCTTTACGCGCGCAGCCCGGAGAGCGCGGCACAGATCGCGGCAACGCGCGCCAATCCTAAATTGTCCGGCGTGCCGCTGGCAGCTGGTATCAGCGTGACAAGCGACCTCGCACTTGCCGCGCGCGCCGACATCATCCTGATCGCAACGCCCGCGCAGCATTTGCGCGAGGCCGTCACCGCACTTGCGCCGCATCTCGCCGCGGGGACGCCACTGATCGCCTGCGCCAAAGGCATCGAGCGCGGCACCCACAAATTCATGACCGAAGTGATCGCCGAGGCCGCACCCGATGCGATCCCCGCGATCCTGTCGGGGCCGAGTTTTGCCGATGACGTGGCGCGCGGCCTGCCGACGGCCGTGACGCTGGCGGCCGAGGATGAAAAGCTCGCCAGCGCGCTGGTGCAGGCGCTGGGGTCTGCGACGTTCCGGCCCTATCACACCACAGATGTGCGCGGCGTCGAGATCGGCGGTGCCGCGAAGAACGTGCTCGCGATCGCGGCCGGAATCGCGGTCGGCAGAAAACTCGGCGCGTCGGCACAGGCGGCGCTGACCACGCGCGGCTTTTCCGAACTGGTGCGGCTCGGGCGTGCCTGCGGCGCGCGCAGCGACACCATGGCGGGACTTTCGGGCCTGGGCGATCTGATCCTGAGCTGCTCGAGCCCGCAATCGCGCAATTTCGCGCTCGGCGCAGCCCTCGGGCGCGGCGAAACGCGGCCGCATGGAAAACTTGCCGAGGGCGAATTCACCGCACCGGTGCTGATCGAACTGGCGGCTTCGCAAAATGTCGATATGCCGGTATCAATTGCGGTCGCGGCGATCCTGAGCGGCGCGGTGACGATCGACGAAGCGATCGAAGGTCTGCTGACGCGGCCATTCAAGGCGGAGGAATAGTTTCTCCTTCGTCATGCCCGCGCTTGTCGCGGGCATCCACGTCTTGATACAAACAGCAGAAGCAAAGACGTGGATGGCCGGAACAAGTCCGGCCATGACGGGGTAATGGTGAGTGTCATGAGCTACTGGCTGGTGAAATCCGAACCATCGAGCTGGTCGTGGGATCAGCAAGTGGCAAAAGGCGCCAAGGGCGAAGCCTGGACCGGCGTGCGCAATTTCACCGCGCGGCAGAATCTGGTGAAGATGAAGAAGGGCGACCGCGCCTTCTTCTATCATTCCAACGAGGGCAAGGAGATCGTCGGCATCGCCGAAATCATCAAGGAGGCCTATCCCGATCCGAGCGACAAGACCGGCAAATTCGTCTGCGTCGACATCAAGGCCGGCAAGCCCCTGAAGACGCCGGTGACGATGGCCGCGATCAAGGCCGACAAGCGTTTGACCGACATGGCGCTGGTGAAATATTCGCGGCTGTCGGTGCAGCCGGTGACGGCGGACGAGTGGAAGATCGTCTGCAAGATGGGCGGATTATAGGTTCGTCAGAACAGCTCTAGGTATTATGAAACCTCTCCCACCCCGGCGAAATACCGCCTGGCCGTCACCGGAGGGAAAATTTAGCAATTCCGGCGCTTACTCCGAACCGTGCGGCAAGCAGACCGACGGGAGAAGGAAGAAGCCTTGAAATCGGGTGCCAGCAGATTGAGCCCGACACCGCTCGACGAGAGGGCGAGCGTGTCCATGACGCCTGCTCTCGAAGCCGAGACGGAGCGCCTGCTGTCGCAACGCACCCGCGACATCCGATTTTCCCCCGAGATGGTTCGCGCGTACCGCACCAAGCACTGGCCGCAGCGAAGCAAGATCGCGCGCGCATGGATGGTCTGGGTGGCGCTGATCAGCATGTCCTTCGTGCCGGTCAGCTACCTTCTGATTCCGGACTCCCTTTGGCTCGCCACCATCGTCAGCGGGGTGCTGGTTCCGGCGCTGCACGCCTGTGCCTATCTGGTCTGGCGAAAGCCTAGAAGCGCTGCCGTCGAAGGCCTCTCGTTGATGCTGCTGATGTGCAGCGTCATGATGGCTTACGGCTTTCTCGCCGTCGCGGCCGGCGGCAGCGACTATGAGCGCTTCCTCACCTGTATCATGTACGTCAGCACGATCGCGATCGTGGTGTTCAATATCGACTATGTCTGGACGCTGTCCTTGATGGTCTGTTCCGCGGGGATCTTCTTCGGCTTTGAAGTCTTCAATCCGGAGATCGAACTCAAGGAAGCGATCGGGACCTCGGCCTTCTATGCGGTCGGGATGTATGCGGCGACGATCGCGCGAAAAACCCAGTCGATCCTGGCTCAAAAAGCCTTCCTGATGTCCTTGCGCAACGAGTATCGCAGCGACGCGCTGAAAAACGCCAATCATCAGCTGGAAATACTGGCGACACGCGACCCCCTCACCGGGCTCGGCAACCGCCGTTCAGCGACCGACCTGATCGACAGGCTGTGGCGCGACCCGACGATCCCGAAGGCCTGTATCGCGTTCATCATGGCCGATATCGACTGGTTCAAGCGATTGAACGATACCGCCGGCCACGCCGCCGGCGACGAGTGCATCAGGCGAGTCGCGAAGACGATCGAAGAATCGGTGCGCGAAGACGCTGTCTTTCGCTATGGCGGCGAGGAGTTCCTGGTCGTGCTCGCCCCTACCTCGCCCGATCTCGCCTGGACCATCGCGCAACGCATCCGCAGCTCGGTGGAAGCGCTCGCCATCGTCAATCCCGGAATCCGTCCGATGGACGGCTCCACCGGCGTGGTGACGATCAGCCTGGGCGTCGCGTTCGCGCAGGAAGATGCAGCGCCGGAGATTGTGGCAAAATGGGCTGACGATGCCCTTTACGACGCCAAGCGTGGCGGCAGGAATGTCGTATTCCTGTCGAACGCTCACGCTGCCGCCGGGGAAACGCCTCGCGCGCAGCCCGGCACCGTGCGGCCAGGCGATTCAGCGACGAATGTCCGTCAGAGTGAATTAGCTAAGGTCATCCGCCCAAGGGCAAGAAGACTACGCCGCCGCGGTCGCTACCACCTGCGCCAGCAACTGCTCGCGCTTCGACTGCGAGCGATAGCCCTTCATCGTCGCCGCAAAACGCTCGAGGATGCCGTCTTCGAACGCGGTGACGATGGTGTCGTGGACGTAGCTCTTGCGGCAGATCGCCGGCGTGTTGGACAGCTCATCCGCCGCGGCGCGCACCGCATCCAGCACCTGCTTGCGCCGGCCGCGGGCGCTGGCCGCCGGTGAAATCCGCGACAGCGATTCCAGCACCACGGCGGATGCCATCAGGGTGCGGAAATCCTTCAGCGAAATCTTGATGCCGGCGATCTCGCGCAGGAACGCATTGACCGTCGTGGTGGAGACGCCGCGGACGTTGCCGGAATTGTCGCGGTACTGAAACATGCGCTTGCCGGGCACGTCGCGCAGAATGCCGATGGCGCGCACCAGCTTGGCGGCGTCGCATTCCTTGCGCACGGCCTTGCCGCCCTTGGCCTTGAAGGTCAGCACCAGGCAATCGTCTTCCAGCACGACATTGGATTTCAGCAGCGTGGTGGCGCCGCGGGTGCCGTTGAGACGGGCGTAGGATTCATTGCCCGGGCGGATCGCGGTGCGCGCGATCAGTTCGATCACCGCCGACAGCGCGAATTCGCGGGTCGGCGCGTCGCCCGAAAGATGCGCCGAGACGTTGCGGCGGATCTTCGGCAGCGCCGCGACCAGCCGCGCCAGCCGGTGCGCCTTGCGCTGCTCGCGGACCTTTTCCCAGTCGGAATGATAGCGGTATTGCAGCCGGCCCGCGGCATCGCGGCCGACCGCCTGCAAATGCGAGGTCGGATCGGGCGCGTAGCGCACTTCGGCATAGGCCGGCGGCACCGCCATCGAATTCAGTCGCCGGATGGTGCCGGCGTGGCGGATCGCCGTGCCGTTGGCGCGCACGAAGGAATAGTTCTTGCCGCGCTTGATGCGGCGGATGGTGAGTTCGTTCTGGTCGCCGAGCTTGAGGCCCAGCTCATCGGCCAGGTCCTTCACCGAGGTTTTGGGAACTGCTTTCGGCGGCGCCGCGGGGGCGACTTTGGGCAGCTGCCCGAGCGCTTTTGCCAGTGCAACGGCGGGATCGGCGGAAACGGGCCGCGCAGCCTCGAAATTCTGCTGATCCATCATGACTTTAGACGCCTTGCTCCAACTGTTCTTCCGGTAATGCCGATTATCGGTCTTTGGTTCCGGAGGGCCGCTCGGCCCCGGGGAGGCCATTTAGGGGGTAATCGGCCGCGAGCGCTAGCCCATCCGTTGAGCATTACGGTTCCTAGATACCGTTCATGGCGTTATGCGCGGCCATGCACGCGGATTTTTGGCTAACGGAAAACGCGATCGTGATGGCCGGATGGCTCGCCGGCGCCCGCCTGGCCGGCGATTTGACCCGCGCGTGGCAGGGACCCGACCTAAGGTCCTAGCGTTTCCGCCTTGTCCGTGCCGGTAGGCCGGCGACGCATAATCGTTGCAACAATGAAGACGGCTTGCAGTGCGCCGCGTTCACTGGCCGCATGAGTGGAGGGGATGAGATGTCCGAGAAGATTTACGACGTGCCGGCGGAATGGGCCAAGCGCGCCTGGGTCGATGCAGGCCAAGTACCAGCGAAATGTATGCGCCGCTCGGTCAGCGATCCCAACGGATTCTGGGCCGAACAGGCCAAGCGCATCGACTGGATCAAGCCTTTCACCAAGGTCGAGAACACCTCGTTCGCGCCCGGCAAGATCTCGATCAAATGGTTCGAGGACGGCGTCCTCAACGTCGCCTGGAATTGCATCGACCGGCATCTCGACAAGCGCGGCGACCAGACCGCGATCATCTGGGAGGGCGACGATCCCTCGGAGTCGAAGCACATCACCTATCGCCAGCTGCACGACGAAGTCTGCAAGATGGCCAACATCCTGCGCACCCGCAACGTCGAGAAGGGCGACCGCGTCACGATCTATCTGCCGATGATTCCGGAAGCCGCCTACGCGATGCTGGCCTGCGCGCGGATCGGCGCCATCCATTCGGTGGTGTTCGCCGGCTTCTCGCCCGACAGCCTCGCCCAGCGCATCACCGACTGCCAGTCCAAGATCGTCATCACCGCCGACGAAGGCCTGCGCGGCGGCAAGAAAGTGCCGCTGAAGGCCAATGTCGATGCCGCGATCGCCAAGAGCCGGCGGCGTCGACTGGGTCGTCGTGGTCAAGCGCACCGGCGCGCCGGTCGAGATGAATCCGTCGCGCGATTTCTGGTACCACGAAGCCGCCGAGATGGTGACGACGGAATGCCCGTGCGAGCCGATGCACGCGGAGGATCCGCTGTTCATCCTCTATACCTCGGGCTCGACCGGCCAGCCCAAGGGCGTGCTGCACACCTCCGGCGGCTATCTGGTGTTCGCGTCGATGACGCATCAATACGTGTTCGACTATCACGACGGCGACATCTACTGGTGCACCGCCGACGTCGGCTGGGTCACCGGCCACAGCTACATTCTCTATGGGCCGCTGGCCAACGGCGCGACCACGCTGATGTTCGAAGGCGTGCCGAATTACCCCGATAATTCGCGGTTCTGGAACGTCATCGACAAGCACAAGGTCAACATCTTCTACACCGCGCCGACCGCGATCCGCGCGCTGATGCAGGCCGGCGACGAGCCGGTCAAGAAGACCTCGCGCAAGAGCCTTCGGTTGCTCGGCAGCGTCGGCGAGCCGATCAATCCGGAAGCCTGGGAATGGTATCACCGCGTGGTCGGCGACGAGCGCTGCCCGATCGTCGATACCTGGTGGCAGACCGAGACCGGCGGCATTCTGATCACGCCGCTGCCCGGCGCCACCAAGCTCAAGCCGGGTTCGGCGACGCAGCCGTTCTTCGGCGTGGTGCCCGAGATCGTCGATGCCGACGGCAAGGTGCTGGAGGGCGAATGCCAGGGCAATCTCTGCATCGCCAAATCCTGGCCGGGACAGATGCGCACGGTCTATGGCGACCACGCCCGCTTCGAGCAGACCTATTTCTCGACCTACAAGGGCAAGTATTTCACCGGCGACGGCTGCCGCCGCGATGCCGACGGCTATTACTGGATCACCGGCCGCGTCGACGACGTGATCAACGTCTCCGGCCATCGCATGGGCACCGCCGAAGTCGAGAGTTCGCTGGTGGCGCATGACGCAAGGTGTCGGAAGCCGCCGTGGTCGGCTATCCCCACGACATCAAGGGCCAGGGCATCTACGCCTATGTGACGCTGATGACCGGCACCGAGCCGAGCGAGGCGCTGCGCAAGGAACTGGTGGCGTGGGTGCGCAAGGACATCGGTCCGATCGCCTCGCCCGACCTGATCCAGTTCGCGCCGGGCCTGCCGAAGACCCGCTCCGGCAAGATCATGCGCCGCATCCTGCGCAAGATCGCCGAGGACGAACCGGGCAAGCCTCGGCGACACCTCGACGCTGGCGGATCCCGCCGTGGTCGACGATCTGGTCGCGCACCGCCAGAACAAGAAGGGCGCGGCGGCGTAAGGACGCGAACTCCGGGCGTTACCCGGATGCTGCGCAGCGCCATGAGCGCGGTCGCGCGTCTTCGACGCGTCATGCTTGCGGCGTCGGCGGCGCTGACGGCGCCACTCCGACGCTGCGCCGCGTCCGGGACACGTGCCCGTTCGAGCGTCGCCACCCGCACACTCACGCCATTGTCAGGGGCAAGCCGCCCGCCGGTACGTTTTTCGGCGAGTGTTGTTTTCAGGTCATTTACTTTGTTTCCAACATTTTCTTTCTTGAGCCTGCCCGGAGCGGCTCCGGGCGCCGCGCGGAAACCGGTTGGTTAACGCGACGCGGTTAAAAATGCGTTGGCAAACGGCGGCCAACCCGTCGTTTGCCGGGTTTGAGCTGAATTTGACGGCCCCGGAAGGGCGGCCAGGCGAAGTGGAGAGATTGATGTCGTTGAGGATTGCGGTGGCGCTGGCAGCCACCATCGGGGCGGGCGTGTTGATGTCGACGGCGGCCGAGGCGCGGCCGGACATGGTCGGTTTCCGCGGCGATTATTCGCCGGGAACGATCGTGGTGAAGACCAACGAGCGCCGGCTCTATCTGGTGCTCGATCCGGGCCACGCGGTGCGCTATCCCGTCGGCGTCGGCAGGGCCGGCAAGCAATGGGCCGGCACCGACCCGGATCGACGGCAAGTACCGCAATCCGGCCTGGTCGCCGCCCGCCGAAGTGAAGCGCGACAAGCCGTCGATGCCGGACGTCATTCCCGGCGGCTCGCCGCACAATCCGATGGGCGTCGCCGCGATGACCCTGGCCGGCGGCGAATATGCCATCCACGGCACCAACGTGCCGGGCTCGGTCGGCGGCTTCGTCTCCTATGGCTGCATCCGCATGCTGAACGACGACATCACCGACCTCTACCAGCGCGTCTCGGTCGGCACCACGGTGGTGGTGTCGCGCTGATCGGCGATGTCCGAGACCGAGATACGAAAAGCCGCGCGAGTTGCGCGGCTTTTTCGATTGGCGGCTGTCGCACGCGGCTCAAAAATCCGAGGCGATGCCCTTGTTTTCCCAATCGCCATAGCGGGTCGGTTCCGGGCCCTTCGGCCCCTGAAATTCCTTGGCCGCCGGCTTGCGCGTTGGCCTCGGCCGCCTGCCGGCGCGCTTCGGCTTCGGCGAGCGCGCGCTGCGCGGCCGGCGACAGCGGCTTGCGTTCCGGCGGCGGATGCCGCCGGCTGCGGGTGGCGAAGGATCGTCGGTCATCGCAGGATTTCCACCGCGGCATCGCCATATTCAAGACCTTCGAGCGTGCAGATCATACCCGAACTGTGAAATCATGATGGCGATTCTTACATTTGGCATATTCGCATGCCAGAGGTGTTGTTCCTTTCGATGGCATGCGCCGAAACCGCCGACCGCCATCGCTCTCCCGAGATGTTCCCGCTCCATGCCTCCTCAACGATTCGCCCTGCCATCCGAAGTGCCCGGTCTCGCGGCGCGGCGGATCGCAGCGGATATTCTCGACGGCGTGCTGCACAAGCACCGCACGCTCGACGACCAGCTCGACGGCGCCGGCGCGCATCCCGGACTGAAAACGCTGTCCGATCGCGACCGCGCGCTTGATGCGGCGGCTGGTGGCGACGATCCTGCGGCGGCTCGGCACGCTCGGCCATGTGCTGTCGCGGCTGCTCGATCGCGGCATCCCGACCGACGCGCCGCGCGCGCAAAGCGCGCTGCTGATCGGCGCCGCGCAAATTCTCTGGATGGACGTGCCCGATCACGCCGCGGTCGATCTGTCGGTGCGGCTGGTGCAGTCGGACCGGCGCGCCGCGAAATATGCCGGGCTCGTCAATGCGGTGCTGCGCCGCTGCGCGCGCGAGGGCCAGCCGCTGATCGACGAGGTCAAGTCGCAGACGCTCGATATTCCGCCATGGCTGCTGGCGCGCTGGATCGCGCATTACGGCGAGACCACCGCACGCGAGATCGCGGTCGCGCTCGGCCACGAACCGTCGCTCGATATCACCGTGAAATCCGATGCCGCGCAGTGGGCGACGCGCCTGCATGGCGAAATGCTGCCGACCGGAACGGTGCGCACGCTGCTGCAGGGCTCGGTGACGATGCTGCCGGGCTTTGCCGAAGGCCAATGGTGGGTGCAGGACGCCGCCGCCGCGCTTGCCGGCGCGGCTGTTCGGCGACGTCGCCGGCAAAACCATCGCCGATCTCTGCGCCGCGCCCGGCGGCAAGACCGCGCAGCTCGCGCAGGCCGGCGCGCGCGTCACCGCGGTCGACCGCTCGCCCGACCGCATGGCGCGGCTGCGCGACAATCTCGCGCGGCTGTCGCTGGAGGCCGAGACCGTGGTGGCCGACGCCGCCGAATGGCCGGGCGGAAACGGCGGAGGCTTCGACGGCATCCTGGTCGATGCGCCCTGCGCCTCGACCGGCACCATCCGGCGCCATCCCGATGTCGCCTGGCTGCGGCAGGAAGCCGATATCGGCGCGCTGATGGCGCTGCAGAAGCGGTTGCTGCAAAAGGCGGTCGCGCTGCTCAAGCCGGGCGGAACGCTGGTCTATTGCACCTGTTCGCTGGAGCCGGAAGAAGGCGAGCAGGCGATCGCGGCGCTTCTCGCCGCCGAATCGGCCGTGCGCCGCGCGCCGATCGAGGCCGGCGAGGTCGCGGGCCTCGCCGAGATCGTGACCGCGGAAGGCGATTTGCGCACCCTGCCCTGCCATCTGCCGCACGACGACCCCCGGCTGGGCGGGCTCGACGGCTTTTACGCCGCGCGGCTGGTTAAATCCTGATTTTGCACTGGATTTTCTGTCGCCCGCCGCTGATTCGCGGCGCGTTTCAAGATGGTGTCTTGACCGCGTTTCCGGATTAAAAAGGATTCGCGAGGCAGTATCCTCCCAATCAAGGCAAGGCGTGTCGGTCGCTCAACGCAGACGCATTTCGACGCTGATCATGGGCCGCTTCGCGCGGAACCTGATGGCGCGCGCGAGCGGCGGCTCGGTCGCGCTGTCGCGGCTGTGGCCGGGCCGCACCGATCGCCTGATCATCGCGCCGCACGATCTGCGCACCGCCGACGCCACCCGCGCCGCCGAAATCTATGCCGGCCGCTTCGTGTTCGCCGGCAAGATCGTCACCTGCCACGGCCGCTCGATCTTCGATCTCGAGCCGCCGTCGGAAGACTGGGAAGTGGCGCTGCTCGGCTTCGGCTGGCTGCGGCATCTGCGCGCCGCCGATACCGCGCTGACCCGCGCCAATGCCCGCTCGCTGGTCGACGACTGGATTTCGAATCCGGCGCACAAGCGCCCGATCGGCCGCCGCGCCGACGTGCTGGCGCGCCGCGTGATCTCGCTGTTGTCGCAGGCGCCCTGGTGCTCGGCGATACCGACGGCAAATTCTATCGGCGCTATCTGCGCGGGCTGACCCGCGAGATCCGCTATCTGCGCTACACCATGCTCGATATTCCCGACGGCGTGCCGCGGCTGCAGGTGCTGATCGCGCTGTGCTACGCCTCGCTCTGCCTCGCCAACCAGGCGCGGCACATCCGCACCGCCACGCGCAAGCTCTCCGACGAATTGCAGCGGCAGATCCTGCCCGATGGCGGGCACATCTCGCGCAATCCCGGCGCGCTGATCGAACTGCTGATCGACCTGTTGCCGCTGCGGCAGACCTTCGCCGCCCGCAACATCGCGCCGCCGCCGGCGCTGCTGAACGCGATCGACCGCATGATGCCGATGCTGCGCTTCTTCCGCCACGGCGACGGCAGCTTTGCGCTGTTCAACGGCATGAGCAGCGCGCCGTCCGATCTGCTGGCGACCCTGCTCGCCTATGACGACACCCACGGCGCGCCGATGGCGAACATGCCGCATACCGGCTTTCAGCGCCTCGATGCCGGCGCGATGACCGTGATCATGGACACCGGCCCGCCGCCGCCGCCGAACGTCAGCCACGACGCCCATGCCGGCTGCCTGTCGTTTGAATTGTCGTCGGGCCCGAGCCGGATCGTGATCAATTGCGGCATGCCGGCCACCGGCCGCGACAACTGGCGCGCCTTTGCGCGCGGCACGCCGGCGCATTCGACCCTGACCTATCACGAAACCTCGTCCTGCCAGTTCGTCGAGCTCTCGGCGATGAAGCGGCTGCTGCAGGGCGCGCCGGTCGTCAGCGGCCCGATCGACGGTGGAAAGCTATCGCGAGGTGGTCGCCAACGGCGTGCTGCTGACCACGTCGCATGACGGCTATCTGCCGCGGTTCGGCGTGGTGCATCGCCGGGTGCTGATGGTCGCGCATGACGGCTCCCGGCTCGACGGCGAGGATACGCTGTCGCCGGCGCCCGGCGCCCGCATCAAGGGCACCGAGACCGACTATGCGCTGCGGTTTCATCTGCACCCGGCGGTGAAGGCGAGCCGGCTCAGCGACGCGCGCGGCGTCATGCTGGTGCTGCCGAACCGCGACGTCTGGACCTTCGAGGCGCTCGACGACAAGGTCGAGCTCGAAGACAGCGTGTTCCTGGCCGGAAACGACGGCCCCCGCCGCACCGCCCAGATCGTGATCCGGCAGGATTCGCGGCACGCCTCCGCGATCCGCTGGAGTTTTGTGCGCTCGACCGCTTCGGCCTCGGCGACCACGGCCCGGCGCAACGCCCGCCGCGAGCCGGAATTGCCGCTGTAGAAATACGCTTCACGACGGCGGCACTGACCGTTGTGAAGCCAGCAAAGCTGCTAACGGCCGCGCTTGCCGACTGGCGACATCGGATGCAGCACCGTCAAAAACCGTGCTACCCGGCTGGGCTTAGCATCCTCACAGGACCCAGCCATGACCGACCATCCGCGCCGCGTGACCCGCGCTTTGTTGTCCGTTTCCGACAAATCCGGACTGATCGAATTCGCCCGCGCGCTCGCCGGCCACGGCATCGATCTGGTCTCCACCGGCGGCACCGCCAAGGCGATCGCCGCCGCGGGGCTGAAGGTCAGGGACGTTTCGGAACTGACCGGCTTTCCGGAAATGATGGACGGCCGGGTCAAGACGCTGCATCCGAAGGTGCATGGCGGATTGCTGGCGATCCGCGACAATGCCGAACACGCGCAGGCGATGAAGGCGCACGGCATCGCGCCGATCGACCTGCTGGTGGTCAATCTCTATCCGTTCGAGGCGACCGTCGACAAAGGCGCCGGCTTCGAGGAGTGCATCGAGAACATCGACATCGGCGGCCCCGCGATGATCCGCGCCGCGGCGAAGAACCATGACGATGTCGCCGTCGTCGTCGAAGCCGCGGATTATCAGGCCGTGCTCGACGAACTCGCCGCCAACCAGGGCGCGACCACGCTGACGCTGCGCCGCCGTCTCGCGGCCAAGGCCTATGCGCGCACCGCCGCCTATGACGCCGCGATCTCGAACTGGTTCGCGCGACGAGCTCAAGACCGACGCGCCGGATTTCCGCGCCTTCGGCGGCCGGCTGATCCAGGCGCTGCGCTACGGCGAGAACCCGCACCAGACCGCCGCGTTCTATCGCACGCCCGACAAGCGCCCGGGCGTCGCCACCGCGCGGCAGCTGCAGGGCAAGGAGCTGTCCTACAACAACATCAACGACACCGATGCGGCCTATGAATGCATCGGCGAGTTCGATCCCGAAGCGCACCGCGGCCTGCGTCATCGTCAAGCACGCCAATCCCTGCGGCGTCGCCGAAGGCGCCGATCTCGTCAGCGCCTACCGCAAGGCGTTGGCCTGCGACACCCAATCGCCCTTTGGCGGCATCATCGCCGTCAACCGCACGCTCGATGCCGACGCCGCGCGCGCCATCACCGAAATCTTCACCGAAGTCATCATCGCGCCCGATGCGACCGAAGAAGCCATCGCGATCATCGCCACAGAAGAAGAATCTGCGGCTGCTGCTCGCGGGCGGCCTGCCCGATCCGCGCAGCGTCGGCCTGACCGCGAAGACCGTCGCCGGCGGCCTGCTGGTGCAGAGCCGCGACAACGCCGTGGTCGACGACATGACGCTGAAGGTCGGTGACCAAGCGCGCGCCGACCGACGCCGAACTGCGCGATCTCAAATTCGCGTTCCGCGTCGCCAAGCACGTCAAGTCCAACACCATCGTCTATGCCAAGGATCTCGCCACCGTCGGCATCGGCGCCGGACAGATGAGCCGGGTCGATTCCGCGCGCATCGCCGCGCGCAAGGCGCAGGATGCCGCCGACGGATGCGAAGCTCGCCGCGCCGATGACCAAGGGCTCGGTGGTGGCGTCCGACGCGTTCTTCCCGTTCGCCGACGGACTGCTGGTCGCCATCGAAGCCGGCGCCACCGCGGTGATCCAGCCCGGCGGATCGATCCGCGACGATGAGGTGATCAAGGCCGCCGACGACGCCGGCATCGCCATGGTGTTCACCGGCGTGCGGCATTTCAGGCATTGAGGCAGGGCGAATATTCGAGTTCGTCATTCCGGGGCGCGCGAACGCGAACCTCAATGTGCAATGCACATCGGAATCTGCCCATTGTCATCTCTGGATTCCGGGTTCATCGCTCCGCGATGCCCCGGAATGACGGCTTTGATCAATCCCTCACCCGCGCCAGCAGCGCCAGTCCCGCCACGAAAAACACCACCAGCACCGCCATGCCGGCCTTCTGGCTGGCGGTGACGGCGGTGACGATGCCGATCAGCAGCGGCCCGATGAACGACGTGACCTTTCCGGTCAGCGCGAACAGCCCGAAATACTGCGCGATGCGGTCTTTCGGCGCCATGCGGATCAGCAGCGTGCGCGACGCCGCCTGCAGCGGCCCGCCGGCAGCGCCGATCAGGCATCCCAGCAGCAGATAGGCGCGCTCGGCGGCGCCGGAAAACAGCGCGCCGCCGGGCACCGGCGGCGCGACCTTGATGAACAGGATCGAATCCTTGTCGACCAGCAGGATCGCGACGATCGCCAACAGCAGGATCAGCATGCTGCCGGCGATCACGCGCTTCGGCCCGAGCGAGTCGTCGAGCTTGCCGCCGAGCCAGGCGCCGAACGTGCCGGCGATCGCCAGCAGGATGCCGAAGGTGCCGATCTGAATCGTCTGCCAGCCGAACGTGCCGGCGGCATAGATGCCGCCGAACGCGAACAGCGACACCAGCCCGTCGGTGTAGATCATGTTGGCGAGCAGAAACGCCGCCATCGATTTCCGCTTCGGCAATTCGCCGAGGGTTTGCCGCAGTTCGGTCAATCCCTCGCGCAGCGCGTCGCGCACCGGGCGTTTCGCCGGATAATCCGGCGTCAGCAGAAACATCGGCAGCACGAAGATGATGAACCAGATCGCCGGTCAGCGGGCCGGTGATGCGGTCGCCCTGATGGGTGACGGGATCGAGGCCGAACAGCGGCGTGAACCCGAACAGCGTGCGGCCGGTCTCGGGATTGGCGGCGAGAAAGCCGAGCACCAGGATGAGGCTGAGGATGCCGCCGATATAGCCGGTGGCCCAGCCGGTGCCGGACAGGCGTCCGATCCGGTCCGGCGGCACCAGCGTCGGCATCATCGCATTGTTGAAGACGGTGGCGAATTCGACGCCGATGGTGGCGATGCCGTAGGCCAGCAGCAGCGGCGGAATCACGCTGGGGTCGCCGGGCTTGCCGAACCACATCAGGCTGGAGCCGATCACCAGCAGCGCGCCGAACGCCGCGATCCACGGCTTGCGGCGGCCGCTGGCGTCGGCGATGGCGCCCAGCACCGGCGACAGCAACGCGATCATCAGTCCCGCCGCCGCGGTGGCAAAACCCCACAGCGCCTGCCCGCTGGCCGGATTCGACGCCACATGGGTGGCGAAATAAGGCGCGAACACGAAGGTGGTGATCAGCGTGAAATAAGGCTGCGCCGCCCAATCGAAGAAAATCCAGCTGATAACGGCGGCGCGCGGCGGATAAATCCGCTGCATCGCCGCCAATGCCTGGGTTCGAAGCTGTCACCGCCATGCCGGAAATATCCTGCCAAATCACGAGGAGGCGTTTTGCCTATCGCATCCGACACCCATATAGCATCAGGGCCGCAGCTCGCCTGCGTTTTTCGTGAGCCTTACCGGCTTCAACCGCGGCGGGATTTCTTGATGACTTTGCTTACGGCCGAACGGCGCCGGATATTCGCGGCCATCGTGCTGATCGTGGCATTTTGCGTGCCGGCCGGCGCGCAGGAGCGCCGCGTTTATACGCCGCCGGCCGCCGACACCGTTCATGCCGTTGCCGCCGAACACGGCATGGTGGTGGCGCAGGAAAAAATCGCGGCGCGAATCGGCGCCGACGTCCTGCGGCGCGGCGGCAATGCGGTCGATGCGGCGGTGGCGACCGGCTTTGCGATGGCCGTGACCTATCCGCGCGCGGGAAATATCGGCGGCGGCGGCTTCATGATGATTCACTCGGCCGAGCGCAGCGAGGACATCGCCATCGACTATCGCGAGACCGCGCCGGCCGCGACCACGCGCGACATTTTCCTCGGGCGCCGACGGCAAGCCCGATAACGCGAAATCGCGCGACTCCGCGCTCGGCATCGGCGTGCCCGGCACGGCGGCCGGATTGGCGCTGGCGCTGGAGAAATACGGCTCGGGCAAATTCACGCTGGCGGAACTGCTGAAGCCGGCGATCGAGCTGGCGCGCGACGGCTTCATCATCGCCGACGACATCGCCGACACGCTGCCGGATGGGCGCGCAGCGGCTGGCGCGCTGGCCGTCGTCGGCACAAGATATTTTCCGGCGCCGACGGCACGCCGTTGCGCGAAGGCGACCGGCTGGTTCAAGCCGATCTGGCGGCAACGCTCTCGGCGATCGCCGAACAGGGGCCGCGCGGATTTTACCAGGGCCCGGTCGCGGAAAAACTGGTGAAGGCGATTCGCGACGCCGGCGGCATCATGACGATGGACGATCTGAAATCCTACCAGGCCGCTGATCCGCGCGCCGGTGCGCGGCACCTATCGCGGCTACGACATCGTCTCGATGCCGCTGCCGTCGTCCGGCGGCGTCGTGCTGCTGGAAACGCTGAACATCCTGGAAGGCTTTCCGATGTCCGACATGAAGCAGGGCTCGGCAGCCTCGCTGCATGTCATGATCGAGGCGATGAAGCGCGCCTATGCCGACCGCGCGCGCTATCTCGGCGATCCCGCTTTCGTCAGCGCGCCGGTGGCGATCCTGACCTCGAAGGAATACGCCGCCAAGCAGCGCGCCAGCATCGACCTCGACCGCGCGACGCCGTGGACCGACGCGCTGTCGGCGACGCCGCCGCGCGAAGGCAGCAACACCACGCATTATTCGGTGGTCGACCGTTTCGGCAACGCGGTCAGCAACACCTACACGCTGAATTTTCCCTACGGCGTCGGCCTGGTCGCCGAAGGCACCGGCGTGCTGCTCAACAACGAACTCGACGATTTCACCGCGGCGCCCGGCGCGTCCAACGCCTTCGGGCTGGTCGGCTTCGAGGCCAATCTGCCCGGCCCCGGCAAGCGGCCGTTGTCGTCGATGTCGCCGACCATCGTGCTGAAGGACGGCAAGCCGGTGCTGGTGACGGGCACGCCCGGCGGCAGCCGCATCATCTCGGCGGTGCTGCAGGTGATCGTCAACGTGCTCGACTATCGGCATGGACGTCGCCGCCGCGGTCGCGGCCCCCCGCCTGCATCATCAATGGCTGCCGGACGAAGTGCGGATCGAGCGCGGCTTTGCCGACGAGCGATTGCCGCGCTGAAGGCCAAGGGCCACGCGTGGTCGAACCGCTCGGCCAGACCTCGGCCAATTCGATCGCGGTGACGCCAAATGGATTGCTCGGCGCCCCCGATCCGCGTACCCGTGGCGCGGAGGCCGCGGGGCATTAGTACTCACTGAGCGAGACAGGAGTCGCTTGCCGCCCATGCTTCGAGACGCTCGCGACGCTCGCTCCTCAGCATGAGGTTGTTGTGTTTCAGCGGGGTAGACCTCATCCTGAGGAGGCCACGTAGTGGCCGTCTCGAAGGATGGGCCGGCGGGATGGTCGCAGGGAGGAAAGCATGACATCACTCAAGGGCAAGACGCTGTTCGTGTCCGGCGGCAGCCGCGGCATCGGACTTGCGATCGCGTTGCGGGCGGCGCGCGACGGCGCCAATGTCGCGCTCGCGGCCAAGACCGCCGAGCCGCATCCGAAACTCAAGGGCACCATCTACACCGCCGCCGACGAGGTCCGCGCCGCCGGCGGCAAGGCGTTGCCGATCCTGTGCGACATCCGCGAGGAATCCCAGGTGATCGCGGCGATCGACCAGACCGTCGCCGAATTCGGCGGCATCGATATCTGCGTCAACAACGCCAGCGCCATCAGCCTGACCAATTCGCAGATGACCGACATGAAGCGGTTCGACCTGATGATGGGCATCAACACCCGCGGCACCTTCATGGTGTCGAAATACGCCATTCCGCATCTGAAGAAGGCGGACAATCCGCACATCCTGATGCTGTCGCCGCCGCTCGACATGCAGGCAAAATGGTTCGAGCATTCCACCGCCTACACCATGGCGAAGTTCGGCATGAGCATGTGCGTGCTGGGTCTCGCGGCCGAGCTGAAATCCGCAGGCGTTGCCGTCAACGCGCTGTGGCCGCGCACCACCATCGCCACCGCCGCGGTCGGCAATCTCCTGGGCGGCGACGCCATGATGCGCGCCAGCCGCACCCCGGAAATCATGGGCGACGCGGCCCATGTCATCTTCACAAAACCGTCGCGCGAATTTACCGGGCAGTTCTGCATCGACGACAAGGTGCTTTACGCCAGCGGCGTGCGCGACTTCGAGCATTACCGCGTCGATCCGTCGCGTGGCCCTGATGTCGGATTTCTTCGTGCCCGACGACGACGTGCCGCCGCCCGGCGTCAGCTTGAGGGCGCTGCCTTCGGTCGGCGAGGTGCAGAAGTCGCGCTAGAGAAATTCAACTGATGGCGCGAAAGCTGATAGCGGCGGCCTTGTTGCTGGTCCTGGCCACCGCTGCCGGCCTCTGTTTTCATTTTCGCCCCGATCGCGCCATTCGCGTCGCCACCGGTTTCGTCGCCCATCACCTCTGCGTCAAAGACTTTTGTCTCCGGCCTCGATCCGCAAACGGTGTTTGCGGAAGCCAATGATCGCGCCGGGATCCGCCGGCTGCGTTATCTGCTTCGCTATCATCTCGATGCAACCGCAAAGACCGTCGAAGCCTCGACGCTGGGATTATTCCGCAGCCGCGCGGTGTTTCATGAAGGCCAGGGCTGCATCGACCTTCATGGATCGAAGGAGCCCTATCTGCTGCGAAGCGATCTGCAGGCGCTGAAGGTGCCGAAGGCGCCACCGCTTCTGCCTGACATCGCCGGACCCGGCGTTGTCGAGCCGTCCAATCCCGGATTGAAGGCCGCGCTCGATCACGCCTTCGAGGAACCGGCGGCGCCGCCGTTCCGGCGCACCAAGGCCGTGGTCGTGGTGCATGACGGCCGCGTCATCGCCGAGCGCTATGCCGCCGGCATCGGCGTCGACACGCCGCTGCTTGGCTTCTCCATGACCAAGGCGGTGGTCAACGCCCTGATCGGAGTCCTGACCAGCAAGGCCTCGTCACGCCGTCGTTCCCGGCGCCTATTCCGGAGTGGCGGGCGGCTTCCGATCCGCGGCGCGAGATCGAAGTCGAGCATTTGATGCGCATGACAACGGGCCTTGAACTGGACGAGACCAATTCCGGCTTCGATCCATCGAGCCGGATGTTCCTGCATGACGACACGGCCGGCTTTGCCGTGCAAGGCGAAATTGATCGCGCCGCCGGGAACCCGATGGCACTACTCCAGCGCCACCACGCAGCTGCTGGCGCGGATCGTCCGCGACGCCGTCGGCGGGCCCGAGCAAACGCTGGCCTTTGCGTGGCGCGAATTGTTCAATCCGCTGGGAATGCGCAACGTGACGCTGGAGTTCGACGGCGTCGGCACGCTGCAGGGATCGACCTGGATGCTGGCCAGCGCCAGGGACTGGGCCCGATTCGGCCTGCTTTATCTCAATGACGGCGTGGTCGGCGGCAAACGCCTGCTGCACGAGGACTGGGTGGATTTTTGCATCGCCGCCTCCCCCGGTTCGGACTACGCCGCGGGCTTCTGGACCAATCGCAGCGAGCATCCCAACGCCAAGGACCGCGTCAGGCTCGGGATTCCCCACGACGCGTTTTTCGCATCCGGCGAGCTCGGCCAGCGCATCGTGATCCTGCCGTCGCAGAACCTCGTGATCGTCCGCCTCGGCGACTCCGTCGACCCCACCGGCGACATCAGTGGCCTCGGCCGCCTGGTCAGCGAAGTGATCGCAGCGACGCAGCCCGTAGCGTGCCAAGGCTTGCGTATTTTTACCGATTTTTCCCGAAAACTGCCCCGGATCTCCGCAAGTTCTTAAGGTCTGCATTGTACCCACGGGTGTTAGCCACACCGGAGAGAACAAATGCTGCTCGGATTCCGCAATATCGCGATCATTGCCAAGATCGCGGTCCCGGCGACCATCGTCGCCGTCGTCTCGATCGGGATCGTGCTCTATGCCTCGCTGGCGGTGACTCAGTTGTCGGACACCGCGGCGGCTCTGGTCGATGGAAACGCCACGCGGGTGCAGCTGGCCCTTCAGGCCGAAAGCGCCTTCAACAACGCCGCCATCAGCGAAAAGAACGTGATCCTCAGCGGCGACGCCAAGGTGGCACAGGGGCATATCGAGCTTTACAACAAGGCGACATCCGCCACGCTTGATGCGATCGGCAAGTTTGAAGCCATCACCCAGGAGGCGGAGCAGCGCGCCCTGATCGATACCTTCCGCACCGCCGTCACCGGACGGCGGGAAGCGAGCGCCCAGGTGTTCGAACTCGCGCTCGCGGGCAAGATGAAGGAGGCCTTCGACCATTCGCGCGGCGTGGCCGCCAAGCATCGCCAGGTCGCCATCGCTGCGGTCAGCAAGCTGATTGCCATGAACGTGGAAAAAATGCGGGCGGCACGCGACGCCAGCGTCGCGATGGCTGCGCAGACCCGGGCGTGGCTGGTGATCGGTGCCGCCGCCGGTCTGATCTGCGCCTTCGGCATCCTCGGCTGGATCGCGCTGTTTCAGATTTCCCGGCCGCTCGCCAGCATGACCGACGAGATGACGAAGCTCGCCAACGGCGATCTCAGCATCGAGATCAAGGGCGCCGAACGGGCCGACGAAGTCGGCGGGCTCGCCCGCTCGCTGCAGGTGTTCAAGGAGAACGCGATCACGGCGCGCCGCCTCGAGGCCGAGCAGCGCGAGCAGCAGGATCAGAAAGAGAAGCGCCAGCTTGCCGTCGAAGGCTATATCGCCATCTTCGACGAACAGGTGAGCGAGGCGCTGGACACGCTGAGCGCCGCTTCGACCGAGATGCACGCCACCGCCGGAAGCATGTCGGCGACGGCAGCGGAAACCGGCCGGCAAGCCACCGCCGTTGCCACCGCTTCGGACCAGGCCTCCGCCAATGTGCAGACGGTGGCTGCCGCGACCGAACAGCTGCACGCTTCAACCAACGAGATCTCGCGCCAGGTGACGCAGTCGGCCGAGTTCGCTTCGACCGCGGTGATCGAGGCGGAGCGCACCAACGCCACCATCCAGGGCCTGGCCGAGACGGCGCAGAAGATCGGCGACGTGGTATCGCTGATTCAGAACATCGCTTCGCAGACCAATCTGCTGGCGCTCAACGCGACGATCGAAGCCGCGCGCGCCGGCGAAGCCGGCAGGGGTTTTGCGGTGGTGGCGAGCGAGGTCAAGGCGCTGGCCAATCAGACCGCCAAGGCAACCGAGGATATCTCGACGCAGATCGCCGCCATTCAGGGCGAGACCGGCCAGGCGGTCGACGCCATCAAGGCGATCGGCGGCACCATCCGGCAAATGAACGAGATCGCGTCGGCGATCGCCGCGGCGGTCGAGGAGCAGGGTGCCGCGACCCGGGATATCTCCCACAACATCCAGCTGGTGGCGCAGGGCACCAGCGGCGTGGCGTCGAACATCGCCGGCGTCAACGAAGCCGTCGAGGAGACCGGCAATGCCGCCGGCGAAGTGCTTACCGCCGCCGACGATCTCAGCCGCCAGGCCGACAAACTGCGAAGCCAATGTGAACGGCTTCCTCGACAAGATCCGCGCCGCCTGACCAACCAGGCGCGCGCTTGATCGTGCGCGTGGAATCGGATCAGCGTCCGACCGTGTAGGGCCCGCCCTTTTCCAGCGCGCGGTTGTAGGCCGGGCGGGCGTGAATGCGCTCGAGGAATTTCATCGCCTTGGGATGACCCTGCTCGAGCCCGCCGCGCGCTGCGGCGGCTTCCAGCGGAAAGCTCATCTGGATGTCGGCGGCGCTGAATTCATTGCCGGCGAACCACTCGGTCTTTCCCAGTTCGCTTTCCCAGTAGGCCATGTGCTGCTTGAGCTGCGGATTGACCAGCGTGGTCAGCGCCTGGTTGGAAACCTTGCGCACCAGCGGCCGCAGCAGCGCCGGCGCGCGCTTCGGCATCAGCGTGAACAACAGTTTCAGCAGCAGCGGCGGCATCGCCGAGCCTTCCGAATAGTGCAGCCAATAGGTATAGCGCAGCCGCTCCGGCGTTTTGGGCGGCGGAATCAGCCGCCCCTCGCCATAGGTGTCGATGACGTATTCGGCGATCGCGCCTGATTCGGCGATGGTATTGCCGTTGTCGGTGATGACGGGCGATTTGCCGAGCGGATGGATCGCGCGCAGTTCTGCCGGGGCGCGCATATCGGGCTGGCGCTGATAGCGGACGATCTCGTAGGGCACCCCAAGTTCCTCCAGCAGCCACAGCACGCGCTGCGAGCGGGAATTGTTGAGGTGATGGACGGTGAGCATGGCGATTCCCCCGAGGCACGTGATTATTGGACGTGCTGCTCGTAGCAGCGGACCGGCGGGTTGGCGATTGGACCTATTGCGCCGGTCAAGCCGCGACTTTGATAATATTACCCGGATGATATTGACATTATAATTTATCCGGGTAAATTACCTGCAGTCCAAAAGCCGAGGTTTTCCAATGGTTCAAGCAACGCCCCAGTTCGTCACCGCTTTTATCGGTCAGCAGCAGCTGGCCTCCGGCCGCCTGGCCGAGGTCGCGCTGGCCGTCATGAAGGCATCCAGAAACGACGCCGAGGCATCCATCGTCATTTTTGACGATGCCAGCGGCCGCTCGCTCGATCTGGATCTGCGCGGCAGCGAACGCGACATCGTGGCGCGGTTGCCGCAACCCGCGCCGAATCCGGAAGGTTCGGCCGAGGACGTGTCCGCGCCGGAACCGCGCGGGCGCGGGCGGCCGAAACTCGGCGTCGTGGCGCGCGAGGTGACGCTGTTGCCGCGGCATTGGGAATGGCTCGGGGTACAGCCCGGCGGCGCATCGGTGGCGCTGCGCAAGCTCGTCGAGGAGGCGCGCCGCGCCAGCGGCGATCTGGATCGCAGCCGCGCCGCCAGAGACGCCGCCTATCATTTCATGTCGGCGATGGCCGGCAATCTGCCGGGCTTCGAGGAGGCTTCGCGCGCCTTGTTCGCCGATGACCGGCGGCAGTTTGTGGCACTGATCGCCGGCTGGCCCGGCGACATCCGCGATCACATCGTCAAGCTCGCCTTCAGCGACCGCGCCGACGGTTGATCCTGCAAAGGCGAAGCGCTAGGGTTGGATGATAAGGATCATATAAGAACCGACGCATCCGAGGGAGACCGCCGTGAGCCCAGCCGCCCCGCAATTCATGTTCGATTTCGGCAGCCCCAACGCTTTTCTCAGCCACGAGGCGATCCCGGCGATCGAAAAACGCACCGGCGTGAAGTTCGAATACGTGCCGGTCCTGCTCGGCGGCATCTTCAAGGCCACCAACAACAAGTCGCCCGCCGAAACCCTGGCGGGCGTCAAGAACAAGCGCGAGTTTCATGCGCTGGAGACCGAGCGCTTTGTCAAGCGCTTTGCGCGTCAAGCCATACGCATGGAATCCGTTCTTCCCGGTCAACACCCTCAATCTGATGCGCGCCGCGGTGGCCGCGCAGTTCGAGGGCGTGTTCGAGAAATATATCGACGCCGCGTTTCATCACATGTGGGTCGAGCCGAAGAAGATGGACGATCCCGAAGTGGCGGCGAAAGCGTTTTCGGCGTCGGGCCTCGATGCGGCAAAACTGTTGGCGCGCGCGCAGGATGCCGACGTCAAGGCAAAGCTGATCGAGAACACCCAAGCGGCGGTGGAGCGCGGCGCGTTCGGCTCGCCGACCTTCTTCGTCGGCAAGGAGATGTTTTTCGGCAAGGAACAGTTGCGCGAGGTCGAGGAATTGGTGGCGGGGAAATAGACGCTACCGTCATTCCGGGGCGATGCGAAGCATGAACCCGGAATCTCGCAGAATGCCGGGTCTGGTCCTTCGCGACGCATCCCGGAATGACGGCGCTACGCAACAGGGCTAGTGGAGCATCTCAATGGAAAAACGAAACGCTACCGTCGCGGTGATCGGCGCCGGCGACTATATCGGCGGCGAGATCGCCAAGAAATTCGCCGCCGAAGGATTCACCGTATTCGCGGGCCGCCGCGACGGCGCCAAGCTCGAGCCGCTGGTGAAGGAGATCGAAGCGGCCGGCGGCTCGATCGTCGCCCGCACGCTCGATGCGCGGAAGGAGGACGAGGTCGCGGCCTTCCTCAACGACGCCGACAAGCATGCGCCGCTGGAAGTCTGCATCTTCAATGTCGGCGCCAACGTCAATTTTCCGATCCTGGAGACCACCGACCGCGTATTCCGCAAGGTCTGGGAGATGGCGTGCTGGGCCGGCTTTCTGGCCGGGCGCGAATCGGCGCGGCTGATGCTGCCGCGTGGCAAGGGCAACATCTTCTTCACCGGCGCCACCGCTTCCTTGCGCGGCGGCAGCGGGTTTGCCGCCTTCGCCAGCGCCAAATTCGGGCTGCGCGCGGTGGCGCAATCGATGGCGCGCGAACTCGGGCCGAAGAACATCCACGTCGCGCATCTGATCATCGATTCCGGCGTCGACACCGCCTGGGTGCGCGAGCGCCGCGAAAAACTCTGGGGCAAGGAAGCGCTCGACAATCCGGATTTGCTGATGCCGCCGGCGTCGGTCGCGGCGTCGTATTGGCAGCTCTACCAGCAGCCGCGCAGCGCCTGGACCTTCGAACTCGAAATCCGCCCGTTCGGGGAGAAGTGGTAGCAGCCCTGTTCATGCGTCGAATGGCCGGGCTTGACCCGGCCATCCACGTCTCCTGCATTCTGCTATGATGCGCAAGCCGGGCATGATTCGCTCTGCAATCAACAACAACAAAAGGAATCGCTCATGCGCATTCTCGTGGTCGGCGCCGGCGCCATCGGCGGCTATTTCGGCGGCAGGCTGCTGCAGGCCGGCGGCGACGTGACATTTCTGGTCCGCCCGCGGCGCGCCGCGGAGCTGGCTGACGCCGGCCTAGTCATCAGGAGTCCCAACGGCGACGTCACGCTGAAGAACCCGCCGACGGTGCAGGCGGACAAGCTCTCGGAAAAATTCGATGTCGTGTTGCTGAGCTGCAAGGCCTTCGATCTCGACGACGCCATCAGCGTCGTTGGCGCCGGCGGTCGGACCGCAGACCGTCATCATCCCGCTGCTCAACGGCATGCTGCACCTCGACGTGCTCGACGAACAATTCGGTCGCGAGCGGGTGCTGGGCGGCCTTTGCGCCATCGCCGCCACGCTCAATGACAAGCGCGAGGTGGTTCAGCTCAATCCGATGCAGTCGCTCAATTTCGGCGAGCGCGACGGCAGGCTGTCGGATCGGGTCCGCGCCATAGCGAAGGTCTTCGCCAACGGCATAACCGGCGCGGTGGCCAGCGAGAATATCGTGCAGGAGATGTGGGAGAAGTGGGTGTTTCTCGCGACGCTGGCGGCCTGCACCTGCCTGATGCGAACCTCGGTCGGCAATATCCTGGCGGCTCCCGGCGGCAAGGATTTCATTCTCGGCATGCTCGATGAATCCACCGCCGTGGCAACCGCCGAGGGCCACACGCCAAGCGGACCATTCTTCCAGCGCATCCGCGGCTTGTTGACCGCCGACGGCTCGCAGCAGACCGCGTCGATGTTCCGCGACATCCAGGCCGGCGCGCCGGTCGAAGCCGATCACGTGATCGGCGACCTGATCGCGCGCGGCGACGCCGCCAAGGTGCCGGTGCCGAGGCTGCGCACCGCCTACACCCATCTCAAGGCGTATGAGAAGCAGCGGGGGTGAATCTCTCTACGGCCTCATCCTGAGGAGCCGCGCGTCCTTCGCGCGGCGTCTCGAAGGATGGAGCAACACACGGACTCGCGGCCATCCTTCGAGACGCGGCCAAGCGGCCGCTCCTCCCAGCGACAAGCGCAATTGCGCTTGCGCGGGGATGAGGTCGTCGTGACGCCTCACAAATGCGCGAGGTAATGCGCCAGCGCTTCGATTTCCTCTTCGCTGAGCGCATAGGCGACGTTGGCCATCGCCGCCCCGGCGCCGCCGGTCCGCTTCCCGGTTTTGTAGTCGCGCAGCGCCTTGACCAGATAGTCCTCGCGCTGGCCTGCGAGCCGCCCCAGCGCTTTGGTGCCCATGTAGTTGTCGGTGTGGCATGAGGCACAGCGCCGCCCGGCGGCAGCCTGTGCGCCTTTTTTCGACAGATCGGGATTGGCGTCCGCGGGCGCCTTCGGCGGCGGCAGCGTGGCGAAATAGGCGCCGAGATCGCGGATATCCTCGTTGCTGAGCGGCTCGGCGACCGGCTGCATCAGCTCGTTCTTGCGCGAGCCGCCGCGGAAGAACACCAGCTGCCATTGCGTGAACTGGTCCGGCTGGCCGGCGAGCGAGGGAGTATTTTCGATTTGCGAAATGCCGCCTTCGCCGTGGCAGGCGATGCAGGGCTCGGCCTTTTGCTTGCCGTCGCCGGCAAAGGCCGCGACACCTGCGAACGCAGATAGCGCGGTCCCAAACAATGCATTGATTACAGATCGACGGTGCATAGCGGGCATTCCCATTCGCAGCGGCTCTTGAAGAACGCAAAACTGCGGCCACTCGTTCCCGAGCAGCCGCAGCCTCTGTTTGTTCAGCGCTTACTTCTTGCTGTAGCTGATGCGATAGATCGCGCCGGCCCAGTCATCCGCAATCAGCATCGAGCCGTCCTTGGCCAGCACGATGTCGGCCGGACGGCCGAGATAGCCTGTGGCGCCTTCGAGCCAGCCCGACGCGAAGATCTCCTGCTTGGCGTTCTTGCCGTCGGGGCCGACGATGACGCGCTTGATCCGCGCGCCCTGGTAGTTCTTCCGGTTCCAGGAGCCGTGTTCGGCGATGAAGATGTTGTTCTTGTACTCGGCGGGGAATTGATCGCCGGTATAGAACTTCATGCCGAGCGGAGCCACATGCGCGCCGAGATTGAGCACGGGCGGCGTGAACTCCGAACACTTGTGACCCATCGCGAATTTCGGGTCAGGCAGGTTGCCCTGGTGGCAATGCGGATAGCCGAAATGCTCGCCGAGCTTCGAGATCATGTTGAGCTTGTCGCTCGGGATATCGTCGCTCATCCAGTCACGGGCATTTTCCGTGAACCAGTACTTGCCGCTGCGCGGATCGACGTCGCCGCCGACGCTGTTGCGGACGCCGAGTGCCACGATTTCGGCATTGCCGGTCTTGGGATCGACGCGGCGAATCTGCGAGACGCTGGTCGGCGGAATCCCGATGTTGAAGGGAGGGCCGAACGGCAAATAGAACCAGCCTTCCTTGTCGACGGCGATATATTTCCAGCCATGCGCGGCGTAGGACGGCATGTCGTCATACACCACCTTGCCGGTGCCGAGACTGTCGAGATTGGCTTCGGCATTCTCGTATTTGATCAGCTTGTCGACGGCGATGACGTACAGCGCGCCGTCCCTGAAGGCGAGGCCGGTGGGCATGTTCGAGCCCCTTGAGGACCGTCTTCACCTCTTTCTTGCCGCCACTGTCCTTGATGGCGTAGACGTTGCCGAGGCCGAACGAGCCGACGAACAGCGTGCCCTTGTCGCCCCAGGCCATCTGCCGCGCCGCCAGCACGCCCGACGCATAGACTTCGATCTTGAAGCCTGCCGGCAGCTTTATCTTCTTCATCATGGTCGCGAGTTCGGCTTCCGATGCGCCGGTCGGCGGACCCGACGGGGGCGCCTGTCCCTTCTGGGCTTCGGTCTCATCGCCGAGGAACCAGTCCGGCGGCGGGTTGGTCCAGAATTCCTTGGTGCCGGAGTCGTACTTCTTCAGTGCCTGTGCGTTGGCCTGACTGGCCCCCGCAACGACAGACGATTGCTGCGAGCGCAAGAACGGATCGATTGAAAGCCGATTTCATCGCGTCACTCCCCTATGCAGCCAGGGCGGCTGCGTATGTTTTTATTTGAGCGCTTCGAGAGACGAAGTTTGGTCTTTGGCGAGGTAGCTAGACATCAAAATGCTACCACATCCGGCGGCGGAGAGAAGCGCTCGCGACGCGGGACCTCTCTGTCCGGAAGTGATTGAGAAGAAATTTCCTCACCGCGGTTTTATTCGAGACGAATTTGCGCCGGTTCGCGCTGCAGTGCGGCATCTCCCACAACGCGGCGATCACCAGGATGATGTCAGATTTGTGGGCAGCTGCATTCGCAAGGGGTGTTATTTGCGTCCGGCGTTGAGGGCCTTGGCGGAATAGTTGCGCGCGACATAGGCACCGCAAAATGCCTCGAAGGAGCGATACATGGTACCGGCCTTGTTGAGATACTTGCGGCTGCAGCGTTTCTGTTCGCCGTCATAGGCCCGCCTTTGCGCCGGGGTCAGCTTGCCCAGAAAGTCGGCCTCGCATTTTTCGGTGACCACCGCGCCGAGGCCGACGTCGCCGCTGGACCCGAATTGACAGATTTCGAACACCGCAACGGCGCGCTGGCATGACGGCGCCTGGCGCAGCAATTCCTCGATCTCCTGGTGGTCGAGCGTCGGACATTCTTCTTTTCTGGGCTCGTCCTTTTTTGACTCATCCTTGGCGGCGCTTGCAGCGATCGAAATCGCAAGCATGACTGCGGCCAGGACGATACGATTGAACATGGCAATACTCCCGATCGGCAAAATTAGGGGCTGCAGAAGGAAAAGCCAATCCGGTTCGCCCATGATGCGGGCGCGGATAAAACGTGGGCACGATGCGTGGGCCGGCGCGGCCCGGCATCGCTGCGGCGAAGGGGTGCCATGCCCACCTCCGGCGAGGTGACGGCTATCTCCGGGTCACCGTTATTTTTCCGCCCCCGCCATTGTTGCGGTAGAAAAAATCGTAGAGCCCGGGAATGCCGATGACGGCGTCGTTGACGAAGACGAACAGTTCGCCGCTTGCGGGTAGGCTTGATGTTGGCCTCGATGGTCCAGTCCTCGGGATCGGGATCGAGAAATACTTCTTCGCCGCCGACGCGGCCGTAGCGCAGCACGATCCGGAACCAGTCCTGCGTGAGTTCGCGCGCGCAGCGGAACGCCAAGCCCCAGCAAGATCCGATGATACCAGACCGGCGGGTCCGTTGGCGGAGAAGCCGCCGAGTCGTGACCGGGATGCCGCCGTCGTTCCAGGAATTCGGCGGCGCCTCGATCTCCACCTGGTATCGCGCGCCATTGCCCTCGAGAGAAATTCCGGTCGCATTGCAGAGATTCGATGTCACGAAGTGCCGTGAGAGGCTTGCCGCCTTTGTCCTTGCTGGCCCGATCGGCCTTTCGGGAGCTTGAGTGCCGGGCTCTCGACGCAGGTCAGACCCCGCAACATCCTGGACGTTGTAGAGCAGGCGGCTGACAAGGCAGAGCCCGAGATAGATGAACAGGAAAGCAAAGAAGACCGGCGCCCATCGGCGCTTAAATCACTCGTGAAACGCGATGTAGATGCGGTTGCTGCGCAGCCGGTAGATGCCGTCGTCCGGCAAGCCCCGATGGCGCGGAAGGCGTTTCCCGCCAGATCGTACCCATGCGATTCGAAATTCGCGATGGCAATTCTGCGTTCCCAACCAGGTCAGACGGCGACGATACCAGGCATGACAGCAGCGAACTGGCCGCGGCGCGCGCGCATATCCGTCGACCCAGGTCGACGGCGAAACCGGGCAGGAAATCCGCCGACGAAGCGAATGATGTCGGAGACCCAGCGGATCCGGCTGATGAATTCGTCGGAGCGCTGCGCCCCGCTGATCAGCGGAAACACCAGCAGCCAGAACGTCGCGCCGACGGTTGCGAAATAGACGATCCGGCGTTTCCAGATATCATTCCAGATGTGCTCCTGCGCGTCCGCGCGGGCCTTGGCCGCGTCGCTGGTCTCGAAGCCATATTGATCCGGCGTGACGATCTCGCCGTCGTCCTTGACGACGTCGTAGGTCGGCGGGCAGCCCGATCGGCGCATAGGCATGCGCATGATTGCCGATCCGGCGAAACACGGTTTCATGGATCTTCGGACGCTCGATCGTGACTTCGTCATCTTCCTTTTTCGAGTATCTGTAATTGCAGAGTTGAACCAGCTTGCGCGGGCCGTAGCGGTAATAGCTGCCGAGTCCGGCGCGTGGATCGTAGATGCGTCCGTCCTTGTCGCCCTTCGAGATCGCGTTCTTGAACGCATCGGGATCGGCGCCGGCGGGAGGCGTGGCCGCGATCCGACTTGATCTTCAGGCCGCAGCGCTGCGCTTCGTTGAGCATCCAGACCAACGGGATATAGGCCAGCGCATCGTCGGGATAACCGCCGCCGACGTTGGAATGCACGCCGGCGAACCAGACCTGGCTGAGTTGCTCGTCGGCGATAAAGCGCTCTTTGTCCGGATCGAACTCCGAAGGCGGAGCACACGCTCGTTCTCGTTCCATAGTTCCGGATGGAACGTGGTGCGCTCTTCGTCGAGCGCGAGCGCCTGGCAGGCGCGCATCACGCGCGTCGCGATCGAGCGTGTGGTTGGGAAGCTCAAGCGGCACGATCCATCGGCTGACGCCGCGCGTCATTTCGTCCATCGGCAGCGCCGTAAGCGGCGACGGTATCCCAGACCCCGACGAAGCGGATTTTCTTGACTTGGCGATTGTCGGCCTTGTCGTATCTTGATCGGCCGCAGAAAATTGCGGATCGGCGCGATACCAGTCCTCGGGATGCCAGGGCCACAGTGTGTGATAGCGCTCGCTGCGATACTGCCGGTAGGCGGCGATCGCCTTCTTGTCGAGCTCGGCTTCGTTGTCGCGCCGCCACCAGGCCCTGATTGAGAATGAGACCGATGACGACGCGGATCGTGAAGGCGCCGCGGCTGAAGCCAAAACCATAGATGCGGTCGGTGTCGTCGCGATAATTGCGGCAGGCGAATTTGTAGATGTCGACCACATTGCGTTTCAGGCCGAAGCCGAAGGCGCCGCCGAGTATCGCCCATGGCTTGAAGGACGAGGTGCCGACGCCGTCATCATAAAACGCGACCTGGTCGTTGCCCGACAGATCCAGCGCCTCGAAGGTGCGCCAGACGTTGGTGCGCCAGACCTTGGCGGCTGAATTGCCGGTGCCGTCCGACAACAGAACGATGTTTCGGCTCATGGGATGACCCCTGCGGCATCATGAAACGAACTTGCAACCTCTGGTGTCAGAGCATTGCACGTCCATTCCGGGCAGAAAAGATTTTTGATCGGGTAAGGCGAGCTGCCCGCGATTTCAATCAAATGGTCGCGAAAACAACAAAGCCGCCGGGCGGCGGCTTGTCGTTCAACATCACTTTGCCATTTCGTGAGCGGCCCGAGACATAGGTGACATTTCGTACCGGACACATGGGTAACACTTTCCGCTTTTTGCAGGCGGGAGGTGTGGATGCCGTGGAAAGCGAGTTCGGTGATGGAAGAACGCCTTCGCTTTGTCGCCCGCCTGCTGGACGGGGAGGCCATGACGGACGTCTGCCGGGATTTCGGGGTATCCCGCAAGACCGGCTACAAGATTTTCGATCGCTACAAGGAGCACGGGCTCGACGGCCCTGAGCGATCGGTCGCGCCGGCCGGTGCGCTACGCCAACCAGCTGCCGCAGCCAGATCGAGGGCCTGATTGTCCGGCTCAAGGGCGAGAAGCCGCACTGGGGCGCGCGCAAGATCCGCGAGCTGCTGGTCCGGCGGCTCGACGGCGATGTCAGGGTTCCGGCCAAAAGCACCATCCATGCGGTTCTCGATCGCCACGGCCTGGTCAAGCGCGGCGGCGGGCCGCGCCACCGCGCGCGCGGCACGCCGCTGTCCGAGGGCGCCGCGCCCAATGATCTGTGGTGCGCCGACTTCAAGGGCGAGTTCAAGCTCGGCAACGGGCGCTACTGCTATCCGCTGACCGTCACCGACCATGCCTCGCGCTTCCTGCTGCTGTGCGAAGCCCTCGAATTCGACCCGCGAAGAACCTGCCTTTACCGCCTTCGAACGGCTGTTCCGCGAGCGCGGCCTGCCGCTCGCCATCCGCTCCGACAATGGCGTGCCCTTCGCCAGTCCCAATGCCTTGTTCAATCTCTCAAAGCTCTCGGTCTGGTGGCTCCGCCTCGGCATCGCGATCGAGCGCATCAAGCCCGGCCATCCGCAGCAGAACGGCCGCCACGAGCGCATGCACCTCACCCTGAAGAAGGAAGCAACCCGTCCGCCAGGCTTAAACAGCTTGCAGCAGCAGGACCGCTTCGACGCCTTCGTCCACGAGTTCAATGCCGAACGACCGCACGAGGCGCTCGCCATGAAGTGCCCCGCCGAGCTCTACTCGCGCCTCACCGCGCCATTATGACGGCCTGCCCGAGCTGACCTATCCGTTCCACGACCGCGACATTCTCGTCACCGCCTGCGGCCGGCTCTGCCTGCATCGCAAGAGGATCAACATCTCCACCGTGCTGGCCGGCCAAAAACTCGGCATCAAGGAAGTCGACGACGGCATTTGGCTCGTCAGCTTCATGCACTACGATCTTGGATACTTCGACCTGGAGCAGAAAACCCTGCAACCCCTCGACAACCCGTTCGGCACGAGGTTGTCACCCATGTCTTAGGTACGTGTCTGTTACCTATGTGTCCGGGCTGGACAAGAGAAATCTGGAGCGGGCGAAGGGATTCGAACCCTCGACCCCGACCTTGGCAAGGTCGTGCTCTACCACTGAGCTACACCCGCATCCGATGACTTGGCGGCGATTGCTCGCCGACAACGGGCAGAGCTATGCCAAATGCCGCCCGCGAATGCAACAGCCGGTGCGCGCGGCCTTCGAATTGGCCGGATCGCCGGAATTCATGGATAATGCCAGTAAAACCGCCCGAAAGCGGGCGGAGCCGGTTCCACGGATTGCAAATTGGACCTCCAACCGCCAATTAGGGCTCGGGCCATGCTAGAATGGGCCCAATCCACCAGACATCAGGCGAGGATTCCCGTGACGATAGTAGAGCAGGGCAGCGGACCGGCGCCGCAGGCGCCCTCCGATCTGATCAAGGAGACCACCACCCAGACCTTCGTGAAGGACGTCATCGAGGAGTCGAAGCGCCAGCCGGTGCTGATCGACTTCTGGGCGCCCTGGTGCGGGCCTTGCCGCCAGCTCACGCCGATCATCGAAAAGGCCGTCCGCGCCGCCAAGGGCAAGGTCAAGCTGGTCAAGATGAACATCGACGAGCATCCGGCGATACCCGGCCAGATGGGCATCCAGTCGATCCCGGCCGTGATCGCGTTCGTCAACGGCCAGCCCGCCGACGGCTTCATGGGCGCGGTGCCGGAAAGCCAGGTCACCGCCTTCATCGACAAGCTGACCGCGGGCATGCCGGGTCGAGCCCAATATTGCCGAAATCCTGAAAGAAGCCGAGGCGGTTCTGGCCGAAGGCGATCCGGCGACCGCGGCGCAGATCTACGCCGAAGTGCTGGCGGCCGACGCCACCAATATCGCGGCGCTCGCGGGCCTCGCGAAATGCTACATGGCGACCGGCGCCATCGAGCAGGCCAAGCAGACCCTCGCGATGGTGCCGGAGTCGAAGCGCAACGACGCCGCGGTCAAGGCGGTGCAGGCCTCGATCGATCTCGCCGAGCAGGCCGAGGCGCTCGGCCCGGTCACCGAGCTGGAACAGAAAGTCGCCGCAAACCCGCTCGATCATCAGGCGCGATTCGATCTTGCGACCGCGCTCAATGCCCAGGGCAAGCGCGCCGAGGCGACCGATCAGTTGCTCGAAATCGTCAAGCGCGACCGCAAATGGAACGAGGATGGCGCGCGCAAGCAGCTGGTGCAGTTCTTCGAGGCGTGGGGCCCGACCGATGAAGCCACCGTGGATGGACGAAAGCGGCTGTCGACGATTTTGTTTTCGTAGCGCTTATTCTAGAGGTTACTAGCACCGGGGCCGTGAGATGCCGATCAATGCCGAATATCGCGGGCCCGGCGAACTTCCCGAAGTGATACCGGTGTTTCCGCTGCCCGGCGCGCTGTTGCTGCCGCGCGGCCAGATGCCGCTCAACATCTTCGAGCCGCGCTATCTTGCGATGGTGGACGACGCGCTGCGCGACGGCCATCGGCTGATCGGGATGATCCAGCCGGATGTTACGCACTCGCGTGACGAGGCAAAGCCGGCGCTGTTTCGCGTCGGCTGCGTCGGGCGCATCACCCAGCTCGCCGAGGCCGGCGACGGCCGCTACATCCTCGAACTCACCGGTATCTCGCGCTTCAAGGTGGTCGAGGAAATGACGGTTCTGACCGCCTACCGGCAATGCAAGGTGGATTATTTCCCCTACCTCGATGATTTCACCGCCCGCAAGGGCGAGGACGCGGTCGACCGCGAGGCGCTGCTCGAGGTGCTGACGGATTTTCTCAAAGCCAACAATCTCAAGGTGGACTGGGAGGGCGTCGAGAGCGCGCCCAACGAGGCGCTGGTCAACGCGCTGGCGATGATGTCGCCCTACGGCCCGCCGGAAAAGCAGGCGATGCTGGAAGCGCCCGACCTCAAGACCCGCGCCGAAATCCTGATCGCGGTGACCGAGATGGATCTCGCCAAGAAGCGCACCAGCGGCGATACCGGGCTGCAGTAGAATTAATACCCCGCCACCGCCATCGCGACCACGGCGCTGAGCGCCATCCATCCGAAATGCCGGCCGCGCGTCGCCCAGGCATTGGCGAAGGCGGCGAAGCCGTAGACGGCGACGAGCGTGACCACGATCCAGTGCCGCGCCGGCTCCGACGCCATCGAGGGTGCGGCGATCAGCAGCACGCCGCCGCCGATCCATGCCACGGTGCCGGCCTGCCACACCAGCCGGATCAACTGGCGCAGCCGCGGCGGCTCGATGGTGGCGCGGGCGAACACCTTGGTTTCGCCGAGCACGCCGTGGATCAGCGCCACCACGATCGCGGCGACGCCGGAACATTGCAGCAAGAGATCGCGCATCGGACCCGCCTCCATACATGACTGTATGGTCTATATGGGGGATGCGCTGGCGGCTGTCAATACACTAGTGTATGGTGAGATGTCGCAAGGGATCCGCATGGCCGATCAACTCTCCGCCCAGGACTGGCTCGATCAGGGCCTCAAGACGCTGGCCGAGCGCGGTTTTACCGCGCTGAAGGCCGAGCCGCTGGCCAAGGCGATGGGGGTGTCGCGCGGCAGCTTTTACTGGCATTTCGCCGATATCGGCGCGTTCCACGCCGCGATCCTGAAACATTGGCGTGACGTTGCCGCCGAGCAGATCATTGCCAATCTCGAGGCCGTGTCGGAGCACGACGACCCGTTGGCGGTTCTGCTGCGCCAGACGTTCGGCGGCAGGCTGGTGCTGGAACACGCGGTGCGCAGCTGGGCCACGGTCGATCCCCTCGCGCAAAGCGCGGTGCAGGCCATCGACCGGCGGCGGCTGAGCTATGTGGAGAGCCTGTTCAAGAGGAGCGGCGTTGTCACCTGACGTGGCGCGGGCCCGCGCCCAGATCTTTTACTGGGCGTTTTTGGGTTTCGCGCTGTCGGACAAGCCATTGCCCCGCGCGCGACAGGCGGAGGTAATCGACGAACTGCTCCGGATGGCCGCGCGATGAAGCTGCGAGGCTACTTGTTTCGATCGAATATGCTACAGGCTAGAAAAGCCAAGCCGGAGACCTGCGCATGAACGCCTCGCCCGAACGCCTTGAAGGCACCGTCGATCCCAAATTGCTGGAAATTCTGGTCTGTCCGCTGACCAAGGGTCCGCTGGAATTCGACGCGGCGCGGCAGGAACTGATCTCGCGCTCGGCAAAGCTCGCGTATCCGATCCGCGACGGCATCCCGATCATGCTGCCGGAAGAGGCGCGGAAGATCGAGTGAGGGCGAGACGTCAAACTAGGCGATCGCTGCCACCGGCTTTCCGATTGCAATGACGTTGCAGTAATGAACCCCCGTCGCATTCTGTCCCTGGGTTAAACTTTGCGCGGCCACAGCGATCTGCATGTAACCGCCAACGTCATCGTTGATCTTGAGCGGACGAAACCATCAGCAGCGCAGATCCTTCGGAGGAAATGATTCGAACCGAGACGCTCGGAATATCTTCCAACCGAGGAATATAGATCGCAACGCTCCGAACGTGCGGGCTATCCGTCGGCTCGGTCATTTGCTGAGTTAGCGAGTAACTCGCGTATCCCTTGGGGAGCAACTCGACATGACATGCGAAAGGTATTTCTGGCCGGTTTGGATCCTTGCAGAAGTCGTAAGGTTCCGTCGCTGCGATATTGCTCAAATAATTTACTCCCTATTGATCGATAATCGAACTTACAACGCCTCACCCTTCAACAGCCGCGGCACCTCGCCGCCGAGTCCGGCCGCCTGGCGGATGAACAGGTTTTTCAGCGGCGGGGTGCGATCGACCAGCCCCAGCCCGATATCGCGCACCGTGCGCAGCAGCGTCGACTTGTTGGAGAACAGCAGGTTCAGCGAGTTGGTGGCGAGCCCCATCGCCATGGTGTCGAAACGCCGCCAGCGTTGATAGTGATCGAGCACGTCGGCCTGGCCGAGATCCATGCCGAGCCGCGCCGCATCGACGACGACTTCGGCCAATGCGGCAACGTCCTTCAGGCCCATATTGAGCCCCTGCCCCGCGATCGGGTGAATCACATGCGCTGCGTCGCCGACCAGCGCCAGCCGTTCACCGATGAACGAGCGCGCGACGAAATAGCCGAGCGGAAACGCGCGCGGCTTGTCGAGCGCCTTGATCTCGCCGAGATGCAGCCCAAAGCGGGTTTCGAGTTCGCCGTGAAATTCATCTTCGCTCAAGGCAACCACGCGCGCGGCCTCGGCGCGCTTTTCGGTCCATACCAGCGAAGAGCGTTTTCCGGTCAGCGGCAGGATCGCAAACGGTCCTGCCGGCAAAAAATGTTCCTCGGCGCGGCCGTGATGATCGCGCTCGTGGCCGACGGTGACGACAATGCCGGATTGATCGTAATCCCAGCCATGGGTGGCGATGCCGGCACGCTCGCGCAATTTCGAACGCGCGCCGTCGGCCGCGACCAGCAGGCTGGCCTCGACCACGCTGCCGTCCGCCAGCGTCACGTCGACGCCATCGGTGCGTGAAGCGAAATCCGTCACCGCAGTGGCCCGGAGATCGATGCCCTCGGCCTCGGCGCGCTGCACCAGCGCATCGATCAGATGGCGGTTCTCGATCATATGCGCAAAGGGTTCGCCGGGCTCGACCTCGCCCGCGAAGGTCAGGAACACCGGACGGGTCGCGTCCTCCAGTTTGGAATCGGTGACGACCATGTCTAGTTATCGGCTGCGCCCCGGCAGCGACCTGATCCCAGACGCCAAGCGCCTCGAACAGCCGGCGGCAGGCGGCGACGATCGCGGTCGCGCGCGGATCGCGGCTCGGCCGTGTCGCCAGCGCCGGATCGGCGACGATCACCGGGATATCCGCGCCCAGGCCCTGGCGCAGCGCCAGCGCCAGCGCCAATCCCGCAAACGCGCCGCCGCAGATCACAATGCTTCGCTGTGCCGACATGTTGGGACCTGCTCATACTCACGCTCTTGCTACCGGAGTATAGCTGGGCGAAACAGAGACGCGAAACAAGGGTTGCGACTCGTCATTCCGGGGCACGCGTCTTCGCGTGAACCCGGAATCTCGAGATTCCGGGTCGCTCGAGGCTCCGCCCACGCCCCGGAATGACCAAAATTGAAAGCACACCGATGTCCAAAGGCCTGATCGACCTGATTTCCATTCTCGATATCGAACCGCTCGAGGTGAACCTGTTTCGCGGTTCCAGCCCGAAGACGAGCTGGCAGCGGGTGTTCGGCGGGCAGGTGATCGGCCAGGCGATGGTGGCGGCATGCCGCACCGTCGAGGGCCGCCTGCCGCATTCGCTGCATTGTTATTTCATCCTGCCGGGCGATCCGCAGATTCCGATCATCTACCAGGTCGAGCGATTGCGCGACGGCAAGAGCTATTCGACCCGGCGCGTGACCGCGATCCAGCACGGCAACGCCATCTTCTCGATCATGGTGTCGTTTCATGTCGAGGAAGAAGGCTCGTTCGATCATCAGGAGCGAGATGCCGGACGTGCCGCCGCCGGAGAAACTCACCGCCGAGGAAGTCGCAAAGCAGCCGATGTTCCGCGAGATGCCGGATTTCATCCGCCGCTACTACGAATCCGACCGCCCGATCGAAGTTGCGCCCGGTCGAGCTCGGCCGTTATTTCGGCCAGAAGATCGACGAAGGCCGCATCCATGTCTGGATCCGCACCGCCGCGAAATTGCCCGACGATCCGGCGCTGCATATGTGCGCGCTGGCCTATGCGTCGGATTTTTCGCTGCTCGATGCGGTGATGGCGCGCTACGGCCGCACGCTGTTCGACCAGCGCATGATGCCGGCAAGCCTCGATCACGCGATGTGGTTTCACCGGCCGTTCCGCGCCGACGAATGGCTGCTTTACGTGCAGGACTTCGCCGAGCGCGCAAGGCGGCCGCGGCTTGACCCGCGGCATGATCTTCAAGCCCGACGGCACGCTGGTGGCCTCGGTGGCGCAGGAAGGCTCGGTGCGCGAGCGCAAGTGACGCGCCGGCGCGCGGCTCACACCGTTCTTTCGACCAGCTCGAACTGCGAAACGTACCAGCTGGCTGTACCAGCGCATCATCCACGGAATCGGAATCAGAAACACGCAGCCGAATACGAACACGAGAGTTCGCCAGAACACGCCAGCCCGCTGACCATTGAAGACGATTTCGCGCCGCGTGCCGCTCGACGTTGCGGCAGATCCATCGCATCCAGGCGGTGGTGACCCAGGCCCAGCCGATGATGGTGATGAACGAAACGGTGAGCAGGATTTGCCAGCCGATGTAACGTCATCACACTGCCGTTGAAGGCGATCGGCAGCGGCTCGTCCGTTCGAAGTGAGATGGCTCACCAACCATCGCAGCAGCATCCACGACAGGAAGCCCTGAAGCGGAATCGATGAGTAGCTGGATGAAATCGTCGTAAAGGCCTGCATAGCCGGAGAGGCCCATCAGGACGAACACGTACCAGAGTCGCCGAGCTGGCCGGTGAAGCCGAGATTGGGCCGCCCCGGCACCGAAAGACGGGGCACCGATCCAGCGATAAAAGCCGGTGCCGGCCCACGGCGCGGGGATCACCAGCGCGATATCCGAAGATGTACAGCAGCGCTCTGCCAAGGAAGCCAAAAAGCGGAAGATCGATCGACAACGCGCCGCCGCCATGGACGCCGGCGCTCGGCAAGGCTCCGCCCGACTGCGGGACAGCCGGCGGCCCCGAGCTCACCCGAGACCAGGCCCGGAATCTCTGCTGCCCGCTGCCAGTTGGCCATTCCCTCGGTCCAGACCAGCGTATCCGGCGTGATCGTGCCCCTGGCGATCAACTCGCGGAGCTGGATTTCGGGATATGGACCCTGCTGCTGGCCCTCGGATGCGTAAAACCAGGATCGGCCCGCCATATCATTCCCCCGGGGTGGCTGCAGCGGCGCGCCCAATGGCTGGGACGCCGGAAAAATGCATTCTGGCGGACGATCCGGGCCTCTGTACAGGGACGCCGGCGCCCGACCCCAAATGTTTTCCCCATCGCTTGCAACTTTTTTGTGCCATTTGCACAGAAAGATGCCAGATTTGGCCGGGGCGCAAATCACCGGCGACCGACCTGCCGAAATCGAGAGAATGAAGGCCTGACATGAAACTCGTCGTTGCGATCATCAAACCGTTCAAGCTTGACGAGGTCCGCCAGGCGCTGACGGCCATCGGCGTCCACGGCATGACCGTGACCGAGGTCAAAGGCTACGGCCGGCAGAAGGGCCACACCGAAATCTACCGCGGCGCCGAATATGTCGTGAACTTCCTGCCCAAACTGCGGATCGAAATCGCGGTCTCGTCCGATCTTGCGGACAAGGCGGTCGAGGTCATCACCGCGGGCGCGCGCACCGGCCAGATCGGCGACGGCAAGATCTTCGTGACGCCGATCGATCACGCGCTGCGCATCCGTACCGGCGAGACCGACAGCGACGCGCTCTGAACATCGTTCACTGCAGAACCAACGGCGATGCGCCAAGACATCGCATATTGATAACGAGCTGGGGAAACATCATGGGGGCACTACCGCGTCACGCAGCCAATGCTGCGGCGATATCTTTGATCGCAACATGTTCGCTGGCGACGCCGGCTGTTGCCGAAACGCCTGGCCATCAACGGCGCTGACACCGCCTGGATGATGGTTGCCACCGCGCTGGTGCTGATGATGACGATCCCGGGCCTGGCGCTGTTCTACGCCGGCATGGTGCGCAAGAAGAACGTGTTGGCGACGATGGCGCAGAGCCTCGCCGCAGTGGCGCTGATTTCAATTCTGTGGGTGGCGTTCGGCTATTCGCTGGCCTTTGTCGGCGACGGTCCCTGGCTCGGCACGCTCGACCGCTGGTTTCTTGCCGGCATGAAGATGGACAGCGTCAATCCGGTGGCGAAGACGATTCCGGAAGCGTTGTTCATGCTTTACCAGATGACGTTCGCGATCATCACGGTGGCGCTGGTGGCGGGCGCGGTTGCCGACCGCATGCGGTTTTCCGCCTATCTGTTGTTTTCGGTCGGCTGGTTCGCGTTCGTCTATGTGCCGCTGGCGCACTGGGTCTGGGGCGGCGGTTTCCTGGCCGCCATGGGCGTGCAGGATTTTGCCGGCGGCCTCGTCGTGCATCTCTCCGCCGGCATCGGCGGCCTGGTGGCAGCCAAGGTGATCGGCCGCCGCCACGGTTACGGCACCGAAAATCTGTCGCCGTTCGATCTGTCGCTCGCGGTGATCGGCACCGGAATGCTGTGGGTCGGCTGGTTCGGTTTCAATGGCGGTTCGGCACTGCAGGCCAGTCCACGCGCGGCGATGGCGATCACCGCCACGCATCTGTCGGCCTGCGCCGGGGCGCTGACCTGGGGCGCGATCGAATGGTCGACGCGGCGCAAGCCATCGGTGCTCGGCATGATCTCCGGCGCTATCGCGGGATTGGGCACTATCACGCCGGCATCGGGATTCGTCGAGCCGTGGCATGGCATCGTGATCGGGGCCATCGCCGGACTGGTCTGCTTCTGGGCCTGCACCAGTCTCAAGCAGCGTTTCAACTACGACGATTCGCTCGACGTGTTCGGGATCCATGGTGTCGGCGGAATGGCCGGTACGCTGCTGCTCGGCGTGTTTGCGACCGCGGCGATCGGCGGGACTGCGGGCCTGATCGAGGGCAATCCAAATCAATTGCTGATCCAGTTCTATGGCGTGGCAGTCACCCTGGTGTGGACCGGCGTAGTCACCTTCGTCCTGCTCAAGCTAGTCAGCGTCTTCACGCCGCTGCGGGTTTCACAGCAGCAGGAGCTCGAAGGCCTGGATATTTCGCAGCACGGCGAGGCGCTTCAGTAGGCTTCTCTACCGAAATACCTTTATCGTGCCCTCGCCATGGGCACGATTATGTCGGGACTCTGTCCTGCCTGTATTTTAGTCAGGCGTGATTAGGCATTGAGCGCGACCGAATAGCGCAGGTTGGGCCAAATCCCCCCAAGCCCGAAAAGACCCGCGTTCATAAACCGTTAGGGAATGCGCGCCATCTGGCACGGCATTTGATTCTATCTGTGCTGGCTGTGCCCGCGTAGTGAACTTCTCCGCGTGGTGAACCTCAGTCGAGAACGCCCGGTCGTGTCTGGTCCGGGCCCAAGCGGGGATAGGACCCATGAAAATTGTTATGGCGATCATCAAGCCATTCAAACTCGAAGAAGTCCGGGACGCCCTGACCGCCATTGGCGTTCACGGTCTCACGGTGACGGAAGTCAAGGGATATGGCCGGCAGAAGGGCCATACGGAAATTTATCGCGGCGCTGAATACGCGGTGAGCTTTTTGCCCAAGATCAAGATCGAGGTCGCTGTGGCCTCGGACCAGGTCGACAAGACCATCGAAGCCATCACCACGGCGGCGAAAACCGGACAGATCGGCGACGGCAAGATCTTCGTCATCAACCTCGACCATGCGGTTCGCATCCGCACGGGAGAGGCAGATGCCGCGGCCCTTTGATTTCGCGCTCAACCTTTTCCAATCAGGAGTAAAACAAATGACGTTCAAGCGTCCCTATAGCGCGGGATTGGCGGCCCTTGCAGTCGGCCTGTTCGCTACGACTGCAGCCTACGCCGAGGCCACCGTCAACAAGGGCGACAACGCCTGGATGCTGACATCGACGGTGCTGGTGCTGTTGATGACCATCCCGGGCCTCGCGCTGTTTTATGGCGGCCTCGTCCGCTCCAAGAACATGCTCTCGGTGCTGATGCAGGTGTTCTACACCGTATGCATCGTCGTGATCCTCTGGGCGCTTTACGGCTACAGCCTCGCCTTCACCGGCGGGTCCGACTTCATCGGCGGCTTCTCGAAGGCATTCCTGAACATCGCGCCGGAGGGCAAGACGATCCTCGATGCGCAGGTGGCGACATTCAGCGCCGACGTCAACATCACGGAGCTGATCTACATCTGCTTCCAGATGACGTTTGCGGCGATTACCCCGGCCCTCATCGTCGGCGCCTTCGCCGAACGGATGAAGTTCGCGGCGGTCGCGCTGTTCGTCCCGCTCTGGGTGACGCTGATCTATCTGCCGATCGCGCACATGGTTTGGTACTGGGCTGGACCGGACGCGATCACCGCAGCGCTCAAGGCTGTGGAAGCTGCCGCTGAAGGTGCTGCCAAGACCGCCGCTCAAGCTGCCTTCGAAACGGCGAAGACGGCCTATGCGGCCGATGCCGGCTGGATCTTCAAGAAGGGTGCGATCGACTTTGCCGGCGGCACCGTGGTGCACATCAACGCCGGCATTGCCGGTCTGGTCGGCGCACATCCTGATCGGCAAGCGCGTCGGCTACGGCAAGGACCTGATGGCTCCGCATTCGCTGACCATGTCGATGATCGGCGCCTCGCTGCTGTGGGTGGGCTGGTTCGGCTTCAACGCCGGATCGAACCTCGAAGCCAGTGGCGGCGCGGCACTCGCCATGACCAACTCGTTCGTCGCAACCGCGGCGGCGGCGCTGGCGTGGTTGTTCGCCGAATGGATCATCAAGGGTCATCCCTCGATGCTCGGTGCGATTTCCGGCGCAGTGGCCGGACTTGTGGCGGTCACTCCGGCGGCCGGTTTCTCCGGTCCGATGGGAGCGATCGTGCTCGGTCTGGTGGCCGGTGTGGGCTGCCTGTTCTTCTGCACCGTGATCAAGAACGCGATGGGCTATGACGACTCGCTCGACGTGTTCGGCGTCCATTGCGTCGGCGGCATCATCGGTGCGCTCGGCACCGGCATCCTGGTGAATCCGGCGCTCGGCGGCACTGGCGTGATGGATTACACCATCGGCAAGGTCGCGGAGTACGTGTTCGCCGACCAGATGATGTCGCAGATCTGGGGCGTCGGCACCACGCTGGTGTGGTCGGGCATCGGTTCGGCGATCCTCTTCAAGGTCGTCGATGTCATCGTCGGCCTGCGTGTCACCACCGAGGTGGAGCGCGAAGGTCTCGACATCACCGAACACACCGAGCGCGCCTACAACATGTAAGTTCTCCCGAGGGCGCGATCTCGGGAGATCGCGCCCAGAACTACGGTTTGGGCACATACCCGGCAATGCCCCGACCGTTGAGGGGCTCCAGCGCAAGTTGGAGCCCCTTTCTTTTTGCGCTGACGGCAACGCTGCGGCCCGATCCAAAAAACAAAAAGGGATTGCCAAAGCGGCCCCGCTGGCGTCGAAGTGAGGCGTCAAGACCCGCCCGCATCCCTGCCCAGGATCATGAACACTCCCCCGAAACCATCGGCCGCCGCGAAACAACCCGCACCAATTCCTCAAAGCGATGGGCGGGTTCTGACCACCCTGCTCGTGGTCGTGAGCGTTGCTGCCGTCTTCGCCTATCTGCTCGGCGGTCATGCGGGATTTTCCGCCTTGCATGACCTAAGCTCGGGTTTGCTGACGGCGGTATCGTTGCTGGCTTTGGCGGCGATGGCAGGCGGGATTGGCGCTGTTTTATGCCACCGGCGGAGCGTCGGTTCTGGGAGTCCTGGAGCGCCTGCTCGTCGCTGTCGGCTCGACCATTTTGGTGTGGATCGCATTTGGTTACAGCCTGACATACACCGGCGGAAACGACTTCATCGGAGGATTTTCAAAAGCCTTCCTCAGCCTTGTGACGGCCAGCTCCCGCGCGCCGACATTTGCCGTCGGATTCGATATCGCTGAATACAGTTTTGTGATCTTTCAGGGCTGCGTCGCCGCCATCGCAGCTGCGCTTCTCGTCGGTATGCTCGGCAAGCGGATGAAGTTGGCGGTGATTGCGTTGTTGGCGCCGCTATGGGCGACGTTGATTTTTGTCCCGATCGCGCACATGGCCTGGTACTGGGCGGGTCCAGACGTGATCTCGGATGCGGCCAAGGCGCTGGCCGCGTCGAGCGACTCGGCGGCGAAGGCTGCGGCGCAGGCCAGGCTCGACGAAATCGTCACCGACGCCGGTTGGTTGTTCAAAAAGGGCCTGCTCGACTTTGCGGGCGGAACGGTCGTCGCCCTCACAGCCGGAATAGCCAGCCTCGTTGGATTGTTCTTGCTGGATCACACCAAGGCCGCCGCTTCGCCGAGCCCATCGCCGCCGATATCAGGCGCAGGCTCGCTCGGCCTTGCGCTGATGTGGCTGGCATGGTTCGGCATCAACTCCTCTTCGAATCTGGACTTCGGCGAAGCGGTCACCAGGATGGCGATGGCCAATTGTTTTTCCGCCACCGCGGCTGCGGCGGTCGCAGGCGTGGCGGTTGACTGGCTGATCCGGGGCCAGGGGTCCTTGCGCGGCGTTCTCTATGGCGCGCTCGCCGGCATCGTTGCGGTGACGCCGGCATCGGCCTTTGCGGGACCGGTCGGCGCGGTTGCTCTCGGCCTCTGTGCCGGCGCGGCGACCATCGCGTGGGTACACACAAGCGGCCTCGACGCGATGGCCGAGCTGCCGATTATTCATACTTCGGGCGGCCTGATCGGCACGCTGGCGACCGGCATCGTGGTCAACCCCTCGCTCGGCGGAACCGGCATCATGGACTACACCACGGGCACGATCGGGAATTACGACTTCGCGGCGCAGGTGAATGCGCAATTCTGGGGCATCGCGATCGCGCTGGCATGGGCTGGCGTGGGTTCGTTCGTCATCTTCAAGATCATCGATCTCACGGTTGGGCTGCGGCCGGTAAATCGCCCAACGCCTTAGTGACGCGGTGGCATCCTGCCTATCTCTTCGTTTTCCGGCGCGATCAATACCACCGTCGGAAAATAGTTGCGATAGGGCCGCGCATCGCGGGTGAGCAGCGGTAGTTCATCGGCGGCGGCGTGGGCACCGATAAAGAAGTCAGGCAGCACGCCGGTGCGAATACCACCGGCGGCGCGGTACCGTATGAACGCCTTGCCCGCCAGAAACAGCGCCATCCTTGGCGTCGGCACGACGGTAACTCCGGCTATCACCAGGGCTGATTCGAAATCTTCGATTTTGGGATAACGTGTTGACGTCTCCGCATAGACGACATCGTTGATCAGCAATGGACCTTTGCGAGCAGCGCGCTCCAATTGTTCGAGCGACCAGTCGGACCATTTGGGATCATCGACAAGGAGGTCAATCAGGACGTTCGAATCAATCAACGTCACCCGCTAGTCCCCGCGCAGCAGGGCCATGATCTCGTCAGTTGACATGCCGCGACCGGCATGCCCGCGCAGGCTCGCTAAGCGGCTCGGTTGCGGGGGCGCCGCGTCCGCTTTTTCAACAACCACGGTGCCATCAGCAGCGCGTCGGAAATCAACCTGGCTGCCGGGACCAATTCCCAAATGATCGCGGACCGGTTTCGGGATTGTCACCTGGCCCTTGCTCGTAACTTTGGTTGCCATCGCCGTTCTCCAGAGAGGTAATACCTCGAAATAATATGGTAATACCACGCAAACTGTCCAGAGACGCCGATGGTTAATCGCGTCTTAACCTCGCCGTATCTATGGTGATTTGATCCAATTTCGGCCGGTCCCCGCATGCGGCCGGCGGCCCAAGAGTGCTGGCGCATCACGTATGGCAATGACGGCTTCATCTCGCGCGCCGCAGGGCGCCGGTGCCCAGGAAAGCGAACGCTCGCCATTCTTGCGGCTGACCGAGCTGTTGGCCCCGTATCAGCCAGCTAAGCCATTGATAACTCTGTCATTAGGCGAGCCGCAGCATCCGGTGCCGGCGTTTGTCGGGCCGGTCCTGGCCAAGCATATCGCCGATTTCGGCCGCTATCCCATCGCCAAGGGCATCGAGCCGTTCCGGCGCGCCGCCGCGAACTGGCTTGGCAGCCGCTTCGACCTGCCGCGGCCGATCGATCCGGAGAGCGAGCTTCTGGTGCTGAACGGCAGCCGCGAGGGGCTGTTTTTTGCAGCCCTCACCGCCGCCCGTTATGTCGGCGAGCGCAAGGGCAAGCCGGCGATCCTGATTCCGAATCCATTTTATCCCGCCTATGCCGCCGGCGCCCGCGCCGCGGCCTGCGAACCGATCTATCTGCCGACCACGCTCGCCAACGGATTTTTGCCCGATCTCGATGCGCTCGATGACGCCACGCTGGCGCGAACCGTCGCGATCTTCATCGCCTCGCCGGCGAATCCGCAAGGCGCGGTGGCGACACCGGAATATTTCGGCCGTCTGAAACAACTCGCCGACCGTTTCGGCTTCATGATTCTGAGCGACGAATGCTATTCGGAAATCTACACCAAGGAAGCGCCCGGCAGCATGCTGGAATGCGCCGGACCTGATTTCACCAACGCGGTGGCGTTCCAGTCGCTCTCGAAGCGCTCCAACCTGCCTGGCATGCGGCTCGGCTTTGCCGCCGGCGACAAGAAATTTCTCGGCATGTTTCACGAGCTGCGCAATGTCGCAGCACCCCAGGTGCCGGTGCCGCTGCAGCATGTCGCGGTCGCCGCCTACAGCGACGAGGCGCATGTCGAAGAGAACCGCCGGCTCTACCGCATGAAATTCGATCTCGCCGACCAGATCCTCGGCAGCCGCTATGGCTATGCCAGGCCCGCCGGCGGCTTCTGCGTCTGGCTCGATGTCAGGGATCGCGGCGGCGACGAAGCGGCGACGGTGAAACTCTACAAGGACGGCGGCGTGCGCGTGGTGCCCGGAAGTTACCTGGCGCGGCAGCAACCCGACGGCAGCAATCCCGGCGCCGGCTATATTCGCCTGGCGCTGGTATCGGACAGTGAAACAACAGCCGAGGCGTTGCACCGGCTGGTCGAAATTCTGGGCTAAAGCATGATCCGGAAAAGCGGGAACCGGTTTTCCGAAAAGATCATGCTTCAACGTTATCAAGTCGCGAACGCCACATGAGCATGCCAGCGATCGAACGTGTCATTCCCCTGGTCGGCCAATTGCCGGCGGCGATCCGCGAGGCGCTGGCGCGGCGCCTGCGCGAACTCGCCGGCTTGTGCCTGATCGCGCTGTCGGGGGTGGCGGCGGCGGCGCTGATGACCTGGTCGGTGCAGGACCCGAGCCTCAGCCACGCGACATCGCGCGCGATCCGCAACATCGTCGGCTATCCCGGTGCGATCGGCGCCGACCTGCTGATGCAGATCCTCGGACTCGGCGCCATCATGCTGATCCTGCCGGTCGCGGTGTGGGGCTGGCGCATGCTGACCCACCGCACCTTCGACCGCGAAGCGCTGCGGATTGCGTGCTGGATCCTTTGCACGGTCGTCGCGGCGGGTTTTGCCAGCTGCTGGTCGCATGGCGGGGCATGGCCGCTGCCGACCGGGCTTGGCGGCGTGGTCGGCGATGCGCTGGTGCGCACACCGGCGATCGTGTTCGGTCCGCCCGGCCTCATCTATCGCCTCGTGCTCGGCGTCCTGCTGTTCGCCGCTGTGGTCGCGACGTTCCTGTTCGCGAGCGGCATGGGCTCGCGACCGAAGGAAGAGGAATTGACTGCGGTCGAGGACGACGACGCGCCGTTCGTGGAAGAGGCCGACGGCGGCTCGGTTTCGCTGGGATGGGCTTACCATGCCGCCATGAGCGCGAAGGCGCGGCTGTGGCGCTTGTTGTCTCTCGCCTACGGCTCGCTGGTCGCTAGCGCACCGCAACCGCGCACCGCTTCGTTCGAGCGCCAGGAGCCTACTCTCGGCGGCCGCGGGGCGCCGGCATTGGCGCCGGACGCCGACGAAGATTTCGACGATGAGGAAATGGACGACGAGGAAATTCCCGCCGCCCGCGCGCCGCGCAAGAAGCCCGCAGCCCGCACACCGGCGCGCAAATCCTCCGACAAGTTCGAGCTGCCCTCGGTGTCGGTGCTGACGGCGCCGAAAGCCTCGGACCGCCAGCCGCTGAGCAAGAGCGGAGCTGGAAGCAAATTCGCGCGCGCTGGAAAGCGTGCTCGGCGATTTCGGCGTCCGCGGCGAAATCGTCAAGGCGCATCCCGGTCCGGTCGTCACGCTGTACGAACTCGAACCCGCACCCGGCATCAAATCATCGCGCGTCATCGGTCTCGCCGACGACATCGCCCGCTCGATGAGCGCGCTGTCGGCCCGCGTCGCCGTGGTGCCCGGCCGCAACGCCATCGGCATCGAGCTGCCGAACGCGCATCGCGAAAAGGTCTACTTGCGCGAATTGCTGTCGGTCAAAGACGGCAACGAGTTGGTCGCTAAACTGCCGCTGTGCCTCGGCAAGAACATCGGCGGCGAATCCATCATCATCGACCTCGCGCGCACGCCGCACATGCTGATCGCCGGCACCACCGGCTCCGGCAAATCCGTCGCCATCAACACCATGATCCTCAGCCTGGTTTACCGGCTGCGGCCGGATCAATGCCGCCTGATCATGGTCGATCCGAAAATGCTCGAACTCTCCGTCTATGACGGCATCCCGCATCTGCTGACGCCTGTCGTGACCGATCCGAAGAAGGCCGTGGTCGCGCTGAAATGGGCAGTGCGCGAGATGGAAGAGCGCTACAAGAAAATGTCCAAGCTCGGCGTGCGCAACATCGACGGCTACAATCAGCGCCTGCTGGAAGCCAAGGGCAAGGGCGAGGAATTGTCGCGCACGGTGCATACCGGCTTCGACAAGGAAACCGGCAAGGCGATCTACGAGGAAGAGAAGCTCGACCTCGAGCCCCTGCCCTACATCGTCATCATCGTCGACGAAATGGCCGACCTGATGATGGTCGCCGGCAAGGATATCGAAGGCGCGGTGCAACGCCTGGCGCAGATGGCGCGCGCCGCCGGTCTGCACGTCGATCCTCGCCACCCAGCGTCCGTCGGTCGACGTCATCACCGGCACCATCAAGGCGAACTTCCCGACCCGCATCTCGTTTCAGGTCACCTCGAAAATCGACAGCCGCACCATCCTCGGTGAAATGGGCGCCGAGCAGCTGCTCGGACAGGGCGACATGCTCTATATGGCCGGTGGCGGACGCATCAGCCGCGTGCACGGGCCCTTCGTCTCGGACGAAGAGGTCGAGAAGGTGGTGCGCCATCTCAAATCGCAGGGCCAGCCGGAATATCTCGAAGCGGTCACCGCGGAAGAGCCGACCGACGAGGACGGCGCGGTGTTCGATTCTACCGGTATGGGTGGTGGCGAGGGCGCCGGCGACCTGTTTGCGCAGGCGGTGGCGATCGTCAAGCGCGACCGCAAGGCCTCCACCAGCTACATTCAGCGCCGGCTGCAGATCGGGTATAACCGCGCCGCTTCGTTGATGGAGCGGATGGAACTCGAAGGCATCGTCGGACAGCCCAACCACGCCGGCAAGCGCGAGATTCTGGTCGAAGAGGAAGAGAGCCGGTTTTGAGTAATTTCCAGCCAAGAGATCGCCGGAATTGGCACACTATTTTCACGGAAAAACGATATCTCCTTTGGCCCAAAGCACGATAAAACGGACGCCAGGCAGGCAGGATCACGCGTTGAATAGAAATCCGAAAATTCCAATGGCAAAGCCGCTCGCGCTTCCGGGCGTGCGCACCGGCCTGGCATTGCTGATCGCTGTCACCGTGACCGGCGGCGCGACACCGTCCTTGTCGCAGGCACCCGTTCCACCGGCCGCGATTCCGTCGGCTCAGGCCGCGCCGTCGACGCAGCCCGTTCCGATTCCAAAACCGGCACCCAAGGCCCGCAGCAGCGTCCAGATCAGTGCGTCGGACCAGCAGAAGGGTCCGATGACGACGGGCGGCACGTCGGCGCCGCCGCCGAACCCGGTGATCCCCGATCCGCGGCGCAATCTGCCCGCCAATATTTTTTCGAGCTTCGATGCCAGCCAAAAGGCGCAGGCCGCCAGGGTGAGTTCCTATCTGTCGTCGCTGCAGACGCTGGTCGGGAATTTCGTCCAGGTCGGACCGGACGGCAGCAAGACCAAGGGCGATTTCTACATCCAGAAGCCCGGCAAGGTGCGCTTCGAATATGACGCCCCGAGCCCGATCGCGATTATCGCCGACGGATCTTCGCTGGCGGTGCGCGACCGCAAGCTGGCGACCCAGGACATCTATCCGCTGTCGCAGACGCCGCTGCGATTCCTGTTGTCGGACCGCATCGATCTGCTGAAGGACACCAATGTGGTGAGTGTGACGGCGGATGATCTCTACATCAGCGTCACCATCGAGGAGAAGCACGCGCTGATCGGCACCAGCCGCCTGATGCTGATGATCGGCGCCAAGGACGGACAGCTCAAGCAGTGGACCGTGACCGATCCGCAGGGCTATGACACCACCATTGCCGTCTACAATCTGGATGCTTCCAAGAAAGTCGATCCCGGCCTGTTCAAGATCGACTTCACCAATTACTCGATGCCGCCGCCCGGCTAGCAGCTGACCTCGACCAACGCACCCGACCTCATCCTGAGGAGCGCGCCTCTTGCGCGCGTCTCGAAGGATGGCCGCATACCCAATTCATCCTTCGAGACGCGGCCAAGTGGCGCGCTCCTCAGGATGAGGGTGCCTTTCTTGGTCAGGCACTGATACATCAACTTCCATGCGCTTTTCCCTGACAACCTGGAATATCAATTCGGTGCGCCTGCGCATCGATATCGTCGCCAAATTTCTCAAATCGGTGCGGCCGGACGTGCTGTGCCTGCAGGAGACAAAGTGCATCGACGACGCCTTTCCGCTGAAGCGCTTCAAGCGCCTCGGCTACGAGCACGTCGCGCTGAACGGGCAGAAGGGCTATCACGGCGTCGCGATCGTCTCGAAACTGCCGTTCGAGAACACAGACATCCGCACCTTCTGCGACAAGATCGATTCGCGTCACATCTCCGTTGCGTTCGGCGACAAGGCGAAGCTGTCAAAGCCGCTGATCGTGCATAATTTCTATGTCCCGGCCGGGGGCGATATTCCGGATCCGGCGCTCAATCCGAAATTCGAACACAAGCTCCGCTTTCTCGACGAGATGAAGGCGTGCGAACCTTTGCATCCGCGCGGCGACGACCGGCACATCCTGGTCGGCGACCTCAATGTGGCGCCGCATGAAAACGACGTGTGGTCGCACAAGCAGCTGTTGAAGGTGGTGTCGCACACCCCGATCGAATGCGAGAAGCTGCTGGCGGCGCAGGCGCACGGCGAATGGATCGACGTCGCGCGGATGCGCATCCCGCTGTCGGAAAAGGTCTACACCTGGTGGAGTTATCGCGCCGCCGACTGGACGCTGGCCGACCGCGGCCGCAGGCTCGATCACATCTGGGTATCGCGCGCGCTGCAGGACGGCGTCAGCGATTTCCGCATCACCCGCGACGCGCGCAGCTGGGAGCGGCCATCGGACCACGTGCCGGTGACGGTGACGCTGGAGGTGTGAGGTAACTTACTCTGTCATTCCGGGGCGATGCGAAAGCATCGAACCCGGAATCTCGAGATTCCCCGGTGCGCAATTGCGCACCTGAGGTCTGGTCCTACGGACCATCCCGGAATGACAATGAGTCGTTCAAATACTCAGCTTCGCGCCCGCCATCAGGATATCGCTGGCGATCTGGCTGGTGCGGTTGGCGAATTCGTCGCGCAGCCGGCGGGCCGCGGCGGGGTCGCTTTCCAGCACGCGCTGAAACAGGCTGCGCGCGACCCGGATCACCGAGGAATGCTCCAGCGCGATCGCGGTCGACGGCCGCTGCATCGCCACCACCAGCGCCAGTTCACCGATCAGCGCGCCCGGACCGGCGATGATTTCGGCGCTGCCGCCGTCATCGATCCGAAACGCGCCGCGCTGAACGATAAACCCCGCATCGGCCTCGTCGCCGGCCGTGAACAACAGATCGCCGCGGGCGAAATCGCGCTGCTCGGAGCCGATCGCCAGCATGCGCAGCGCGGTCGCCCCCAACAGGCGCAGCGTCGGGACACGCTCCAGCAGGGCTACATCATCTTCGATCGACATGAAGTACCGCTTGCGCCACTACGAATCGTTGCGCGAATCGTATCACGGCACCAGCTTGTAGCCACCGGCTTCCGTCACCAGGATCTCGGGGTTGGCCGCATCCTTCTCGATCTTCTGGCGCAGCCGGTAGATGTGGGTTTCCAGGGTGTGGGTGGTAACCCCCGAATTATAGCCCCAGACCTCCTGCAGCAGGGTCTCGCGCGACACCGGCAGTTGGCCGGCCCGGTAAAGGAAGCGCAGGATCGCGGTTTCCTTTTCGGTCAGGCGTACCTTCCGGGCATTGGCACCGGTCAGCATCTTGGAGCCGGGCCTGAAACTGTAGGGGCCGACCGAAAACACCGCGTCTTCGCTGGCTTCGTGCTGGCGCAGCTGGGCCCGGATCCGCGCCAGCAGCACCGCAAATCGAAACGGTTTGGCCACATAGTCATTGGCGCCGGATTCGAGCCCCAGAATGGTGTCCGAATCGGTATCGTGGCCGGTCAGCATGATGATGGGGGCCTTGAAGCCTCCCTTGCGCAAGGAGCGCACCACCTCGCGGCCGTCGGTGTCGGGCAGCCCGACATCCATCAGCACGAGATCAGGGGAATTGGCCTTGGCGGCGCTGGCGCCCTTGGCGCCGGTATCCACCGCGGAGGCCTCGAACTCGTCGTGCAGCGACAATTGCTCCACCAGCGTATCGCGCAGATCGGTATCGTCGTCCACGATCAGGATCTTGCGGGCATTGGCCATGGGGTACAGTCCTCTTGGGGAGCGGCAGGGAGCAAGCGGAACGCCTGGGTCTTGATTTGAGTGAGGTAAGAAATTGTTACCGATTCACAAGCCAAGCCATATTCTACTCCAGAAATCGAAGGCTTTTAGCTGAATGTCCGGCCGTGGCGTGAAATAGAGCAATTCGGTTCAACAAGGCAACCTGCGAGGTTGCCCTTTGTATGGGAAGCCCTACTATTTCAATCACTTATCAGACAACTGCGCGTGATCGGCCGGTTTCGGCGATCAGGGTTCGCGCCTCCGCCGGCGACCCCTGCCGGGGCTGGCTGACGGCCGAGGGCCAGACCATCCCGGTCGCGCTCGGGCGCGGCGGCATCATCGCCAACAAGCGGGAGGGCGATGGCGGCACCCCCCGGGGCACGTTTCGGCCGCGGCAAGTGTGGTGGCGGGCCGACCGCAGCCCGCGGCCCCGCACCTTCCTGCCGGTCCGCGCCATCCGGCCCGAGGACGCCTGGTGCGAAGATCCCGGCAGCCGTCACTACAACCAGCCGATGCGGCTCAACGCCGATCAGGGCGGCGACCGGCTGAAGCGCGACGATCATCTCTATGATTTTATCGTCGAGATCGACCACAACACCCATCCGCGCATCGCCGGCCATGGCAGCGCGGTATTTTTGCATCTGGCGCGCGAGAACTTTTCGCCGACCGCCGGGTGCGTGTCGATGACGAGATCGGCGATGCTGCGGCTGTTGGCGCGGCTCGGCCCCGAGACGAAGATCGTGATTGGATGAGCGGCGTGACAGGAATCAAAGCGATGCTTGAGAAAAATCAGATAGCGGCGGCGTCGCGGACGCTGCACGGTCACTGGCGTGCCGGCACAAAGCTCGAAAACCTCGAAGCATCGCAGCGCCCTCGCGATCGCAACGAGGCTTATGCGATCCAGGCCGAAATCGAGAACTATTCGGCTGGAGAATTGTTCGGCTGGAAGATCGCGGCCACCAGCGAGGCCGGGCAAAAGCACATCAATGTCGAGGGCCCGATGGCGGGACGCATTCTGCGCGACACGGTGATTGCGGATGGCGGCACCGCCTCGATGGCGGGAAACGAGATGCGCGTCGCCGAGCCGGAATTCGCCTTTCGCATGAATGCCGATTTGCCGCCGCGATCCTCGCTTTACACCGTGCGCGAGGTGCTCGATGCCGTCGGCACCCTGCATCCGGCGATCGAGATTCCGGATTCGCGTTTCGCGGATTTCGTCAGCGCCGGCGCCGCCCAGATCATCGCCGACAATGCCTGCGCGCACCTGTTCGTTCTGGGCTCACCCACCACGGCGGACTGGCGCGCGCTCGATCTGGTCGAGGAGAAGCCGGTCATTACGCTGCGCGGCAAGCAATATACCGGCCATGGCAAGAACGTGCTGGGCGATCCCAGGGTCGCACTGGCGTGGCTTGCCAACGAATTGCGCGAGCTTGGCGTGACGCTGAAGGCGGGGCAGATCGTAACCACCGGCACCTGCCACCCGCCGCTGGCGATTCAGGTGGGCGATCGTTTTGAGGCGGATTTTGGTGTGCTTGGAAAGGTGTCGGTTAGGTTCGAGTAGGCTCCAACTCTTCTTCCCGTCGAACTTGCGCACGCACGCAGGGACGACGCTCTGATTACCGGTGCCCGAAAATCGCCGAACCCACCCGCACATGGGTGGCGCCGAACTGGATCGCAATCGCAAAATCGGCGCTCATGCCCATCGACAGTTTCTTCAATCCGTTGCGCGCGGCGATCTTCGCGGTCAGCGCGAAATGCGGCGCCGGCGCATCGTCGACCGGCGGAATGCACATCAGTCCGGAAATTTCCAAACCATATTTTTCGCGGCAGCCGGCAAGGAAGGCGTCCGCCTCGGCGGGCGCGATGCCGGCCTTCTGCGGCTCCTCACCGGTATTGAGCTGAACGAACAATTCGGGCCGGCGTTTTTGAGAATTGATTTCCTTGGCTAACGCTTCGCAAATGCTCGGACGGTCCACCGAATGGATCGCGTCGAACAGCGCCACGGCCTCCTTCGCCTTGTTGGATTGCAGCGGACCGATCAGGTGCAGCGCGATATCAGGATAGGACGAAATTAACCCTGGCCATTTTGCCTTGGCTTCCTGCACGCGATTTTCGCCAAATACCCGCGATCCGGCCGCGATCACAGGCACAATGGCCTCGGCCTCGAACGTCTTGGACACCGCGATCAGCGTCACCGACGCCCGCTCGCGGCGCGCTTCGTTGCAGGCGCGGAAGATGTCGTACTCCACCGAAGCGAGCGCGTTTGGTAAAGATGGAGTTATCGGCGATAGGTTTTCGGGCGGCATGTCATCCACGGATCGTACATTTACGGGAGTAGTTCTAATTTTACCGAGTTCGGGAAAGGCTTCTTGAACCCTTCTCCCTATCCTGCATGTGGGGCTGGGGAACGAAGATGTCACGCATCACTTTCAACCGCAAAAGAGTGAAACTCAAGAAGCTTCTCGGGATCCGCGCCCGGTTGGCGTTGCTGGGCTTGATCCTGGTGACTCCTCTGATGCTGGAACGCGCCCGTTCGCTCGAGGACACTCGCACCAAGCAGATGGCGGTTGCCAGCGCTGAATTCGCCAGTCTCGCCAAGCACAGCGCCGATATGCAGCGCGAGGTCATTTCCTCGGTCGAAACGGTGTTGAAATCGTCGGCCTATATCCGCGCATCCGAAGGCGGCGTGACCCGCAGTTGCGACATCATGCGCGCCAGTCTGCCCGCCCATCTGCCCTGGATCCGCAGCCTGATGATCGTCGGCAGCGACGGCCGTATCCAGTGCTCGACCAACAACCTGTTTATCGGTGTCGACCTCAGCGACCGGCCCTATCTCATCAAGGCGCGCGAGACCCGCGACTTCGTGTTCAGCGACTTCATGCTTGCGAGGCCCACCAACACGCCGATCGTGATGGCCGCCTATCCGGTGTCCGCCATCAATACCGAGTCGGGGGCCGTCATTCTCGCCGGTGTCAATCTCGACTGGATGTCGAAGATCATGGGCAATCTCGGCAACCGACCCGGCATTTCGGCGGTACTGGTCGATAGCGCAGGAACCGTGCTGGCGGCGCCGGCGGATCAGGCGAGCTCGATCGGCCGTCCGCTGGACACGGTACCGCTGTTGTCGGCTATCGCCGAGAAGGCCCTCGATTCGGACAAGGCGGAAGGATCGCTTTCGTTCGTCGCCGTCGACGGCACCAAACGCGCCGTCAGTTTTGTGCGCATCGCCGGCACCCAATCGCGGCTGATCGTCAGCATCGACGAAGCCAAGGTGTCAGCCGTCATCAATCGCGAGATCCGCACCGCCTATCATTCAACTGCTGATTCGTCTGCCTGTTCGTGCTGCTCGGCGCCTTGATCGCCGCCGAGAAGCTGATCATCCAGCCGCTCGAGACCATGGCGGCGATGGCAAAACGCTTCGGCCAGGGCGACTCCGCGGTGCGCGCGTCGCGGCAGCCGGATGCCGGCTGAATTCGTGCCCTTGGCCCGCGCCTTCAACGCGATGGCGGCGCAACTCAGCCAGCGCGAGCGCGAACTGGTCGCCACCAACGACCGGCTGACCGTGATTGCGTCGATCGACATGCTGTCGGGACTGGCCAACCGGCGCGGTTTCCAGAGCCGGCTCGACTTCGAATGGCTGAAGGCCCAGCAACACAACAGCGAATTGTCGCTGCTGATGATCGACGTCGATCACTTCAAGCTGTTCAACGACACCTATGGTCATCCCGAAGGCGACGCCTGCCTCTCCAGGCTCGGCGAAACGCTGGCCGGCATTGCCGCCGAAACCATGGGCTTTGCCGGGCGCTACGGCGGCGAGGAATTCTGTCTGTTGCTGCCCAACACCGAGCCGTGCCCGCGCGCTCGAAATCGGCGAAATGGTGCGGGCCGCGGTGCAGAACCTCGCGATGCCTCACTGCACCTCCAGCTTTGAAGTCGTCACCTCCAGCGTCGGCGTCGCTTCCACTTTGCCGAACGACACGCCAGCGCCCGGGCGACCTGATCGAAGCCGCCGACGCCGCGCTCTACGCCGCCAAGCGCCGCGGCCGCAACACCGTGGCCGTGCATGGCTTCGTGCGGGTGAGCGACGACGACATGGCGCTGGCGAGCTGAGGGTCTGTTGTTTTAAACGCGGTTTTTCTTGGCGCGACGGTGTCCGCTCCGCCTCAGGCCGAAAGAGGCCTCGCCCGAAAACGCCTCAGCCCGTCTTCAACTCGCGATCGAGCTCGTTCTCCGTGACCACGCGATTGCGGCCGGCGCCCTTGGCCTGATAGAGCGCGCGGTCACAGCGCTCAATAAGGTCCGCCATCGCTTCTCCCGGCTGGAACTGTCCGACGCCGATCGAGACCGTAATGTTGGGAAGAACCTCGCCGGTCGAGCGGCGGGTGATCTGACACTCCGAGATGGAGCGGCGGATGCGCTCGGCCACCGCCGCACAGGTCGCAAGATCGGCGCCGGGAAGCACGGCTATCAGCTCTTCCCCGCCATAGCGGGCGGGCAGATCGATATCGCGCACGCGTTCGCGCAGCACCTTTGCCATCAATCGCAGCACCTGGTCGCCGACGCCGTGCCCGAAATTATCATTGAATTTCTTGAAGTGATCGATGTCGATCAGCAGCACGCTGAGCGGCTCGCCCTTTTCCATCGCCGCGATCTGGGCGGTGCGGAAGAACTCATCGAGGGCGCGGCGGTTCGGCAGGCCGGTGAGCGTGTCGGTCTTGGCGCGCTCCTCGGATTTGTTCAGCGAATTCGCGAATCGTGTCCAGCTCGCGTGTCGACTCGACGAAGCTCGTTTCCAGCTTGGTGGCGCGGGTGGCGGCTTTGGCCAGCTCGTTCATCAAATTCTCGACCAGGAGTTTCGGATCAACCCCGGCTTCGCTTTGGTCGGCGACTTCGCTGATGGCCTGCATCTGCGAGCGGTTGTCGGCAATCGCCACGGTCAGAAACTGCTTTGCGGAGGCCATCACCGATTGCAGTTGTTGTGAAGCGTTGCTGACGACGCCGCCGGCGGCGTCCGATCCGACATAGGTCTCGAACAGATCGCGATTGGTGGTGGCGTCGAACTTTCGCTTGTTGCCGATCAGGATATCGATGGCGCGCTTCAGGTCCGAGGAGGTTCCGAGCGAATACTGAAACCAGAGGTAGAAATTGTTCGGTGTGGGCGGCACCCGCTGCTGCGACATGGATCGGAGCGCTTTTTCGGCGACGGATGTCGCGTACTCGAAGTCAACCTCGTCGAGGGAGTCGTTGGCCACGATGTGAGATGATCCCCAAAGCTGATTGCCGCTTTCCAAGGCAATGTCTCACGTAATCCTTAAGCCGACCTCAACCCGGCCGGCCCGGCACTCGGCCACCCCCGGGCCGCGCACGCCGAGAATCGAATTTAGCCCTTCAGAATCAAGGCTCCGATGGCCTAAACAGCCGCATCGCAATGCTTCCAACCCATTGACCCATTGCAGTCATTTATGGCCTAGTCCGCCGTCCTTTGGACCGGCCCCGAACCCAAAAAGCCCTGCGACGCCATGACCTCCGAACGCTACAACGCCCGCGAATCCGAACCGCGCTGGCAACGCCAGTGGGACGAAAAGGCGATCTTCGCGTCCAAAAACGACGACCCGCGGCCGAAATACTACGTGCTCGAGATGTTCCCCTATCCGTCCGGGCGGATCCATATCGGGCACGTCCGCAACTACACCCTCGGCGACGTGATCGCGCGCTATATGCGGGCCAAGGGCCACAACGTGCTGCACCCGATGGGCTGGGATGCGTTCGGCCTGCCGGCGGAAAACGCCGCGATCGAACGCAAGGTGGCGCCGAAGGCGTGGACCTACGACAACATCGCGGCGATGAAAAAGCAGCTGCAGTCGATCGGGCTGTCGCTGGACTGGTCGCGCGAATTCGCGACCTGCGATCCTTCCTACTACAAGCATCAGCAAAAACTGTTCAACGACTTCCTGCGCGCCGGTCTGGCCGAGCGCGAGAAGCGCAAGATCAACTGGGACCCGGTCGACATGACCGTGCTCGCCAACGAGCAGGTGATCGACGGCCGCGGCTGGCGTTCCGGCGCGGTGGTCGAGCAGCGCGAAATGAGCCAGTGGGTCTTCAAGATCACGAAGTATTCGCAGGAATTGCTGGACGCGCTGGATGGGCTGGATCGCTGGCCCGACAAGGTGCGGCTGATGCAGCGCAACTGGATCGGGCGCTCCGAAGGTTTGCTGGTGCGCTTCGCGCTCGATCCGGCCACGACGCCGGCCGGCGAAACCGAACTGAAGATTTTTACCACGCGGCATGACACGCTGTTCGGCGCCAAGTTCATGGCGATCGCGCCGGATCATCCGCTGGCGCAAGCAGCCGCCGCAAAGAACCCAAAGCTGGCGGAATTCATCGCGGAGGCGAAGCGCCACGGCACCGCGCAGGAAATCATCGACACTCAGGAAAAGCTGGGCTTCGACACCGGCATCAAGGCTATCCATCCGTTCGATGCGAACTGGAAGCTGCCGGTCTATGTCGCCAACTTCGTGCTGATGGAATACGGCACCGGCGCGATCTTCGGCTGCCCGGCGCACGACCAGCGCGACCTCGATTTCGTCAATAAATACGGGCTCGGCAACATCCCGGTGGTGTGTCCCGAAGGCCAGGATCCGAACAGCTTCGTCATCACCGACACCGCCTATGACGGCGACGGCCGCATGATCAATTCACGCTTCCTCGACGGCATGGCCATCGACGAGGCCAAGGCCGAAGTGGCCAAGCGCCTCGAGGGCGAGGTGCGCGGCAACGCACCGGTCGCCGAGCGGCAGGTAAACTTCCGCCTGCGCGACTGGGGCATCTCGCGGCAGCGCTACTGGGGTTGTCCGATCCCGGTAATCCACTGCGAAAAATGCGGCGTGGTGCCGGTGCCGGACAAGGACCTGCCCGTGGTGCTGCCGGAGGATGTCAGCTTCGACAAACCCGGCAACGCGCTCGACCATCACCCGACCTGGAAGCACGTCAACTGCCCGCAATGCGGCGCCAAGGCGCAGCGCGAAACCGACACCATGGATACCTTCGTGGATTCGTCGTGGTATTTTGCGCGTTTCACCGATCCGTGGAACGAGAACGCGCCGACCACGCCTGACGTCGCCAACCGGATGATGCCGGTCGACCAGTATATCGGCGGCGTCGAGCACGCGATCCTGCATCTGTTGTACAGCCGCTTCTTCACCCGCGCGATGAAGGCCACCGGCCATATCGGCATGGAGGAGCCGTTCGCCGGCATGTTCACCCAGGGCATGGTGGTGCACGAGACCTATCAAAAGACCGACGGCGGTTACGTCACGCCGGCGGAGGTCAAGATCGAGACCGGCGCCAACGGCCGCCGTGCCAGCCTGCTTGATACCGGCGAGGAGGTCGCGATCGGCTCGATCGAGAAGATGTCGAAGTCGAAGCGCAACACCGTCGACCCCGACGACATCATCGCGACCTATGGCGCCGACGTGGCGCGCTGGTTCATGCTGTCGGACTCGCCGCCGGACCGTGACGTGATCTGGAGCGACGAGCGGGTACAGGGCGCCTCGCGCTTCGTGCAGCGGTTGTGGCGGCTGGTCAATGAATCAGCCGATTTGGCCAAAACCGCCCCCGCGGCGCGGCCGGTGACGTTTGAAGCCGACGCGCTGGCACTTCGCAAGGCGGCCCATGGCGCGCTGGACAAGGTGTCCGCCGGCATCGAAAAACTGCATTTCAACGTCTGCCTCGCCCATATCCGGGAATTTTCCAATGCACTGGCCGACGTGTTGGCGCGTTCGGAGCCGCCGTCGGCGGATCTGAAATGGGCGGTCGGGGAAGCCGCGGTCATCCTTGCTCAACTGGTTGCGCCCATGATGCCGCATCTGGCCGAGGAGTGCTGGCAGGTACTGGGGCGGCCGGGCCTGGTTTCGGAGGCCGATTGGCCCAAAATCGAACGCGATTTGCTGGTTGAAGACACGGTGATGCTGGTGGTGCAGGTCAACGGCAAGAAACGGGGTGAGGTCACGGTGGCCCGCAATGCCCAAAATCCGGAAATTGAGGCTGCCGTTTTGGCCCTCGATGCGGTAAAACAGGCGCTGGGCGGCAAGGCCGTCCGCAAGGTGATCGTTGTTCCCATGAGGATCGTGAATGTCGTTGGCTAGGACCCGCATTGCCGTTCGGCTTCTGGCCGTGGCCGCCCTGGCGGCGCTGACGGCCGGCTGCTTCCAGCCGATGTACGCCGAGCGTGCCGACGGCAGCCCCGGCCTGCGCGAAAAGCTGATGGGGGTGGAGCTGCCGCCGGTGGACAAGCCGAACGCTGCCCGTGAGGCCCGGGTTGGGGTGGAAATCCGCAATGCGCTGGCGTTCAAGCTCTATGGCAACGCCACCGGCATGGCGCCAACCCATCGGCTGGTGCTGCGGTTTGGGTCCAGCCGTTCCTCGCTGTTGCTCGACCCCAACACCGCGCTGCCCTCCAGCGAAAATTATGGCATCGACGCGCAGTACAATCTGATCGAGATCGCCTCGAACAAATCGGTCATGACCGGCACCACATTCGCACGCGTGTCCTATGACATCCCGGGCCAGCTGCAGCGCTTCGCCCGCTCGCGCGCCTACCGCGATGCCGAGGATCGCGCCGCCCGCGAGATCGCAGAAAACATCCAGACCCGGCTGGCGTCGTATTTCGTGGCTGGGACGTAGCAGCCCGTCATTCCGGGGCGCGCGCCGGCGCGAACCCGGAATCCAGAAGTTATGTGGCGCGAGATTCCCGATGTGCAATTGCACATCTGAGGTTCGCGCTTGCGCGCGCACCCAGGAATGACGAAGATCCCGAAATAGTCAGAGATCCATGGTCGCGCTGCGCGGAAAAGAGATCGACGCCTTTCTCGCCCGGCCGGATTCCGGCCGTCCCATCATTCTGCTCTACGGTCCCGATGCCGGCCTGGTGCGCGAACGCGCCGAGGCGCTGCTGGCCTCCGCGGTCGACGATCCCAACGATCCGTTTTCCATGGTGCGGCTGGACGGCGATGAATTGTCGGCCGAACCGTCGCGGCTGGTCGATGAGGCGATGACGATGCCGCTGTTCGGCGGCCGCCGCGCCATCCGGGTCCGCGCCGGCTCACGCAGTTTCGCTGGCGGTATCGACACGCTGGCCGAATTGACCTTGAAGGATTGCCGCATCGTGATCGAAGCCGGCGAGCTGCGGCCGGAATCGCCGCTGCGCAAGGCCTGCGAGCGCGCCAAGACGGCCGTGGCGATCGGCTGCTATCCCGACGGCGAGCGCGACATCGCGAAATTGATCGACGATGAGTTGCGGCTCTCGAATCTGCGCATCGCGCCGGACGCGCGCGCGTCGTTGACGGCGTTGCTCGGTGGCGACCGCCAGGCCTCGCGCAACGAACTGAAGAAGCTCGCACTGTACGCGCACGGCCAGGGCGAAGTCACGCTCGACGACGTGATGGCCGTGGTTGCCGATGCTTCCGAGCTGAAGATCGATCCGATCGTGGACGGCGCGTTTGCCGGAAAGCCTGAGCTGGTCGAAAGCGAATTCGCCAAGGCGATGGTCGCCGGCACCTATCCCGGCATGATCATCATGGCAGCCCAGCGCCAGGCGGCGTGGCTGCACAAGACCAGTCTCGCGGTCGCCGAGGGAACACCGGTATCGACATTGCTCGACAGCGGATTTCCGCGGCTGCATTTTTCGCGAAAGGGAAATGTCGAAATCGCGCTGCGTAATTTCAGCACGGCGCGGCTGGTGACGATCATCGAGCAGCTCGCGACCGCGGCGTTCGAGTCGCGCAAGCAGTCGTCGCTGGCGGCGGTCATCGCGCAGCGCGCGTTGCTGTCGATCGCGGTGAACGCGAAGCGGCGGGGGTAGGAAAGTCCGTCATTCCGGGGCGCGAGTGAAACGAGCGAACCCGGAATCCGATGCACATTGCGCGATTCCCCGGATTTCGCAAGAGCTCATCCGGGTTCACGCTTCGCATGCGCCCGGAATGACGAGCATCAGCTCGTCTTATCCAATCTTCGCAAAACCTCGTCGAGCTGTTCGAGGTCGCCATACCTGATGTGCACGGTGCCGCCGGGATCGCGGTGATCGACGCTGACCGCAAGCCCCAGCGCGTCGCTGACCCGCTTCTCGAGCGCCACCGTGTCGGGATCTTTGACCTTGCCGCCGCGCGGCTTCTGGGGTTTGCGCACCGGCACGCCCTCGACATGCGCCAGCGCCTCGGCCTGACGTACGTTGAGGCCTTCCTCGACAATGCGTTTCGCCGCCGCATCGGAATCGGGCACGCCGATCAGCGCGCGGGCGTGACCCGCCGACAACTGGCCTGATGCGATATAGGCCTGCACCTCGGCCGGCAATTTCGTCAGCCGCATCATGTTGGCGACGTGGCTGCGGCTCTTGCCGACGATCTTGGCAATCTCTTCCTGGCTGCGTTTGAATTCGTTCGACAGTGCGTGATAGCCCTGCGCCTCTTCCATCGCATTGAGGTCTTCGCGCTGCACGTTTTCGATGATCGCGATCTCGAGCGCATCGCTGTCGCTGACGTCGACCGGCACGATCGGCACTTCGTGCAGGCCGGCGATCTGCGACGCGCGCCAGCGGCGCTCGCCGGCGATGATTTCAAAACGATCCTGCACGCCCTTGACCGGACGCACCACGATCGGCTGGATCACGCCGTGCTGCTTGATCGAATCGGCGAGCTCGCCGAGTTCGGCATCGGAAAACGCACGGCGTGGATTGCGCGGATTGGGTTTGAGGAATTCGATCGGCACCTTGCGCTGCGCGCGCGGCCGCTCCAGATGCGCGGCCTCGCCGCCGACATCTCCGATCAGACTTGCAAGACCGCGGCCCAGTCGCGAACGCGCTTCGTCGGCCATCGCCAGCTCCCTTGGATTCACCGCAACACTCCTGTTTCACTTCGTCTCATCACCACCGTCATTCCGGGGCGCGCGTCGCGCGAACCCGGAATCCAGAGGTTATTTCACTTCGCCATCTCGAGATTCGGATCAATCCGCTCGTGCGGATCGTCCGGAATGACGTGGCCTATTCAATGCGTGCGCAGCTCGCGCTCGCGCTGGATCACTTCGGTTGCAAGCTTGAGATAGGCTTCGCTGCCGACGCATTTGAGATCGTACACCAGCACCGGCTTGCCATAGGACGGCGCCTCGGAGATCCGCACGTTGCGCGGGATCATGGTGTTGTAGACCTTGGCGCCCATGAACTGCCGGACATCGGCGACGACCTGGTTCGACAGATTGTTGCGGCTGTCGAACATGGTCAGCACGATGCCGTGGATCGACAGATTGGGATTGAGCGTCGAGCGCACCTGCTCCACCGTCTGCAGCAATTGCGACAGGCCTTCGAGCGCGAAGAACTCGCACTGCAGCGGCACCAGGATCGCGTCCGACGCCGCCATCGCGTTGACGGTGAGAAGATTGAGCGACGGCGGGCAATCGATCAGCACATAGGTGTAGTCGGTATCGGGCGAGGCGTTGGTGTTCAACGCGGCGATCGCATCGCGCAGGCGGAACGCGCGGTCGCGCGTCGCTCCCAATTCGAGTTCGAGGCCGGACAGATCCATGGTCGAAGCAGCGATATGCAGCCGCGGGACTGCCGTCGGCACCACCGCATCGCGCAGCGGCGCTTCGCCGATCAGGACGTCATAGGTCGAGCAGCTGCGGCTGCGGCGATCGATGCCGAGACCGGTCGAGGCGTTGCCCTGCGGATCGAGATCGACGATCAGCACCCGCTCGCCGATCGCGGCCAGCGCGGTGCCGAGATTGATCGCGGTCGTGGTCTTGCCGACGCCGCCCTTCTGGTTGGCCAGCGCGAGAATGCGCGGATGCCCCGCGGGGGACTTATCCTCTTGATAAATATGATCAATTACGGTCATGCGCTGAAGCCATGGGTTGTCGCGGATGAATTGCGCCGCTCGATATGGTCGAGTTCGACGATCCAGCCGTGTCCGCCGGTGCGGCTGGAATGGAGATGGGGCTTGATATTCCAATATTTAGTGGCTTCGGTCAATTCAGCCTCTACATCTTGGCCTTTGAGAAACAGAGCTTTGGCGCCCTGCTTCACCAGCGGCTCCGCGAAGCCGATCAATTCATGTAGCGGAGCCACCGCCCGGGCAGTGACGCAATCGACGCTGCCTTTGATTCTATCCACACTATCCCCGATGTCAGCCAGGTGAACCTGGCCGGGCGAGTTGGTAACCCGCAGCGCCTCGCGCAGGAACGCGGCCTTCTTGGCATTGCGCTCGACCAGATGGATTACGGCACCCGGCGTTTCGGCCAAAGCACAGGCCAGCACCACGCCGGGAAAGCCGCCACCGCTGCCGAAATCGGCCCAGACCTTGGCTGTCGGCGCGAGCGCCAAAAGCTGGAGCGAATCAGAGATATGCCGGGTCCACAGGTTTGGAAGCGTCGACGGCGCAATGAGATTGGTTTTTGCCTGCCATTCCCGGAGCAGATCGACATAGCGGTCCAGCCGCGCCTCTGTTTCACGTGAAACGGGGGTGAGCGCCAGTGCCTCGCGGCGATCGGAGGCGAGGATGGGGGATGCGGCGGGTTTGATGCTTGGGTCATCATGTTCGGTCGAGGATATCGCCATCCTGAGGTGCGAGCGACTTCAGCGAGCATCGAAGGTGGCGACGGGATTGCGTCCATCCTTCGAGGCGCGCATGGCCGCACCTCAGCAATGACGCTGGATAACGCGGCCGCCTCGTTTCACGTGAAACAGTCTACGCAGACGCGACAGCCGGCGTCTTTCGCGCTTCGCGTCGCAGATAGGCCGCCAAAATTCCCAGCGCCGCCGGCGTCATGCCATCGATCCGCCCCGCCTGCCCCACCGTACGTGGCCGCGCGGCTTCGAGCTTCGAGCGCGCCTCGTTGGAAAGCCCCGGCACCAGCGTTGTAATCGACATCGCTCAGGATCAGCCCTTCGTCGCGACGGAAGGCATCGACATCGGCGGTCTGGCGCTTGAGATAGACGTCGTATTTGGCGTCGATCTCGAGATGCACCGCGATGGCTGGGTCAATGGCCGACAATTCGGGCCAGATACCGCTCACCTCGGCCCAGCCGACATCCGGATAGGCCAGCAGCTCGAACGCCGAGCGGCGTTGGCCGTCCTTGTTGAGTGCCAGCCCATGCTTGGCGGCCTCGTTCGGCGTGATCGCCAGCGACTTTGCCAGTGACTTCGCGGCCGCGAGCGCCGCCATCTTGGTGCCATGGCGCAGCGAACGCGCTGACCCGACGCAGCCCAGCGCAATTCCCTTGTCGGTCAGGCGCTGGTCGGCATTGTCGGCCCGCAGCGTCAGCCGGTATTCGGCGCGCGAGGTGAACATCCGATAGGGCTCGGTGATGCCGCGCGTCACCAGATCGTCGATCATGACCCCGAGATAGCCGTCGGCGCGGTCGAACACGATCGGTTCGGCGCCGCCGGCGGCCAACGCGGCGTTGAGACCGGCAACAAGTCCCTGTGCCGCGGCCTCTTCATAGCCCGTGGTGCCGTTGATCTGTCCGGCCAGGAACAGCCCCGGCAGCCGCTTTGTCTCCAGGGTGGAATGGAGTTCGCGGGGATCGACGTGATCGTATTCGATCGCATAGCCCGGCCGAACCATCTTGACGCGCTCGAGACCCGGGAATGGTGGCGAGAATAGCCAGCTGGACTTCTTCCGGCAGCGAGGTGGAGATGCCATTGGGATAGACCGTGGAGTCGTCGAGGCCTTCCGGCTCCAGAAAGATCTGGTGGCCGTCGCGATCGCCGAAGCGGACGATCTTGTCCTCGATCGACGGGCAATAGCGCGGCCCAGAACTCTTGATCTGGCCGGAATACATCGGCGAGCGATGCACATTGGCCCGGATCACGTCATGGGTCGCCGGCGTGGTGCGGGTAATGCCGCACTGGATCTGCGGCGTCGTGATGCGGTCGGTCATGACCGAAAACGGCTCCGGCGGATCATCGCCGGGCTGCATTTCCACCGCCGACCAGTCGATGGTGCGGCCATCGAGCCGCGGCGGGGTGCCGGTCTTCAGGCGGCCGAGCGTAAAGCCGGCGCGCTCGAAGGATTTTGAGAGACCCATCGCCGGGGCCTCGTCGACACGGCCGGCCGGCCAGTTCTTCTCGCCGAGATGGATCAGGCCGCGCAGAAAAGTGCCGGTGGTGATGACCACGGCTCCGGCGGACAGCTCTCGGCCGTCGGCCAGGCGAACCCCGGTGACGCGCCCGTTCGAGACGAGCAACTCGTCCGCCTCGCCTTCGATGACGCTGAGGTTCGCGGTCTCGGTAATCGCGGCCTGCATCGCCGCTGAGTAGAGCTTGCGGTCGGCCTGGGCGCGGGGACCGCGGACCGCCGGGCCTTTGCGGCGATTGAGCATCCGAAACTGGATTCCGGCGGCATCGGCCACGCGGCCCATCAAGCCATCCAGCGCATCGACCTCACGAACCAGATGACCCTTGCCGAGCCCTCCGATCGCGGGATTACAGGACATCGCACCGACGGTGGAAAAGCGGTGGGTCACCAGCGCGGTTTTGGCGCCCATGCGCCCGGCGGCAGCAGCGGCTTCGCAGCCGGCGTGGCCTCCTCCGATGACGATAACGTCTGAACGATTCTGGACGGGCGATCATGGGGCGATCTTCTATCGCGAGAGCAAAGAAACCCGGAAGCGGTAAATTGGCTCGGCATCTGTTTCACGTGAAACAAGCGGTTTCGCCGGTAGTTCCGGACCTGTTTCACGTGAAACAATGGATCAAAAGACTGAATAAAGAAATATTACTTGCCTATACAGAACTCCCGGAAGATCACATCAAGGATATCTTCCACATCGACCCGGCCGAGCAGCCGTCCAAGGGAATGGGCTGCAACCCGCAGGTGCTCCGCCGCAAGTTCCTCGCCCTCCCCCAATACCTCTATGCTGCACCGCAACGAAATCAGCGGTTTCCTGCAGCAATTGGCGCTGGCGGGCCCGCCCGATCAAACCGCCCTCGTCCGACCCGAAATATTCCTGCGCGAATCCAACCAGCGCGGCCATCAACTCCCGAAGGCCGTCGCCGCGGCTCGCCGAAATCTCAAATCACGGCGCGATCCGATCCCGGCAGCTTGGCCGGCAACGCCGGCGCCACTCCGTCGAGATCGATCTTGTTGCGCACCGTCCACACCGGCGCGGCGCCCTGCTCCCGGATTTCTCCATGCGGCGCATCGATCAGCCACAACACCAGGTCGGCAGCCGCCGCACGCGCCCGCGCCCGACGCACGCCCTCCTGCTCCACCGGATCGTCGGTCTCGCGAATCCCCGCGGTATCGATCACCGTCACCGGATAGCCGTCGAGATCGAGCTGAACCTCGATGATGTCACGCGTGGTGCCGGCATGCGGCGAGACGATCGCGACCTCGCGCCGCGCCAGCGCATTGATCAGCGTCGACTTGCCGACGTTCGGCGGCCCCGCGATCGCGACCACAAGCCCGTCGCGCAGGCGTTCACTTCGGCCCTGTGCCGCAAGGACTTCTTCGATTTCCGCCAAGCAGGCCTTTGATTTTTTCCAGCGCCGGCGCGATGCAATTCGGCCGGCACGTCGCCCTCGTCGGAGAAGTCGATACCGGCTTCGATCAGCGCCGAGGCTTCGATGATCTGCGCACGCCAGTCACGCGCTCTGTCGCCGAGCAAGCCTTTCAGCTGACGCAGCGCCTGGCGGCGTTGCCGGTCGGTATCGGCATGAATGAGATCGTCGAGACCTTCGGCCTCGGTCAGGTCGAGCTTGCCATTCTCAAACGCGCGACGGGTAAACTCACCAGGTTCGGCCGGCCTGACATTTTCAAAAGCCGCAAGGACAGCGAACACCGCCGCCAGCACCGCGCGTCCGCCATGGACGTGGAACTCCGCGACATCCTCGCCGGTCGCACTGGCCGGACCTGGGAACCAGAGCATCACCGCATCGTCGATCGGCTGCTGCTTGCCGTCCCGAAATCAGCGCCCGCGTCGCCACCCGTGGTGCCGGCACCCGGCCCGCCAGCGAAGCCAACGCAGCCCCAGCTTGCGGCCCGGAAACCCGCACGATCGAAATCGCGCTTGGCGGCCGGCCCGATGAAAGGGCAAAAATGGTTTGATCCCGCGGATGCATCGCCTATTTGTTCCCGAACCCTCTGAAAAGGCAACGCAATTGCGGTTCGTCGCGGATATCCGCTCAGGATTGGCTACTTCGGTCAGCATGCAGCAATTGCTGCAGCATTATCGCAGCAATTCCCGGGCTTTATGCTGCAACAATCGACCACTTCGCCCGATCTCGCAGCCGCGGCCAGATATTACTTAGATATATCAGTATCTTACCGGTGCAGCCGAAGAGCTCGCCCACATCGGCATGCTGCACCTTTGCTGCAGCAAAGACCTGCAGCATGGACCGTGCGGCCCAAACGAAAAGGGCGCCCCGCTTGCGGCAGGGCGCCCCTTCAAAATCAACCGGAACAGCTCAGGTGTTCATCGACTCGAAGAATTCCGAGTTGTTCTTGGTGTTGCGCAGCTTGTCGAGCAGGAAGTCGATCGCGTCCATGGTGCCCATCGGATTGAGGATCCGGCGCAGCACGTACATTTTCTTCAGGAGCTGCGGATCGGTGATCAGCTCTTCCTTGCGGGTGCCGGAGCGCGAGATGTCGATCGCCGGGAACGTCCGCTTGTCCGAGACCTTGCGATCGAGAATCAGTTCGGAATTGCCGGTGCCTTTGAATTCTTCAAAGATCACTTCGTCCATGCGGCTGCCGGTATCGACCAGCGCGGTCGCGATGATGGTCAGCGAGCCGCCCTCCTCGATGTTGCGCGCGGCGCCGAAGAAGCGCTTCGGCCGCTGCAGCGCGTTGGCATCGACACCGCCGGTCAGCACCTTGCCGGATGACGGCACCACGGTGTTGTAGGCACGTCCCAGCCGCGTAATCGAGTCCAGCAGGATCACGACGTCACGGCCGTGCTCGACGAGCCGCTTGGCCTTCTCAATGACCATCTCGGCGACCTGGACGTGACGCACCGCCGGCTCGTCGAAGGTCGAGGAGACGACTTCGCCCTTCACCGAACGCTGCATGTCCGTGACTTCTTCCGGACGCTCGTCGATCAACAGCACGATCAGATAGCATTCCGGATGATTGGCCGTGATCGAGTGCGCGATGTTCTGCATCAGCACGGTCTTGCCGGTGCGGGGAGGGGCCACGATCAGCGCGCGCTGGCCTTTGCCGATAGGGGCCACGATGTCGATAACCCTTGCAGAAAGGTCCTTTCTGGTAGGGTCTTCGAGCTCGAGCCGGAACCTCTGATCGGGAAACAGCGGCGTCAGATTGTCGAAATTGACCTTGTGCTTGGACTTTTCCGGGTCCTCGAAATTCAGCGTGTTGACCTTGAGAAGTGCAAAATAGCGCTCGCCTTCCTTCGGGCTGCGAATGTGGCCTTCGATGGTGTCGCCGGTGCGAAGTCCGAAGCGGCGGATCTGCGAGGGCGAGACATAAATGTCGTCCGGTCCCGGCAGATAATTGGCGTCCGGCGAGCGCAAGAATCCAAATCCGTCGGACAGCACCTCGACGACGCCTTCGCCGATGATATCGGTTTCCTGGATCGCGAGCTGCTTGAGAATGGCGAACATCAGCTCCTGCTTGCGCATCGTGCTGGCGTTTTCGACCCCTTTCTCTTCGGCGAACGAGACGAGCTCGGCCGGCGTCTGAGCCTTGAGGTCTTGAAGTTTCATTTCCCGCATTGGGATGGTCCTGTGGAGTAACTTGGGGGAGGGGCTGCGAGGTGGCTTTAAGAAAATGCGGACAGCAAAAGGAAAATCCGCAGAAGTCTTGAGCAAGGAAGGTGCCGAAGAGGCTTCAAACCTGACGTGGCGGCCGGTTCAACGAGGAGCCGGAACGCAACCACATCCGCCTGCGTGGGGTGGGATTTGAGTAATATAGAAAATCGGCCGGCCTTCCGCAAGGAGCGTCGCGGTGAGGTTGTTGATGGCAAGGTCCCGTCAAAACGGCTTCACCACCACCAGGATCACGATTCCGATCATCAGAACAGTCGGTACCTCGTTGATAATACGATAAAATCTCTGGCTTCTGGTATTCCGGTCGGCGGCGAAATCCTTGACCCAGCGGGAAAACCAGCCGTGGATACCGGACAATATCAGCACCAGCAGAAGCTTGCCGTGCAGCCAGCCCGCCGAGAACCAATTGCCGGACCAGGCGAGGTAAAGTCCGGCCAGCCAGGTCACGATCATGGCCGGATTGATGATCGCCTTCAGCAACCGCCGTTCCATCACCTTGAACGTTTCGGATTGCTTCGATCCGAGCTTCGGCTTCGCAGTGATAGACGAACAGCCGCGGCAGATAGAGCATTCCCGCCATCCACGAGATGACGGCGATGATATGCAGCGCCTTGATCCATTCGTACATCGTGCAGGCTCATTCACTCGCGAACGCGTTATTTTTTCCGCAGCATCGCAACATCAGGGCCGATCCAGCGTTGCCAAACATCCAGCCTTTCGGCTGAACGCAGACATATCCGCAAGCAGCCCTTTTCTAAAACAATAATTTTAGATTCTTAGGTTTGAGTCTAAGTAGCGGTGATTAAGGCCCACGCAAAACTGTCCCGCATCTCTCCGGGCTTGTTCACATCCATCCACAATTGCGGCGCCGTATCCGGCTATCGCAATAACACCACTTGCTTCAGGTGCTTGCGACGGCGTCAGACCCGGCTTATGCAGAGACAAGTCCACATAACCTCACTATCATTGCCGCAGTCGAACGGAGTTATCCTTTTGTAACGGCCTGTGCAGAAAAAACGGGTTATCCCGGAACTCTCGCCCAGCGGCCGATTCTCTCGGGTAAAGTCCACAGCGATTCACAGGATACACAGGGGTCACGGTGCCCACGACCGGCAACTATTTCCATCTTCATCTGGTCTCCGATTCGACCGGTGAGACGCTGATCACGGTGGCGCGCGCGGTCGCTGCGCAATACGCCAACGTGACGCCGGTCGAACATGTCTATCCCCTGGTGCGCAGCCAGAAGCAGCTCGATCGCGTGCTGGACGAGATCGAGGAAGCGCCCGGTATCGTGCTTTTCACGCTGCTGGAAAAGGATCTGGTCGGCCGGCTGGAAGCCAAATGCCAGCAGATCAACATTCCGAGCCTGTCGATCATCGGCCCTGTGATGCAATTGTTTCAGGCCTATCTCGGTGCCGCCACCACGGGCCGCGTCGGCGCGCAGCACACTTTGAATGCCGAATATTTCAAGCGCATCGATGCGCTGAACTACACCATGATGCACGACGACGGCCAGCATGTCGAAGGACTGGAAGAGGCCGAAGTGGTGCTGGTCGGGGTGTCCCGCACCTCCAAAACCCCGACCTCGATCTATCTCGCCAACCGCGGCATCCGCACCGCGAATGTTCCGCTGGTGCCGGGGATTCCGCTGCCGCACCAACTGGAGAACTTGAGCAAACCGCTTGTCGTCAGTCTCCACGCCACGCCGGAGCGCCTGATTCAAGTCCGGCAGAACCGGCTGTTGAGCATGGGCGACCGGGACAACGACACCTACATCGATCGCCAGGCCGTGACCGATGAAGTCGCGTTCTCGCGCCGGCTTGCCGCCAAATTCAATTGGGCGCAGCTCGACGTGACGCGGCGGTCGATCGAGGAAACCGCCGCCGCGGTTTTGAAATTGTTCGCCGACCGGCAACGGCAACGGCTCGCCGAATGACACTGTGGCGCGGAAAAGATCCGTTGATCCTCGCTTCGCAGAGCCGTGCGCGGCAGGCGCTGCTGGCCAATGCCGGCATCAGATTTCGAAGTCGTTCGAGCCGACATCGACGAACGCGCCGTGCAGCAGGCGTCCAGCCTGTCAGCGCCCGGCGACATCGCAGACCTGTTGGCGCGCGAGAAAGCGCTTTGGGTATCGTCGCGGCAGCCCGGCAAATTCGTCATTGGCGCGGATCAGACCCTGGCGCAGGGGATGCGGCTTTTCAACAAGCCGGCCGGCCGCGCGGAGGCTCGGGAGCAGTTGCGTTCGCTGGCCGGCCGCGGGCATGAACTGCACTCCGCGGTTGCCGTTGCGCGCGATGGCAAGATATTGTTCGCCGACGTCGCGATTGCCCGCATGACGATGCGCCCACTCGCCGACGCCGAGCATTGACGCCTATCTGGATGCAGCGGGAGAGGCCGTTACGACCAGCGTCGGCGCCTATCAGCTGGAAGGTCTCGGGGTTCATTTGTTCGAGCGCATCGAAGGCGATCATTTCACCATCCTCGGTTTGCCGCTGCTGCCGCTGCTTGCGTTTCTGCGCAGCGAGCGGCTGCTCGGCGTTTGAAAGCAAGGCGGATTTGAATGCTGATCCTTGGGCTCACCGGCTCGATCGGGATGGGGAAATCCACCACCGCCAAGCTGTTCGCCGAAGCCGGCGTTCCGGTTTACGATGCCGATGCCGCCGTCCACAGCCTGTACGAGGGCGAGGCGGCGCCGGCGATCGAAGCGGCGTTCCCGGGCACGACCGTCGACGGCAAGGTCGATCGCACCAGGCTCTCGGCGCGGGTGGTGCATGATCCCTCCGCGATGAAGCAGCTGGAGGGAATCGTTCACCCGATGCTGGGCGCTTCGCGTCAAAAATTCTTTGATGATGCCGAGCGGTCCGGTGCGCCGGTCGTGGTGGTGGATGTGCCGCTGCTTGTTCGAGACCGGCGGCGAAAAGCGCGTCGATGCGGTGGTGGTGGTCACGACAACGCCGGAAATCCAGCGCGAGCGAATACTGGCGCGCGACAACATGACGGCCGAAAAACTCGACGCCATTTTGGCGCGGCAGCTTCCCGATGCTGAAAAGCGCCGGCGCGCCGATTTCGTGGTGGATACCTCGCATGGGCTCGACCCGGTGCGCGCGCGAATACGCGACATTCTCGAACAGGCTGTTAAAATGCCGCGGCGACGGCCCTGATTCGCTAATTCCCGGTTCAAGACTCATGCGTGAAATCATTCTGGACACCGAAACCACCGGTCTCGACCCGTTGCGGGGCGACCGGCTGGTCGAAATCGGCTGTGTCGAGATTTTCAATCGCATGCCGACCGGGCAGACCTTTCACCGCCATCATCAATCCGGAGCGCGACATGCCGGCCGAGGCCTTCGCCGTGCATGGCCTGTCCCGCGAGTTCCTCGCCGACAAACCGCTGTTTATGGAAGTGGTCGAGGACTTCCTGGAGTTCATCGGCGACGCGCCGCTGGTGATTCACAATGCGTCGTTCGATATCGGCTTCATCAATGCCGAGCTCGACCGCATCAAGCGGCCGCTGATTGCGCGCGACCGGCTGGTCGACACGCTGCTGCTGGCGCGGCGCAAGCATCCCGGGGTGTCGAACCGTCTCGACGATCTCTGCTCGCGCTATGCGATCGACAATTCCCGCCGCACCAAGCACGGCGCATTGCTCGACGCCGAGCTGCTGGCCGAGGTCTACATCGACCTGATCGGGGCCCGGCAGTCGCAATTGATCCTGGCGACCGAGGCCCGCGATGCGCGGGCGGGCGGGTACGGCGAAATGCCGCGGCGGCAACGCGCAGGTGCCGCTGGTGGCGCGGATCACCGACGACGACCGCGCGGCCCATCGGGCCTTCATCGCCACTTTGGGCGACAGGCCGATCTGGGGCGATTTTCTCAGCGCCTAGCGCGTATTCCGCAAAAGTGGGTACCGGTTTTGCGATTAGAATACGCGCAAGATCAGATTAAAGCTTTAGGACGTCCGAACCTGCTCGGTTTTGCCGGCGCGGCCTGTGCGGCTTGCTGCCGTTCCAGGTTCTGGCGGTAAAGGCCGACAAAATCGACCGGATCGAGCATCAGCGGCGGGAAACCGCCATCGCGCACCGATGTCGCGATGATTTCGCGCGCGAACGGGAACAATAGCCGCGGACATTCGATCATGATCAGCGGGTGCAGGTTTTCCTGCGGCACGTTCATGATCCGGAACACGCCGGCATAGGCGAGATCGAAGCTGAACAGCACCTTGCCGGCGTTTTCCGCCTTGCCTTCGACCGAAAGCGTCACTTCGAATTCGTTTTCGGCGATATTGTTGGCGCTGACATTGATCTGGATATTGATCGCCGGCTGCTGCTGTTGCGGCGCCAGCGAGGCCGGCGCGTTCGGGTTCTCGAACGACAGGTCCTTGGTATATTGCGCCAGCACGTTCAACTGGGGAGGAGGGGCTGCTTCGGGAGGCGCGCCGTTACCGTTGGTCATGGAAGTCTCTCCTGGAGCGTTTTCAAGCGAGCGGGACCGGTTTTGCGACTGAATTCGCTCGTGAGGTGCCAAAATGCCGATGTCGGGCGAGTGGCTATCATAGCCCCGCCTCATTCCACAAGGACGACCATCGGGGCCGGTCTGCCATAGTGCGGCCTTGGATAACGGGTCGGCCGGCGATGGCGAAGGCGCGGGTCCGCCGCGCCCGCAGGCCGCACCCTAAATTGTTGAATAAGCGTGATTTCCGGGCATTAACGGGTTTCCCCTGAGCGCCAAAACGCGCTACAATTCGCCCGTGGCAATCGGGCGAGAGCGTCGGCTTTGGCCTATTTCCACCGGCATGGCTCGTCATGCCAAAACGCGCCATTGGCTAGGCAAAGTTTCGTGCCTACATGCTGCAGATCAATCCATGATGTAATCTCTGCCGTTCCCTTGACCGGGAACGCTCTACCGCCGGACCGATTGTTGTCAGGTGCAGACCAGAAAGCGAATGCGACGTGGATATTTACACCATCATCTTCCTGGCGCTTGCCGTCTTCATCTTCCTGCGTCTGCGTAACGTCCTCGGACAGCGCACCGGAAACGAGCAGCCGCCCTATGATCGCGCGGCGCGCAACGTGGTGCATGGCGCGCAGGACAATGTGGTTCCGATACCGGGGACGGTGATCGATCAGGCGCCGCTGGCGCCGACGGCGGATGTGGTGCCGCCGACCGACCGCTGGAAGGGTTTGACCGAACCAGGCACCCCGCTGGCGCAGGGGCTCGACGCCATCGCCGCGCAGGATTCCTCGTTCGATCCGCGGCATTTCCTCTCAGGCGCCCGCGGCGCCTATGAGATGATCGTACTGGCGTTCGCCAATGGCGACCGACGCGCGCTGAAGGATCTGCTGTCGTCAGAGGTTTATGAGAGCTTCGAGGCGGTGATCAGGGATCGCGAGAAGCACGAGCAAAAGACCGAGACGCGCTTCGTTTCGATCGACAAGGCCGAGCTCGTGGGAGCGGAAGTACGCGATCGCGCGGCGCAGCTGACGGTTCGCTTCGTGTCACAGATGATTTCGGTCACCCGCGACAAGGCCGGCACCATCGTCGACGGCAATGCGGAGAAGGTTGCCGATATTACCGACGTCTGGACCTTTGCCCGCGACATTACTTCACGCGATCCGAACTGGAAGCTGGTTGGCACCGGAAGCGCTCAATAACGCACGTGGCCTCGAGCGATGCGCCGCCGCGTTCTCTGTGATCGCCGTCGTATTGTCACTGGCTCCGCCGGCCGCGTATGGCGCGCCTTCGTACGCGCTGCGAACCAAGCATAGCGCAGCTCCGCGCCTTCCCGACGTTCGCCCCATCCCATACCCGGTTCTTCCGTGGCCGTTGGAGATCAACGGCGGCCAATATGCGCCGGTGGCCTGGGCCGACATCGCAGGCTGGAGCGGGGACGATCACCTGCAGGCCTACAAGGCGTTTCGCATAAGCTGCCGGCCGATATCGGCGCAACGAAAGCCTCCCGCCGATCCGAAGGCGCTGGGCACCTCGCTTCGCGATCCCTGTCGACGCGGCCAAGGCGCTCGACATTTCCGATGGCGTCAAGGCGCGGGCGTTTTTTGAAGAACATTTTCTGCCGTTGCGAATTTCGCGGCTTGGCGAAGCCGAGGGTTTTGTCACCGGCTATTACGAGCCCATCATCGACGGCTCGCGGACCCAGACCGACGTCTACACGGTGCCGGTCTATCGGCGGCCTTCGAACCTGTTCGTTCGCGGTTTCAAGCAGGACTCGACCAGTCTGCCCAACAAGGGCGAGGTGTTTCGCAAGATCGGCCGCCGCAAGCTCGTGCCTTACTATGACCGCGCCGAGATCGAGGACGGCGAGATTGCCGGCCGCGGCCTCGAAATCTGCTGGCTCAAGAATCAGACCGATCTGCTGTTCACCCAGATCCAGGGCTCGGCGCGGGTCCGGCTCGAGGATGGCTCGACCGTGCGCATCAATTACGACGCGCATAACGGTTATCCCTATACGCCGATCGGCCGCGTCCTGATCGAGCGCAACATCATCCCCAAAGATCAGATGTCGATGCAGAAGATCCGGGAGTGGATGGAGCAGAATCAGCCCGATGGCGCCAATGAACTGCGCCGGCAGAACCGGTCCTATGTGTTCTTTCGCGAAGTAAATCTCTCCGACAAGGATGAAGCGGTGGGCGCGCAAGGCGTGCCGCTGACGCCAGGCCGGTCGATCGCGGTGGACAGGGCACTGCATGTCTACGGCACGCCGTTCTTTATCGAAGGCGAGCTGCCGATCGAGACAGAGCGATCGAAGACACCGTTTCGCCGGCTGATGATCGCGCAGGACACGGGATCGGCGATCGTAGGTCCCGCGCGAGCCGATCTCTATTTCGGCGCCGGCCTGGAAGCAGGCAAGGTGTCCGGCCGGCTGCGGCACAATGCGCGCTTTGTGATTCTGGTGCCGAAGAGCCTCGATCCGGCGGCGCGAGGCCGCCGGATGCCGATACCGGACGCGCGGCCGTCGGAGAAAATCGCAAAACTGTTTCCGCAGGTTGATCCGCTGAAGGATGCGAAACCAAAAGACGCCAAGCCAGCGGAGGCCTCCGCGGCTCCAGGTCCCAAGGCCAATGCGAGCGCGCCTGAGCCTGCGAAGAATGCCGCGCCCGCGGCGGCGGCACAGGCGGCGATCGCCAAACCGGTGCCGTTGCCGGAAGCACGGCCCCACATCAAGCCGGTTCGTGAGCTGCGTCGCCATCGTTACCATCGCCACTACCGCCGCGGCCGATGAGACGTCCTCCCCTGATTCCGGAATTGCCGGTTTCGCCGCGCCGCAAGCGCGGCTTGAGCGAAGAGGAGCGCGCGCTGTGGGAGAGCGTTGCGCGACAAATAAAACCGCTGCGAAAGAAGCCTCGCGCGGCCAAAGCGCCGGTGGCTCCATCGGACACGGATATGTCGGTCGCCGCGAAGATCGCGGTCTGCGCTCAAAACCAGTTCCTTCCCCAAAACTTGCCCGAACGCTCAAAACCGAATGTGGTGCCCGCCGCGCCGCCGCTGGCGCCGCTCGGCCGCCGCGAGCGCTCGCAACTGTCACGCGGCCGCAAGGAGATCGACGCCCGGCTCGACCTGCACGGCATGACGCAGACCCGCGCCCATCGCGCGCTGTTCGGATTCCTGCAGCGCGCCCACAGCGACGGCCTGACTTTCGTGCTTATCATCACCGGCAAGGGCAAAATGGGGGCCGAATCCGAGCGCGGCGTGCTGCGCCGCCAGGTGCCGCAATGGCTGAGCCTGCCGGAATTCCGCTCGCTGGTGGTCGGCTTCGAGGAAGCGCATATCGGCCATGGCGGCGAGGGCGCGCTGTACGTGCGGGTCCGGCGCTCGAGGATCTGAGACACTTTTTTCGTCATGCCCGGGCTTGTCCCAGACATCCGCGCCTGGGCATGACGTAGATGGCCGACGACCCGCGGAATCAGCGTGACGATCCAGCCGCGAATTGTCGTGTTCCGATCGCCGGTTGGGATCGGCGGCACAGCCGTTGAGCTCGGCAATGCCTTCACCGCGTGCAGGATCAGGAACATGCAGACCGCCCAGTTCGAGATCCACCGCGAATAATCGAACACGATCGCGAACATGATCAGATAGGCCGCACTCACCATCACGATGGCCGAGATGACGATGCGGCGATGAACCCGTGCGAAAGCGCGTCAATCAAACCGCGGAAATATTTCCAGAGCGGGGTATGCAGCCAGATCAGCAGCGCAAACACCGGCACGCCCAGCAGATTGTGAGGCATCCAATCCCAGGTCTCGCGGATTTCCTGGGCCAGCGGCTGATACCAGATATAGCTGAAACTCAGCAGGTTGGTTCGCGGCGGGATCGGCCATCCGATCCCTCGAGATAGCGGACGAACTCCTCCTTGGGGACCGTCATCGAGCCCTGGAACTGCAACGCGAAAAACAACAGGCCGACGGCCGCAATCGACGCAATTCCGATCTGGGCATTCTGCGAATCAAGCCTCTGCACCAGGTAATAACGCAGCACCACGATGACCGCGATGGTCGGCACATACATCAGGAAATGAATGTGGTGGATCAGCAGCAGGATCATCGAAGCTTGCGCGGCCAATATCACGAATGCAACGGAACGTGCCGGCACCAGCAGCAGGCCAATCGCGAATGCCGCGCCGTAAATGTCGAAATGCCCGAGCGTATGCATGAAGTTTTTCAGAAAGAACGGCGAGCCGGCCATGAACACGAACAGCGGCAGGTGTTCGTCGATCGAAGCCGAAGGTCCGCTGAAACAGTTTTAGGAACAGGCCGAGCGTGATCAGCCAGACCGCGCCGGCGAGCGCAAACACCAGCCACACCGGCACCTTTGCAAAGAACAGCGCTACGGCGGCGCCGATCAGCGCGCGCTTGGTGAAGCCGAAATGGTAATCGACCAGCAGGTGGATGTAGGGAACGTAGGGTTCGCGGGTGAGTCTTGTGCAGAAAAACGCCTGCGATAACGGCGACGCTGACGGCAAGCATCCACCGCCAGGGGTTTTCCCGCATTCGCAAATTCATTCGGCACCCGAACACGAAAATCAGGCGCGGACTATCACATGGCGGATGTACCGGGTGCAACGCGACGTAGTCTTGAGGTGATAAACAATCTCGCGCAGACGGCAGCCGGCCCCCTCTCCCATGGGGAGAGGGTTGGGGTGAGGGGGTACGCCCTACCGATAGAGTCGTAACCCCTCACCCGGCGCTACGCGCCGACCTCTCCCCATGGGAGAGGTGACGAAGGCGCCAAAATGGATGAATTACAAAATAAACCGGCTCAGATCCGCGTTCTTGGCGAGGTCGCCGACGTGTTTCTGCACATAGGCGGCATCGATCTGGATGGTCTCGCCGTGGCGGTCCGGTGCGGCAAAGGAAATCTCGTCGAGCACGCGCTCCATCACGGTCTGCAACCGCCGGGCGCCGATATTTTCCACCGACGAATTGACCGCGACCGCCACGTCGGCGAGCGCGTCGATCGCATCCGGGGTGATGTCCAGCGTCACGCCTTCGGTCTGCATCAACGCGACATATTGCTTGATCAGCGACGCTTCGGGCTCGGTCAGGATGCGGCGCATGTCGTCGCGCGTCAGCGCCTCGAGTTCGACCCGGATCGGCAGCCGGCCCTGCAATTCCGGCAGCAGGTCGGACGGCTTGGCGATGTGAAACGCGCCCGATGCGATGAACAGGATATGGTCGGTTTTGACTGCGCCGTGCTTGGTCGACACCGTGGTGCCCTCGATCAGCGGCAGCAGGTCGCGCTGCACGCCTTCGCGCGAGACATCGCCGCCGCTGCGGCCGTCGCGCACGCAGATCTTGTCGATCTCGTCCAGGAACACGATGCCGTTGTTCTCGACCGCATTGATCGATTCCTGCACCAATTGATCGCTGTCCAAGCAGCTTGTCGGATTCCTCGTTGACCAGAAGCTCGTGGGAATCCTCGACCGTCAGCCGGCGGGTTTTGGGGCGCCCACCCATCTTGCCAAATATATCGCCGATCGAGATCGCGCCCAGCTGCGCGCCCGGCATGCCCGGAATCTCGAACATCGGCATGCCGCCGGAGGATTGCGTCTCGATCTCGATTTCCTTGTCGTTGAGCTCGCCGGCGCGCAATTTCTTGCGGAACGAATCGCGGGTCGCGGCACTGGAATTGGCGCCGACCAGCGCATCGAGCACGCGATCTTCGGCGGCGAGCTGGGCGCGGGCCTGGACATCCTTGCGCTTGCGCTCGCGGGTTTGCGCGATCGCGACCTCGACCAGGTCGCGGATGATCTGCTCGACGTCGCGGCCGACATAGCCGACCTCGGTGAATTTGGTGGCTTCGACCTTGATGAACGGCGCGCCCGCGAGTTTGGCGAGCCGCCGCGCGATCTCGGTCTTGCCGACGCCGGTCGGCCCGATCATCAAGATGTTCTTCGGCAGCACTTCCTCGCGCAACGAGCCGGTGAGCTGCAGCCGCCGCCAGCGATTGCGCAGCGCGATCGAAACCGCGCGCTTGGCGTCGGCCTGGCCGACGATGAAGCGGTCGAGTTCTGAAACGATTTCACGGGGGGAGAAGTCGGTCATGAGTCCTAGCTAGGTTGGATTGGCGTCGACGCAAGCGGCGTCAGATGATCGGCGGGCCTGCCTGCCAGAGCCGGATTGCCTCGATCGGATGGATCAGCATGATGATGTTGAGGATCAGATTGTCTCTGATGTGAAGCAGCATCACCAGTTCGAACAACAGGCCGGTTGCGACCGTCGCCGCGACCGGAAGCTTTCTTGCCAGCAGGAAACCGCCGATCATCGACAGCGTGTCGGAAACCGAGTTGACGATACTGTCGCCGAAATAATCGAACGAAGCGGTGCCGGCGCGGTAGCGGTCGATGATGAAGTTGGAGTTTTCCGCGATCTCCCAGCAGCCTTCGACCATGATGGCGCCGATCAGGCGCGCCTGCCATGACGCCTTCGGTGCGATCAGCCAGGCCGCGCCATAAAACAGGATACCGTGCAGGATATGCGAGAGCGTGTACCAGTCGGCGACGTGCTGGGAGTTTTCCGAACTCAACACCACGCCGTGCCAGAGTTTGACATAGCCGCAGGCGCAGATCGGCAGCCGGCCCATCACAAACAGGATCGTTGCCTGCAGCGCGATCAGGCCGGCTGCGATCACCCACCAGTGCAACGTTGAAAAACCCGGAGCGGTGGGGGCGGTGCGTTCGAGCGTCATGGGTTGCGCACCATCAGCAGCGCCGGGCCGTCGGGCGTTTCCACCATGCGGTCGCTTTCAAATCCGGCTTTCTCATAGGCGCGTATCGCGCGCGCGTTGGCGGGATCGGGGTCCGTGACCATGCGCGGCGCGCCTTTTTGCAGACGATCGTCGACGAAGCAGCGAATGAGAGCCGATCCGTGGCCGCGTTCGATCATGTCTGGCTCGCCGATGAACAGATCGATGCCGCGCGTTTTCTCGGGCTGTGGCCCGAAACCTGAATTCCACGCGGTCAGGTCATAGCACTGCAGGTAAGCGAACGGGTTGCCGGCGGTCGAGAAGATAAATTGGTCCATGGCGGGCTCATCGAGGTCACCGCTGACCAGTGTATACTGTTCCTCGGGATCGCCCCACCACTCCCGAACATGCGGCAATGTGAGCCAGTGCCGGACCAGGGCAAGATCCGCCGTCGTCATCGGCCGAAAACTATAATCCGGCGCCATCGCTCAGCCGCCCTGCAAGGTCTCGATGGTGACGTTGCGATTGGTATAGACGCAGATGTCGGCGGCGATATCGAGCGCCCGGCGCACGATGGTCTCCGCATCCTTGTCGGAATCCACCAGCGCGCGCGCCGCGGCAAGCGCATAATTGCCGCCTGAGCCGATCGCCATTACGCCCGCTTCCGGCTCCAGCACGTCGCCGGTGCCGGTCAAGACCAGCGACACATCCTTGTCGGCGACGATCATCATCGCCTCCAGCCGGCGCAGATAGCGGTCGGTACGCCAGTCCTTGGCGAGTTCGACCGCGGCGCGGGTCAATTGCCCCGGATATTGCTCGAGCTTGCTTTCCAGCCGCTCAAACAGCGTGAAAGCGTCCGCGGTGGCGCCGGCAAAACCGCCGATGACGTCGCCCTTGCCGAGTTTGCGGACCTTCTTGGCGTTGGATTTGATGACGGTCTGGCCGATCGAGACCTGCCCGTCGCCGCCGATCACCACTCTGCCGCCCTTGCGGACCGTCAAAATGGTGGTGCCGTGCCAGACCGGCGACTGGGATTCTGGTGACTGCATGGATACCTCGCGTTCGCCCAAATCTAGGGATTGGTGCGCGGGGTTACAATCAGGCGGTACCATAGCGTTTTCGAGCGAAGTGGACCCCGGTCGCGTAAAGAAAACGCGTCAACATAAAAGCCGGATTCCGCTCACCATAGGCCGAACTTGGGCCCTCCGCGCGTCATCCCGCAGTAGCGAAGGCGGGATCAGCCTGTTAAAAGGGCCGCGTTTTCGGCCACTGGAAGGCAGTTTTCATGCGCACCGCGACCATCAAGCGCAAGACCAAAGAGACCGACATCGAGGTAACGGTCAACCTCGACGGGACCGGCGTGTCCAACGTCGCCACCGGAATCGGCTTTTTCGACCACATGCTCGACCTACTGGCCCGCCATTCCCGCATCGACATCACGGTGAAGGCGGACGGCGACCTTCACGTCGACCACCACCACACCACGGAGGATGTCGGCATCGCGCTCGGCCAGGCGGTGAAGCAGGCGCTCGGCACCATGGCCGGGATCACCCGCTATGCCTCCATCCACATGCCGATGGACGAGACGCTGTCGCGCGTCGTGATCGACATTTCGGGGCGGCCGGTGCTGGTGTTCAAGGTCGCGTTTCCGCGCGACAAGGTCGGTCAATTCGATACCGAGCTGGTGCGCGAATGGTTCAACGCCTTTGCGATCAATGCCGGCGTGACTTTGCACGTCGAAACCCTATATGGCGAGAACAGCCATCATATCGCCGAATCCTGCTTCAAGGGTCTGGCGAGGGCGCTGCGGGCGGCGGTCGCGATCGATCCGCGTGCCGCGGGCGAGGTGCCGTCCACCAAGGGTCAGCTCGGCGGCTGATTTTTTGAGCATGATCCGGATCGTGCTCAAATCAGGGGTTTTCGGCGGAGAGGTACGATGCCGGTTTACACAGTTCATGCTCCCATGACGAACGGCGCGGGGATCGCGGCGACCGACCAGTTCGCCTTCGTGCGCGACGGTTTTCATTTCTGGGCGGCATTGGCCGGCGTGTTGTGGCTGGTCTGGCATCGGCTGTGGCTGGCGCTGATCGGCTGGATCTTCGTGATCGCCGCGATCAATATCGGATTGTCGATGCTCGGCGTCGGCCGGGGAGCCATTTTCCTCACCAATCTGGCGCTGGCGCTGCTGATGGGATTTGAAGCGGCGAGCCTGCGGCGCTGGACCTTGTCACGGCGCAAATGGCGCCAGCTCGACATCGTGGTGGCCGACGACGAGGAGGCCGCCGAGCGGCGGTTTTTCGATCGCTGGACCGCCAAAGCGCGCGGTCTCGGCAACGATCAGTCGGCGGTCGATCGCGGCGCGCCGCCGCCGACGCGCGACATCCCGGGCCAGCCATTCTCAAAGCCGCCGCCGTTGCCGCGCAGCGACATCATCGGACTGTTTCCCGAACCGGGAGGTCAGCGGTGACCGTCGCCATCATCGACTACGGCTCCGGCAACCTGCACTCGGCGGCGAAAGCGTTCGAGCGCGCCAGCCGCAGCATGGAAACTCCGCAAAAGATCGTGGTGACCCGCGATCCCGAAGTCGCATTTCGCGCCGATCGCATTGTGCTGCCCGGCGTCGGCGCCTTCGCCGATTGCCGTCGGGGACTCGATGCGCTTGACGGCATGATCGAGGCCATGACGGAGGCGGTGCGCAACAAGGCGCGGCCATTCTTCGGCATTTGCGTCGGCATGCAGCTGATGGCGACGCGCGGCAAGGAGCACGTCACCACCGACGGGTTCAACTGGATCGCCGGCGACGTCGAAAAGATCTCGCCGCGCGAGGAAAACCTGAAAATCCCGCACATGGGCTGGAACACGCTCGACATGGTCCGGGAGCATGCGGTGCTGGAGCGCCTGCCGCTGGGGCCGAAGGGCCGCCATGCTTATTTCGTGCACTCCTACCACCTCAACGCGATCAACGAGGCGGACGTGCTGGCGCGGGCGGACTACGGCGGCCCGGTGACGGCGATCGTCGGCAAGGACACCGTGATCGGCACGCAGTTTCACCCGGAGAAGAGCCAGCGTTTCGGGCTGGCCTTGATCTCCAATTTCTTGAAATGGAAGCCGTGATCCTCTTTCCCGCCGTCGACCTGAAAAACGGCCAGTGCGTGCGCCTGGAGCAGGGCGACATGGCGCGCGCCACCGTGTTCAATCTCGATCCGGCTGCGCAGGCGCGCGAGTTCGCCGCGCAGGGGTTCGAATATCTGCATGTGGTCGATCTCGATGGCGCGTTTGCCGGCAAGCCGATGAATGCGCAGGCGGTCGAGGCGATGCTGAAAGCCGTCACCATGCCGGTGCAGCTCGGCGGCGGCATCCGCGATCTGGCGACCGTCGAAGCCTGGCTGGCAAAAGGCATCGCGCGCGTCATCATCGGCACCGCGGCGGTGCGCGATCCCGAACTGGTCAAAGGTGCGGCGAAAAAATTCCCCGGCCGCGTCGCGGTGGGCCTCGACGCGCGCGACGGCAAGGTTGCGGTCGAAGGCTGGGCCGAGACCTCGCAAGTGACGGTGCTCGAAATTGCGCAGCGGTTCGAGGATGCCGGCGTCGCCGCCATCATCTTCACCGACATCGCCCGCGACGGCCTGCTGAAGGGCCTCAATCTCGACGCGACCATCGAGCTTGCCGAACGCATCTCCATTCCCGTCATCGCGTCGGGCGGCTTTGCCTCGATCGAGGACGTCAAAGCCATGTTGACGCCGCGCGCCAAGAAATTGGCGGGAGCGATCGCCGGGCGGGCGCTCTATGACGGCCGGCTCGATCCCGCAGCGGCGCTGGCGTTGATCCGCAGCGCGCGCGCCGCGGCCTAGGAGCTTTTTATGTTCAAGATGCGCGTGATTCCCTGTCTCGACGTCAAGGACGGCCGGGTCGTCAAGGGCGTCAATTTTGTCGACCTGCGCGACGCCGGCGATCCCGTGGAAGCGGCCATCGCCTACGACGCCGCCGGCGCCGACGAGCTGTGCTTTTTGGACATTACCGCCACCCATGAGAATCGCGGCACCATGCTGGACGTGGTCAGGCGCACCGCGGAAGCCTGCTTCATGCCGCTGACGGTGGGAGGCGGCGTTCGCACCGTGGACGATATCAAGACGCTGCTGCGGGCCGGCGCCGACAAGGTGTCGATCAACAGCGCCGCCGTCAGCCGCCGCGAATTCGTCAAGGAAGCCGCGGAAAAGTTCGGCGAACAGTGCATCGTGGTGGCGATCGATGCCAAACGCGTCAAGCGCGGCGGCAGCTCGGATCGCTGGGAAATCTTCACCCATGGCGGGCGCAATTCCACCGGCATCGACGCCATCGAATTTGCCCAGGAAGTGGTCTCATTGGGCGCCGGCGAGATCCTGCTGACCTCGATGGACCGGGACGGCACCCGGCAGGGCTTTGACATTCCGCTCACCAGTGCGGTGGCCGACAGCGTCGCGGTTCCGGTGATCGCCTCGGGCGGCGTCGGCAACCTCGATCACCTGGTGGAGGGCATCCGGCAGGGCCATGCCACCGCGGTGCTGGCGGCGTCGATCTTCCATTTCGGGGAATTTACCATACGTGAAGCCAAGGACCACATGGTCCGGGCCGGGCTGCCGATGCGGCTCGATCCCTGACGACTCCCGGTCCCAAAAGTGCTAATCCGGTCAATGAGTAGCGCCTGATCCGGCGGCGCCGTTGAGTTCAATGAATGTCGCGTTTCACGATCCATGATCTGGCCGCCACCATCGATGCCCGCGCGGCGTCGGGCGGCGAGGCGTCCTATACCCGCAGGCTGCTCGACAAGGGCGCGGAACACTGCGCCAAGAAATTCGGCGAAGAAGCGGTGGAAACCGTGATCGCCGCGGTGGAGAACGATCGCGACCATCTCATCGCCGAAAGCGCCGACCTGCTGTTTCATTTGCTGGTGCTGCTGAAAGCGCGCGGCGTCAAGCTGGAAGAGGTCGAGGCCGCGCTGGCGCAGCGCACCACGGTTTCCGGACTGGAAGAGAAGGCCGCGCGCAAGCGCGACACGTAAGGCTAGGGGCGGCTTCATGGATATTCGCGCACCGGACCAGCAGTACAATCCCTACCGGATTTTCTCCCGTGAGCAGTGGGCGAAACTGCGCGACGATACCCCGATGACGCTGGAGCCCGGCGAGTTCGAGCGGCTGCGTTCGCTGCATGACCGCCTCGATATGAGAGAGGTCGAGGACATCTATCTGCCGCTGTCGCGGCTGTTGTCGATCTATGTCGATGCGACGCTGCGGCTTTATCAGGCGCAGCGCCAGTTCCTCGGCATCAGGGATCGCAAGGTGCCCTACATCATCGGCGTCGCCGGTTCGGTGGCGGCCGGCAAATCGACCACCGCGCGCGTGCTGCAGGCGCTGCTGGCGCGCTGGTCGCCGCGGCCCAAGGTCGATCTGGTGACGACCGACGGCTTTCTGTTTACGAAGGCGGCATTGGAGCAGCAAGGCCTGATGCAGAAGAAGGGCTTTCCCGAAAGCTATGACTTGCCAATGCTGCTGTCGTTCCTGAGCGACATCAAGGCGGGCCGGCAGCGGGTGCGGGCGCCGGTCTATTCGCATTTGACCTACGACATCATCCCGAACCAATGGATCGAGATCGATCGGCCCGACATCCTGATCGTGGAGGGCGTCAACGTTCTGCAGACCGGCCGGCTGCCGCGCGACGGCAAGGCGGTGCCGGTGGTGTCGGATTTCTTCGACTTCTCGGTTTATATCGATGCCGACGAGCTGGTGCTGCGCGATTGGTTCGTTCGGCGCTTCCTGACGCTGCGCGACACCGCGTTCACCGACCCGCGATCCTATTTTCACCGCTATGCGCCGCTGTCGGACGAGGAAGCGGCCGCGACGGCGCTGGCGATCTGGGAACGCACCAACCTTGCCAATCTCGAGGACAATATCCTGCCGACCCGGCCGCGCGCGACGCTGATCCTGAAGAAGGGCGCCGATCACATGGTGGAAACCGTGGCGCTGCGGCGGCTTTAGGTGACATCTTCAAACCGTCATCCGTGGATGACGGGTCTGGACTTCTTCGACGAGGTCAATCTTCTGGACTTCTTCGACGAGGATCAATCCTTAGGCCGCGAGATGCCGCGAGGCAGCCAGCCCCGCCAGCGCGTCGGCGAGTTTTTCGCGATCCAGCGGCTTGATCAGAAAGCCGTCCATCCCGGCCTCGAAGCAGGCGTAGCGATCTTCCACCAGCGTGTTGGCGGTGAGGGCGAGGATCGGCGTCTGCCGGCCGGACTGGCCGGCCTCGCGCTCGCGGATACGCTTGGTGGTTTCGATGCCGTCGAGTTGCGGCATCTGGATGTCCATCAGCACCAGATCGTAGGGCGCGCCGGCGGATTTCGCCGCCAGCCACGATTCCAGCGCCTCTTCGCCATTGGTGGTGATGACGGCATGATGTCCAAGCCGCGTCAGAAGCGAACGCATCAACAGCGCGTTGATCTCATTGTCTTCCGCCACCAGGATCGAAAGGCCGCGCACCCGCGCCGGTGTCCGCGTCTCGGCCTCCTCTGATATTTCGATCAGGTCGCTGGCGAGCGTCGGCGCGGAAACTTCCGGCGCCATGGTCATGCGGGCCGCCAGTGAAGCCGCGCGCAGCGGCTTGACCAGGTAGCCGGTGAAAGCGGAAGTGGACAGCGGTTGAAGTTGATGCCGCGCAGCCGGCGTGAACATCAGGATTCGCTGGGTGGCGTGCGTGCGCGCGGCCTCGCCCAACAGCTCGACGTCCTTGAGCCCCAGCGCGTGATCGAACAGCACGGCATGCCAGGAACGCTCGGGCAGCAATGCCAGCGCCACCGAAATATCCGCGACCACGCAGGTCTGGCCACCCCAGCGCTGCAGCCGCCGGGCCACCAAGCGAGGCCTCGATGCTCTGCGGCCCGACCAGCATGATCGATTGACCGGTCAGGTCGGGCGCTGCGAACAGCTTTCCCTCGCTGTCGGCGCCGCCGGAACCGGTCAGCGGGATCGACACCTCGAAGGTCGAGCCGACGCCGGGTTCGCTCTCCAGCGTGATGCGGCCGCCCATGCGCTTGACGATGCGCTCGGAGATGCTCAGCCCCAGCCCGGTGCCGCCATAGCTGCGGGCGATGCGTTCGTCGGCCTGTTCGAATTCGCGAAAAATTCGCGCCTGGGCTTCGGGCGCGATGCCGATGCCGGTGTCGCGCACCAGGAAGCTGATTTCATCGGACGCGATTCCGGGCTCGACGATCAGCGCCACGCCGCCGCTCGAGGTGAACTTGATCGCGTTGCCGGCGAGATTGAGCAGCACCTGCCGCAGCCTGGCTGCGTCGCCGGTGACCTGCATCGGCAGCCGCTCGTCGACATAGGCCGCGATTTCGAGCTTTCTGGCCTGCGCCCGCGGCGCCAGCAGTTCGGTGATGTCCTCGATCAACGCGGTAAGCTCGAACGGCCGGTGTTCGAGGTCGATCTTGCCGGCTTCGATCTTGGAGTAATCCAGCAGTTCCTCGATCAGCGACAACAGCGCGTCGCCCGATGTCTTGACGGCCTTCGCATAGGTCACCTGTTCGGGCGTCAACGCCGTATCCAGCAGCAGCCCGCTCATGCCGATAATGCCGTTGAGCGGGGTGCGAATTTCATGCGAAGCCATCGCCAGGAACCGCGACTTGGCGCGGTTGGCGGCATCGGCATGGTCGCGCGCCTCGCCCAGCGCACGCTCGGCATCGGTGCGTTCGGTGACGTCGCGGCCGACGCATTGCATCTCGGAAGGCGCGCCCGCATCGGATCGAACCAGGCCTTCGCGCCATGCGATCCAGCGCGGCCCCTGCGGACCTGCGATCTTCTGGTCGTGAATCCGCGTGCCATCGGGCTCCAGCGCGGTATCGCCTTGCTGCAGGACTTCAAGCGTGGCGAGGCTGCCGATCAGCGCGCTGCGGGGTTGCCGCGCCAGTTCGCAATAGGCGTCGTTGACGAAGGTGATGCGGCCGTCGGCGTCGCGCAGCACGATCAGGTCGCCCTGCGATTCGAACAGCCTGCGGGCCCGCTGCTCGGCCTCCTGCAGTTCCCAATTGCGGTCGGCCAGCGCCTCGTTGTGCAGGGCGATCTTGCGAACCCGCTTGCGCATGAAGCGCAGCCGGATGCTCAAGGTCGCGAGCGCGACGCAGGCCATCGCGAACAGGAAGCTGGCGCCGATGGCAAAGGCGTGAGGATTATAGCCGGAATCTTCCATCCGGCTGCCGTTGATGAAGCCATAGGCCCCGCCGAAGGCGGCGGAGAACATCATGATGGATCGAACCGTGAAAGCGATCCACGGATGACGTCGCGCGAAGCGGCGGATGTGAACCTTGACCCGGAAAGCCCGACCCATCGCTGATACCCCGATTACGCTGCAGCAATGTCATCGCGCGTAGGCGTTGAGACCGCCCCGCTGCGCGCCGTGCACCGGCAAGCACGATGCGATGGCGACCTTGCAAAGTGCTTGAGGCCGCGCGCGGTTACGCGCTCCGATGAGAATAGGGTAAATGAAACTTAAAGCCATAGCGTTTTCGAGCGAAGCATGCCGGACTTGATCCGGTTACCGGTCGTGAAGAAAACGCGTCAGAATAAAATGTTTAGAGCGAAGCGGCGGCCAGGCGGCGATGCCCGCCGCTGGCGCCGACGATGAGGGCGGCGGCATCGCGGACCGAAAACGTCTTCGATCTGACGAAGATCCGGTAATCGGCGGGGCCGTCCTGCGAGAGATAGATGACGGGCTCGGAAGCCGAAGGCGTTGCCGAGATTGCGACCAGCCGCGGCGCCGCATTGGCCTTGCAGGCGCCGGCCTCGGGGCTATCCATGTCGTCGACGACAACGAAATCGGCCGCCTCGGCGTTGTCGGAGATCTGGACCCGCACCGTGGCTGCGGCCGGATCGTCGGTGAAGCTGACGTGAAGCTGGGCTTGCCAGGGCACCGAAGCGATCTGCACCGAAGCCTCGCCGACCGCGATGCAGGGGCGCGGCCCGGGCAATACCCCGCCGCGCGCGATCACCGCGGCGACGAGCAACGGAACAGCCGAAGCCAGAATCTTGAAACGCAACATGATACGCAGCCCGCCCAGCGATAAGCCCGCGATACGCCGGGGCTTATGGTTGGCAGAGTGTAAACAAAACTCGTTACCGGCTGGTTGACGCGGGCGATGGTGTGGAGCGCGGCGAGGTAATATCGGCTGTTAGGCCGCGCGCCGGGCATCTTCCGCCAGCACGCGATACGACAGCGCCTCGGCCAGATGCAGCCGGCCGATTTTCTCCGCGCCGTCGAGATCGGCCAGCGTGCGGGCGACGCGCAGCACGCGGTGATAGCCGCGCGCCGACAGCCGCATGGTTTCGGCGGCATCGCGCAGCAGTTTCAGGCCCTGCGCGTCCGGCTGCGCGATTTGTTCCAGCAACGAGGCCGGCGCTTCGGCGTTGGTGCGGATATGCGGCAGTCCGGCGGCGGCGTAACGCGCCAGCTGGATGTCGCGCGCCGCGGCGACGCGCGCGGCGACTTCGGCGGATCCTTCCGCTGGCGGCGGCAGGATCAGATCGGACGCGGTCACCGCCGGCACCTCGATGCGCAGATCGATGCGATCCATCAGCGGACCCGAAATGCGCGCCTGATAATCCGACGGTGCAGCGGTCGATCCGTCCGCGCTTGCAGGAATAGCCGGGCTCATAGGCGTGGCCGCAGCGGCACGGATTCATCGCCGCCACCAGCATGAAGCGCGCCGGATAGGTGACGCGATGATTGGCGCGCGACACCGCGACCTCGCCGTTCTCCATCGGCTGGCGCAGCGAATCCAGCACCCGCGGATCGAACTCCGGCAATTCGTCGAGGAACAGCACGCCCTGATGCGCCAGCGAAATTTCGCCGGGCTTTGCGCGCATGCCGCCGCCGGTCAGCGCCGCCATGCTGGCGGAATGATGCGGGCTGCGGAACGGCCGCCGCGCCGTCAGCGCGCCGTCGCGGATTTCGCCCGCGACCGAAGCGATCATCGAGACTTCGAGCAGTTCGGACGGCGACAGCGGCGGCAGGATCGAGGGCAGCCGCGCCGCCAGCATCGACTTGCCGGCGCCGGGCGAGCCGATCATCAGGAGATGATGTCCGCCGGCCGCGGCAATCTCGAGCGCGCGCTTGGCGCTTTCCTGGCCCTTGATGTCGCGCAGGTCGAGCAGACTGGCCTCGGCATCGTGCACCCTTCGGCTGCGGCCGCGACAGCACCTGCGTGCCTTTGAAATGGTTGGCGATCTGGATCAGCGAACTGGCGGCGATGATCTGGATATCCGGGCTCGCCCAGGCCGCTTCCGCGCCGCAGGCGGCCGGACAGATCAGGCCCTCGTCGCGCGAATTGGCGCCGATCGCCGCCGGCAGCACGCCGGCCACCGGCGCGATCGATCCGTCGAGCCCGAGTTCGCCGAGCACGGTGAAGCCGCTCAACGCGTCCGGCGGAATGGCGCCGATCGCCGCCATCAGGCCGAGCGCGATCGGCAGATCGTAATGGCTGCCTTCCTTGGGCAGGTCGGCCGGCGCCAGATTGACGGTGATTCGGCGGGCGGGCAGCGCCAGGCCCGAGGCGATCAGCGCCGAGCGAACCCGCTCGCGGGCCTCGGAAACCGCCTTGTCGGGCAGGCCGACGATGGCGAAAGCCGGCAGGCCCGGCGCGACCTGCACCTGCACGTCGACGCTGCGGGCCTCGATCCCCTCAAAGGCTACGGTGGAAACCCGCTGGACCATGCCGCCCTCTCCCGCAGGCGAGGGTAGCGGAACCGAGGGGGAGGGGATATTCCTTGGAAATTCACCAGATTGCAGGAACTTTTGGCCGAGATGTCCAAAAATCTAACATATCAGGTAGGCAGAACATTAAGGGAACGATCAAGCGAACACTCCGGGGGTCGGCCAATGGCCCACCCGAGCCGTCATCGTCAGAGCTGCATGTTCATCGGCTCGGGCATAATAGTGAAAGCCCTCGCCGGTCTTGGCGATGTGGCCAAATCCCGGCCAGGCGAAGTGATAGGACATCACCGGGATCTTGTTGGTCGCGATCATGTCCAGCAGCTTCACCCGCGTATCCGCCGCCTGCTTCGGATCGCTGTCGTAGGAGAATTGCATCCGCGGCTTTTCAACAGCAGCACCGCGTGGTGGGTGAGGTCGCCGAGGAAAGCAAAGGATTTGCCGGCCGAGGTCACCATGAAGATGGTGTGGCCCACGGTATGCCCGGGCGCCGCGATCGCCTGAACGCCGGGCAGGAATTCCTGGCCGTCCTTGATGAACACCAGGCGGTCGCGCACCGGCATCAGGTTCTTGCGGGCGTGCAGCACGAAATCCTTCAGCGGGCCGCCGAGCTTGCCTTCATCGGTCCAGAAGTCGAAATCGCTTTGCGTGATGTAGAACTGCGCGTTCGGGAACAGCGACTTGCCGTCGGCGCCGACGATGCCGCCGATATGATCGATATGCGCGTGCGACAGCACCACCGCGTCGATGTCGCCCGGCTTGATGCCGGCTTCCGCCATGCTCTTCTGCTGGCGCCCGGTGGTCGGGCCGAACGCTTTTGAAGTGCCCATGCCGGTATCGAACAGCACGAGCTTGTCGCCCATGTTGACGATCGGCGAGTTCTGTTCGAGCACCACATTGTCGGGCGACAGGAAATTGTCGCTCAACATCTTCCGTACTTCTTCATCCGGCACGCCGATGAAGGTGCCCTTGGGAGGGCCGAGCGGCAACGGACCGTCGGACACCACCGAGACTTCGGCGGCGCCCAGATTGAAGCGGTAGAAATAGGGCGACTGCGTGCCGAGCTTCGGCGCCTTCGCCAAGGCGCTGCCGCCGAGCAGGCTGGATGCGCCGAGGCCGGCGCCGAGCGCGAGCAGGGATCGTCGTGAAACATCTGACGTCATGCATTTCCTCCACTGTTTTTCTATCAATTGTGGGTAGTCGCCGGACGGATTCATCCGCGGGCTGCAGGCTGCTCCCGCTTTCAAAAACTGGCAAGAGGGATTAGACGGTCGTGAAGCGACCGGTTCGCATCAGGAGAGTGCCGTCGGGATATCGACAAGGCATCGAAGATGCTCGGGCTTGCCGGTATACAGAATCCCAACGAGAGCGACAGCGGCATGACGCAGCCTGAATTTCTCAAGGGTTTTGCGGTTTTCGCGATCGTGATCACAGCGGCATGGCTGTCGATGCCCTATGCCGATCGCTATGTTGCGTCGGTGTCGCCGGTGAAGGTTGCCGTACCGGACGAGGCCAAGCCGCCGGAAGCCGCGGCGGCTTGCGTCGAGAAAGACGGGTCCTACCGGAATTGGCCCTGGCCGAATGCGCCGACGCTGTCGCCGCCATGCCCGCCGGAGAAATAGCGCCGCTGCGCTACCCCCGCTTCTTCTCGATCACGTCCCAGATCTTCGCCGCGACGTCCGGTCCGTCGAGCCGCGCGATGGCGCGGATGCCGGTCGGCGAGGTCACGTTGATCTCGGTGAGAAAGCCGTCGATGACGTCGATGCCGACGAACAGCAGGCCGCGCTCGCGCAATGCCGGGCCCAGCGTCGCGCAGATTTCGCGCTCGCGCGGCGTGAGGTCGGTGGCTTGCGCCGCACCGCCGCGCACCATGTTGGAGCGCAGATCGTCCGCTGCCGGCACGCGGTTGACCGCGCCGGCGAATTCGCCGTCGACCAGGATGATGCGCTTGTCGCCGTGCTTTGACTTCGGGAAGAAAGCGCTGGATCACCCAGGGCTCCCTGAACGTCACCGAGAACATGTCGAACAGCGAGCCGAAATTCATGTCCTGCGGCATGACGCGAAACACCGCCGCGCCGCCATGGCCGTGCAGCGGCTTCATCACCACGGCGCCGTGCTCGTCGCGGAACGCGTTGATTTCGTCGAGGTCGCGCGAGATCAGCGTCGGCGGCATCAGCTGCGGAAAATCCATCACGAACATCTTTTCCGGCGCGTTGCGCACGCTGGCGGGATCGTTGACCACCAGCGTCTTGGGATGAATTCGCTCCAGAAGATGCGTCGAGGTGATGTAGGCGAGATCGAACGGCGGCTCCTGCCGCAGCAGGATGACGTCGAAGGCGTCCAGCGGCTGGCGCTTGCGGCTCGCCGAGCGTGAAATGATTGCCGGCCTCGTCGCGCACGGTCAGCAGCCTGCACCGGCGCCACCAGCTCCTCGCCGCGCAGCGAGAGCTTGTCCGGCGTGTAATAGGACAGTCCGTGGCCGCGCTTTTGCGCTTCCAGCAGCAGGGCAAAGGTCGAATCGCCGCGGATGTTGATGCGCTCGATGGGGTCCATCTGGACGGCGACATTCAATTTCATGGGGTTGGCCTCGGCGTTGGTTCGAGGAAAGCGGGTTTCAGGTGCTGGCGTCGAATGCCGCTAACAGATGGCGCGGCAAGCGCCGCGGCGCAATCAGCACGGCGTCGAAACGCAGCTCAAATTCGGCATGTTCGGGATGCGCCATCAGCCAGGCCTTGCGCGGCGGCGATGATGCGCGCCTGCTGGCGCGGCGTCACCGCATAGGCGGCGTCATCGAGGCTGGCGCGGGCCTTGACCTCGACAAAGGCGATCAGGTTGCGCCGGCGCGCCACCAGGTCGATCTCGCCATAGGGCGTGCGAAACCGCTTTGCCAGGATGCGATAGCCCTTGGCCATCAGCCAGGCGGCGGCGCGGCTTTCGGCGGAGAGGCCGGTGCGAAACGCCGCAACGCGCGCCGGCGAGGCGATTTTGGCAAGCTTGTCAGGCGGCAAGGCGCCGTCAGTCTTCGCCATCGTCGCCTTTCGCGCTTCGACGTTTCTTTGGCGAGCTCCAGCGCGCGGGCATAGATCTCGCGGCGCGGCCGGCCCGACAGTTCGACCGCATGCGCCACCGCATCCTTGACGCTGTCGCGCTGCAGCCGGCTGCGCAACAGATCGTCCAGTTGATCGCGCGGCCATGACCAGCGCATCGGCCGGCGGCGGGCCGATCACCAGCACGAATTCGCCGCGCGTCTCCAGCGTGCCGGCGGCCAAGGCCAGCTCGGAGACCGGCGCGCGCAAGACCTCTTCATGCAGTTTGGTCATTTCGCGGCAGATCGCGCCGTCGCGCGCGCCCATGATGTCGGCGAGATCGGCAAGCGTGTCCTGGACGCGGTTGCCGGATTCGAACATGACCAGCGTCGCGTCGATCCGCGCGAGTTCCGCAAGCCGCGTGCGGCGCGCGCCCTCCTGCGACGGCAAAAACCCTTCGAAGAAAAACCGGTCGGTGGGCAGTGCCGCCACCGCCAGCGCCGCCAGCACCGAGGAAGGCCCGGGCAGCGCGATCACCGCATGGCCGGCGGCGCAAACCTCGCGCACCAGCTTGAAGCCGGGATCGGAAATCAGCGGCGTGCCGGCGTCCGAGACCAGGGCGATGGAGGCGCCCTGCGCCAGCTTTTCCAGGATTTTCGGCCGCGCCAGCGCGGCGTTGTGCTCGTGATAGGGTTTTAACAGCGCCGAGATCGCATAGCGCTCGGTCAGCCGGCGGGTGATGCGGGTATCTTCGCAGGCGATGATGTCGACGCCGGCCAGCGTTTCCAGCGCGCGCAAGGTGATGTCGCCGAGATTGCCGATCGGCGTTGCCACCAGATGAAGGCCGGGAACCGCCTTCGGCGCGGTCAGGACGTGGCCGCCCAGCGAAAATGTGCGCGGCGAGGCTCCGGTCGGGCCTTCAATTGTATTTATGGGAGCAGCTTTTGCGCGCATAGTGCCAATCTAGAGGGGACGAAGGCGCTTGCGCCACAATTCGTGCGCCGTCTGGGACGCCGGCGCACCGCGGGAGGAGCCAGGGTTCCTGCAACCGGCGGCCGCGCCGTTCGGCCATAATCCTTTTGTTTTGGTTAACTATTCGCCGACAATATGCCTGAATCCACCCTCCTGATCGTCGGAGGCTAGGTTGCGAGAGATAGAGATACGATGGTGGGGCCGCGAAATCCCAAGGATCTGCCCAAGGAAAAGGCTGATGATCTGACCAAATCCCGAGCCGTCGGGGGCAACCCGGCGGACGGCGGTTGGCCTGATTCTCGGGGCGCCCTTGCTTGGCGCCTGCGCCGGCGTGCAGCAAAGTCTCAGCTCGTTTTCCAATCCGTTCAGCTCGCAGCCCGGCACCTCCGGGCCGCCGCAGCAGCCGCTCGTCGTCGGCACCGGGCAGGTCAAGGTGGGCCTGATCCTGCCGCTGTCGGCCGCCGGCAATGCCGGCGTCGCCGCGCAGTCGATGAAGAATGCCGCCGAGATGGCGCTGGCGGAATTCCAGAATCCCAATATCCAGCTCCTGATCAAGGATGATGCCGGCAATCCGCAGGGCGCGCAGCAGGGAACGCAGCAGGCGCTCGACGAAGGCGCGGAGATCATTCTGGGTCCGCTGTTTGCGCTGTCGGTGCCGGCGACCGCCCAGCTGGCGCGCACGCGCGGCGTCTCCGTGATCGCGTTCTCGACCGATTCCAGCGTGGCCGGCCGCGGCGTCTATCTGCTGAGCTTCCTGCCGGAGTCCGACGTCAACCGCATCGTCGAATACGCCGCCAGCACCGGCAAACGGTCTTTTGCGGCGTTGCTGCCGGACAATGCCTATGGCAATGTGGTCGAAGTCGCGTTCAAGCAGGCGGTCGGCCGCCGGGGCGGGCGCATCGTCGCGTTCGAGAAATACGGCGCCGACCGCGCCGCCGCGGCGCGAACGGTGGCGCAGGCGCTCGGCCAGGCCGATGCGCTTTTCATCGCCGATGACGGCGACTCCGTGGTGACGGTGGCCGACGCGCTGACGGCAGCCGGCGCCAATCTGAAAAACATCCAGCTGCTCGGCACCGGTCTGTGGGACAATCCGCGGGTGTTCGCGAGCCCGGCCTTGCAGGGCGGCCTTTATGCCGCGCCCGATCCATCCGGCTTCCGAAGTTTCTCCGGCCGCTACCGCGCCAAATTCGGCGCCGATCCGGTGCGCACCGCGACGCTGGCCTATGACGCGGTGGCGCTGGTCGCCGCATTGGCGCGAACCCAAGGGCCGCAACGGTTTGCGCCGGAAGTGCTGACCAATCCGTCCGGCTTTGCCGGCATCGACGGCCTGTTTCGGTTCCGCTCCGACGGCACCAACGAACGCGGCCTGGCCGTGATGCGCGTGGGATCGGGCGGCAGCTCGCCGGTCGCCGGCTCGCCGAAGAGCTTTGGCGCTTAGAGAGTTTTGGCGCTTGGAGCGGTGTGAGCCGGGCCCCATTCTATCTTTGCATGGGCTCGTTTTCGCGATTTTGTGTTTGGGCTACGCCGCCAGATCCGCGACCACGGCATCGAGCACGGGAAATCCGGCTTGCGTCACCCGCAGCCGGCCGCTGGCATCGACGGTGATGGCGCCTTCTTCGCGCAGGATGGCGATGCGGCCGGGATCGAGCGTGCGGCCGGATAACGCCGCGTAGCGCTCGGGATCGATGCCTTCGGCCAGCCGCAGGCCCATCAGCAGAAATTCATCGGCGCGCTCTTCGCTGTTGAGGAGATCGTCGGTGACGACGCCATGGCCGGTGGCCTCGACCCGCATCAGCCAGGCCTCGGGGCGCTTTTCGGTGGCGATGGCGTGCCGCATGCCCTCGATATCGAGGCGGCCATGGGCGCCGGGGCCGATGCCGGCATATTCCTCGCCGCGCCAGTAGACCAGATTATGTTTGCACTCGGCGCCGGGCCGCGCGTGATTGGAAATCTCGTAGGACGGCAACCCGTGCTGGGCGCAGACTTCCTGCGTCACATCGTACAGCGCGCGCGCCATCGCTTCGTCCGGCGTCTTCAGTTTGCCGGCGGCGTGCAGACCGAAGAACGGCGTGCCCTCTTCGATGGTGAGCTGATAGAGCGACAGATGCTCGGCCGCTTCCGAGATCGCGAGCTTCAGTTCGTCCGCCCACATCTGCGGCGTCTGATCGGGGCGGGCGTAGATCAGGTCGAACGAATAGCGATCGAAGGCGGTGCGCGCGATCGCGACCGCGTCGAGCGCTTCGCGCGCGGTATGCAGCCGTCCCAGCGCCTTCAGCGAAGCATCGTCGAGCGCCTGCACGCCGAGCGACACCCGGTTGACGCCGGCGGCGCGGTAGCCGCGCAAAGCGCGTCGCCTCGACGCTGGTCGGGTTGGCTTCCAGCGTGACTTCCACGTCAGGCGCGACGCGCCAGTGCTTTGCCGATCGCATCCAGAATGGCGCCGACGGTTTGCGGCCGCATCAGCGACGGCGTGCCGCCGCCGAGAAAGATCGACGACACTTCGCGGCCCGGCGCGCGCGCGGCGGTGGTCTCGATCTCGCGCTCGAACGCGCGGGCAAATCGCTCTTCATCGATCGGCGCATGCCGGACATGGCTGTTGAAATCGCAATACGGACATTTCGACAGGCAGAACGGCCAGTGCACGTAAACGCCGAAGGCTGCTCTGGCCGCGTCCGTCACAGGCAAATCTCCGCCAGCTTGACGAAGGCGCGGGCGCGATGCGACAGCCCGAGCCCGAGCGGCGGCAGGCCGTGCTTCTCGATGCTGGTCATTTCGCCGAAGGTGCGCGTGTGTCCATCGGGCAGGAACGCCGGATCGTAACCGAAGCCGGCGGTGCCGCGCGGCGGCCACACCAGCGTGCCGTCGGCGCGCGCCTCGACTTCTTCGAGATGACCGTCGGGCCAGGCGACGCACAGTGCGGAAACGAAATGCGCCTTGCGCTGCGCAGGCTTGCGTGGCGCCGCGCTCCTGCAGCAGCCGTTCGATCCGCGTCATCGCGGCGCCAAAGTCCTTGTTCGGCCCGGCCCAGCGCGCCGAGAAAATCCCGGGCGCGCCATCGAGCGCGTCGACCACCAATCCGGAATCGTCGGCGAAAGCCGGCAGTTGCGCGGCTTGTGCCGCGGCGATCGCCTTGATCGTCGCATTGGCGCGAAAGGTGTCGCCGGTCTCGTCGGGTTCGCCGAGGCCGAGCTCGCCGGCCGAGACCGCCTCGACGCCGTGCGGCGCCAGCAGTTCGCGCATCTCGGCGAGCTTGCCGGGATTGTGGGTCGCGATCACGAGCTTGCCGGTGATTCGACGGTGTCATGCAGCATTATAATCCGTCATGGCCAGCCTGTCCCGGCTCAGCGTCTAGCTGGCATACGACCTGTTTGAATCACGCCACGGCCATTTTCTGCAGGTCCACCAGCCGCGCCACGCCCTTGCGGGCCAGCGCCATCAGCGCCAGGAATTCGTCCTGCGAGAACGGCGTCTTTTCGGCGGTGCCCTGCACCTCGATGATGCGGCCATCGCCGGTCATGACGAAATTGGCGTCGGTATCGGCTTCGGAATCCTCGGCGTAATCGAGGTCGAGCACCGGCGTGCCGTTATAGATGCCGCAGGAGATCGCCGCGACATTGTCGCGCAGCACGTTGGCTCTTGATCATGTTGCGGGTCTTCATCCAGCCGATGCAGTCGGCCAGCGCCACCCAGGCGCCGGTGATCGAGGCGGTGCGGGTGCCGCCATCGGCCTGGATCACGTCGCAATCCACGGTGATCTGGCGTTCGCCCAGCGCTTCGAGGTCGACCGCGGCGCGCAGCGAGCGGCCGATCAGGCGCTGGATTTCGACGGTGCGGCCGCTTTGCTTGCCGGCGGAGGCCTCGCGGCGGGTGCGCTCCAGCGTGGCGCGCGGCAGCATGCCGTATTCGGCCGTGACCCAGCCGCGGCCCTGGCCCTTGAGCCAGGGCGGCAGCCGCTCTTCCAGCGTCGCCGTCACCAGCACATGGGTGTCGCCGAATTTGACCATGCAGGAACCTTCGGCGTATTTGACCACGCCGCGTTCCAGCGACACGGCGCGCAGTTCATCCGGCGCACGGCGGCTTGGCCGCATGGGAAATCCTCCGAAAATTCAGATAAAGACAGGTCTCGCGGTGCTTGTAGGAGGGGGAAGCGGCAGCGGCAAGGCCTTTGGGCCCCCATGGAACCTGCTGGCGACTAATGCCTGCTTGTCACCGGCTCCTGTGATAGACAGATTAGGTCTAAGCTTGAGGGAGTATCCTGTGGCCCACCACGATCCGATCGGCCTGATCGCGCCGAACGCCGGGCTCGCCCAGCTCAACGAGCGCTCGCGCGATATATTTCGTCAAATCGTCGAGAGTTATCTGGCGACCGGCGAACCCGTCGGCTCGCGCAACATCTCGCGCCTGATCGCGGTGCCGCTGTCGCCGGCCTCGGTGCGCAACGTGATGTCGGATCTCGAAGCAGCTCGGCCTGATCTACGCGCCGCACACCTCGGCCGGCCGGCTGCCGACCGAACTGGGCTTGCGGTTTTTCGTCGATGCCCTGATGCAGGTCGGCGATCTCACCGAGCCGGAGCGGCAGTCGATCCAGACCCAGCTTGCTTCCGTCGGCAAGGCGCAATCGGTCGAGGCCGCGCTCGGCGAAGCCCTGACCCGGCTGTCCGGCCTGACGCGCGCGGCGGCGGTGGTGCTGACCGCAAAATCCAATTCGCGGCTGAAACATATCGAATTCGTGCGGCTGGAGCCGGAGCGGGCGCTGGTGGTGCTGGTCGGCGAAGACGGCCAGGTCGAGAACCGCGTGCTGACGCTGCCGCCCGGCGTTCCCTCGTCGGCGCTGACGGAAGCCAGCAATTTTCTCAATGCGCGGATTCGCGGGCGCACGCTGGCCGAGGCGCGTCTCGAACTCGAAACCGCGTTGACGCAGAGCCGCACCGAACTCGACCAACTGACCCAGAAGGTCATCTCCGCGGGAATCGCGAGCTGGTCCGGCGGCGACAACGACGACCGGCAGCTGATCGTGCGCGGTCATGCCAATCTGCTGGAAGACCTGCACGCGCTGGAAGATCTGGAGCGGGTGAGATTGCTGTTCGACGATCTCGAGACCAAGCGCGGCGTGATCGATCTGTTGGGACGCGCGGAACGCGCCGAAGGCGTGCGGATTTTCATCGGATCGGAAAACAAGCTGTTCTCGCTGTCCGGATCGTCCACCATCATCGCGCCCTATAGCGATGGCGCGGGCCATATCGTCGGCGTTCTCGGCGTGATCGGGCCGACACGGCTCAACTATGCCCGGGTCATTCCGACGGTGGATTATGCGGCCCGCATCGTCAGCCGGATGCTGGGCGGATGATCTCGCCGGTACGGGCAGGTTGCGCTTGATTTTCTGCGCCTAAAGCACGATATCCGCGCTAGCAACTCCCCCATTGTTCCCAAGAACGATTTCGAGAAGGCAATCTCATGGCCGATCCCAACGGGCAAAAGGACAATCCGGCGAATCCCGCCCAGGACGCCGAGCCTGTGGTTTCCAAGCCGTACATCATGCCCGACGATCCGGAAGAGGGATCGGCGGAAGCGCTTGCCAAGGAAGTCGCCGACCAGCGCGACAAGATGCTGCGCACGCTGGCGGAGATGGAAAACCTGCGCAAGCGCACCGCGCGCGAAGTCGCCGATGCGCGCACCTACGGCATCACCGGTTTTGCGCGCGACGTGCTCGACATCGCCGACAATCTGCAGCGCGCGCTCGACGCGGTTCCGGCCGAGGCCAAGGCCACCGCCGATCCCGGCCTGAAGGCGCTGATCGAAGGCGTCGAGCTGACCGAGCGGTCGCTGCTCAACACGCTGGAGAAAAACGGCGTCAAGAAATTCGATCCGTCGGGCGAGAAGTTCGATCCGAATTTCCAGCAGGCGATGTACGAGGTTCCCGATCCGTCGGTGCCTGCGGGCACCGTGGTGCAGGTGGTGCAGGCCGGCTACATGATCGGCGAACGCGTGCTGCGGCCGGCGCTGGTCGCCGTCTCCAAGGGCGGCGCGAAGGCGGCGCCGGGCGCCGACGTCACGAGCTGAACCGGCGATAAAGGACGGCGTCGCTTCCGCTCGCCTATGCTACCCGCCAGCGGCTTCTCGCCGACCTTCGGCCAGTAGGTGCCAAAACTCCAGAGATTGCCTTCCGGATCCCGGCAGGCGAAATCGCGGCTGCCGTAATCCGTGTTGTGCAATTCCATCTCGATCTTGGCGCCGGCGGCCTTTACCTTGGCGTGCAGCGCGTCTGGATCATTGACGGCGACATAGAGCGAATCGGTGCGGCGGCCGCCGATATCGCCGACCATCCGGCCATATTCGTCGTCGCGGCTCTGGCCCAGCATCAGGAGCGAGGAGCCGTAGGCGAGCTCGGCGTGCTGCACCACGCCGTCGCCGCGGTAGACGACGTATTCCGTGAAGCCAATGACGTCCTTCAACCAGCGCATCATGGCCTCGGCATCCCGGCAACGGATTGTGGGATAGAGGCGTGGCGCTTCGATGTTGCTGTTGTCCGTCATGGAGAACTCCTGCTCGATTTATTGTCCATGCGATCATGCGCGAAGTCGGGCGTCGTCCGCTTGAAGATTTGTTACCAGTCCGCGAATCGCGGGTTGCGGGCGTGTCAGCCGGCTATCGGTCAGCGCCAGCCGTCGCGCCCAGGCCGTCGGCGGCTCGCCGGCAAGTGCTGCGAATTCGCGGACAAGATGCGCCTGATCCGAAAAACCGCTGTCCGCCGCGATCCCGGCCCAGCCGGACGACGTCCCGGTTCGCGCCAGCCGGCAAGCGCTGTGGAAGCGCATGATCCGCGCAAGCGGTTTTGGAGCGAGACCGAATTCGGATCGAAAGCGATCGACGAGGTGCTTGCGGCTCCAGCCGATCTCCTGCGCCAGGGCGCCAATCCGGATCGCCGCCGCCACTCCGCGCCATCAGGCGATAGGCAAATTCCAGCTCCGGCGACGGCAAATGGTTGGCGCGGCGCATGACGAAATCCTCGACGATATCGAAGCGGCGCTGCCAGCCGATCGTTGCGCCCAGACGCTCGCGTAGCCGCGAGCCCTCAGGCCCGAGCACGTCATCGATCTCGACCATGCGTGCGGCGAGGTCGACGACGGCACCGCCGAAAAACCTGTAAGCGCCGAGCGGCGTGAAATCCACCTGCACGCATTCGGCGCCGCCGTCGGATTCGATGTACACGGGTCCGGCATAAAGTCCCGCGGCGAAGCTGCGTTGGCGGTCGGTCGCAGCGGGATCGCGGCCGAGCGCGATCGAGAACGGTGTACCGAAGCTGATGATCAGCGGCACGGCAAGAGGTGCGGCCTCGCGCTGGCAAAACCGGCCGCGCATCATCTCGCGGTAACCGGAAATTGCCGAAATCAGACCGGCAGTCCGTTGCGACGGCGGACGGCGGACCATCTCGAACGCAACCGGAGCTCCGATATCCGACATTTTCTTCCTCAGACCGCGATATCGCCCGATTGAATACGCTTGACGCCGGCCTTGGCCATATCCGCCCAGGCCTTGGCCAGCGAGCCCTGGGTGTCGATGCCGCGGCAGGCGTCTTCGATCACATAGGTTTCGAAACCGGCCTTGCGCGCATCCAGCGCGCTCCACGCGACGCAGAAATCGGTTGCGAGGCCTGCCATGAACAGGCGCTTCACCTTGCGCGCCTTCAGGTACGCGGCAAGCCCGGTGGTGGTCTTGCCGTCGGCCTCGGTGAAGGCGGAGTAGCTGTCGACTTCCTTGTTGTATCCCTTCCGTATGACGAGGCCCGCATGCGCGATTGCAAGGTCCTTCGAAAGCGCTGCGCCCTCGGTGCCCTGCACGCAGTGATCCGGCCACAGCACCTGCTTGCCGTATTTGAGATCGACGGTCTCGAACGGCTTTTTGCCGCTATGGCTGGATGCGAACGAGACGTGGCCTGACGGTGTGCCAGTCCTGTGTCAGCACCACATTGGCAAAACCCTTGGCGATGCGATTGATCACCGGAACGACCTGATCGCCGTCTTTCACGGCGAGGCTGCCGCCGGGCAGGAAGCAGTTCTGAACATCGATCACCAGAAGCGCGGAGGCCTCGTCGGGCTTGATCGAAGCGGCTGCCCAAAGCTCGTTCGAAACCGCGGTCATGACGGCCGCCGTGCCCAGGCCTCGCCAGAATTTGCCTTCGGTCCAACATGCTGCATCTCCCTGTAAGATACGCCGTCGCCAGCAAATCACCTCGGCTGGAAAGCGTAAAGCCGCTTACCCGCGGGCGGGCGCACGAATCTTCGGCACAGCGCGCCTCGAATTCAGCGCGGCTGAATTCCGTCGCGCACGGCGCGGAAACGCGGAAAGGCTTTCGCCCATTCGTCGCGCGGCGCGCTTCCGATGATGCGCAGCGCGCTCGATGCAGCCGAACCGCAACCATTGCACCACGGTGACGGGCGTATTGTCCTTGCCGCTGATCGCCTCGATGCGGGTCTCATAGCCGGGCGTGCCGTCGATGCGCTGACGGTTCGGACATCGTGATCCGGGCGTCGCGGACCCCGGGGATCGTGGTGGCGGCCTGTTGCGCAAAGCGGCCGCGATCCTCCGGCTGCGTCGGCGCGGATCCGATCATGCCGATCACCATGAAGGGCGCGGCTTCAAAGCCGGCGGCCTCGTCGCCGTCGGCGAGAATGAGGGCGGCGCCGGGCGCCAGCGTGCGGACATTCTTGAAATCGCTGAGTTCGCCGACCTTGAACGGCATCAGCCCGAGCTGCTCCTCGACCGGAACCTCCTTGCGGATCACGGCCGAGGCGAACATCTGCCGCACCGCGTCGTCGGTGTAGATTTTGGCGGCGTTCTCGGGAACCTGCACGGCGACATAGCCGGAGAACGTGCCGCCCGGCAGGATCATCGAATAGCGCCGCACCGTGGTGGCGCCATCCTTGGCGTTTTCGCGGTGTAATAGGCAAGGCCGGCCGACGGTCTCGATGCTCTCGGGCTTGATGCCGCCGGTGCCGCCAGGATTGGCCTTGAAGGCGTTCATGACCTCGCCATAGGCCTCGGCCGGAAGCTCCGCCACCAACACCTTGACGCCCTGATCCTCGGTCTCGAATCCGGCGAATGTCTTGGCCCGGACCAGGCCCACGAGCGGGGTCATGCCGACCCGGACGCCCGGCGGGAAAACCGGGTCGGCTGCGAAGGCGGGCCCAGAGGCGGCGCGACAAGAGCAATCCCAGCGCGAACGTCAGTCGAAGGAGTTTCATGAAAATCTACTGGGTTTGCATTGAGGCCGTTCAATGGTCGGCCGGCGCGACCATTTGGCGTGGCGGCCACGTTTTCGTATCCGCCTGCTTTAGCCGTTTTGCCGCTCCGGCAACAGGCCAGGCTGCGGATTCCGTTCCCGAAACGATCCGCTTGGGCGAGCGGAAAACGTCACTTTTTCACCCGATATGACCGACCGCGCCGTGCTGCCGTTGACCCAAGCCGCCGTGGTGCGTCTCGCCGGCGCCCGGCTGGACGTTCCCGGCCGGCGCCCGGGTCCGGTGCTGATCGCGTCGGCCTTCGCGGTCTCCGCGGATGCCGCTGCGCGCCTCGTCTGGGCCGGTCCTGGCCAGAGCTACTATCTTCCAAACTGTATGGTTTTCATGGGCTAAGGTTGCGTCACGGTCCTTGCAGGCCCCACCCCCCCTCCTATATGAGGCTCACCGTCGCAATATCGCGAGCAATTGATCGTTTGGGGGTTTGGATTGGTGCGCCGTCAGGGCCCAGCCAACCTGCCGCAAAAAGAAGGATATGAGGACCATGGGAAAGGTCATTGGGATCGATCTCGGCACCACGAATTCGTGCGTCGCCGTAATGGATGGCAAGACAGCGAAAGTCATCGAGAACGCCGAGGGCATGCGGACGACCCCGTCGATCGTCGCCTTCAGCGATGACGGCGAGCGCCTCGTCGGCCAGCCCGCCAAGCGCCAGGCGGTGACCAATCCCGAGCGGACCTTCTTTGCGGTGAAGCGCCTCGTCGGCCGCCGCTATGACGACCCGATGGTCGAGAAGGACAAGAAGCTCGTCCCCTACAAGATCGTCAAGGCGTCCAATGGCGATGCCTGGGTCGAAGCCGACAGCAAGACCTATTCGCCCTCGCAGGTCTCCGCCTTCATCCTGCAGAAGATGAAAGAGACCGCGGAAGCCCATCTCGGCCAGAAGGTCGATCAGGCCGTCATCACCGTTCCCGCCTATTTCAACGACGCGCAACGTCAGGCCACCAAGGATGCCGGCAAGATCGCCGGCCTCGAAGTGCTGCGCATCATCAACGAGCCGACTGCGGCAGCGCTCGCCTATGGTCTCGACAAGACCAAGACCGGCACCATCGCGGTGTACGATCTCGGCGGCGGCACCTTCGACGTCTCGATCCTCGAGATCGGCGACGGCGTGTTCGAGGTGAAGTCGACCAACGGCGATACGTTCCTCGGCGGCGAAGACTTCGACATGCGGCTGGTCAGCTATCTGGCCGACGAATTCCAGAAGGAGCAGGGCATCAACCTGCGCAACGACAAGCTGGCCTTGCAGCGCCTGAAAGAGGCCGCCGAAAAAGCCAAGATCGAATTGTCGTCGACCACGCAGACCGAAATCAACCTGCCGTTCATCACTGCGGACGCAGTCCGGGCCGAAGCATCTGACCATGAAGCTGACGCGCGCCAAGTTCGAGGCGCTGGTCGACGATCTCGTGCAGAAGACCATCGAGCCCTGCCGCAAGGCGCTGAAGGATGCCGGCCTCACCGCCGGCGAGATCGGCGAAGTGGTGCTGGTCGGCGGCATGACCCGCATGCCGAAGGTCCAGGAAGTGGTGAAGCAGTTGTTCGGCAAGGAGCCGCACAAGGGCGTCAATCCCGACGAGGTCGTCGCCATCGGTGCCGCGATCCAGGCCGGCGTGCTGCAGGGCGACGTCAAGGACGTGCTGCTGCTCGACGTGACGCCGCTGTCGCTCGGCATCGAGACGCTGGGTGGCGTGTTCACCCGCATCATCGATCGCAACACCACGATCCCGACCAAGAAGAGCCAGGTGTTCTCGACCGCCGAGGACAACCAGAACGCCGTCACCATCCGCGTCTTCCAGGGCGAACGCGAAATGGCGGCCGACAACAAGGTGCTCGGCCAGTTCGACCTGATGGGCATTCCGCCGTCGCCGCGCGGCATGCCGCAGATCGAGGTGACCTTCGATATCGACGCCAACGGCATCGTCAACGTCTCGGCGAGGGACAAGGCGACCGGCAAGGAGCAGCAGATCCGGATCCAGGCTTCCGGCGGTCTGTCCGAGGCCGACATCCAGAAGATGGTCAAGGACGCCGAGGCCAACGCCGCCGAGGACAAGAAGCGCCGCGAGGCGGTCGACGCCAAGAACCACGCCGACAGCCTGGTGCATTCGACCGAGAAGGCGCTGGCCGAACACGGCTCCAAGGTCGAGGAGAGCGAGCGCCGCGCCATCGAGGACGCCGTCAGCGATCTGAAGGAAGCGCTGAAGGGCGACGATGCCGAGGCGATCAAGGCCAAGACCAACACGCTGGCGCAGGCTTCGATGAAGCTCGGCGAGGCGATGTACAAGCAGCAGGCCGAAGCCGATGCGGCCAAGGATGCCGCAAAGGACGATGTGGTCGACGCGGAGTTCACCGAAGTCGACGACGACAAGAACAACAAGAAGTCCGCTTAAACGGTTGGGATCATGACCCTCATTCCAAAGAGCGCAAGCTTGCGTCTCCGGGGATGGGGGTCATTTTTCGTTAAGCCGGAGGCTGCATGCTGAGCGACGCATTACCAGAGCAATGCGGACGAACTTCGGACGGGTTTTGACGGATGTCCACCAAGCGCTGCTACTACGAAACCCTTGAAGTCGAACGGACGGCGGACGAGCCCAAGCTCAAGGCGGCGTTCCGCAAGCTGGCGATGAAATGGCATCCGGACAAGAATCCGGGCGATGCCTCCAGCGAAGTCCGCTTCAAGGAAATCAACGAAGCCTACGAAGTCCTGAAAGACGGCGACAAGCGCGCCGCCTACGACCGCTTCGGTCATGCCGCGTTCGAGCAAGGCGGCGGCGGTCCCGGCTTCGGCGCCGGCTTTGCGTCGTCATTCTCCGATATCTTCGAAGACCTGTTCGGCATGGCCGGGCAACGCGGGCGCGGCGGCGGACGCGAGCGTGGCGCCGACCTGCGCTACAACATGGAAATCACGCTGGAGGAAGCCTTCCTCGGCAAGACCGCCCAGATCGAGATTCCGGTTTCGGTGACCTGCGAATCCTGTTCGGGGACCGGTGCCAAGGCCGGCACCAAGCCGAAGACCTGCTCGATGTGCGGCGGGCAGGGGCGCGTGCGGCAGGCGCAAGGATTTTTCACGCTGGAGCGAACCTGTCCCGGCTGCCAGGGCCGCGGCCAGATGATCGAAGACCCCTGTCCCTCCTGCGTCGGCTCGGGGCGGGTGACCCGCGAGCGGGCATTGTCGGTCAACATTCCGCAAGGCGTGGAAGACGGCACGCGCATCCGGCTGGCCGGCGAAGGCGAGGCCGGCGTCCGCGGCGGTCCGCCGGGCGATCTCTACATTTTTCTGTCGCTGGCCACGCACCAGTTCTTTCAGCGCGATAGCGCCGACCTGCATTGCCGCGTGCCGATCTCGATGGTGACGGCGGCCCTGGGCGGCGAATTCGAGGTCCCGACCATCGACAAGGGCAAGACCAAGGTGAAAGTCCCCTCGGGAACCCAGTCGGGCCGGCGTTTTCGCATTGCATCAAAAGGCATGCCGGTGCTTCGCTCCCGCCAGACCGGCGACATGTACGTCCAGGTCGTGGTCGAAACGCCGCAGAATTTAACCAAGAAACAGCAAGAATTGCTGGCCGAGTTCGAAAAATTATCGTCCGGTGCAACCCAACCCGAAGCGGCGGGTTTCTTCACCAAGGTCAAGGACTTCTTCGGTACCCGCAGCAGCTCCGCAATGACCGGTTCGGCTTGACCGTTTCGGCTGCTACCGATACGACTTTATGACTATTTTCTGACAGTACCGCGAAACTGCGGCCCCGCCTGGTAGCGAAATGCCTCTGCAATCGTCCGTGCGTGAGTTGAAGAAGCCCCCTCGTCTCGACGATGAGGTGCGTTTTCTCCGTTCATGGATCGAAAAGCCGCTTCACATGGGCGCGGTGATGCCGTCGGGCAAGTTGCTGGCCCGCACCATGGCGCAATATGTCGATGTCAATTCGTCAGGACCGGTGGTCGAACTCGGGCCGGGAACCGGCGCAATCACCAGCGCACTGATCGAGCGCGGCGTCGATCAGAAGCGTCTCGTGCTGGTCGAATATAATCCGGGCTTCTGCGCGCTGCTGCGCGATCGCTATCCGCACGCCAAGGTCGTTCAGGGCGACGCCTATGCGCTGCGCGACTCGCTGTGGGACGTACTCAAGGTCCCCGCATCGGCCGTGGTCTCCGGGCTGCCGCTGGTGACAAAACCGATGCTGACGCGGCTGAAGCTGATCCGCGATGCTTTCGTCGCGCTGGCGCCGGGAGCGCCGTTCGTGCAGTTCACCTATTCGGTCGCGCCGCCGATTCCGAAATCGCTGCCCGGCGTGTCCACAGAAGCCTCCGAGCGGATCTGGATGAACCTTCCGCCCGCCCGTGTCTGGGTGTATCGCAAGGGCTGATACGCCTCCGGCGCCGATGGCGCCGGTTAGCCCTGTTGCGATGAACTGATGTCCGCGCTGAAAATCCTCGTGATCCCCGGCTCGCTGCGGTCAGGCTCGCTCAATGCGAGGCTTGCGGCCGCCGCAGCGCATGCATTGGCGCTCGCCGGTGCCGAAGTCACGCGTATTTCGCTCGGCGATTTTCCGCTGCCGATCTATGACGGCGATCTGCAGACGAAATCCGGCGTGCCGAAGAATGCGGTCAATCTCAAGCGCATGATGTCGGCGCATCATGGCGTGCTGATCGTGACGCCGGAATATAATTCGTCGGTGCCGGCTCTGGTCAAGAACACCATCGACTGGGTGACGCGGGTGCAGGATACCCACGAGACCCGCGGCCAGGTGTTTCGCGAACGCGCTTTCGCGATCGCGGCGGCGTCGGAGAGCCGGCTCGGCGGAACGCGATCGCTGGCGGCGCTGCGGCTGATTCTCACCGCATGCCACGCGACGGTGATTCCCAACCAGCTCGCGCTGTCGTTCGCGGGCGAGGCTTATGATGATATGGACAGGCTGAAACATCCGGCCGATGCCGAGGCGCTGGCGGCGCTGGTGCGTCAGCTGATCGAGGTTTCCCAGCGCATGATGTGAGGTGAGATGCAGCAGACCAAAATCGCTCCCCGCGACCGCTTGATCGTGGCGCTCGATCTGCCTGACGTGGCCGCGGCCGAAGCGATGATTGCGCGGCTCGGCGACAGCGTGACGTTCTACAAGATCGGCTATCAGCTCGCTTATGCCGGCGGATTGCCGCTGGTCCGTCAACTCGCCGGCGCCGGCAAGAAAGTCTTCGCCGATCTCAAGCTGCACGACATCGGCAATACGGTGGCGCGCGGCGTCGAAAGCGTGGCGTCGCTCGGCGCGACATTCCTGACGGTGCACGCCTATCCGCAGACCATGAAGGCGGCGGTCGAGGCCCGCGCCGGATCGGATCTGAAAATCCTCGCGGTCACCGTGCTGACCTCTTACGACGATGGCGATCTGCACGCGGCGGGCTACCGGCTCGGGGTGTCGGATCTGGTCGAGGCCCGCGCCCAGCAGGCGCAGGTGCTCGGCGTCGACGGCCTTGTGTGCTCGCCCGAGGAGGCGGCGGCCTTGCACAGGATTGTCGGCCATCAGATGGTTCTGGTGACGCCGGGTATCCGGCCGGCGGGAACGGCCAGCGGCGACCAGAAGCGCATCATGACGCCGGCAAAGGCGATTTCAGCCGGTGCCGATTATCTGGTAGTCGGACGCCCGGTGATGGAAGCCGCCGATCCCAAGGCAGCGGCCGAGGCGATCCAGGCAGAGATCAAGCAGGCTCTCGTTTAACAAGGGAAGGAAAAACAAGATGGCAAAAGGCTATTGGATCGCGCGCGTCGACGTACACAATGACGATGGCTACAAGGCCTATGCGATGGCCAATCCCGCGATCTTCAAGAAATTCGGCGGGCGCTTCATCGTTCGCGCCGGCAAGTTCAACGCGATCGAGGGACAGAGCCGCTCGCGCAACGTCGTGATCGAGTTTCCCGATTATGATGCGGCGATGGCCTGCTACAATTCGCCGGAATACCAGGCCAACATCGAGGTGCGGCGGCCGCATTCGCAGGCCGACCTCATCATCATCGAAGGCTATGACGGCCCGCAGCCCTGAGTCAGTTCAGGGGCTGTTGGTTGCCGGAACAGCCTCCGCCCGCTAATACGGCGAGGAGAGGTAGAGCCATGGCCGACATGCGTTTGATCGTTGCGGGGGCCGGCGGCCGGATGGGCCGCGCGCTGACGCGCGTCATCTCGGAAACGCCGGGCGCGGTGCTTGCCGGCGCGCTGGAGGCGCCGGGCTCGGAACTGCTGGGCAAGGATGCCGGCGTGCTCGCGGGCCTGCCCGCCAACGGTGTGCTGTTGTCCGGCGATCTCTGGTCGCTGTCGGCGAAGGCGGACGGCATTCTCGACTTCACGGTGCCGGGGGCGACCATCGCCAATGTCGCGATCGCCGCCGAGCGTGGCCTGGTTCACGTCATCGGCACCACCGGCCTCTCGTCGTCGGATGACGCGGTGATCAAGAGCGTCACGTCGCGCGCCATTGTCGTCAAGTCGGGCAATATGAGCCTCGGCGTCAATCTGCTGGCGGCGCTGGTCAAGCGCGTGGCGCAATCGCTCGACCATAGTTTCGATATTGAAATCCTGGAAATGCATCACCGCGCCAAGGTCGACGCGCCCTCGGGCACCGCCCTCATGCTCGGCGAGGCTGCCGCCGCCGGCCGCGGTGTCGACCTCGACAGTCATTCGGCGCGCGGCCGCGACGGCATCACCGGCGCGCGGCGGCCGGGCGATATCGGCTTTGCGTCGCTGCGCGGCGGCACCGTCACCGGCGATCACAGCGTGATCTTCGCCGGCGCCATGGAGCGCATCACCCTGTCGCATCATGCCGAGGACCGCATGATGTTCGCGCAAGGCGCGCTGAAGGCGGCGCTGTGGGCACACGGCAGGAAGCCCGGGCTGTATTCGATGGCCGACGTGCTCGGGCTCACCGACTTCTGAACTAACGCGGCGAACTAGCTCTTCTTGTTCGGCCGCTGCAACGACTTGCCGGTCATCTCGGCCGGCTGCGGCAACTGCATCAGGTCGAGCAGCGTCGGCGCAAGATCCGCCAGCCGGCCATCCGACAATGAGACGTCGCCGCCGCCGAACAGCATCAGCGGCACCGGATTGGTCGTGTGCGAGGTATGCGGACCGCCGGTGACGGGATCGCGCATCATTTCGCAATTGCCGTGGTCGGCCGTCACCAGCAGCGCGCCGCCGGATTTTTCGATCGCATCCACGATCTGGCCGAGCCCGTGATCGACCGTTTCAACCGCCTTGATCGCCGCTGCGAGGTTTCCGGAGTGGCCCACCATGTCCGGATTGGCATAGTTCAGGACGATCAGGTCGTACTTGCCGGAGTTGATTGCCTCCACCGCTTTCGCCGTCAATTCGGGCGCCGACATTTCCGGCTGCAGGTCGTAGGTCGCGACCTTCGGCGACGGCACCATGATGCGATCCTCGCCGGCAAAGGGTTCTTCCCGTCCGCCGTTGAGAAAATAGGTGACGTGGGGATATTTCTCCGTTTCCGCCATGCGCAATTGCGTGCGGTTCGCGGCAGCCGTGACTTCTCCCAGAATGTTCGGATAGGTCTGCGGCGGGAATATCGTCTGCATCAACCGGTCCAGTTCCTCGCTGTATTGCGTCATGCCAACCGCGGCGGCGAAGCGCACCGCGCGCTTGCGCGGGAAGCCGGCAAACGACGGATCGAGCATCGCGCCGAGAATTTCGCGCACGCGATCGGCGCGAAAATTGAAGCAAAGCACGCCGTCACCATCCTTGATGCCGGCATAGCCGCCGATCACGGACGGTTCAACGAACTCGTCGGTGTGCTCGTGCGCATAGGCATCTGATATCGCCGTTTGCGCATCGGCAAATCGCGGGCCTTCGGCCTCGACGATGGCGTGATAGGCCTTGGCGACGCGATCCCAGCGCTTGTCGCGGTCCATCGCGTAGTATCGCCCGATCACGGTAGCGACAGGAATCGACGACGGCAGTGCTGCCTGCAGTCGCTTCAAATCATCGGCCGCGGATTTCGGCGGCGTGTCGCGCCCATCCGTGAGGGCGTGTACCACCGCGGGCACGCCGTTCTCGGCGAGGATGACGGCCAGCGCCGCGGCCTGGTCCTGATGCGAATGCACCCCGCCCGGTGAAACCAGGCCGATGAGGTGACAGGTGCCGCCGCTCTGTTTCAGCGCCTGGATCAGGGTGCGGAGCGCTTCGGCGGATTTGATGCTGCCGGTGGCAATCGCGTCGTTGATCCGCGGCAAGTCCTGCATCACGACGCGGCCGGCGCCGATGTTGAAGTGGCCGACTTCGGAATTACCCATCTGACCGTCGGGCAGGCCGACATCGAGCCCCGACGTCTTCAGGAATGCGTGCGGACCCCTAGTCCACAGGCGATTGAAAGTCGGTGTGTTCGCCTGGCGAATGGCATTGTCGGCCGGATCTTCGCGCCAGCCCCAGCCGTCCAATATAGCCAGCATGACAGGACGACGTTTTTGCATAGACCCACCTTTTATGGCTGCTTACCAAGGTGGTTGTGAGCGATCGGTTTGCGGTCGTCAATCGCCGCTCGGCGGGTCCCAGGGAACTGGCAATTGGGCTTGCCGGAACTGCCGGAAGGCAACGCTGCCTGCGGCCTACCGGCCATTGTTGCGGCGAAACTCGCCGAACTAATGCACGCCCACTTGCCCGGCTTCCCAGCCCAGCATCGCCTGCTTGCGGGTGATGCCCCAGTGATAGCCGGTCAGCGCGCCGCTTTTGCCGAGCGCGCGGTGGCAGGGCACCACGAACGATACCGGATTCTTTCCAACCGCCGCGCCGACCGCGCGTGACGCCTTCGGGCTCTTGATGTTGCTGGCGATATCCGAATAGGAGACCGCGCGGCCCATCGGGATTTTCAGCAGCGTCTCCCAGACCCGGACCTCGAAGTCGGTGCCGATCAGGACCACGCGCAACGGCTGGTCCGCACGCCACATTTTTGTATCGAAGATGCGCTGCGCCAGCGCGGCCGTGCCTTCGCTGTCTTCGATATAGGTCGCGCGCGGCCAGCGCCGCTGCATGTCGGCGAGCGCCGCCTTTTCCTCGCCGGGATCGGCGAAGGCGAGGCCCGCGAGGCCGCGGCCGCTGGCGATCACGATCGCGGTACCGAACGGCGAGGGGTGAAATCCGTAAGCCAGCGTCATGCCGGCGCCGCCGGTCTTCCATTCGCCCGGTGACATCGCCTCATGGGTGACGAACAGGTCGTGCAGCCGGCCCGGGCCCGAGAGCCCGGAGTCGAGCGCCGCGTCGAGCACGCTGGCGGAATCGCGCAGCAGGCCCTTGGCGTGGTCGAGCGTCAGCGCCTGCATGAAGGCTTTTGGCGTCAGCCCGGCCCAGCGGCGAAACAGATGGTGCAACTCATCCGGCGTCACCCCGGCGGCATCCGCCATCGATTCGATGGTCGGCTGCGCGCGCCAGTGTTCCGAAATGAAGGCGATGGCGCGCCGCACCGAATCATAGTCGCGGAGTGCGGCGGCCTGCGGACCCGGTTTTGTGAGGCGGTGCTCATTCATGGCAAGGTTCATCATGGTTCTGATGTAGGCCCGGAGCCCGGTCCAAACCACCCGATTCCCGACAGGTCCATAGCGTTTTCAAGCGAAGTGGGTGCCGGTTCGCGTGAAGAAAACGCGTCAAAATAAAAGCCTTCACGCGACGGGATTGTAGGTTGGGCCGCGCTTGGCGGCCTGCAGTGCCGCCGTTAAGGCTTTGGCAAAGCTAGCCTTTTCGTCAGGTCCCAGAAAGCTCGCGATGGAGACGCGGCGGCCTCTGGAAAGCAGATAAAGCTTTTCGATGCCGAATTCCGGATCCGCCTTCTGGTCGAGCTGCACCCACAGCGGATTGAGCACCCATTCCACCACATGGCCGCGGTGGCTGATCCGGCGCACGCGCAGTTCGGACGGCGTCACCGAAATTTCCTCGCTCGCCTTGGCGTCGCGGAAATTGATCCGGAACGCCCAATAGATCACCAGGATATCGAGGCCGAAAAAGCCGAGTACGGGCCAGGCGCCCATCAGCAGAAACACCAGGCCGGCGGCGAAGCTGACCACGATGACGAACGTCATCAGCACCAGAAAGCCGTTGCGGCTCAGCGAGCGGTGCGGCGTCAGCAAGGCCGAAAACAATTTCGGCTCGGGATCAAAGTCGTTGCCTGCGGTCATCGTGGATCAGTATACCCCGATCATGGCGAAAATCACCCGCAAGGCCCCGTCTCAACCGAAGTCTACGGTCGCGAAGCGCGTCAAGGCGATCCGCAAGCGCCCTGCCGCCGGCACCCTCCGCGGTAAGCCTGCAAAAAAGCCGGCGCCCAAACTGGGGCAGGCGCGCGACGCGAAGAAATCCCTGAAGGCAATAAAACCCTGGACACCGGCCGAGGTTCGCGAGGCGTTCAGCCGCTTCCGCAACGCCAATCCGGAGCCGAAGGGCGAACTCGAGCATCTCAATCCCTACACGCTGCTGGTCGCGGTGGTGCTGTCGGCGCAGGCGACCGACGCCGGCGTCAACAAGGCGACGCGCGCGCTGTTCGCGGTCGCCGACACGCCGCAAAAGATGCTCGCGCTCGGCGAGGAGAGGGTGCGCGAATACATCAAGACCATCGGGCTCTACCGCAACAAGGCCAAGAACGTCATCGCGCTGTCGGAAAAGCTGATCGCCGAATTCGGAAGCGTGGTGCCGCGCACCCGCACCGAGCTGGAATCGCTGCCCGGCGCCGGCCGCAAGACCGCCAACGTCGTGCTCAACATGGCGTTCGGCGAGCACACCATGGCGGTGGATACCCACGTGTTTCGCGTCGGCAACCGAACCGGCATGGCGCCGGGCAACACGCCGCTCGACGTCGAACTCGAACTGGAGCGCGTGATCCCTTCCGAATTCATGCTGCACGCGCACCACTGGCTGATCCTGCACGGCCGCTACACCTGCCTCGCGCGAAAACCGCGCTGCGAGGTGTGCGTGATCAACGATTTGTGCCGGTGGCCGGAAAAGACGGTGTGAGGGCTAATCCTCGCCGCTCGCATCGTCCTCATCCTGAGGAGCCGCGCTCGCACGGCGTCTCGAAGGATGGCCGCAAGTCCGGACAGTTTCGTCCATCCTTCGAGACGCTTGCCGCGCAAGCTCGCTCAGGATGAGGTCCGCGAAGGGGGCCTCACGCCACCGGCATTCCCGTCTTCCGTCCCGGCTCGATCAACTCCGGCCGCGGCCCGCTCAATCGCTTGTGCATGTGGACCATGAACGCCATGCCGAACAAGGGCGTCGCGAGGTTGACGATCGGGATCGAGACGAATGCCGCGACGAACAGTCCCGCGGTGAAGACGGTGGCCGAATTCGCCTTGCGCATCGCCTTGGCTTCCGCCGGGGAACGAAAACGCATCGCCGCGAGCAGGAAATACTCCCGGCCCAAAAGCCATGCGGTGGCGATGAAGAATATGATGAAGCCGGCGCCGGCGAAGAGCACGAACGGCAGCGCGATCAGGTAGACCAGCAGCGTCAGCAGCGCGGTCTTGACGCCTTCGGTCATGGCGAGGTCGAACGGCAATGCGGTGCCGGGGCGTTCCGCCGGGTAGTGCTCGAGCTCGACATGGTCGGCGACCTCGTCGACGAACACGCTCGCCACCAGCGAGGTGATCACCGGCATCAGGAAAACCGCGCCGAGCACGACGCCGAGACCGGCGAGGATCGAGATGATCCAGGCCAGCACATTGATCGACGTGTGGAAGCCGGGGCCTAGCATCGCCTCGAGCCAGACTTCGCCCGAGGTCGCGAACCAGCTCAACAGCTGCTGCAAGCCGATCGCCAGCAGCGTGATCAGCAGCAGCGCCAGACCGATCGATCGCCACAAAATGGAGCGCATCGGCGGCGACAGGATCTGTGAAAGCGCCTTGACGGCGGCGTCGAGCATGGTGGCGAAGTCCTCTAATCGAAAAAACCCTTGCGAGAGTTAGACACGCCGGCCGGCTTCGGCAAGGGCCGCTGCAAGAAGCTGGGCGGCATCGGCGCCGGCGGCCGGCTTCCCTGCATTTGCGTTATGCAGCAGCGGATGCACGGTTCGGCAGATTGTATTTTCCACCGGCCGTCCGAACGCCTAGTCTCGGCGGCCAAATACCTGAGGCGTGCGGGAGAAAATGATGAGCGGGACGGAATTGCCACTGGCGGGCGTGAGGGTCATTGAGATGACCCACATGGTGATGGGGCCGACCTGCGGCATGGTTCTGGCGCAGCTGGGTGCCGAGATCATCAAGGTCGAGCCGCCCGCCGGCGACAAGACCCGCAGCCTGGGCGGCATGGGAACTTCGTTCTTCCCGCTGTTCAACCGCGGCAAGCGCAGCGTCGTGCTCGATTTCGCCAAGCCCGAGGATCGCGAGACCATGCACCGGCTGCTGGCCTCCGCCGACGTGTTTCTGGAAAACTTTCGCGACGGGCAGCTGGAAAAACAGGGGCTCGGCCCGGAGCAGCTTCGCCAAAAATATCCTGACTTGATCGTCGCCGGCCACAAGGGCTTTCTGTCCGGTCCCTACGAGCATCGTCCGGCGCTCGACGAAGTCGTGCAGATGATGTCGGGCCTCGCCGCCATGACCGGCACCAGCGCAAAGCCGCAGCGTGTCGGCTCCTCGGCCAACGACATCATGGGCGGCATGTTCGGCGCGATCGCGATCCTCGCCGCGCTCTACCAGAAGCGCGGCGGCAGCAAGGGCGGCGCCGACATCCGCATCGGGCTGTTCGAGAACTGCCTGTTCCTGGTGGCGCAGCACATGGTCGAGTACGAGATGACCGGCAACAGGCCGCGCTCGATGCCGGAGCGCGAGCACGCCTGGCCGATCTACGATATTTTCGAGACCGCCGGCGGCGAGCGCATCTTCATCGGCGTCGTCACCGAAGGCCACTGGCAGAGCTTTTGCCGCGAATTCGGCCTGCAGGAATTCCTGGACGATCCCACGTTGCGCAGCACCACCGACCGCATCTTCGCGCGGTCCCGGATCATTCCGCGCGCTGCCGAGGTGATCAGGGGCTGGGACGCCGCAAAACTTTCCGCGACGCTCGACCGGCTCAACATCTGCTTCTCGCCGATCAACCGCCCCGAGGATCTGTTCGACGATCCGCACGTGTTGCGTCCCGGCGGCCTCGTCAATAACATCAACGCCAATGGCGAGCCGTTCCGCGTGCCCGCGCTGCCGATCGAGTGGAACGGCGCCAATATCGGCGAAGGGCTGAAGGTGCCCGTGCTCGGCGCCGATACGGCGGCCGTTCGCGCCGAGTTCGAAGATCAGGAAGTTGCTCCAACCGCCAAACCCGCTGTGAGGCTCGCATGACCCGCATTCAAGACGTCTATCCCGAAGGCCGCGTCAGCCTGCGCGAAGTGGGCCTGCGCGACGGCCTGCAACTGGTAAAAACCTTTCCGTCGACATCGGCAAAGCAGCGCTGGATCCGCGACGAATACGGCGCCGGCGTGCGGCATTTCGAGGTCGGCTCGTTCCTGCCTGCGAAAACCTTTCCGCAGTTTGTCGATGTGCGCGATATCGTCGCCACCATCGCGTCGCTGCCGGGCGCGCATGGCGTCGGGCTGGCGTTGAACGAACGCGGCGTCAACGAGGCGCTGGCCTCGGGCGTCGCTGAAATCGCCACGGTGGTTTCGGCCACCGAAGAGCACAGCCAGGCCAACGCCAACCGCTCGCGCGAATCCGCCATCGCCAACGTCAAGCGGATGTGCGACCTGCGCGACGCCAGCGCGCACAAGCCGCTGGTCAATGCCGCGATCTCGATGGCGCTGGGATGCTCGATCACCGGTGCGGTGGACCCGAAGGAAGTGCTGAAACTGGTCGAAAAATGTCTCGAGGCCGGCGTCGACTTCGTCGCCATCGCCGACACCGTCGGCTATTCCGGCCCGAAGCAGGTCGGCGAATTGACCAAAGCCGCCGTGAAATTGTCCGGCGCAAAACCGGTCTGCGTTCACCTGCACGATACCAGGGGCATGGGCATCGCCAATGCGTCCGCCGCACTCGATGCCGGCGCGCGGATTCTCGACGGCTCGCTCGGCGGCCTCGGCGGCTGCCCGTTCGCGCCCGGCGCCACCGGCAATGTGGTGTTCGAGGATCTGGCGTTCCTCTGCGAGAGCAAGGGATTTTCGACCGGCATCGATATCGAGAAATTGATCGCGGTGCGCTCGATCCTGCGCTCGGAAATGCCCGGGGAGACGCTGTACGGCGGGCTCGCCCGCGCCGGGCTGCCCGACCGGAAATCCAGCGTCGCCGCCTGATCGGATCACACCCCGCGCAAGAAATCGTGATTCTGAATTCAAGACAGAATCTATGGACCGGCGGAATTGCGAACCTACATCGGAAGGGTGCCGGTCTCCCTCGTCCGGTACTCATTGGTGTGAGTAGCGGCCCCAGCCTGCCCCCCGAGCTGGGGCCGCCCCCTTCCGGGTTCGTCGACTGGAGTAATTCCGATGCGTTCCGTTTTAGCGTTGGGCGTTTTGCTTGCCCTTGTTGCCCCTGCCAACGCCGCAAAGGTGCATCATTCCAAACCGCAACGGGTTATCGCCAATCCCGATCCATATAAGGTCCCGGCCTACGGGTCTCCGGAGTGGGAGCGGCTTCACCGCCTGAACATGCCGAGCTACGACGATCCGTCAAAGCTCAGCCCCGGCGCCTGATCCAGAGACGCGTGATCAGAACCTGAGCGCAGCGTTGGCGGTGTCGATCATCCGTCGGCATCGCTGAGAACCGTTTTGGGTGCGATCCTCGTCCGGGACTTCTGCCAGACGTCATGCAGGATCATGCCCGCGGTCATCGCCGCGACGAACACCAATATGCCAGGCGACAGCGTCGCGAGGCTTTCCAGAGCCGGCCCCGGACACAGACCAACAAGCCCCCAGCCTATTCCGAACAATGCCGCCCCCGCGATCAGCGGCCGGTCGATGTCGCTTCGGGTCGGCCAAAATCCTTGAGGCGCCAGCAGCGGTCGCGCGCGGCCGTTCGCCAGCTTGAAGCCGGGAATCGACACGGCCAGCGCCGCGATCATCACGACGGCAAGGCTTGGATCCCACGCGCCGAAGATATCCAGAAATGCCAAAACCTTGGTCGGCTGCACCATTCCGGAAATCAGCAGGCCGGCGCCGAACACCAGGCCGCAAAACAAGGTTGCGATGACAAGCATGGTTCAGCCTCCCAACAGGTGACGGGTGATCGCGACCGTCGCGATGGCGGTCAGCATGAAGATGATGGTGGCGGCGATCGAGCGGCCAGACAGCCGCGCTATTCCGCAGATGCCGTGGCCCGAAGTGCAGCCGCCGCCCAGCCTCGCGCCGAAGCCGACCAAGCAGGCCGGCCGCGACGATGACGATCCAGCTCGGCGGTAATTTGGGCGCCGGCATCGGATACCCGATCGCGCCGGCGATCAGGGGTGCGAGGATAAGCCCTGCGATGAAGGCGATCCGCCAGCCCTTGTCGTTGCTTGCCGGGATCGAGCAGGCCACCAAAAATGCCGCTGATGCCGGCGATGCGGCCGGCCAGCAACATCAGCAGCACGGAAGAAAGGCCGATCAGCGCGCCGCCGATCGCCGCCGACAATGGAGTGAAATTCGCCATGACGCTGCTCCACGAATACCGAGAGTACGATATCTAGCGATCCGGCCGGCGGAATTACAGCGGCGTGACGCGCAATCGCAACGCATTGCCTACCACGCTCACCGAAGACAGCGCCATCGCCGCCGCGGCAATGATCGGCGACAGCAGCAAGCCGAACGTCGGATACAGAACACCCGCGGCGATCGGGATGCCGGCGGCGTTGTAGACGAACGCGAAGAACAGATTTTGGCGGATGTTGCGCATGGTCGCCTGCGAGAGCCGGCGCGCGCGAACGATGCCGCCGAGATCGCCGCTGAGCAGCGTGATGCCGGCGCTCTCCATGGCGACGTCGGTGCCGGTGCCCATCGCAATACCGACTTCGGCCGCGGCCAGCGCCGGCGCATCGTTGACGCCGTCTCCAGCCATCGCGACGATGCGCCCGGCCTTTTGCAGTTTTGCGACCACCGCGCTTTTTTGATCCGGAAGCACTTCGGCCTCGACGTCCCTGATTCCGAGTGCTCGCGCGACGGCATTGGCGGTGGTTTTGTTGTCGCCGGTCAGCATGATGACCTTGATGCCTTCGGCTGCCAGGGCCTTCAATGCATCCGGCGTCGACGGTTTGACGGGGTCGGCGATCGCGAACAGCCCGGCGAGTTTTCCATCGATCGCGACATTGACCACGGTGGCGCCGTCGCCGCGCAGACGCTCGGCTTCTCCGTTCAGCGACTGGGTTTCGATGCCGAGCGATGCCAGGAAATTGGCATTGCCCAGAAGCACGGTCTTGCCATCGACCTTGCCGGTCGCGCCTTTGCCGGTCGGGGAGTCGAACTCTTCCACCTTGCTTAGATCGAGATGGCGTTCCCCGGCCGCCCGCACGATCGCGTCGGCCAACGGGTGCTCGCTGGATCGTTCGACGCTGGCGGCAAGTTGCAGGATTTCGTTTTCGTCGAATCCCGTCGCGGCAACGATCGCGACGACCTTCGGCTTGCCCTCGGTCAGCGTTCCCGTCTTGTCGACCACCAGCGTGTCGATCTTTTCCATGCGCTCCAGCGCTTCGGCGTTCTTGATCAGGACGCCGGCCGCAGCGCCGCGGCCGACCCCGACCATGATCGACATCGGGGTGGCCAATCCGAGCGCGCAGGGGCAGGCGATGATCAGCACGCTGACGGCGGCAACCAGGCCGAACGCCATCCGCGGTTCCGGTCCGAATAAAGTCCAGGCGCCGAAGGCTGATCAGCGCCACGACAATCACAATCGGTACGAACCAGCCGGCCACCTGATCGGCCAGCCGCTGGATCGGCGCGCGCGAGCGCTGCGCCTGCGCCACCATCTGCACGATCTGGGAAAGCAGCGTGTCGCGGCCGACCTTGTCGGCGCGCATCACGAAACCGCCGGACTGGTTGAGCGTGCCCGCGATCACCTTGGCGCCCGCTTCCTTGGTGACAGGCATGGATTCGCCTGTCACCAGCGATTCGTCGAGCGAGGAGCGGCCTTCGAGAATGATGCCGTCGACCGGCACCTTCTCGCCCGGCCGGACGCGCAGGACATCGCCGACCTCTAGGCTGTCGATTTCGACCTCATGGTCGATCCCGTCATCGCCGACGCGGCGCGCGGTTTTTGGCGCCAGCTGCAACAGCGCCTTGATCGCTCCCGACGTCGCCTCGCGTGCGCGCAACTCCAGCACCTGGCCGAGCAGCACCAGGACCGTGATGACGGCTGCGGATTCGAAATAGACCGCGACCGCGCCGCCATGTCCGCGGAAGGTCGCCGGGAAAGATCCCGGGGCTACCGTTCCGACGATGCTGTAAAGATACGCCACGCCGGTGCCGAACGCGATCAACGTGAACATGTTGAGATTGCGCGTCACCAGCGATTGCCAGCCGCGCACGAAGAACGGCCAGCCGGCCCAGATCACAACGGGCGTGGCGAACACCAGCTGAATCCAGTTCGACAGCGTCTGGTCGACCCAGCCATGCCCGCCGACGAGATGACCGCCCATCTCCAGCACGACCGCCGGCAGTGCGAGCACGAGGCCGATCCAGAATCGGCGCGTCATGTCGGCAAGCTCGGGATTGGGCGGCGTATCGAGGCTGGCGATCTCGGGCTCCAGCGCCATGCCGCAGATCGGACAGCTGCCGGGGCCGGCCTGGCGGATCTCCGGATGCATCGGGCAGGTGTAGATCGCGCCCTCCGGCGCCTCGGCCTTCGCTTTGGTCTTGTCGAGATATGACTTCGGGTCGGCGGCGAATTTGGTCCGGCAGCCGGCCGAGCAGAAATAATAGGTTTCGCCCCGGTGATCGAACCGATGCTTGGCGGTCGCGGGATCGACCGTCATGCCGCAGACGGGATCGCGCACGGTGGCGTGGGCATGATGGTCATGGGCATGATGGGTATGGTCGTGGCCGGCGTGATCGTGACCGCCGCCGCAGCAGCCGGAACCCTTTGCATTTCCAGTTTCGGTCATTGGTTCTCGCGGCCTCTTGCAACCCATACCCGGTAGGGGTATATAGACGCCATGCGAAAAGACATCAAGGCATCCTGTCAGAAACGCCTGGGCCGGATCGAGGGGCAAGTCCGCGGGCTGTCCAGGATGGTCGACGAGGATCGCTACTGCATCGACATCGTTACGCAGATTTCCGCGGTACGCGCCGCGCTGCGCCGCGTCGAGGAAGAGGTGCTTCGGGATCACGTGTCACATTGCGTCGAACACGCGATCACCAGCGGCAACAAGGCCGATCAGCGGGAAAAGATATCGGAATTGATGGCCGTGATCGGCCGATCGGATCGTTGATCAGGGATCATGACAATGTGTTTACCGCATTTCTATCAGCTGTTTCCTCGGCTCCGGCCGTGTGGTAACCATCGCTCATGACCCTGACTGGAACGCTTTTGCGAATTGTTGGAGCGGCGATCCTGCTGATCGCCGTGCAATTCGCGTCGGTTCAGGCCAAGGCCCATGCCGGTCATGGCCACGGGTCTGATGCGCACAGCGTTCAAGGGCACAATCTTCAAGGACATAATCAGGGTCATGGCTCGGCACATTCGATTGCCGCCGACGCTGCTGCGAACCGGGCTGCGCAAGCCCAACCCGCTGTTCAAGCCGAAGCCAGTGCCCAAAATGCCGCGGGAGCAATGCCCTCAAACTCCGACGCCTGCGTGATGGGCTGTTGCGGATGTACGGGTTGCTGTGCGGCCGCGCTGGCCGCGGTCTCGCCCAGCCTCCCTCCCAAAGTGTGCTCGGCTCGCATCGGCTTTGCACGCATGGTCTCCGTCTGCGGAGTGGACCCTCAAGGTCTGCGCAAACCCCCTCGATCCCTCGCCTGAGTAACGACATCGCCGCGGTCCTGCTTTGCAGGCCATCCGCGCGATGAAGCTTCTTGTCAGGTGAGGAATTTCCAATGCATCGCTTGTTTCGTGCTGCGCTTTGCGCGGCAGCCTTTGCTTCTTTTTCGGGAAGCGGATCGCTGTTGGCCCACGAAGGTCACGACCACGGCGCGCCACCTCCGGTCGCGATCGCGAATCTCGCGCCTCGTACCGAAGCCGTCTCCGGACAGTATGAGCTGGTCGCAATAGCCCGTGGCGGCGACCTCGTCATCTATCTCGACCGGTTTGCAACTAACGAATCGATTGATGGCGCCGGCATCGAAGTCGAAACCCCAGGAGGCCCGCAACCCGCGCGCGCCATGGCGAACGAGCCTTACCGGCTCAGTGCGCCCTGGTCCACCAAACCGGGATCCTATGACCTGATCTTCACCGTCACCAAGGACGGTGTCGCCGATGTGCTGCCCGCGACGCTCATCATCCCGCCGGACGCCTCAAGCGGAAAGTCCGGCACGGCCTTGCTGTCCGACATCGGAAGCGAAATCCGGGAGCTGTCATCCCGCAATGTCGTGATGGCGGGCGTCGGGGGATTTGCCGCGGGAATTGTCGTCATGACATTGCTGTGGCGACGGAACCGACCCGCGATGATCCTCATCCTTGCCGGGATGTTCGCGATGTTCATTGGCGCGGCGCGCGCCCATGACGGCGACGACCATGGCGCGTCGGCAACCAATCCGACCGTGCGTGATCTCGCGCAGCGGCTGCCCGACGGCGGCGTCTACGTGCCCAAGAGCATCCAGCGAATCCTCGCCATCCGCACCGTCCGAATCGAATCGGCCGCGCATCGCGCCGCGCTCGAATTGCCGGGCCGCATCATTCCCGATCCGAACGCCAGCGGATTTGTGCAGTCATCGGTCGGAGGCCGTCTGTCGCCGCCGCCGAACGGCTTTCCGCGGCTGGGGACGCCGGTCAGGAAAGGCGACGTTCTCGCCTATGTGACGCCGCCGATCCAGGCCATCGACGCTTCAGATATGCGCCAACGGCAGGGTGAACTCGACCAGCAAATCACCATCGTGGAGCGCCGGCTCGCCCGCTACGAAACCCTGGTGCCGGGCGGCGCCATCGCGCGCACCCAGCTGGAGGACACAAGGAGCGAACTTCAAGGCTTGAAGGAAAGGCGCGGCTCGCTCGACAAGTCGCGCCGCGAACCGGAGGAATTGATCGCACCGGTCGACGGCGTCATTGCCGAGGGCACCGTCGTTGCAGGGCAGATCGCCCAATCGAACGCCGTCATCTTCCACGTCGTCGATCCGGCCCGCCTGTGGGTCGAGGCGCTCAGTTTCGACTCGCTTACCGGCGTCCAGAGTGCGGTGGCCCGGCTGAACAACGATCGGACTTATCCGCTCGCCTTCCGCGGCGCCGGTTTCGCCGGCCGCAATCAATCGATCCCGGTTCAATTCGCGGTGCAGGGCGATGTCGCGGGCCTTCGCGCCGGACAGTTCGTCACCGTGCTCGCCACCACGGACGATGAAAAGACCGGCTTCGCCGTTCCCCGGGCGGCGCTGGTGCGCAACGCCAACGGCCAGGACGTCGTCTACGAACATGTTGCGGCGGAACGCTTCGAGCCGCGCGCGGTGCGGGTCGAACCGCTCGACGGCGATCGCGTCTTCATCGCCACCGGGCTCGCCGCGGGCAAGCGCCTTGTGGTTCAGGGCGCCGAGTTGCTTGGCCAGGTCCGCTGAGGAGAACGATAGATGTTTCGCTTTCTCGTCACACAGTCACTGCGCAACCGCCTCATGGTGCTGGCGGCCTCAGCTCGTTCTGGTGCTGCTCGGAATCTTCAGCGCTGGCCGGCTCCCGGTCGACGTCTTTCCCGACCTCAACAAGCCGACCGTCACCATTATGACCGAATCCGAAGGGCTGGCGCCTCCGGAAGTCGAGCAGCTCGTCAGCTTTCCCATCGAAACCCAGATGAACGGCGTTCCCGGGGTGACGCGGGTGCGTTCGGTTTCCGGCGTGGGACTCTCGATCGTCTATGTCGAGTTCGACTGGGGGACCGACATCTATCGCAACCGGCAGCAGATCGCCGAACGGCTTTCATTGATCAGGGGGCAGTTGCCGCCGAACGTCGTCCCCCAGATGGGGCCGGTCAACTCGATCATGGGACAGATCGTGCTGGTCGCGATGACCAGCGACAAGGCGTCGGCGATGGAAGTCCGCGAGGCCGCCGACTTTACCGTTCGCCCGCGCCTGCTCACGATTCCGGGCGTCGCCCAGGTCATCCCGATCGGCGGCGAAGTCCGCCAGTACCGCATTGCGCCGAATCCGCCGGCGTTGCGCAGCCTCGGTGTCACCTACGAGCAGGTCGAACAGGCGCTGACCCAGTTCGGCGTCAACACCGGCGGTGGCTTCACCGACCAGCACTCGCGCGAATACCTGATCCGGAATATCGGACGAACCACCAATCTGGACGATCTTCGCAGCGTGGTGGTGGCGCAAGCCAATGGCGGGCCGGTGTTTCTGCGCCAGGTCGCGACCGTCGAGTTCGCGCCCAAGGTGAAGCGCGGCGAAGCCGGTTACATGGGCAAGCCGGCCGTCATCGTCTCGGTCGAGAAGCAGCCCAATGTCGACACGATCGGGCTGACACGCGAGATCGAGCGGGCGCTGAAGGAGATCACGGCGTCGCTGCCGCAGGGCATGAAGGCCGACCAGATCGTGTTCCGCCAGGCCGACTTCATCGAGACGTCGATCCGGAACGTCCAGCAGGTCCTGCTGGAAGCCGGCGTCGTCGTCGCCATCGTGCTGTTCGCATTTCTCCTGAACTGGCGAACCACGGTGATTTCGCTGACCGCGATCCCGGTCTCGATCCTGACCACGGCCACGATCTTCTACTTCGCAGGCCTGTCCATCAACACCATGACACTCGGCGGCATTGCGATCGCCCTGGGCGAACTGGTCGACGATGCCGTCGTCGACGTGGAGAATATCTTCAGGCGCTTGCGTGAAAATCGCGCGCTGCAGCATCCGCGATCGGCCTTCGATGTCATCGTATCGGCCTCGCAGGAGGTCAGGTCCGGCATCGTCTATGCGACCGCGATCATCGTCCTGGTGTTCGTGCCGCTGTTCGCGCTGTCGGGAATCGAAGGCCGGCTGTTCGCGCCCTTGGGCCAGGCCTACATCATTTCGATCCTCGTCAGCCTCGCGGTCTCGATCACGCTGACGCCTGTGATGGCCTACTACATGCTGCCGCACCTGAAACGCCTCGATCATGGCGACAGCGCGCTGGTGCGCCTGCTCAAGCGCGGCAACGCAGCGCTGCTCGAACGCGCCTTTCACCATCAGCGCGCGTTGATGGCGCTGACGTTGCTCGCCGTGACGATGGCGGCGATCGCCGCGTCGCAGCTTCCGCGATCCTTCCTGCCGCCCTTCAACGAAGGCACGTTCACCATCAACATGCTGTTCAATCCGGGCATCTCGCTCGCCGAATCCAACCGCGTCGGCCTGATTGCCGAGCGCATCCTCATGGAGGTGCCGGAGGTCAAGACGGTCGGGCGACGGACCGGACGCGCGGAACTGGATGAGCATGCCGAAGGCGTCCACTCCTCCGATCTTGAAGTCAACCTAGGTCTTCGTCGCGAACCAAGCTGGATGTGATCGCGGAGATTCGCTCGCGGCTTGCCGTTCTCCCGGCTTCGATCAATGTGGGTCAGCCGATCTCGCATCGGCTCGATCACTTGCTGTCCGGGGTCCGCGCCGAGATCGCGCTGAAGATTTTTGGCGATGATCTGGACGGCCTGCGGGCATCAGCGGAAATCGTTCGAACGCGGCTGGCAGCCATCCCGGGCCTGACAGATTTGCAGGTCGAAAAGCAGGTTCTGATCCCGCAGCTTGAAATCCGCGTCGATTACGGCCGCGCCGCGCTCTATGGGGTGCAGCCCGCAACCGTGGTCGAGCAGCTCAGCCGGCTGTCGAACGGGCGGGTGGTGTCGCGGGTCGTTGACGGCTACCGCAGGTTCGATGTCACCATGCGGCTGCCGGACAGGCTTCGTACCACGCAACGGCTGGGAGACCTTCTGATCGAAACCCCTGCGGGGTGGATTCCGGCGCGGCAGCTTGCCGATATCAAGGAGACCGAGGGCCCGAACCAGATCCTGCGCGAGAACGGGCGCCGTCGCGTGGTGGTGTTGGCCAATACCAGCGGCACCGCCGATATGACGAAGATTGTCGAATCGATCCGGGAAGTGATCGCGTCGACCAAGCTGCCCGAAGGATTTTATGCGCGCCTCGAAGGCACGTTCCAGGCGCAGGAGGAGGCGAGCCGGACCATCGGGATGCTCTCGCTGCTGTCGCTGTCGCTGGTTTTCATCATTCTCTACAACCGCTATCGCTCGGTGCTGTTTGCCCTGATCGTGATGGGCAATGTGCCGCTCGCCCTGATCGGGGCGGTCATCGCGCTGTGGCTGACGGGTCAACCGCTCTCGGTCGCGTCCATGGTCGGTTTCATCACCTTGACCGGTATCGCGGCGCGCAACGGCATCCTGAAAATCAGCCACTACATCAACCTCGCTTTGCACGAGGGCATGCCGTTCGGACGCGAGCTGGTGGTCCGCGGCAGTCTCGAGCGGCTTACCCCGGTGCTGATGACGGCGCTGGCGGCAGGCGTCGCGCTGGTTCCGCTCCTGATCGACGCCGCAACGCCCGGCAAGGAAATCCTTCATCCGGTGGCCGTCACGATATTCGGCGGGCTCATCAGCGCGACGCTGCTCGATACGTTGCTCACGCCCGTGCTGTTCCTGCGCTACGGCGAAAAGCATCTCGAACGCCTGCGGCGGGACGCCGCTGCCTCCGCCGATCCCGCGCGGGGAACGTCATCAGCCGAAGCCTTCTGACCTCGGAAATGGAGAATAAAGAATGTACGCAAAGTTTCTATTGATCGGAGTTCTCTGACCTGGTCCGGTGCGGCCTGGGCTCATGAAGCCAACGGCAAGCATGGCGGGCGCATCGCCGACGCGGGATCATACCATGTCGAAATGGTCGTGAAATCCGACACCGTCGAGGTGTTCATCAGCGATGAAAGCGAAAAGTCCGTTGCGGCATCCGGATTCAAGGGAACCGCGATCCTCGTCGCCGACGGCAAATCGCAGCGGATCGTGCTGGCGCCGGTCGATGGCACCCGCCTTTCCGGCAGCGCGACGGCAGCGTTGCCAGGTCAACCCAAAGGGGTCGTGCAGTTGACGGGTCCCGACGGCAAAACCATTCAGGCGAAATTCGACTGAGATGCAACCGGCCGCCGACCTAGTACGGCGAACCAGCCATCAAACGCAGAGGAGTTGAGAGATGATGAATTGGACCTGGAGCGGGATTGTACTTGTCGTCGCAACGCTGCTTTCAGCAGATCCCGGGGCAGGCGAAGGCCCAGCCGGGCACAGCCACGGCCACAGCGCCAACGGCATTCTCGGCCGGCGAGCCTGGCAATCCGAAGAAGCCGGCCAGGATCGTCCAGGTGACGATGGGAGAGTCCGACGGCAAAATGCTGTTCGTCCCGGCACGGCTCGAGGTCAAGAAGGGCGACCAGATCAAATTCGTGCTGCGCAACAACGGTGAGATCGAACACGAATTCGTCCTGGCCAGCACTGCCGATAATCTCAAGCACGCCGAAGAAATGAAGAAGCACCCGGACATGGTGCATGCCGAGCCGAACGGAAGACAGCTCGCCTCGAAGAAGACCGGCGAGATCGTCTGGAAATTCACCAAGGCCGGCGAGTTCGAATATGCCTGCCTGATCCCCGGTCACCGCGAGGCGGGAATGACCGGAACGATCGTCGTCAAGTGAATCGAGAGCGGTGGTTGAGCAGCGGACGCCGCGGGACTTTTAAGCTGCCATCTCCGGCACCAGCATGCGCGGCCGGGCGCGGCGCTCCGGCGGACGTACCGGGACATATTCGACCACCATGAAATGCTCCGACACCGTGACGCGTTCGACCAGCGTCGCCGCGTCGGCAGCCGATGTCATTTGCGCAACCGGAAGCGGCGCTTCTTCGTCAATCTCTTCAGGAACAAGCGGCGGCGAGTCGATCGCTTCTGGAAAGATACCGAATTCGCCCGCTACCTCCTGGAGCGGCTTCTGCTTGTCGGCCCAGTGCAGGGCGGTGTAGTCGAAGCCGTGCACGATGGTGGGTTTAACGATTTCGAAATAGGGCGAGATGTCGAAATCGCGCGGCATGTACAGCGATAAATCGCGGATATGCAGGATCTCGCGGCGGGCCTGCCTGGAGCCGGCGCGGGTGATCTTGGGCAGGATCGGATAGCGCACGGCGTCGAACGCCTGCGCGATCAGCGCCGAGCAGATGATCTTGGTGGGATCGCCGGAACCGAACGCGATCATGCGCCGCCGCCAGCGCTGCGGGATCGGCAGCGGAATCAGAAAGCGCATCAGATCGAGGATGTTCTTGGTGTCGTAGCCGAAGCCGATCCGGTTGATGGCGTAGCGGCAAACCGTGGTGCGGTCCTCGAACGACAGGCCGACCGGCCGGCACAGCCTGGTGTGATAGGGGAAATATTTCGACAGCGGCGCCGAGGTCACGCCTTCGCCGATATTGGCCTCGATCAGGACATGCGGCTCGCCGTCGGGCTCGGAAGCGCCGTCGATCTCACCGACAAACAGCGCGGCATGCGACCAGGTCGACTGCGTGAGATATTTGATGATGCCGGAAACCCGGTTGTTGCCTTCGACCAGCAGAACGTCGCCCGGCTCGATGACGCCGCGCAGATGCTCCGGATCGCTCGGCGTGAACGGCTCATAGCCCGGGACTTCCTTCTGCAGGTAGCCCGCGATCAGCTTGCCGACGGTATCGAGCACGACGCCCATGGTGGTATCCCCCAACGGCCTTTTGCAGCCGCTTTTTTTCTTTCCCTATCATGGTCGAAAGCCGTTGCAATTTGGTTCATGCCCTCAGCGGTTCGATCACCATTGATTCACCATGATGGTTGCCGATTACGCCCGGATGCGGCAAGTTCGCTAGATGTTCCCGCCAATTTCAAAGTTCCGGAAACCATGACATGACAATCACGCGCCGCGACTTTCTCTCGGCGTCCGCGGCTTTTGCGGTGACGCCGGCGCTCGGCGCGGGCGCCCTGGCGGCGCCGCTGCCGCGCGAGGCCGACATCGTCGTGATCGGCGCAGGTGCCGCCGGCATCTCGGCGGCGCGGCGCATCATGGCCGCGAACCGCCGGGTGATCGTGGTGGAGGCGTCGGGCCAGATCGGGGGCCGGTGTATTACGGATACCGCGACCTTCGAGGTGCCGTTCGATCGCGGCGCGCGCTGGATACACAATGCCGACAGCAATCCGATGATCAAGCTCGCCCGCGGCGCCGGGCTCGATATCTCATGCGGCGCCGCTCGGCCAGAAAATCCGTATCGGCCGCCGCAACGCGCGGGCCGGGGAAACCGAGGAATTCCTCGCAGCCCTGGTGCGCGCCAACCGCGCCATCGACGACGCCTCGCGCGGCAAGGCCGATGTGTCCTGCGCGTCGGCGCTGCCCAAGGATCTCGGCGATTGGGCGGGGACGGCGGAATTCGTGCTCGGTGCCAACGCCACCGGCAAGGACCTCAAGGATATCTCCGCGATCGACAAGGCGCGCGCGCCGGACCGCACCAACGCGCCTCTCGCCTGCCGCCAGGGCCTCGGTACGCTGATTGCAAAGCTCGGCGAGCAGGTCCCCGTCGCGCTGTCGCAGCCGGTGAGCCGCATCGCCTGGAGCAACCGCGACGTCACCGTGGAGACGCCGGGCGGCAAGATCGTCGCCCGCGCCGCCGTCATCACGGTGTCGAGCAATGTGCTGGCCGCGGGCAATATCAAATTCACCCCCGACATTCCGAAGCGGCAGCTCGACGCCGCGGCCAAACTGGGCCTCGGCAGCTACGATCACATCGCCCTGCAATTGCAGGGCAATCCGCTGGGCCTGGCGCGCGACGACATCATCATCGAGCAGAGCAATTCGACACGGACCGCGATGCTGTTTGCCAATATGGGATCGTCGTCGCTGTGTTCGATCGACGTTGGAGGATCGTTCGGGCGTGATCTTTCGGCGCAGGGCGAAAAGGCCATGGTGGCGTTCGCGGTGGAATGGCTCACCAAACTGTTCGGCAGCGATATCGCGGCGGCGGTCAAGAAGTCGAGCGCGACCCGCTGGAACGCCGCACCATTCGCGCTGGGCGCGATGTCGTGCGCGGCGCCCGGCGCGCAGCCGTTGCGAAAGATTTTGACCGAGCCGATCGGCTGCATGTTCCTCGCCGGCGAGGCGACCCACGAAACCATGTGGGGCACCGTCGACGGCGCCTGGGAGAGCGGTGAACGATCGGCGGAAGCCGCACTGCGAAGGATCGGCGCGCTCAAGGACGAACCCGCCGCGGCCCCGGCGCGGGCGCCAAAACGGCGGCGCCGCACGGCGCCGGCGGCGCCGATCAATTGATGCAAGCGGATTAAATTATCGCACCACGCCGTCGAGCAGCGGCAGACCGATCACCACCGCCATCGCGATCAGGACGTAGCAGATGGTGCGGAACAGCGCCTCGCTGGCGCGGCCGAACAATGCGGCGCCGAACCAGACGCCGATGCCGTAGATCGGGCCGACCAGCAGTGAAAACTTGATGGCGTCCGCGGTGATCAGCCCGGTCAGCGAATAGCTCACGACGGAAAAGAAATCCGACGCCGCAAAGAACAACAGGATGTTGGCGCGCGCGATCGCCGAGGGCAGCGGCCGGCCAAGCCAATAGGCCACGATCGGCGGGCCGCCGGTCTGCGCCAGCCCGCTGCAGAAGCCGGACAGTCCGCCGACGCCGATCGAAACCGCCGGATGATCCTTGCCCCGATAGCGCCAGCCCGACAGCAGCAGCAACAACAGCGCGAACACGAAGCCGGAGATGATCCAGCGCGTGGTCACCGGATCGAGCCGGCTGAGGAAATAGGTTCCGATCGGGACGCCGATCAGGGCGCCGAACACCATCACGGAGGTCGCCTTGCGGTCCGCCTGCTTCCAGGCATTCGGGATCAGCGGCAAGGCGGCGATGAAATCGATGATCAGCAGCAGTGCTGCGACCAGTTGCGGCGCCGCCATGCTGCTCGCCAGCGGCATGAAGATCAGCGCGGAGCCGAATCCGGAAAATCCGCGCGCGGTTCCCGACACAAAGGCGATCACGCAGATCGCGATGGCGGCATTGATGCTGACGGTCGAGGGGATGAGGCCGATGAGGCTCATGCGTTGGATATTCCGAGCATGATGTGATCCGAAAACCGCCTCACACTTTTCGGCATCATCCGCGCAACGTACCGCCGGTCTTCTTGTTGACCTCGGCCACGATCTTGGCGGCCACCGCGTCGATCTCCTGGTCGGTCAGGGTCTTTTCGCGCGGCTGGATCGTCACCGCAATGGCGACGGATTTCCTGCCGTCGTCGATACCCTTGCCCTCGTAGATGTCGAACACGGTAACGGCAGTGATCAGCTTCTTGTCGACGCCTTGCGCCGCGCGCACGATATCGCCGGCCTTGACGCCGCGGTCGACGATGAAGGCAAAGTCGCGCGATACCGGCTGGAACGGCGACAGGTCGAGCACCGGCTTGGCGCGGGTCGGCTTCTGCTTGGCGTCGGGAATGCGATCGAGAATCACCTCGAACGCCATCATCGGGCCGTCGGCGCCGAGCGCTTCCAGCGCGCGCGGATGCATTTCGCCGAAATATCCCAGCACGTTTTGCGGGCCGATCTGGATGGTGCCTGACCGTCCCGGATGCAGCCAGCCTGGGCCGCCGGGCACGATCTGCAGCGCCTGCATCGGCGCGCCTGCGGCCGACAGCACCGCAAAGGCATCGGCCTTGGCGTCCAGCGCATCCGTTGCCGCCGAACCGGACCAGTGCCGACCGACGCCCTTCGACGACGCGAAACCGTGGCGCACGCCCGACGCGGCAACCAGTTGATCTTCCGGCTTGTCGCCCTTGAACAGCTGTCCAACTTCGAACAGCGCCACATCAGGAAATCCGCGGTCGCTGTTGGCTTGTGCTGCCGCGATCAGGCCCGGCAGCAGGCTCGGCCGCATCTCGGAGAGGTCAGATGCGATCGGGTTGGCGAGCGTGAGCTCAGCCTGGCCGCCGCCGAACAGTTCGGCCGCGGGCTTTGCGATGAACGACCATGTCACCGCCTCGACCATGCCGCGGGCGGCGAGCGCGCGCTTGGCGCGGCGGGTGCGCAACTGGATCGCGGTGAGAATTGGCTTGCGTGGCGCGTCGCCGCGTCCGAACGGCGTCATCGGCACCTTGTCGACGCCGACGATGCGAACGATTTCCTCGACGATGTCGGCCTTGCCGGCCACATCCGTGCGCCAGGTGGGCAATGCGATTTTCACCACCGGGCCGGGGCCCGCCATGATGAAGCCGAGATGGCCGAGGATGCGTTTCATCTCCGGCTGCGGCACTTCGATCCCGGCCAGCCGCTTGACCTCGGTCGAGCGGGAACTCGATCACGCGGTCTTCGCCGAAGGCGTTGCCGACCACGACGTTTTCCGACGGCGTGCCGCCGCAGATTTCCATCACCAGCTTGGTCGCCATCTCGAGCCCCGGCACCATGAAGGCCGGATCGACGCCGCGCTCGAAGCGATAGCGCGCGTCCGAATTGATGCCGAGCTTGCGGCCGGTCTGGGCGACGTTGATCTCGTTCCACAGCGCCGATTCGATCAGCACGTCAGTGGTATTCTCGTCGCAGCCGGAGGCTTCGCCGCCCATGATGCCGGCGAGCGATTCGACGCCGTGATCGTCTGATATCACGCAGATCGTGCTGTCGAGCCCGTAGACGCGCCCGTCCAGCGCCAGCAGCGTCTCGCCATCTTGCGCACGGCGCACCCTGAGATTGCCCCTCACCTTGGCGGCGTCGAACACATGCAGCGGCCGGGCGCGGTCATAGGTCATGAAGTTGGTGATATCGACCAGCGCGTTGATCGGCCGCAAGCCGATCGAGGTCAGGCGCTGCTGCAGCCATTCCGGCGAAGGCCCGTTCTTGACCCCGCGCACCAGCCGCAAGGCAAAACCCGGACACAGGCTCGCATCCTCGACGGTGACGTTCACCGGGCAGGGGAATTCGCCCTTGATCGGCTTGATCGCCGGGTCCTTGAACTTGCCCATGTCGGCTGCGGCAAGGTCGCGGGCGATGCCGTGCACCCCGGTGCAATCCTGCCGGTTCGGCGTCAGGTTGATTTCCAGCATGGGATCGCCGAGCCCGGCCCATTGCGCGTAGCCGGCGCCGAGCGGCGCGTCGGCCGGCAGTTCCATGATGCCGTCGTGATCCTCGGAGAGTTGCAGCTCTGCAGCCGAGCACAGCATGCCGCGGCTCTCGACACCCCGGATAGTGCCGACGCCGAGCGTGATGTTCTTGCCGGGGATGAAGGTGCCGGGCGCCGAGAACACGCTGACGAGCCCGGCGCGCGCATTCGGCGCGCCGCACACGACCTGCACCGGTGCGCCACCATCGCCGGTGTCGACCATGCAGACCCGCAGGCGGTCGGCGTTGGGATGCTGCTCGGCCGAAATCACCCGCGCGATGGTGAACGGCGCCAGCGCTTTCGCCTTGTCGTCGATGCTCTCGACCTCGAGCCCGATCATGGTGAGCTTGTCGGCGAGCTTTTCCAGCGGCTCGTCGGTTTCGAGATGTTCCTTCAGCCAGGAGAGGGTGAATTTCATGATGTCACCCTGTGGTCTGCAAAAACCTCAACCAGACGAAAACGCTCGCACATACACATCATGTCTTCGCTGAATTTGCCCTGCCGTCCAAAATACTGCCGATGCGCCTCGCGCCAGTAGGCGAGGCTGCGATCGCCTTCGCCTTCGTCATGGGCAAAGGCCGCGTCGACCTCGCCAAACCGGCGGTAGGTGACTTCGGTGGTTTCGATCACGCATCGCGGGTTGCCGCGACCGTCGAGCACGATCCAGCGCTCGCCTGGGCTCGAGGTGTTCGGCTCATCCTCGGTCGAGCAGGTCGCGGTCTTCAGGCCCTTCAGCACGAGTTCGAGCAGCTTGTCGGCAGGCTCTGGGCCATCGCCGAACGCGAACGAACGCAGGCTTCGATACTGCTCGGGAACGGCGCTCAGGCTCACGAACTCAATCCTCCCGCCAGCGTCGGGACTTCGAGCGGCTTGAAGCCGTAATGATTGAGCCAGCGCACGTCGTTCTCGAACATCTGGCGCAGATCGGACATGCCGTATTTCAGCATCGCGATGCGGTCGATGCCCATGCCCCAGGCAAAGCCCTGATAGACGTCGGGATCGATGCCGCAGGCGCGCAGCACGTTCGGATGCACCATGCCGCAGCCGAGAATCTCCATCCAGTCCTCGCCCTCGCCGAACCGGATCTCGCCCTTGTCGCGACGGCACTGGATGTCGACCTCGAGCGACGGCTCGGTGAACGGAAAGAACGACGGCCGGAACCGCATGTTGATGTTGTCGACCTCGAAGAACGCCTTGCAGAACTCGTGCAGGATCCATTTGAGGTGGCCGAGATGCGAACCCTTGTCGATCACGAGGCCTTCGACCTGGTGAAATTGCGGCGTGTGGGTGGCATCCGAATCGATGCGATAGGTGCGGCCCGGACAGATGATGCGGATCGGTGGCTTCTGCGTCAGCATGGTGCGCACCTGCACCGGCGAGGTGTGGGTACGCAGCAGCATGCGCGAGCCATCTTCTTTCGGATTGAAGAAGAAGGTGTCGTGCATCTCGCGGGCCGGATGACCCTCGGGGAAATTCAGTTTGGTGAAGTTGTAGTCGTCGGTCTCGATGTCGGGACCTTCGGCGATCGCAAATCCCATGTCGCCGAAGATCGCCGTCAACTCGTCCATCACCTGGCTGAGCGGATGGATCCGGCCCGCTTCCGCTGTGGGTTCGCGTACCGGAAGCGTGACGTCGATGGTCTCGGTGGCAAGCCGTGAGTCGAGCGCTGCCGATTTCAAGAGGTCGCGGCGTGAGGTCAGCGCCTGCGTCACCGTATCCTTGGCGAGGTTGATCGCCGCACCCTGCGTCTTGCGTTCGTCCGGCGACATCTTGCCGAGCGTCGAGAGCAGCGCCGAGATCGAGCCCTTCTTGCCGAGCGCTGCGACGCGCACCGCTTCCAGCGCGGCCTCGTCGCTTGCGGCGGCGATCTCGCCGAGGATCTGGGATTCGAGTTGAGCAAGATCGGTCATGGCAATCCCTTTTCGCTAGGATGCTAAGCCAGTGCTCCTAGCTCCGTCATGCCCGGGCTTGTCCCGGGCATCCACGTCTTAAGGCGCTCAAAGGAAGACGTGGATGGCCGGGACATCTGTGCGAAGACGTGCTTCGCACTTTTGCCCGGCCATGACGACGTCAAAGGCGTAAGCGCGAGCGGGCCCGTTACGCCGCCAACGCAGCCTTGGCCTTTTCGGCGATCGCCTGGAACGCCGCCGGCTCGTGGATCGCGAGATCCGACAGCACCTTGCGGTCGACGGTGATGCCCGACTTGGCAAGGCCGTTGATAAAGACGCTGTAGGTCATGCCGAGCGGACGCACGGCGGCATTGAGACGCTGGATCCACAACGCGCGGAAGGTGCGCTTCTTGCGCTTGCGGTCGCGGAACGCGTATTGCGCGGCCTTCTCGACCGCAGCCTTCGCGGTGCGGATGGTGTTCTTGCGGCGGCCGCGGAAACCCTTGGCGAGCTTGTAGACTTTCTTGTGCTTGGCGTGAGAGGTCACACCGCGTTTAACGCGAGACATGACTGGTCTCCTTCATATGAAAAATGGGTGACGGATCGCCGCGCGGACGCGGCTCGGCAAAGTGTGAGATCGCGCTTGGCGATCAGGCGTTGGGCAAGAAATACTTCTTGATGTTATCGCCGTCGGTCTTGAACAGCACGCGGGTGCCGCGAAGCTGACAAATCTGCTTCTTCGTCCGCTTGATCATGCCGTGGCGCTTGCCGCGCTGGGCGGCCAATACTTTGCCGGTGGCAGTCACCTTGAAACGCTTTTTAGCGCCTGACTTGGTCTTCAGCTTGGGCATTTGGCTCTCCTGTTGCCGCAACACGAAAGCGCCCGTGAAGGCGTTCGGCCGGCTAAAATGCTCGTTAGAGCGTTGAAAGTGCATGGTTATTTCTGAAATGAGATAACCGGCACGGACATCGACACGGCAGCCCTTGATCAGCCGGGCGATGAAGATGGGGCTTATGGCAGAGCGCGGCCAACTTGGCAACGTTTGAACCAAGGAACCGTAACACTCGACGTATAGGCTATTGCATCACCGTCGCTGTCAAAACGCAGGGAAAAACGATGATTTCAGTCCGACCGATCGCTCTTTTCACGAATTTCAGGCCCAGCCTCGCCTTGCGGGGAATGTTTGTCGCGGCGGCCCTTGCTGCCGTCGCCGTGCCCAGTGTCGCCGACGCCCGGGTCGGCGCCTATGACGGCACCTGGAGTGTCACGTTTACCCCCAAGGTCGGCAATTGCCATAACTCCAATACCGTCCCTTTCAACGTGTTGGGCACCCGGGTTTCGTCGGCCGGCGGCGGCAAGGTCACCGGAGGCGTCACCGGCAACGGCGCCGTTTCGGTGCGGATCAGCGTCGGCGCCTCCTGGGCGAACGGCGGCGGCCGGCTCAACGGCAAATCCGGCACCGGGCGCTGGAGCGGCGTCATCACCGGCGACAAATGCAGTGGCGTTTGGCAGGCCACCCGGGCCTGATAAATCACGCTAGAGAAGTCTTCGCGGTCATTCAGCCAGCAAAAAACGGCCCGCCAGATGATCTGACGGGCCTTTTTCGTAACGGCTGATTGCCTGATCGGATGGCTGGCCGCGAATCAGCGCGGCGCCAGCACCATCACCACCTGGCGGCCTTCGAAACGAGCGTCCTGCTCGACCTTGGCGATCTCGGCGACGTCGCTTTTGACCTTGTCCAGCAGCTTGGTGCCGATTTCCTGATGCGCCATTTCACGGCCGCGGTATCGCAGGGTGACCTTGACCTTGTCGCCCTCCTCGAAGAACCGCTGCATGGCGCGCATCTTCACGTCGTAATCGTGGTCGTCGATCATCGGCCGCAGCTTGATTTCCTTGATCTCGACGATCTTCTGCTTTTTGCGGGCTTCGGCGGCCTTCTTCTGCGCCGAATATTTGAACTTCCCGTAATCCATGATCTTGCAAACGGGAGGATTGGTATTCGGCGAAATCTCGACAAGGTCCATGCCGGCTTCCAGCGCCATCTTCACGGCAGCCGCCGTTTCGACCGTGCCATGGTTCAGGCCGGTCTGATCAATCAGCTGGACCTGTGCGTTGCGGATTTCATCATTGGTGCGCGGCCCGTCTTTGGTGGCAGCGGGCGGGGCTCTATTGGGACGGCGAATGGGTAGCTCTCCAAGGTTGTGAACGAAGGCAACAGTGTGAAGGAAGAAGGCTCAGCGGGCAAGCAAACTCGCAACGCCCCGCGCGAAAACCATCAAATGCGAGGCTTTTTGGTCACGCTGGCTAACGCGGCCGCGGCAGTATGGTTCAGATCAACGCAAATAGAGGCGCGTGTCGGCGTTCCGCAAGCGCCGCGACCGCGAAGCTATCGGTATTGGCGTCCGTTGACGGATGGTGTGTGCTCGCTCAAATGGCCGCAAACATGAGTAACCCTTGATGACCAATTCCACCGAATCCGGGCCACCGGCCTTCCTCGAGGTCGGCAACGACAGCGCCCGACGTCGCATCGCGGTGCGCGCCCGCGCCGGCGGCCAGCCCGGACTGTTTTGGCTGAGCGGCTTCAATTCGGACATGCAGGGCACCAAGGCGCTGGCGCTGGATGCGTGGGCCGCCGAACAGGGCCGCGCCTGCGTCCGGTTCGATTATTCCGGCCACGGCGAATCCGGCGGCGCGTTCATCGACGGCACCATCGGGCGCTGGCTGGAAGAGAGCGTGGCGGTGTTCGAGCAGTTCTGCACCGGCCCGCAGGTCGTGATCGGCTCGTCGATGGGCGGCTGGATGGCGCTGTTGCTGGCGCGCGAAATGGCGCGGCGCCCGGCCAGCCGCGCCTCGCTGGCCGGGCTGGTGCTGATCGCGCCGGCGCCGGATTTCACCGAAGCGCTGATGTGGAACGGTTTTCCGCCTGAAGTGAAGCAGGAGATCGAGACCAAGGGCGTGTGGCTGCGGCCGTCGCAATATGGCGAGCCCTATCCGATCACCCGCGCGCTGATCGAAGAGGGGCGGCATCACCTGTTGCTCGGCAGCGCCATCGATGTCGGCTGCCCGGTTCGCATCCTGCAGGGCGCGCAGGATCCCGACGTGCCGTGGCAGCATGCCTTCGCGCTGGCGCACCGGCTGCCCAAGGACGACGTGGTGCTGACCATGATCCAGGACGGCGACCACCGGCTGTCGCGGCCGCAGGATATCGCGCGGATCATCGCAGGCGTCGCCGAGATCGGTTAGACTGTCTTCAGGGAGAAACGCCATGAACACATCAGCGATGCTCAAATCGTTCTGCGACGCCGTCGAGCAACACAACGGCAAGGCGTTGGCAGAGCTGTTTACCGAGGACGGCGTCTATCACGACATCTTCTATGGTGCATTCAAGGGCCGCGCCAAAGTCGCTGAACTGATCGACGACTGGTTCTATCGCACGGCAACCGATTTCCGTTGGGACATGCATGCGCCCGTCAGCGACGGCGAGACGCTCTACGCGCGCTATACCTTCAGCTATCGCTCGTTGCTGCCCGAAGCCAAGGGCGCGCGCGTGATGTTCGAAGGCGTCGCCATCATGACGCTGCGCGACGGCAAGATCGCGGAGTACCACGAGGTCGCCAACACCGCGCCGGCCTTTGTCGACATGAATTTCGCACCGGAGCGGATTGCGAAAATCGTTGCAAAGCAGGGCGCGGCGCTGAAGGCGCGGCCGGAGATGGCGCGGCATTTGGCGTGACGAAAACGAGTTGTCATTCCGGGGCATGCGAAGCATGAACCTCAGATGTGCAATTGCACATCGGGAATCTCGAGATTCCGGGTTCGTCGCTCCGCGCGCCCCGGAATGACGAGGAGAATTACGGCGGCGGCGGTTTCGCCATCGGCTTCTTCTGCGCCAGAGCGGCGACGGTGGACGTGCCGATCGGGCCCTGCTCGTCATAGAGCCAGCATTCGCCGATCGCGACGCCGTCGCTGGCGTGGTGGTTCACCACCTCGAAACCGATCCACCGCGTCACCGGCAGCCGGTGCAGATACAGCGTGACGTCGCTGTTGATGTAGCCGAGGCCCTGGTCGCCGGCATTGGCGAACGGGCTCGCAAAATCCGCGCCGGTGGCGACATGGACGAACGGCGACATCGGCACGCCTTCGACGAGCTCGCGCACCTCGCTCATCCACAGCCGCCGCGGCCCGAGCGAGCCCATGTGGCCTGCGATCGGGCGCGTGGTCCATTTGCCGTTCATGCCGAGCCGCGGATCGGTCGGCGCGGGAATATCCGACGGCAGCGGCGCGTCCCAGTTCGGCGGCGACCAGATATTGCCCGCCGGGTTTTCGGTTCGGCGCAGCAACTGGCAGGACGCGCGCGCCATGCTGGTGCCGCCGCTGATGAACTCGGCTTCGACCACCTTGATACGCTGGCCGTCGCGAACGAGTTTGGTCGCAACCTCGACCGGTGTGTTGATGTTCGGCAGCCGAAACATGTCGACCGTCAGCCGCGCCGGCATGAAATCGTCGGAGCCGTGGCGCTGCTCGATCGCGAAGGCGAGCAGGCCGATGACGACGCGGCCGTGCATCGAGTTGGGATCCCACGGCCCGTTCGACGCCAGGGTGGGAATGAAAGCGTCGCCGATCTCTGGTGAAAAAAGGCTGATTTGTCATGGCGCGCGACCATGACGGAATTTGCGGCGTGAAATCAAGGGTGGGCGGTGCAGAGCATCAAAAACGGAATTCGTCATGGCCGGGCTCGTCCCGGCCATCCACGTCTTGCTTTGTGTCCCCCAAGACGTGGATGCCCGGCACAAGGCCGGGCATGACGAACTCTAACTTCAGGACTCAGCGCTGCCACTCCGCGCGCACGGCCTCATCAGGCTCGGCGCTCACGGCCCTCGCCGCCAGCGCCTCAAACTGCTCCCGCCGCATCAACTGCGACAGCGCCCATGCCGCGGCACCCCGCACCAGCGGGCTTTGATCATCCAGCAGCCGTTCAGCCTCGACGGCCAGCGCTGACTCACCGGAGTTGCCGATCGCGATCAGCACATTGCGCACGAAACGGTCGCGGCCGATGCGTTTGACAGGCGACTTTGTAAATCGCGCGCGGAACGCGGCGTCGTCAAGCCGCGCGAGATCGGCGAGGTCAGGCGCGCGCAATTCATCGCGCGCGGCGAGCTTTATCTCGCGCCCGGTCTGCGCGAACTTGTTCCACGGGCAAACGGCGAGGCAATCGTCGCAGCCATAGATGCGGTTGCCGATGGCTTTGCGAAACTCGTGCGGGATCGGGCCCTTGTTCTCGATGGTGAGATAGGAAATGCAGCGCCGCGCATCGAGCTTGTAGGGCGCGGGGAACGCGGAGGTCGGGCAGATATCGAGGCAGGCCTGGCACGAGCCGCAATGATCGACCTCGGCGTCGTCGCGCGGCAGATCCAGCGTCGTAAAGATCGCGCCGAGAAACAGCCAGGAGCCGAACTCGCGCGAGACGAGGTTGGTGTGCTTGCCCTGCCAGCCGAGGCTAGCCGCCTGCGCCAGCGGCTTTTCCATGACGGCGGCGGTATCGACGAACACCTTGACCTCGGCGCCTGACGCGGTGACCAGCCATCGCGCCAGCGCCTTCAGCCGCTTCTTGATCACCTCATGGTAATCGTCGCCCTGCGCATAAACCGAGATCGCGCCGCGGCTGCGCTGATCGAGTATGTCGAGCGGATTCTGGTCGGGCCCGTAATTGACGCCGAGCATGATCACCGAACGCACGTCAGACCACAGCACGCGCGGATCGGCGCGGCGTTCCGGGCCGGCGGCGAGCCAGTCCATGTCGCCATGCGCGCCTGCGTCGAGGAATTCGCGGAAATGTTTTGCGGCTTCCGTGGTCGCAGCCGGGTCGGTGACGCCGATGCAATCGAATCCGAGCGCGCGCGCTTCGTGGCTGAGCGCTTGCTTGAGAGCGGCGGTCACTGGATACCTCGCCAGAGGCCGCCGCTATCTTTGCATGGGCTCGTTTTCGATATTTTTGCTGCGCGCCACTTTTGAGATGCGCTGCATCCGCGAACCGATGCCGATCGTAATCAGAAGTCGAGGTCCACATAGGTGGGCGACGCCGGCACGCCGGCCAGCCATTCGCTCAGCAGCGAGCGGAACGAGGGCCTGGATTTCACCCGCGCGTACCACGCCTTGGCTGCCTCGTCCTCGATCCATGGCACGTCGCCCAGATAATCGATCGCCGAGATGTGCGCCGCGGCGGCCAGATCCGCATAGGTCAGCCGGTCGCCGGCGAGATAATTTCGCGTCTTCGCCAGCCAGCCGATATAGGCCAGGTGATGCCGCACATTGGCCTTGGCCGCGCGGATCACATCCGCCGCCGGCGCGCCGCCGCCATCCTCCTCGTTCATGAAGCGCTTGTAGATGCGCTCGGTGACCAGCGGGTTGGAGGCTTCCTCGAAGAACTTGTCGTTGAACCACGCCATCAGCCGGCGCACTTCGATGCGCTCGCCGATCGCCGTCGGCAGCAGCCGGCGTTCATCCATGTCGGCGCCATGAGTCTCATCGAGATATTCGGCGATGATGCCGGCGCCGGGAATCGGAGGCCGGCCCTCGGCGATCAGCACCGGGGTGGCGGCCGCGGGGTTCAAGGCCAGAAACGCCTCGCGGCGTTCCCAAACCCGCTCTTCCACCAGCCGCAGATCGAGGCCGTGCTCGCCCAATGCGAGGCGAATGAAGCGCGATTGCGGACAGAATGGATGGTGAAACAGCGTGTACATGAATTCCCTGGTAATTTCGCCGCGCTTAACAAACCCTCAACCGCGCGACTCGGCGTCAAACTACCTAAGCACACGAATGAGGCAACCGCTGTTTTAGCGCTTTTGGCGTTGCGGCAGGGAGGCGAATAAGCGAGAAGAACCCGGCTTTTTTGGCGCATATCGATCACAACGGACGGACCGGACCATGATGTCTGATGCAGTGAGGGCGGTGATACTCGGCATCATCGAAGGCGTCACGGAGTTCGTTCCGGTGTCTTCGACCGGACATCTGTTGCTGGCGGAACGGTTCTTCGATCTCGGCGAGGGCCCTTTCTGGGACAGTTTTGCGGTGCTGATTCAGCTCGGGGCGATTCTCGCGATTGTCGCCCTCTATTTTGCCAAATTGTGGCGGATCGCGCTCGGCATGTTCAGCGATCCCGACGCGCGGCGATTCGTGATCGGGGTGCTGGTGGCGTTTTTGCCCGCGGCTGTGATCGGCGCCGTCGCCGGCGGCTACATCAAGCTGTTCCTGTTCAATCCGTGGGTGATTTGTTTTTCGCTGATCGTCGGCGGTGCGATTCTGCTCTGGGTCGATCAGCTCGATCTCGAACCGCACCACCACGATGCCACGACATTTCCATTGCCGATGTATCTCGCGATCGGATTCGCGCAATGCGTGGCGATGGTTCCGGGGGTGTCGCGCTCGGGCGCCAGCATCGTCGGCGCGATGCTGCTCGGCGCCGACAAGCGCGCGGCGGCGGAGTTTTCGTTCTTCCTGGCGATCCCGACCATGATCGGCGCGTTCGCCTACGACCTCTACAAGAGCCGCGCCGACATGACGGTCGACCACGCCGGCATCATCGCGATCGGATTCGCGGTGTCGTTCATCACCGCGATGATCGTGGTGAAGACCTTCCTGAGCTACGTCACCCGCCACGGTTTTGGGCTGTTCGCGTGGTGGCGCGTCATCGTCGGCACGCTCGGCCTGATCGCGCTGGCGATGGGGAAGTAAAGACAATGAATCCTCATGGTGAGGAGGCGCTCTTGCGCCGTCTCGAACCATGAGCACGCGTGGCCATCCTTCGAGACGCGGCCAAGTGGCCGCTCCTCAGGATGAGGGCAATTCCGCCTTCAAGCGCCCTTGTGCTGAAACTGCCCGGCCTTGCGGAAACGCCAGAGATACTGCGGCGCGATGGCTTCCAGCGAATCCGCCGCCACTCCCAGCCCCTGCAGCGTCAGCCCCGCCGCTTTCGCCGCGTCCGACACCACATTGTCCGCGCGCAGCATCGCCACCTGGTCCGGCGTCAGTTTCAACGGCCCCGGCGCGAATTGCAGGAACGTCGCTTTGAACTTTGCCAGCCCGAACGGCAACGAGACCAGCATGCGCCGGCGTTCGATCGTCGCCAGGATGATGTCCATGATCTCGCGCATGGTCAGCACTTCCGGACCGCCGAGTTCATAAATGGCGCCGGCCTTGGTCTTGCCGTCGACGGCGTCGGCGACCGCGGTGGCGACATCGCCGACATACACTGGCTGCACTCTTGTCAGGCCGCCGCCGATCAGCGGCAGCACCGGCGAGATCGGCGCCAATGCTGCAAAACGGTTGGTGAATTGATCCTCGGGACCGAACATGAGCGAAGGCCGCAGGATGGTGGCGTCAGGGGTGGCGGCCAGCACCGCCTTTTCGCCCGCGGCCTTGGAACGGCCGTAACGCGACAGCGAATTTTCATCCGAGCCGATCGCCGAGACGTGCACCATCCGCGCGCCGACGGCGGCCGCCGCCTTGGCCACCGCGCCGGCCCCTGCTGCCTGCACCGCGTCGAATCTCTGGGCGCCGCCTTCAGCCAGGATGCCGACCAGATTGATGGCGATGTGGGAATCGCGCATCGCGGCCTCGACGGAACCCGGGTAGCGCAAATTGGCCTGCACGGCATGGATCTGCCCGACCTTGCCGATCGGCTGCAGATGGCCGGCCAATTCCGGCCGCCGCACCGCGATCCGGATCCGGTAATCGCGCTTGCACAGCGCCCGGACCACGTTGCGTCCCAGAAAGCCCGATCCTCCGAAAATCGTGACGAGGGTGTCCAGATTCGATGCCATGGCGTCAATTTCCTGGGGTCAGATTCGTTGGATCGCAGCGCTATTCAACGGTTTCGCGATACGCCATCGGGCCAGCGCTGTACAGCGTATTTGGGTCGTATCCAGCCAATTTGACAAGCGCGCGACCGATCCGTACTAACCGGCCCGGGCCCAGGTGGCGGAATTGGTAGACGCGCTGGCTTCAGGTGCCAGTGGCTTAACGGCCGTGAAGGTTCGAGTCCTTTCCTGGGCACCACTTGTGCCCGAGCCCATGATCCGCTCCGCCGATGCGGCCCGATCGGCCCTCCTTTTCGGAGGTCCGTCCTTCGGCGGCCGTGGCGCGTTCAGCTCACGCCAACCCTCGACAAAAGTCGCTGCCCTTGGCACGATGTTGCCGCGCAGCGCTTTGGTTTGCGGTGCTGGAAGATGGACTGCATTAGTTGGAAAGCAAATCCGCGGAATCTGAGCTGATCGACCGGATATACGAGTGCGGCTTCGTGCCGGAACTCTGGCCGCAGGTCCTCAAGGATACGTCGAAGATATCCGACTCCGCCGGCGCTTCGCTGTTCGTCACCAATCCCAACATTATTGCCTGGACGGCTTCGAAAAACTCGCAACCCATTGCGGAACGCTTCGTCGCCGACGGCTGGTACTGGCGCGGCCAGCTGATGTCCCGCATTCACAACAGCCGTCATCACGGTTTCATCCGCGACCTCGATCTCTGTTCGGAGGCCGAGCTGGAACAGGAGCCGATCTATCGCGACAATTGGCGCAAGCTTGGCCTTTGGTGGGGCGCGGCGACGGCCTTTGCGTTGCCAACGGGCGAAGCGCTCTCGATCGTGCTGTCGCGCACCGCCGCTCAGGGGCCGGCCAGCAGCGAGGCTCTTCAAAGACTGGACATGCTGCGCCCGCATCTCGCGCGTACGGCGGTCATGGCGGCGCGGCTGCATTTGGCGCGCGCCGAGGCCGCCAGCCAGACGCTTGCCGCGCTCGGCATGGCCGCGATGGTGCTGGCCGACAGCGGCAAGGTGCTTGCCGCCAACAGCCTGATCGAAAACCTTGTCAGTCACGTGCACTGGCGCGCCGGCGGCAGGGTCACGCTTGCGGACAAGAGCGCGGATGATCTGCTCGTCGAGGCGCTCGCCCGGATCGCCGGAACGACAATGGCGGCGTCCGGTCGTTTCCGGTCCGTGATGCCATAACCGATACGCTGATGGTCGGTCACGTCGTGCCGATCAAGTTCTCTGCGCGCGATATCTTCGCGGCCAGCAGCGCCGTTTTCGTCCTGATGCCGGTCACGGCGCCAAGCTCGCCGCCGGTGGAACTGGTGATGTCGCTGTTCGATCTCACGCCGGCCGAAGCCCGCGTCGCCCGCGGCCTCGCCGCCGGCAAGACGGTGGACGACCTCGCCGGCGACAACGACGTTTCGCCGAACACGGTTCGTGCCCAGGTGCGCGGCGTGTTGGAGAAAACCGGTTGCCAGCGTCAGACCGATGTGGTCGCCTTGCTGGGCGGAATATCGGTGGTTCGCGGGGGAAATACTAGGACATTGAAATCCACCGCCGCGCGCGAGCGAATTGGCCGGACATAATCAGAATTGATGATGCGGACGCTTCGAGCGCCGTTTACGTGATTAATTGCGCAAAGTTGGCTGTTTCGACGCGTCGTCGCGCGGCCTGGTTGTCTACGACGAATATTTTTTCATTTTGGGGTGCTTGAATGTTGCGATCTTTGCTTCGTTCGTTCGCTTTCTCCTCACTGGTTTTCTTCGCATCGTCGCAAGCAGTATTCGCCCAGTCCGCACCGGACTGCAGCAGCGAAAAGACGCTGAAATCGTCCGGCGTCGACTTCCGCGACCGAGCTTTCATTTCAGAACAGGTCCGCCGACAAGCGCCGCATCTACTGGATCGACCAGGACGGCGACCGCAAATTCTACGGCATCGTCGAGCCGGGCAACGTCTTCAGGCAGCCGACCTTTGCAAACCATGCCTGGGTCGTGACCGACGATGCCGAGAAATGTCTCTATGCCTTCGTTGCGTCAACTGAACCGCGCACCGTCGATGTCGGCGAAGCCGCGGCCGCCGTGGTCGCGCCGCCGCCGCCGGGTGCCCAGCAGCCGATCGCACAGGCGCCTGTCGCGCCGCCCGCTGCGCAGCAAATGGTGGCGCCTCCACCTCGCCGCCGTCGTCCAGGCGCCGCCGCCTGCTCCTCCGCCACCGCCTGTCGCGGCAGCAGCGCCGCCGCAACAGGTTGCCGCCGATCCGTTGCCGCAGATTTCGCCGATCGAGCAATTTCAGCTCAGCGGCATCCAGCGGCTGAGTTCGCGCATCGACCCCAGCAAGTTTCTCAACAACCCGCCGCCGTCGGGCACGGTCGATGTTGCCGCCGCGAAACCCGACTGGGACAGCGCGCAATGGACGTTCGAGGCCGTGCGCGGCACGCCGTTCGTGCGGATCAAGAACAAATGGAAAAGCACCTATCTCGCCGATTTCAACGGCAAGCCGCGGGCAATGGCGGCGGCGCCTGACGCCACCGAAACGCATTGGACGTTCGAGCCGGTCGATGGCACCGAGTTCGTCCAGTTCCGGAACCGCGAGAGCGATGGCTTCCTGCTCAACATCAACGGCGCGGCGGCCGTGGTGGCGACGATTTCGGCCAGGAGATGGAGAACAACAGCCATTGGCGTGTGCGTTGCGCTCAGTAGCCGCCCCGTCGCGGCGGCTGCGCCCCGCAACCAGGCTTACGATCTGGCCTCGGCCGATTGCCGGGAAATCGGTGGCTTCTGGACCGGCTCCTCATGCCGGCGTCCGGCCTATATCGCTGAACCCTTGTCGTGCCGCCGCGGCTTTCAATGGTCGGAAGCCGCGGGCGAATGTGAGTGGGTCGGCGGCGGAAGCTGCCCGCCCTGGCAGATGGGACCTGGCGGCAGCTGCCGCAGGGATCTGGTCTGCCGCGGCGGCGACGTCGAGATTTCCGGCAACGGGCGTCAAGCCTGCTATTGCCCGCGCGGCACGGTTGCCTGGGGCGACTATCCCTATCTCTCCTGCGTGCCCTCGGTCTCGCGCGTTGCGCCGTATCTGATTCCGGCCGTTGCCGGCGCCGTCGTGCTGGGGATCATCAGCGGCGGCAAGGACCGTCCGCAAGTCGGCCCAGTCTTCGGCAACAAGAAATTCTGCGGTCCCGGTCAAACCGGCACGCCGCCGAACTGCGTCGCGGCGCAGGCCTGCAAGCCTCCGCTGGTCGGCACGCCGCCGAATTGCTTGCGCAGGTTCCCCGCGCCAATCGTGACTCCGGTGGTGAACACCACGAACCCGACCACAACACCCGTGGTCACACCCACCACGACGCCGATCGTTGTTGCGACGCCAACGCCAACGCCAACGTCAACACCGACTGGCGGTACGACGGTCTGTCAGATCGGCGAAACCAAAAACGCTGCCGGCAATTGCGTGAAGCTGAACGCCAGCATCACCTGCACCGGTGGCCGGATCGAGCAGGGCGTTTGCGGTTGTCCGACCGGGACGACGCTCCAGGGCGGCGGCACCAACTTCCAGTGTGTTGCCGCGGCAAGGACCGGCACCAACACGGTTTGCCAGATCGGCGAAACCAAGGACGCCGCCGGCAACTGCGTGAAGCTGAACGCCAGCATCACCTGCACGGGCGGCCGGATCGAGCAGGGCGTTTGCGGATGCCCGACCGGAACGACGGCTCACGGGCAGCGGCACAGAATTTCCAATGCGTCGCGGCCAACACCGGAGTAAATCCGACGCCCACCCCGACGCCAACTGCCACGCCGACGCCCAATCCACGCGGACCTGCAACGGCGGCGGCCCGCCGCTCTGCACCGACGGCCAGAATACGGCCAGCGGGTGCCGCTGCGCCGCGCCCTTGACCGAACTGCCCGGCGGCAAGTGCAGCCAGCCGACCGCGCGGGGCGCGGCGTGTCTCGAAGGACAGAACATTGCGCAGACCGGTTGCAACTGCGTGGCACCGCTGAAGCCGATCGAAAACGGATTCTGCGGCCGGCTGCTGCTGAACGAAACCAAGCCGATTTCGAAGGGTGGAATCTGCAAGCAGGGCGACGACATCGCGGCGACCAAGTGCACCTGCAACATGAATACGGTCGATGCCGGCGGCGGAAGGTTCATCTGCTCTTCGGTCAGCTATACGACTTGCACCGACGGTCAGCTCATGGGCGGTACCGGCTGCAAGTGCCGCATGAAGACCGTCAAAGTTGGCAACGACCTCTACTGCACGGCCTCCGGCAAGGCGCCGCTCGTTGGAGGTGCGTCGTGCACCGAAGGGCAGAGCACGGCCGGCGGTTGCCGTTGCGTACTCCCGCTGGTCGATCTGCCGGGCGGTCGTTGCGGCAAGCCGACCGCGCGCGGCGCGGCCTGTCTCGAAGGACAGAACATCGCGCAGACCGGGTGCACCTGCGCCGCTCCGCTGAAGCCGATCGAGAACGGTGTCTGCGGCCGGCTGCTCCTCAACGAGACCAAGCCAACCAGCAAAGGCGGAACCTGCGGCGAAGGTCAGGACATCGTCGCCACCAAATGCGCTTGCCTGATGAAGACTATCGATCAAGGCGGCGGCAAGTTCATCTGCAGCGCCACCGCGGCACCGTCCGGCGTCAGGACTGCGCCGACGCCCACTCCCACTCCCACGCCCCCGCCAGGCCGGCCGGGTACGACAGCGGCGCCATCGCCGACGCCGACGCCCACTCCAACAGTTGCGCCGAAGCCGGTTGTGACCCCGTCGCCAACGCCGACGGCTGCGCCCAAGCCAGTGGTCGCACCGTCACCAACGCCCACGCCCAAGCCGACGTTGGCTCCGCCGCCTCCGCCCAAGCCGGTGACACCGCCACCTCCGCCGCCGCCGAAGCCCGTGACTGCGCCGCCACCACCGCCGAAACCGGTGACCGCGCCGCCGCCTCCGCCAAAGCCGGTGACGCCACCACCGCCACCGCCGAAGCCCGTGGTCGCGCCACCGCCGCCTCCGCCGCCCAAGCCGACGCCGCCACCAGCCTGCGCGCCGCCGAAGAAGCTGAACCCGGCGGGCCAGTGCGTGTGACGGCAAGTCGTTCGATGCCGCGGCGTGATGTGCACCCACGCCGCGGCATCGCTTGGATCAAGGCGATGAGATCAGCCGTGACGAGATTCCGTGATGGTCAGACTGCTGGCAATCATCGTGTTGATGGCATTCAGCGGAATCGCCCACGCGCAAACCCGCACCTATTCCTGCGCCAAGGGCAATGCCATCACGCTGACGGTGATCGCTCCGAACGCGATCAAGGCTGGCCCGATCGAGGGCGGCACCATGCGGCTGAAGCAGAGCGCGGGCGATCCGCTGCGGTATTTCGAGGGCGATTACGCGGTGCAGATTTCGCCGGACCAGACCCAGATCACGGTCGAAATTCCGGACTGGGGATCGGCCAAATGCAGCTTCAAACCGCAGGCCGCCGCTCAGGACGGCCGGCCCGGTCTCGGCAACACCGATCCGTGCGGCCCCGGATTCCATCAAGCGCCGCAGACCGACCGCTGCGATCCCAACGATTCTCATCCGGCGCGGCGCACCGCGAGCCAGGGCAAGCTGCCGATGGCGGGCATGTCGCTCGGCGGCATCATGCGCAGCGGGCCGTCGATGTCGGCGGCGAAGCTCGCCAGCCTGTCCGAGAAGAGCGGCATCACGCTGCTGGAGCGCGCCGGGACCATGGACGGGTATGACTGGTTCAAGATCGAATTCCACGGACGGATCGGCTATCAGTGGGGCGGCATCATGTGTTCTGACGAAGCGATCTCGGGCATTTTTCAGAAATGCGAGTAATCGTTGCTCGGGGACGAGACGATGCAGATCCGCTTCGACAGGTGATCCAGCTTCTATCTCTCCCACTCCGGGCTGATCGCCGGAAACGGCATCGCCGCCACGGCGGCCTGGGCGTAGAACTTGTCGCGGTATTCGGTCGGCGAGACGGAAAGCTCGCGCAGGAAAATCCGGCGCATGGCCGCGGCGGAGCCGAGACCGCAGCGTTGTGCCACGACCTTGGGCGCAATCGCGGTCTCCTCGAGCAGCCGGCGTGCCTCCTGCAGGCGTAGCGACATCACGAATTCCGCCGGGGTGCGTCCGGTGCCTTCGCGAAAGCTGCGGATGAAATTGCGTTCGCTCATCGACACGCGCTTCGCCAGCGCACGAGACGCGCAGATCGCCATCGAGATTTTCGTGGCACCAGGACTGCAGCTGCTGAATGGCGGGGATCGATGAAAACTGCGCCTGCAGCAGCGTTGAAAACTGTGCCTGCCCGCCGGAGCGCTTCAGGAACAGCACGAGATAGCGGGCGATCTTGAGTGCGAAATCGCGGCCATGGTCTTCCTCCAGCAGGGCCAGCGCCAGATCGATGCCGGCCGAAATCCCGGCCGAGCTGTAAAGGCTGCCGTCCCTGCACGAAAATGGAATCGACTTCAACGGTTGCGGTCGGGTTGCGGCGCGCGAGTTCGGCGCCGAGCGCCCAATGCGTGGTCACGCGTTTGCCGGCGATCAGGCCGGCGTTGGCCAGCACGAACACGCCGGTACAGATCGAACCGTAGCGGCGCGACTTCGGCACCGTTTGCCGCAGCCATTCGAAAATCTCGGGATCCTGCACGGCGTCCGGGCCGCTGCCGCCCGACACCAGCAGCGTATCCACCGGAAGCGGCAGATCGTGCATCGAGCAAGCCGGCTGAAATGCAAAACCCAGTCCGGTCTGGATCGCTTCCGCGGTCGGCCCGACCGTGAAGATTTCGTAGAGCTGCCGCTGCATCAGGAAGTTGGAAAACCCGAACACCTGCAGCGGGCCGGCGACATCCAGCGCCGCAATGCCGGGATAGATCAGCATCGCGATGCGCCGCGGCGCTTCGCCGACCGGCGCCGGATCGGCGGCCTCTGTTTTGGTCTTCACAATCGCTACCGTGTCACAACCAGTCTGGTTCAAATCGCCCGCCGGGCGCTTGCATCTTAGTCGGACAAACTCCGCCAATACCAGCGCAATCCACGCCAGATAGGCTGGCGCTCACTTCGTCTTCGCGCCGCCCTCGGCCGGCTTCACCCGGACCCGCGTCCGGTTGCTGACGCCCTTGTCGATCTCGAAGGCGCCGGTCTTGCGCACGAGATCGCTGAGCTTGTTGTGGCCGTAGGAGCGCACATCGAAGTCGGAGAAAAGATTGGAGAGTTGTCCGCCGACCTCACCGAGCAACACCCAGCCATCCTCGCTTTCGATTTGTGAAATCGCCTTCTGCAGGATGGGGATCGCCGCACTTGGCGGCCGCAGCGAATTCGGTTTCGGCGTCGCCTCCGCGCCGGAGGCGACCGGCTGCTGCGCCATGAGGTTTTCGGTGTAGATGAACCGGCGGCAGGCCTGCCGAAAACTCTCCGGCGTTTTCTGCGCGCCGAAACCGTAGACGTCGGCGCCCTGTTCGCGCAGCCGTGAGGCAAGTCGGGTGAAGTCGCTGTCGGACGACACGAGACAGAAGCCGTCGAACCGGCCGCTGTGCAGCAGGTCCATGGCGTCGATCACCAGCGCAATGTCGGATGCGTTCTTGCCCTTGGTGTAGGCGAACTGCTGATAGGGATCGATGGCGTATTTCTGCAGAATGTCGGTCCATGATTTCAGCTGCCCGCCGGAAAAATCCCCGTAGATGCGGCGCACGCTGGCCTCGCCGAATTTTGCAACTTCCTCGAACAGCCCGCCGGCGATCTGCGGCGAGGTGTTGTCGGCGTCGATCAGCACGGCAAACCGCGGCAGTCGTTGTTGTTCGGTTTTCATCAGGGCTCTCCGTCTGCGGGTGGCAGGCGATGCATATTGAAGCAATTTCGCTGATTCCGGGAAAAATGCGCCGGAAGCCGGGCACCGGCACTTTCGGGCCGTAAATTCCAGTGAAAGCTATGATCTTTCAGCGGTTTGTGCGAAAGAGAGAGCCCACCTTCCGATCATCTATCCCTCAGGCCGGCGGGGCTGGCGCGCCCCTCGTTTGTTGCGGGTTTCAACGTTAGTTTAGGCCATACCGATTCGACGAGGTTCGTAAACACCATGACCGTACGCCTGCATCGCGGCGATCTGCCCGATCTGTCCCGCTACAGCGATTCCGTGGCGATCGATACCGAGACCATGGGGCTGCATCCGCATCGCGACCGGCTCTGCGTGGTGCAGCTGTCGAATGGCGACGGCAGCGCCGACGTGGTGCAGATTCCGCAGGGTCATGCCGACAGGGTGCTGCCGACGCGCCGAACCTGAAGGCGCTGCTGGCCAATCCGAAGGTGACCAAGATCTTTCACTTCGCCCGCTTCGATGTCGCCGCGCTTTACAACGCCTTCGGCGTGATGCCGCAGCCGGTCTATTGCACCAAGATCGCCTCGCGGCTGACCCGCACCTACACCGACCGCCATGGCCTGAAGGATCTGGTGCGCGAGGTACTCAACATCGACCTGTCGAAGCAGCAGCAATCGAGCGACTGGGGCTCGCAGACGCTGAGCGAGGCGCAGCTGGCCTATGCGGCCTCCGACGTGCTGCATCTGCATGGCCTGCGGGAGCGGCTCGACGCCATGCTGGCGCGCGAGGGCCGCACCGGGCTCGCGCAGGCCTGTTTCGAATTCCTGCCGACGCGGGCAAAACTCGATTTGCAGGGCTGGGATACCGAGGATATTTTTGCGCATTCGTGAGCGGCACGCGCAGGCTCATTATGCCGCGGTTGCCGCCCTGTTTCGGTCACACTGGTAACGCGAGGTCGCGGGCTGCATAATCCGGCAAACCGGGCTAGAATGACGAGCGGCGCCAGCGCTTTGGAGCAGCGGTGAATTCGGTTCAGAACCCAGCCTATCAAGCCGGCATGGACGCGCGCTTTGCGATCGCGGCGCGCCACAGCCGGATGGTGCGGGTGCTGCGGGTCGCGGTCCCGGCGGCGGTGATCCTGGCGATGACGGCCATCCTGTTTGTCTCGATCTTCAATCCGTTCCGGATGCTGCTGCCGAAGCTGCCGATCGACATGGGAAATCTGGTGGTCTCCGGCACCAAGATCACGATGGAATCGCCGCATATGTCCGGCTACACGCCGGATCAGCGGCCCTACGAAGTCTGGGCCAAGACCGCGACCCAGGATGTCACCGATCCGGACCACGTCGAGCTCAAGACGCTGCGGGCCAAGGTGTTGATGGAAGACAAGACCACCGTCACGCTGGACGCCCGCACCGGGTTGATGAACAACAAGCAGCAGGTGCTGGACCTGCACAAGGACATCTATTCTGCAATCCTCGACCGGCTACGAAGCGTGGCTCACACAGGCGCTTGTCGATATGGCCAAGGGCACGGTGACTTCGGAAGAACATGTCGACGTCAAATGGCTGGGCGGAACGCTGACCGCCGACAGACTGAGGATTACCGGAGGCGGAGAAGTGGTGAGGTTCGAAGGCAATGTGGTGATGAACCTGGACAAGCTCGGTGACGGCAACGCATCCGCTCCGCCCGCGGTGCCGGAGCCGGCGGCAGCTCCCGCCAAGACGCGGCCTCCGGCAAGTCCGCCAACCCGAAATGATTTTCAAGATGATGCCTTTTCCGCGCAGCACCCTGGTTCGGCGGATTGCGCCGTTGCGCCCGCGGGGCCGCGTTTGCGCTCGCGCTGATGTCAGCCGATGCAGCCTCGGCGCAGAACGCGGTGACCGGCGTGCCCAATGCGATGCAGGGTTTTTCGCAAAATCGCGACCAGCCGATCCAGATCGAGGCCGCCACGCTCGAGATGCGCGACAAGAAAAAGGAAGCGACTTTCGCCGGCAATGTGAAAGTGATTCAGGGCGACACCACCATGACGTCCAAGGTGCTGGTGGTGTTCTACGAATTCGACGTCCGCGCCTGCCGCCGCGCCGGCGGGCAATTCGAAGGCCCCGGCAAAAGCGGCGCCGATCCCCGCCGCCGCCCCCGGTCCCGGCGGCAGTTCGTCGATCCGCCGGCTCGAGGCCAAGGGCAACGTGGTCGTTACCCAGAAGGATCAGGTCGTGACCGGCGAGACCGCCGTGTTCGACACCAAGACCAACCTCGTCACCATGCTCGGCGGCGTGGTGCTGACCCAGTGCAAGAACGTGCTGCGCGGCGACCGGCTGATGGTGGACATGACCACCGGCGTATCGCGGGTGGAATCCGACAGCGGCCGGGTGCAGGGGCTGTTTCAATCAGTCCGGCCAGGGCTGCGGCCCTGGCGCCGGGCGGGCCCGCTGCCGGGCCGGCGCCGACGCCTGGCAACTCAAATAAACCAAAATAATATCAATCAGCTTGTGCGCTAGTCGGCGGCCGGTGAGGTTGAAGCCCGACGGCGCGAGCCTGTATCTACCGACGGGCCGGCGGTGCGGACCGCCCCTCAAATCGAGGGTGTTCTGCTGGGCAAGGGACATCCATTCATTCATGTTGCGCGGGCGAATCGAATCGCCGCGGGGCGCAGGTCGCGGGATCACCGTGAAAGGCTGAGCGAAGCGGGGATGGTGGATTTACTCGGCATGTTCCGTCGACGCCCCGCGAAACGCGGTCCGCCAGGATTCGCGCGCTCGCGCGCAGCCGACATCACCGCGCTCGGCGATACCATGGGCGACATGCTGACAAACCCGGTGCGCGACGCGCCTCCGATTGCGCGCGATGCGCCGCTTGCCCGGGACGCGCCGCTCACGCACGACGTGCCGCCGCCGAGCGTGGAGACCCCCGGCGGAGCCGCCGCGGCCGCCGCGCGCCAGGGCCAATGGCGCCGCAGCGCCCCGGCTGGCGCCGCGGGCCGGCTATCTGGCTGTGCATAGCGTGGAAAAGAGTTTCGGCTCGCGCCAGGTCGTGCGCGGCGTCAGCATCTATGTCCGCCGCGGCGAGGCGGTGGGCTTGCTCGGCCCGAACGGCGCCGGCAAGACCACGGTATTCTACATGATCACGGGCCTGATTCCGGCCGATCGCGGCACCATCGAACTTGATGGCCACGACGTCACCAAGCTGCCGATGTATCAGCGCGCCCGGCTCGGCATCGGCTACCTGCCGCAGGAAGCCTCGATCTTCCGCGGCCTCACCGTGGAGCAGAACATCCGTGCGGTGCTCGAGGTGGTCGAGCCCTCGAAGAAAAAGCGCGAGGCCGAACTGAATGCGCTGCTCGACGAGTTCAACATCACGCGGCTGCGCAAAACGCCGTCGATTGCGCTGTCCGGCGGCGAGCGCCGCCGCGTCGAGATCGCCCGCGCGCTCGCGACCCGCCCCAATTACATGCTGCTCGACGAACCGTTTGCCGGCATCGATCCGATCGCCGTCGGCGACATTCAGGATCTGGTCCGCCACCTCACCAATCGCGGCATCGGCGTGCTGATTACCGACCACAATGTGCGGGAAACGCTGGGGCTGACCGACCGCGCCTACATCGTCTATGCCGGGGAGATCCTGACCGAGGGCAATCCGGAAGAGATCGTCAACAATCCGGATGTACGGCGGCTTTATCTCGGCGAGGAATTCCGGCTTTAACCTTGGCGACCGGAATTCCGCCTCTAGTCCAATTTTACAATTCGTCAAGCCGTGTACATCGGCTTTGGACTAGTTTAAGCAAGAATCGGACCAACTTTCTCTGGATCGGTTCTTGTTTCGATGGCTTTGACGCAAAGATTAGAGTTCCGCCAGTCGCAATCGCTGGTGATGACGCCGCAGCTGATGCAGGCGATCAAGCTGCTGCAGCTGTCGAATCTCGACCTTTCGGCCTTTGTCGAGGAGGAATTGGAGCGAAATCCGCTGCTCGAGCGCGCCAATGACGGCCCCGAGCCCCCGGTTGCCGGCGAGCCCATGGCCGAGCGCGCCGAATTTTCCGACCATGACGAGCCGGGTTCCGCCTACGGCGACGAGCTGGCGGCCGAGCGTTCCGAGACGGCCCAGGCGGCGGCCGGCGACGGCTTCGAGCCGGCCCAGGAAGAGTGGATGAACCGCGACCTCGGCAGCCGCGCCGAGATCGAGCAGACCCTCGACACCGGGCTCGACAACGTGTTTTCCGAGGAGCCCGCCGAAGCCGCCGCGCGCACCGCGCAGGATGCCGCGCCGACCGCCTACACCGAATGGGGCGGCGGCGCCTCCAACGACGACAGCTACAATCTCGAGGCCTTTGTCGCCGCCGAGGTCACGCTCGGCAGCCATCTCGCCGAGCAATTGGCGGTGGCTTTCACCGCGCCCGCGCAGCGCATGATCGGGCAATATTTGATCGATCTGGTCGACGAGGCCGGTTACCTGCCGCCGGATCTGGGACAGGCCGCCGAGCGGCTCGGCGCCTCGCCGAAAGACGTCGAGGCGGTTCTCGCGGTGCTGCAGAAATTCGATCCGCCCGGCGTCTGCGCGCGGAACTTGAGCGAATGCCTTGCGATCCAGCTGCGCGAGCTCAACCGTTACGACCCCGCGATGCAGGCGCTGGTCGAGCATCTGGATCTGCTGGCCAAGCGCGACATCGCCGCTTTGCGAAAATTCTGCGGCGTCGATGACGACGACATCACCGACATGATCGGCGAAATCCGCCGCCTCGATCCGAAGCCGGGTTTGAAATTCGGCTCGGCGCGGATGCAGACCATGGTGCCGGATGTCTATGTGCGGCCCGGTCCCGATGGCGGCTGGCATGTCGAACTCAACAGCGACACCTTGCCGCGCGTGCTGGTCAATCAGGTCTATTACACCGAGCTGTCGAAGACGATCCGCAAGGACGGCGACAAATCCTATTTCACCGATTGCCTGCAGAATGCGACCTGGCTGGTGCGCGCGCTCGATCAGCGCGCCCGCACCATCCTGAAAGTCGCAACCGAGATCGTGCGCCAGCAGGATGGCTTCTTCACCCACGGCGTGGCGCATTTGCGGCCGCTCAATCTCAAGGCGGTGGCGGATGCGATCCAGATGCATGAATCGACGGTGTCGCGGGTGACCGCCAACAAATACATGGCGACCAATCGCGGCAGTTTTGAATTGAAGTATTTCTTCACCGCCTCGATCGCGTCGGCCGACGGCGGCGAAGCCCATTCGGCGGAAGCGGTCCGCCACCACATCAAGCAGCTGATCGATGCGGAAGATCCCGCCGTGATCCTTTCGGACGACACCATCGTGGAACGATTGCGCGAATCCGGCATTGATATTGCCCGCCGCACCGTCGCGAAGTATCGCGAGGCGATGCGAATCCCGTCCTCGGTGCAGCGCCGCCGTGACAAGCAGAGCATGCTCGGCAATGCCCTTTCGGCGCCTGCCGCATCTTCCGACCGGTCGCGCGACACCGCGCCGGCTTGATTGCGTCCCGGTCAATTCGGGATAGTCTCGCCCGCTCCAGACCAATCGAGGCATCGAAATGACTCTTCGGATTTCGGGAAAAAGCATCAATGTCGGCGACGCGCTGCGCGGGCGCGTCAGCGAGCGCACCGATGAAGTGCTGCGCAAATATTTCGACGGCAATTATTCCGGCCACATCACGCTGAGCAAGGATGGCTTCGGCTTCCGCACCGACTGCTCGCTGCATCTGGATTCCGGAATCACGCTGGAGGCCGATTCCAACGCCGCCGACGCCTATGCCAGCGCCGATCAGGCGCTGGTGATGATCGAAAAGCGGCTGCGCCGCTACAAGAGCCGCCTCAAGGATCGCTCGGCGCGCAAGATCGCACGCCGAAGCGGTCGCGATTGCCGAATTGACCGCGCCGACGCTCGATGCGCCGAGCTACGTGATCGAAGCGCCCGCGGGCGAGGACGAGCACGACGAGGCCGGCTACAACCCGGTGATCATCGCCGAGGCGACCACGTCGCTGAAGCGGCTTTCGGTCAGCGAAGCTGTCATGGAACTGGACCTGACCGGGGCGGCCTGCATCGTGTTCCAGCACGGCTCCAGCGGCCGGGTGAACATCATTTACCGGCGGCCGGACGGCAATGTCGGCTGGGTCGATCCCCCGGTCGTTACGCCCGGGGATTAGTGCCGATCGGCATTGACGTGCGCAGCGGACCCTCCCTATGGTCCGCCGCCCAAGGGGGACCGGGAACCAGTTTCGCGGGTGTTGGCACCGCTCTTGCGTTGGAGTAGAAGCCCCCCAATTAGGACCCGGGTGTAAGCCCGCCTCCCGCCTCATCTTCTTGACGCCTACCGCTGAAACCCATTTCGCAACCTGACGGTTAAATTCACCTCGGAACGCCCCATGACGATTACCGATCTGGTCGCGCCCGAGGCGATTCTCCCGGCGTTGAAGGTCAACAGCAAGAAGCAGGCGCTGCAGGAACTGGCGGCGCGGGCGGCCAGCCTGACCGGGCAGAACGAACGCGCGATTTTCGAGGTGCTGCTGCAGCGGGAGAAGCTGGGAACCACCGCGGTCGGCTACGGCGTCGCCATCCCGCACGGCAAGCTGCCGAAGCTGGAAAAGCTGTTCGGCCTGTTTGCCCGTCTCGAGCGCCCGATCGATTTCGAGGCGATGGACGGCCAGCCGGTCGATCTGGTGTTCCTGCTGCTGGCGCCGGAAGGCGCCGGCGCCGATCACCTGAAGGCGCTGGCGCGGATCGCGCGGCTGCTGCGCGACCAGGACGTCGCCAAGAAACTGCGCGCCTCGCGCGACGCGCAGGCGATCTATTCGGTGCTGGCGTTGCCGCCGGCGAGCGCGGCGTAGTTCCACCCGTCATTGCCGAGCCGACCCGGCAATCCATCTGCTTCGAGACGCTCGTTGCGACGATTGATGGATACGCAGGTCAAGCCCGCGTATGACAATGTCAATTGCCTGATCGCTCGGGCCAAAAATACGCGGGCTCTGTCCATAGGACAATGCCCGCGTATTGCGAATTCCATGTGGATCACCGGCAGCGCGAACGGCTGCTGTCAGTGATCGGCAATCGCCGGCGTCAGTGAACGCTGACGGCCTGCAGCTCGTTGCTCCATGCATTCGCGATCGCCGCTTCGCGGCTGTCGGTCAGCATGATCGGCGTGCCGTCGGCGGCATGCAGCGCGAACAGCTTCAGTCCCGGCGCGATCTTCGGCGCCTGCGGAAACAGCCCCGGCACGTCCTCGGAACGGATCTGCTTCACATAGGCGATGTGGCCTTCGCCCAGGGTCGCCAGTGCCTCCGGTGAGACAACAGCCGGTTCAAACACAACACTACCTTCAGTCATGGTCTCGACTCCTCTGTCAGACTAAGCGGTCGAGTCCGCTACTCGTTCCATTATTCGTGTTCATTGATAGCAATTGTCTTAACGACCTTTTCCGGCTCAGGCCGGGCCAGATCGATCGACAACAGCCCGTTTTTCAAGTCCGCGCCCAGCACCTGCATCCCCTCCGCCAGCACGAAGGTGCGCTGGAAGTGGCGCGCGGCGATGCCGCGATGGATGTATTGCCGGGCCTTGTCGTCCTGCTGGCGGCCCCGGATCACGAGCTGGTTTTCCTCAATGGTTACATCGAGTTGGTCGCGGGTAAAACCCGCCACCGCCAGCGTGATCCGCAGGCGTTCGGGCTGGCCGTTGCTGCGGTCGCAGCGCTCGATGTTGTAGGGAGGATAACCGTCGGCGCCTTTGACGACGCGATCGAGCGCACGCTCGATTTCGTCGAATCCCAGCAGGAACGGACTGGATAACGAAGGAACACGAGACATTACAAAGTCCTCTCGAAGCGACTTTGAGGGGCCCTTGCGGCGCCCCATTTCTGGCCGGCCGGCGGGTTTGCCGTCCGGTTACCGACAATATGGGCATGATTTGCGAGGTCCTCAAGCACCTGGGGAACCGCGACAAAATGGCTCGCTCAGGTCATTCCGGGGCGCGCGAAGCGCGAACCCGGAATTCAGCATCGTGGCCGAGATTCCGGGTTCATCGCTGCGCGATGCCCCGGAATGACGGCCGAGAGTCCTACAGGTCGATCCGCTTGCGGCCGTCGGCGCTGAACAGATGCAGCTTTTCGCGCGGCGCGACCGCCCTGATTCGCTCGCCGATGGCAGGCGCGATCGCGCCCGGGATCCGCACGATCACCTCGCCCGGCGGCAATTCGCCGGGATTGGCGGCGACGCCCTGCACTTCGTGTTCCCTCGTGCCGTAGATGAAGGTCTCGGCGCCGACGCGCTCGATCGCCTCCACGGTGAGGTCGAGCGCGATGCCGCCGGCGATGGTCTCGTTCGAAATATGAAAATCCTCGGGGCGGATTCCCAGAATGCCGGCCTCGCTGGCGGCGCGGCTGTCGCCGGCGAATTGCGCCTTGATCTCGTCTGCCCGCAGCGGCATCAGATTCATCGGCGGCGCGCCGATGAACGAGGCGACGAAGGTGGTCGCGGGCTTCTGGTAGATGTCGAGCGGATTGCCGATCTGCTCGACCCGGCCGCCATTCATCACCACCAGAATATCGGCGAGCGTCATCGCCTCCAGCTGGTCGTGCGTCACGTAGATCGACGTGGTCTTCAATCGCCGCTGCAATTTGCGGATTTCGACCCGCATGGCGATGCGCAGCTTGGCGTCGAGGTTCGACAGCGGTTCGTCGAACAGGAAGACCTTCGGCTGCCGCACGATGGCGCGGCCCATGGCGACGCGCTGGCGCTGGCCGCCGGAGAGTTGCTTCGGCTTGCGATCGAGCATGGCGCTGAGTTCGAGAATGCGGGCGGCTTCCTGGACGCGGGTGTCGATCTCGGGCTCGGGCATGCGGCGGTTGCGCAGGCCATAGGCCATGTTGTTGTAGACGCTCATATGCGGATAGAGCGCGTAATTCTGGAACACCATGGCGATGTCGCGCTCGGCCGGCTCGATCTGGTTGACGATGCGGCCGCCGATATCGATCTCGCCGCCGGTGATGGTCTCAAGCCCCGCGACCATCCGCAGCAGCGTGGACTTGCCGCAGCCGGAGGGACCGACCAGCACGCAGAACTGGCCGTCGCCGACCTCGAAGTCGATGCCCTTGATGGCCTCGAAGCCACCGGCGTAGGTCTTGCGGACGTCGCGGAGGGTGACGTTAGCCATTGTTGCCCTGTTCTACTTTTCCGTCTCGACCAGGCCGCGCACGAACAGCCGCTGCATGAACACCACCACCGCCACCGGCGGCAGCATGGCCAGCACGGCGGTGGCCATCGCCAGCTGCCATTCCGCCAGTTCGTCGGTCGTCGTCAGCATCTTCTTGATGCCGGTGACGATGGTCTGCATCGAATCCTGCGTGGTGATCAGCAGCGGCCACAGATACTGATTCCAGCCATAGATGAACTGGATCACGAACAGCGCCGCGATCGTCGTGACCGACAGCGGCAACAGCGTATCCCAGAAGAACCGGAACGGTCCGGCGCCGTCGATGCGCGAGGCTTCCAGCAATTCGTCGGGCACGGTCATGAAGAACTGCCGGAACAGCAGCGTGCCGGTGGCCGAGGCGATCAACGGCAGGATCAGCCCGGCATAGGTGTCGAGCATGTGCAGGTCGGCCACCACCTTGTAGGTCGGATAGATGCGGACCTCGACCGGCAGCATCAGCGTGACGAAGATGATCCAGAACGCGGTCTTGCGGAACGGAAAGCGGAAATACACCACCGCATAGGCGGACAGGATCGAAATGAAGATCTTGCCGACCGCGATGCCGATGGCCGAGATGAACGAGTTGATCAGCAGAGTGGCCGACCGGCTCGGGGGCGGTGCGCGAGCCGCCGACGAAGATGGCGCGGTAGTAGTTTTCCAGCGCATGGCCGCCCGGCGACAGCGGCATCCGTCCGCCGACCACGGTCGCGGCGTCATGGGTCGAGGCGATGAGCGCGACATAGACCGGAAACGCGACGATGAACACGCCGAGCGTGAGGATGGCGTAGGCGATGATGTCGTTCCACGGGCGGTGCTCGACCATCAGTACTGCACCTTGCGCTCGACATAGCGGAACTGGATCGCGGTCAGCGCGATGACGATGACCATCAGCACCACCGATTGCGCCGCCGAGCCGCCGAGATCGCCGCCGAGCCGGCCGTCGGCATAGACCTTGTAGACCATGGTGGTGGTGGCGCCGGCGGGGCCGCCGCCGGTCACCGCGTCGATGATGCCGAACGTGTCGAAGAACACGTAGACGACGTTGACGACCAGCAGGAAGAACGTGGTCGGCGACAGCAGCGGGAACACGATGGTCCAGAACCGCCGCATCGGCCCGGCGCCGTCAATCGCGCCGGCCTCGATCACGCTTTTGGGGATCGACTGCAGTCCGGCGAGAAAGAACAGGAAATTGTAGGCGATCTGCTTCCACACCGCGGCCATCACCACCAGCGTCATGGCGTGGTTGCCGTTCAGCAGCGGATTCCAGTCGAAGCCCAATCCACGCAGCGGCCGCGCCAGCGTGCCGAGCGAGGGATGGAAGATGAAGAACCACAGCACGCCGGCCACCGCCGGCGCCACCGCATAGGGCCAGATCATGAAGGTCTTGTAGGCCGGCGCGGCCTTGAGGTTCTTGTCGGCCTGGGTTGCGAACAACAGCGCGATCGAGAGCGACAGCGCCGCGACCAGCGTCGAGAACACCAGCGTCGTCAGCATCGCCTTGTAATATTCGGGCTGCGCAAACAGCGCCTGGTAGTTCTCCAGGCCGACGAATTCGGAAACGAGGCCGAAGGCATCCTCGCGCTTGAACGATTGCCAGACCGCCTGGCTGGCCGGCCAGTAGAAGAATACGAATGTGATGATGAGCTGCGGCACCAGCAGCACGTAGGGAAGCAGCTTGCTTCTGTTGAAGACCGCGGACTTTTCCATTCAGGGCGTCTTGTCCATTTCGGGCGGTTTGTCGGCTCGAATTGTTGGCGCGGGCTTCGAGCGACAAGGCTCCCTCTCCGAACCGGAGAGGGAGCCGTTCATCGCTGGCTTTATTTCGCCGTCTTTTCAAACGTCCGCAACATCGCATTGCCGCGCGCGACCGCCGCGTCGAGCGCTTCCTTGGCGGTCTTCTTGCCCGCGAGAGCTGCCTCGATTTCCTCGGACCAGAGCTCGCGCATCTGCACCATGTTGCCAAAGCGCAGGCCGCGCGAATTCTCGGTCGGCTCCTTGTTGGTCAGTTCCTTCAGCGGCGTCTGCAGAATCGGATTCTTCTCGTAGAAGCCGTCGGCCTTGGTCTTTTCATAGGCCGCCTTGGTGATCGGCAGATAGCCGGATTCCTGGTGCAGCTTGGCCTGGCGGTTGGTGTCGGACAGGAACGCGAAGAATTTCGCGACGCCCTTGTATTCCTCAGGCTTCTTGCCGCCCATCACCCAGAGCGATGCGCCGCCGATGATCGAGTTCTGCGGAGCGCCGGCGACATCGGGATAATACGGCATCGGCGCCGAGGTGAAGTCGAATTTGGCGGTGCCCTTGGCGGTGCCGTAATAGCCCGACGAGGTCAGGAAGATCGCGCATTCGCCCGAACCGAACCGGGCTTCGCCGCCGTTGGCGCGGCCGGAATAGTCGTAGGTCTTGTCTTTCTGCAGGTCGATCAGGTTCTGCAGGTGCTTGACGTGCAGCGGCGAGTTGAACTTCAGCTCGGTGTCGAAACCGTCGAGCCCGTTTGCCTTGGTGCCGATCGGCACGTTGTGCCACGCCGAGAACTGCTCGATATGGGCCCATGACGCCCAGGCGTTGGAGAAGCCGCAGGTGTCATGACCCGCCGCTTTCAGTTTCTTGGCGGCGGCGAACACTTCCGGCCAGGTTTTCGGGATCTCGGCGATGCCGGCCTTCTTCAGCTCATCCTTGTTGATCCACATCACCGTCGATGACGAGTTGAAGGGAAACGACAGCATGTCGCCCTTGGAGGTCGAGTAGTAGCCGGTGATGGTCGGAAGGTAGGCCTTGGGATCGAACGGTTCGCCGGCATCCTTCATCAGCTGATAGACCGGCTTGATGGCGCCGGTGGCGCTCATCATGGTCGCGGTGCCGACCTCGAACACCTGCATGATGTGCGGCGCGTTGCCGGCGCGGAACGCGGCGATGCCGGCATTCATGGTGTCGGCATAGCCGCCCTTGAAGGATGGCATCACCTTGTAGTCGGACTGGCTGGCGTTGAAGTCTGCCGCGAGCTTGTTGACGACGTCATTGTTGGCGCCGGTCATGGCGTGCCACCACTGAAGCTCCGTCACCGCGTGAGCGGGGCTGGCGAGCGCGAGCGTGGCCGCCAGCGTCGTGGCAAGGCCGAAGTGTCGTAGCATCATAAAATCCCTCCCGGTTGGACCATCATCTTCGTTTTGCGCGATAACAGCGCTGGATGACGTGCAAATGACCGTATAAGCGAAAGCAGGTATTGGGGAAGCGTTGCGCAAAGGGAAGCCGGAAAATAGGCTGAAGGCGACCTCGTGTCCCGGACGCGGTGCGGCGTTCTTCCGCTGCTCCGCAGAGCCGGACCAATGCGCCAATGGGCCCCGGATCAGCAGCGCACCGCCGCAAAGAGCGGCGCGCTCGCAGCATCGCAGGGCATGAGTCTTAGCGCTTCCGCTCCGGCCCGCAGACCACGCCCTTGGCGACCAGCGCATCGATCTCGCTCGTTGGAATATCCGAACTCACCCAGCACCTCGGCGGCGTGCTGGCTGAATTTCGGCGGCGGTTCGGCGCAGGCTTGGCTTGCTGCGTTCGAGACGGATCGGGGAGGCCACCCCCTTGTACCAGTCCTTTTCGATGACATCGCCGCGATGGGCGGTGTGGGCGCTGGTCAGCGCCTGGTCGATCGACTGCACCGGTCCGGCCGGCAATCCCGCGGCGAGCAGGCGATCGCATAGCGGCCCGGCGTCGTGCTGGCTGAACACGGCGGCCAGTTCGGCGCGCAGCGCCTCGCGGTTGGCGATGCGGTCCTTGTTGCGGGCAAAGCGCGGATCGGTGCCGAGTTCGGGCTTGCCGATTTCCTTGGCCAGCTTGCGGAAGGTGCCGTCATTGCCGACGCCGATGAAGATGTTGTCGGTGCGGGTCGGGAAGATCGCGTAGGGCACCAGGTTCGGATGCTCGTTGCCGGTGAGGCTGCGGCGGCTTGCCGTGCATGAAATAATTCGCGGCATGCGGATGCATGATGGCAAGGCCGGTCTCGTACAGCGTGGTTTCGAGAAACTGCCCGAGCCCGGATCTGTGCCGCTCCGCCAGCGCCATCAGGATGCCGATCGCCGCGTAAAGCCCGGTCGAGATGTCGACCAGCGGCACGCCGATCCGCATCGGCCCGCTTTGCGGCGAGCCGGTCGCGGCGATCATCCCGGTCATGGCCTGAATGATGGCGTCATAGCCCGGATTGCCGCCGCGCGGGCCGTCGGCGCCGAAGCCGGAAATCCGGCAGTGCACCAGCCTCGGGAATTTTGCGCGCAGCACGTCGTTGCCGATGCCCCATTTGTCGAGCGTGCCCGGCTTGAAATTCTCGATCAGGACGTCGGCCTGCTCCAGCATCTTCATCAGCACGGCGCGCCCGCCCTCGGAAGCGAGGTCGAGCCCGATCGAGCGCTTGTTGCGGTTGATGCCGACGAAGTAGGCCGCGTCCTCGCCGTGGAACGGAGGTCCCCAGTCGCGCACCTCGTCGCCGGCGGGCGGTTCGACCTTGATCACGTCGGCGCCGTGGTCGGCGAGGATCTGCGTGCAATAGGGTCCGCCGAGAACCCGCGTGAGATCGATCACGCGCAATCCGGTCATCGCGCCGGGGGCGGTTTCAGTGGTCATGGGTGTCGCTTGCGAAGTTGATGGGAACGTCGCAGCCATTAAGCATCACACATCTGTCGGTGCAAATGCGAATGGCCGCGCCTGTTCTCGCAAGGCCGGATGGCCCGCCCGTTGCCGGGAGCGGGCCATTGGTGTCGGGCCGATCAGACGACCGTCAGGCGGACATCCACATTGCCGCGGGTGGCGTTGGAATAGGGACAGACCTGGTGGGCCTTGGCGACCAGCGCCTCGGCGTCGGCCCGTTCAAGGCCCGGCAAGGAAACCGCAAGGTCGATGTCGAGGCCGAAACCGCCTTCCGAACGCGGTCCGATGCCGACCGTGGATGTGACCGAAGCGTCCGCGGGCACTTTCGGGCCGCCCCCGGCCGCCACGGCCTTCATCGCGCCGATGAAGCAGGCGGCATAGCCGGCGGCGAACAGTTGTTCGGGGTTGTTGCCGGCGCCGCCGCCGCCGCCCAATTCCTTCGGGGTCGAAAGCTTGACGTTGAGCGCGCCATCGAGCGTCGCGGCGGTGCCGTCGCGGCCGCCGGTGGCCTTGGCGGTGGTTTTATAGAGCACTTTTACGGACATCATGGTCTCCCTTCGGTTGCTTGACGTCACTTGTATTGCGCATAATTAGAATTGTGCACAATACAAATTATGTGGCCTCACATTTAATTGTTCGCAATTGAACATGGGCCGCCGACGGCCCACAATGGGCCGGAAGCCCCTTTTGGGTTCAGTGAGGTTAGCATGGCCAGGAAACAAGCGGCGGACCCGCTGCTGCGGCTCGACAATCAAATCTGCTTCGCGGTCTATTCGGCCGCCCACGCCTTCAACCGGGTGTACAAGCCGCTGCTCGACCGGCTCGGGCTGACCTATCCGCAATACCTGGTCATGCTGGTGCTGTGGGAACGCGATGGCGTGCCGGTCAAGGACATCGGCGAACGCCTCTTTCTTGATTCCGGCACGCTGACGCCATTGCTGAAGCGACTGGAGACGGCGGGCCTCGTCAGGCGCACGCGTTCCACCGAGGATGAGAGACAGGTGTTGATCGACCTGACGCCGCTGGGCCAGGCGCGGAAGGAAAAAGCCCGGGCCGTGCCGCAGTCGATCCTCGCCGCGTCGGACTGTTCGGTCGGCGAACTGACCGCGATGAAAAACGAACTGATCACGCTGCGCGACCGGCTGAATGCCGCGTTGGGGGAGTAGGCGGGAAGTGAATGGTTCTTGCCTAGGCCCGTCTTCGCCCTATGGGCTACGGCGCGGCAGCCTTCGCTCTTCGTGCGACATGCGCGGCTGCGCCAGCCGTAGCCCGAAGGGCGAAGGCTGGTGGAGCCAGGCGGGATCGAACCGCCGACCTCTTGCATGCCATGCAAGCGCTCTCCCAGCTGAGCTATGGCCCCTTAAGTCCCCGCGCGCCTTGGGCGGCGCGCGGTCAAAAACCCTGAACACAATTCAGGGCTGATCTCAAGTCTCCTCGTCGCCGCTGACGTCGCCGATGATATCGGTGACGTCCTCGTCGCCTTCTTCCTCGTCGGCGATGAAGGTCGAATCGTCATCGTCGTCGTCTTCGATGGTCTCGTCGATCTCGATGTCGTCTTCGGACTCGGGAACGACGGCCTTGACCTTGCCGGTATTTTCCTCGGCGTCGGCTTCCTCGAGCGGCACCAACTCTTCAGCCTCCGCCGGCTCCGGCGTTGCTTCGGCGGCTGCGGCGGCTGCAGCCGCGCTGGCGCGCGCCGCGGCATCGGCGCGGGTTCGCGGCGGCGGAATCGGCGCAATCGGCACCACCTCGCCGGTGTAGGGTGAGATCACCGGGTTCTTGTTGAGGTCGTAGAATTTCTTGCCTGTCGTCGGGCAAATGCGTTTGGTTCCGAGATCGGATTTGGCCACGTGTGGAATCCTGGGAATTTCTGAAAAACGGTGCTTCACTTGGCTAGTTGCCACGCCCCTGTCAATAGCGCTTTGCGGGCATCTGGACAGGCGCGTGACGCCGGGCGGCCCATGTGATACCTGCCGCCCGCGCAGAGGACACAATCTTGACCCAATCTGATCACCCCACGCCGCTCGAAGCCCGATCGCTCAGGACCCCTGACCGGCAAGGTCCGTGTTCCCGGCGACAAGTCGATTTCGCACCGTGCGCTGATTTTGGGTGCGCTCGCGGTCGGAGAAACCCGGATTTCGGGCCTGCTGGAGGGCGAAGACGTACTCAATACCGCCAAATCGATGCGGGCGCTGGGCGCGAAGGTGGAGCGAACCGGTGATTTCGCGTGGGCGGTGCGGGGCGTCGGGGTGGCCGGCTTCGCGCAGCCGGAAAATCCGCTCGATTTCGGCAATTCCGGCACCGGCTGCCGGCTGGTGATGGGGGCGGTGGCGGGCTGTCCGATCACCGCGATATTCGATGGCGACGCGTCGCTGCGCTCCCGGCCGATGCGGCGGATCGTCGATCCCCTGGAATTGATGGGCGCGCGGGTCGGCGCCAGCGAGCAGGGCGGCCGGCTGCCGCTGACGCTCCAGGGCGCGCGCGATCCGCTGCCGATCCTCTACCGCACGCCGGTGGCCTCGGCCCAGATCAAGTCCGCCGTGCTGCTGGCGGGGCTGGCCGCGCCCGGCGTCACCACCGTGATCGAACAGGAAGCCAGCCGCGACCACACCGAACTGATGCTGAGGCATTTCGGCGCGCAGATCGTCTCGACCAAAGAAGGCAGCCACGGCCGCAAAATCGCGCTCACCGGCCAGCCCGAACTGCACGGCGCGCAAGTGGTGGTGCCGGCCGATCCGTCATCGGCGGCGTTTCCGATCGTGGCGGCATTGATCGTCGAAGGTTCCGACATCGTGCTGTCTGACGTCATGACCAATCCGCTGCGCACCGGGCTGTTCACGACGCTGCGCGAGATGGGCGCCTCGATCGAGGAAAGCGGCGCGCGCGGCGATGCCGGCGAGCCGATGGCGCAGTTCCGGGTGCGTGCATCAAGACTGCGCGGCGTCGAGGTGCCGCCGGAACGCGCGCCCTCGATGATCGACGAATATCTGGTGCTGGCGGTGGCGGCGGGCTTTGCCGAGGGCACCACCATCATGCGCGGCCTGCAGGAACTGCGGGTCAAGGAATCCGACCGGCTGGAAGCCACCGCCGCGATGCTGCGCGTCAACGGCGTCAAGGTTGAGATCGTTGGCGACGACATGATCGTCGAAGGCAAGGGTCATGTTCCCGGCGGCGGCCTCGTCGCCACCCACATGGATCATCGCATCGCGATGTCGGCGCTGGTGATGGGGCTTGCCTCCGACAAGCCGGTAAAGGTCGACGACACCGCCTTCATCGCCACTTCATTCCCGGATTTCATCCCGATGATGCGCGGGCTCGGCGCGGAGTTTTCATGATCATCGCCATCGACGGACCGGCCGCTTCGGGAAAAGGCACGCTCGGCAAGCGGCTCGCCCATCATTACGGCTATCGCCACCTCGATACCGGGGTGATCTACCGCGCGGTGGCCAAGGCCTTGCTGGATGCCGGCGCCGATCTGACCGACGAGGCGCTGGCGGTCGCCGCCGCGATGGAACTCGACCCCGAAAAGTTCGGCAATCCGGCGCTCAAGACCCAAATGGTCGGCGAGGCCGCCTCGGTGGTCTCGGCGATCCCGAGGGTGCGGCAGGCGCTGGTCAATTTTCAGCGGCAATTCGCCGCCGATCCGCCCGGCGCGGTGCTCGATGGCCGCGACATCGGCACCGTGATCTGCCCGAACGCCGATGTGAAGATCTTCGTGGTCGCCGACCCCAAGGTCCGCGCCCGCCGCCGCACCCTGGAGGCGCGGGCCAGGGGCGAGGACGCCGACGAGGCCCTGGTGCTGGCGGATATCCTCAAGCGCGACGAACGCGACCAGAATCGCGCCACTGCGCCCTTAAAAGCAGCCCCGGATGCTCACTTGCTCGATAACTCGCATTTGGATATAGAAAGCGGCGTCCGGGCCGCCATCGACATTGTCGAGGCCGTCCGAGCGGGCCGGCAGCGGGTTTGAGCCCTTTCAAACAAAACCGCTGCCGTCATTGGAGGAAAGCCCGCTCCAAGGTCTTGAACGTCGATATCTCGAACTCGCCTTCTTGAGATCGATAAACTCAAAGCTCCGGATCAAATCAACGTATCGAACGTGCAGGCATGCTGCCGGCCCGCTCTCGCGATTTCCCTGCGAGGCGGTCGTTAGGGTTTGCGGACCTCTGACACTTCACGCCCGATACGCCCCTTAACCCGAATGGCCGGCGATACCCGCATCTGGAGAACAAATGGCTTCGACTGCTACTTCCTATAATCCTTCCCGCGACGATTTTGCCGCGATGCTCGACGAGAGCTTTGCCGGCGGCAATCTGCAGGAAAGCTCCGTCATCAAGGGCATCGTTGTTGCGATCGAGAAGGACATGGCCGTCATCGACGTCGGCCTGAAGACCGAAGGCCGCGTGGCGCTGCGCGAATTCGCCGGGCCCGGCAAGGAAAGCGAACTCAAGGTCGGCGACGAGGTCGAGGTGTTTCTCGACCGCATCGAGAATGCGCTCGGCGAAGCCGTGCTGTCGCGCGACAAGGCGCGCCGCGAGGAAAGCTGGGGCAAGCTCGAGAAGGCCTTCAACAACAACGAGAAGGTGCACGGCGTCATCTTCAACCAGGTCAAGGGCGGCTTCACCGTCGATCTCGACGGCGCAGTGGCCTTCCTGCCGCGCTCGCAGGTCGACATCCGCCCGATCCGCGACGTCGCTCCGCTGATGAACAATTCGCAGCCGTTCCAGATCCTCAAGATGGATCGCCGCCGCGGCAACATCGTGGTGTCGCGCCGCACGGTTCTGGAAGAGACCCGCGCCGAACAGCGCCAGGAACTGGTGCAGAACCTCGAAGAAGGTCAGGTCATCGACGGCGTCGTCAAGAACATCACCGATTACGGTGCGTTCGTCGATCTCGGCGGCATCGACGGCCTGCTGCACGTCACCGACATCGCCTGGCGCCGGGTCAATCACCCGACCGAGGTGCTGACCATCGGCCAGACCGTGAAGGTCAAGATCATCAAGATCAACCACGAGACCCACCGCATCTCGCTCGGCATGAAGCAGTTGCTGGACGATCCGTGGCAGGGCATCGAGGCGAAGTATCCGCTCAATGCGCGCTTCACCGGCCGCGTCACCAACATCACCGACTACGGCGCGTTCGTCGAACTGGAGCCGGGCATCGAAGGCCTGATCCACGTCTCGGAAATGTCGTGGACCAAGAAGAACATGCATCCCGGCAAGATCGTTTCGACCTCGCAGGAAGTCGAAGTGCAGGTTCTCGAAGTCGATTCGGTCAAGCGCCGGATTTCGCTCGGCCTCAAGCAGACCATGCGCAATCCCTGGGAAGTGTTCATCGAGAAGTTCCCGGTCGGATCGACGGTCGAAGGCGAGGTCAAGAACAAGACCGAGTTCGGCCTGTTCCTGGGTCTCGAGGGCGACGTCGACGGCATGGTCCATCTGTCCGATCTCGACTGGAAGCAGCCGGGCGAGCAGGTGATCGACAACTTCAAGAAGGGCGACATGGTCAAGGCCGTGGTGCTCGACGTCGATGTCGAGAAGGAGCGCATCTCGCTCGGCGTCAAGCAGCTCGAGGGCGATCCGTTCGCCGAGCCGGGCGACGTCAAGAAGGGCGCGGTCGTGACCTGCGAAGTGCTCGAGGTGAAGGAGAGCGGCATCGAGGTCAAGATCGCCGGCACCGACTTCACCACCTTCATCAAGCGGTCTGAACTGGCGCGCGAGCGCTCCGATCAGCGCGCCGAGCGTTTCGCCGTCGGCGAAAAGGTCGATGCGCGGGTGATCCAGTTCGACAAGAAGGCCCGCAAGGTGCAGGTCTCGATCAAGGCGCTGGAAGTCGCCGAAGAGAAGGAAGCCATCGCGCAGTACGGCTCCTCCGATTCGGGGGCGACGCTGGGCGACATTCTCGGCACCGCGCTGAAGCAGCGCACCGACAAGTAAGCGTCAGCGCTTTCTCGTCACATCAATCGGGCCCCGGTTTCGACCGGGGCCTTTTTGTTGGTTCGGACGCAGCGACGGTCTTCTTCCTCTCGCCTGTGGGAGAGGTGGCTTCGCGAAGCGAAGCGATGAGGGGTCATGAGCCTCGTTGTGTTGCACCCCTCATCCGGCGCTTCGCGCCACCTTCTGCCACGAGGGGAGAAGGGAAGAAGGAAGGGCCTTGTTTTCTACATATTGCGTCGCAATTGATGTAATTGGGACACGGTATATTAGGGCTGTACAGCGAAGACCGTGCGAGCCCTCGCAAGACCGCTGCCTTCAGGAGAAATCTCGATGTCGCTTGATTCGGATGTGATCGTCGATCGCCGCAGGATACGCCGCAAGCTGACGTTCTGGCGCGTGGTCGCGGCACTGGTCGCGATCGCCGCGATCGTCACCGTTGGCGTGGTCGCGACGCCGGGCGGCCGCAGCGCCATCGCGAGCTCGGGCTCGATTGCCCGGGTCAAGATCGACGGCCTGATCCGCAGCGACCATGATCGCGTCGAGGCGCTGGAGCGGCTGGAGAAATCCAAGGCCGCCGCCGTCGTCGTGCACATCAATTCGCCGGGCGGCACCACCGCCGGCTCCGAGCAGCTTTACGACGCGCTGGTGCGGCTGAAGGCGAAGAAGCCGCTGGTGGTGGTGGTCGAGGGACTGGCGGCCTCGGGCGGCTACATCACGGCGATCGCGGCCGACCACATCGTGGCGCAGCAAAGCTCGCTGGTCGGCTCGATCGGCGTGCTGTTCCAGTTTCCGAATTTTTCCGAATTGATGAAAACCGTCGGGGTCAAGGTCGAGGAAGTGAAGTCCTCGCCGCTGAAGGCGGCGCCCAACGGCTTTGAGCCGACCAGTCCGGAAGCGCGCGCCGCGCTCGATTCGCTGGTGAAGGATTCCTATGCGTGGTTTCGCGGCCTGGTGAAGGAGCGGCGCGGCATGGACGACGCCACTGCTCGAGAAAGTCGCGGACGGACGGGTCTTCACCGGCCGCCAGGCGGTCGATCTCAAGCTGGTCGATCAACTCGGCGACGAGAAAACCGCCATCGCCTGGCTGGTCGCGCAGAAAAACGTCAAGAAGCGATCTGCCGGTGCGGGATTTCAAATTGTCGCCGCGGTTCGGCGACCTGACTTTCCTGCGAACGGCGGCTTCCATTACGCTCGATGCGCTCGGCCTGAGCGCGGTGGCGCGGCAAATCGAGCAGGCCGGCGTGGCGCAGGCGGTCGACCGCCTCGGACTCGATGGAATGCTGGCGTTGTGGCAACCGGCGGGCGGCAATTGAACCGGCTAAGTCCGGTTTCCGCCCCAGCTCCCGCATTGCGGGCATTGTCACAATCCCCAATCCGGCCATTTGTCACGTGCTTTCGCGACGCCCAAATTTCATTTAGCGTCTTGACAGTTCAAGGCATTTTCACGGAAATGGATATCCGCACGTTCCCCGGGTCCCAATCTCGATGATCAAATCCGAACTTGTTCAGCGTATCGCCGAGCACAACCCGCATCTCTATCAGCGGGATGTGGAGAACATTGTGAACGCGATCCTCGATGAGATCGTCGCGGCGTTGGCGCGCGGCGACCGGGTCGAGCTGCGCGGCTTCGGTGCGTTCTCGGTGAAGCATCGTCCGGCCCGCGCCGGCCGCAATCCGCGCACCGGCGCGCATGTGCCGGTCGATCAGAAGAGCGTCCCGTTTTTCAAGACGGGCAAGGAAATGCGCGAACGGCTGAACCGCGACGGCGGAGCTCCCGACGCGGGCGCGTAAGCGTTTTCGTTTCGCGCGCATCGAGCGCGGACAAGTCTGCGCATTCGGCGTAACCTGGCGCCCGCCGGTCTCCATCAACGCGAGAGATGGTCATGCGAAAATTTTTCACGGCCCTGGTGCTGATTCCGCTGGGCTTGATATTCATCGTTTTCGCGGTCGCCAATCGCCATCTGGTGACGGTGTCGCTCGATCCCTTCAATGCCAGCGATCCGTCGGTCGGCTTCACGCTGCCGCTGTTCGTCGTCATCATCGTGATGGCGATTTTGGGCGTGGTGGCGGGCGGTGCGGCGACCTGGTTCCGGCAGCGCCGCTGGCGGCGCGCGGCGCGCCAGCACGAGGCCGATGCGCGGGCGGCGCGGTCGCAACTGGCCGATCTGCGCGCCGGCGCGCTGGCCTCGCGAGGCGATCCGCAGCGGTTTCCGGCGCTGGTGCAGGGCGGCGGATATGGGTCCGGCGGGCGAGACAAGCAGGGCGCGACGTTGTAGAACCCGCCCGATCGCACCCTTTTCCGCTTCACCGTTGCCCATTGGTCCCTGTTCGAAACCATGTCCTTGATCGTCAAAATTTGCGGCCTGTCCACGCGCGAGACGCTCGACGCCGCGCTGCATGCCGGCGCCGACATGGTGGGATTCGTGTTCTTTCCGCCGTCGCCGCGGCACCTCCGGCTGGAGACCGCGCGCGATCTCGGCCGGCAGGCCAAGGGCCGCGCAAAGAAAGTGGCGCTCACGGTCGATGCCGACGATGCGACGCTCGCCAATATCGTCGAGACGCTGCAGCCCGATATCCTGCAATTGCACGGCAAGGAAACCGTGGCGCGGCTGCGCGACATCAAGCAGAAATTCGGATTGCCCGTGATGAAGGCCCTTGCGGTCGAAACCGCATCCGATCTCGCCGTCCTGCCCGGCTACGCCGCAGTCGCCGATTCCATCCTGTTCGACGCCCGCGCGCCGAAGGAGGCCACCCGTCCCGGCGGCCTCGGCGCGGTGTTCGACTGGCATGTGCTTGAAAATCTCGAACTCAAGCTGCCGTTCATGGTCTCGGGTGGGCTCAATGCCGGCAATGTCGCGGAAGCCGTGCGCATCAGCCGCGCCGGCGGCGTCGATGTTTCCTCCGGCGTCGAGAGCGCGCCCGGCATCAAGGATCCCGAGATGATCCGCAGTTTTATTCGCGCCGCGCGCGCCACCGAAGAGTTGATGGTTCGATGAATTCCAGTTTGCCCAATTCCTTCCGCGGCGGTCCCGACGAAACCGGGCATTTCGGCAATTTCGGCGGCCGCTTCGTCGCGGAAACGCTGATGCCGCTGATCCTCGAGCTGGAAAAGGCCTACGCCGTCGCCAAGGCCGATCCGGCGTTCCAGGCCGAAATGAACGGCTACCTCAAGGACTATGTCGGCCGGCCGTCGCCGCTGTATTTCGCCGAGCGCCTGACCGAGCATCTCGGCGGCGCGAAGATCTACCTCAAGCGCGAGGAGCTCAACCACACCGGCTCGCACAAGGTCAACAATGTGCTCGGCCAGATCATGGTGGCGCGGCGCATGGGCAAGAAGCGCATCATCGCCGAGACCGGCGCCGGCCAGCACGGCGTCGCCACCGCGACGCTGTGCGCGCGCTTCGGGCTCGAATGCGTGGTCTATATGGGCGCGGTCGACGTCGCGCGTCAGGCGCCCAACGTGTTCCGGATGGAGATGCTGGGCGCCAAGGTGGTCCCGGTGCAATCGGGAACGAAGACGCTGAAAGACGCCATGAACGAGGCGCTGCGCGACTGGGTCACCAACGTGCACAATACCTATTACTGCATCGGCACCGTCGCCGGCCCGCACCCGTATCCGGGGATGGTTCGCGACTTCCAGTCGGTCATCGGCATCGAGACCCGCGCGCAGATGCAGGCGGCCGAGGGCCGGCTGCCGGATTCGCTGGTCGCCTGTATCGGCGGCGGCTCCAATGCGATCGGACTGTTTCATCCGTTCCTCGATGATCCCTGCGTCGAGATTTTCGGCGTCGAGGCGGCCGGCCATGGCCTGACCAAACTGCACGCGGCATCGATCGCCGGCGGCCGTCCCGGCGTGCTGCACGGCAATCGCACCTATCTGCTGATGGACGATGACGGCCAGATCCAGGACGCGCATTCGATTTCGGCGGGGCTGGATTATCCCGGCATCGGGCCGGAGCATTCCTGGCTGCACGAGACCGGCCGCGTCACCTATCTCTCTGCGACCGACGATGAGGCGCTCGCCGCGTTTCAATTGCTGTCGCGGCTGGAAGGCATCATCCCGGCGCTGGAATCCGCGCATGCGCTCGCCAAGTTGACGGAGCTCGCGCCGAAGCGGCCAAAGGATCACCTGATGGTGGTCAATCTCTCCGGCCGCGGCGACAAGGATATTCCGCAGGTCGCGGAAATTTTGCGGGGGAAGACATGACCTCCGAACGCCGCGGCCTCCTTCACCTCTCCCCGTCGGGGAGAGGTCGGCTGCGCAGCAGCCGGGTGAGGGGTCTTCAATCCAACCGAAGCGTGCCTTCGATCATTTCGAGAACGCCCTCAAGATTGTCGTACACATCGCTGTTTGAGACACGGACAATGTGGAAGCCGCACGTTTCCAATACTGCAGACCGCGCCTTGTCTCTTGCTCGCTCCGACGGTTCGTCGTGCGTTACGCCATCGACTTCGACGATCAGTTTTCCGTCCAGCGTCACGAAATCAACGATGTACCGGTCGATCGGATGCTGGCGACGAAATTTCCACCGCGCCAGCCGACGATTGCGCAGCGCCTGCCAAAGCTTTGCTTCGGCACTCGTTTGTGACGCGCGAAGGTTGCGTGCTCTCGCCTTGAATTTGTCCATCCCCCTCACCCGGCTGCTGCGCAGCCGACCTCTCCCCGACGGGGAGAGGTATAGCACAGCGAACGCCGCTATCATGACCACCCGCATCGACGCACGATTCGCCGAATTGAAGCAGCAAGGCCGCTCGGCCTTCGTCACCTTCCTGATGGCCGGCGATCCCGATCCGGCGACCGCGCTGGAGATCATCAAGGCGCTGCCGAAGGCGGGCGCCGACATCATCGAGATCGGCATGCCCTTCACCGATCCGATGGCCGACGGTCCGTCGATTCAGGCGGCGGGATTGCGCGCGCTGAAGGCCGGCATGACGCTGAAGAAGACGCTGGCCATGGTGCGCGCGTTTCGTGCCGGCGACGCCACCACGCCGCTGGTGCTGATGGGCTACTACAATCCGATCTACATCTACGGCGTCGACAAGTTTCTCGTCGATGCGAAATCCGCAGGCGTCGACGGCCTGATCATCGTCGACCTGCCGCCGGAGGAAGACGACCGAATTATGCCTGCCGGCGATGAAGGCCGGGCTGAATTTCATCCGGCTGGCGACGCCGACCACCGACGACAAGCGGCTGCCTGCGGTGCTCGCCAACACGTCCGGCTTTGTCTATTACGTCGCCATCACCGGCATCACCGGAAGTGCGAGCGCCGACAAGGCCGTGGTCGGCAAGGCCGTTGCCCGCATCAAGCGCCATACCAAATTGCCGGTTTGCGTCGGCTTCGGCATCCGGACCCCGGAGGCCGCCCGCGGCATTGCGGAGAATGCCGACGGCGCGGTGGTCGGCACCGCGCTGGTCGATGCCTTGCCGCCAGCCTCGATGCGGAAGGCCATGCGACCGCCAAAACCGTCACCGCCGTGGCCGATCTCGTGGCGGCGCTGGCGCAGGGGGTGCGGGGCGCCAAACAGGCCGCCGAATAAGCCACAATTGGGCGCGAGATCAGAGCGCTCAAGCGGTCGGCTTGCCGGGCACCGTCCGGGCCGCCATATATTACATGCGGCGACCGCGCGAATCGCATTCGGAGCGAACCATGAACTGGCTCACCAACGTCGTCCGGCCGAAGATCCGCAGCATCCTGCGCCGCGAGACGCCGGAGAATCTGTGGATCAAGTGCCCGGATACCGGGCAACTGGTTTTCTACAAGGATGTCGAGAGCAACCAGTTCGTCATTCCCGGTTCCAACTATCACATGCGCATGGGCGCGGTGGCGCGGCTGAAATCGATGTTCGACAACGAGACCTGGTACGACGTGGCGCTGCCGGAGGTGACCGCCGATCCGCTGAAATTCCGCGACGAACGCAAATATGCCGACCGCATCAAGGATGCCCGGGCCAAGACCGGGCTGAACGATGCCATCAAGGTCGGCTACGGCAAGCTCGAAGGCGCCGCCGTCGTGGTCGCGGTGCAGGATTTCGATTTCATGGGCGGCTCGCTCGGCATGGCGGCCGGCGAGGCGATCGTGCGCGGGCTTGAACTCGCGCTGGAAAAGAAATCGCCGTTCATCGTGTTCGCGGCGTCCGGCGGCGCCCGCATGCAGGAAGGCATTTTGTCGCTGATGCAGATGCCGCGCACCACCGTCGGCGTGCAGATGCTGCGCGAGGCCAAGCTGCCTTACATCGTGGTGCTGACCAATCCGACCACCGGCGGCGTCACCGCCTCCTATGCCATGCTCGGCGACGTGCAGATCGCCGAACCCGGCGCGCTGATCGGTTTTGCCGGCGCGCGCGTCATCGAACAGACCATCCGCGAGAAATTGCCGGAAGGTTTTCAGCGCGCGGAATATCTGCAAGGACCATGGCATGGTCGACATGGTGGTGCATCGCCATGAGATGCGCTCGACGCTGGCGCGGCTGTGCCGGTTGCTGACCAAGTCTCCCGCGGTGGAAATCGTGTCGAAGCCGCTGCCCGAAGACGCCATCCGGGTCCGACTGTGCCGGTCGCCGATGTGGTGCCGGCAGCGCCTCACGCGTGAACGCGCCGGCCGCCAAACCGTCGCAGCC
>CAVUNF010000031.1:0-60356 GCA_963742695.1 uncultured Alphaproteobacteria bacterium
GCGGAAGCCTCCGAGGGCGATCGCATCGCCAACCAGTCGATCCGCGTCAACGTGGACACGCTGGAACACCTGATGACGATGGTGTCGGAGCTGGTGCTGACGCGCAATCAGCTGCTGGAGATCTCCCGGCGCAACGAGGACACCGAGTTCAAGGTGCCGCTGCAGCGGCTGTCCAACGTCACCGCCGAGCTGCAGGAAGGCGTCATGAAGACGCGGATGCAGCCGATCGGCAATGCCTGGCAGAAGCTGCCGCGCATCGTGCGCGACCTCGCCGGCGAACTGCGCAAGCAGATCGAACTGGAGATGCACGGCGCCGACACCGAACTCGACCGCCAGGTGCTCGACCTGATCAAGGATCCGCTGACGCACATGGTGCGCAACTCCGCCGACCATGGCCTGGAGACCCCGGCCGAGCGGCTGGCCGCCGGCAAGCCCGAGCAGGGCACCATCCGGCTGTCCGCCTATCACGAGGGCGGCCACATCATCATCTGCATCGCCGACAACGGCCGCGGCCTCAACACCGAGCGGATCAAGGCCAAGGCGGTCTGCCAACGGTCTCGTCACGCGAGGCCGAGCTCGGAGAAGATGACCGAGGCCCAGATCCACAAGTTCATCTTCGCACCGGGCTTCTCCACCGCCGCCAGCGTCACCATCGTGTCCGGCCGCGGCGTCGGCATGGACGTGGTGCGCACCAATATCGACCAGATCGGCGGCACCATCGACGTCAAGTCGGTGGCCGGCGAGGGCTCCTCGGTCACCATCAAGATCCCGCTGACGCTGGCCATCGTCTCCGCCTTGATCGTGGAAGCCGCCGGCGACCGCTTTGCCATCCCGCAGCTCGCCGTGGTCGAACTGGTGCGGGCACGGGCCAATTCCGAGCACCGCATCGAGCGCATCAAGGACACCGCGGTACTCCGACTCCGCAACAAGCTGCTGCCGCTGATGCATCTCAAGAAGCTCTTGAAGATCGACGACGGCACCTCCACCGACCCCGAGAACGGTTTTATCGTGGTCACGCAGGTCGGCAGCCAGACTTTCGGCATCGTGGTCGACGGCGTGTTCCACACCGAAGAGATCGTGGTCAAGCCGATGTCGACCAAACTGCGCCACATCGACATGTTCTCCGGCAACACCATTTTGGGCGATGGCGCCGTGATCATGATCATCGACCCCAACGGCATTGCCAAGGCGCTCGGCGCTTCCGGCGGGGCCGCGCGCGAGATCTCGGACGAGAACGCAGCTTCCCGCGCCAATGCCGCCGAACAGCTGACCTCGCTGCTGGTGTTCCGCGCCGGCTCCAGCCAGCCCAAGGCGGTGCCGCTCGGGCTCGTCACCCGGCTGGAAGAACTCGCCGTCGACAAGATCGAACTCTCCAACGGCCGCTATATGGTGCAGTACCGCGACCAGCTGATGCCGCTGGTGCAGATGGAAGGCGTCAGCGTCCAGACCTCGGGCTCGCAGCCGATCCTGGTGTTCGCCGATGACGGCCGCTCGATGGGGCTCGTCGTCGACGAGATCATCGACATCGTCGAGGAACGGCTCAACATCGAGGTTGCCGGCTCCAAGGACGGCATTCTGGGTTCCGCCGTGATCAAGGGCCAGGCCACCGAAGTGATCGACGTCGGCCACTTCCTCCCGATGGCGTTCGCCGACTGGTTCTCCCGCAAGGAGATGCGTCCCTCGGCGACCTCGCAATCGGTGCTGCTGGTCGACGACAGCGCGTTCTTCCGCAACATGCTGGCGCCGGTGCTCAAGGCCGCGGGCTACCGGGTGCGGGTGGCCCCCAATGCCCAGGAGGGCCTCGTCGCGCTGCGCTCGGGGCAGGGCTTCGACGTGGTGCTGACCGATATCGAAATGCCCGACATGAACGGGTTCGAGTTCGCCGAAGTGATCCGGGCCGATGCCGCATCTGAACTCAATGCCGATCATCGCACTGTCCTCGATGGTGTCGCCGGCGGCGATCGAGCGCGGGCGGCTGGCCGGCTTCCACGATTACGTCGCCAAGTTCGACCGCCCCGGCCTGATCGCGGCGCTGAAGGAACAGACCGCCGAACTCAACCGGGCGGCATAGGCATGAACAAGTTCAGCCTGAAGGAAATATCATGAGCAGCAAACTCCAAAGCACCGAAGGCGCGGTCGGCGAATACGTCACCGCCATGATCGGCGGCCAATTGTTCGGCCTGCCGATCTCGCGGGTGCAGGACGTGTTCATGCCGGAACGGCTGACGCGGGTGCCGCTGTCGTCGGGCGAGATCGCCGGCGTGCTCAATCTGCGCGGCCGCATCGTCACGGTGGTCGACATGCGCGCCCGGCTCGGGCTGCCCAAGAACGACGACGGCAAGCCGCCGATGGCGATCGGCGTCGACCTGCGCGGCGAATCCTATGGCCTCCTGATCGACCAGATCGGCGAAGTGCTCAAACTCGCCGACGACGGCCGCGAGGAAAACCCCGTCAACCTCGATCCCCGCATGGCCAAGCTCGCCGGCGGCGTCCATCGCCTCGACGGTCAGCTCATGGTCGTCCTCGACGTCGATCGCGTCCTCGAAATCGTGCCTGACTTGATGGCGGCGTAAGACCGCAAAACTTGGACAAACTGCCAAGAACTTGGACTGCAACGGAAACGTCCCTTTCGGGATCTGGAAGAAGTAGAGGCTAAAATGAAGACATGTCTGGTGGTCGATGACTCGAGCGTCATTCGCAAGGTCGCAAGGCGCATTCTGGAAGGTCTGGATTTCCAGATCATCGAAGCCGAGGACGGCGAGAAGGCGCTGGAAGTCTGCAAGCGCGGATTGCCCGAGGCGATCCTGCTCGACTGGAACATGCCCGTGATGGACGGCTACGAGTTCCTCGGCAATCTGCGCCGGATGCCCGGCGGCGACGCACCCAAGGTGGTGTTCTGCACCACCGAGAACGATGTCGCGCACATCGCGCGCGCGCTGCACGCCGGCGCCAACGAATACATCATGAAGCCGTTCGACAAGGACATCGTTACGGCCAAGTTCCAGGAAGTCGGCCTGATCTGATCCGGTTAATCGATCCGGCGGCTCAACGGCCTTCGGCGTTGTCGTTTCCATACTGCCGCTTGAGCCGGATCTGGTGAGTAATGAGTACTGCGTTGGCAAGTTCTTCAACCCAAAATTCGACACGGCAAGAGCCGTTGCGGGTGATGGTGGTCGATGATTCCGTCGTCATCAGGGGGTTGATCGCCCGTTGGGTCGAAGCCGAACCGGATATGGTTGTCGCGGCGTCGTTGCGCACCGGCCTCGACGCCGTCAACCAGATCGAGCGCGTCAATCCCGATGTTGCCGTGCTCGACATTGAAATGCCGGAACTCGACGGCATTTCCGCGCTGCCCCAGCTGCTGGCGAAGAAACCCAACCTGATCATCATCATGGCTTCGACGCTGACCCGCCGCAACGCGGAGATCAGCTTCAAGGCGCTCTCGCTCGGTGCGTCGGACTACATTCCAAAGCCCGAAAGCACCCGCGAAGCGACCGCCGCCGAAACCTTTCGCCACGATCTCATTCAGAAGATTCGCCATCTCGGCGCCAAGAGTCCGCCGCACCGCTCCGGCGGTGGCAAGTCCTCCATTGGCGCCGGCTTCGGGCCGGCCTCGCGAGCCGTTGCCCAGGCCCGCGGTGGCGCAGCCGGCGCTGCTGCGCCGCGCCTTCGGCACGCAAGCGCCGCGCGCGCTCCTGATCGGTTCCTCGACCGGCGGCCCGCAGGCGCTGATGACGCTGGTTGCCGAAATCGGTGCGGTGATCGACCGTTTTCCCGTGCTGATCACCCAGCACATGCCGCCGACCTTCACGACGATCCTGGCCGAGCATCTGGCGCGCGCGAGCCATCGGCCGGCGCACGAAGCCGTCGACGGCGAGATCGTCAAGGCGGGCCAGATCTACCTCGCGCCCGGTGGCCGCCACATGCGTGTCGTGCGCCATGGCGTCGATACCGTGATCGCGCTCGACGACGGACCGCCGGTCAATTTCTGCAAGCCGGCCGTCGATCCCCTGTTCAGCTCCGCCATCGACGTCTGGCAGGGCGCCATCCTGGCTGTCGTGCTGACCGGCATGGGTTCGGACGGAATGCGCGGCGGCAAGGAAATCGTCGCGGCGGGTGGCAGTGTCATCGCCCAGGACGAAGCCACCAGCGTGGTCTGGGGAATGCCGGGTGCTGCCGCCAATGCGGGCATCTGCGCCGCCGTTTTGCCGCTTACTCAGATCGCACCGAAACTGGTTCGAGTGTTTTCAGGAGATCGTTCGTGACGCCGTCAGACTATGAGTTTTTGCGTAAACTGCTGAAAGAGCGTTCCGGTCTCGATCTGTCGGCCGACAAGCAATATCTGGTCGAAAGCCGGTTGATCCCGCTTGCGCGCAGAATGGGTCTCGCCGGCATCACCGAACTCGTTGCGAAACTAAAGGGTGGCGCCGACGCATCTGATGTGGTCGAGGCGATGACCACCAACGAGACGTTCTTCTTCCGCGACAAGATTCCATTCGATCATCTGCGGGAAGCGGTATTGCCGGCGCTGATTCAGGCGCGCGCGAGCCGGCGTTCCCTGCGGATCTGGTGTGCGGCGTCGTCCACCGGCCAGGAGCCGTATTCGATCGCGATGTGCGTGAAGGGAATGGCTGGCGCTGGCGGGCTGGCGGGTCGAAATTCTGGCGACCGATCTGTCGCCGGCGGTCCTTGAAAAATCCAAGGCCGGCATCTTCAGCCAGTTCGAGGTGCAGCGCGGATTGCCGATTCAGATGCTGGTCAAGCATTTCACCCAAACCGGCGAGCTGTGGCAGCTCAATGCCGATATCCGCGCCATGGTTCAGCACCGCCAACTCAACCTGCTGCAGGATTTTACGCAATCTCGGAACCTTCGACGTGATCTTCTGCCGCAACGTGCTGATCTATTTCGACCCCGACACCAAGGCCGGCATCTTCAACCGGCTTGCCCGCGTGCTCGAACCCGATGGCGTGCTGGCGCTGGGCGCGGCTGAATCGGTGGTCGGGATCTCCGACGCCTTCAAGCCCTATCCGGAGCGTCGTGGGCTTTACCACCCCAACGCCAACAGAACCGGACGCACCGGCGCCGCCACGCTGGTGCCGCTGAAAGCGGTCGCGTCAGCGGCGCGCTAACCCAATTGTTCGTCATGCCCGGGCTTGTCCCGGGCATCCACGTCTTCCTTGTATCGTCGCAAGAAAGACGTGGATGGCCGGGTCATAGGCGAGCGGAAGCGACGCCGTCCTTCGGACGGCTATGCCCGGCCATGACGAGTGTGGATCAACTCCGCTGGAAAATGCGCTAGTGCGTTCAGATGATCGCGTGCGGCAGGAACCGCGACGCATTGCCGGTGATCGGATTTTCGTCCTCGCGGATCGACAGCCCGCATGGCGTATGGTCGACCAGCCAGCTTCCCAGTACCGCGTATTGACCGGAGAAATTCGGCAGCGGCGCCAGCGCCTGGCGAATGAAGCCCTCGGCGCCATAGGGTCCTTCTTGTTCGACCAGCGTGGCACCGCCGCTGATCAGCGCGACGTTGGCGCCCTCGCGTGAAAACAGCGGCTTGCGGACAAAGGAGGTGCCGAGTTTTGCGGCATCCGGATCGTCCTCGAAATAGGCCGGCAGCAGATTGGGATGGCCCGGAAACATCTGCCACAGCAACGGCAGGATGCCCTTGTTGGAGAGGATCGCCTTCCACGGCGGCTCGATCCAGCGGGTCGCCGCCTTGGCAAGCTGGGCGCCGAAGGTTTCGTGAAACATCCATTCCCAGGGATAGAGCTTGAAGGCGAGATCGATGGCGCGGTCGTCGAGATCGACGAAGTTGCCGTCATCGCGCAACCCGACATCGGCGATATCGATCAAGGTGGTGGTAAGGCCGGCCTGCCGCGCGGTGTCCTCGAGATACTCCAGCGTGCCGGCATCCTCGGTGTTTTGCGACGCTCCGGTCAGATGAAGGTGGCTTCCGGCGCCGATCTTTTTCCAGGCCTCGACCAGGCGCTCATGGATCGAGTTGAACTGGTCGGCACGCGTCGGAATGATCCGCCGCTCGATCGCCTGCTCGAGCCAGGTCCATTGGAACACCGCCGCCTCGAAAATCGAGGTCGGCGTATCCGCGTTGTATTCCAGCAGCTTTGCCGGACCGCGGCCGTCAAAGCTGAGATCGAGCCTGCCATAAAGACTGGCTTCCTTGCGCTGCCAGCTCTCTGATATCAGCGGCCAGAACGCCTCCGGTATCTTCAGCCGCCGCAGCGTGTTTTCGTCGCTGACGGCGCGGCCGACCAGTTCGAGGCACATCGCATCGATCTCGGCCGTCGGCGCCTCGATCTGGCGTTCGATCTCATCGAGCGTGAAGCCAAAATAAGCGCGCTCGTCCCAATAGCGCTCGCCGTCGATGGTGTGAAAATCAAACCCGGCCTGTTCCGCGGTGGCGCGCCAGTCGTCGCGTTCGGGGCAGACGATGCGCTGCATGAGATGCGCTCAACCGCCGCCGGTAAAATGCGACGCAAACGAACCGAACCCGCCGCGCGCCACATGGCTCGAACCGGAATCGGACGGCGACGTGCCCGACGCAGCATGGGCTTGAAGAACTGCCGCTGTAAAAGCCGCTGCGCCCGCCGGATGAGCCGCCTGCTGGACTGAAGAACTGCGCGGCCGGCATTCGGTGTTGGTCGCTTGCCCGGATGGCGCTGCGATTCCCGGCCGGTTCGGGTTGCAGTTCTCGCTCGGCATCATCGCATAGGCGCCGCCGCCGACGGCGAGGGTGCCCATCAGCAGCAGGGCCACCTGGCCGCGCTTGACCGGTTGCGCCGGCCGGATCGCAGCCGGCTTGCGCGCTCCGAATTCCGTGTCTGGTTTCTCGGCCATGTTTTTCTCGGCGATGTCAGTAGATCATCGAGGCGGCGTTGAGCGCGCCTGCCGCCAGCGAGGCCAGCCCGAGCCAGATCGCCGGCGCGAGTTCGCCGGCCTCGATCCGCGCCGACAGATTGGGCACCGGAATTTTCACGATAAAGAAGACCACGATCTGAACGATCAGCGCGATCGCGCTCCAGATCAGGCAATCCACCACATTGGAGGAATGGGCGATGGCGCTGACCACCGGCAACACGAAACCGAGCAGGCTGAGGCCAAGCGCGATCGCGGCCGAGGGCACATTGGCCCGGATCAGTGTGAGTTCGTTATGCGGGGTGACGTGGGTGTAGACGAAGAGGTACGCCACGACGGCGACAAGGCCGGTGCAGAAATAGACCAGAAACGCCGGCAGACCGGCCAGGGATTGAAGGACCATTTTTCAAGCGCGCCTGTTTTTGAGTTGTCGGCCCGGCAGGGTTGCACGGTCTATCTGTCGGTGCACGCCAACCGCGGGTTCAATCCCCAGACAAAACCCGCTTTGTTCCGGCGGGCGGCGTGTCCTCCTTCTGCCAAGGGAACGCGTGGCTTGTCGGCCCGGAACACCCTTTCGCGAGCGCGCGACATGGCTTAAGGGGCGGGCCACGACTTTTTCTCCAGGTTTTCCGGGCTCAACCGCATATGATTCGTCTCGACAACATCAGTAAGCAGATCGGCCACCAGATCCTCTTCATCGAGGCCTCCGCGGCGCTCCAGAAGGGCGAGAAGATCGGCCTGGTCGGTCCCAACGGGTCCGGCAAGACCAGCCTGTTCCGCATGATCACCGGCGAGGAACTGCCCGACGAGGGCCAGGTGGCCGTCGATCGCGGCGTCACCATCGGCTATTTCAGCCAGGACGTCGGCGAGATGTCGGGCCGAAGTGCGGTGGCCGAGGTGATGGACGGCGCCGGCCCGGTCAGCACGGTGGCGGCCGAACTCGCGGAGCTCGAGGCGGCCATGGGCGACACCGCCCGGGCCGATATGGACGAGATCATCGAACGCTACGGCGAGGTGCAGGCGCGGTTCGAGGAATTGGACGGCTACGCGCTCGAGGGCAGGGCGCGCGAAGTTCTCGCCGGGCTGAGTTTCAGCCAGGAGATGATGGACGGCGACGTCGGTGCGCTGTCGGGCGGCTGGAAGATGCGGGTGGCGCTGGCGCGCATTCTCTTGATGCGTCCCGACGCCATGCTGCTGGACGAGCCGAGCAACCATCTCGATCTCGAAAGCCTGATCTGGCTGGAGCAATTTCTGAAGGGGTACGAAGGCGCGCTGCTGATGACCTCGCACGACCGCGAGTTCATGAACCGCATCATCACCAAGGTGGTCGAGATCGATGGCGGCTCGCTGACGACCTATTCCGGCGATTACGAATTCTACGAGCAGCAGCGCGCGCTGAGCGAGAAGCAGCAGCAGGCCCAGTTCGAGCGCCAGCAGGCGATGCTCGCCAAGGAAATCAATTTCATCGAGCGCTTCAAGGCGCGCGCCTCGCATGCCGCCCAGGTGCAGAGCCGGGTCAAGAAGCTGGAGAAGATCGAACGGGTGGAGCCGCCGCGGCGCCGCCAAACCGTGTCGTTCGATTTCCTGCCCGCGCCGCGCTCCGGCGAGGACGTGGTCAGCCTGAAGAACGTGCACAAGGGCTATGGCAGCCGCAGCATCTACCAGGGGCTGGACTTCATGGTGAGCCGCAGGGAGCGCTGGTGCGTCATGGGCATCAACGGCGCCGGCAAGTCGACGCTGTTGAAGCTGGTGGCGGGCTCCACCGAGCCGGACGACGGCACGGTGGCGCTGGGCGGCAGCGTCAAGATGGGCTACTTCGCCCAGCACGCCATGGATCTGCTGGACGGCGAGCGCACCGTGTTCCAGTCGCTGGAAGACGCGTTTCCGCAAGCCGGGCAGGGTAGCTTGCGCGCGCTGGCCGGCTGCTTCGGATTTTCCGGCGACGACGTCGAGAAGCGATGCCGGGTGCTGTCGGGCGGCGAGAAGGCGCGGCTGGTGATGGCCTTGATGCTGTTCGACCCGCCGAACTTCCTGGTGCTGGACGAGCCCACCAACCATCTGGACATGGCGACCAAGGAGATGCTGATCCAGGCGCTGTCGCAATATGAGGGCACCATGCTGTTCGTCTCGCACGACCGGCACTTCCTGGCGGCGCTGTCCAACCGGGTGCTGGAACTGACGCCCGAAGGCATTCATCAATATGGCGGCGGCTACACCGAATATGTGGCGCGCACCGGCCACGAGGCGCCGGGCCTGCGCAGCTGACATGCGTGCGCGCGCCCAAGCCCGCTGGCGGGCACAATCAAAGCTGCTATGATCCCGAAAAATTCACAGGGAGCATTGCCATGGACGCCGTGACGCCGAAGGGCCGAGACCGCCGACAGCCATTCCCACGTCGTTCGCCCCGCTGATATGGAATGGCAGAAGACCCGTTTCCCCGGCTGCGAGGCCAAGACGCTGCTGTTCGATCGCGCGACCGGCCTGATGACCGCGCTGATGCGGTTCGAGCCCGGCGCGGTGCTGCCCGATCACGAGCACGTCAACATCGAGCAGACCTACGTTCTCGAAGGCAGCCTGGTCGACAAGGAAGGCGCGGCCAAGGGCATCGAATGCAAGGCCGGCGAATTCATCTGGCGCGAGCAGGGCACCCGCCACGTCGCGTGGTGTCCGCAGGGCGGGCTGATGCTGGCGATCTTCCAGGTTCCCAACAAGTTCTTCGAAGCCGACGGCCGTGTGGTCGACGCCGGGGGCCAGGACTGGGACGAGACCTGGGGCCACACCGGCAAATCCTGAGAGCCGAAGAGCCTCGCCACTACTTCGTCATTCGCCGACGGGGCGCGTCGGCAGGCAGCGCTGCCGCTTTCGCAGGCATTGGCGGGTTTCTTGCACGACCGCAGATGAAAACGTCTGTTGTCGTCAGTTCCGGCGCGTCTGCCCCGTCTTGAACTAATTGCTCCGGTATCCGGTATTGCTTGCCCGCCATGTCCGCGCGATCTGGTGTGCGACCGCGACAGGTGTTTAAAGACGTTGGATTCGGCCGACCGACCACCGTAGTATTCGCTGATTCTGGAGCGCAGGAGATGGAACGACGCCTCGCCGCCATAGTCTGCGCTGACGTCGCCGGCTATTCGCGCATGATGGGCGCCGACGAGGCTGGGACGCACGCCACGTTCAAGGCCCATCGAACCGCAATACACCCCGTCATCCTCAATCATGGCGGCCGGTTCGTGAAGAACACCGGCGACGGTTTCCTGCTCGAATTCCCAAGCATCGTCGGCGCGATCGAGTTGGCTGTCGCGATGCAGTTGCTGATGGCGGAGCGGAACAACCATATCCCCGCCGATCGGGTCATGCAGTTCCGTCTCGGCATCCACATGGGCGATGTGATGGCCGATGAGGACGAAGTATTCGGCGACGACGTCAACATCGCCGTCCGCCTCGAAACGGTCGCCGCTCCCGGCGGCGTGGCGGTTTCGGCAAAGGCCCATGGCGAGGCCTCAAAGCATCTCAGCGTCGCCTTTGCCGATGCCGGCAGTCATCGTTTCAAGAACATCGACGAGCCGATCAATGTCTGGACCTGGGAGCCGACCGGAGCCGACGGCCGCAGCCTGCAGGCCCGGGACACGTCGAATCTCGCGGCTCAATATCGAACCGCGATCGTGGGCGTGCTTCCGTTCGGCAATCTCAGCGACAGCGCCGACGAGTATTTTTCCGACGGGCTCACCGAGGATCTGATTCACGCGCTGTCGCTGCAATCGTTTTACCGGGTGCTGAGCCGGAATTCGACGTTCTCATTCAAGGGCAAGAGCCAGAGCGCGCGGCTGATCGCACGCGAGATCGACGCGACATACCTGATCCAGGGCACCGTGCGGCGTGCCGGAATCAAGATCCGCGTCACCGCCGAACTGATCGCGCCTGAAAATGGCGAGCAATTGTGGACCGGCCGATATGACAGGGATATCGGCGATCTCTTCGCGATGCAGGATGAGATCACCACCAGCCTGTCGGCAGCGATCGCCGCGGAAATCTATCGTGCGGAAGCCTCGGCCCCGGCGCGGATTTCGACCAAGCGATCTCACCGCCTGGGATCGATTCCTGAAGGGGCTTTCCCACTATTATCGCCAGACCAAGGCGGATTACGAAGCCTCGATCAGGCTGTTCAGGCAAGCCGTGGAGCTCGATCCGGCGCTTTCGATCGCACACGCCTATCTCGCCACCACCATGGTGCAGGGCATCCAGTTTGGCTGGATCCAGAGTACGCGCGAGTTGTGGACCACGGCGATGAATCTGGCGGAAAGCAGCGTTCGGCTCGACCCTCGCTCGTCCTTTGCATTTTCCATTCTGGCCTACTTGCAGGCGCTCGAAGGGCACTACGAGGCTGCGATGGCGGCCTCGAAAAGGGCGGTTGAGCTCAACCCCTACGACATGGGTGCGCGCGGCGTGCTCGGGATGTGCCACTTCGTGACCGGCGAACAGCGGCAGGCGATCGAATTGTTTTCGATGGCGGCGCAGCGCGGCAACAGCGATCCCCGATACCAATGGGCGGCATTGAACGCGTTCAGCCACTATCTGGTCGGACAGTACGATGCTTCGCTGTCGTGGGCCCGTGAAGCGCTGTATTCAAACCCCAATCATCTTCAGGTGCTCGCGGTGCGGGCCGCCGCGCTGGCGCAACTGGGACGAACCGAGGAAGCGGCGAAGGCGGCCGAAGCCTTGCTGACCAACTTCCCGGGCCTGACCGTCGAGCGGCACTTGCGGAATTTCCGCTGGAAGAACCCGGCTGACATCGCCCATTATCGGGAGGGGCTTTCGAAAGCCGGGGTGCCATCGACCAGATTGTCGCTGGTCGAACCTGTCGCCAAGCTTCGGGCAAATTCCTGAGAGCCTGACCAAAAAAGCAGCCAGTATATTCAGGCCGTTCTGAAGACGATTCGTTTCGTCATGGCCGGGCTTGTCCCGGCCATCCACGTCTTCCTTGCTTACGGGCAAGCAAGACGTGGATGCCGGACAAGTACGGGCATGACGACCTTCGGTTCATCCACGCGCCCAGCGGAACTTAGCTTGAATTGATCCATTGAAGCATGCCTGCGTTTCAGGCCCGCCTCACATTTGGAGATTTCATGCTGTTACCTAAGGGAACAACCGTAGCTGTCGCAGACGGCGAAAAATTCAGTCTATTCCGCAATACCGGCGATGAGGCCAACCCCGCGCTGACGGCGATGCCCGAAGCGGAAATTGACAGCGTCAACAAGGGTTCGGGCGCCGGCCATCAGGATAGCGCTGCAAACCCTGACAACAACCAGGCCGCCGAAGATGGCTTCGCAGGCGGAATCGCCGGCCTGCTCAACAAGCGGGTACTTGATGGCGAGATTTCCGATCTTGTCATCATCGCAGCGCCGCGAACCCTCGGAGAGCTTCGCAAGAGCTACCACAAGAAGCTGTCGGAAGTGCTTCGTGGGGAAATCTCAAAGGATCTCACCGGTCACCCGTTGCACGACATTGAAAAGGCCATCGCTGCCGCCTAGGAGAACAATCCATGCGCGCCCTGATCCTCGCCGCCCTGTTGCTCGGCTCGTCGAGCCTCTCGCCATCCTTCGCCCAGGAGCAAGCAAAGCCCGCCGCCCAGGAGCAGGGAAAGCCTGCGGTTGAAGCTCCCCAGACCACGGCTCCCGGCCGGACCGAAGACAAAGCCGATCAAGCGGGACCAGCGTACTGACCGCGATCAATCGCGCGGCGACGACCGCGCCATGGGTCAGGACTGGCGCATCCGTCGCGGCGACGACGAACGGTTCGGCCGCGATCGAAGCGAGATGGGTGGGGAGGGGAGAATGCGCCGCGATGACCGCGAGATGGGTTTTGAGGGAAGGATGCGTCGCGACGGCGAGCGCATGGGCCGCGATGACCGTGAGATGGCTCCCCATCAGAGAATGCAGCGCGAGCGCGACACCGATCGCGACGGGGATCGCGGACGATATGGCGGGCGCGGCGAGCGCGACCGGGAATATGGCGACCGCGACAAGGACGACCGCAGCTACTTCGACGACGACCGGCCGCGCCGCCGCGTCAAGATCTGCATCGAATACGAAAACGGCGATGAATATTGCCGCTACAGGAGGTAGGCGGACCTAGTCGGTCCGCGAACGCATATTGACCTCATCCTGAGGAGCTTGCGAAGCAAGCGTCTCGAAGGATGGCCGCGAGTCCATGCCTGCTTCCATCCTTCGAGACGCGGCGAAGACGCCGCTCCTCAGGATGAGGCCTGGACCAGCCCATACCGCACCCCACAAACAAAAACCCCGCCATTTGCGGCGGGGTCCAGTCGGGAGGCGAGAGCCGGACAGGCTCTCTGGTAAACCCTTAGATCAGGCGGGAATGCGCTCTTCGACCTCGTGCGGCTCGCGCAGCACGTAGCCGCGGCCCCAGACGGTCTCGATGAAGTTGCGGCCTTCGGAGGCGTTGGCGAGCTTCTTGCGCAGCTTGCAGATGAAGACGTCGATGATCTTCAGTTCGGGCTCGTCCATGCCGCCATAGAGATGGTTGAGGAACATTTCCTTGGTGAGGGTGGTGCCCTTGCGGAGCGAGAGCAGCTCCAGCATCTGGTATTCCTTGCCGGTCAGATGCACGCGCTGGCCGCCGACTTCCACCGTCTTGGTGTCGAGATTGACCACGAGATCGCCGGTCTGGATCACCGACTGGGCGTGGCCCTTGGAACGGCGGACGATCGCATGGATGCGCGCCACCAGTTCGTCCTTGTGGAAGGGCTTGGTCATGTAGTCGTCGGCGCCGACGCCGAGACCCTTGACCTTGTCCTCGATGCCGGCGAGGCCGGAGAGGATCAGAATGGGGGTTTTGATCTTCGATACCCGAAGCTGCTTGAGCACGTCGTAACCGGACATGTCGGGCAGGTTGAGGTCGAGCAGGATAATGTCGTAATCGTATAGTTTGCCGAGATCGACGCCTTCCTCCCCGAGATCCGTCGTATAGACGTTGAAGCTCTCGGATTTGAGCATCAGCTCGATCGACTGCGCGACGGCGCTGTCATCTTCTATCAGCAAAACGCGCATGCCAGTCCCCTATAGTCGCCGCTCCGGGCGTCAGGTCGGCCGCACTTGCGGCACTCAAAACGCCTTTGAACAACTGATTCGGATCCTGACGACATATGGTTAACAAAATCTGATTCGTGTCCGCAAGCTCTATCCGTGCAATTTTTGTCGAATCGCCCTAAGATATTGCGTCGAAGCAGGTTTTTGTAGCCACTCCCGTTCAAGTTCCACATTAAGAGTCGGGCCTAACCGACTCCCGCGACTCGACCTTCCTTCTGACGGTCGAGCGCTCTCAGTCACCAAAGACAGTGACGTAATGATTAACGATGCGGGTAAACACGAAGTTAAGGGACGGGCCAAAATGCGCGGAAACTTAAGGTTTTCGCAATGAAAGCACTCGCCGAACAGATCAGCGACATCGACGGCGTCAACATTTATGGCCGCGTCGTCGGCGTGCGCGGCCTGATGGTCGAGATCGCGGGGCCGATCCACGCGATGTCGGTCGGCGCCCGCATCGTGATCGAGACCGGCGGCAACCGCTTCATCCCCTCCGAAGTGATCGGCTTCACCGGCAACAACGCCGTGGTGATGCCGTTCGCCGGCCTCGAAGGGGTGCAGGCGCGGCTGCCGCGCGGTGATCGCCAATGCCGCAAGCCAGGTGCGGCCGTCGCCGTCATGGCTCGGCCGCGTCATCAACGCGATGGGCGAGCCGATCGACGGCAAGGGGCCGTTGCCGCAGGGGCCGTCGCCGATGCCCTACCGCAACTCGCCGCCGCCGGCGCATTCGCGCAAGCGCGTCGGCGCGCCGCTCGATCTCGGCGTGCGCGCGCTCAATACCTTCCTGACCTGCTGCCGCGGCCAGCGGCTCGGCATCTTCGCCGGCTCCGGCGTCGGCAAGTCGGTGCTGCTGTCGATGCTGGCGCGCAACGTCGACGCCGATATCACGGTGATCGGCCTCGTCGGCGAACGCGGCCGCGAGGTGCAGGAATTCCTGCAGGACGACCTCGGCGACGAGGGCCTGGCGCGCTCGGTGGTGGTGGTGGCGACCTCGGACGAGCCCGCCTTGATGCGGCGGCAGGCGGCCTATCTGACGCTGGCGATCGCGGAATATTTCCGCGACGAAGACAAGGACGTGCTGTGCCTGATGGATTCGGTGACGCGCTTTGCGATGGCGCAGCGCGAGATCGGCCTGTCGGCCGGCGAGCCGCCGACCGCCAAGGGCTATACGCCGACGGTGTTCACCGAATTGCCGAAGCTGCTGGAGCGCGCCGGTCCGGGCATCGGGGCCGGCACCATCACCGGCATCTTCACGGTGCTGGTCGACGGCGACGACCACAACGAGCCGATCGCGGACGCGGTGCGCGGCATTCTGGACGGCCATATCGTGATGCAGCGGGCGATCGCCGAGCGCGGGCGTTATCCGGCCATCAACATCCTCAAATCGGTGTCCCGCACCATGCCGAAATCGGCCGATCCGGCCTTTCTGCCGGTCATCACCCGGGCGCGGCAGGTGATGGCGACCTATGCCGACATGGAGGAACTGATCCGGCTCGGGGCCTACCGCGCAGGGTTCCAGCGCCGAGGTCGACGAGGCGATCCGGCTGCACGAGCCGCTGGAGGGCTTTTTGCGCCAGGCCAAGGACGAAGTGACCGGCCTGAACGAGGGTTACCGGCAACTTGAGCAAATCCTTCGGAATTTGGAAACGGAACGCTAACTTTGTCAGGCCATCATCCGCGCCACACAAGTAGCGATGCCGGTGGGGCCCTTGTGAGCTCATTGGGGGATGCCGGTTCCGTCCCGCGTTCAGATTGGGACTTCTGGGGAGTACGAGTTGATGAAGTCACGTGAAACGCTGATCCGCCTGAAGAAGTTTCAGGTCGACGAAAAGCGCCGAAGGGTCGCCCAGATTGAAGGCATGATCGCCGATTTCCAGCGCATGTCGGTCGATCTGGAGCGCGAAATCCAATACCGAGCAGGAGCGCGCCGGGATCAACGATCCCACGCATTTCGCCTATCCGACCTATGCCAAGGCCGCGATCCAGCGGCGGGAAAACCTGACCCGCTCCGCCGACGAACTGCGCATTCAGCTCGAAGACGCCAAGAGCCTGCTCGGCGAGGCCTTCGACGAACTCAAGAAGGTCGAACTGCTGGACGAGCGCGACCAGGCGCGCGAGCGCGCCGAAGAGAGCGCCCGCGAACAGGCCGATCTCGACAGCATCGGCCTGATGCGCGCCCGCATCGGGGCCGTCGCCTGACGCCTGCCGTTCCGCCAGCCCTGCCGCAACATCATCGAAACCCGGGCCGCGAGGTCCGGGTTTTTCGTATCGGATGTCCACAGGCCGGCCATCGGCGACTTGGTGGACCGGTTTGGCGCAAGGTATGATACGACACGCTGGAGCTGCCGCTTGGCTGTGCAAAGCGATGGGGCATCGCGAGTTTGGGGACGCTGAATGCTGACGCCAGCTGAGCTGGTCTGGCTGATTGCCGCCGTCGCGAAGGGGGATGAGGCCGCTTTTGAGCGGCTTTACGCCGCCACGCGGGCGAAACTCTTTGGCGTGGTGCTGCGTATCTTGCGGCGACAGGATCTCGCGGAGGAGGTCATTCAGGAGGCTTACGTCAAGATCTGGAACAGCGCCGGGCAGTTCAATCCCGGCCTGTCGTCGCCGATCACGTGGATGGCGTCGATTGCCCGCAACCGGGCCATCGACGTCGTGCGCAAGCGGAGCGAAGTCTCGATCGAGGAGGAGCCGGCGGCCATGGAAGTGGCTGCCGACAGTCCGGATCCGCTGGCGCGCCGGGAGATGACGGAAGAGTTGAAGCGGTTGCTGGAATGCGTCGGCCGTCTCGAGCCGGATCGGCAGAAGCTGGTGCTGCTGGCCTATTACAACGGCTGGAGCCGCGAGCAGCTGGCGGCGAAGTTCGAGACGCCGGTGAATACCGTGAAGACCTGGCTGCGCCGCAGCATGATGGACATCCGGGAGTGTCTCGGCTTAGCAGTTTGGATCAGGAGATCTTGGACTTTAGATGATGGCCTACAGCGAAGACCATATCGCGCTCGCCGCGGAATATGCCCTCGGCACCCTCGATGCCGACGAGCGCGCGCAGGTCGAGGCCATGATGTCCGTCGACAAGGACTTCACGGCGATGGTCGAGGCGTGGGAGCACAAGCTCGGCGTCCTGAACCAGATGGTCGGATCGGTCGAGCCGCGGCCCGAGGTCTGGGACAAGATCAAGGCCGCGGTGGGACATTCCGAACCGCAGGCGCCGCTGGTGCTTCCGGAGGCGACCGCCGCCGGCCGCTCGCCGCCGAGCCATTGAGCCCAGCCGCCGCGTCGTGGACGCCTCCAACGTGATCCAGTTGTCGGCCGCAGGCCGGCGCTGGCGCAATATCGCGACCGTTACCACCGCGATCGCGGCGGCCTTGGTCGCCATGATCGCGGTCGGAGCCTATCGGCCGGAATCTGCTGCCCGACGGCTTCGTCCCAAGCCGCGGACGCAGGTGGTCGAGGTCAAGACACCGCCGGCGCCGGCGGCGCCGTCGGCGCAGTATGTCGCCGTGCTGCAGAAGGACGGCGGCTCGCCGCCTTCATTCTCACGGTGGACGGCGCGACCAGGAATTTCACGGTGCGCAAGGTCGACGCCACTGCCGAGGCCGGCAAGAGCCACGAGCTGTGGCTGATCTCGGACAGGCTGCGCGCAGCCGCGCTCGCTCGGGCGTGATCGGCGACGGCGAATTCACCGCGCGGCCGGTGCTGGCGTCGCTACGACGCCGGCATCATCAACGCCGCGACCTACGCGGTGACGGTCGAGCAGGCCGGCGGCTCGCCCGACCGGCAAGCCGACCTCGGCGCCGGTCTTTACCGGCAAGCTGATCGAGACCGTTCCGCCGCCTCCGGCCGCGCGGTCGCCCGCCCACTGAACTCGGCGAGCGCTATTTGGCGAGCGCTTGCCGCAACAGCGTGTTTCCGGAAAACAGCTCGCGGAACCGGTCTTGCCACCCACAAAAAGAAAACGCCCGTGGGGAGCGGGCGTTTTCGGTAGTCAACTTGGGGGTAGTTGGGGTCTTCTAATACTCACGTGGCGACTTTGGGGGGCTGGTAAAGAGCCGCGTGAATTCGTGAAATTCGTTAGCGAACCACCGACGTGTTCGAGCTGGTGATCGTCACGGCCTTGCCGGCCTTCATGACGCGCGCGGTCTGGGTGTATCCGTCGTCCGAAGTGGTGCGGGCCGAGATGCCGAAGCCCGCCACCGCGATACCGGCGACCAGAGCCACGACCACGATCTTGAGGTGGGTCGTGCGATCGGCGCTGTAGATCGAATGGTTCATGGAAGCCTCCTGCCGCCTTCACTGCCTCTTGCGGATTGGTGTGGTCCGTCCGCCGGCAGGTTCAACATCTCGTGGCAAGAAACGTAGGGATTCGGCTTTAGTTCCTAAGAGGCGATCACAAGGCAGTGAAAAGACTTGAACGCCCGCGATCAGGCGTCCAGGCGTCGGAACATGGATTGCAAGTATTCATGGCATAATTAGCAGATGAGCTATCGCGTAATTGCCGGAGTATCATTTGCCCCGCAGCATAGCGCCGTTCGCGGCCGAGTCCGACAACACTAGTTCGCCTGTGGCGGAAATGACCAAGCTATCGTCCATGCCTGATGGCGCGAAACGTCCATTTGCGCGCAACCGCTGCCGGATGATCGCCGGTCTAGACGCTTCCGACCGTCTTCAGCCGCGCCCGCGGATGGATTTCCGCCTGCGACAGCACGGTGGTCTGCGACCGGAAGCGTTCCACCAGCGAGCGCACGAAGGGGCGGATCGCCGCCGAGGTCACCAGCACCGGCGCTTCGCCTTCGCGGGCGGCCTGCTCGAAGCGGTCGCGCACCACGGTCATGAACTCCGACAGTTTTGAGGGCTGCATCGCGAGGCTGCGCTCCTCGCCCTGGCCGATCAGCGACTCGGCAAAGGCCTGCTCCCATTTCGCCGACAGCGCGATCAGCGGCAGGTAGCCGTTGTGGGAGGTATTTTGCGCGCAGATCTGCCGCGCCAGCCGGGCGCGAACATGTTCGACCATGGTCGCCGGATTGCGCGAGAACGCCAGCGCGTCGGCGATGCCTTCGAGGATGGTCGAGAGGTCGCGGATCGAGATGCGCTCGGCCAGCAGCAGCTGCAGCACGCGCTGAATGCCGGAGATCGGTGACCAGCGCTCGGCACGATGTCCTTGACCAGTTCGCCCTGTTCCTTCGGCAGGTCCTTCAGCAGTTTCTGCACCTCGCCATAGGACAACAGGTCCGACATGTTGTTCTTGAGCAGTTCGGTGAGGTGGGTCGACAGCACGGTGGCGGCGTCGACCACGGTGTAGCCCTTCAGCGAGGCTTCCTCCTTCAGGCCGGCGTCGACCCAGGTCGCCGGCAGCCCGAAGGTCGGCTCGATGGTGTGGATGCCGGGCACCGCCGACCTGATTGCCGGCGGGGTCCATGACCATGAACTGGTTCGGCCAGATCCGGCCGGTGCCGGCGTCGACTTCCTTGATCTTGATGATGTAGGTGTTGGCTTCGAGCTGCACGTTGTCGAGAATGCGCACCGCCGGCATCACAAAGCCCATCTCGACCGCGAGCGAGCGGCGCAGCGCCTTGATCTGCTCGGTCAGCCGGTCGGTGCCGTCGGGGCCGTTGACCAGCGGCAGCAGCGCATAGCCGAGTTCGATCTTGAGATCGTCGATCTTCAGCGCGGTGGAGATCGGTTCTTCGGCCGCGGCACTTGCCGCGGCGGCCGCGGCCGGAGCGGCGGCCTCGATGGCTTCGGCCTCCTTGGTGGCGCGGTTGCGCTTGCGCGCCGACACCGCCAGGTAGGCCGCACCGCCGCCGAGCGCGAGGAACGGCAGCATCGGAATGCCCGGCAGCATGCGCCAGCACCAGCATGACGCCGGCCGACATGCCGAGCGCCTGCGGATAGCCGGAAAGCTGCTTCATCAGCGCCTTGTCGGCGGCGCCGCTGACGCCGGCCTTCGAGACCAGCAGGCCCGCCGCGGTGGAGACGATCAGCGCCGGCACCTGGGTGACCAGGCCGTCGCCGACGGTCAGCAGCGTGTAGGTGCGCGCGGCATCGGCGAAGCCCATGCCCTGCTGCGCCACGCCGATGATGATGCCGCCGATGACGTTGATGAACACGACCAGAAGGCCGGCGACCGCGTCGCCGCGCACGAATTTCGAGGCGCCGTCCATGGCGCCGAAGAAGCCGCTTTCGTCTTCCAGCGCCTTGCGGCGCTTCTTGGCGGTCGCCTCGTCGATCAGGCCGGCGCCCAGATCGGCGTCGATCGCCATCTGCTTGCCCGGCATGGCGTCGAGGTGGAAGCGGGCGGCGACTTCGGCGATGCGCCCCGAACCCTTGGTGATGACGACGAAGTTCACGATCACCAGGATCGCGAACACGATAATTCCGATGACGAAATTGCCGCCCATCACGAAATTGCCGAAGGCTTCGATGACGTGGCCGGCGGCCGCGGTGCCCTCATGCCCCTTCGACAGGATCAGCCGGGTCGAAGCGAGGTTGAGCGACAGCCGCAGCATGGTCGAGATCAGCAGGATGGTCGGGAACGAGGAGAATTCCAGCGGCGCCTGGATGAACAGCGCCGTCATCAGGATCAGGATCGACAGGATGATCGAGATCGCGAGCAGAAGATCGAGCACCATCGAGGGCAGCGGCATGATCAGCACCACCAGGATGATGAGGATGCCGAACGCCAGCGCGAGATCGCCGCGCTTCAGGATGTTGCCGATGTCACTTAAACTAGGAAATCCGGACCCCGGCGCCGCTCCGCCCTGACCCGCCGTGACATCGACCATGGTTGCTGCTTCCCCCCGCATATGCCGGTCGCGGGCGCCAAACGACTTTGCGGCGGCCGAAGGACCACCGTTTCGAAGGTGAGGCACCGCACTGGCGTCCACGGGTACTCCCCCGTTTTACGCGGCTGACGACACTCAAACTCCACTCGGCAATTTTTGCCCAGTTTATGGTTAGGAAAGCGTTAACGGGGTGGTTTTGGCTGTCATTCCGGGGCGCGGCAGAGCGCGAACCCGGAATCTCGAGCTGATCAGCTCTGGATTCCGGGTTCATGCTGGCGCATGCCCCGGAATGACGGGGTCATCCGCTGAGTGCGGTTCACCTGGGCGTCCCCATCGCGGCGACCGCTGACCAAGCCATAGATTTTCTAAGCCGATCGCGAAGACAAAATGGTTTGTCGCCACGCCGCGTCGGCATGCAAAACGATGGCGAATGACCTCAAAACCGGTGAACGCCAATGCCTAGCGACCATGAGGATTCTGCCCCGGCGCATCTGCATGCCCAATATCGCGCCATGTTGCTTGACCCGGAGGCTGCGGGCGACGAAGTTGCGCCCGTGCACGCCCCCTCCGATTCATCCCAAGGCGCGGCCGCCTTCACCCCTGACTCGCGTCAGGCGTGGCTGCGGCTCGCGCTAGCCGTGCTGATCGCCTCCGTCGGCGCGGTCGGGATGTGGTCGGTCGTCGTGGTGATGCCGGTGGTGCAGCAGGAATTCGCGGCCACCCGTGGGGCGATATCGCTCGCCGCCACCATGATCTTTTTCGGCTTTGGCCTCGGCGGCGTCATCACCGGCAAGATCACCGACCGGCTCGGCATTGTCCCGGCGATGGCCGTCAGCATCGCCTTCCTGGTGGGCTCCTATGTGCTGGCTGGACTGTCGACCGCGCTGTGGCAGTTCATCGTCATCGCTTTCCTGATGGGCCTCGGCACGTCGGCCACCTTCGCGCCGCTGATGGCGGAGGCCTCGCACTGGTTCGAGCGCTATCGCGGGCTGGCGGTGACCATCGTCGCGTCAGGCAATTATATCGCCGGCACGTTCTGGCCGCCGCTGATCAACTGGAGCACGGAGACCTATGGCTGGCGCGCCACCCATTTCGGCGTCGCCATTACGTGCGGCGTGTTGATGACGATTCTGGTGCTGGTGCTGCGCCAGGTTATGCGCGGCAGCGCTGCGCACGATCACGCCAATGCGCCGCCGCCGCGGGTCGATCTCAACCTGTCGGCCAATACGCTGACGGTGTTGCTGTGCATCGCCAGCATTTCCTGCTGCGTGGCGATGGCGATGCCGCAGGTTCACATCGTGTCCTATTGCGGCGACCTCGGCTATGGCGTCGCGCGCGGCGCGGAAATGCTGTCGATCATGATGGCTTTCGGCATCGTCAGCCGTATCGGCTCGGGATTTCTGGCCGACAGATCGGCGGCATGGTCACCCTGATGATCGGCTCGGTCGCGCAGGCGATCGCGCTGTTTTTCTACCTTTTCTTCACCAGCCTGCCGTCGCTCTACGTCATCTCGGCGATGTTCGGCCTGTTCCAGGGCGGCATCGTGCCGAGCTACGCCATCATCGTGCGCGAGACGATGCCGGCGAACGAGGCCGCCACCCGCGTCGGCATCGTGATCTTCGCCTCCGTCCTCGGAATGTCCTTTGGCGGCTGGGTATCAGGCGTCATCTTCGACATGACCGGCTCCTATGCCGCGGCGTTCGCCAATGGCTTTGTCTGGAACCTGGTCAATGTCGTGATTGTGTTGATGCTCCTGCTGCGCAGCCGACGGCGGCTGGCGGCGGCGCAGGCCGCGCTAACTCTTCTCAACCTCGCCGCCGGCCTCCAGCCAGCCTTTAAAACCGCCGAGATTTTTCACGTTGTCGTAGCCCATGTCCTTGAGCGTCTTGCCGACCAGCGCGGAGCGTCCGCCCGACGCGCAATAGGCGACCACGGTCTTGGTGCGGTCGAACGCCTTGTCGTGCAGCGCGGAAGCCGGATCGGCGCGAAATTCCACCAGTCCTCGTGGGATGGCCAGCGCGCCTGGGACTTTGCCGGATGCCGCCACCTCGGCCGGCTCGCGGACGTCGAGAAACAGCACGTCGGCGCGGCCGACCAGTTTTTTGGCTTCGTCAGGTGTGATCCGCGGCACCGCGGCGTCGGCCTCAGCCAGCATTGATTGAACTGTTTTCATTTTTTTGTACTCCCGGACAGATACGCGACATGCGTTTCTGCGGCGGGAAGTAACGCGCAAACCGCAGGCCGTTGCAACGCCAAAAAGTTTGTGCGTGAAATTGCCTCAGGCCGCCTGGCCGGCCTTGAGCAGGACGCAGCCTGAAATCTTCATGCTGCCGTCGGGCTGAAGCTCCAGCGTGTACAGCGCCTCCCACGGCACGCCCTCGGCGTCGAGGATATGAACGCGTTGCGCGATCTGGCCTGCCGAGACGCGGGCCTCGCCGAATTCAAAACTCTTGTGGCGATAGACCGGCGTATAGCTGCCGCGGACCATCGACAGGAAGATTTCGGGGTCCGGAAACACGCCCTGGATCGAGGGCGCGGCAAACGAATAGGCTGACGCGGCATCGTCGCGGCCGAAGGCTTCGACCTGCGAGCGGATGACGCCCTGCGCCGCGGCGACATCGTCGGCGGCGCGGACGGGTGAGGCGAGGCCGATCAGGAGTGCGGTCAGCAAGACAAGCGCGCGCATGGAGAACTCCGTCCAGCGGTGGCGATATCCAATATACGCAAGCGCGGCGCGGAGGGTTCACAAAAATCGCGCGGGCAGCCCGCTCACCGGATCTCGCCGCCGGGATTGTCGATGTCGGGCGACGGGCGCGCCGGAAACAGCCGCGCGGTGGAGGAGTTGGCTGCATTCCGCCGGCATTTTGGCTCGTCGGCGTCGGGCTCGGCGGTGCCGTCCGCCCGCCAGCGCTGTTTGGCGAAAACATCGTCCAGGCGGTTGACGATCAGGCTTGCGTGATCGCGCTCCAGCGTATCCGGATTTTTTCGCTTTTCGCCGGCGCGGAATGCACCGGCGATGACTTTACCTGAGAACTCGTAGTCGCAGCCGGCCTTCCAGTCGCCCTGTTCCCACTTCCATCCCTTGGCGGTCAGAGTGCCGTTCGCATCCTGCGTCACCTTCAGGATCGCATTGTGCGCAATCCAGATGCCGGCAAATCCGCGGCGGCTTTCGTCAAAACCTTCGAGCAAGGCAATGCGTTCGCGCTGCAGCCGGTTGAGCTTGTCCCGGCCATCGCCGGTGAAATGCATGTGAGAGCGCTGCTTCTCCCAGGCCGGATGCAGGAATTGCGGATACTGGTGCGACTGCGTGCGAACGTAGCCGCGCTGATCCACCGTCAGAGCGCGCCGCGTGGGCTCATCCAGCCGCGGCAGCAGCTGGCTCCAGGCCCGGTTCAGCCTCACATCGTTTTCGGCCAGCTCAGGATCGGCGCAGATCTCCTCTTCGGTGGCACCAGCCGGACGCACGCAGTCGAAACTCGGTGCCACCAGGACGGCATCGGTGGCGCGGATCGCAATCGCAGCGTCGGTGGTGCCGACAGCGAAGTAGCTCGCGGTGATCTGGCCGGTGTCGGCGCAGTCGGGCAGTTCGGCGTCGTCTCTGGCGTCGGCGACGATCCGCAGCGTGTCGCCCTGGCGTCGAAGCTTGATGCGTGGAGATTTGGCGCTGTCTTCGTCACTGGTCTTTGTGGGTTTCGCATCCACCGGCAGCAAGGTGCCGGACAGCCAACGGCCGGGCACGGCGCGTACCAGCGCGCTGACCTCGCACTGCCTGCGCTGGCCCATCCCGTAAACAGAACGCGCTTCGATGGCGACGCGGTAAGCGCCGCCGTCCGCCGCCGTCACGACAACGCTGCCGAAAGCGCTGGCCCATCGCCCGCCGATCCCGGCGCGGCCGAACCCGGCGGCGATCGCTTCCAGCGTCAGGGTTCGTTGGCGCAGGTTCGCGACAAAGGCCTCGTGCGCCTCGGCGTCGGAATGCTGCAGGGAATCCGCGGCACTGACAACGGCTTCGCCAAACCAGACCTGGTCGCGCTTCAAGAGCGGCCGGATCTTCGCCGGCGCCTTGGTCAGGGTTGCCTGAAACGCCTGTTCGAGCTGCGTGGTCAGCGCATCGAGGCCGTGCTCCCTGCAGAGGTCAGCGGCGACAGGGGCATCGTCGCCGCCGCACAGTCTGATCAGCGTCGGTGCGCTGCCGATCGGCGCGGGCGAATTCGTCGGCCGCATCGGCGGCGGCCGGCACCAACAACCCAACGGTCAAAGCCAGTGCCGCGAGGCGGCTTGAAACGGACATCGGCTTTCGCCTTACTTTCAGGGGAATCGAGCGCGGTCGCCCACGTCAGTCGCCGGTTTTGCGCTTCAGGTTCAGGCGAGCGCCATATGGCTCAAGGTCCACGAGGGGTTAACGCAACCGCTCAATTGCAGCCGCCGGCTCTGACCTCACTTTAGAATTTGAAGTTCATTGTCTGGGGCCCAAGGAGGCGGCAGACGATGAACCTGGCACAGCATCAACCGAACGTGGCGGTAGGTTTCAGAATGGTCTGCGACTGCTGCGGCAGCCTGTCGATCAGGATCGCGGATCCGGCGAATTCCCCCGGCAGCGCGCTGGTGCAGTGCAGGGGCTGCGATGCCGTGCGCGGCACGCTCGGCGATCTGCGCGACCTCGGCCGCAGCGGCACCGAAGTGTTCGAGTTCTGACGGGATCACGCCAATGATGATCGAACAACTGAACGCGGCCGCGCCGGCCAAACCGCTGCTGGATACGGCCTGGACCATCCTCGAAGCCGCCAACGACCTCGGCGACGCCGCAACGGTCGAAGCCTGCCGGCGCGTCATCGACGCCACCTTTCGCGGCGCCGCGCCGGTGCAGTCCGACATCACCATTATTCTCGAGTTTTTCAGCTGATCGACGGTGCTTCGAAGCCGTCCGGCCTGGAGTCCGAAACAAAAGTCGTCATGGCCGGGCTCGTCCCGGCCATCCACGTCTTTCTAGCTTGCGGCCGGTCAAGACGTGGATGCCCGGGACAAGCCCGGGCATGACGAAAATGTATCAAAACCTAGGCCTTGTTCGCTCGGCTGGTCATGAGACATCCCGTCGCGGATATTGCTTTTGCAAATCATTCGCATTTGCAGTAACAATCCCCTGGATTGCCCCACCGCAACCGATCAGAAGGTCACGCCCCCATGTATTTGCTCCGTTTTCTGTCGATCTTGGCGGCGCTTTTCGCCGCCCCCCGCCGTCCAGGCCGCCGGCAATCTGGCCGGCCAGGAACCCATCGTGGTCACGGTCGAACTCGGCAAGCCGGGCGAGCATGCCTTCGTGCCCAACAAGCTGCGCTTCGAGACCGGCAAGCTCTACAAACTGGTGCTGAAGAACCCGAGCAACGATCCGCACTATTTCACCTCGCACGGCTTCAGCCAGATGATCTACACCCGCAAGGTCCAGGTCACGCAGGTGCGCGACGGCAAGACCTTCAACCTCGCCGAGTTCAAGGGCGCGATCCGCGAGATCGAGGTTTATCCGGGAGCGTCGGCGGAATGGTGGTTCGTGCCGGTCGCGACCGGGCGGGTCACCGATCTGCGCTGCGGCATTTCCGGCAGCGACGGCAAGACCCACGCCGATCACGGCATGGTCGGCGAAATCGTCATCGAGTGACCTGACGCGCTTGTGAGTTTATCCGGCCTCATCCTGAGGAGCGGCCGCTTGAGCCGCGTCTCGAAGGATGGCAGTAAGGCTGTGTGGCCATGGTTCGAGACGCGCGGCGTCGCCGCGCTCCTCACCATGAGGCTCAACAGAGCGGCTCACGCCGCTCGCAGCGTCTGCCGTACATCCGCGGCCGAGGCAGGCTCTCCGCCGTGGTCGCGGACCATGCTGCACCGCTTCCTCGACCAAAGCGAGATTTGTTGTCGTCGTGCCCAACGGCGCGTCTTCGAGGCCGACGCGAATATGGCCGCCTTTCGCCACGGCCTCGCCGATCAGCGGGCGGATATCGACGCCCAATCCGGCAATCATCCACGGGGCAGATCCGGCTTCCTCTTCCAGCAGCGCCAGATGCGCCGCCAGCGCATAAGGTTTCGGCGGAAAGCCAAAGGCGAATTGCTCGGAAAACATGAAGCGATAGATCGGCGTTTTCACGCCGGCCGCGCGTGCCAATGCGGCGCCCGCACGGGTGAAGCCGGGTTCGTAGATCGCAAAGGCGGGATGCAGGCCGTGGGCTGCTGCGAAGGCGAGCGCATAGCGGACATGGCTTTCCGGGTTGGTGTAGATACCGCCCGGTCTCGATGTCACTTTGGTCATAGATAGATTGACGCTGCCGGGATCAATGATTCCGAATTCGAGCAGGCCGCGCGCGACCAGCGCTTCGATATGCGCGAAGCGCACCGCCGGATCGGCGTAGTCGGGCGTGCCAGCGATGCCGGTGGCCTGGATCGGCGGATAGGACGGATAAACGGGAACGTCGACCTGCGCCCGAATGCCTTCGATAATCCGCGCGTAAACCTGCCAGTCGAACGTCTGCGGGCCGCCGCCATCATAGGCGTGGGTGTGAATGATGCAGGCGCCGGCGCGCGCGCACGCGATACCTTCGGCGATGATCGCCTCGATCGTGTCGGGTATGCCGGGCTGCAATGCGCGGCTCCAGGTGCCGTTCAACGCCGCCTCGATCCAGACCTTGCCCATGGCCGCTGCCTCCCAAGTGCTTTTGAGTGTTTTTGCGTTTCCGTTCGAAATGGATACCATGGGCGGTGCTGGTCTTGGTCAGTCTGTCGGAATTTGTTTGGCGAGGAGAGTGCATCCCCGGCGATTGCTGCGGACGCAAGCGATGTGACGGGGAGGCAGGGCTTTTGCCGCTCTTGCACCGATGGTAGAATTAAACTATATTTCTACCATGACGAAGATCATGCATCTCAACATCAAGAATGACGAAGCCCACAAGCTGGCGACCGAGCTTGCCGGCCTTACCGGCGAAAGCCTGACCGCAGCCGTCACGCTGGCCTTGCGCGAGCGCCTGGCGCGCGAACGCCGACGCAGGCGTCCCGACCAGATCGCGGCACGACTGATGAAGATCGGCGGCCAGTATGCCGCACTGGCTGATACTGGACGCAGCCCGGATGAAATCCTCGGCTATGACGACCACGGACTGCCCACGTGATCGTGGTCGATAGCTCGGCCGTTATCGCAATCTTCCGCCAGGAGGATGACGCCGGCGACTATGCCCGCAGCATTGCCGCCGACGATGATCCGATCATGTCGGCTGCCAACCTGTTGGAGACCTCAATTGTCCTGCGCGGGTTGAAGAAAATTGCTCCTAAAAAAGCCGAGCTTTGGCTCGACGATTTCATCAAGGCTGCGGGCATCCGGATTGAGCCGGTGACCGTCGATCAAGCGCACGCCGCTCGCTCCGCGCATCTGCAATTCGGCAAAGGGACCGGCCATCGCGCGGCGCTGAACTACGGCGATTGTTTTGCGTACGCTTTGGCAAAAACAATGGACGCGTCATTGCTGTGTAAAGGCAACGACTTTCGATTGACCGACGTCAGCATCGTGTGAATCCAAGAACGAAGCCGGAGCAGGGAATGACGGAGGCGGGCAAATCACACTACGAAAAGTCAGCGCGCCCGCGAACTGATCGGCTATTCGATCCATCCGCCGTTCATGGGCTATGTCGACGGCGTGCATCCGCGGCGGTTGCTGCGGACGCAGGCCGATGTGAGGTGGGATTCTCTTTCTCTCTTTTAGTCGCTGCTCGAGCGGCTGCGCGCTGATGGTGGTTCGCCCTCAAGCGGAATTGGTGATCCAGATGGTCGGCACACCGGAGACGCCAGCTTCTTTCATGGCGGTCTTCAGCGCATCGGACTCTACCAAAGCCTTCGCCTGCTCGGCCGATGCGAAGTCATGCCAGATGGTAATGTCGTTGGGATTGTCGATCGCGCGATAAACGCCATGCCCTGTCACACCCATGGTCCGGCGCGTCGACTCGAACGCATCGTAACCTTTGCGCCAGGCGGAATAGTCGGCGACCGAGTGCCGCACAAAAAGTCGAGCCATAGGTAACTCCCTTAAATGTCGGCCAGGAGCGGACGCGCCTGTAGCCCGGTTGGCCCCGCAGCCTAAGGATGGCACATTGCGGGCGATGCAGTCATCACCCAGGAGACAAAAATGGCCGGAGTGACGCGAACCCGTGACGGGGCGGTGGGGGTCCTGACGCTGAGCGAGCCGGCGAGCCTCAACGCCATGACGCCCGACCTGCTCGGCGCGCTCGCCACCGCGATCGGCGAGATGACGGCGGACGAAAGCGTGCGGGCGCTGGTGTTGACCGGGGAGGGCCGCGGGTTCTGCTCGGGCCAGAACCTGAAGGCATCGGAGGCGCTGGGCAGCGACATCGTCGCCGGCGTGATGAATTTCTATTGGCCGGCGTTTCGGGCGCTGCGCGAATGCCGCGTGCCGGTCGTGGTCGCGGTCAACGGCGTGGCGGCCGGCGGCGGCTTCAGCCTCGCAATGGCCGGCGACATCATCGTCGCGGCGCGCTCGGCGAGTTTCATTCAGGTCTTCAGCCGCATTGGTCTCGTGCCCGATCTCGGCTCGACCTGGTTGCTGCCCCGCCTGATCGGCCGCCAGCGCGCACTCGAATTGATGCTGCTGAACGAGCCGCTCTCCGCCGAGCGGGCCCATCAATGGGGATTGGTGCGGCAAGTTGTCGACGATGCCTCGTTGCTCGATGAAGCCGTGAAACTCGCACAGCGCCTCGCCGCAGGGCCGACGCGGGCGCTGGTCGCGACGCGCGCGTTAATCGAGGAGAGCGAGCATGCCGACTATGCCGCGCAATTCCGCCGCGAGATCGAGACCCAGTCCGACATCCGCCGCAGCGACGATGCACTGGAAGGCCGCAACGCGTTCGTGGAAAAGCGCGCGGCGAAGTTTAGTGGAAGGTAGGTCGCTCCCGCTTTTCGCTAAGCGCTCTTGCGGCGGCTCTCCAGCCCCGCCGACGTCCAGTTGCGCGCGAAATCCACCGTGAAGCCGAGAAAGCTTTCCACCGCGGGTGAGAGTGACGTGCGCCGCCGCGCGAACGCCGCGATCTTCCATTTGACGGTGGGCTGCTTCAGCGGCAGGAATTTAAGGCCAAAACCTTGCACCAGCTGTTCCGCCATCGACGGACAGATCACGGCACCTTGTCTCACCCGCAGCATCGACAGCGCGGTGTTGACCCGGTGCACCGGCACCATCTTCTTGGGGTGATGCCGCGGCGGCACGTGGCTCAGCACGTTGATCGCGATGTTCGGCATGTAGTTGATCAGCGGCCGGTCGCGCAGATCCTTCCAGTTGACCGACCGGCCTTTTGCCAGCGGGTCGTCGGGGCGCAGCGCCACCCATAACGGGTCGGCGCAAATCACGTGCGCTTCCACCTGTTCGTCGGCCATGACGCCGGCTGGTCCAAAGCCGATATCGGTGCTGCCGTTCTGCAGGCCCGCCAGCACTTGCTGGATCGGCACGTCGTCGAACCGCACATCGACGCCGGGATGGCTCACATTATACGCGGCGATCAGCTCCGGCAGCAGCGTGCAGGACAGCGTCTCGGGTGCCGCCACCCGCACCAGTCCGCGGCGCAACTCCTTGAGGTTGGTCACGCTCTCCAGCGCCTCGTCGAGATTCGCAAGCACGCGCCGCACCATCGGTTCAAAGGCCTCGCCGACCACGGAGCGGGAAACGCTGCGGGTGGTGCGGTCGAGCAGGCGAACGCCCACCCGATTCTCAAGCTCCTTGATCAGCCCGCTGAGGGCCGCCTGCGACAGGTGCATGGTTTTGGCGGCTTCCGAAAAACTGGCGGCCTCGAGCACGGCGACGTAGGCCCGCAGCTGCCGCAGCGTCACATCCATCGCCATGTCAGCGTCCCCCATTTTTCTCGTTGCGCGCATTCATAGGCTCAGATGATAAATCGGTCAAAAAATACACATTGTCTGATGAGGGGCCGGTACCTAACGTTGCCGGTCTAGGGAGACCGTCATGACAATCACGCGCCGGACGCTGCTCAGCGTCGCCTCGGGCTTGCTCGCCGCAGGCCCATCGTTTCGGGCGCTCGCACAGGAAAACTGGCCCGCGCGTCTGGTGCGGCTGGTCTCGCCTTACGGGGCCGGCGGGGCCAACGACATCTCGTTGCGCATCCTCGCCGAGCAATTGGCACGTCGCCTCGGCCAGCAGTTCATCGTCGAAAACAAGCCGGGCGCCGGCACCCGTATCGCCAACGAGTCCGTCGCGCATGTGGCGCCGGACGGCTACACCTTCCTTTACGCCGCAGCACCCTATGCGACAGCCGAAGCCCTCTACGGCAAACTGAATTACGAGCGCAAAGAGTTGCAGCCGGTGGCGATGGCCGTGATCGCGCCGATCTTTCTCATCATCAACGCCGAGGCGCCGTTCAAGACGCTGCAGGAACTGATCGCGTACGGCAAATCGCAGCCCAACGGCCTGACGTTCGGTTCGCCGGGCGCGGGCTCGCAACCGCATCTTGCGGCCGAGCTGTTGTTTCGGGACGCCGGCGTCAAGGGGCTCAATATTCCGTTCCGCGGCGACGCCATGGCCTACACCGAACTGCTGGCCGGCCGCGTCGACGCCACGCTGACGGCGATCAGCACGGCGCTGCCGCATGTCCAGAGCGGCAAGTTTCGCGTGCTGGGCGTCGCCGGCGCCGAGCGCAGCGCGATTTATCCGCAGGCGCCGACCTTGCGCGAGCAGGGCCTCGCCAATGTGGTCGCCGCCGGCTGGTACGGCTTCATGGCGCCTTCAGCCGTGCCGCGCGCGATCGTCGACCGGCTGCAGGACGAAATCGTTCGTGCGCTCACCGATCCCGAGGTGAAGCAGAAGCTGCTGGTGCAGGGGCTGGAAGCGCGCGGCGGCAGCGCTGCCGAATTCGGCAAATTCATCGACGACGAAACGCGCAAGTGGAGCGAGTTGATCCGCGCAGCGGGGCTGAAGGGAGAATAGCGGGCCTTTCCGGGGCGATCGGGTCGAGTTTGGATAGTGCTTGCTTTTTTGTATCTTTTTTGATACATCGCAAGGGTGAATGACGAAGACCCTTAACCCCATCCCTCTCGTCTTTTGGCGTCGGTGACGAACCGGGAGCCGGTGCGGGAATGGCTGAACGAACTTTCCCGCGAGGACAAGCGGATCATAGGCCGCGACATCGCCAAAGTTCAGTACGGTTGGCCGGTAGGGCTGCCGCTTTGCCGTCCTTTGAGCGGTGGCTTGTGGGAAGTTCGGGCAACCCTGCCGAGCAATCGGCAAGCTCGGATATTTTTCGGCTTTCATGATGGCATGCTGGTCGCCTTGCACGCCATTATGAAGAAAACGCAGAAGACTCCAGCCGACGAACTCGCTTTGGCGAGGCAGAGATTCAAGGAACTGCAATCATGGCAAAGAAAAATCCCCACATAGGCTCGAGCTTTGAAAGCTGGCTCGATGAGGCTGGTATTCGTGAAGAGGTCACGGCTACCGCAATCAAGGCGGTGATCGCGCGCCAGCTTGCCAGCGAGATGAAGAAGAAGGGCATCACCAAGCCGAAGATGGCCGAGTTGATGAAAACCAGCCGCGCGCAGATCGACCGCTTGCTCGATCCGGACAACGGCAGCGCGACGATTGAAAGCCTCCAGCGCGCTGCCAGGATCGTCGGGCGCGAATTACGGCTACAACTGGTCTGACGTGCCTGCCAGCGCCATCGTCAGGATCCTCCTTGCATCCGCCCTGACCTGGTACGCCGCAACCATGGCCGCCGCGGCAGCCGATTTATATCGCGCGCAAACCGTCGTCACCGGACAGGGCGAGGCGAACCGCATGGTCGGCTTTGCCGCGTGCCTGGAGGACGTTCTCATCAAACTGTCCGGCGCCCAGAAACTCGCTGGCGACCGCCGGCTGGCAGAATACAAATCCAATGCGAAAAGTTTCGTCACGGCATTCAGCTATCGCGACCAGTTTGCCGGAAAACCCGTGCGCGACGAGCAGGGCACCCGCGACCGGCCCTACGATCTGACGGTCGATTTCGAGAAAAGCAAAATCGACGGCCTGCTCAGGGCGCTCGGCCTCAAGCCGTGGCTCTCGCAGCGTCCGCGCCTTGCGGTCTTTGTCGCGATGGAAAACGGCCCGAAGAACTTTGTCATTACAACGGATGAAACCCAGTCCGAGCTGCAACGCGATGCGTTGCTGGCCGCAGCGGACAAACGCGGCATGAGCATCGTGCTATCAGGCGCTGCATCGTTGGAAAAATCGAACCTCGACGGCGCCAGGCTCAAGACGGTGCCATCCCAAACTCTGGCGGCGCTCGCGGCCGAACAGGGTGCGGAGCTCGCTTTGGTTGGGCAGTTGGTCTGGGATGATCGCAAGCTCGGATGGGCGACGCAGTGGCGGATCGACTGGCAGGGCCGGACGCACCGTTGGCGATTTGGCGGTGTCACCTTCGATGAAGCGTTCCGGCGCGGGATCGGTGGTACGGCACAGGTGTTGTCGGGCAACGGCGATCCGGGCAGTCGCCGTTGATTGCTTTCCGCACCACCTTCAAGCGGTCGCTGCCTCGCTTGGCGGCATCGCCGCATCGGGGTTCAGCCAGACGAGTTCGAACACATGGCCGTCCGGATCTTCGAAGGCGCGATTGTAAAGGAAGCCGATGTCGATCGGCGCGCGCACGTCCGACTTGCCGCCGGCCTTGGCTGCAAACTCGGCAAGCGCATCGACATCTTGCCGGCTGTCGCGCGACAGACACAGCAGCGCCTGGCAGGCCGCATGCGCATCGGCCACGGGTTTGGTCGTGAAGGTCGCGAAGTAGTCGCGCGCCAGCAGTTGAAAGGTGATGGTGTCGGACCAGATCATCGACGAGGCCTTTTCACCGCTGAACTGCGCGTTCTTGTGGCATCCGATCGCTTCGTAGAAACGGGTCGAGGCGGTGAGGTCCGCTACGGGAAGATTAATGAAGATCATTTTCGGCATGGTTCTACTCCGCGTTTAATCCATGTTCGCTATGGCCCGGATGCGATCTCAGGGAGCGCGATCAGGTTCATTCTTGCCGCCGCAAAATAGTGTCACCATATTTCGGCAGCAATGCCGCAAATCGAGCAAATACTGCCATGCCACAATCCCTTGAACTGCTAGGGAGCGCAGATCATGAGTGCGTCCGTTCTGTTTTGGCGCCGGATCGATATCGAGGGCCTCGAACGTCTGGAGCTTGCCATTGAGGCCGACCACGTCACGGCCGTGGCCACCACGATTTGCCTTAAAGCCGGTGGCTTTCGCATCGATCACCGCTGGCGGCTCGATCGCGACTGGCGCGCGCTGTCCGTCACCGTGGAGCGCTGGAATTCGCAAGGCCATGGCTTGCTGCAGCTCGAGCGCGCCGGCGCCGGCTGGCGGGTGGATGGGGTGCAGCGCCCGGATCTCGAGGGCGCCGACGAGCCGGACTTGTCGATCACGCCGTTCTGCAACACCTTCCCGATTCGCAGGACACCGCATGGCGCAGGCGAGAGCCTTGCCCTCGATATCGCTTTCATCGATGGGCCCGCGCTGACCGTTGTGCGCTCGCGCCAGCGCTACGACCGGCAGGGGCCAGGGCGGGTGCGCTACGTCGCTCTCGGGCGGTCGCTTGGTTTCGAAGCGGATCTCGTGGTCGACGAGATGGGACTGGTGCTGCGTTACGAGCACCTGTTCGAGCGGGTGACGCCGTCCGGCTGACGGGCGTCGCTGCGTTGATCGCTTCGTCCGCCTGAGTCCTCAGCCTCCCGGCGCCGCGAAACCATGCATGAGACGACACGTCCCGGATTTAGTATCTGTGTCTCGAAAATGCGAACGACTAGCTGAAACCAATATCGGGCGGCGCGGTTCCGCCTCCATCAAAGACAGGAGTTCATCATGCAGACCAACAGCGCGCTTCATTTGCATGGACGAGTAGTGGCTTGCCTGGAGCGAGCGGTTTCGGATGACCGTCTCGTCGGCGGCGTTGTTCTCGTCGCAAAGGACGGCGAGGCCGTCGTCGAGGCCGCGGCCGGGCTTGCCGATCGGGAAGCCGGCCGGAACATGACGACGGACACGATCTTCCGTTACGCGTCACTGACCAAACCGATTGTCGCCGCCGCCACCATGGCACTCGTCGAGCGCGGGACGATCCAGCTCGACGATCCCTTGACGCGTTGGCTGCCGGCGTTCACGCCAGAACTTTCCAATGGCGATCGGCCACGGATCGAGGTCCGCCACCTTCTGACCCATACCGCTGGCCTGACCTACGGGCTGTTTCAACCCGCAGGTGGAGTTTATGAGACGGCCGGGGTTTCCGACGGGCTGGATCAATCCGGCGTTTCGATGAGCGAGGAGCTGGACCGCCTCGCCAGTGTTCCGCTCGTCAATGCGCCAAGCGCCGCCTGGGGCTATTCGCTGGCGTACGATGTGCTGGGAGAATTGATCGCGCGCGCCGCGGGCGCGACCTTGCCGGAGGTTATCGCCACCACTGTCACAGCGCCCTTGGGCACGCGCGACACGGCGTTTTCCGTTGTCGATCGCACGCGGCTGGCCGTGCCTTATGTGAGCGGCAGCCCGCCGCGGATGATGGCCGATCCCGAAACCGTGCCGTTCCTGCCGGGCGCTTCCGGAATTCGTTTCTCGCCGTCGCGGATTTTCAATCCGGACTCGTTCGCTTCCGGTGGCGCCGGGATGGCGGGGACGGCCGGCGACTTCCTGAAATTTTTGGCGGCGCTGCAGTCCGATGACGCTTCAATTCTGAAACCAGCAACGGTTCGGCAGATGATGAGCAATCAGATCGGCGCGCTCCGCACCACGACCGAGCAGACGCCGTCCTGGGGCTTCGGCTTCGGCGGATCCGTCTTGATGGATCCGGCATTGGCCGGCACGCCGCAAGCCGCGGGAACCTGGAAATGGGGCGGTGTCTACGGCCACCATTGGTACATCGACCCGGTCAACCGGCTGACCGTCATTGCCCTGACCAACACCGCGCTGGAGGGAATGGTCGGCGGATTTGTCGGAGATCTGAGGGCGGCGGTTTATGGCGGGTCGTAGCGCGCGGCCGCACGGCCTGTCGACGAAGGCCGCTTGAAGCGTTTCATGAGCTATAGCATTTGTTGCTATAGCTCAATTTTGATCTTATAATGAGCTATAGAAGGGACGGCTATAGCTCATGAGCTGGAACTGGGAAAAGCCGGATTGGCCGAATTTCAGTTATGATTCAACGGCTTTGGAGCCGCTGGAGAAGCAATTCCTGCTCCAGTCGGGAGAATTCATCGGGGCTTTCAAGCATATCGGGGCCGATGATCAGAATGCCCTCAGAATCGAACTCATCAGCGAGGAGGCCGTCAAGACCTCCGAAATCGAGGGCGAGATCCTCAACCGCGACAGCGTCCAATCGTCACTGCGCCATCAACTTGGATTGGGAATTGAACGGCCCGGCATAACGCCGGCGGAACGCGGCATCGCGAAAATGATGGTCGATCTTTATCGCAGCTTTGCGGATGTACTTGCCGACAAGGCGATGTTTGACTGGCATCGGATGCTGCTGAGCGGCGATACATCCATCCGGGTGATCGGCGGTTACCGGACGCACACCGGTGCCATGCAAGTCGTCTCCGGCCCCATCCATAAACCTGTGGTACATTTCGAGGCGCCGCCGTTCGGCCAGGTGCCGGACCAGATGAAGCAGTTCGTCACATGGTTCAACGATACTGCTCCCGGAGGCAAGGCACCGTTGTCGCCGTTGGCGCGCGCCGGCATTGCTCATCTGTACTTCGTGTGTATTCACCCGTTCGAAGACGGCAACGGCCGCATAGGCCGTGCTCTCGCCGAAAAATCTCTGGCGCAAAATCTGGGTCAACCCAGCTTGATTGCGCTCGCCTATACGATTGAGCGGAAGCGTAACGATTATTACGCCTCATTGGAGAGCAATAACAAAGAGACCGAGATTACCGGCTGGCTCAAATATTTTGCGAATACGGTCCTGGAGGCCCAAAACAACACCATCAAGCGTGTGGATTTCTATGTCGCCAAGGCGAAGTTTTACGATAAGCATCGCGGCGCGCTCAACGAGCGTCAAGAGAAAGTCATCGCCCGGATATTCCGCGAAGGCATCGACGGATTCAAGGGCGGCTTGAGCGCAGAAAACTATATCAGGATCACCGGAACGTCCCGTGCCACCGCGACGAGAGATTTGCAGGACCTGATCGAGAAGGGCGCATTGACCAAGACCGGAGAACTGCGTCACACCCGGTATTATCTTGATTTGGCCAAGCCTTAGGACCGCTCCCGCGCATGAGCGAATATCAATACTACGAATTTCAGGCGATCGATCGTCCCCTCGACCGGGCAGCGCAGGACGCATTGCGAACGACTTCATCGCGGGCGCGGATCACCGCGACGAGCTTCACCAACCATTACGAATGGGGCGATTTCAAAGGCGACCCGCGCAAGTTCATGGAACGCTGGTTCGACCTCCACCTTTATCTGACGAATTGGCGCACGCGGCGCCTGATGATCAGGGTGCCGAACCGTTTCGTGAACCCGGCGGACATCGACCACCTTGTCGGCGAGATCGATTGGGTCGAGGTGTGGACCTCTGGCGATAATTTGATCGTCGATATTCACCGTGACGAAGTGGAGGTCGACGACGATTGGGACGATGGCTCCGGCCGCCTCGCCGCGCTCGCGCCGCTGCGAACCGATCTGATTTCGGGGGACCTCAGATTATTTTATCTGCTGTGGCTGACCGCGGTCCAGGATGAAATCGTCCCTGACGATGAAATCGAGCCGCTCCCGGGCATCGCGCCGTTGACCGGCGCACTTGAAGGTTTTGCCGAGTTCTTCGGCATTGATCCCGATCTCGTGGAGGCGGCTGCCGAATTGGGCACGGAGGACCCGGCACTTTCCCGGGTCGACGTGCGTCAAGCTCTGACAGCGATTCCTGAACGTGAGAAGGTCGAGCTGCTGCTGCGCGCCATTGACGGTGATAGCTACGTGGGCGCCGAGTTGAGGAGCAAACTGCGAAAGAACAACCCATCGTCTGCGCCGCGCCGCACAGCCGGTGCATTGCGAATACAGGCGCAAGAGATCAGACAGGCACGTGAGCGTGCCGACGCCGAGCGTCTCGAGGCGGAACGGTATCGCCAGGCGGCGGAGGCCGAAAAGGCGCGCCGCGCGCGGCTCAAAGTGCTCAAGCAGCGCGGCGCCAGCGTCTGGCGCGAGATCGAGCAAGAGATCGAACGCCGCAACCCAGCCGGCTACGACCTGGCGGTAGGGCTTCTTTGCGACCTTCAGGCATTGGCTGTCGAAGAGGGAAGCCAGGGTGATTTCAGCCAACGACTCGCCTCGATCCGCGCACGGCACGAGAAAAAGCGAAAGTTCGTCGAGCGGCTGAGTAAGCTTGGAGAGGAGTCTTCGTGAACTCGCTTGGCCGGTTGTTCCTCGGTTTCAAGGTCCGCGGGATTCGACTTTGCCAAACCACTCACTTCATCTCCTGCAAAAACTTCCGCGCCTCCCCCAACAAATCCTGAATCTGCTTCCGTTCGGCGATCGCATCCCCGGTGAACAGGCCGTGCTTGCGCGCGTTCCGGTTTCCCCGTTGCGCGCCGGATCCCGGCGCGCCGCCATGCATGCGGCAGCGCCTGTTGCCGCGCAACGCCGGCGCGCGGCACGATCGGCCGGCGCGGATTTTGGCGCCGCAGCGCGGGCTCGCCAGCATCGGGCCGCTATTGGGGGCGCGATTGCTCATGCCTGTGCGTCACGATCAGGCGTCGAGACATGCTGCGTGACGTTGCCGACGATGGCCTTGCCGCCATCCGCGACCGACACGTTCTGCACGGTGATGGCAGGCTCGCCATGGCTGCGATGGCGGTTGAGCGCCTCGATCTGGGCCGGAAAGGTGCGGGCCAGCCGGCCGAGGGCGCGTGCGGCACTGTCTTGCTGCGCGATGTCATCCGAGTTGGCGAGGTGATAGGCGCATCGCATCGCCATCATGTGAACCGACACCATCTGCGCCACCAGCATGGCCTCGATGGAATCCCTGGGCTTGATGCTTTCCACCATCGCAATCATGAAGGCGAGGTTGGCCGGGTCGGGCTTCCCGCCCTTCACGCTGACCCTCACCAATTGCCCGAGGATGCCATGCATCGCATCGCGATCGGCGATCCCCATCGCATCACACATCAGCTGCGCGCCGAGCTCGGGATCCGGATGGTCGATGGTGACCCCGTCGGACGAGAGTTTTAGGCGCGGGGTTTTGACGGTTCTGGTTTGGCCGGTTGTTTCCATTGCGGTTGTCTTGTTGCGGTCTGGAATTGCGTTCATGTCGATATCTCCTTGGGCCACGCGCCTGGCAAGCGCGCGCGATACGGCAACGCCGCAGGCGATCATTCGCCGTGGCGAGCCTGTGCAGGTTCAACTGTTGGATTTTGGGGTGTCACGCGCCGAAGCGCCCGTTGAGCAGGGCCATGGCGGTCTTACAGATTGCGCGATGATAAATTCGTGCCAGTGATTTGCCCGACGTGTCAAAATGTTTCTTGCAGCGTCTTGGCCTGGTTTCGATCGCCGCCCTGCGTCAGGTTGCGGCACCGCAAGCCGTTGACGACGGCATAGAGCTGTTCTGACGGAGCGGCGGCCGGAAAGTTCGGCTGTGGCGGTTGTCGAGGTGAAGCGGAATACCGCGGATACAAACGTCGCTTTTGACCCAAATGATGGACCGATTGCGTTTCGCAAGAGCTAGATCTGTGCGTAGCAAAGCGGAAGTCGCTGATATGTATCCGGCCTGTTTGATCGGGCGGGCCGTGGCCTTGATGGGAATACGCGCGCATCTCATCGGTCTGCGATCTGGGACCGCTGGACAGGTTGGCGAGCCGATCATTTGATCGGGTCACCAGGCTTTGATGCGTTCAGTCGATCTCGTTCCATGCGTTCTCTGTGATCTCGCCAACTAGGGTGAGCGTTTGGGCTCCAGATCGGCCACCACGCTCGTGACGGGGGGTGTCGAAGGCCTTCTCGTTGAACGCGAGGAAATGCTCTCGACGCGCTCAGCATGCGCCAGTTTGTTGCGGCCGAGCGCGTTGCCAGCTTGTTGGACGTGAGCTGCCGTTCAGAAGCCATAGCTCGCGAAGCTGAAGCGCTCCCAATTGTGCGGGGCGCATCAGGATGACGTTTGCAGCCTGGATCGAACAAGGCCTTCTGGGATACTTGCTGCCTCGCTTGGAAATGCGGCCGCAGGACTGGCTCGGCCGACCTGTGCTGTACTGGCGGGGCACGAGTGCCAAGCCATGCTGGGCCGAAATGGTCGCCCGACGCTCGAATGCCTCGCTGGCTACAGATGGCAGCGACCATCGGCGGTCGAGAGCCGTGGGCAAATGCCAGGAATGTCTCATGAGGCGCTGGCAGTTGGCTTCCTTCTCGCTGATCTTCTCAGATCTCGCTGGCGATCGCTGTCAAAGGAGCTTCATCGAGCACCTGAGATCGAGTCCTGCATAAAGGTCCGGCGATCCAGGCACGCTCATCACGAGGCGGATACGCGTCTCTGGCCGGTTCTTAAGAATTGCCGTGAGCGAGTTGCGCGAATCGTCCGCCGTCCGGTCCTGACTGCGGTACCTCTGCTCGATTGAGGAAGCGCGGATCTGATCGATCGGTCGAGGTATCGCCGCTATTGACCAGCGCGGGAGCGAACGCGATGGCAGCGCTACGTGATGCTGGTCAAGGTTGCTAACAAGGACACCGGTAGCGTCAGGTTCGGCGCTGACAGGCGATGCTGCGGCAATCGCCTCGGCGTCGTTGTAGCCGTTCTTCTGACCCTTAACGAACGGCTTCAAATAGATCGCCGGAATAATCGGAGCGCTCGTGGCACAGTTGACGCAGTGCCGCGGCTGATGTCAATGTGCGCTGAGGCCTCGGCCTCCATGCCAACAACGGCTCGGAGGAGCTTTGAAGGTTTCGAACAGATCGCCAGCGCAGTGATCTTGCGACGAAAAGCAATGATCTGTCCGTCAGCACTGAGCCCTACGACGTGGAAGCTCCTTGCCAATCGTCGATGCAGATCGAGGCAAAGGGCGGTATGGTGGTATCCATGGGCTGCTTCTCCGGACGCTGCGGAGAAGTCCTTGCAGACTATGCTGCAGCGGGCGGTAGCAGCCCGGTCCACCCATTAGCAGACATCGCCAGTCCCTGGATAATCTTGTGACCGAAGCTCCTTTTGGCCCCTTTCGGGACGCTGAAGCAGTTAGGATGCCGCCCGTCGGGAGGGACGGGCATGAGGCGGCGGGAGTTCATTGCACTTTTGGGAGGTGCAACGGCGTGGCCGCTGTCAGCAAGCGCGCAGCAGTCCGAGCGCAAGCGGCGGATTGGTGCACTGTTGCAGAACGCCGAAAGCGATCCATTAGCGCGACGTTTTCGGACGATATTCGAACAGAGTTCTCGACAGATTAGGATGGACCGTCGGCAAGAACCTGCTGATCGATGATCGATGGAGCATCTCCGGCCCCGACGAAGCGAAGGTCGCGGTCACGGAATTGTTAAATCTTTCTCCGGACCTCATCCTCGCCAATTCGATCTCGGCGGTGCGGGCAGCGCAGCAAGCCACTCGCAGCATACCCATTGTCTTCACTGCCGTCAGCGAGCCGGTCGTTCAGGGGTTTGTGAAGAGCCTGGCCCGTCCAGGCGAGAACATAACCGGCTTCTCGAATCTGGAGCCGAGTGTAGCAAGCAAGTGGCTGGCACTTCTGAAAGAAGTAGCTCCTAGGGTAACGCGCGTTGCGCTCATCATAAGTCCCGCGTCGGGTCCTGTCACACAACTATTCTATCGGGCCATCGAAACCGCGGCTCCAAACGTTGGGATCGAGACAACCCTGATCACGGTGCGCGACCTCTCAGACATTCAGATGGCCATGTCCACGATTGGAGGGCAGCCGGGTACTGGCATCATCGTCCCGCCCGACACGTTCCTGGGTTTTTACTACAGGGAAATCGCTGAACTGGCGATCAGGTTCAGGGTGCCCGCTGTCTTTGCATTTCGCTACTACACCGCCGCAGGCGGCCTGTTGTCTTATGGTCCTGACGTAGCCGATCAATTTCAACGAGCTGCAGTGTATGTCGATCGGATATTTCGCGGCGAACAGCCCGGCGATCTGCCTGTCCAGCAGCCAACCAAATTCGAATATGTCATCAACGTAAGGACCGCGAAGGCGCTTGGCCTGACGGTGCCGAGTTCGATGCTCGTCGCCGCTGACGAGGTGATCGAATGATGTCGCCTGCTGGCATTTAGTGACCTCGAACCATCGTCATTTCGCGTCCGGTGTTGGTGGCAAAAGCGCTTTTTTGAACCTACTACTATACTCATAGTTGACACGCGGCATCGAACGCGACATTATCTACTATAAATCTAGTAGGAACCATGGGATGGACGTCCAGTTCACGGATCGAGAAATCGACGTCATGGAGGTGCTTTGGGAGCACGGGCCGTCCCTTGTCGCGGAAGTTCGCGCGGCACTCAAAGACGATCTAGCCTACACCACCGTGCTGACCATCCTGCGAACTCTCGAGGGCAAGGGATATGTGGGCCGCGCGCCGGAGGGCCGTGGCCATCGATATTTCGCCGCCGTGAAGCAGACAGCTGCGCAAAAAAGTGCCCTGCGGCACCTGACGCGCAAGCTCTTCAAGGGATCGGCCGAACTGCTCTTCGTCCATCTGGTTTCGGATCAGAGGCTTAGCGAAAAGCAGATCCTGAACATGCGCAAACTTCTGGAAAGCAAGTCGGACACGGGGGAGACGTAAATGCTGTCCTGGATGCTTTATTCCATCGTCGTGAGCTTGCTGATGGGCCTGGCCGCCCTCGCGCTCGAGCGGTCGGCGCAGTTTCGACAAAGGCCGGCGCGTTGGCTGTGGGGTGCGTGTTTGGTCGCTTCCCTCGCAATTCCGTTCATCCCTTCCAAGGTACCGGTGCAGATTCCGGAAACAACGAATGCCGTTTGGGCGACATCTTCCGAAGCACTCACGCCTCCGAAAGCAACAGCAATCGAAACGCCGCGATTCACGTTGCCGACCATTGGCGCCGATCACACCCTGTTATCTAACGGAGTGTCCACGCTGCTGGAATGGACCTGGCGTATGGCTTCCATGGCTCTCGCGCTGGTTATCCTCGCCAGTGCCGCCCATTTGTCGTGGAGACGACGTCGCTGGGACCGCGGTCATATGGCCGGAACGGCCGTCTACATATCGGAGGATTGCGGTCCCGCCGTTGTCGGATTTTTACGTCCAGATATTGTCGTGCCGCGTTGGCTGACAAAATTATCTCACGACGAGCAGGCATTGGTGATCGCGCATGAACGGTCCCATCTCGGCGCGTACGACGTCCAACTGCTGACGATCGCCGTCTGCCTTCTCGCCTGCATGCCCTGGAACCCAGTGCTCTGGTGGCAATTGCGGCGGCTCCGTTTGGCGATTGAAATCGATTGTGATGCCCGGGTCCTGAGCCTCGGCTACCCTGTTGCACGGTATAGCGAGACCCTGATCGCCATCGGTTCAAGGCCGTCTGCAAGTTACGCCATGACAATGGCCGGGTACGGATCGAAATCTTTCCTCGAGCAAAGGATCCACACTATGCTGCGGAAGAAAACCAGACACGCTCGGGTGTCGGCGCTGGCCTTGGCCTGCCTCGGCGTCGGCCTCGCCGTTTGTGCGGCCGAAGTAGCTCCCCCGAAGGTCGACCTCGTCGTCAAGTCTTCATCCCAGCAAATATCCGTGGATCCAAAATTGCTTCAGGCCAACGGGCAGCCGTCCGTCCGGGCTTTGCGCAGCCAGATTCTCCTGATGCAGGTTGAGGGCATCGCCGATAAGCTTGCTCGGTTCATTCAGGAGAGTCAGAACCAGGTCGGCTGGATCACGCAACTGCCGTCGACGGTAAATCCCGACCAGCGTCGTTTCGATTTGCTGCGGCTTCTGCGCCAGGTCCCTGCTATCACCGAGTTGTCGAACCTCGACGCCGAAGGCAAGGAACTCATCAAGGTATCGCGCCTGGCCATGGACGTGGTTGGCAGCGGCATTGACTACTCCAGGGAAGCGAAATTTACAGAGACAAAGGCAAAGAAGATCTATTACGGGCCGGTCTACATGCGCCGCGAGTCGGAGCCTTACATGACCTTGGGAATGGCCGGTCACCGGTTCGACGCCGGCGTGAACGTTATCGAACTCAATCTCAAGCCAATGTGGGACATTGTGCAACAGACCAAGGTCGGCGATCGCGGCGTCGCTTATGTTGTTGACGCCGAGGGTCGTGTCATCGCGCATCCGGATTTGAACGTGGGGAAGTCTCTGCGCGATGTGTCATCCCTTGCCCAGGTGCAGGAGACCCGCGCGACACCTTCGACAGGGGCGGTCCGGATGGCGCGTGACATGAACGATCAAGAGGTTGTGGTGGTTCACACGCGCGTCGCAGGGCCCGGCTGGCGGGTATTCGTGGAGTTGCCAATCGGGGAGTGGACAAAAAATTGAAACGATCGGGCGCGGCGATCCGCGTGACGTTCATCACCACCTCTGTTGTGAAATCGGGAACGGTCATTTGGGTCGGACATGACGTCCGTCAATTCGCCGGTAATTCGGCCATCGACCATCTGAGCGTTGAACCTGAGAAAACTTCAGGCGCGGAAGCGAAGAGTTGTTTCCATGGCCACGTGCTCGAGCAGGGCAGGGCCGTCTTACAAATTGCGTGATGATAGAGATATGCCGGTGATTTGCCCGACGTGTCAAAGTGTTTTTCGCGGGGTAAAGCGTCCATACGGGTGCCCGCGTATCTTTGCATGGGCTCGTTTTCGATATTTTGGTTTGGGAGGACCTGTGGCTTGCAGTCCGTCTACGCTTTCGCTTCGCTCAAGCTACGCCGGACACCACGCTTCGCCCTGACGGTCTCCGCTTGGCTGCGCCACGCGTAGCCCGTCAGGGCGAAGCGTGGTGGGCCCGGCAGGACTCGAACCTGCAACCAGACCGTTATGAGCGGTCGGCTCTAACCATTGAGCTACAGGCCCCGCCGGAGTGCCGCTTCTCGCGACCAGCAACGGTGCCGACACCCCTTACAATGCTGCCCGGCATCCGGCAATGCCGCGTTCCGGAACCATTGCAGCCCGGCAGGCGTTGAGGCGGGCACAAGGCTGGGAGAGCTCGATGTTTCGCTGGGCCGTGATTTGTCTCGTCATCTCGCTGATCGCCGGCGGCCTCGGGCTGACCAACATCTCCGTCTTCGCCAAGCGGCTGGCATTGATCTTCTTCGCGCTGTTCCTGCTCGGCTTCCTCGCGCTGATCGGCTTTGCCTATCTGCTCAGTTCGGCGGTGGTTCACAGCGAGCTGGTGCCGGCGCTGGTGGCGGTGAGCGTGTGAAGCACTCCGAAGGCGTCATTCCGGGGCATGCACGCGAACCCGGCAATCCAGATCCGCCGATCTGCAGATTTCACATGCCGAGGTCTGGATGCCTGCGGTACCAGTCCCGGAATGACGACAGTCGAGCGCTTCGCCTAATCCACCGAGACCCCGGCGAACTCGACCACCTTGCGCCATTTCTCGGTCTCGTCCGCGACCAGCTTGCCGAATTGCGCCGGGGTCATCGGTTTCGGGATGCCGCCGACGTCGGCGAGCCGCGCCACCAGTTTTGGATCCTTCAGCGCCTCGCCGACCGCCTTGTTCAGGATCTCGATGATGTCGGGCGGCATGCCCTTGGGCCCGGAGATGCCGTAGAAGCCGACCGATTCGAACCCCGGCACGGTTTCGGCTACCGTCGGGATCTCAGGCACGCTTCCCCAGCGCTGCGGCGAGGTGACGCCGAGCGCGCGCAGCGTGCCGCCGCGCACCTGTTCCAGCGCCGACGGCAGGTTGTCGAACAGCACCTGCACCTTGTTGGAGATCAAATCCGGCATCGCCGCCGACGAGCCCCGATAGGGCACATGCGTCATCTCGACCTTGGTCAGCGCCTTGAAAAATTCCGCCGACATGTGCACCGAAGTGCCGTTGCCGGACGAGGCATAGGAGACCTTGCCGGGATTGGCTTTGCAGTAGTCGATGAACTCCTGGACGGTTTTGACCGGCAGCCCCATCGGCACCACCATCATGTTGGGGAGCTGCATGATGCTGGCGACCGGCGCGGTGTCGCGGATGAAATCGTACGGCAGCTTCTTGTAGAGCGAGGTCGAGATCGCGTTGTTGGTGGCGACGAACAACAGCGTGTAGCCGTCCGGCGGGGAATTGATCGCGGCCGCCGCGGCGATGTTGCCGCCGGAGCCGGCGCGGTTTTCCACCACGAATTGCTGGCCGAAGCGTTCCGACAGCCACTGCGCCATGATCCGCGCCACGGTATCGACCGGGCCGCCGGCGGTGAAGCCGATCAGCCATTTGACCGGCCGGTTCGGATAGTCGGCCGCCGCTGACGGCGCGGTGCCGGCGGCAAGGCAAACCAGGCAAAGCACGGTGATGATGGCTGCGCGTACCGAGGCGATCATGAATTCTCCTGCCATTCGCTTGCTCATGCATCCATGCTTTCATACCAGGCGGAATTTGCCTACATTCATTTGGGCGGATACCTTTACGGGGTCACTTTTATTCGCGAGGACAAAATATGAAAAACATCACTCGCGTCGTTTGCACCGCAGCAGCGTTGTTCGTCACCGGCGCCGCGGCGCAGGATGGAGGCAAGGCCATTTCAAAGACCACGATCAGTCTGGGCACGGCGACGCCGGGCGGCGGTTTTCCGGTCTACGGCAAGGCGTTTTCCGAAGCGCTGAACGAGGCCGATCCGACGCTCGCGATCGAGCCGCGCAACACCAAGGGCAGCAACGAGAACATTCCGCTGCTGGAAGCCGGATCTCTCGATATCGCGCTGGTCGCGGGAGAACCGTCCTACGAAGCCTTTATGGGCATCGGGCGGCCGGCGATCCGGTTGAAAATCCTGACCGCGATGTATTCGAGCCCCGGCATGTTCGTGGTGCGCGCCGACAGCCCCTACAAGACCATTCGCGACCTCGTCGGCAAGCCGGTCGCGTTCGGCGCCAAGGGCTCGGGCTTGCCGATCCTGTCGCGCTACCAGCTCGACGGCATCGGACTGAAGCAGGACGAGGATTTCCAGTCGATCTATCTCGACCGCGCCGGCGACGGCCCGGCGATGGTGCTGGACGGGCGGGCCGCGGCGTTGTGGGGCGCCGGCATCGGCTGGCCCGGCTTCGCCACTTTGGCGGCAAGCCCCGGCGGCGCCCGGTTCATCGCGCCCGATGCCAGCGAGATCGCGCGCATCAAGGTCAAGCACAGCTTTCTTAAATCTCTGACCGTGCCGGCCAACAGCTATCCCAACCAACCCGCGCCGATCGACGCGCTCGGCTCCTGGAGCTTTGTGCTGACCCGCGCGGATTTGCCCGACGATGTCGCCTACCGGCTGGCGAAATCGCTGCATGGTGCCGAAGCGGCACTCTGCAAGAAGCTGCCGCAGGCCTGCGAGACCACGGCGGCGAACACGGTAGCAGCGGCGCCGAAGGTGGAGCTGATTCATCCCGGCGCGATGAAGTATCTAAAAGAGATCGGGGTGGTGAAGTGACAGTCATCTGAGACGCGCGCGTCTCAGATGACGGTCATTCCGGGGCGCGTAGCGAACCCGGAATCTCGAGATTCCGGGTCTGGTCCTTCGGACCATCCCGGAATGACTGCTACGCAGTCACTTCTTCACCAGCGAACACGCCGGATCCGGCGGCCCGAACGCTTCCTCACCCGAAATCTTGGTCAGGATCTTGTAGTAGTCCCACGGATATTTGGAATCCTTCCGGCTTCTTGACCTCGACCAGCCAGAGGTCGTGCACCATCAGATTGTCCTCGCGCAGTTTGCCGTTGCGGGAGAAGAAATCCTCGACCGGCGTCTCGCGCATCTTGGCCGCGACCTTGAGCGGCTCGTCGGTGCCGCTGTCCTTGATGGCGTTGAGGTAGGACATCACGGACGAATAGACGCCGGCCTGCCACATCGTCGGCATCCGGTTCATCTTGGCGAAATAGCGCTTCGACCATTCGCGGGTCTTGTCGTCCATGTCCCAGTAGAACGATGTCGTCAGCAACAGGCCCTGGGCGGCGGGAAGGCCGATCGAATGGATGTCGGTGATCAGCGCCAGCAAGGCCGCCATCTGCTGGCCGCCCTTGAAGACGCCGAACTCGGCGCCGGTCTTGATCTCGTTCATGTTGTTCGGCGGCCCGCCGGCGATGCCGATGATTTTCGCTTTCGAGGCCTGCGCCTGCAGCACGAACGAGGAGAGATCGGGCGTGGCGAGCGGCGGCCGCACCGATCCCAGCACCTTGCCGCCGTTCTTGGTGACGACGGCGGAGGCGTCGCGTTCCAGCGAGTGCCCGAACGCGTAATCGTCGGTGATGAAGAACCAGCTGTCGCCGCCGCGCTTCACCACCGCCTGCGCGGTGCCGACCGCGAGCGCCCGGGTGTCGAACACCCACTGCATCGCATAGGGCGAGCAGAATTTGCCGTGAAAGTCCGTGGTGCCGGTGGAGTGAACGATCAGCAGCTTCTTCTTTTCGTTGGCGACATTCTGTACCGCGAGACCAACGCCCGACACCGGCACGTCGACGATCAGGTCGATTTGTTCGGTATCGTACCAGCGCCGCGCCAGGCCGGCGCCGACATCGGCTTTCAACTGATGGTCGCCCGAGATCACCGTGATCGGCTTGCCCAGCACCTTGCCGCCGAAATCGTCGACCGCCATCTGCGCGGCGGTGACCGAGCCCTGGCCGGTCGGCGTGGAGGCCGGCCCGTTCATGTCGGTGAGAACGCCGATCTTGACCACGTCGTCGGAGACCTGCGCCAATGCGGCCGGCGATGCCAGCATCGCGGCCGCGAACGCGGCGAGCACGGATAGAGTTCTCGCGAACATCATGCTTCCTCCCATTGGCGACGGCATCGGCCGTCACGGTTTCTTTCGGCGGCTCGATAGCGCCAATTGGTCTCATTTGCAACCAGATTGGTCTCATTTGCAACTACTGCAGGCCCCGCGTCAACGCGCGCCTGCTTGATCAGGCGGCGAAGCGGATTTGGCCTGATGGCGCCGCGTCGTAGCCGCTGAGTTCCGCGGCACGCTGCTTCAGGCGTTTTTGGCCGATGAAGCCGATCAGGGCCTGCATGGAGGGGCGGAAATAGCTGCGCTGGCGCATCAACAGATCGAAGTTCTCCCAGAGCAGGGGCACGAAATCGAGCCCCGCCGCAGTGGCGGCGGCGCGGGTCGCGATGCCGCAGTCGGCCTTGCCGGCGCGGATCGCGGCGGCGAGATCCGGCCCGGTCAGGCAGGGCGGCTCGAGCCGGTGCAGCTCCTTCGGCTTGGCGCCGGCGCGCGTCAGCAGCACGTCGAGCAGCATCTGCGCGCCCGCGCCGGGCTGCCGCACCGCCATGCGCGCGCCGGAGGAGAGAACATCGGCGAGGCTATGCAGCGCTTTCGGATTGTTGGGCGGAAGCAGCAGCCCCTGTTCGCGCCGGACCAGTCCGACCAGCACCGCGTCGTGCAGGTCCGGCATCGCGCGCACCGCGGCGATATTGGCGTCCTCGGTCGCCGTCGCCATGAAAATGGATGGCCGCGGCGATCACCTCATCGCGCTGCAGCCGCTCGACCCCGCGCGCGGTCCCCTCGGTGAGGGTGGCGAGCCCCGAGCGGGATTCGCGCAAGGTCCATTCCAGGAGATCGTCCTGGCTGCCGCCGACGATCGGCGGCGGGTCCGCGGCGACCATGCCGGCCGGCCGCGCCAGTCCCGACAGCACCCACAGATCCAGCTCGTGGCGTGGAAACAGCCACTTGCCGGTCACCTTGCTGCAGGGGATCTCGCCCGAAGTCACCAGCGCATAGAGCTTGCGCTCTGCAAGCCGGACGTAGTCGGCGGCCTCGCTGGTGGTCAAATACTCCATCCTGCATTTGTATGCATATTCCTGCTTTTGTTCAACAGATTGACAAATCTGGAATCCTTGCCGAACAACACCGGCGGAGGTGGCGAGTGTCCGACGAGTTCAGCGCCTGGCAACTGATTCTGAACGGCGATGCGACGCTGTTTGCGATCGTCCGGCTTTCGCTCGCCGTCAGCCTGTCGGCGGTGGCGCTGGCCGCCCTGATCGGCATGCCGCTCGGCGCGCTGCTGGCGCTGACCCGCTTTCCCGGGCGGTCCGTGCTGGTGGTGGTGCTCAATGCGCTGATGGGATTGCCGCCGGTCGTGGTCGGGCTCGCCGTCTATCTGCTGCTGTCGCGATCCGGGCCGCTCGGGGAGCTCGGCATTCTGTTCACGCCGACCGCGATGGTGATCGCCCAGGCGATCCTGATCGTGCCGATCATCGCGGCGCTGGCGCGCCAGACCATCGAGGATCTCTGGGCCGAATATCGCGACGAACTGACCGCGATGGACGTCAGCCCGGCCGGCCGCATGATCGACGCTGTTATGGGACGCGCGCTTCAGCCTGCTCACGGCGCTGCTGGCGGGTTTTGGACGGGCCGCCGCCGAAGTCGGCGCGGTCATGATCGTCGGCGGCAATATCGACGGCTTCACCCGCACCATGACCACGGCGGTGGCGCTTGAAACCTCGAAGGGCAATTTGCCGCTGGCGATGGGGCTGGGGCTCGTTCTGGTCGCCATCGTTCTGGCGATCAACGCCGCCGCATGGGGAACGCGCGCCTGGTCCGAACGGCAGGCGGGATGACGATGCGGGCCCCTCAGCGATCTTCCCCTTGTGTTCGATGATGTCAGCTTGCAGGCGGGCGCGACCACGATCCTCGATCGGCTGAGCCTGATGATTACGCCGGGCGCGCCGACACTCATCGTCGGGCCGAACGGCTCGGGCAAGAGCACCCTGCTGCGACTCTGCATGGGGCTTGCGGCACCCTCGGCAGGCCGCGTCAGCTGGGGCGGCCGCACCGACAGCAAGCCGGTGCGGCGCGCGATCCTGTTTCAGCGTCCGGTCATGCTGCGAAGAACCGCCGCGGCCAACGTCGCCTATGCGCTGGCGCAGGCCGGCACTCCGCGCGAGGAGCGCGCCGCGCGTGTCGCTGCATTGCTGGAACGCGTAGGCCTGTCCGAACTGGCGGACCGTCCGGCGCGAAAATTGTCGGGTGGCGAACAGCAGCGGCTGGCGCTGGCCCGCGCGCTGGCGCGCGATCCGGAAATCCTGCTGCTCGATGAGCCGACCGCCAGCCTCGATCCCGCCGCGACACGCAGTGTCGAGGAGATCGTGCTGATGGCGGCGCAATCCGGCATCAAGATCGTGATGGCCTCGCACGATCTTGGCCAGGTGCGCCGGCTCGCCGGCGATGTCATTTTCTGGTCCGTGGCGCGGTGCGCGAGCAGGCCTGCCGCCGATTTTCTCGACCACCCAACGACACCGGAAGCCGCCGCATTCCTGCGCGGCGATCTCGTGATCTGATTTGTTGCAACAGGAGCACCCCATGGCGTTTCGCTTTTCATCATTCGTATCAGCACTTTTGCTCACCGGCCTTGCCGGTCTCATGCCGGCGAGCGCGCAGGATCAATCGATCATCGTGGCCTCGACCACGTCGACGCAGGATTCCGGGCTGTTCGGCCATCTGCTGCCGTTGTTCAAGGCCAAAACCGAAATCGACGTGAAGGTGATCGCGCAGGGCACCGGCCAGGCGCTCGACACCGCGCGGCGCGGCGACGCCGACGTGGTGTTCGTCCACGCCAAATCGCAGGAAGAAAAATTCGTCGCCGACGGTTTTGGCGTGAAGCGATTCGACGTGATGTACAACGATTTCGTGCTGATCGGGCCGAAGAGCGATCCCGCCGGCGTCAAGGGCAAGGACATCGAGACCGCGTTGAAGGCGATCCAGGACAAGGCCGCGCCATTCGTCTCGCGCGGCGACAAATCAGGCACGCATTCGGCCGAACTGGCGCTGTGGAAGGTGGCCGGCGTCGATATCGCCGCCACCAAAGGGCCTGGTATCGCGAGATCGGGCAGGGCATGGGCGCGGCACTCAATACCGCCGGCTCGATGAACGGCTATGTGCTGTCCGACCGTGGCACCTGGCTCTCGTTCAAGAACCGCGGCGATCTCGAAATATCGGTCGAAGGCGACAGGCGGCTGTTCAACCAATACGGCGTCATGCTGGTTAACCCGGAAAAATTCCCCTCGGTAAAGAAGGAATTCGGCCAGGCCTTCATCGACTGGCTGGTGTCCGCTGAAGGCCAGGCCGCGATCGCCGGCTACAAGATCGATGGCCAGCAGCTGTTCTTCCCCAACGCCGAGAAGAAGGCGAGCTGAGCCGGATCTACTCCTTGGATTTGGTTGGCGGCGGACAGTCCTTGCTCGCTACCATCGCCTTGCCGTCCTGTTGAACGGTCGGCGCGGCGGAGTGCTTCTCGCCGCCGGCTTCGGGCACGACAGCGCTGGTTCCTATCGGCATCGATGAATCGGCGGTCTTGCCAGCCTTGCCGGTGGTCGTGTTTGATGCGGTGTTGCAATTGGTCTCGGGTTTAGCGCTGGTTTGCGACAGCGCTGGCGTTGCGGCAAACAATGCTGCAATGACTGTGGCGGCGAGAAAATGGCGCATGTTGAACCTCTGTGAGTCAAACGATTGAAGCAATCCAACATAAACGTGCGGCTGCCGCGATTGTTCCTGTCCGGTCGGCACTCCCCATGATGGCGCAGCGCCTGCCGGCTTCACTGACGCCGCTGGACATCGCACGCGCGGCCTTGCTTGCCCGGCTGGAGCCGGTCATGCCCATCGAGCTCGCGCTCGCCGATGCGCTCGGCTGTATCGCCGCGGAGATGCCGCTGCCCGAGGCGGTGCCGCGCGCGCAACGTCGCCGCGACCGACGGCTGGGCGCTGAGCGCCCGCGACCTCGTCGGCGCGTCGTCCTATTCGCCGCTGCCATTGCCGACGGCGCCGGCCTGGGTCGAAGCCGGCGACGCGATGCCCGAGGCTTGCGACTGCGTGATCGATGCCGACTTGGTGGATCAAACCGGCCCGATGTTTCAGGTGCTGGCGGAAGCGATCCCGGGGCAGGGCGTTCGCCGCATCGGTGGCGATATCGCTTCGGGATCTCTGGTCATCGCGGCGGGACAGCGCGTGCGCCCGCTCGATCTGTTGATCGCGCGCGCCGTCGGGCTGCAAAGGCTGAACGTGCGCCGCCCGCGGCTCTCGGTCGTCAACATCCCCGCTGCAACAGGCGATGCGACGACGGCGCAGCTGATCGCGGAATGCGCACGTGAGGCCGGTGCCGAAATCGTTTCGAGCGAAGCTGCCGCACGCGACGCAGGTGTCCATCGCGAAAGCGCTGGATGCTGGCTCCTGCGACCTGCTGGTCACCGTCGGCGGCAGCGGCGTCGGCCGCAGCGATGCGACGATCGCCGCGCTGGCGGCGCGCGGCGAGGTGATCGCGCATGGCCTCGCGTTGCAGCCCGGCCGCACCACCGCCGTCGGCGGCATCGGAAAAATCCCGGTCATTGCGCTCCCGGGTGCGCCGGACCATGCGCTCGCAGCGTTCTGGACGCTGGCGCTTCCCGCGCTCGATCGGCTGTCGGGACGGCAGCCGCGCAGGCGGTCACGCTGCCGCTGCAGCGCAAGATTGCCTCCAGCGGCGGCATCGCCGAGATCGTCCTGCTCGCAACGAAATGACGGCAGCTGGATGCCGCTGGCGGTCGGCGATCTCTCGCTCGAGACGATCGCGCGATCAGATGCGTGGCTGGCGGTCCCAGGCGGCAGCGAAGGTTTTGCAGCGGGCACGCCGGTCGATGCCTATATGTTGCGGAACTGACATGGGTTCCGACATGACCAATGCGCAACTACCGCAAAACCGCGAGGGCGTGGACCAGGACCAGTTCCTGACCATCCTGTCGCGCGAAGATGCGCTGATGCGTTTCGAAGCCGCACTGTTTCCGCGCGCGCTTCCAAGCGAAGTGCGGCCGCTTGCCGATGCGCTCGGCTGCGCGCTGGCAGCTGATATCGTGGCGCCGATCGACGTGCCGCCGTTCGACCGCAGCAATGTCGACGGTTTTGCGGTGCGCTCGGCTGATCTCGCATCGGCGGGCGAAGCGACGCCGGTCCGCGTCAGGCTCAACGACGAGGTGATTGCCTGCGGCATTGCGCCGACGCGGCCGGTGTTGTCGGGCACGGCAACGTCGATTGCGACCGGCGGTCCGGTGCCGCGCGGCGCCGATGCCGTCGTGATGGTCGAGCATACCCAGCCTGCGGGGGCCCGCGCGATCGATATCCGCCGCGCGGCTTCGCCTGGACAATTCATCTCCTACGCCGGCTCCGACATCGCGCGCGGCGAAGCGCTGCTGCGCGCCGGCACCGTGATCGGCTCGCGCGAAATCGGGATATTGGCGGCCTGCGGCATTGCGCAGGTTTCCGTCGCGCGCGCGCCGCGGGTGGCGGTCATCTCCACCGGCGACGAATTGGTGCAGCCGGGAAAACCGCTGCGGCCGGCCGCGATCTACGACACCAACGGTGCCATCGTCACGGCGGCGGTGCGCGAGAACGGCGGCGACGCGGTGTTTCTCGGCGCCGTCTCCGACGATGAAGAAAAACTCGAAGCCGCGATGCGCAGCGCGCTTGAGAGCTGCGACATGCTGGTGCTGTCCGGCGGCACCTCGAAGGGCGCCGGCGACCTGTCGCATCGCATCATCGCGCGGCTGGGAAAACCCGGCATCATCGCGCATGGCGTGGCGTTGAAACCGGGCAAGCCTTTGTGCCTGGCGGTCTGCGACGGCAAGCCGGTGGTGATCCTGCCGGGATTTCCGACCTCGGCGATGTTCACCTTCCACGACATGATCGTGCCGGTGCTGCGGCGGATGGCGGGACTGCCGCCGCGCGCCGATGCCAAGGTCACGGCCAAGGTCCCGGTGCGGATCGCATCGGAACTGGGCCGCACCGAATTCGTCATGGTGTCATTGGTCGAAGGCGATGACGGCCTGATCGCCTATCCCACCGGCAAGGGTTCCGGTGCGATCACCTCGTTCGCGCAGGCCGATGGATTTCTGAAGATCGATGCGCTGGCCGATCAGATGCCTGCCGGTACCGAGGCCGAGGTGACGTTGTTCACGCCGCAGGTGCGGGTGCCCGATCTCGTGATCGTCGGCAGCCACTGCACCGGATTGGATCTCGTCACCGCGCCGCTTTCGCGTGCCGGCCTCACCGTTCGTTCGATCGCGGTCGGCAGTCTCGGCGGATTGGCGGCGGCGCAGCGCGGCGAATGCGATTTTGCCCCGATTCATCTGTTCGATGAGAAGACCGAAAGCTACAACACGCCGTTCCTGATGGCCGGGCTCGAACTGGTGCCGGGCTGGCGGCGGATGCAGGGCATCGTGTTTCGTGTCGGCGACAAGCGCTTCGAAGGCTTGAGCGCGCAGGAGGCGGTGCGCGCCGCGCTCGCCGATCCCGCCTGCATCATGGTCAACCGCAACCAGGGCGCGGGCACCCGCATCCTGATCGACCGGCTGCTCGGCGCGGCGCGCCCCGACGGCTACTGGAATCAGCCGAAGTCGCACAACGCCGTCGCCGCCGCGGTGGCGCAGGGTCGCGCCGACTGGGGCATGACCATCGCGCCGGTCGCGCACGCCGCGGGCTTGGGTTTCATTCCGCTCGCCGAAGAGCATTATGATTTTGCGCTGGTAACGGCGCGCAAGCAGCGGCCGGCGGTGCAGGCGTTTTTGGCCGCGCTGGCGTCGGAAGAGGGACGCGCGGCGCTGACAGCAGGCGGGAGTTCAGGCCGGCGTAGAGAGCGCGTCGTCTCGATGAAGGCGAGCTCAAATAAACGCCATGCCGCCGTTCAGCATGATCGTCTGCCCGGTCATGTAGTCGTTGCCGAGCACCATCAGCACCGCCTGCGCCACTTCATCGGATCGTCCCATGCGGCCGAGCGGGATGCGGCTCGCCATATCCGAGCGGCCGCGCATCATGTCGGTTTCGATCAGCGAGGGCGCCACCGCATTGACGGTGATGCCTTCCTTGACCAGCCGCGCCGCATAGCCGCGCGTCAGCCCCTCCATGCCGGCCTTCGAGGCGTTGTAGTGAACGCCGATGGCGCCGGCGCCACGCGCGGCACCGGAGGAGATATTGACGATGCGGCCCCATTGCTTCGCGCGCATCGCCGGCAGCACGGCCTGGGTGCAGAGAAACGCCGATTTCAGGTTGACCGCAATGGTCGCATCGAACTCGGCTTCGGTGAGGTCGTCGATGTCGCGCACGATCGCGATGCCGGCATTGTTGATGAGAATGTCGATCGGGCCCAGCGCCGAAGCGACCTGATCGACCATTTCGGCGACGGCTGCGGCCTGCGATACGTCGGCGGCGACCGCGATCGCGCGGCCGCCCTTGCTCTTGATGCCGGCCACCACCGCATCGGCGTCGGCGGCGCGTTCGCGATAATTGACCGCGACGGCGGCGCCGGCTTCGGCCAAGGCCACGGCAATCGCAGCGCCGATGCCGCGCGAGCCGCCTGTCACCAGCGCAATGCGCCCCTTCAAATCCGGATTGATGGTCATGATCCAGGTTCCCGCTATGGGTAATCAGCCGCCGTCCAGCACCGCCAGCCGCTCGGCGGCGGCGATGTCGTCCATGGTGTTGGCGTTGAAGAACGGATCGAGTTCATCGACCGGCCATTCCACGGTCGCGAGCCTGTAGCGCGCGGTCCAGCGGTCGATCTTCCTGACATCCTCGACCACCAGCGCGTGGCGAAGTTCTTCGCGCAACGCCACGCTCCACAATCCGATCACCGGATGCGATTGGCCATCGGAGGCGGCGACCGCGAGCTGCGCGTTTTCTGCGATCCGCGCCGCATGCAGGCGCGCGACCAGATCGCGCGGCAGGAACGGACAGTCCGCCGCCGCACTGAGCATGAATTCAACCTCCGGCCGGTTCGCGGCTGCCCAGTCGAGCGCCGCCAGAATGCCGGCGAGCGGTCCCGGGAAATCCGCGACGCCATCCGGAATCACCGGCAGGCCGAAACTCGCAAAACGGGCCGGGTCGCCATTGGCGTTGAGGATGAGTCCGTCGCATTGCGGTTGCAGGCGCGCGATGACGCGGTCGAGAATGGTGCGGCCGCCGATCTGGCGCATCGGCTTGTCGCCGCCGCCCATCCGCCGCGCCAGCCCGCCGGCGAGCAGCACGCCGGATTCCGGCGGTCTCTTGACGTCTCATTCGTCACGTTCGCCGCCTTTGCGCTTGTGACGCGCGGATTCCTCTTCGACGAAGGCGAGGTTCTGGTCGTAGACGATGCGCTCCTGGCCCGCCAACGCGATGAACCGTTTGCCGCGCGCCCGCCCGATCAGCGTCAATCCCACTTGCCGAGCGAGGTCGACGCCCCAGGCGGTAAAGCCCGAGCGCGACACCAGAATGGGAATGCCCATCCGCACGGTCTTGATGATCATCTCGGAAGTCAGCCGACCCGTGGTGTAGAGGATCTTGTCGGCGGGATCGACGCCATGGCGAAACATCCAGCCGGCGATCTTGTCGACGGCGTTGTGGCGGCCGACGTCTTCGGTGTAGCAGACGGGCGTGCCTTCCTTGCACAGCACGCAGCCGTGGATCGCGCCGGCCTCGAGATAGAGCGAGGGCATGGTGTTGATGGCGTGGGTCATCTGATAGAGCCAGGAGGTGCGCAGCTCCGCCTTCGGCAGCGCGACGCTCTCCACGGCTTCCAAGAGATCGCCGAACGCGGTGCCCTGCGCGCAGCCGGAAGTCTGCGTGCGCTTTTTCAGCTTGGCTTCGAAATTGGTGTGATGCTCGGTGCGCACCACCACCACCTGCAGGTCGTCGTCATATTCGACCTCGGTGACGACGTCGTCGTATTTCAGCATGTTCTGGTTGAGCAGATAGCCGAGCGCCAGATATTCCGGATAGTCGCCGATCGTCATCATGGTGACGATCTCCTGCGCGTTGAGATACAGCGTCAGCGGCCGCTCGACCGGGACATTGATCTCGGCCGCGGCGCCGGCCTGGTCGGTCCCGGCGACGCGTTCGGTCAGCCTGGGATCGCCGGGATTGGGCAGGATCAGGGGGACGGGGGCTTTGTCGATCTTCATCATCATCCGCAGGCTAGCATGACATTGGCCGTAGGCCGATATAAAGCACGTCTGGAGAAAGCATAGCCGGGTTCCGCCGGTGGCTTGGAGAACATGATGAAAGTGATCGGGCTCGCCGGGTGGAGCGGTGCCGGCAAGACCACGCTGCTGAGCCGCGTGATCCCGCATTTGCTGGGCCAGGGGCTTCGGGTTTCCGTCATCAAGCACGCCCACCACAGTTTCGATGTCGACGTGCCCGGCAAGGATTCCTGGGTGCATCGGGAGGCGGGCGCCGAGGAAGTGCTGGTCTCCTCCGGCAAGAGGTGGGCCCTGATGCATGAATTGCGCGGGGCCGCCGAGCCGCGGCTGCCGGAATTGCTGGCGAAGCTTTCGCGGGTCGATCTGGTGGTCGTGGAAGGCTTCAAGTCCGAGCCGCACCGCAAGATCGAGGTGCATCGGGCCGCCAACGGCAAGGCGATGCTGTTCCCGGGCGATCCCGGAATTGCCGGCATTGCCTCCGATGCACCGGTTGAAACCACGCTTCCCGTGGTCCATCTCGATGACATCCCGGCGATCGCCGCTATGATGCAACGCTCCGCGATATCGATCGAAGACGTGCTGGCAAAAAGCGCCGGCGAAAGCTGAGAAGCAAGATGGCGCAATTGTCCGACGATTGCTTTGCCTTTGGCGGCCCGATGATGTCGGTCGATGAAGCCGTCGGCATTATCGCCGCACGGGTGACGGCGGTGCAGGATGTCGAAACCGTCGCGCTCAACGCAGCCGATGGCCGCATTCTCGCGCGCGACATTGCCGCGCCGCTGCCGCTGCCGCCGTTCACCAATTCGGCGGTCGACGGCTATGCGGTGCGCAGCAGCGACCTGCCGCAGGAGCGGAAGCGGCGTTTCCCGTCACCGGACGGGTGCAGGCCGGCGCGTCGGCGCGCGAGCCGGTGAGGCCAGGCCATGCGGTTCGGATTTTCACCGGCGCGCCGATGCCGGAGGGAACCGACACGGTGTTCATGCAGGAGGATGTGCGGCTCGATGAGGCCGGCAAGGTTGTCCTTCCCGCTGGTCTAAAACCCGGCGCCAATGTGCGGCCCGCCGGAGAGGATATTCCGCTCGGTCATGCCGCGCTCAAGGCCGGGCAGCGGCTGCGGCCGCAGGATGTCGCGCTCGCCGCCGCGTTCGGCCTCACGCATGTCGAGGTGCGCAGACGCATCCGTGTCGCGGTGTTTTCGACCGGCAATGAACTGGTATCGCCGGGATCGCCGCGCGCGGCGGCGCAACTGTTCAATTCCAACCGCGTGATGCTGATCGCGATGCTGGCGCGGCTTGGCTGCGAGGTCAGCGATCTCGGCATTATCGGCGACAACAGCGCCCCGCTGGCGCAGGGCCTGAAACAGGTGGCGGGTGCCCACGATCTGATCCTCACCACCGGCGGGGTTTCGACCGGCGAAGAGGACCACGTCAAGGCGGCCGTCGAAAGCGTCGGCACGCTGGTGCTGTGGCGGATGGCGATCAAGCCGGGCCGCCCCGTCGCGATGGGGATCATCGACGGCACGCCGTTCATCGGCTTGCCGGGCAATCCGGTGGCGAGTTTTGTTACTTTCGTTCACGTCGTGAGGCCGACCGTGCTGGCGCTCGGCGGCGCTACGCAGCAGCCGCTGGTGCCGATGCCGGTGCGCGCGGCCTTCACCTACAAGAAAAAAATCGCCCGCCGCGAATATGTCCGGGTCTCCTTGCGCAAGGGCGACGACGGCATGCTCGAGGTGACGAAATTTCCGCGCGAGGGTGCTGGCCTGCTGTCCTCGCTGGTGGATACCGACGGGCTGGTCGAACTCGGTGAGGAGATTACCGAGGTCGAACCCGGTCAGGTCGTGGGGTTCCTCAGCTATGCAAGCCTGATGTGAAGTAGCGGTTTCGAGCGATCTGCGTTGACGATGCCAACACGCTTCGCCATGTTCGAACCATGACCACGACAAAACTCGATCTCACCGGGCTCAAATGCCCGTTGCCCGCTTTGAAGACGCGCAAGGCGCTGAAGTCCGTGAAGCCCGGCGACTTCCTGGAGGTTCACTGCACCGATCCATTGTCGGTGATCGACATCCCCAATTTGATTCGGGAAACCGGCGACAGGATCGAGATCACCGAACGGGCAGAGCACCGGATTGTGTTCGTGATTGAAAAAGCAAATCGCCCGATAGGAAACACGAATGAACAGCCGTCTGGCAAATGACGTCGGCGGCTGACAGACTGCAGAAAATCTGACGGTGCGAACAAGCGGGCCCGCGAGGTGCCGCGGTGCGTGAAATCGAAGGATTCGGCCCGCCAGGTCAGCCAATTCTGGCTCCAAACGGCATCGGCAGGACCTCCGCCGCTTCGATGCCCGGGAGGCAATGGCGTTCCCGTTAACCGCTTATGGGAACGAGATATTTCTCTTGGCATCTGGCATGCCAGGCCCTACAGTTCGGGGGCTTGGCTGAAACGAGAACGAGATGTTTCCATGAGTCATGACGTCCAGAAAGTCCGCTCGTTCGAGCATCCGGGCGAAGGACGCCGGCGTGCGAAATCGACTCCCAAGGGAC
>CAVUNF010000032.1:0-151295 GCA_963742695.1 uncultured Alphaproteobacteria bacterium
GATCCGCCAACCGAGTGCGTTCGTGGCGACCATCGTCGGAAAGATGTCGACGGCTCGTTGGGTTGCAATCCTGATCTCGATAGTCGCGATTGGCAGTGCATATTGGCTTTGGTCGCCATCACGGGGCGATCTAACAGTACAGCTTCAAGGTCCTTCGCGTTGTCACTGATGCGCAAACCGCGCGGCATGCGGTCGTCTATCGCTATGATCACGCGAACAGTTCTTCAAAGACAATCGCTGTTTGGATTGTGCCGGGTCAGCCGCCTGGCGTCGGATCAAAGAAGCCCGCTGGCGGTGCCCCAGCGATAGTGTCGTCAGGTTCTGTCGATAATCTCAAACTAAGATGGGTCCACCCCGGCGAGCAGTTGGTAGCCGAGGTTGATGGCAATGTAAGCATCCGAAAAGACAAGGATCTTCAGGATTGCTATTTTCAGCATGAAAGCACGGCGGCCCTCATTTGCGTCGACACAAAGCAGGCCGAAGTGCACGTGAGCCCGATAAATAGTAAGCGATGATTTACCGAATTCGTCGTGCGCGGGCTTGACCCGCGCATCCATCCTTCTTCACAAAACATTTTCAAGCGATGGATTGCCGGGTCAAGCCCGGCAATGACGGTCATATTGCGCGGGCTCACCGGCGTCGCCTGCGGCCTCCGCCTTACCACCACCACTTCCCTATCCCCCGCCAGCGCGCGCTGCACCACGACGAAGAACACCGGCACCATCAGCAGCGCCAGGATCACCACGGCGATCATGCCGCCCATCACGCTGGTGCCGAGCGCCTGCTGGCTGGCGGCGCCGGCGCCGGACGCGATCACCATCGGCAGCACGCCGCAGACAAAGGCGAGACCGGTCATCAGGATCGGGCGGAAGCGCAGCACACAGGCTTCCACCGTCGCCTCGATCAGCGGCTTGCCCTGGGCGCGCAAATCCTTGGCGAATTCGATGATGAGAATGGCGTCTTTCGCCGCCAGCCCGATGATGGTGATCAGGCCGACGGTGAAGTAGACGTCGTTCGGCAGGCCGCGGAAAGTCGCCGCCAGCACCGCGCCGCAGATGCCGAGCGGCACCGTCAGCAGCACGGCGAGCGGGATGGTCCAGCTCTCATAGAGGGCTGCGAGACAGAGGAACACCACCAGCAGCGACAGGCCGAGCAGGATCGGCGCCTGCGATCCCGACAGTTTTTCCTGCAAGCTTTGCCCGGTCCATTCGTAACCGAAACCGCGCGGCAATCTGCCGGCGAGCCGCTCCATCTCGGCGATGGCGTCGCCGGAGGTGAAGCCGGGCCTGGCCTCGCCGCTGATGCGCACCGCGGGATAGTAATTGAAGCCCGCGATCTGCGTCGGCCCCTTCGACCAGTCGACCGAGGCAAAGGCGGAAAACGGCACCAGCTGGCCGCGGCTGTTCTTGACGTTGTAATTCAGAATGTCGTCGGCATTCATGCGGCTGCCGCGATCGGCCTGCACGATCACCCGCTGCATCCGGCCGCGGTTCGGGAAGTCGTTGATGTAGTTGGAGCCGAGATTGGTCGAGATCGTGCTGTTGATGTCCTCGAAGGTGACGCCGAACGCGCCGGCCTTCTCGCGGTCGATCATGAGATTGACCTGCGGTCCCGGCGGCAGGCCTTCGACATAGACCCGTTGCAGGACCCGGCTGGCATTGGCCTGCGTGATCAGCTGGTCGGCCGCACTGACCAGCGCCGGGTAGCCCTTCTGCCCGCGATCCTGCAGGCGGAAGGAGAAGCCCGCGGAGTTGCCGAGGTTGTCGATCGGCGGCGGCTGCAGCGCGGAAATCCTGGCGTCGCGGATCGACGACAGCTCGCGGTTGATGTCGGCCACGATGTTGGCTGCCGAATCCTTGGCCGGACGGTCCTCCCAGTCCTTCAGCGTAATGAAGGCCTGCGCGGTGTTGATGCCCTGGCCGAGGAAGCTGAAGCCGGTGAGGAACGTCACGTTCTCGACGCCCGAACGCTTCGCCAGATATTGCTCCACCTTCTCGACCGCCGCCTCGGTGCGGGCATAGGAGGAGTCAGCCGGCGTCTGCACGTCGGTGGTCAGGAAGCCCTGGTCGTCCACCGGCAGAAAGCCGCCGGGCAGGCGAAGGAAGCCCCAGGTGAGGCCAACCAGCAGCGCCACGTAGATCAGCATCAGCCGTCCGGTACGCTTCAAGCGAATGCCCGACGACGCGCGAATAGCCAGACTTGGTGCCGTCCAAAGCGCGATTGAACCAGCCGAATACACCTTTGCGCGCGTGGCCGTGGCCTGCCGTCACCGGCTTCAGCAGCGTGGCGCATAGCGCCGGCGTCAGCGACATCGCCAGCAGCGCCGAAAAAGCGATGGCCGAGACCATGGTCACCGAAAACTGGCGGTAGATGACGCCGACCGATCCCGGGAAGAACGCCATCGGCAGGAACACCGCGATCAGCACCAGCGTGATGCCGATGATGGCGCCTGTGATCTGCGACATCGCCTTGCGGGTGGCTTCCTTCGGCGGCAGCCCCTCCTCGCTCATGATGCGTTCGACGTTCTCGACCACGACGATGGCGTCGTCGACCAGAATGCCGACCGCCAGCACCATGCCGAACATCGTCAGCATGTTGATCGAGTAACCCGCCGCCAGCAGCATCGCGCAGGTGCCGAGCAGCGCCACCGGCACCACGATGGTCGGAATGATGGTGTAGCGGAAGTTCTGCAGGAACAGGAACATCACGATGAAAACGAGAATCACCGCCTCGACCAAAGTCGTCAGCACCTTCTCGATCGAGGCCTTCACCACCGGAGTGATGTTGTAGGGAATTTCGTAGGCGATGTTGGCCGGGAAGAAGCGCGACAGCTCCTTCATCTTGGCTTCGACGGCGCTGGCGGTGGCGAGCGCGTTGCCGGTCGGCGACAGCAGCACCGAAAGGCCGGCGGTCGGCTTGCCGTTGAGCCGGGTGTTGAACTGATAGCTCAAGCCGCCGATCTCGAGCCGGGCGACGTCGCGCAATCGCACGGTCGAACCGTCAGGATTGGCGCGCAGGGTGATCGCACCGAATTCGTCCGGCGAACTGAGCTGGCCCTTGACCAGAACCAGCGCCGAAATCTTCTGGTCCGCGGTGCTCGGCTCGGCGCCGATGCTGCCCGACGCGACCTGGGCGTTTTGCGCTGTAATCGCCTTGTTGACGTCCTCGACCGTGAGGCCGTAGCCGACCAGTTTTGCGGGATCGATCCAGATTCGAAGCGAGCGTTCGGTGGAGTAGAGCGTGGCGCGGCCGACGCCGGGAATGCGCCTGACTTCGCCGAGCACGCTGCGGATCATGAAATCGCCGAGGCCGACTTCGTCGAGGCTGCCGTCGGTCGAGTTCAGCGTGATGATCTGCAGCACCGCGCTGGAGGCTTCCTCGATCAGGATGCCCTGCTGGATCACCGCGCGGGGAAGCCGCGCCTCGACGCGCTTGATGCGGTTCTGCACTTCCACCGACGCCGTTCCGGTGTCGGTGCCCGGCACGAAACTGGCGATGATCTCGACCTGTCCGAGCGAATCGCTGGTGGATTCGAAATTCAGGATGCCGTTGGCGCCGTTGAGCTCCTCCTCGATCAGCCGCGTCACGCTGTTGTAGAGGTTTTCCGGCGACGCGCCGGGATAGCTGGTCGAGATCGAGATCGAGGGCGGCGCGATGATCGGATATTGCGCCACCGCGAGCAGCGGGATCGAGATCGCGCCGATCAGGCAGATGAAAAGCGCTACGACCCAGGCGAAGATCGGTCTGTCGATGAAGAAACTCGGCATCTGCCCTACTGAAGCGCTTGGGTTGTCATGCGGTCCGACACCGATCCAACCGACGCATCTGCATCAACCCATGCCCGCGGTTTGACCTTGTCGCCTGGAGCAAACTTCTGAAATCCATCGACCACGACGCGGTCGCCAACCTTCAGTCCGTCGCTGACCAGCCACATTCCCTGCTGAACGGAACCGGTCCGCACGGTCTGCGTTGCGATGCGTCCGTCATCCTTTACCACAAATACCAGGCTCTCCCCGCCCGCATCGCGCTGGATTGCCTGTTCTGGCAGGGCGATGGCGTCGCTGTCGATACCCTGCTCGATCAAAACCCGAACATACATCCCCGGCAGCAATTCGCGCCGCGGATTGGCGAATTCGCCGCGCAACGTCACCTGCCCGGTATGGGCGTCGACCCTGGCGTCGGAGAACAGAAGTTTGCCGGGTATCGGGTAGATGGTTCCATCGTCCAGCACGAGGCGGACTCTGGCCGAAGCGGAGGAGATCCGGTCCAGGTCGCCGTTTTGAAGCGCACGGCGCAGCTTGTTCATTTCGGTGAGCGATTCCGTGAAGTCGACATAACAGGGTCAATCTGCTGAATTGTCGCCAGATTTGTCGCATCATGCTGGACCACGAGGGCGCCTTCGCTCACCAGCGCGGCGCCAACCATGCCGTCGATCGGCGCGCGAATGGTCGCGTAGTCGAGGTTGAGCTTGGCGCGTGCGACGCCGGCACTGCAGCTGCTGACTTCGGCTTCGGCCTGACGCATCGTGGCGATGGCCTTTTCGTTCTCGGCCTGGGAGACGGCGTTCTGGGTTGTCAGTGTGGCGATCCGCCGCGCCCGCTTCTCAGCCATCTCGAACGCAGCCGTCGCCTTGGCCAGGGCGGCTTCGCTCGCCTGCAGTTCGACCTTCAACGGCCTGGGATCGATCCGGTAAAGCGGAGTGCCGGCCTTGACCTCCGTTCCCTGCTTGAACAAACGCTCGACGACAATGCCGGATACCTGCGTGCGCACATCGGCTACGCGGGTCGGAGCGACACGCCCCGGCAGTTCGCGCAACACGGACATCCGTTGCGGCTTTACCGTGACGGTACCGACCTCGGGCTCGGCTAATGTTGACGCTTTCGCAGCAACCGGTTCATCGCATCCCGCGAGCAACCGGTGCGACGCCAGCCATGAGAGCGATAGCGCATGCCAATCGTGCGTGAGTTCTGTTTCATTGAAGTGCAATCCCCATCTTTCGGTTTACCTTTCGCGCGGCACAGGCTGGCTGGCGGCTGGCGGCCCCTACAAGTTTCGACAATTTGGATAACGCTTCGTTAACTCTGCCTTGTCGGTCTATTCAACGAACGGCGAAGTGAAACTCCGTCATTGTTCGATGCCGAGTTCCCGGCACGGTGATTCATGATGCACGCGCACATGGCCCGCGCGGAGACACATGACGTGACGATCGTGTTGAGTCATCATCGTTGGCGAGAGAGTTTCAGCTGAGGGATTTCGCGGACAGACGCAAGAGAAGAGCTACGTCAAATTATTCCGATGGCACCGTGTCCGCTGTCATGAAAGCCATACACTTTGACGCATGCATGGCGTCGACGGCCGGCGTGGTCTTTGATCCTTGGGAAAGCACGACGCGGCGCGCAGGCCTTTCCATCAAGTCGAATTGTCAACACTGGTGACCCCGTATTTTTTCAAACTCTGTGGCGAACACACTGACTGCATTTCAAATACGGCAACACTTGGATTTTACGCAGTCCGACACCGGACCATCAAGCCACAGCCTGCGCGAAACCAACACGAGTGCCTGCACGATGCTGCGCACTTTCGTCGCCGCTGGTCGAATCATCAAGGAAGCCGATGAAATTTGTAGGTAGGAACACGCAGCAGGACTTGTGATGAGCGACGCATCTTTACGCCGCCGCATGTCGATCAAAGCAGTTGCCTGCTCTCGACATGGCCAGCCGTCAGAATCGGTGTGAACGTTTAATGGCGGGGAAGCAACCGGGCCTGGTTACGCACTTTGGCGGCGCGCCAGACGAAGGGCTGATATCGCCGATCTTTGCACTTGCATCGATGAGCGCAGCCTCGTCATCGTACTCATCAGCCAGCGTATATAGTTTTTCAGCAAAGGATGCGTCGCAAACGGCGATTGCCAGAACCTTGCAGTTGAAGGCCCTCGCGCGCAACTTCTCGCTTCTGCTTAATACGGGCGCCTTTGATTTCGATTTCATTCGAGGCATTTGTTCACCGCATATGATGCGACATCTTGAAGGTGGTTTCGTCGACCACCCCACGCATCAGGCATTCTAGAAGGATGATTTGCTCCGATCGTGTCAGGAAATTCCTGTCATGAAGATCCATTGATTTCCACGCACGGGACTTCTAGTGGTCGACTGCCCACGTCCAGGGCAACACAACAGCAGAGGGACCGGGCACAAGACCTGGCTCTCTGCGAGCCTCGATAGTAAAATCGACCTTGCGCGTCTTCAGTGCTGGCCAGATCTCAGCGGTCGGATTGAGCCAACCTCGCTTGAGGCCACACCGCACAATATCCGCGCGGCTATGAAGCTGCTTCTTTTCAGATGCGCGCGCTTTATAGGTCTCAACACTCTTGACGCTTACCTGCAGCTGGCCGGCGATTTGCTTGTTGCTAAATCCCTGAGCGACGAGCCTGAGAACGCCTTCTTCCCGTCCGCTGAGCTCGCCGCCATCGTCTTCGGTGGCCCGGTGCGGATCCGGGAAGTTGACCAGCGCTGTTTCAGTCAGCGCCGGATCAAGATAGATCGCGCCTTCGCTGACGATGCGGATGGCGCGCAGCAATTCGTCCGCGGCGGATCGCTTGAGAAGGTATCCTCGCGCTCCGGCTTCGAGAACAGGCTGAACGTAGGCGCGATCCTCATGCACGGTGAGGGCGATGATCTTTACATTCGGGCAACGCTTGCTCAGACAACGGGCGAGTTCGATCCCGCTCATGTCAGGCAGGGACAAATCGATGACGGCGATATCCGGCGCGGGTTCGCAGATCGTATCCAGGGCCGTCGCGCCTGTGGACGCCTCTCCGACGAGTTCGACCTCGCACGTGCCATGCAACAACGCGCGGATGCCGGCGAGCACAAGGGGATGATCGTCGACCAGGGCGACGCGAATTTGCTTCATGCGCGGGCACCATTCTCGAGAGGCACCCGGACAAAGATCGTGGTTCCCTTGCCCGGACCCGACTCCAAAGTCATCGACCCGTCCAGAAGCGCGACGCGCTCTCGCATCCCGGAAAGACCCAGCCCCGAGGCCTCACTGCTTCTCGGACCGTCGAGAGTTTCCGGCTCAAAGCCCACGCCGTCGTCCTCGATGACAAGCGCGAGTGTTTCAGGCTTTTCCTCAAGTACGATGCTGATCCTGCTTGCCTGGGCGTGCTTCAGGACGTTGGTCATTGCTTCCTGAATCAAGCGGTACAGCACCGCCGCAACGTCGACGGGTAGCGGGCCGTCGCGGCCCATCATCTGGGTATCGACTCGAACGCCATACCGCGCCTGCCATTGAGCGGCGTAAGCTTCGATTGCTTTGAAAAGACCCAAATCGTCCAACGCCGTCGGTCGCAGGTCCGATGCGGCTCGATGGATGTCGCGGCTGATCTCCGAGGCAAGCTTTTCCAGCGCACGAATTTGCTCGGTGGCAGAGGCTCCGGTATTCCCGTTGGAGAGGTGATGCTCGAGGGCCTTGAGTCCAAGGGACAGGCCGGTGACGGTCTGTCCGACCTGGTCATGCAACTCGCGAGAGATCCGGCGCTGCTCCATTTCCTGAGCCGACGCGAGACGCCGAAGCAAATGGGATCGCTCGGCCTCGGCCGCTTGGGGAGATCGATATCGGCCAACACGCCGTGAACCAGGCGACGTTGACTGCGCGGCCCGGCCGCCCTTCCCGCGGCGCGCAGCCAGTATTGTCCGCGTTGCTGCTGCTGCTGGATCTGGAATTCAACGCTGCCAGACTTGCCGCTCTCGATGCATGAGGTACCGAAAGCGAGTAAACGCTGGACGAAATGCCGGCTCCAATGCCGCGAAAACGTCTTCTGCGGGACACCTGGTTTCACGGGATTGCGAGCTTTGCAGGCCAAGCAGCGAATAAAAGCGGCTGGAGCCGCTGAACTCATTGGCGGCCACGTCCCAGCTCCAGGTACCGAGTTCAGCCGCATCAACGGCGAGCGCGCCTCGCTTCTCGCTTTCCAACAAGGCGGCGGCGGATCGGAGCGCGTCGGCACGCCTTCGTTGGGCTATTTCCCTCGCAATCACCAGCCCGAGCCCGATGGCCAGCCCCACACTCACTGCCGTACCGCCAATCATCATGGCGAGTGAACGGGACACCGGCGCATTCAGCTCCGACGCGGGAATACCGACGTGGACCGACCATCCATCGGTCCCGACCAACGTGCGATGCAGTGTCTCAACGTCGACGCCATGTCGCGTCCGGATCTGAAATGAGCCCGAGCTGCCACGCGCAATCGCTTCCTGCACCGCGGGCGCCCGGGCCTCCGCCGGAGCGGCTGCGTCGTTTGGACTTCGCGCGACAATCTGCTCCTTGGTGTCGACGACCGCGCCGACCCAACCGCTCGGCAGGCCGGCCTGGGAAAGAATGGTGCTGATCTGATCGGGCAGCAGGCTGATGGTGAGAACATGACGGAGTTCGCCCGCTCGAATGACCGGAACGCGCAAGGCGACCAGCCGTTTTCCAGTCCCCGCCTGAAAGGCACCTAGTCCCCCCAGAACCGGCTTTCGAGTGCGGAGCACCGCGCTGAAGCTCTCCTTGTCAGCCACCGGTCCGAGCGGCTCACCGAGAGGCCGGAGGACATTGAGCACCTGTTCGCCGTCAGGCTTGGTCAGGAAAGCCGTTTCCCACAACGGGCGATCGGAAACGATTCGTGTCGCCTCCTGATAGAAATCGTCGAGGTTCCCGCGGTCGAGCGCACTCGAACTTGCAAGCGTTTGGGCTACCTGTATCTCACCGGAAATCTCGGCCTCAATCCGGCGCGCGACTTGTCCAAGCGCTTCTCCGGCTGCCTTGCGCGCATAGGTTCGCTGCTGGTCGGCCGTGATATAGGCCATCCAGCCGCCGAGAAGCAGCACAGGGATGGCAGCCGTAAGCGCCAGCGCCACAAACAGCCACACATTGCTGCGGCCGGAATCCAGCGGAAACTTTCTGTTGCTTCGCAGACGCCCCATTTTTACGGATTCGTTCACTGGTGCATTTTCCATCAGGAACTCCAGACTGATCGGCGCCGCTGTTCCATTTAAAACCGAGATCAGCACGCGGCTGTTCTGCCAAGCCAATTATCATTCTGCCGGGTCAGGAAAATCCTGACGACAGCGGCTGCGTATCCAACTTTCACAGCGCCTTCACTGCGCCTAGATTGGAGCCCTTCGCAGCACACCCTGTGCCGACTCACAAGCGCGAAAGTCGATGGATGCCGTCGTCGACGACCGCGCAACGCAGGGCCGGAGCAGTCGCATGCAAAGATCCTGGACCGTCACCGGTGCGCTTGCGTTGTCTTCCGTGCCATCGCGGTGTCCGCCGCCGCATCGCCTTCGGTAAAGGCCAGCGGCCTCACCTTGTCGCCGGCAGCAAATTTCTGAAAACCTTCGACCACGACCTTGTCGCCGGCCTTCAACCCTTCGGTGACGAACCATTGGCCGTCCTGCACCGATCCGGTACGCACCGGCTGGACCGCAACGCGGTTGTCTTCCTTGACCACGAACACTTCGCTGCCGCCGCCGCCGTTGCGCTGGATCGCCTGCTGCGGCACGGCGATGGCATCGCTGTCGATACCCTGCTCGATGAGGACGCGAACATACATGCCGGGCAGCAACTCGCGCCGCGGATTCGGAAACTCGCCGCGCAACGTTACCTGACCGGTATGGGCGTCGACCCTGGCATCCGAGAACAGCAATTTGCCGGCGGAGGGATAAACCGCGCCATCGTCCAGCACCAGCCGAACCCTGGCCATGTCGGGCGCGATGCGGTCGAGTTCGCCGCTGTCGAGCGAGCGCCTGAGGTGATTGAGTTCGGTGACCGACTGGGTGAAGTCGGCATAGATCGGATCGAGCTGCTGGATGGTCGCGAGTTTGGTCTCGTTCTGCACCGCGAGCGCGCCTTCGCTGACCAGCGCAGCACCAACCACGCCGTCGATCGGGGCCCGGATCGTCGCATAGTCGAGATTGAGCCTGGCGCGCGCGACTTCCGCCTTGCGTCCCTCGACGTCGGCTTCCGCCTGGCGCATCCCGCCATGGGCTTTTTCGTTCTCGGCTTCCGAGGTGGCGCGCTGGCTGGTCAGCGTGGCAATTCGGCGGGCCTGCTGCGTCGCCTGCTCGAATGCCGCCACCGCTTTCGCAAGGGCTGCTTCGCTGGATTGCACTTCCACCTCGAACGGCCGCGGATCGATCCGGTACAGGGGATCGCCTGCTTTGACCTCGCTGCCCTGGTTGAACATGCGCTCGACGACGATGCCGGAGACGCGCGGGCGAACGTCGGACACCCTGGTCGGCGCCACGCGGCCGGGCAGTTCGCGCACGATCGCGCGGGCCTGCGGCCTGACGGTGACGATGCTGACATCGGGATCGGAGGTTTGTGCTGCCGCGACCGCGGCGGTCGGCTCTTCGCATCCAGCAAGCAGCGGCGCCATCGCAGCTAACACCAGGACGATGCCGGCCGAATGCATGCGAAATCCAGTCATAGAAGGGTCGCCCCAAGTTCAAACTACGGTGCGGATTGAACTTCCGCACTGAAACGGCGCCTCGACGACAACCGCGTTGTTGTTGGGTCTAAGGTTTAGTTCAGTTTTGTTGCAATGCAATACGAAAAGGCGGCGGCCCAATGTCACACAGCGTCAGCCCCTTGAATAAACAGACATTTTCAGTGTTCACTCGATCGTGAGTCGGCTTTGAATCAAATGCATCCGAGGGCGCGTTAACCGGGAATGCACGGTTTGGCTGCCCGGCGAGGCCGGTTCCGTTCAACCCGCCGCCTTCATCCGGTAGTGGCTGACGCCCCATTCGGAACCGTCGGCATAACCGAACAGTCCTGAGGTGGCGAGGAAGAACCAGCGCCAGCGCCGCATCCACAACGCGGTGTGGTTGCGATAGACCGGGCGAAGCACGGCTTCGATCTGGTCGCGGTTGGAATCGAAATTGTGCAGCCAGTCGAGCGCGGTGCGCTGATAATGCGTGCCGCTCCAGCGCCATTCCTTCTCGACCTCGAACAAATCGGCGTATTGCCGGATCAGATGATGGCTCGGCATCACCCCGCCGGTGAAGAAATGCTGGGCGATCCAGTCTTCGGTGTTGGCGCGCTCGAACAGATAGGCGCCGGAACGATGGGTGAAGACATGCATGAAGAAGCGGCCATCCGGCGCCAGCCAGGATTGCAGCCGCGTCAGCAATTCACGCCAGTTGATCATGTGCTCGAACATTTCAACCGACACGATGCGGTCGAATTGCCGCTGCGGGTCGAACACGTTCATGTCCGCTGTGATCACGGCGAGGTTTTTCAATCCGCGTGAGGCGGCCTGGCGCTCGATATGCTCGCGTTGCGAATGCGAATTCGACACCACGGTGACTCGCGAATTCGGAAACTGCCGCGCCATCCACAGCGACAGCGAGCCCCAGCCGCAGCCGAGTTCGAGGATGGCCTGGCCATCGGCGAGATCGGCGTGCTTGACGGTCTGGCGCAGCGCTTCTTCCTCAGCCTCCTGCAGCGTCGAGGCCGGCTCCTTGAAGAAGCACGAGGAATATTTGCGGTTCGGACCGAGCACCAGCGCGAAGAAGGCCGCCGGCACCTCGTAGTGCTGGATATTGGCGGCGTCGGCATGTTCGGCGATGGCGCGTGCGGCCATCTCCTGCGCGAAGCTGGCGTCGTTGTCGGCCTCGCCGCCGGCAAGCCGGGTTGCGGTGCGCGAGCACATCCGCTGGATCGCGGCGCGGATAACGAGATCGGGCAACGGTACGTGCTCGGCGGTGCCGATGATTCTCGATACGAAGCTCATGTGACCACTCCGTTATTTTTTTAAGCATGATGTTTTCGGGATCATGCTTGCGGCGGCAGCGGAAAGAACATGCTGGTACGCAACTGATAGGCGCGGTAGCGCACGCCGCGCGAGCGCAGCATCTGCGCCTCGAGCGGCGGGATGCCGGTGACGTGGACCAGGATCCAGTACATGAAGACCGGCGCCAGCAGCGCCGCCCAGCCCCACGGATAATGAAGCGGGTCGGCGATCGCGACCGCGATCACCGGATAGGCCAGCCATCCGAACCATTCGAAGAAATAGTTCGGATGGCGCGACCAGCGCCACAGCCCGGCATCGCAGACCCGGCCGTGATTGGCCGGACGGTTGCGGAACGTCTTGAGCTGGGCGTCGGCCAGCGCTTCGCCTGCGATGCCGATCAGCAGGATCAGCGCGCCGAGATAGTCCTGCAGCCGCAGCGCATGGGAAGGAAAATGCGCCGCGACGAAGATCGCAAACACCAGCGGGATCGAACCAAAACCCTGGTTCTGCAGAAACACGAACATCCGGCGCGGCGAATCGGCGCCCCATTCCTTGGCAAAGGCCGCATAGCGCGGATCGTCCGATATCCCGGCGGTCCGCACCGCGATATGCGAGCCCAGCCGCAGCGACCAGACCGCCACCAGCGCCGCGACCAGCCATTGCCGGGCGTTCGGTGCGGTTCCCGCAACCGGCCACAGGGCGCTGCCCGCGCCCACCAGCCCGACCGAAAACGTCCAGATGGTATCGACCCAGCCGGAATTGCCGCTGCGCTGCTGCACCAGCCACGCGCCCGCCATCAAGACCGACAGGCCCAGCGCGATCGCGGCCAGCGCCTCCAGATGCAAAATGACCATGCAAAGACCCGCTAACCGCCTCAAGCGTCATAGATTTGTGAAATACGCATCAGACTAAGCCCGGTTTCACTCCGAAGTTCCCTATTCCTGTCCGCGATGGCCGTAACTGGCCTTTTTTCCCGACACCGCTGTGCCATATTGGTGCCCGAAGCGTCCCCTCCCAACAGGTAGCAATCAGCCCAATGGCTTCAGGCCCCTCTTCCCGCTCCGCGATGGAAATCGAATTCAACAAGCTGTCCTCACCACGGATCTTCCTGGTGCGGATGCTGGTGTTCCTGGTGCTGTGCGCGCTGGTGATGGTGGTGCTGTACAAGCAGATCGTCACCGCCTTCTTCGCCAATCCCGGCCTGAACGCGCTGATCGGCGCGGTGCTGCTGATCGGCATCATCCTGTCGTTCCGCCAGGTGGTGCGGCTCTATCCGGAGGTCGCCTGGGTCAACAATTTCCGGATCTCCGATCCCGGCCTTGCAGTCGAGCGGCACCACCCCACCTTGCTGGCGCCGATGGCGGCGATCCTCGGCGGCGAGCGCACCGGGCGGATGACGATCTCGCAGCAGACCATGCGGCATCTGCTGGATTCGATCGCCACCCGGCTCGACGAGGCCCGCGATATCTCCCGCTACATGACCGGGCTGTTGGTGTTCCTCGGGCTGCTCGGCACCTTCTGGGGCCTGATCGAAACCGTCAGCTCGGTCGGCAAGGTGATCGAGGGCCTCAAGGTCGGCGGCGACGCCGGATCGTTGTTCGATACCCTCAAGGAAGGTCTGGCCGCGCCGCTCGCCGGCATGGGCATTTCGTTTTCGTCGTCGTTGTTCGGCCTCGCCGGCTCGCTGATCCTGGGCTTCATGGATCTGCAATCGAGCCAGGCGCAGAACCGGTTCTATACCGACCTCGAAGACTGGCTCGCCTCCACCGTGCGCGAATATTCCGGCGATGGCCCCAGCAGCGCCACTGGCGCCAGCGGCGAACTTCAGGCCGCGGTCGATCGCCTGCGGATGACGCTGGAAGAGGGCGGCGCCAGCCGTGGCACCACCGCGGCGATGGCCAATCTCGCCGAAGCCATTCAGGGCCTGGTCTCCCATATGCGGACCGAGCAGCAGATGATCCGCGAATGGGCCGACGGCCAGGGCGAGCAGAACCGCGAGATCAAGAAATTGCTCGAGCGGATCGCGCGCCAGCCCGAGAAGAGTTAGTGATTGTGCGAAACGTTGCGACAGCGGCAGCGCGCTCCCTCTCCCATGGGGAGAGGGTTGGGGTGAGGGGGTACGGTCTATCGTTAGGCCATAACCCCTCACCCGGCGCTCCGCGCCGACCTCTCCCAAAGGGAGAGGTGAAGGCAAACTCAGCGGAGATTTTCTGATGGCCCTTGCCCGCGCACGCCGCAACGAATCCGGATTCAACTACTGGCCGGGGTTCGTCGACGCGCTGTCGACGCTGGTGCTCTCGATCGTGTTCCTGCTGTCGGTATTCCTGGTGGTGCAGTTCTTCCTGTCGCAGGAAGTCACCGGCAAGGACAAGGCGCTGGAGCAGCTCAACCTCAAGCTCGCGCAGCTCAACGACCTGCTGTCGCTGGAAAAACTCGGCAAGCTCAATCTCGACGACCAGCTTTCACAAATGCGCGCCGGCCTCGCGTCGGCGGAGGGCGAGCGCGACCGCATCAAGGGGCTCTATGACGGCCTCGCCGGCGCCGGCAACGACGCCGCCGGGCGCGCCTCCGAACTCAACAAGGCGCTGGATTCGGAAAAGCAGGTGTCGTCGCGCGCGCTGGCCGCGATCGAGGTGCTGAACCAGCAGATCACTGCCTTGCGCCGCCAGCTCGCCGCCCTCGAAGAGGCGCTCGAGACCTCGGAAAAACGCGACAGGGAATACCAGGGCCGCATCGCCGATCTCGGACAACGGCTGAACGTCGCGCTGGCGCAGCGGGTGCAGGAATTGTCGCGCTACCGTTCGGAATTTTTCGGACGGCTGCGCGCCATCCTCGGCAACCGGCCGGACATCCGGATCGTCGGCGACCGCTTCGTGTTCCAGTCGGAAGTTTTCTTCGACACCGGCCAGGCGCTGCTGCTGCCCGAAGGCCGCGCCGAACTCGACAAGCTCGCATCCGCGCTGACCGAACTCGACAAGCAGATCCCGGCCGAGATCGCCTGGGTGCTGCGGGTCGACGGCCATACCGACGTGCGGCCGATCCTGAACAGCCCGGTGTTCAAGTCGAACTGGGAATTGTCCTCGGCGCGCGCGATCTCGGTGGTGCAGTATCTGGTGTCGCTCGGCGTGCCGGCCCAGCGGCTGGTCGCGGCCGGTTTCGCCGAATTCCAGCCGCTCGACACCGCCACCAACGAAGAAGCCTACAAGCGCAACCGCCGCATCGAGATGAAGCTGACGGAACGGTAGTGGCTGATGTCGTCCATTGATCCACCACGTCGTCATGGCCGGGCTTGTCCCGGCCATCCACGCCTTGCTGTGTCTCAGGAAGGAAAGACGTGGATGCCCGGGACAAGCCCGGGCATGACGGCGTTTTTGTCTTGAGCGCCGCTTCCAGCTTCGCCCCTACCGCGCCGAGGACGAGGACGCCGCGATCGCGCTGTGGCTCGAGACCTGGCTGCTCGCTTATCCCGATATCGATTTCGCCGCGCGCGTCCCCTGGTGGCGCGAGCGCTGGCGCAGCGAGCTGGTGCCGAACGCTGACATCATCGTCGCTGAGCAGGCAGCCGCGATGGTCGGGTTCGTCACCATCGATCGCTCAGGCTATCTCGATCAGCTGGTGGTCGCCCCCGGCCACTGGGGTTCGCCCCTCGCCACGCTGCTGGTCGATGAGGCCAAGCGCCGCGCGCCCGATGGCGTCACGTTGAAGGTCAACGCCGACAATGCGCGCGCGATCCGGTTCTACGAGCGCAACGGATTTGTGCATGCGGGCGAGGATGTGAACCCGGCGTCGAAGCGGCTGGTGCTGAAGATGGAATGGAAGCCGTGAAGATTATTCGCCGCGCATCCTCACATTCGGCCGTCATACTCCGCGAAGGCGGAGTATCCAGTAATCGCCGCCGTTTGAGATAGGGGCGAGAGGTTACGGAATACTGGATCCTCCGCCTTCGCGGATGATGACAGCCTCTATGGCCTTGCCCTACACCCCCTCGAACTGCAACCTCGCCAGCCTCGCATACAAGCCGCCGGCGGCGACCAGCGAGGCGTGGGTGCCCTGCTCGACGATGCGGCCCTGGTCCATCACCATGATGCGGTCGCAGGACAATACTGTCGCCAGCCGATGCGCGATCACAAGCGTGGTGCGGTGACGCATCAATTCTTCCAGCGCGGTCTGCACCAGGGTTTCGGATTCGGCGTCGAGCGACGAGGTCGCTTCATCGAGCAGCAACAGCGGCGCATCGCGCAGGATCGCGCGCGCGATCGCGATGCGCTGGCGCTGGCCGCCCGACAGCGTCACGCCGCGCTCGCCGAGTTGCGCCTCGAACCCGCCCGGCAGGCGGCGAATGAATTCGGTGGCGTGGGCAAGATCTGCTGCGCGCTCGACCTCGGCATCGCTGGCGTCGGGCCGGCCGAAGCGGATATTTTCCCGCGCTGACGCGGCGAACACCACCGAGTCCTGCGGCACCAGTGCGATGCGGGCGCGCAGCTCCCGCGGATCGGCATCCCGGATCGAAACGCCGTCGAGCGAGATTGAGCCCGAGGCGGGATCGTAAAACCGCAGCAGCAGATGAAACAGCGTGCTCTTGCCGGCGCCGGAGGGACCGACGATCGCGACCTTCTCGCCGGCGCGCACGGTGAGCGAAACGCCGTCGACCGCGAGCGCGTCCGGCCGCGTCGGATAGGCAAAGCTGACATTGTCGAAGCCGACATCGCCGCGTGCCGGGACCGGCAGCGCGCGCGGCGATGCCGGCGCTGCGATCGCCGATTTGACGCGAAGGATTTCGAACAGCCGCTCGGAAGCGCCTGACGCCGCCGAGACTTCGCCCCAGACCTCGCTGAGCTGGCCGAGGCCGGCGGCGGCGAAGGTCGCATACAGCACGAACTGGCCAAGCCGGCCCGGCGTCATGGCGCCGATCAGCACGTCATGCGATCCGACCCAGAGGATCGCCACGACGCTGGTGAAGACGATGAAGATGATGACGGCGGTGAGGATCGCGCGTGCCCGGGTCGAACTGCGCGCCGCCGCAAAGGACTGCTCGACTTCGCCGGAAAAGCGCGCATTGGCGAGCCGCTCGCTGGTATAGGCCTGCACGGTGCGGATGGCGCCGACCAGTTCGGAAGCGTAGGCGGTCGATTCCGCCAGCGTGTCCTGAGCATTGCGCGACAACCGCCGCACCCAGCGCCCGAACGCCACCAGCGGAATCACGATCAGCGGTATCGCCAGCAGCACGAATCCGGAAAGCCGCGGGCTGGTGATCACCATCATCGTGGTGGCGCCGATGAACAGCATCAGGTTGCGCAGCGCGATCGAGACCGACGCGCCGACCGCGGACTTGATCTGGGTGGTATCGGCGGTCAACCGCGAGATCAGCTCGCCCGAGCGCGCGGAATCGAAGAACGCCGGCGACAGCGAGATCAGATGGGCGAACACGTCGCGCCTGAGATCGGCGACGATGCGCTCGCCGATGGTCATCACCAGATAGTACCGCGCCGCACTGGCGCCGGCGAGCACCGCACCACCGCGATCATCACGCTGAAATAGCTGTTGATCAGCGCGATGCCTTCGGGACTGAAGCCGAAATCGATCATCCGCCGCACCGCGATCGGCACCAGCAGGGTCGTGATCGCGGCAATGGTCAGCGCGATGAACGCGAGAAACGCCCGCCCCCGGTAACGCGCCACATAGGGCAGCAGCGCCAGCAGCGGACGAAGCCGCTCGCGGCCCTTGGCTGGCGACAGCGTCAGGGGCGCCTCGATGGCGGATACCTCCGGCTGCGGCGGATCGCGCCGCGGCGGCGTTTCACCACGCGGGTCTTCAAGCCGTTCCACAGCACTCATGAGATCTCGACCAATCGCTTTGCCGCCCCCAGATAGGCCGCGCCGCCGCCGGAGGCAAATACGGAGGCTTACTTGGCTTGTTTTGAAGGGCTTGCTGCGTTATAGAGCGCCCAAATCCGTCCCCGCACAATCGATAGACAGGCGCCGGCGCGCCGAAGGATCTGCCATGAAAGCCGAAATTCACCCGGAATATCATATGATTACGGTCGTGATGACCGACGGGACCGAGTACCAGACCCGCTCCACCTGGGGCAAGGCCGGCGACAAGCTGAACCTCGATATCGACTCCAAGTCGCACCCGGCCTGGACCGGCGGCACCCAGCAGATGCTCGACCGCGGCGGCCGCGTGTCGCGGTTCCAGAAGAAGTTTTCGGGTTTCCTCAAGAAGGATTGAGCGCTTCGCATTTCGTGCGAGACGCGAAAAACGCCCCGGTTTGCCGGGGCGTTTTTTATTTGGCCTGAGCGCGAAACCCCAACCGTCATTCCGGGACGATGCGAAGCATCGAACCCGGAATCTCGAGATTCCGGGTCTGGTGCTTACGCACCATCCCGGAATGACGTTGTGTGGTTCGGAGAAAAAGAAAAACCTTACCGCTCGAACGCCGCCTTCAGGCGGTTGAGCTGCGGCACCAGCGGATTGCCGATCGCGGCGCGTTCGGTGGTCGGTGCGTGGATGGTGGTGTCGAGGCGGCGGACTTTCGTCTGCAGCGTCATCGAACGGCCGATCAGCTCCTGCAATTGCGCAGGCAGTTTTTCGAGCATCTCGTCGGCGCCGGGATCGGCGGCCGAGAGCTTGACCTTGGTCTTCTCGCGATTGGCCTGGGTCAGCGTCATTTCGCCTTCCTTGACCGCGCGGTGCAGCAGCAGCCATGACGCCAGTTGCATCAGGCGCGTGGTCAGCCGCATGCTTTCGGTCGCGTAGGTGAGGCTGACGGAACGATCGAGCGCCTTGGCCTCGGTGCGGCCGACCCCGTCGAGATAGGCGGCGGTCTCCTCGACCAGATCCATGCCTTCGCGGAACAGGGTGCCGAACGCCGCGGAATTGGTCAGCCGCTCGCTGAACTGGACGAGAGCGGTTTCGCCTTGCGAACGGTCCGACATAGTTAACGCCTCACGCCACTGTTTACGCCGCCGGCTTGAACACGCGCCGGCTTATGATGAACAAATCATTGCGCGCCCGGGATCGAGAGTCCAGCCGCAAGACTTTTTATGGTTTCCAGCGCGGTGACGAAGTCCCGAAAACAACAACTGCCGTATGGGCGGCTTTTTGCCAAAAAAAGAGCCGCCATTTCTGGCGGCTTTTGAAGTTGATAACAGGGAGGCGTCAAACAGAGTGGACAGGAGCCACTCGGTGTCCAAACGAGGACAAGCAAAGTCATAACTGGGAAAGCTTAACAGATCGTAAACGAACGATTTTCTTCAGGCTTCGTTTGCCATGTCGGCCATTGGCCGATGTGAGCCGCGTACTCTTTCTTCCCCTCTCCCCGTTGTGGGAGAGGGTGGACGCGATGCGTGAGCATCGCGGACGGGTGAGGGGTCGCGGCCTCTCGTTGTGTGGCATCATCCGGACGGCTCGCGCCACCTTCTCCCACAAGGGGAGAAGGGAAGAGAGACCAGTGCGGTGCCACTGATCCGGGACCCGCTTCTCTCTACGATTTGAAAAACCTGTCGGCCGCATCCTTGGACGCGCGCTTCTTGGTCATCGCCAGCCTGCAGCCGCTCGATCTCCGGATGTCATCAGCGCGATGCGCTCGGTGAGTTCCTCGACCGACAGCAGCGACAGGTCCTGCCCGATCTCGTGGGTGATTTTCTTCCTCGGCTTGTCGTCGTCCTCGATGGCCATGCGTGGTCCTCCGTGCCCTACGGGCAACGTGAAACGGTTGCCAGTCGCGGCGCGGCTGGCTAATCAGATACCTCTCGAAAATTCCCGCATTTCGCAAGGAAAACAAGGAAAAATCATGGAAAAGCTGCCCGCGCAAATGACCGTTGTCGGCATCAGCAAGCCCGGCGGCCCGGAGGTGCTGTTGCCTGAAACCCGCAGCGTTCCGGTGCCCGGAGCCGGGCGAAATCCTGGTCAAGGTCGCGGCCGCCGGCGTCAACCGTCCCGACGTCGCGCAGCGATCCGGCGCCTATCCGCCGCCGCCCGGCGCCAGCGATCTGCCCGGCCTCGAAATTGCGGGCGAAGTCGTCGCGGTCGGCGCAGGCGTGACCAAGCACAAGCTCGGCGACAAGGTGATGTCGCTGGTGGCCGGCGGCGGCTACGCGCAATATTGCATCGCGCAGGATGCCCAGGCGATGGCGGTGCCGCCTTCGCTGTCGATGCAGGAAGCCGGCGCCATTCCGGAAACGCTGATGACGGTCTGGCACAATGTGTTCGAGCGCGGCGCGCTGAAGCCCGGCGAGACGCTGTTGATCCATGGCGGCTCGTCCGGCATCGGCACCATGGCGATCCAGCTTGCGAAAGCGTTCGGCTCCAAGGTGATCGTCACCGTCGGATCGAAGGACAAGGCCGACGCCTGTCTCAAGCTCGGCGCCGACAAGGCGATCAACTACAAGACCGAGGACTTCGTCGCCGAGGTGAAGACCGCGACCGATGGCGCCGGCGCCAATGTCATCCTCGACATGGTCGGCGGCGACTACATCGATCGCAATTATGACGCCGCCGCGGTCGACGGCCGCATCGTCCAGATCGCGTTGCTCGGCGGACGCCAAGGCAACCGTTAATTTCGCCAAGGTGATGGTGAAGCGGCTGCACCACACCGGCTCCACGCTGCGCCCCCGTACGAATACGGATAAGGCGGCGATGGTCGCGGCGATCGAGGCCAAGGTGATGCCGCTGTTGCGCGAAGGGCGCGTCAAACCGCTGATGGACAGCACATTCCCGCTGGAAAAGGCCGCGGACGCGCACCGGCGGATGGAGACCAGCGAACATATTGGCAAAATTGTGTTGGTGGTTTAACCCTCACGAGCGATGCGCGGGCGGAAACCCTTTGATTTCCCTCGCTTTCATGTCATTTATCGCGCAATCGCCGGGTCGGCGCCCTTGCCCGGAAACATCGTTGATTGCGGAGAACTGACTTTGCGTCTGATCAGGTGCCTCGCGCCCCTCGCGCTGGGCCTCATGATTGTTGTCGCCGCGTCGCCGGCGCGCGCCATCGACGCCGTCAGCGTCCGCGGCGACGCGCCCGCGATCGATCTCACCGCGGTGCTCGATCATCAGCGCAGCGACACCGACCGCATCCAGGTTTCCACCGCGCCGGGCACCGACGGCATCGTCCGCCGCATCGAAGTCCGCGCCCGCGAGGGCGGCCAGAACTGGGTGGTGTTCGCGCTCGCCAACAACACCGACGACCAGCTCGATCGTCTGATCGTCGCGCCGCATTATCGCATCGTGTCGTCGGGCCTGCTGTGGCCCGATCTCGGGCTGTCGCGCATCGCGTCGATCACGCCGTCGACCGGCGACCGTCCCGAGCGGCAGGAGAGCGCCACCGCGGACATCTTCCGCATCACGCTCGATCCCGGCGCCGTCATCACCTTCGTCGCGGAACTGCGCACCGATAAATTGCCGCAGCTCTATCTGTGGGAACCCGACGCCTACAAGGACAAGGTCAACTCGTTCACGCTCTACCAGGGCATCGTGATCGGCATTTCCGGATTGCTGGCGCTGGTGCTGACCATCCTGTTCGTGGTCAAGGGCAGCATCATGTTTCCGGCCGCCGCCGCCCTGGCCTGGGCGGTGCTGGTCTATATCGGCGTCGATTTCGGCTTCTGGGGCAAAGTGCTCGACATGTCGAACAACGCCGAGCGCGTCTGGCGCGCGGCGGGCGAAGCGATCCTGGCCGCGACGCTGCTGGTGTTCTTGTTTGCCTATCTCAATCTCAGCCGCTGGCATGTGCGCTATTCCCACATCACCGTCGGCTGGCTGACCTTTCTCGGATCGTTGGTGGCGCTGGCGCTGTTCGATCCCGCGGTCGCCTCGGGCATCGCGCGGATGTCGCTGGTGCTGATCGCGTTCGCGGGCTTTGCCCTGATCGTCTATCTCTCGACCCACGGTTTCGATCGCGCGGTGCTGCTGATCCCGACCTGGTTCCTGCTGGTGGTCTGGGTGATCGCGGCCGGCATGACGGTGGCAGGAAGCGTCACCAACGACATCGTCGGCCCGGCGTTGCTCGGCGGCCTCGTGCTGATCGTGATGCTGATCGGATTTACCGTGATGCAGCACGCTTTTGCCGGCGGCGGCGCCACCACCGGCGTGGTCTCCGACGTCGAGCGCCGCGCGCTGGCGCTGACCGGCTCGGGCGACCTGATCTGGGACTGGGACGTCTCCGCCGACAAGGTGTTCACCAGCCCCGAGACCGAGAGCCTGCTCGGCCTCAAACGCGGCACGCTGGAAGGGCCCGCCGCGAAATGGCTCGAGGTGCTGCATCCGCTCGACCAGGACCGTTTTCGGGCGGCGCTCGACAGCGTGCTCGACCAGCGCCGCGGCCGGCTGGTGCAGGATTTCAGACTGCGCACGCCCGACGGCCACTTCATGTGGTTCGCGCTGAAGGCGCGGCCGGTGGTCGGCTCCGACGGCGAAGTCTCCCGCGTGGTCGGCACGCTGACCGACGTCACCGAAGCCAAGAACGCCGAGGAACGCCTGCTGCACGACAGCGTGCATGACAACCTCACCGGCCTGCCGAACCGCAAGCTGTTCATCGACCGCCTCGGCGCCGTGGCCAATTTCGCCAAGACCATGCCGAACCTGCGGCCGACGCTGATGGTGATCGATCTCGACCGCTTCAAGCAGGTCAACGATTCCGTCGGCATCGCGGTCGGCGATTCGATCCTGCTGACGCTGGCGCGGCGGCTGACCCGCATCCTCAAGCCGCAGGACACGCTGGCGCGGCTCGCCGGCGACCAGTTCGGCCTGATCCTGATGTCGGAACAGGATCCGGCGCGCATCACCGCCTTCGCCGAGACCATCCGCAAGACCATCCGCGCGCCGATCGCCTTCAACGACCGCGAGATTTTCCTGACCGCCTCGATCGGGCTCGCGCTGTCCGATCCGCAGACCCAGCTGTCCGACGAGATCATCAAGGACGCTGAGCTCGCGATGTATCATTCCAAGCGGATCGGCGGCGACCGCATCGACGTCTACAAGCCGGCGATGCGCGCGCGCAAGACCGACCGGCTGACGCTGGAATCCGAATTGCGCCGCGCCATCGAGCGCGGGGAAATCACCATCCTGTATCAGCCGATCGTGCGGCTGGAAGATCGCTCGATCGCCGGCTTCGAGGCGCTGGCGCGCTGGGATCACCCAAAGCTCGGCCGCATGTCGCCGGTGGAATTCATCTCCATCGCCGAGGAGATCGGCCTGATCGTCGATCTCGGCATGTTCGTGATGGACCAGACCGCCAAACAGCTCGCGATCTGGCAGCGCGCGATGCGCTCGCGCGAACCGATTTTCGCCAGCGTCAACGTCTCGTCGCGGCAATTGCTGCGCCACGATCTGATCCACGACATCCGCACCGTGCTGTCGCGCTCCTCGGTGGCGCGCGGCACGCTGAAACTCGAATTGACCGAATCGCTGGTGATGGAGAACCCGGAGCACGCCGCGCAGATGCTGACGCGGATCCGCGAACTCGGCACCGGGCTGTCGCTGGACGATTTCGGCACCGGCCATTCGTCGCTGGCCTATCTGCAGCGCTTTCCGTTCGACACCATCAAGATCGACCAGTCGTTCGTGCGCACCACCAGCCGCGGCACGCGGCCGGTGATCCTCAAATCGATCATCGCGCTGGCGCACGACCTCGGCATGGACGTGGTCGCCGAGGGCGCCGAGACCGATTCCGATGCGGTCGAGCTCTATCAGCTCGGCTGCGAATACGCGCAAGGCTTTGCGTTCGGCGAGCCGATGGACGCGGACGCCGCGATGCGGCTGCTGACGGAAGAGCGGCTGGAAGCGGCGAGCTAAAACCCTCCCGTCGTCGCGAACGAACGCCTTATGTGGCAAGGTTCAGCTGCCCACGAGTAGCAACACGCACAGCGCGAGGCTGGCCCAGACCGCCAGGCTGAAATAGAGCGACATCCAGACAATCTCGCCCTTCCACTCCGCAAGGTCGTGCGCCACGACCCAGCGCGTGCTGACGTCACGCAGACCCTCGAGCGGGCTGAGCAGCGTGCTGCCATCGCCGACCTCCTCGCGCCATCGATTGAAATACATCGGGACGTCGACGGTCATCAGAAACGCCAGATAGGCCACGATCCCGACGACCGCGACGGCGAGCACCACGCGAACCGGACCATCGAACTCCGGCATCAACCGGCAAAGGCCGATCCCGACCAGGAAGAAGGCAACCGCCCACAGCGAATTTTCGATGGCGTTGTACAGATAGTTGGTGGTGAGCACCGCGTACCACGAAAAACATTCCGCGATCAGGATCAACGGCACGATCACCCAGGCGACGGTCAAGACGGTGTCCGCGCCCGTCATGGTGCCGAGCTGGTGCAGGATGAGCGCCCACTGCGCCACAAAAGCCATCTCGGCCACGGTGGCGACCGAGCGGCCGACGACAACGCTCGACAGCCAGGTGTCGAACAAACAAATCCGCTGCACATCGGCGCGCGGAAGCAACGACCTGAAGGCGCAGCCGAAAACATAGGCCGCGCAGAGCAGCAGCATGAGCTGGATGCCGGACGTGCTGCCGAGAGAGCCGGTCGGCTGCAGCTGGCGGTACAGCACGAACCAGACCGCGATGTTGAGGCCGCTGACCAGCGTCAGCAGGCTCCACCACCAGGCCAGGGGATTTGACCAGGCCAGAGAACTTGACTGCGAACCTGACCTCGAACGCGACCCCAGATCCGACTGCGACGCTCGCCATTCCAAACTCATCGACCGCTCCGAATTTAATCCAGCTGACATTTGATTGTAATAGTTCTGTCACGGATCGCGCCGAATCACGATTGGAAATTTATGACAATGAGATGACAGCGGGGCGCGGCGCGTGACTCAAAAGAACTCGTCATTGCCGGGCTTGACCCGGCAATCCATCCGCTTCGAAGAGTGCTTGTCACGAAGATTGATGGATACGCGGGTCAAGCCCGCGCATGACCTTCGGTCACTTCATCCGCTTGAACCGCACGCTCTTGCCGTCGGCGAGCCTGGTCGCGATGTAGCCGCCGGCGAGGCAGGCCTCGCGCTGCGGCATCTTCTCCTGCGGACTGCGCAGCGTCTCCCACCACGACGCCCGATGCGACGCGCGCGGCAGTGACGCGTCGATGATCTCCTCGATCTGCTCGAAGCTCAGCACGAATTCAGGCAGCTTCTGCTTCTTCAGATAATCGCGCAGCGCGTCGTAATCGTTCACGGGCGGTCCAGATATTTCTTCATCTCCGCGCGCAGGCCGTCGCGCAGATCGGGGCGCGCCAAAGCGAAGGCGATGTTGGCGCGGAGGAAGCCGGCCTTGGAGCCGCAATCGTGCCGCTCGCCCTCGAATTCGACGCCGTAGAAGCTTTGCGTTTTGGAAAGGCCGATCATGGCGTCGGTGAGCTGGATCTCGCCGCCGGCGCCGCGCTCCTGGGTTTCCAGGATCTTGAAGATTTCCGGCTGCAGGATGTAGCGCCCGGTGATCGAGAGGTTCGAGGGCGCGGTGCCCTTGGGCGGCTTCTCCACCATGCCGTCGACCTCGAACATGTTGCCGTGCGCGTGGCGCTTGCCGACGCCGCAGATGCCGTATTGATGCGTCAGATGCGCCGGCACTTCTTCCACCGCGATCAGATTGGATTTTTCGCCGAGCTTGCCCGCGGCCTCGATCATCTGCTTGAGGCAGCCCGGCGTGTTCAGCACCAGTTCGTCCGGCAGCACCACCGCGAACGGCTCGTTGCCGACGATATCGCGGGCGCACCACACCGCATGGCCGAGGCCGAGCGGCGCCTGCTGCCGGGTAAAACTCATGGCGCCGGCTTGCGGCTGGTCGCGCGCCAGAATTTCCATCTCGGCCTTCTTGCCGCGCGCTTCCAGCGTGGCGTCGAGTTCGAACATGCGGTCGAAATGATCCTCGATCACGCCCTTGTTGCGGCCGGTGACGAAGACGAAATGCTCGATGCCGGCCTCCCTGGCCTCGTCGACCACATACTGGATCAGCGGCTTGTCGACGATGGTCAGCATTTCCTTCGGCATCGCCTTGGTGGCGGGCAGGACGCGGGTGCCGAGGCCGGCGACCGGGAAGACGGCTTTGCGGATTTTCATGAGCGTGTCGGATGCCTTCAGGGAGCGTTCAGGGAAAGTGCGTGTGATCGCACGTTGGTAGCCGGTTTGCAGCCGGGAACAAAGGCGGATGTGTGATGGGCTTTCGCTTGCCGCCCCTGGAGGGTGAGAATTAACGGACAGCGGGCGTGGTGTTAAGCTATTGGAAACCGCGACAGGGCCTTCTGGAATCGGATGTTTTGGGGAAGCAGAGACCAAATGCGACGGACAGGACCATCGATGATCAATCGTGCCGGCGCGGTCGTGCTCGCGGCGGTGCTGCTGTTCGCCGGCGAGGCCCAGGCGCAGTCGTCCGGTAGCGGACTGCCGAACCTGTTCGGCAACATGTTCGGCCAGAAGCCCGCCACCACGGCGCAAGCGCAGCCGGCGACGACCACCGGCAACGCGCCGCCGCCCTGGAGCGGCGAGGACGGCGCCTCCGGCCATCCCCTGATGACCGCGAGCGCGATCCGCGAGGCGGCCGCCAATTTCGATCAGTGCGTGGCTTCGATGTGGCCCGATGCCGCACGCCGCCACATCTCGCAGGCCAGTTTCCAGCGTTTCACCGCCGGCCTCGCGCCCGATCTGCGGATCATGGACCTGGTGGATTCGCAGCCGGAATTCACCAAGTCGATCTGGGATTATCTCGACATTCTGGTGAACGACAACCGGCTCGCCAAGGGCCGCGAGGTGCTGGCCACCTACAAGGCGCAATTCGATGCGATGGAAAAAGCCTATGGCGTCGACCGCTATGCGATCGCGTCGATCTGGGGCATCGAATCGAATTATTCGACGATGATGGGCGACCGCAGCGTGCTGCAATTCCACCGCGACGCTGGCCTGCATCGGCCGCCGCCAGAAATATTTCAAGGATGAGTTCCTCTCGGCGCTGGAAATCCTGCACCGCGGCGATCTGCGCCCCGAGCAGCTGCGCGGCTCCTGGGCCGGCGCGTTCGGCCCGACCCAATTCATGCCGACCGCGTTCAAGCGCTTCGCCGTCGATGCCGATGGCGACGGCCGCCGCGACGTGGTCGACAATCCGGCCGACCTGATCGCCTCGACCGCCAACAATCTGAAAAAGGACGGCTGGCAGGCCGGCCAGACCTGGGGTTACGAGGTCGTGGTGCCCAAGAACTTCAATTACATGCTGGCCGATCGCGCCAAGGCGATGACCATTGCGCAATGGGAGCAGCTCGGCCTGCGGCGCGCCGGCGCCAAGCCGTTCCCGAATCCGACCGACAAGGCCTATCTGCTGGCGCCCGCCGGCGCCGAGGGCCCGGGTTTCCTGATGCTGCAGAATTTCCGGGTGATCATGAAATACAATCCGGCGGAGGCCTATGCGCTGGCGATCGGCCATTTCGCCGACCGGCTGCGCGGCGGGGCGCCGTTCGTGCAGCCCTGGCCGCGGCAGCAGCGGGTGCTGTCGCGGGCCGAGCGGCTGGAACTGCAGCAGCTCTTGGCCCAGCGCGGCTTCTACCGCGGCACCCCGGATGGCCAGTTCGGCGGGCAGACCCGGGAGGCCCTGCGCGGCTTCCAGGCCTCGATCGGCGCGCCGGCGGACGGATTTGCCACCGCCGACGTGCTGGAGCGGCTCAGGGGGCGTTGAAACGCAGTTTCCCGCCCGAAAGTAACCTTGAAAACCGGATTTCCCCTGATCCCTTGACGGCGGCGGCCGAGGGCCGGTTTATGGCAAGGAATCTGCCCGCTTGCGGCCTGATTCCGCTATTATAGCGATTGCCAGACGATCCATTGCGACGAGCCGCATGTCCAAGCCAAAGTCCTTTTTCCGGATATTCACCGAAAGCGGCCCGCTGATCGCGCTGGCCGTCGCGGTCGCATTGCTGGTCGCGATCGTCGGACCGGCATCCGCGCAATTTTTCAATTTCGGCGGACCGCCGCAGCGGCCGCCAGCGGCGGTGCCGCGCGGCGGCGGCGGCGGTGGATTTGGCGGCAACAATAACGGCTGGTTCGGCGGCGATCTGTTCGCGCCATTCCAGCAGCCGGCGCCGCAGCGGCCGGTCAGATTCTTCCAGGGCGCCGCCGCCCGCAAAGCGCGACGCGACGATCGTGGCCGACCGCAACGTGCTGGTGCTCGGCGACGGCATGGCGGACTGGCTCGCTTACGGCCTCGAGGATGCCTATTCCGAGCAGCCGGACATGGGCGTGATCCGCAAGCACAAGACCGTCTCCGGCCTGATCAAGTATCAGCCCAGGGGCGAGCCTTCCGACTGGGCCGCCGCGGCCAAGGGTATTCTCGCCACCGAGAAGCCGGACGCCATCATCGTCATGCTCGGCCTCAATGACCGCGTCGCCATCCGCGAAGCCGTGACCGAGAAGAAGACCGACAAGAAGGACGACAAGAAAGACGCCCGCACCGCCAAGCCTGATGCCAAGCCGGGCGACGCCAAACCCGGCGCCAAGCCGGAGGGTGCTGCGGACGCGGCCGCCAAACCCGACGCCAAGCCTGCCGAGGCGGATTTGGCCGATGACGCCGCCGACGGCGATGCGCCCTCGATCGCAGCACCCGAGAAGAACGCGCGCGCAGGCGGCGGGCTTTATGAATTCCGCGACGACCGCTGGGTCGAACTCTACGCCAAGAAAATCGAGGAGATGATCGCGATCCTGAAGTCGAAGGGCGCGCCGGTGCTGTGGGTCGGCCTGCCCGCGGTGCGCGGCCAGAAGGCGACGGCCGACATGCTGTTCCTGAACTCGTTGTATCGCGACGCCGCCGGCAAGGCCGGCATTACCTATGTCGACGTCTGGGACGGCTTTGTCGACGAAGCCGGCCGCTTCCTGCAGCAAGGTCCTGATTTCGAAGGTCAGATCCGCCGGCTGCGTTCCTCCGACGGCGTCTACTTCACCAGGCCCGGCGCACGCAAGCTCGCGCATTATGCCGAGCGCGAGATCACGCGGCTGTTGGCGGCGCGTTCGGCGCCGATCGCGTTGCCGACCGAGCCGGCAACCCCCGACGCCAATGCGGTGCCCGGCCAGCCGGCGCCGCGTCCGCTGGCCGGACCGATCCTGCCGCTGGTGGCATCTTCCGTCGGCACCGATCAATTGCTCGGCGGCCCCGGGTCGCGCCCGGCCGCGGTCGATGCACTGGCGGCGCGCACCTTGGTCAAGGGCGAAGCGCTGGCGCCGCCCGCCGGCCGCGCCGATGATTTCGTCTGGCCGCGCCGCGAAGTCGGACGCGAACAAGCCAAGGGCGAAACCCCGGTGGCAACGGTTGCGCCGGATGGAACGGTTGCCGCGCCCGCCGCACCACCGAAGCCTGCGAAAAGACTTCGTCCGATTCAACCGGGCCCGCCGTCGGCCGGAAACTTCTTCGGCTTTGGAAACCCGCCGCCGCGCCAAATAGCGCCGCCGCCGCAGCAGCTACAGCCGCCCCCGCGCGGCCCCATCGCGCCAGGCGCGCCGCGACCGCCGGGTAATGTCGGGCGGTCGGCATCGGTGCCGGGCTTCTTTGCAAGGTAACCGTTAGGGCCCGTCATTCCGGGGCGCGCACTAGCGCGAACCCGGAATCTCGATGTGATCATCTCTGGATTCCGGGTTCACGCTTCGCGTGCCCCGGAATGACGATCGCTCGTGAGACGTCTAGCCTTCAATACCGCCAGCGCGACGGCGGCGGCCGGCGCGGCGGACGCGTCATCAGCAGCGCCAGCGCAAAGCCGATGCCGCCGGCGATCAGCAGCGAACCGAGCGGATTGTCCTGCACTTTTTTCGCGACCGCTTGCGAGCCGTCGCGGAAGGTGTCGCCGCTGTTGTCGAGCGCATCCTTGGCAAGTCCGGCGGCGGCATCGGTGGCGTCGCGCGCGGCATCCTTGGCCTGGCCATACAGGTTCTGCACCGTGCCGGCAGCCTCCCGGACGCGGCCTGAGGCCTGGGTCTGCGCGTCTCCGGCGACCTTGCCGGCAGCGCCCTCGACCTTACCGGCGAAATCCTTTGCCGAGCCGGCAATTCGATCCTTGTCCATCGCAGTTCACTCCCTGAGATCATTCTCGGAGAGCTAACTGATGAAGCCCGCTCCGGTTCCTGAAGCTAAAGAATCAGTCCGCCGTCGACGATCAGCGTTTGCCCGACGATGTAGGAGGCCAGCGGCGAGGCCAGAAAAAGTGCGGCGCCCGCCATGTCGGCCGGCGTTCCCAGCCGCTTCAGCGGTATCCGCTCGACGGTGGCTTCGAGCCGCTTCGGATTGGCTGTGGTCACTTTGGTCATTTTGGTATCGACGAGGCCGGGCGCGATGCCGTTGACGCGGATGCCGTCCTCGGCCCAGGCCTGCCCGAGCGTCCGGGTCAGCCCGACCGCGCCGGTCTTCGAGGCGTTGTAGGCCGGATTGCCTTTTGTGGAATGATAGGCGGCGGTCGAACTGACGATGATCAGCGAGCCCTTGGCTGCGCTCAGCATGTCGTGGAATTTGCCGGCGCAGGCCATCAAGCTCATCAGATTGACTTCAAGCACCTTGCGAAAGCCTGCCATTTCGAATTCGCCGCGCCGGTAGATCACCGCCCCCTGCGCCAGCACCAGCACGTCGAGCCGATCGAATGACGGCTTGAAATTCTCGACCGCGCTGGCATCGCTGACGTCGAGCTGCGCGTAATCCAGACCTTCGAGATGCGATCCCTCTGCTGGCGAATAGTCGGCGGCGGAACTGCGGGTGCCGCAGACCTGCACGCGCGCGCCCCTGTTCGCGGAACGCTTGCGCGATGCCGTTGCCGATGCCGCTGGAGCCGCCCACCACCAGAACCTGCTTGCCGCTGAAATCCAGTTCGTTCATCGTGAGCCCCATATCTGGTTGGTGCCGACAGCATAGCAGCTGAAATTGCCGGGAAGAACCACATGTCCGATTTCAAACAGCTCAGCCGCTCCGTCAAGGGATTGACCGTTCTCGTCACCGGTGCCGCCAGCGGCATGGGCCGCGCCACGGCGCAGGTGTTCGCCGCCGAGGGCGCCAATGTCGCGGTCACGGATATCAACGCCGGAGCCACGCAAGCCGTCGCCGACGAGATCGCTGCAACGGGCGGCGCGGCAAAAGCCTGGCCGCTCGACGTCGCCAATCCTGACCTCATCAAGACGGTGGTCGATGACGTCGCCAAACATTTCGGCGGGCTCGATATCATCGTCAACAATGCCGGCATCTCGGTCCGCGTGGCGATCGACGATGAAGGTTACGAAGAGGCCTGGGCCAGGGGATTGGCGGTGATGCTGACGGCGCATCCGCGCATCATCCGCGCCGCACTGCCTTACCTGCGCCAATCGAAAAGCCCGCGTATCGTCAATATCGCCTCCACCGAGGGGCTCGGCGCCACCGCGTTGCACAGTCCCTATTCCGCGGCCAAGGCCGGCGTGATCGGATTGACGCGGTCGCTGGCGGTAGAACTCGGCCGCGACGGCATCACCGTGAACTGCATCTGCCCGGGACCGATCAGGACCGCGATAACGGATCGGATTTCGGAGGAGCACAAGGCGATCTATGCCCGCCGCAGAACCGCGCTCAACCGCTACGGCGATCCCGAAGAGGTCGCGCATATGACGCTGAGCCTGTGCCTGCCGGCGGCGTCGTTCCTGACCGGCGCGGTCATTCCCGTCGATGGCGGGTTGATGGCGCGGAATGCGTGACGCGCAGATGCGGCAGTCTTGCGCTGAGGTTGACACATCCTGAAACAGAATTTGTTCGGCGATCAGCTGCCCCGCCCATGGCTGGAAGGCGCTCCGATGCGCTACAGCCGGGTCCATATACTCTTCCCAAGGGGGCTTCACATTGCCTGCATTGATTTTCGATTTTGACGGCGTGATCGCCGACAGCGAGGCGCTGGCCAACACCGTGCTGGCGGAATTCATCACGGCGCTTGGTCACCCGACAAATCTCGAGGAACTCGCTGCAGCGCTACACCGGAAGCCGATGGAACGATGTCATCACGCAAGATCGAGGCCGCGGTAGGCAAGCCGGTACCCGCTGGTTTTTCCGACGATCTCAAGTCCGCCACGCTCGATCGGTTTCGCACCGATCTGAGGGAAGTAAGCGGGGCCGGCAAGTTCATTGAAAAATTCTCCGACGTGCCCCGCTGCATCGCCTCCTCCAGCTCGATCGATCGCCTGCAGCTCTGTCTCGAGGTCCTCCAGCTCACCGACAAATTCGGCGCCAACGTATTCAGCGCCGACATGGTGTCGCGCGGAAAACCGCATCCCGACATCTTCCTGCTCGCCGCCGACAGGCTCGGGGTGGATCCGAAATCATGCCTCGTGATCGAAGACAGCACGGGCGGCATCAAGGCGGCGGTGGCGGCGGGCATGACGGCGGTCGGCCTGTGCGCCGCTTCGCATATTCGCGCCGGCCATGATCTCAGGCTCCGCGAAGCCGGTGCGGTGCACCTGGCCAGTTCCTGGGCAGAAGTGGAAAAGATCGCTGCGCAGTTTCTCGAGGGAGCCTCGCACCGCGTACGGGTATGACCCGGGGCCGGTTGACATCGCCCGGTCAGGGAGTAGTTTTTTGCTCAAATGAGAGCGGAACAACCGCATCGCCTCGATCAGGAGAAACGCCATGACGATCTCGATCCGGCAGCTTCACCCGCATTTTTTCGGCGAGGTTTCGGGCGTCGATCTGCGCAAGCCGCTGACGCCGCAGGAGGCCGCCGACATCGAAGCCGGCATGGACAAATACGCCGTGCTGCTGTTCCGCAACCAGGACATCACCGACGAGCAGCAACTGGCGTTCGCGCTGAATTTCGGCGAGCGCGAAAATCCGCGCGGCGGCAGCGTGGTCAAGCCGGAGGATTCCCGGCTGCAGTCCGGACTCAACGACGTCTCCAACCTCGGCAAGGACGGCAAGCCGATGCCGCGCGACAGCCGCGCCCATCTGTTCAATCTCGGCAATTGCCTGTGGCATTCCGACAGTTCGTTCCGCCCGATCCCGGCGAAATTCTCGCTGCTGTCGGCGCGCGTGGTGAACCCGAAGGGCGGCAACACCGAATTCGCCGACATGCGCGCCGCCTATGACGCGCTCGACGACGAGACCAAGGCCGAGATCGAGGACATGATCTGCGAGCATTCGCTGATGTATTCGCGCGGCTCGCTCGGCTTCCTCGACTACACCGAGGAAGAAAAGCAGCTGTTCAAGCCGGTGCTGCAGCGCCTGGTGCGAACCCATCCGGTGCACGGCCGCAAGTCGCTGTATCTGTCGTCGCATGCCGGCGCCATCAAGGGCATGAGCGTGCCGGAGGCGCGGCTGTTGCTGCGCGATCTCACCGAGCACGCCACGCAGCGGGAATTCGTCCACGTCCACAAATGGACGCTGCATGACCTCGTGATGTGGGACAACCGCCAGACCATGCACCGCGTCCGCCGCTACGACCAGTCGCAGCCGCGCGACATGCGCCGCGCCACGGTGGCCGGCACGGCGCCGACGGTGGCGCAGCAGGCGGCGGAGTAGCGCAACTCGTCGTCGTCCCGGCGAACGCCGGGCCCATACGCCGTGTGACTCGCGAATCGATCCGGTCGATCAGATGCGATTGAGCAATCGCCGCGGTTATGGATCCCCGCGTTCGCCGGGCACGGCAGGTCGACGAGCTTACGCATGCCCGGCTTCGTTCGACAGCATGCCCGGATCGATGCCGATCTTGCGCAGCGCGCGGAGGTATTTTTCCTCGACGTCGCCGCCGAAGATCAGATCCGGATCGGCGTCGCAATGCAGCCAGCCATTGTCCTGGATTTCGTTTTCCAGCTGTCCCGGCGCCCAGCCGGCATAGCCGAGCGCGAGGATGGCGTGCTTCGGCCCGGCGCCTTTGGCGATCGCCTTGAGAATGTCGACGGTCGCGGTCAGGCAAATGCCGTCGTCGATCCGCAGCGTCGCATCCTCGATGAAGAAATCGCTCGAATGCAGCACGAAGCCGCGGCCGGTTTCGACCGGGCCGCCCTTCAGCACCTTCATGGTCTCGGCGTTTTCCGGCAGCTTGATCTGGTCGGCCTTCTCGATGATGTCGAGCTGCACCAGCAATTCGGGAAAATCGATGCTGCCGGCCGGGCGATTGACGATGATGCCCATGGCGCCTTCGGATGAATGCGCGCAGAGATAAATCACCGAGCGCTCGAAGCGCGGATCGCCCATCACCGGCATGGCGATCAGCAACTGGCCGTCGAGATAGCCGCGATCGGCCGAATGGTCGCCGACGCCGGCGGCTTTGCGGCGAACGGTCCTCGGTTTTTTGCCTTCAGGGTCCATCCGCAAAGGACTCTCATGTTGACGCACATCCTGATATCGGGTGGCCGTTCTGTCAATCAAGCTTCGCGCCGTGTTTTGTCACGCATCACAAGCAATTCAATGGTTTGCGGCTTCGCTTGCCTGTAAAGACGTCTCATGACCGTCATAGTTCCCATGCGCGTTTCGCGCTCGGCTTTGCCGCAACCATGTTGGCGTCAGTCTTGTCAGCGCTGGCTACCCAGGCGCGCGCCCAGGATGCCTCGCCCTGGCAACGGGACGGACATTCCGCGGTCCGGCTGCTGGCGGGATCGCGCAGCGGCGCGGTGCTGCTCGGCGGCATCGCCTTTCAGCTGCAGCCGGGATGGAAAACCTACTGGCGCACGCCCGGCAATTCCGGCGTGCCGCCGCGCTTCGATTTCTCCAAATCGGAAAATATCGAAGCGGTGACCGTGCTGTGGCCGGCGCCGATGAAGTTCGACGACGGCGCCGGCGGCCACTCGCTGGGCTATCAGACCAGATCGTGCTGCCGTTGCGGATCGTCGCGAAAAATGCCGACAAGCCGGTGACGCTTCGCGCCGAAATCAACTATGCGGTGTGCGAGAAACTCTGCATTCCCGTCGAAGCCAATGCCGAACTCGCTTTCGCCAGCGTGGCGAGCACCGAGGACAGCGCGCTGTTCGCGGCCCTCGACACCGTGCCGAAGCCGGCCAATGTCGGCGATCCCAATCCGCTGACCATCCGCGACGTCAAGCGCGACGGCAAATCCACCGTGCTGGTCGATGTGGTCGACGCCGGACGCGCAGCCGGTCAGCCTGTTCGTCGAAGGGCCGACGCCGGACTGGGCGCTGCCGGTTCCGAAGCTGCTCGAGCACAGCCCGCCCGGGGTCAAGCGCTTTGCCTTCGAGCTCGACGGCCTGCCGCCGGGCGCCAAGCCCGAAGGCGCCGCGCTCAAATTGACGCTGGTCGGCGGCAACGCGCGTACGAATTCAATATCAATTTGAATTGACGCGAAGCGTCATTCCGGGGTGCGCGCAGCGCGAACCTCAGATGTGCAATTGCACATCGGGGACATCTCGCAGATTCCGGGTTCGTTTCGCTTCGCTCACGCCCCGGAATGACAGCGTCGAGACGCACCACCCAACCGAATCTTAACGAATAGTTGATACGTCGGATGATCGCCGCATTTGGCGCGGCGTTCAGGATTTCCCGCCGTGGCCGTGATGGACACTCAATCCGCACCAGCTTGCCTCGGCGCGATCGCGCGGCTGCGGGCGATGCTGGGCGCGCTGCTCGGCGGCTCCAGCGAAGCCTCGGTGACCAAGCGGCTTGCCGGCACCATCTTCATCATCCGCGTCGTCAGCGCCGCGCTGGCCTATCTCTCGCAGATCCTGCTGGCGCGCTGGATGGGCGGCTCGGATTACGGCGTCTATGTCTATGTCTGGACCTGGGTGCTGCTGCTCGGCAGCATGATGGATTTCGGAATTTCGGCGTCGGCGCAGAAGATCATCCCGGAATATCGCGCCAGCGGCGACCATGCGCTGCTGCGCGGCTTCCTCTCCGGCAGCCGCTGGATGACGTTTGCGGTGTCCGCCGTGGTCTCGCTGTTGCTGGCGGGCGTCGTCAAGCTGCTGTCGCCGCATATCGACGCCAACGCGGTCGTGCCGCTCTACATCGGCTGCGCCACCCTGCCCGCCTTCGTGGTCGCCAATACCCAGGACGGCATCGCGCGCTCGCATGACTGGATGCGGCTCGGGCTGATGCCGCAATTCATCGTCCGCCAATCGCTGATCATCGGCTTTACCGCCGGCGCGTTCGCGCTCGGCTTCAATCTCGGCGCCACCGCCGCGATGCTGGCCAGCGCCGCCGCGGTATGGATCGCCATGATCGGGCAGATGATCGTGCTGAACCGCCGGCTCGGCGGCCACATCGAGCCCGGCGCCAAGGCCTATGATTTCCGCGGCTGGCTCGCGATCTCGCTGCCGATCCTGATGGTCGAAGGCTTTTATCTGCTGCTGTCCTACACCGACGTGCTGGTGCTGCAGCAATTCCGCTCGTCCGAAGAGGTCGGCGTCTATTTCGCCGTGGTGAAGACGCTGGCGCTGGTGTCCTTCATCCACTACGCGATGTCGGCGACGACGGCGCACCGCTTTGCCGAATATCACGCGACCGGCGACAAGGCGCGGCTGTCGGCCTATGTCGCGCATGCGATCAAATGGACGTTCTGGCCGTCACTGGCCGCGACCGTGCTGCTGCTGGCGATGGGCAAGCCGCTGTTGTGGCTGTTCGGGCCGCAATTCGTCGTCGGCTACGACATCATGTTCATCGCCGCCATCGGCCTCGTGGTGCGCTCGGCGATCGGCCCGGTCGAGCGGCTGCTCAACATGCTCGGCCACCAGCACATCTGCGCGCTGGCCTATGCGCTGGCCTTCGTCATGAACCTGGTGCTCTGCATCGCGCTGGTGCCGCGGTTCGGCGGCCATGGCGCCGCGGCCGCGACCTCGATCTCGCTGGCGTTCGAGACCGTGCTGCTGTTCTGGATCGTGCGGCAAGCGGCTCGGGCTGCACGTGCTGGCGTTCGGGAAGCGGGATTAAAACACTCCCGTCATGCCCGGGCTTGTCCCGGGCATCCACGTCTTTCTTCTCTCGCCGCAAGTAAGACGTGGATGGCCGGGTCAAGCCCGGCCATGACGAACGCATGACGGCTGCGAAGCCCTCTACTCCGCGGTCCAGCCGCCGTCGATCGACAGATTGGCGCCGGTGATCTGGGCGGCGTCGTCGCCGCACAGGAACAGCGCCAGTGCCGCGACCTGCTCGGAGGTGACGAACTCCTTGGTCGGCTGCGCCTGCCAGCAGCACGTCGTGCGATGACCTGCTCCTTGGTCAGGTTGCGCGCCTTCATGGTGTCGGGAATCTGCTTTTCGACCAGCGGCGTCCAGACATAGCCGGGGCTGATGCAGTTGCAGGTGATCTTGAAGGTCGCAAGCTCCAGCGCCACGGTCTTGGTGAGGCCGGCGATGCCGTGCTTGGCCGAGACATAGGCCGACTTGAACGGCGAGGCCACCAGCGAATGCGCCGAGGCGGTGTTGATGATGCGGCCCCAGCCGCGCTTCTTCATGCCGGGCACGGCGGCGCGGATGCCGTGAAACGCCGACGACAGGTTGATCGCGATGATCGCGTCCCATTTCTCGATCGGAAATTCCTCGATCGGCGACACGAACTGGATGCCGGCATTGTTGACGAGAACATCGACCGAGCCGAAGGTCTTTTCGCCGAGCGCGATCATGCCGGCGATCTCGGCGGGCTTGGTCATGTCGGCCGGCGAATGCACCGCCTTGACCTTGAAGTCGGTCTCGATCGCGGCGCGTTCCTTCTCGATGTCGGCGGGCGCGCCCATGCCGTTGATGACGATATTGGCGCCGGCGCCGGCGAAGGCGCGCGCATATGCCAGTCCGATGCCGCTGGTCGAGCCGGTCACCACAGCGGTCTTGCCTGTCAACGTACCCATTTCAGTTCACTCCTGTTTTGCCGTCGAGGGTCTCGGTGTCGTCCCCTGTGAGATCGTAAGTCACCATGGTTTCGCCGGATTGCGGCCGTTCCAGCCAATCCTTGTGACGCATCGACAGATGAACGTCGCGCTCGCCCGACGCCCCAGTGCTCGACCATGCCGACGCGCGAAAAATCATAATCCTTGGAGGAGGATTCGTAGTTCTTGCTGCGATAGATCAGGTGCACCACCGTGACGGTGTTTTCCTTGGCGGCTTCGCGCAGGAGCTCGACCGACGGATCGTTCTTGAGATAATCCGGCAATTTGCCGATCAGATCGCGCAGCGCCTTGCGGGCGTTGTGCAGCTTCTTGTTCTTGTCGGTGTTCATGCGGGTGCGGCTGGAATAGCGGATGTCCTTTTCGCGCTCGGCGGCTTCCAGCAGCGAGACCGGCAACAGGCCGCGCGCGCTGAACAGATCGACCTGGAAGATCAGCAGATCGCGGTTGACCTCCTCGTCCAGCACATAATCGAGCGGCGTGTTGGAGGCGATGCCGCCGTCCCAGAAATGCTCGCCCTCGATTTCGATGGAAGGAAAGCCCGGCGGCAGCGCGCCGGACGCCATGATGTGCTCGGGGCCGATCTTCTTGCCGAGTTTCTTGAACTCGAAATTGTCGAAATACTTGAAATTGCCCGAGGTCACGCCGACCGCGCCGACGCTGAGCCGGGTCTTCAGGTCGTTGATGCGGTCGAAATCGACCAGCCGCTCCAGCGTCTTGCTCAGCGGCGCGGTGTCGTAATAGCTCAGCGATTGCGGGCTGCCCTGCGGCCACAGCGGCGCCGGCGGGAAACGCGGCGTGAAGAAACCGGGCACGCCGAAGGTCGCGATCAGGGCGGCGCTGGTCTCGTTGAAATAGCGAACGCGCGCGGTCGCCCTTGGCGATGGGATTCCAGGGCACCGGCGACGACACCATCTCCCAGAATTCCTTGAGCCGCTCGACCCGCTTTTCGCGCGGGTTGCCGGCGATGATCGCGGCGTTGATGGCGCCGATCGAAATGCCGGCGATCCATTCCGGCTCGAAATCGTGGTGGCACAGCGCCTGATAGGCGCCGGCCTGATAGGAGCCGAGCGCGCCGCCGCCTTGCAGCACCAGCACGCGCTGCGCCTTCGCGGGCGTGGTTGCTGGCGCAGGATTGGGACCATCCGTCATGACATCGATCAAATAGCAAAAAGCGACCGCACCGTGGCGTCAGTTCGCGGTGGCGTCAATCTGCGGAAGCTGGAAACCGGATCACAGCCGCGGTTATCGCGCGTCCGTTGATGCAAGAATGAGCGTCCAGAACACCTTGTATTTGGTATTTGGAGCATAGCTCGCCGCAATGCCCAATTTTGTGACACCGCTTTTCAGCATATTGGCCCGGTGCGGGGGCGAGTCGCGCCAGCCCGAAAACGCCTCGGCCAAGGTGTGATATCCGGCCGACACATTCTCCACCGCCTGCGTCGCGGGATAGCCCGACGCATTCAGGCGCTTGGCCAGCGGCGCCTTGACGTCGTGATCGAGCTTGTTGCGGCTGGCCATCGCCTGCGACTGCTGCTTCCGCGAGCTTCATCAGCTCGGGATCGACCGCCACGGCGCCAAGGCCGTTGTTCTGCCGGTACAGCGAGATCATCGAGGCCGCGGCCTGCGGATCGAGCTTGGCGCCGGCATTGGCCATGCTGAGATACATGCGTCGGCTGTTCGACGGTCGCCACATCCGCCGCGCAGCCGCCCAGCGCCAAAAGCCCGATGATCGCGACCGCCGCGCGCATGATTCGAAATTCCCCCATCATGAGGCGTTGTTGCATACCAACCGTGGCTGAATGGTGAACGCGGGGGCGATTTTGGCCGTCATTCCGGGGCGAGGCGAAGCCTCGAACCCGGAATCCAGAGATGATTCGGCGCGAGATTCCGGGTTCGCGCTACGCGCGCCCGTCGCGGACATGACGAACTCTCAATCCACCGCCGCAAAAATCCGGTACCGGCGGGGCTGCAAGCCGACGATATCGCCGGCCCGGAGTTCCCGGTCCCGGGGCGCGTCGATCTCGATCACGGTCTCGCCGCCGGACAAGCGCGACTTCGGCGCGCTGGATCGGGCCGAAGGTCCGGACATGGCGCACCGCGCCCTCGAGCGCGCCGCTGCCGGCCGGGCCGACCTGCATGTCATGGCGGCGGACAAACAGTTTTGAGGCGCCGCCGAGGCGCGCCGTCGGACGCCGATATTCAGCGCCTTGCCGCCGAGCCGCACGCTGCCGTCGCGGACCTCCACCGGCAGCACGATCGATTCGCCGATGAAGCCGTGCACGAAGGCGGTCGCCGGATTGTCATAGACCTCGCCGGGCGTGCCGATCTGCTCGATGCGGCCCTTGTCCATCACCACCACCCGGTTGGCGACTTCGAGCGCCTCTTCCTGGTCGTGGGTGACGAAGATCGAGGTCACGTTGATTTCGGAATGCAGCGAGCGCAGCCATTGCCGCAATTCCTTGCGCACCTTGGCGTCGAGCGCGCCGAAGGGTTCGTCGAGCAGCAGGATGCGCGGCTCGATCGCCAGCGCCCGGGCCAGCGCGATGCGCTGGCGCTGGCCGCCGGACAACTGGCTCGGGTAGCGGCCGGAGAGCCAGTCGAGCTGCACCAGATCCAGCAATTCCTTGACGCGGGCGCGGATGCCGGCCTCGTCCTTGCGCACCGCGCGCGGCTGCACCCGCAGGCCGAAGGCGACGTTTTCGAACACCGTCATGTGGCGGAACAGCGCGTAGTGCTGGAACACGAACCCGACATGGCGCTCGCTGGCGCCGTGCGCCAACGCGTTCTCGCCGTCGAACGAGACCTCGCCGGTATCGGGCCAATCCAGCCCCGCGATGATCCGCAGCAGCGTGGTCTTGCCGGAGCCCGACGGCCCGAGCAGCGCCAGCAATTCGCCGTTGGCGACCTTCAGGTCGACGTCGTCGAGCGCGGCGAAGGCGCCGAACTTCTTCACGATATTCTTGACTTCAATCGCCACTCGGAATTTGCCCTTCGTCCAGATGCCGTTCGAGAATGGTTTTCGCCACCAGCGTGATCAGTGCCAGCATCGCCAGCAGGGAGGCGATCGCGAACGCCGCTACGAATTGATATTCATTGTAGAGGATTTCGACCAGCAGCGGCATGGTATTGGTCTCGCCGCGAATGTGCCCCGAGACCACCGACACCGCGCCGAACTCGCCCATCGCCCGCGCGTTGCACAGCAGCACGCCGTACAGCACGCCCCATTTGATATTCGGCAGAGTGACGCGGAAGAAGGTCTGCAGGCCCGAGGCGCCGAGCGAGATCGCGGCCTCTTCCTCCTGCGTGCCCTGCTCCTGCATCAGCGGGATCAGCGCCCGCGCCACGAACGGAAAGGTCACGAAAATGGTCGCCAGCGCGATGCCCGGCACCGCGAACAGGATATGGATGTTATGGCCTTGCAGCCACGGCCCCAAATAACCCTGCGCGCCGAACAGCAGCACGAACACCAGCCCCGAGATCACCGGGCTGACCGAGAACGGCAGGTCGATCAGCGAGATCAGGAAGGTCTTGCCGCGAAATTCGAATTTGGCGATCGCCCAGGCCGCGACCACGCCGAACACCAGATTGAGGCCGACCGAAATCGCCGCCACCATCAGCGTCAGCCGGATCGCCGACAGCGCCTCCGGATCGGACAGCGCCGCAAGATAAGCGCCAATCCCCTTGGAAAAGGCCTGCGCGAACACCACGACCAGCGGCAGCACGACGAACACGGTGAGGAAGATCACCGCGAGCGCGATGATGACGAAGCGGATGAGCCGGGGCTCGGTCCGCAGATCGTCCCGTGCCGATGGACTCATGTGCAGAGTTGCTGCGGCTGATTCATTGCCGGATCAGCTCTCAATGCGCGGGAATGCGGGTTTGCGCCCAGCGCTGCAGGCGATTGACCGCGAAGATGATCAGGAACGCCGCGACCAGCATGACGACGGCGATCGCGGTGGCATCGGCATAGCGGAATTCCGAAAGCCGGATCACGATCAGCAGCGGCGCGATTTCGGACACGTTCGGCAGATTGCCGGCGATGAAGATCACCGAGCCGTATTCGCCGACGGCGCGCGCGAAGGCCAGCGCAAAGCCCGGTCAGCAGCGCCGGGATCAGGCTCGGCAGGATCACCTTGGAGACCGTATGCCAGCGGTTGGCGCCGAGGCTGGCGGCGGCTTCCTCGATCTCGGCGTCGAGATCGATCAGCACCGGCTGCACCGTCCGCACCACGAAGGGAATGCCGATGAAGATCATGGCGATGAAAATCCCGATCGGCGTGAACGCCACCTTGATGCCGAGTTCGGCCAGCGGCGCGCCGAGCCAGCCTTTTTGCGCGAACAGCGAGGTCAGCGCGACGCCGGCCACCGCGGTCGGCAGCGCAAAGGGAATATCGACGATGGCATCGAAGATGCCGGCGGCCCGGAAAGCGATACCGCACCAGCGCCCAGACGATGATCATTCCCATCACCAGATTGACGAGCGCGGCGGCAAAGGCGAGGCCGAACGAGATCTTCAGCGCATTGAGGGTGCGGCGGCTGGTGAGGATGCCCCAGAACTGATCGAGGCTGAGTTCGAAGGTCTTGAGGAACAGGCCGGCGAGCGGGATCAGGATGATGACGGAGAGCCACGTCAGCGTCAGCCCCATGGTGAGACCAAACCCCGGCAATGTGCTGCGTCGTCCCGCCCCTCCGCTCACAATGCCCCCTGATGCCCCTCGACCAGATCAGTTCTTGTAGATCTGGTCGAAAACGCCGCCTTCGCGAAGTGTTCCTTTTGCGCCTTGGCCCAGCCGCCGAACACATCGTCGATCGTGAACAGTTCGACCTTCGCGAAGGATTTTTCGTATTCCCTGGCGATCTCGGGATCGCGCGGACGATAGGAATTGCGTGCGGCAATTTCCTGACCTTCCTTGGTATACCAGTACTTCAGATAGGCTTCGGCCACCGCGCGGGTGCCTTTCTTGTCGGCGACCGTGTCGACGACGGACACCGGCGGCTCGGCCAGGATCGACAGCGGCGGCGACACGATCTCGAACTTGTCCTTGCCGAATTCGCGCTGGGCGAGGAACGCCTCGTTCTCCCAGGCCAGCAGCACGTCGCCGACGCCGCGCTCGACGAAGGTCACGGTCGAGCCGCGCGCGCCGGTATCCAGCACCGGCACGTTCTTGAAGAGGTCGCCGACGAATTGTTTCGCCTTGTCGGCCGAGCCGAATTTCTTCAGCGCATAGCCCCAGGCGGCGAGATAATTCCAGCGCGCGCCGCCCGAGGTCTTCGGGTTCGGCGTGATGACGCTGACGCCGGATTTGATCAGATCGTCCCAATCCTTGATGCCCTTGGGATTGCCCTTGCGCACCAGGAACACGATGGTCGAGGTGTAGGGCGAGGCGTTCAGCGGCAGGCGCTTCTGCCAGTCCGGCCGAGATCAGGCCCTTGCCGGCGATGGCGTCGATGTCATAGGCCAGCGCCAGCGTGACGACATCGGCCTGCAGGCCGTCGATCACCGCGCGCGCCTGCGAGCCGGAGCCGCCATGCGACTGCTTGATCTCGACGCTCTTGCCGGTTTCCTTCTGATAGGCGGCGGCGAACGCCTTGTTGAAATCGGCATAGAGTTCGCGGGTCGGATCGTACGACACGTTGAGCAGCGAAACGTCGGCGGCAAGCGCCGAGCTTGCCCAGAGCAGTCCCGCGACGACGGGCAGAATACGACGGATCATCTCGATCTCCATTCGGCACTGACGACTGCATTGTCGTCGAAAGCACGCGGGACATAACTCGGGACGAACGCAGCTTCAAGTCAACGAAACCGCATTTCATTGTTTGCGGCGTGGCAGCGTCATTGTCCTATGAAGTCTTGACCGTATGGATGCCGCATTCCGTCTTGGCTCTGCCGCGCCAGCGGCCCGCGCGCGCATCCTCATCCGGCGAGGTCCGGCTGGTGCAGGGCATGCAGCCGACCGACAGATAGCCCGATGCGGCGAGCGGATGCGGCGGCAGTTTTGCCTGCGCGTAGATCGCCTCGATCTCTTCGCGCGAGACATTGGCGAACGGATTGAATTTCAGCCTGATGCCGTCTTCCTCGACCACCGGCATGTCGGCGCGGAGGCCGCCCTGAAAACGCTTGCGGCCGTTGATCCAGGCGCCGAACGGCGCCAGCGCCCGCGCCAGCGGCTCGACCTTGCGGATCCGGCAGCAGGCATCGGGATCGGAGAACCACAATTCGCGTTCCGGATCCTCGCGCGACAGCGTCTCTTCCAGCGGCTTGATCGAACGGACGTCGCGCAGGCCGAGCGTCGCGATCAGGGTATCGCGATAGGCCAGCGTCTCCTCGAACAGCCAGCCGGTATCGAGAAAGACCACGGGTATCGCGGGATCGACGTCGGCCATCACCTTGAGCAGCGCGGCCGATTCGGTGCCGAACGACGAGACCACGGCGAGACGCTCGCGGCCGACGGTCTGCAAGCGCCGTCGCGATCACTTCCGCCGGCGAAGCGTTGCGCAGCGCGCGATCGAGCTCCTGCGGCCGGCGGCAAATCGCGCGCCGCCCGCTCCGGCAACACCTGATGCTGCGAGCGCGTTCATTGGCCGGCACTCTCCGAATGGCGCAGCTGCATCCGCCGATGCAGCGCGGTGATGCGGCCATCGCCGGTCGGCTGATAGAACACCGAATAGCGCTTTACCGTGGCGGCAAACGCTTCCGCGTCGGCTTCCTTCTTGACTTCGAAGGCGTCGAAGCCGGCGCGCAGCATGAACACGAACTGGTCGCGCAGCACCTGGCCGGTGGCGCGCAACTCGCCCTTGAAACCGTGGCGCTCCCGCAGCAGCCGCGCCTGGCTATAGGCGCGGCCGTCGCGGAAGGTCGGAAACACCAGGGCGACCACCGCAAGCCGGTCGAGATAGGGCACGAGATCGTCGACGTCGCGATTGTTCGGCCAGATCACGCCGGTCTTGCCGGCGCGGCGCGACAGCGCCTCGGCATCTTCGAGAAACCGCGCCGCGGAAATCAGGATCGCGCCATCGCCCGGAATCTCGGCGTCATCGGCCAGATGGACGAAGCGCGTCGGTGGCGATCTTTCCGCCCTTAACGAGTGGCATAGACCCGCTCCCTGAAAGGTTCGACGCCAAGCCGCTTCACCGTGTCGACGAACAGCTCGTCGGGACGCGCGCGCAGCGCCAGATAGGCTTCGACGATATCCTCGATCACGTCGGCGACTTCGCCGTAAGGCACCGCCGGCCCGATCAGCGTTCCGACCTCGGCGTTTTCGTCGGCGCGGCCGCCGATCGTGATCTGATAGAATTCCTCGCCGTTCTTCTCGACGCCGAGAATGCCGATATGGCCGACATGGTGATGGCCGCAGGCATTGATGCAGCCGGAGATATTGACGTGCAGCCGCCCGATCAGATTGGCGGTGTCGTGATTGGCGAAGCGCCGGGTCAGTTCCTGCGCGATCGGGATCGAGCGCGCATTGGCCAGCGAGCAATAATCCAGCCCCGGGCAGGCGATGATGTCGGTGACCAGATTGACGTTCGGGGTCGCGACGCCGATCTTGTCGAGCGCCTTCCACAGCGCCGGCAGGTCGCGCCTGCGCGACATGGGGCAGCGCCAGATTCTGCTCGTGGCCGACGCGGATTTCGCCAAAGGAATATTTGTCGGCGAGATCGGCGATCGCGTCCATCTGGTCGGCGGTGGCATCGCCGGGCGGGCCGCCGACCGGCTTCAGCGACAGCGTCACGATGGCATAGCCCGGCGCCTTGTGCGGGAACACCGAGTTCTTGCGCCAGGCCTCGAAATGCGGATCATGCGCCGCCTTCTTCAGTTCGTCCGGCATGTGCGGCAGTTTTTCGTAGGCCGGATAGCTGAAGCGCGAGCGGATGTCCTCGATCACGGCATCGTCGATCGTCAGCGCGCTGTCGCGCATCTGCAGCCATTCTTCCTCGACTTCCTGGGCGAATTTCTCGATGCCGAGTTCGTGCACCAGGATCTTGATGCGCGCCTTGTAGATGTTGTCGCGGCGGCCGTACTGGTTGTAGACGCGCAGGATCGCCTCGACATAGCTCAGGAGATCGTGGCCGTGCACGAACGGCTTGATGGTCTTGCCGATGAACGGCGTGCGGCCGAGGCCGCCGCCGACCAGCACCTCGAAGCCGGTTTCGCCTTCTGCGTTCTTGTGCAGCCGCAGGCCGATGTCGTGCACCTTGATCGCCGCGCGATCGTGCTCGGAAGCGGTGATCGCGAATTTGAACTTGCGCGGCAGGAAGGAGAATTCCGGATGCAGCGTGGTGTACTGCCGCAGCAATTCCGACCAGATGCGGGGATCCTCGATCTCGCCCGGCGCGACGCCGGCCCACTGGTCCGAGGTGACGTTGCGGGTGTTATTGCCTGAGGTCTGCATGGCGTGAATGCCGACCTCGGCGAGATCGGCCAGCGCATCCGGCAGTTCGGCAAGCTTGATCCAGTTGAACTGGATGTTCTGCCGCGTGGTGAAATGGCCGTAGCCGCGGTCGTAGCGGCGCGCGACATGCGCCAGCGCCCGCAACTGCTTCGACGACAGCGTGCCGTAGGGGATCGCGACGCGGAACATATAGGCGTGCAGTTGCAGATAGACGCCGTTCTGCAGCCGCAGCATCTTGAATTCGTCTTCGGTCAGTTCGCCGGACAGCCGGCGCTTCACCTGATCGCGAAATTCCTCGACGCGTTCGTTGATGATGCGTGCGGTCGAGTTCGTCATATGCGTACATGAGAGATGACCTTATGCCGGAACCGGCAGATCGATGGTGACGCCCTTCGGAGCGGATGTGTTCACGCAGATTGCCGGGCTTGATCTTGCCGGCGTCCTTGATTTCGACCGGCGCGATATAGGCGCCGATCGCGCCGACATCGTCGGCGACCGATTCCGTCAGCAGCGCCCGCGCCTCATCGGAGGTGCGTACGATCGCGGCGTCCGACAAGTCCGCCGACCAGCCATGCCGGCCGGTGCGATAGATCACCACGCCATCCCAGGTGCGGTTGGCGGTCACCATCGACGGTCCGGTAATTCTGATTTTCTTCTGTTCAAGGGGAGAGGTCATTCGGCAGCTTCCAGCAGTTGTGAGATCACTTGGTTGAGATTCTGGTGACGCCATGGCGCGGAATGCGCGACGACGTCGCCGATGATGAGAATGGCGGGACCGCCGTCGATCTGTTCGACCAGACGCGGCAGTTCATCCAGCGTGCCGACCACGGCCTGCGCGTCCGGGCGCGTCACCCGCGCGAACACGCCGACCGGGGTTTGCGGCGAGCGTCCCGCGGCCAACAGGCCTGATCGGACCGACGGCGCCGCGGTCATGCCCATATAGACCACGACCGTCATCTTGACGTCGGTCAGAACCGACCAGTCGACGGCTTCGGCGTCGCTGGCCTTGTGCGCGGTGAGGAAGGTGATGCGCAGCGCCTCGTGCCGGAACGTCAGCGGCACTTCGAATTGCGCGGCGGCACCAAGGCCTGCGGTAATTCCCGGCACCACCGAATAGGCGACGCCGGCATCGCGCAACGCTTCGACTTCCTCGCCGCCGCGGCCGAACACAAAGGGATCGCCGCCCTTGAGGCGCACCGCGCGCTGGCCTGATTTCGCCGCCTCGATCATCAGCTGGTTGATCGCGTCCTGGCCGATGCCGGGCTTGCCGACGCGGCGGCCGACCGGCACCCGCGCGGCATCGCGGCGGGCGCGATCGAGAATTTCAGGCGAGACCAGTTCATCGTAGAAAACCACGTCGGCGTCCTGCAACGCGCGCAGCGCCTTGATGGTGAGCAAATCCGGATCGCCCGGACCGGCGCCGACCAGCGTCACCCTGCCCTCGGCCTGGCCTGACGCCGATGCGCCGGCAAAGGCGGATGGATCGGGAATATTTTGCAACGCGGCTTCGGCTTCAGCGCTGCGTCCGGCAAGCACCAGCGCGCCGATCGGGCCATCGACCACGCGCTCCCAGAAGCGGCGGCGCAGCGGCAAATTCGGGAATGCGGCCATGGATCGATTTGCGCCAGCGGCCGATGAAGCTGGCGAGATCGCCGATCCGCGCCGGCAGCACAGCTTCGATGCTCTCGCGCACGCGGCGCGCCACCACCGGCGAAGCGCCGCCGGTGCCGACGGCGACCACCACATCGCCGCGATCGACGATGGCGGGAAAAATGAAAGTCGAATGGGTGAGGTCGTCCATCACATTGACGGGCAGGCCGACCGCCTTCGCCCGCACCGACATCGCAATGCCGATGTCGCCGGCGCCCGCGCACAGGATCGCGATCACGCCCTTGAGATCGGCGGTCAGCGGATCGCCCGTCGGCATGCTCAATCCGCGCCGCATCGGCCGGCGTCCAAGCCCGCTGACATCATGATTGCCGTCGGTCGCGAACCAGCGGATGCGCGCGCCGGCTGCAGCGAGCAGGCGCAATTTCGCCCGCGCCAGATCGCCGGCGCCGACGAGCAGCACCGGACCGGTTTGCAGATCGAGAAATACCGGCAGGAATCGCATGCGATACTCGCTGCCCCAACTTGCGGGGTTGACTAGAATTATTTTCTATATATGTCTCGTTCAACGCCCGCAAAGAGAAAATTTTTTCTTCTCTATTGCAGTGCAACTATAGAATTTTCGCCTCCAAAGGCCAAGGTCCAGAGATGCATCTTCTCAACAACGATTCCAGCCAAAGACCGGTTGCGCCGGGCCGATCCGGCCGACGGAGTCTCCGGTTCAGCAAATTCTCGACCGCTCGGGCGCCTCGATGCCGCCTCCATGGACCATCTCGACGCGCTCGAGGCCCAGAGCATCTACATCTTCCGGGAGGCCTTCGCGCGGCTGAAGAAGCTGGCGCTGCTGTGGTCGCTCGGCAAGGATTCCAACGTGATGATCTGGCTGGCGCGCAAGGCCTTCTTCGGCCGCGTGCCGTTCCCGGCATTGCACGTCGATACCGGCAAGAAATTTCCGGAGATGTATGCGTTTCGCGATCGCTACGGCAAGGAATGGGAGCTCGATCTGAAGATCGAACCCTGCCCGCCGCTCGAAACCATCGATCCGACCTTGCCGCCGGCGGCGCGATCCGCCGCGCGCAAGACCGAAGGGCTGAAGATGGGCGCTCACCAAATACGGCTTCGACGGCTTGATCGCCGGCATCCGCCGCGACGAAGAGGCCACCCGCGCCAAGGAGCGGGTGTTCTCGCCGCGCGGCACCGAAGGCGGATGGGACGTGCGCGATCAGCCGCCGGAATTCTGGGACCAGTTCAACGCCTCGCCGCCGCCGGGCGCGCATTTGCGCATTCATCCGATCCTGCATTGGACCGAAGCCGACATCTGGGCCTACACCCAGCGCGAGAACATCCCGATCATTCCGCTGTATCTGGCGAAGGACGGCAAGCGCTACCGCTCGCTGGGCGATCAGGACATCACCAATCCCGTGGCCTCGACCGCCTCGAACATCGAGGAAATCCTGCTCGAGCTCGACGGCACCAAGGTGCCGGAGCGCGCCGGGCCGCGCGCTGGATCATGAAACCGAAGACGCCTTCGAGCGGCTGCGCGTCGCCGGCTATCTCTGACGAACCGAGTTGAGTGATCAGATGAACATGATCGTCCCCACAGCGACATCGGCGACGCCGAACGGCACCACGCGGCCGCAGGTCCGCATCGTCATCGTCGGCCATGTCGATCACGGCAAGTCGACGCTGGTCGGGCGCCTGCTGCACGAGACCGGCAGCCTGCCCGAGGGCAAGCTCGAAATGCTGAAAGCCGTCAGCGCGCGGCGCGGCATGCCGTTCGAATGGTCGTTTCTGCTGGACGCGCTGCAGACCGAGCGCGACCAGGGCATCACCATCGACACCACGCAGATCAGCTTCCGCACCCGCTCGCGCGACGTGGTGCTGATCGACGCGCCCGGCCACGCCGAATTCCTGCGCAACATGATCACCGGCGCCTCGCAGGCCGACGGCGCGGTGCTGATCATCGATGCGCTGGAAGGCGTGCGCGACCAGACCCGGCGCCACGGCTATCTCCTGCATCTGCTCGGCGTCAAACAGGTCGCCGTGGTCGTCAACAAGATGGACCGCGTCGATTTCAGCGCCGACGCGCTTCAAGGAGATCAGCGACGAGATTTCGGCGCATCTGATCGGTCTTGGCGTGACGCCTCGGCTGTGATTCCGATTTCCGCGCGCGACGGCGACGGCGTTGCCGAGCGCACGCCGCACATCGACTGGTACAACGGCCCGACCGTGGTCGAGGCGCTCGATGCGCTGGAGCCGGCGCGGCCGCTGCAAACGCTGGCGCTGCGGCTGCCGGTGCAGGCGATCTACAAATTCGACGACCGCCGCATCGTCGCCGGGCGCATCGAATCCGGCAGTCTCGCTGCCGGCGACGAGATCGTCATCATGCCCGCCGGCAAGATCGCCAAGATCAAGTCCGTCGAGGGCTGGCCGGTGACCCCGGTGAACGGCAGCCAGAGCGCCGGACGGTCGGTCGGCATCACGCTCGACCGCGAACTGTTCATCGAACGCGGCGACGTCATCGCCCATGTCGGAAGCGCACCGCGCGACACCCGCCGGGTTCGCGCGCGCATTTTCTGGCTGCACGACAAGCCGCTGGTGACCGGCGCCTCGATCCTGGTGCGGCTCGGCACCAGGGAAACCCGCGCCACCGTGGTCGCGATCGAGAAGGCGGTCGATCCCGGCGAACTCTCCAGCGTGGAGACCAATCGATCGCGCGCAACCACGTCGGCGAGATCGACATTTCGCTGGCGCAGCCGATCGCCGCCGATCCCTATACCGACAATCCGCGCACCGGCCGGCTGGTGATCGAGGTCAATGGCCGCATCGCCGGCGGCGGGCTGGTGCTGTCGGTCGATGCCGGTCAGCGCGCCATCCCGGTCGATATCGTGCCGGTGGAATCCGCGCTGCGCCCCGACGAGCGCTCGGCGCGCTATCGTCATGGCGGCGCGGTGGTCTGGCTGACGGGATTGCCGGGCTCGGGAAAATCGACGCTGGCGCGCGCGCTGGAACGCCGGCTGTTCAGCCAGGGCGGCTCGCCGGTACTGCTGGACGGCGACACGCTTGCGCGCCGGCCTCAACAGCGATCTCGGATTCTCCGCGGCCGACCGCAGCGAGAACATCCGCCGGCTCGCCGAAGTCGCCACCCATCTCGCGCGCAACGGCCATATCGCCATCGTCGCCGCGGTCTCGCCCTCGCAGGGAGGATCGTGCCGCGGCGCGCCGCATCGCCGACACGGCGTTCCGCGAGATCTATGTCGCGACACCGGCCGAGGTGTGCGAGAGCCGCGATCCCAAGGGCCATTACGCCAAGGCGCGCGCCGGCGCGCTGCACGGCTTCACCGGGCATCGGCAACGACTACCAGCCGCCGACCGGCAGCGAATTGACGATCGACACCTCGACGCGGTCGGTCACTGACGCGACCGACGAGATCGAGCGGATGCTGGCGAGATCAGGCATTCTGTTCGACGAACTGGTCGACCTCGCCGCCAATATCTGAGGCATCCGAAGGCCCGTTTTGGGGCCTTCTCATCGACCCGGACTATGGCTAAAAGGGCCGCGAAAACTGCCCTTTGGCGCGCTTTTTGCTGTGTTTATTCCCTGAAGACAGCCCATAACCGCCGTTTCCCGCTGAGAAAGCCCATAATGAATCGTATCGATGCCCATGGACTGAAGATCGCTCCCGTTCTGTTCGATTTCATCGCCAAGGAAGCCACCCCCAAGACCGGGATTTCGCCTGACGCGTTCTGGGCCGGGCTTGCCGCCATCATCCGGGATCTCGCCCCGAAAAACCGTGAGCTGCTGGCGGTGCGCGACGCCCTGCAGGCGAAAATCGACGGCTGGCATCGCGCCCACAAGGGCAAGCCGTTCGACATGCAATGCCTATACGGCGTTTCTCAAGGAGATCGGCTATCTGCTGCCGGAGCCGGCGACCCAAAAGGTCGAGACCGCCAATGTCGACGAAGAGATCGGAAAAATCTGCGGACCGCAGCTGGTGGTGCCCCTCACCAATGCGCGCTACGCGCTGAACGCCGCCAATGCGCGCTGGGGCAGCCTTTACGACGCATTTTACGGCACCGATGCGATCCCGCACGAGACCAGCGAAAGCGGCAAGGGCTTCGACAAGGCCCGCGGCGCCAAGGTGGTGGCGAAAGCCAAAGCCTTTCTGGATTCCGCCGTGCCGCTGGCGACCGGAAGCCATACCGATGTGACCTCCTACAGCGTCATCGCCGGCCAGCTCGCCGTCAAGCTGAAGAGCGGCAACGCCACCGCGCTGAAATCCAACGCGCAGTTCGCCGGCTACCGGGGCGACGCCGCCAGCCCGAGCGCGATCCTGCTGGTCAACAACGGCATGCATGTCGAGATCAGGATCGACCGCGCACATGCGATCGGCAAGGACGATCCGGCCGGCGTTGCCGACATGATCCTGGAATCGGCGGTCTCCACCATCCTCGACATGGAAGACAGCGTCGCCGCGGTCGATGCCGACGACAAGGTGCTGATCTATCGCAACACGCTGGGCCTGATGAACGGCACGCTGTCCGCCGATTTCGACAAGGGCGGCAAGACGCTCAAGCGCGCGCTCAAGCCCGACCGCGTCTACCATGCGCCGGACGGCAAGCAGCTCAAGCTGCATGGCCGCAGCCTGCTGTTGATGCGCAATGTCGGCCATCACATGTTCACCGACGCCGTGCTCGACGCTGACGGCGCGGAAATTCCGGAAGGCATGCTCGACGCCGCGGTCGCCGGCCTGCTCGCGATCCACGATCTCAAGGGCTGCTCGAAAACCCGCAACAGCCGCACCGGCTCGGTCTACATCGTCAAGCCGAAGATGCACGGCCCCGACGAGGTCGCGCTGACCTGCGAGCTGTTCGGCCGGGTCGAGAAGATGCTGTCGCTGCCCGAAAACACCATGAAGGTCGGCATCATGGACGAGGAGCGCCGCACCACGGTCAACCTCAAGGCCTGCATCCAGAACGCCTCGAAGCGCATTTGCTTCATCAACACCGGCTTCCTCGACCGCACCGGCGACGAGATCCACACCTCGATGGAAGCAGGCCCGATGATCCGCAAGAACGACATGAAGGCGCAGCCCTGGATCAAGGCCTATGAGGACTGGAACGTCGATGTCGGCCTGATCGACGGCCTGCCCGGCCATGCCCAGATCGGCAAGGGCATGTGGGCCGCACCGGACAAGATGGCGGACATGCTGACGCAGAAGCTCGGCGCATCCGCAGGCCGGCGCCACCACCGCCTGGGTGCCGTCGCCGACCGCGGCGACCCTGCATGCGCTGCATTATCATCAGGTCGACGTGCATGCGCGCCAGCAGGAACTGGCCAAGGGCGGCCCGCGCGCCAAGCTGTCCGACATCCTCACCATTCCGGTGTCGCAATCGAACTGGGCGCCCGACGACGTGAAGCAGGAAATCGACAACAACTGCCAGGGCATTCTCGGCTATGTCGTGCGCTGGATCGACCAGGGGGTCGGGTGCTCCAAGGTGCCCGACATCCACGACGTCGGCCTGATGGAAGACCGCGCGACGCTGCGGATCTCGAGCCAGCATCTGGCGAACTGGCTGCATCAGGGCGTCATCACCAAGGATCAGGTGATGGAGTCGCTGAAGCGGATGGCGGTGGTGGTGGATGGGCAGAACAAGGGCGATCCGCTGTACCGGCCGATGGCGCCCGGTTTCGACGGCATCGCCTTCAAGGCGGCCTGCGATCTGATCTTCAAGGGGCGCGAGCAGCCGAACGGCTACACCGAATTCATCCTGACCGCGCGGCGCAGGGAAGCCAAGGCGGCGGGCTGAACTGCAGAAAAGCAATCAGGCCGCGCGCACCGTGCTCAGGAATTTTCCCACCTCTTCCTTGAGGTGATCGCCTTCGTTCGACAGCGAGCGGGCAAAGCCATGAACCTGCTCGGCCGCCGCTCCGGTGCTTGCCGCGCCGCGGCTGACGTCGGCAATGCTGTTGCCGACCTGAACGGTTCCCTGCGCGGCTTGCTGAACGTTACGTGCTATTTCCTGTGTCGCCACACCCTGCTGTTCGACAGCCGCCGCGATCGTCGTGGATATCTCGGAGATCTGCCCGATCGTCGCGCCGATTTCCTTGATGGCCGCAACCGATTGCTGCGTCGCGGACTGCATCTGCGTGATCTGTGTCCCGATTTCCTCGGTGGCCTTGGCTGTTTGGGCGGCAAGCGCCTTGACCTCGGATGCGACGACCGCAAAGCCGCGGCCTGCCTCACCGGCGCGGGCAGCTTCGATGGTCGCGTTCAGCGCCAGCAGATTGGTTTGTTCGGCGACAGCGGCAATCAGTTTCACGACTTCGCCGATGCGGCCGGCGGATTGCGATAGTTCGGATATCCGCGCATTGGTCTGTTCCGCCTGGCGCACGGCAGCGTGGGTGATCTGTTCCGATTCCTGGACCTGCCGGCCGATTTCCGTCACCGAAGCAGCCATTTGCTCGGATGCGGCTGCCGCGGATTGCACGTTGGCGGATGAGAGATCGGATGCGGATGCGGCCGTAGCGGTGAGCTGATGGGTGGTTTCCGCGGTTTTGGTCAGGCTGCCGGCGGCAAGCACGATTTCGGAAGACGCCGACGACACCGCCTCGACGATCTTTCCGATGGTCTGCTCGAAGCCGTCGGCGACGCGGCCCATCGCGATCTTGCGGTCTTCCTCGGCCTGTTGCTTCAGGCCGGCCTGCTCGGATTCCATCGCCTGGACGCGCAGGGCATTTTCCTTGAAAACCTGCACCGCCCTGGCCATGGCACCGACTTCGTCGCCGCGATTCAAGGAAGGTATTTCGGTATCCAGTCCGCCGGCGGCGAGGCGCGTCATCACGCCCGTCATCCGGGTCATCGGCTGGATCACGCCAAGACCGACGCCGAAAATGCCACCTCCTATGATGAGGAAGACCAGGCCCGAAATGCTCCAGAGGATTACGGTGAAGGTGTTTACGCGCTGGGTCGCGCCGGCCTCGAAGGCGGCATTATCCTCGGTGGTTTTCTTGACGATTTCGTCGACCAAAGCGCGATGGGCGAGGTAGGCGGCCGTCACTTCCGCATAGGATTTCGTCGCGGTAGCCATATCGGCCTTGGCCAATGCCGGCAGCAACACCTGTTCGATGGCGGTCCAGAAACGCTGAACCTCGCGATGCGAATCCGTTACCAGCTTGGTCTTGATCGCGGGGTTGAAATCCGCTTTCAGCCAGAATTCGTGGCGCTCGTCATATTCCTTTTTCAGCTGAACCAGGCGATCGCGACGCGCCGCAAGGCTGGCCGGATTATTCAGCACGAGCGTCGCTTCAAGAAATGATTCGATGACATATTCCGGCGGCGGCAGGATGTCGGCAATGAGGTCGTTGCCGAGCTTGATCTTGTCGTACAGCGGCCCGCCCACCTTGACGTCGCTGAGGGCGTAGATGCCGGTGAAAACCACGGCGCCGAGACCGGTCGCGGTGACCAGACCGAACAACAGCATCGCGCGTGAAATCGTCAAGCGAAGCGTCATCAACCTACTCCCAGGGATTGCGAGCCGGGCCGACGCCCAAACCAAAACCACCATGCCGGGAGCGGATCATTCCGCCATTGCGCTGCGCAACGTTGCGTCCCGCCGGTTGCACAAATACCACCGATGTCCTTTAGGATGGTTAATTTGGGCGCCCTGAAAGCTAATTTTGACGCCGTGCAAATACGGAAAGCCGGTTCCGGCGCCTCCGGGAACGTTTGAATAATCCGGTCGTTGGAAACCCATCTCAACCCAGGAGGAGATGATCATGGATTGGAACCGGGTCGAAGGGAACTGGAAGCAGTTCAAGGGCGCCGCCAAGGAAAAATGGGGCAAGCTGACCGACGACGATCTGAACGTCATCGAAGGGCGCCGCGAACAACTCGAAGGCAAGCTGCAGCAACGCTACGGCTTCGCCAAGGACCAGATTCACAAGGATGTGGACGACTGGTTCGGGACGCTGAAGTAATTCACTTCATCGGACAATGGAAAAGCCCCGGCGTTCCCGGGGCTTTTTCTTGAGCGCCGCGCTAAAATACCGCGATGTATTTCAGCAACGAAATCACGCCGAGGATAATGACGACGACGCGCGCGATCTGCTTGGCGCGACCGTCGAGCGGCAACAGGTTGATCAGATAGAGAATCAGAATAACGACAAGAAATGTAACCAGCACACCTACCAGCATTGGATTCCCCCGATCGTCACGAGCACGTCTGTCCTATGTTAACGCGCCGCGGGCGGTTCGGTTCCAGACCGGGAACTGACCGTCATATATCTGATATAACTGCAGGAAATTCAGCCCCGCTCCCGTAGTAGTACGGCAGCAAAGCTGCCTAAATATTTACCATTTTTGGTCCAGATGGATGAAATCCCCGGGGGCCATCATGCTGAATCGCTTAACCGTATCCGCGCTGCTGAAGACAGTCATCCTGACAACGGCTTTTTGCATTGTCATCGGGTTCTCACTCAATGCCTGGGATTCCTGGAGTCGCCTGCAGGTAACGAGCCGCATCGCGGTCGTCGCCGACGTCTCGGCGAACCTGTTCAAGGCGATGCATAATCTGCGCACCGATCGGTCCACGACCAGCCGGCTCCTGAATGCCGACCAGCCGATGGACGCCGATATCGAGAAATATCTGCGCAGCCTGCGCGACGCGGAAATGCCCGCGATGGGCAGCGCGCTGGCGACGCTTCCCTCCGTCGAATTCACCGAGCAGAAGACGCTGGTGCCGGAGTTCGATCGTTTGTTCAAGACACTGACCGCGCTGCAGAAGGAATTCTGGGACGAAGTCCGCAAGCCGAAGGCCTCGCGCCGCCCGACGCTGGTCAAGGAATACATGGAGACGACGCAGGCACTGCTTACGACGCTGGACAAGATGTCCGCTTCGCTCGCCGCCGCGGTCAACCATCAGGACGCCACCATCGACCAGCTTCTGGCGATCAAGCAGTCCGCCTGGCTGCTGCGCAACACCGGCGGCGAAGCTTCGCTGCTGATTTCGCAAGGGCTCGGCGCCGGGCGCACCGCGCCCGAGACGCGCATGACCTTCACGAAATTCTCCGGCGGCACCGACATCGCCTGGAACGCGCTGGAATTGGCGGCGTCGGGAATGCAACTGCCGCGCGGCGCTGTCCAACGCGATTGCCGCGACCAAAAAGGCCTATTTCGAACCGGAATACCTCGCATTGCGGGAGCGCCTGCTGACGGCGCTGATCGCCGGCGAGAAAACCGAGTTGACGGCGAACCAGTGGAGCCCGATCACGGTCGGACGTCTCGCCGCCGCGGTCAACGTCGCCGAGGCCGCACTCGACGCCGCCAAGGAGCATACCCAGGTTCAGCGTTCCGCCGCCCTGCGTTCGCTGGTGTTACAACTCATACTGCTGACTTCGGCGCTTGCCTTGACCTTCGGCGCCATGATGGTCGTCACCCGCCGCGTCATCACCCCGCTGCACAATATGCGCGACGCCATGCTGAAAGTGGCTTCCGGCGATCTGACGGTGGACACCGGCTATGCCCAGCGCCAGGACGAGATCGGCGCGCTGGCCGGAGCGCTTGAAACCTTCAAGCAGCAGGCCGCGGACAAGGTCCGGATCGAACAGCAGGAGCGCGAACGCAATGCCGGCGCGGCGTCGCGTCAGCAGACCATCGAAGGTTACGTCGGCGAATTCGAGAGCATGGTACGCCAGACGCTCGGCGAATTGGGCGAAGCCTCCGGCCAGATGCGCACCACCTCAACCGGCCTGACCACCGTCTCGCGCCAGACCAATGCGCGTGTCGAGATCGCGGAAAAGGCCTCCGGGGAAGCCTCGATGAGCGTGGAGACCGTCGCGGCTGCCTCCGAGGAACTGAGCGCATCGATCAACGACATCAGCCGGCAGGCAGCGCACGCGGCCGGTATCGCCAGCCGCGCGGTCAACCAGGCGCGGGAAACCGACGGCACCGTGCAGGGCCTGGCGCGAAGCGCGGGGCGGATCGGCGAAGTCATCGGCCTGATCAACACCATTGCCGCCCAGACCAACCTGCTGGCGCTGAACGCAACCATCGAGGCGGCGCGCGCCGGCGAGGCCGGCCGCGGCTTTGCCGTGGTGGCGTCCGAGGTCAAATCGCTGGCCAGCCAGACCGCCAAGGCCACCGAGGACATCTCGGAGCAGATCAATGACATCCAAAAGGTCGCCAACGACGCCATCGACGCCATCAAGGGAATTGGCAACATCATCGGCGAAGTGAACGAGGTGGCAACCGCGATCGCCGCCGCGGTGCAGGAGCAGGGCGCCGCCACCCAGGAAATCACCCGCAGCACCCAGCACGCGGCGCAGGGCACCAAAAACGTCTCCGACAACATCACCGGCGTCAAAGCCGATGCGGATGCTGCGGCGGCTGCCGCCGAAGACGTGAAAAGCGCGTCGCAGACATCTGGAAACCCAGAGCCAGCAACTCGGCAATCAGGTCACCAATTTCCTGGAAAAGATTCGCGCCGCCTGATCAATCACTCCCGCGCCACCACCGGCACGCGCTCGAAACGAGCGCGGATCCGGTCGGAGGCCGGCGAGAAATTCAACGCCGCGCCGCGCTTGTCGGCGCTGCGGCCGGCCACCACCAGCCCACCCTCGCCGGCGACGATGTCGCCCTTGCGCAAGCGTCGGATCGTTCTCGATCTTGACCGACGCGAGGCCGAGCGCGTCCTTGCCGTTGCAGGTGCATCCGGCCACGATCTCGTTGCGATAGCGGAATGCGTTCGGCAGCTCGGAATAGGGCTTGCCGTTCTCGGTAGCGGCATGATCGATGCTGCTGCCGTACACCACCTTGGTATCGCTTGCGGGGCAGAAACTGTTGCACGACGCAGCGCGGCTCTGGCCGTCCGACGCCGCTGACCGGGAAATAGCGCCCGTCGCAGGTGCGCACGCAATAGGCCTGACCGCCGCCGCCGCGCGGACGCGCCTCGCCTTGCGGGGCAAACGGATTGCCTTCGCTTGCGAACGGCAGCTGCATCGAGCGCGTGTGCGACCGGTCGCCGAAGCCGCTGAACAGCCGCGAGAAAAAATCCTGGGCCAGCGCAGGCGGGGCCAGCGCGGAGGCACACACTGCCGCCGCGACACCCAATGCCAGCCGCCTGCCTGTTTTCCAGTTCATATCAGCCTCAATACAGCGACGAGGTCGACAGGTTCATCGCCTGACGGCCCGGGGACGAGCGTCGTCACAACGGGGCGCGCCGGTGCGTCGGGCGAATGGTGATCGATCCCTGTGCTTCCTGGCGCGGCGCATTCTTCGGCAGCACCACCACCTTGGTGCCGACATCGACGCGGCTGAACAGGTCGGCGACGTCTTCATTGGTCAGGCGGATACAGCCCGAGGACACGAACTTCCCGATCGTCGAGGGATCGTTGGTGCCGTGGATGCGGTAGACGCTGGAGCCGAGATACATGGCGCGCGCGCCCAGGGGATTGCCGGGGCCGCCCGCCATGAAGCGCGGCAGATAGGGCTGACGCGCCACCATTTCCGCCGGCGGATGCCAATCCGGCCATTCCGCCTTGCGGGTGATGGTCTGCACGCCGGACCAGGTGAAACCTTCGCGGCCGACGCCGACGCCGTAGCGCACCGCGCGGCCCTGGCCGAGCACGTAATAGAGCTGGGTGTTGCCGGTATCGATCACGATGGTGCCGGGCGCTTCGCGGGTGTCGAAGGCGACAATGGCGCGCTTCAGGCGCTCGGGCACTGCGCTGCCGTCGCCTTCGTCCAGATCCATGTTGTCGGTGGGGAAAGCGGATTGCGGCGTGGCGGCGTAGCCGAGCACCTGGGCGCTGGCGCTTGAAAGCAGCGCCGGCGACAACAACAGAGCCGCGCCCAACACCAGTGCGCCGGTCGAACGCAACGAGAGCCTGCGAATGCCTGAAAGTGTCTGTGCCATGATCTGCCCCAATGCGATGCGCATCGTGTGATGCTCTGGACAACAAACGCGACCGAGGCACCGCGGTTCCCTGCGAGTCGGCGAAACAAATGGGCTGTCAACCGGCCAGCTCCTCACGTTTCCGCGATGGAACTTTTGCGGTGAGCGCGGGTTGTGACGCAGGAGCTCGGATCGCAGCGCAACTGCGCAACGCCAGCCCTGTTGCCGCGGGGAGACCAGTCGTGCGTGCGCTTCCCAACAAGCCGGCCGGTACACCGCTGCCTGACAGCAAGGCCGAGCAACCGCCGGTCATTCGCCGGGCCGAAGTCGTTAGCTTCACGTTGGTCGCGCTGCTGGTGATCTGCTATCGTCACCGTTCTCTATGTCGCCAAAGCCTTCTTCCTGCCGATCGTGTCGGCCTTCATCATCGGCACCATGCTGGCGCCCGCCGCCGGCTTCCTCGAGCGCCATCGGATTCCCCGTCGCCGTGTCGGCGGTTCTGATCGTGACGGCGGTCGGGGCCGGCGCCGTTTTCATCCTCGGCTTGATCGCGTCCCCGATCATGGAATGGAGTTCGCGCCTGCCCGAACTCGGATCGCTGCTGCGGGACAAATTGCATGTGTTCGACCGGCCGCTGTGGCTGTGGCAGCAGCTTCAAAGCATGATCGGCGCATCCGGCACGCGTGCCGTTCGAGATGCCGAAGTTCGAATGGGTCAAGCCCACCGTCGAATTCCTGTCGCCGACCTTCACCGAATTCCTGCTGTTTGTCGTGACGCTCATTCTGTTCATCGCGAGCTGGAAGGATCTGCGTCGCGCGATCGTCATGAACTTCACCGATCGTGAGTCGCGGCTGCGGACGCTGCGGATTATCAATTCGATCGAGGACCATCTCGGCGGCTATCTCGTTACCGTCACGCTGATCAACCTCGCGTGTCGGCGTTGTCGTCGGCATCATCTGCGCGGTGACCGGCATGCCGAACCCGGCCGCGCTCGGGGCGCTGGCCGCGACCTTGAATTTCCTGCCGATCATCGGCCCGGTGGCGATGTTCGTGATCCTGACCGTGGTCGGCGTGGTCGCCTTTCCGACCCTGGCCGGCGGCTTGCTGGCACCGCTGGCTTTTGCCGGGTTCACGTTCATCGAAGGCCATTTCATCACCCCGGCCATTATCGGCCGCCGGCTCGAGCTCAACGCGCTCGCGGTGTTCATCGCGCTGGCGTTCTGGACCTGGCTGTGGGGACCGATGGGTGGCTTTCTTTCTTCGCCGCTGCTGATGGTCGGCCTCATTCTGAGGGACCATCTGATGCCGGACGACTCGCCGCAGCTGCCGTCAAGTTGATCTTGGGGCTGATCGGGTTTCGCAAGGGAACTTCCGGACCAGCGGGACGTTTGTTGTGCGACACGCAAGTTCTGAGGTCCGGGAGGTTTTGATGGCGAGCGCGAGCGACCAGATCGGATTGAAAAATCTCACGGACAAAGCGACCCAGGAACGCCTCGAAAAGGATGTAGCAGCCGTGAAAAACGATATCTCAGCCCTGACCGACCAGATCACCGACGCAATCAATACATTCGCCGGTACCGCCCAGAAACAGGCCCGCCGCGGCTACAAGCAGGCGCGCGCCAATGTCGATGCGGCGATGGACGATGCCTCCGAGCGCGGCAGCGCCGCCATGGAAGCCGCCCAGGACGCGGCCTATTCGATCGAAGAATCGCTGGAAGAGGTGATCCAGCAGCGCCCGCTCGCGACCGTCGGCCTGGCGCTCGGCATCGGCTTCCTGATCGGCGCGGCGTGGCGCCGCTAACGCGGCGCGCTGCGATGGCCGCCTGCGCGTGAACTGATTTTGTGATGCGAACGGCGGCGCGGATGCGCCGTCATTCGGTTTGGCAGCAATAAATTGTAGACCGAGGCGCAAAATGTTTCAGCGAATGATCGATGATTTCAAGGATTCGACCGGCACCGCGGTGCGGCTGACATCGCTGGCGGCCGCGGCAGCGCTGGCCTTGTTCATCATGTCATCGTTTCTGTGCGCGGCGGCCTTTGTCTACGTGCTGCAGCGCTATGGACTGATCGAGGCTTGCCTCGCCGGCGCCGGCGTTTTCTTCATCGTCGCGATGATCCCGGCGATCTCTTACATGGTGCGCAAAAAGCAGATCGAGGCCCGCGCCGCGCGCGCCGCCCGTGAGGCGGAGGCCGCCGCCAAATCCGCGGCTCATTCGGTATTGGCCGATCCGATGCTGGTCGCCGCCGGCATCCAGGTGATCCGCGCCATCGGCATCAAGAAGCTGATCCCGATTCTGGCGGTCGGCGGCCTGGCGCTGGGCTTCATGGCCAGCCGCAATGCGGCTGCGAGCCAGGAAGCGCACGAGGCGCCGGCGGAGTGATTTGCACACCATCGACCTCATCCTGAGGAGCCGCGATCCCTGCGCGGCGTCTCAAGGATGGCCACGAGTCAGTCGTCATTGCGGCATCCTTCGAGACGCGGTCAAGTCGCCGCGCCTCAGGATGAGGTTGGTTGCTGCGGATTCAAATTTTCAAAGAGCGACAGCAAACACACTTCGCGATCTCGCGGCGCGATTCGCCCGAGTTTTGCTATCCGCTCTCGCCCTCAGAAATCAGAGGGCGCAGGGAAGACCGGGTGCGCGCTGCACCCGCGGTCCCGTGTGCAATTGCACAAGAAGTGCGCACACGAGCATACAGGTCCAGCGGAGAGCATCCGGCCTTCCCTGCGCAATGGCTTTACGGCTTATACGTGATCTCCCCGGTGAGCCGAGCTCTGTTGCCACCGTCGCCTCAGCAGAATTGCTTCTGCGAACTTGGCGCCAGCTTCGGGCGCCAGAACCACACGATTTCGCCGTACGCTCGAGCTACGCGCGTCAGAAGCGCAGCATCCGCGTCCACCGCATCCTGCTCCGCGTCCGTGACGATCGCGAGCGCCCCTCTGTCGGAACAGGACGGGAAGGATATAGGGTGATTTGGGCAAATCGCGAAAGCAGAAATATTTCTGAAAATCAGAAAAATATGCATTTGACAGCGTTTTGCTGATTTGCTCGTCGGGTAGCGCCGTAGCCCGGATCGAAGCCAACGGGCTACGACTTGTTACTGCAGCTCAGGTGACGCAGCGGCCGGGTTCGAGCAGTTTTGCCACTTCGGTCAGCACGCTGACCACCGGCTCGCACGCCACCAGTTTCCGGCTGCCCGGCTTCCGGGCTGACGGGCGGATGGCGCCGGCGGCGCGTTGCGGGCCTCCTGGGGGATCGGCAAGCGGACCAGGACCGAAGTATCGGCCAGCCCGGCCGGCCGAAGGGCAATCGTGCGGGTCTGCGCATCCGACGCCACGGCGGCGGCGCGATCGGTCTTGGCGGCGCGATTGATCACCGCGTCGGTCGCGGCAGCGGATTGCTGAGGAATTCCAGTGAGATCGCGCGCGGGCGCGAACTGGATGGCGCCGAACGTCAGGGAAACGGCGATGGCGCCGAAGATTCCGCGGGATAATTTTGACATGGCGTGATGTCCCTCGCCCCATGGCGATCACGGACACAACGCCAGCCCAAGGGCGCGGTTCGCAGCACCTGACATCACTTAACCGTGTCCGAAAAAACTTCGAAAAAATTTGCGGGCGGCGGGAACCAGTCCGGGGGCCTCTGCGTAATCCCGGCAGCCGGTTATCCCCCCTGCCCCATTGACCGGCGATGTAGGGCGCGGCTGTGGTGATGCCAGCCGCGCCCTGCTTTTTTCTTGATTTCACTGCCAAATTTGGCTCGGCGACATATCTCGCCGGTCGGCTGAGTCCCCGCGACCTGAATCGCAGCGTCGGCGCAGTCCGTCAGCAAGTCGCGCGAATCACGCGGGAAGGCAGGAACGTACGTCAACCTGATCACGTCCTCGTCATCATATCGCTGGCCACAAGGCGGAGCGGCGGCCGGGGGCCGGCGAAGAATGGCTTGCCGCGACCGAGCACGACGGGATGGAGATAGAGTCGATACTCATCGATGAGACCAAGGTCGGTCAGGCTTCGCGCCAGGTCTGGTCCGGAAACGGCAATCTCCCCGTCGAGCCGGGCCTTCAGCCCACGGACCACCGCCTCGACATCATCCTCGACAAGCGTGGCGTTGGGACCGACTGACTTCAGCGAGCGCGACGCGACCCATTTCGGTTGGCGCCGCCACGCCGCCGCGAACTCGCGTCGCTCCGCATTCCACTCGGGATCGGTCTGCGTCCCAATAGCGCATGGCCTCGTACATGCGGCGACCGTACACACTGCCGGTGAGGTCGCGCACATGCTCTATCCAGTGACGAAAGAGCGCGGGACCTGGCGACAGGCAATTCCTGGTGATCGACATAGCCGTCCAGGGACTGGTTCATTCCGAAGACGATCTTCGCCATTCTAAAAATCTCCGCTGCTGACCTTCAGCGAGATACATTCCACCGTGCGGAAATGTCAGCCTGACCGTCAACAGACTTCGCCTGAATTACATCGCCATTATACTCGTCCACCAAGCCAGGGCGGGAAGTTCTGTGCTATTTCTGCCCCCGGCCCGGTCTTCGCAGCGGGACGAATAGACAAGAAATCAACAGGGCAGGAAAATGAAAAAGCTGACACGGCGAACGTTCGTGACCGGTTCGGCGGCGGTGTTGTGCGCCCCTTCCGTGAAGACCAAGGCGCAATCCTCGTGGCCGGCACGCCCGATTCGCATTGTCGTGCCGTATCCGGCCGGCGGCCAGACCGACGGCATCGCGCGGGCTTTCGGTGACTATCTGGCGCGGCAGCTGGGAAAGACGGTCATCATCGAAAACAAGGCCGGCGCAGGCGGCGTCATCGGCGTGTCGGAAGTGAAGCGCGCCGAACCTGACGGCACCACCATCCTGTGCACGATTTCTTCGTCGCTGATCCAGAACCGTCTTACCGTAAAGGACCTGCCCTACGATCCCGAGAAAGACTTCATCTATCTGACGATGGTCAGCGGCGCCGGCGGTCCGGTGGTGGCGGCGAAGAAGACGGGCGCGACGAATCTTCGGGAATTCATTGCATATGCAAAAAAGGCCGGCAGCATAAACTGGGGATCGTACGGCGTGGGGTCGACCCCGCACGTCCTGATCGAGACGATCGCGAAACAATACGGCATTCAATTTCAAGTCATTCAATATCGCGGCGAGGCGCCGATGTGGACCGACATCGCGGGGCAGACGCTGGATGGCGCCGCCGGAAGCTATGCCGCGGCAGCACCCATCATCCAGGCGGGAACCGGAAACCTGATCGGCGTGGTAGGCAGCCGCCTGCCGCCGTATCCGGACACGCCGACGATGCCTGAGCAGGGCGCCGTGGGCGACTTCTACGATCTGCGCGCATTTACCACCTTCGCCGTACCAACCGGCACGCCACAGGAGATCGTCCAGCGGCTCACGGGGATATTGATATCGGCCGGATCCGATCCCAAGGTCCAGCAGATGCTGACCAACTTCATCCTGAGTTCTCCAGCCGATTTTGAGACGACAAATCGTATTTTCAAGCGCGACAGTGAGGTAATGCTCCGCATCTTGCGCGATCTCGGCGTCAAGCCGCCGGAGTAATCACCGGGCGGCCGACGGGATCGCGAGAGCGTGTCATTGAAAAAACGCGTGTATCATTAAAGGAGAGAAACGATGGACCTGAGGGGCACGGTTGCACTGGTGACGGGCGGCAATGGCGGGCTGGGGCAGCGCATCTGCCACGCGCTGGCGCAGGAGGGCGTACATCTGGCTGTGGTGTACGCGCGCAGCCGCGAGCAGGCGGAAAGCTTCGCCGGCGAACTGGCGTCGCGTCATCAAATCAACGCCCGGGCTTTCGCCTGTGACCTGACCGACGGCGCGGCCGTGGACCGGCTGGCCGGCGAGGTGGCCCAGGCCTTCGGCCGCCTCGATATTCTGATCAATGACGCCGCTTACAACGTCTCGATCCCCTTCAGCGATCTCGACAATCTGACGATGGAGGAATGGAACAAGATCATGGCCGTCAACCTGACGGGGCCGATGCGGCTGACCAAGGCGGTAGCGCCCATCATGAAGGCGCAGGGGCAAGGCCGCATCGTCAACATCGCTTCGGTCGCAGGGCTCAGCCCGACCGGCTCTTCGATCGCCTATGCCGTGTCGAAGGCGGGGCTGATTCATCTGACGCGTTGCATGGCGGTGGCGCTGGCGCCCGAGACGCTGGTCAACTGCGTGGCGCCGGGTCTGCTGGACGGCACGCGCGCGACGGCCAATCTCCGGCCCGAGCAGGTCGAGCGCTCCGCATCGAGCTCGCTCCTGAAGAAGCCGGCCGACAAGGACGACTGCGCCGACATGGTGGTCGCCATGTGCCGCACCGAGACCATGACCGGCCAGACCGTCGTCATCGACGCCGGGCGCATCTTCCACTAGCGAGCTTCCCTGGATGCCGGCTAACTCGTAGGATGGGTTGAGCCTTTGTGAAACACCTCACCGCTCGATGAGCGAGATGGCGTATCGATTCGCTGCACCCATCCTACGGCGCCGAGGTTCGATCGATGGTTGTTTGGTCTCCTATCAGGTTCAACTGCGGACGAGAGATGGCAAATCGGTTTGCAATTGCGCCGCTGACAACCGATTCTTCCCATGAAGACGGCACGGCTCCCGAAAACGAACTCGAATTTGTCCGGCGGCGTGCCGCCAGCGGATTCGGCGCCACCATTTCTTCCGCCGCTTACGTCGCACAAGACGGGCGCTCCTGGCAGGGAATAGGCGCGGCACATGATGGACACCTGCCCAGTCTGCACCGGCTCGCTGAAGCCATGCGTGCTGCAGGAGGTCTTGCGATCCTGCAGATCTATGACGGTGGCCGCATCGCAAAGCCCGAGCTGATCGGCGAGCAATGTATGCGTGCGGCTTCTGCCATTGCATCGTTGCGGCCGGGAGCAAAGACGCCAAGGGCGATGACATCGGATGAGGTTGGAGGCCTGATTGCAAGCTTTGGAGAGGCTGCTTCGCTTGCTCGAAAAGCCGGTTTCGACGGCGTCGAAATTCACGGCGCCAACCACTACGCGGTTCATCAGTTTTTTTCACCTCGGGCCAATCATCGCGATCGATCATTGGGGCGGCACGCTTGCAAAGCGAATGAACTTTCCTCTCGCTGTCGCGCAGGCCGTTCGCGACGCACTCGGTCCAAAGCTGATCGCAGGGTTTCGCGTGACGCCATTCGAGGCCGAGGCGGACGGTTATACGCTCGAGGACTCCAAACTGCTTTGTGGTGAACTTGCCAAATTGGATCTCGACTACATCTCGGTTTCGCTCGATGATTATCGGAAGAGCCGGCCGACGGGAGAGACCCGTGTTTACAATGGTCCGGTCGAGAAAACTTACACCCCGGCAGCGAATCCCATCACGGAATTTGCCCGCGTGATAGCCGGCCGCAGTGCGGTGATGGCAAGCGGTGGGATCAAGACGTGCGGGGATGCCGAGGGGGCGATCAAACTGGGAGCCGATCTGGTTGCGGTAGGACGCGCCGTGGTGGTCGATCCGGAGTGGCTTTCCAAAGTCCGAAGCAAGAGCGAAGCATCGATCCTTGCGGGACTGCCGAAGGATGAACGCGAGATCGCGCAGAGCTTTAAGCATTCCTCCGCGAATGGTCGAATATCTGTTGAGCCGTCCAGGCTGGATCCCTCGGCTTTAGGCCAAAAAATCGGCGCGCCTTGCAGCGCGCCGAATCCTTATCGTCCCATTCAGCAATGACGGCTCAAGCCACCCGCGGCGTGCGGTTGCGCGAGTTGCGCTGGAAGAACAGCGCCTGGCTGGCGACGGCCGAGACCATCGCGGGCTGGAACGGTTTTGAGATCAGGAACGCCGGCTCGGGGCGTTCGCCGGTGAGGAAGCGTTCCGGATAGGCGGTGATGAAGACCACGGGGACTTCGAACACGCGCAGCAGCTCGTTGACCGCGTCGAGACCGGAGGAGCCGTCGGCGAGCTGGATATCCGCCAGAATCAGGCCCGGCTTCTTGTTCTTGGCCAGCGCAATGGCGTCGGAATGGGTGCGGGCGACGCCGATCACGTTGTGACCGAGATTCTTCACCAGGCTTTCGAGATCCATGGCGATGAAGGTCTCGTCCTCGATGATCAGCACGTCGGTGGCGATTTCCGCCGCCATTTCCCGGCCCGCGGCGTCGGCGAGCTTGCGGGTCTCGGCCACATCGGTCGCGAGAATGAAGGCCACTTCTTCTTCCGAGAAACCTTCCAGCGACAGCAGCAGGAAGGCCTGGCGCGGCAACGGCGTGATGTTCGAAAGCCGGCGCTCCGAGGGCATCGGCAGCGTCGCGATGTCGGAATCGTCGTTGAGCGACACCGAATTCCAGATTTGCGTAAACAGCCGAAACAGCCCGGCGCGGGGGCCGTGCTGCTCGTCGAGCAAAGACGGGTCCTGAAGCAAGGCTTCAAGCATGGCTCCGACATATGCGTCGCCGGACGCCTGGTTTCCCGTCAACGCACGGGCGTAGCGCCGCAACAACGGTAAATGTTCGGCAACAAGCTGTGATCGGGACATCCCCACTCCATCATTATCCTGGGTCAAACAGTCTCAAGCGATTGGGGTGACCCGGTTCCCCTGACCTGCCTGTCTACGCCCGAACCCGATAAAAGTTCCCCGGCTTCAGGAACTTTCCGTCCCAGTTCGAATTAGAACTCATTACAAAGGCGGCAAAGGCTTCGAAATACAAGTAATAAATCTTGAAGTTACAGGGACTTAACTCCCGGGGAAGCGTGGAACATGTCATGAAAGATGTAAAGTCTCAAGCCAACAGGACTGCGGCACCCGGCAAGCCGGGCGCCCTCAACGCCGAGATTCAGTCCAGAATCGGCCACCAGCTTCGCGCCATGTACGACGACGTCGTCCGGCAGGGGGTGCCGGACCGGTTCGCGGAACTGATCAAAAAGCTTGATGTACCCGAGTCCGATCCCCAATTGGGTGTCACGGGCGACAAAAATAACGACGGGAGGGACTAATGCCTCTCACAAACTCACTGCGCGACGACATCCTGGCGTCGGTTCCTAGTCTGCGCGCGTTTGCGATCTCGCTTTCCGGCAATGGCGACCGCGCCGACGATCTGGTGCAGGAAACCCTGCTGCGCGCGCTTGGCCAACATCGACTCGTTCCAGCCGGGTTCGAACCTGCCGGCGTGGCTGTTCACGATCCTGCGCAACCTGTTCCGCTCGGACTATCGCAAGCGGCGGCGGGAGGTGGAGGACGCCGATGGCAGCTATGCCAAGACGCTGAAGACCCAACCGGCGCAGAGTTCGCATCTGGAGTTCGAGGAATTCCGCGCCGCGCTGGAGAAGCTGCCGCAGGACCAGCGCGAAGCCCTGATCCTGGTCGGCGCGTCGGGTTTCTCCTATGAGGACGCCGCGGCGATCTGCGGCTGCGCGGTCGGCACCATCAAGAGCCGCGTCAACCGGGCGCGATCGAAACTCTCGGCCCTGCTCTATGTCGATGGCACCGAGGATTTCGGCCCCGATGAAACGGTGCGCGCCGTCATCGGCGGCAGCGGCGTAGCACCAGGGTTCGTCGTAAGCGAAAGAAGGGCGGCCGCGGAATCGCGGCTGCCCTTTTTGTTGTGGGCGTCTTCTGTCGTCCCCTGCGAACGCAGGGGCCGGTCAGCCGGGGCGCACGCCAGTGAAGGAGAGGACTCTCCACTCGTGCAAACGAGAGCTCATCGCCGTGTGGCTCCCTTGCTTCGCAGTACGACCCTCCCCCAAGCGGGACGAGCGCATGAGCAACGCCGCTACCCCCTCGCCTTCGGCGGCGCCGACAATTGTTCGGTGCGGTCCCGCTCCGTCATGTCGATGACGGTTTCCATCGGCGCGGTGAGTTCGTAGACATAGCTCACATCGGTGAAATACCGCTTCGAGGTGCCGCCGAGCGCTTCCGGAGCGACGCGGTCGAGCAGGATCACGCCGAAATCGCTGTCTTCGCGCCGGGTCGCCGCACTGGTGTTGAATTCTTCCCAGCGAAAATGAAAGATGATGTCGGGAGTTTCTCCGGTCACTTCCCAGCGCGCGACGATGTGCGGGTGCTTGCCGACCAGCGAAAGCCCCTCGTCGGAATGCGACGCCAGCTCGAAGAACAGCAGCGACAGGCTCTGCGCGGCCCGCGCGCTGACGGCGATATCCGGGCCCGAGACCGCGATGCGCTCGGCGTGGGGGATCGCGCGGGCCTCGAACAGCCCTTTCAGCTTGACGCCCTGCCACTGACTTTCGCTCAACAGCGAGACCACATTCGACATCGCATGGATGCGGCCGATCAGGAGTTCGCGGGCGACATCGATATCGGAGCCATGGCGCAAGGTGCGCGTCACGATCGACTGGATCACCGCGAGGATGTTCTTGACCCGGTGATTGAGTTCGTCGATCACGGCGGTCAACCGGCGCTCGAAGCCGATCCGGACCTGGATTTCACGGCTGAGCCGCAGATTGTTGTAGGCGACATAGCCGAACAGCCCGCAGATGATGCCGGTCAGCGCGAAGCCGATGGCAGCGACGATCACGGCGGTCTGCTGCGCGCGCAGCGCCGCGTTGATCTTGGCGTAGTAGCTGAGCGACCAGTCGTGGCCGCCGAACGTCACCGTTCGCGTGACCGAGGGGGTCGGCCCTTCCGGCCTTGTCATCCGCGATGAGACGACGCCCTGATCGTTGGCGATCAGCTCGGTGCCGGCGTTGCGCGGATCTTTCAGCACCACCGAGAACACCGACAGGTCGTCATTGGTCAGCAACAGCGGCGCCAATTCATAGGAAAATGTCACGAAGCCCGCCGGCGAGGTGGCGCCATCCTGCAGCACCGGTGCGGCAAGCACGACGCCGATCGGTCCATCCCGGCTCAACAGCGGCACCGGATCGGAGGCCACCGGCTTTCCCTCGGTCATCGCCCGCGCCAGCATCGGTCCCCAGGATCGGTTCCTCGTCATAGGAGCGGCCGGGGAAAGCCGTCGTTTCCGCGGTGCGGGGTTCGACGTCCATCAACACATCGATCGGCTTGTTGAGGGACCGCGTATCCAGCGGCTTGTCGTCGAACTTGCGAATGGTCGGGTTGGCGAATCCAGCGCTCTTCAGTTCGGCGCGCGCCGCATCCAGTTCGTCTGGATTGAGCCGCGCGATCCAGCTTGCGACCACGAAATCGGTCTTGAAGGCGTAGATCGAGGACCGCAGCGGCTGCAGCATGTTGGCCTTGATCACGCTGGGCGCACGGAACAGGCCTGAAGCGACGCGGGCCAGCAACTCACGCTCGGTCAAGCGATCCTGGACCAGGCTGGCGTGAACGTCGATCGCGCGCGCCAGCGCGATGCTATCGACCGTCAACTCCTGATCGTGGACGCGATACGCCGCCAGGCCGGAGAGCAGAACTCCGACAAGCGCAATGAATCCGATGATGAAACCCAGCCGAACCACTCGCTTACTCAGAAAATGAGGAGCTGGCGAAAAGGACTACAACTATTCGCCGTCCGCCGGAACGGCGACAAACCGAAACAGGATGAAAGCCACCCGTTGGATATAATGGAGGAGCGATCATTGGTACGCAACTAAGGCCGGCGACGAGGACTGAAAACGGAAGCCAAGATAGGTTGCCGCCTTGGCGAGAAGCAGGAGAATGCTAATCAAAGCGACGCGATTTTGTTCCCGCGAAGCGCGCAAATATGTTGCTGCGACTGCGCATGCGGCTCGGGCAAAAGTGTTAACGCGCAAGGGCGTTAACGAACGCGCGATTCGCGATCGGCGAGCTGCGTCACAGCTAATTAGAAAGACTTAAGTTGCTGCCGGCGATCCGAGACCGCCCTTGGCCTCGATAAAACTGATAATGCGATCAAGGCCTTCGCTCTTTTTGAGGTTGGTCATGACGAACGGCCGTTGGCCCCGCATCCGCTTCGCATCGGTGTCCATCTTTTCCAGCGACGCGCCGACATGCGGCGCGAGATCGATCTTGTTGATCACCAGCAGGTCCGACCGGGTGATGCCGGGACCGCCCTTCGAGGGGATCTTGTCGCCCGCCGCGACATCGATGACATAGATCGTGAGGTCGGCAAGCTCGGGCGAGAAGGTGGCGGCGAGATTGTCGCCGCCGGACTCGATCAGCACCATGTCGAGGTCGGGAAATTTCGCGCGCATGTCGGCGACCGCGGCGAGATTCATCGAGGCATCCTCGCGTATCGCGGTATGCGGGCAGCCGCCGGTCTCGACGCCGGCAATGCGATCCGGCGTCAGCGACCCCGAGCGCACCAGAAATTCCGCATCCCATTTGGTGTAGATGTCGTTGGTGATGGCGGCGATGTCGTAGCGCTCGCGCATCGACTTGCAGAGCAGGTCCATCAACGCGGTCTTTCCCGATCCGACGGGACCGCCGATGCCGACGCGAAGCGGGCCGTGAGAGTTGTTGCTCATATCAGTCTGTTCTTTCTTTCGTCGTCCCGGCGAACGCCGGGACCCATAACCCCTGGCGTTCGTGATTTTAGAAGGTCGTCTGCCCCAGTGCCAAAACGAGATCGACACGGCGTATGGGTCCCGGCCTTCGCCGGGACGACGCAATGCAAATATCGAGCCGCAATCCTCATGACCGAAACAGCCTCGTGTACTGCGTCTCATGACGCATGCTGGCGAGGTCGGCGCGAAAGGTCGCGCTGCCGAGATCGTCTGACGTCGCGTGCAGCGCCCGTTCGCCGGTCGCCACCACGACCGGCTCCAGCGGGGCCAGCACGCGCTGGCTGTCGGTTTGCCCGAGCGGAACCAGCCGCGCGCCGGCGGAAATCCAGTTCGACGTCAGCGCGTGCAGCAGCGCGTGCATCGCCGGCTCCAGCGGGATGTTGTGCGCGGCGCTGACGATGCCGACCGCGACGGGATAGACGATGGGCGCCATCGCAAGCGGAAATCTTTTGCTCGAGCCCCTCGCAATTCCAGGCCGAGCGCGCGATCTCGATGAAGGCGCGTCCCTGCGACGAGGTTTCGAGCTGGCGCTCGCGCGACGGCACGAAGGCGAAAGCGAGCTCGGCGATTTCGCGCAAGGCCGCATCGTCGCCTGACGAAGCGGCGCGGTGGGCGTGCGCCAGAAACACGGCGTCGCAAAATCCGGGGCCGTCCGCCAGCATCGCGGCCAGCCAATCCCGCAACGACGCGGCGTCGACGATATCGCCGGCTTCCACCGCCCATTCGATGCCGCTGGAATAGGAGAACGCCCCGACCGGAAACGCCGGCGACAACCAGGTCATCAGCCGATACAGCGCCGCCGCCTCGCCTTCCCGCATCGCGCCGGGATCGGCCGGCGGCGCCTTACTTGTGGTCATGAGCATGGGAATGATCGTGCTGATGATCGTGATCGCAATGCTCGTCGTGATGATGGTGGTGATCACCGTGGTGATGATCATGATCGTGCGAATGATCATGCGCGCCGTGATGCGCATGCGCTTCCGGCGCGCCGCCGGCATAGGCGCCGCCTTCGGGGTCGAACGGCGCCTCGATCTCGATCACGCGCGCTCCCAACCCCTTCACCATCGCCTCGATGACGTGGTCGCGCCGGATACGCAGGCCTTTTGGCATGATCTGGGTCGGCAGATGGCGGTTGCCGAGATGCCAGGCGACGCGAACCAGATGATGCGGATCGGTCCCCCGGATTTCCAGCAGCGGCTCCGGCGCCGCCACGACTTCGATCAGCCTGCCGTCCTCGAGCACCAGCGCGTCGCCGCCGCGCAGCGCCACCGCGTTTTCCAGGTCGAGCAGGAATTCAAATCCCCGCGTGCCCGTCATCGCCATCCGCCGCCGGTGACGGTCGTCGAAATCGAGCACGACGGTGTCGGCCGGCGCTTCCTTCCAGCGATGCTGTCCCTGGACCCGGGTGGCGCGGATCATGATAGATTCTTTGTTTGACGCGTTTTCTTCACGCGAACCGGTTCCCACCTTCGGATCAAGTCCGAGGGCATGCTTGCCTAATGTTCTTAAAACTTCTCGACCTTGCCGTCGCTGATGATCTCGATCACCGTCGGCTTGGCCTTCAGGGGCGCGGAATATTCGCGCCAGACCTTCATGTGCGGCGCCTTGCTATGGGCGGTGAGGTCGTCACGGGTCTCCCAGCGCTCGACCACCACGAACAGATTGGGGTCGTTGATGCTGGCTGTGGTTCTCATAGGAGATGCAGCCTTTTTCCTTCCGGGTCTCGGCGATGCATTCCTTGGCGCCCTTGATGAAGGCGTCGCGCGATTCCGGTTTCACCTCGTTGGTGGCGATGACATAGATCATGGCTGTTCTCCTTGAAGTTTCTTGATTAGCGGACGTCGACTTTTTCCGGCGTGATGATTTCGATCTTCGGCGGTGCCGACATGCATTTCACCGCGACGCGGCCGAACGCCTTCATGTGGTCGAAGCCCCGGTGCGGCACCAGCGCCTCGGCATTTTCCCACTGTTCGACGAACACCATCTTGGTGGGGTCGGTGACGCTTTCGTGCATGTCGTAGGCGATATTGCCGGCTTCCTTGCGGGTCTCCGCGATGCAGGCGGTGGCCGCCGCAATGAATTCGGCGCGCGTTTCAGGTTTGATGGTCAGCGTGGCAACGACGTAAATCACGAGATCCTCCCGGGCTTTTGTCTTAGGGCTTCTGGTGCCGGGAGCGAGTTTAGAACATGAAATAGCGCTGCGCCATGGGCAGCACCTCGGCCGGCGCGCAGGTCAGAAGTTCGCCGTCGGCGCGCACCTCATAGGTCTCGGGATCGACCTCGATCTTTGGCGTGGCGCCGTTGTGGATCATGCTCTTCTTGGAGATGCCGCCACGGGTATTTTCCACCGCATAGAGTTTCTTGTCGATGCCGAGCTTCTTAGCCAGGCCGCCGGCCACCGCCGCCTTCGAGGAAAACACCACCGAGGACGCCGTCAGCGACTTGCCGTAGGCGGCGAACATCGGCTGGTAGTGCACCGGCTGCGGCGTCGGAATCGACGCGTTGGGATCGCCCATCGGGGCGGCGACGATCGAGCCGCCCTTGATGATGCAATCGGGCTTGACGCCGAAAAAGGCCGGCGACCACAGCACGAGATCGGCGAGCTTGCCTTTCTCCACCGAGCCGATCAGCTTTGACACGCCATGGGCGATCGCGGGGTTGATCGTATACTTCGCGATGTAGCGCTTGACCCGAAAATTGTCGTTGTTGCCCTTGTCCTGCGGCAGCGAGCCGCGCTGCTTCTTCATCTTGTCGGCGGTCTGCCAGGTCCGGATGATGACTTCGCCGAGCCGGCCCATGGCCTGCGAGTCCGACGACATCATCGAGAGCGCGCCGAGGTCGTGCAGGATGTCTTCCGCCGCGATGGTTTCTTTGCGGATGCGGCTTTCGGCGAACGCCAGATCTTCCGCGATCGAGGGATCGAGATGGTGGCACACCATCAGCATGTCCAGATGCTCGTCGATGGTGTTGCGGGTGAACGGCCGGGTCGGATTGGTCGAGGACGGCAGCACGTTTTTCAGGCCGGCGATCTTGATGATGTCAGGCGCGTGGCCGCCGCCGGCGCCTTCGGTGTGGAAGGCGTGGATGGTGCGGCCCTTGAAGGCTTTGACGGTGTCCTCGACGAAGCCGGATTCGTTCAGCGTGTCGGAATGGATCATGACCTGGACGTCGTAATCGTCGGCCACATTGAGGCAATTGTTGATCGCGGCCGGCGTGGTGCCCCAGTCCTCGTGCAGCTTCAGCGCGCAGGCGCCGGCGTTGATCATCTCGACCAGCGCCGCCGGGCGCGAGGCGTTGCCCTTGCCGGAAATGCCGAGATTGACCGGGAACGCGTCGAACGACTGGATCATCCGCGCCATGTGCCAGGGCCCGGGCGTGCAGGTGGTGGCGAAGGTGCCGTGCGACGGCCCGGTGCCGCCGCCGAGCATCGAGGTGACGCCGCACATCAGCGCGTGCTCGATCTGCTGCGGGCAGATGAAATGGATGTGGCTGTCGAATCCGCCGGCGGTGAGGATCTTTCCCTCGCCCGCGATCACGTCGGTGCCGGGGCCGATGACGATGGTGACGCCGGGTTGAATATCAGGATTACCGGCCTTGCCGATGGCGCTGATGTAGCCTTCCTTGATGGCGACGTCGGCTTTGACGATGCCCCAGTGGTCGACGATCAGCGCATTGGTGATGACGGTATCGGCAGCACCCTGCTTGTTGGTGACCTGGGATTGCCCCATGCCGTCGCGGATCACCTTGCCGCCGCCGAATTTTACCTCTTCGCCGTAGACGGTGAAATCCTTCTCCACCTCGATGATCAGGTCGGTGTCGGCCAGCCGCACCCGGTCGCCGGTGGTCGGCCCGAACATGTCGGCATAGACGGAACGTTTGATTTTGACGGACATGGGCGGGGCTCCTGGTCAGTGGGACGTCGGCAGCAGGCCGTGCGCCTCGAACAATTTCTGCAGCCTTATTTGTGCAAGCTTGTATCCGATGTCATGACGCCGCTTGATGCCGGCGGCGGAGAAATCACGGAAAGCTCCTGACTCGTCGGACGAGAGCTTCAAGCCAGCCTCGGCCGTGAGATCGGGATCCGTCAGATCGATGTCGGTGATCGCGTCGAGCACCTTGAAGCGGGCGGTATCGAGAACCCGGGCCTCGAGCTCGGGATCGAGCGATCCTTCGGGGACGGCAGCCGCAAGATCGTCGATGATCCGCAGCAGCCTGTTTACGGTACGCGCATTCTCGCCATCCTGGCGAAGCCGGTTGCCGTAGCGCAGTTCGGACAGACGATCATTGACCTCGATCATATTTTTCGGTGGCGCGCGGTTCTTCCTGAATAGATTTATCACGATCAGAATGCGATCGACATCGCCCGATCCGGAAAAGGCGTGGATCGCATCGCCGAGCGGCGTGTTATCCACGACCCCGCCGTCCCAGAAACTCGTGCCGTTGACCATGGTTGCCGGAAATCCCGGCGGCAGGCTGCCGCTCGCCAGTACATGGCTGGGACCAATCTCGATCTTTGCTTCCGTCTTGTGGGGATGATTGCGGAAGCGAGTGAGCTCCCCCGTGGACACATCGACCGCGGTGACCACAAAGGCGGTCGAACTACGGTTCAGCGAATCGAAGTCGACGTGCTTCCTGAGCGTTCCGAGCATCGGATTGGTGTCGTAGAAATTGGTCCAGTTGAAGAAATTCCAGACATCCCGGCGCGGCTCGTAAAAGCCGGGCACACCGAACAGAGCTAGATTGCTGCTTGCGGCAGCCCACCAGTATTTCGAGGCCTCCAGCGACAGATCGGACCATAGAGAACGCAGGCGCTCGCGCGCGTCAGCCCTGTCCCTGGCGCCGACGACGCAAGCCGCATTGATCGCACCAATCGAAACTCCGGTTACCGCTGTCAATTGCACGGTCCTGCCCGGAATTTCGATCTCGTCCATCAATTCCAGCAGCGCTATCAGCGCGCCGAACTCGAAGGCCCCGAGGGCGCCGCCGCCCTGGAGCACGACTCCGATTTCGATCTTGTCCTTTGCGACCTGTGCCATGGCAGCCCTGTCAGAGCTTCCCCATCACGTCGCCGCGAAAACCGTAGACCACGCGTTTGCCGGCCAAAGCCACCAGTTGCACGTCGCGGGTCTGGCCGGGCTCGAACCGCACCGCGGTGCCGGCGGCGATATCGAGCCGCATGCCGCGGGCCTTTTTGCGCTCGAACTTCAGCGCCGGGTTGGTCTCGAAGAAATGATAGTGCGAGCCGACCTGGATCGGCCGGTCGCCTGTATTGGCGACGGTCAGCGTCACCGTCTTGCGGCCGGCGTTGAGTTCGATCTCGCCGTCCTTGATGAAGAGTTCGCCGGGGATCATGTTGTACCTCCTTCGTCATTCCGGGGCGATGCGCCGAGCATCGAACCCGGCAATCTCGGAAACAAAACCTCTGGATTCCTGATGTGCAATTGCACATCTGAGGTTCGCCGTTTCGCGCCGCCCCGGCATGACTAACGTTTCATCTGATCGGCTCGTGCACGGTGACGAGCTTGGTGCCGTCCGGAAACGTGGCTTCGACCTGGATGTCGTGGATCATCTCGGCGATGCCATCCATGCATTGCGCGCGGGTGATGACCTCGGCGCCGGCCTGCATCAGCTCGGCCACGGTGCGGCCGTCGCGCGCGCCCTCGACGATGAAATCCGAAATGATGGCGATGGCCTCGGGATGGTTGAGCTTGACGCCGCGCTCCAGCCGCCGTCGCGCCACCATCGCCGCCATCGAGATCAGAAGCTTGTCCTTTTCGCGGGGAGACAGATTCATGCGGGCACTCTTGAAAAAATGATCCGAACCAGTTGAGCCAATTTCTAGTTGAAGCCAGTCCTAATTTAGCCAGAGCCGCGGCAGCGCCGAACCGCTGGCGCGGCCGAGCACCGCCATCATGTCGGCGCGCAGCCTTGCGGCATCTTGGGCACAGAAGCGGGCCATTGCAAACCCATTCCAGCAGGAGATTCCGACCTCGCCGCCGAACGAATTTGCAACCTCGCGAATCCGCTCGACCAGCGCTTCGTCGCCGGGCACGATCAGCGCCGTGCCGATGGCGACGCCGCCATTGGCAATCGCTGGCTTGCCAGCTTGTCGCCGATGTCGCCGTCGAGACGCACGGTTTCGGCGAACACCAGTCTGCCCGCCACGCCGCAATCGCCAGCGGTCGACGAATTCGCCATGCAGCATGCGCTCGCCCATCGCGGCGCGGCCGAACACCACGATTTCGCACAACAGCAGCGACGCGCTTTCCGCCAGATCGATATCGATGCGCCGCAACACCCGCGCCCGGTCGAACAGGATGGTCTCCTGCGGCAGCCAGGCGAGGTGCGCGCCGCTCGGCCGCCTTCAGGGCGATGTTGACCTGCGCCGCCGGGCCCTGCGCCCGATAGACCTTTTCGGCGGCGGCTGTCGTCACCGCCAGGCGCGCGCCCTCGCCGGCCGCGATATCGATGTCGAAACGATCGCCGCCGGCAATGCCGCCCGCGGTGTTGACGAAAACCGCCGAGAGGCCGTCGGCTTCCGGCGAAGGGAAACGAACCCGCAGCGAGCCGGATTCATGCAGATGGCGGCGGCGGGTGACACCCTCGAGCAGCTGCACGTCGAACGTCACCGAGCCCTGCGCCCGGTTGGCCGCGAAAATCGCCGAGGCCGCACTCGTGGTATCGGTCCGCATCCGCCCCCAGATCTTCCCAAAAGCGCGCACGGCCATCGCCGGCCGCGTCACCAGTTTGCTTACAGCGCCATCTGGCGGCTGATTTCGCTGGGATCGAGATTGCTGCGATCGCAGGCGAATTTCACCGCACCGCGGTCCATGACGGCGAAATTGTCGCCGAGCTCGCAGGCAAAGTCGAGATATTGTTCGACCAGCACGATCGCCATGGTGCCGAGGCTGCGCAGATAGGTGATGGCGCGCCCGATGTCCTTGATGATCGAAGGCTGGATGCCCTCGGTCGGCTCATCGAGCAGCAGCAGCTTCGGCCGCATCACCAGCGCGCGGCCGATCGCGAGCTGCTGCTGCTGGCCGCCGGAAAGGTCGCCGCCGCGGCGCCCCAGCATGGAATTCAGCACCGGAAACAGCGAGAACACGTCGTCGGGAATGTTGCGGTCGTCGCGCTTCAGCGGCCCGAAACCGGTCTTGAGGTTTTCTTCCACCGTCAGCAGCGGGAAAATCTCGCGGCCCTGCGGCACGAAGCCGATGCCCTTGCGCGCCCGCTCATAGGGCTTGAGGTGCGAAATGTCGGCGCCGTCGAACGTGATCGAGCCGCCGGCAATGGGATATTGGCCGACCATCGCGCGCAACAGCGAGGTCTTGCCGACGCCGTTGCGCCCCAGCACGCACATCACCTTGCCGGGCTCGGCCTTGATCGAAACCCCGCGCAGCGCCTGCGCCGCGCCGTAATAAGGCTGATGTTGTCGACGTTGAGCATCGCCCTCACCTTCCCAAATACACTTCGATCACGCGCTCGTTCGACGAAACCTGATCGATGGTGCCCTCGGCCAGCACCGTGCCTTCGTGCAGGCAGGTGACCTTGACGCCGAGTTCGCGCACGAAGGTCATGTCGTGCTCGACCACCATGATGGTCTTGTCCTTGTTGATTTCCTTCAGCAGCTCGGCGGTCTGGTGGGTCTCGACGTCGGTCATCCCGGCGACGGGCTCGTCGACCAGCAGCAGTTTCGGATCCTGCGCCAGCAGCATGCCGATCTCCAGCCACTGCTTCTGGCCGTGCGACAGGCTGCCGGCCAGCTTGTGACGCGTATCCTTCAGGCGGATGGTTTCCAGCACGCGCTCGATGCGTTCGGATTCGTCTTTGGTCTCGCGCCAGAACAGCGTGCCCTTGACGCTGTGATCGACGTTCAGCGCCAGCAGCAGATTGTCCTGGATGGTCTGGCTCTCGAACACCGTCGGCTTCTGGAATTTGCGGCCGATGCCGAGTTCGGCGATCCGGGTTTCGTCGAGCCGGGTCAGGTCGGTGACGCCGTCGAACAGCACCTCGCCCTCGTCCGGCTTGGTCTTGCCGGTGATGATGTCCATCATCGTGGTCTTGCCGGCGCCGTTGGGGCCGATGATGGCGCGCATCTCGCCGGGCTCGAGTGTCAGCGACAGGTTGTTGATGGCGTGGAAGCCGTCGAACGAGACATGCACGCCGTCGAGATACAGCAGCGCGGAGGTGGTCCGGGTTTGCATGGCGTTCATGCCGCTCACTCCGCCGGGTTCGGTTTGCTGACGGTGACGCCGTCTTCGAGCGCGGCACTCTCGGCATTGGCCGAGATGCGCTGCGCCTTCCACGGCTCCCACCAGGCGTTGAAGGTGCCGACGATGCCCTTGGGCAGCAGCAGCGTCACCAGGATGAACAGCGCGCCCAGCATGAACAGCCAGTACGGCGCCAGCGGCCCCGACGTGAATACGGTCTTGGCGTAGTTGACGACGACCGCGCCCAGCGCCGCGCCGATCAGCGTGCCGCGGCCGCCGACCGCGACCCAGATCACCGCCTCGATCGAATTGCCGGGCGCGAACTCGCCGGGATTGATGATGCCGACCTGCGGCACATAGAGCGCGCCGGCGACGCCGGCCATGCAGGCCGACAGCGTGAACACGAACAGTTTGTAGGACTCGACGCGGTAGCCGAGAAACCGCGTGCGGGATTCGGCGTCGCGCACCGCGATCAGCACCTTGCCGAGCTTCGAGGTCACCACCGCGCGGCAGATCAGGAAGGTAATGATCAGCGCCAGGCAGCTCAGCAGGAACAGCGTCGCCCGGGTGCCGTCGGCCTGGACGTTAAATCCCAAAATGTCCTTGAAATCGGTCAGGCCGTTGTTGCCGCCGAAGCCAAAATCGTTGCGGAAGAACGCCAGCAGCAGCGCATAGGTCATCGCCTGGGTGATGATCGAGAGATAGACGCCGGTGACGCGGGAGCGGAACGCCAGCCAGCCGAAGCAGAACGCCAGCAGGCCCGGCACCAGCAGCACCATCAGCGCCGCGAACCAGAACATGTCGAAGCCGTGCCAGTACCAGGGCAGCTCCGGATAGTTCAGGAACACCATGAAGTCGGGCAGGATCGGATTGCCGTAGACGCCGCGGCTGCCGATCTGGCGCATCAGATACATGCCCATCGCGTAGCCGCCGAGCGCGAAGAACGCGCCATGGCCGAGCGAGAGAATGCCGCAATAGCCCCAGATCAGATCGATCGAGAGCGCCAGAATGGCGTAGCAGACATATTTGCCGAACAGCGCCACCAGATAGGTCGGCACCTGGAACATGGAGCCGGCCGGCAACAGCAGGTTCGACAGCGGCAAGCAGAACGCCGACGGCGGCGACCACGATCAGGAATATCGTCGCGCTGCGATCCAGCGAGCGCGTGAGCACGTGCGGCATCATGCTTCCACCGCCCGCCCCTTCAGCGCGAACAGGCCGCGCGGACGCTTCTGGATGAACAGGATGATGAGCACCAGGATCGCGATCTTGCCGAGCACCGCACCTGCGACCGGCTCCAGGAACTTGTTGGCGATGCCGAGCGTGAAGGCGCCGACCAGCGTGCCCCAGAGATTACCGACGCCGCCGAACACCACCACCATGAAGGAGTCGATGATGTAGCTCTGGCCGAGGTTGGGGCTGACATTGTCGATCTGCGACAGCGCCACGCCGGCGATCCCGGCGATGCCCGAGCCGAGGCCGAAGGTCAGCGCATCGACGCGCGAGGTCGCAATCCCCATCGAGGCCGCCATTCGGCGGTTTTGCGTGACCGCGCGCATTTCAAGGCCAAGCGCGGTGTAGCGCAGCATGGCGAGCAGGATGGCGAATACCGCCAGCGTAAAGCACAGGATCCAGAGCCGGTTATAGGTGATCGTGATCTGTCCGATCTCGAATGCGCCGCTCATCCAGGAGGGATTGCCGACCTCGCGGTTGGTGGGACCGAACATGGTGCGCACGGCCTGCTGCAGCACCAGCGACAGGCCCCAGGTCGCCAGCAAGGTTTCCAGCGGCCGGCCGTAGAGAAAGCGGATGATGCTGCGCTCGATCAGGATGCCGATCGCGCCGGCGACGATGAAGGCCAGCGGCACCGCCATCAGCAGCGAATAGTCGAACAAATGCGGGTAGCTGGTGCGGATGGTTTCCTGCACCACGAAGGTGACGTAGGCGCCGATCATGACCATCTCGCCATGGGCCATGTTGATGACGCCCATCACCCCGAAGGTGATGGCAAGGCCGATGGCCGCGAGCAGCAGAACCGAGCCGAGCGACAGGCCGTACCAGGCGTTCTGCACGCTGGACCACAGCGTCGAGGCTGCGCTGGATCGCCGCTTTCGCAGCTCGCCGCGGCGCTGCGCAATCGCGGCCGGCTGATCCGCGGCGAGCCCGGTCAGCAGCGCCATGGCTTCCTGGTCGCCGCGCGCCTTGATGGTGGCGATGGCTTCGAGCTTTTCGGCATCGGTGGCATCGGCCTTGAACAGCAGGATCGCGGCGCGCGCCTCGGTAAAGGCCAGCTTGGCGGCCTTGTTGGTTTCCTTCTCCAGCGCGCCGTCAATCACCGGCAGCATGGCCTCGTCATGGGTCTTGAAGACCGATTGCGCGGCCTGGATTCGCTTGGCCGGATCGGGCGACAGCAGGGTCAGGCCGCCAAGGGCGGCCTCCACGGTGCGGCGCAGGCGATTGTTGAGGCGCACCGCGGCGGCGCCGTCGGGCAGCTTGTCCACCGCAGCCCCGGTCGCGGCGTCGATAATCTTGCCGTCCGGCTGGGTGACGTAGACCTTCTTGGTTTCGGGATCGGCCATCAAGCGGCCGTCCTGGAGCGCGCTGATGATCGGAAAGGCGAGCGGATTGCCGCCGGTCGCCAACACGCCGATGGCTTCATCGGTGTCGGAAAAATCGTCGTTGGCGAACTTGCCGACCGCATCCTCGAAAGGCCCCGCGAGCGCCGGCGATGCGAAGGCGGCAATCAAAAGCAGGGATAAGGCAAGCGCTCGGAATCGTTCAAGAACGTTGGCAAACACTGGATGACCCCGGCAGGAGTAAAGGAGAAGGCGGCATTGGCGCCGCCTTCTCCGGTCTCATCGCGTAGCTGAGGTCAGGAGCCCTGACCACCGCATTTGTTGGTCTTGGTGTTGTAGTTGCCGCACTTCTTGCCAACCCAGTCGCCGATCAGGTCCTTGGAGCCGTCGAGCTCCTTCGACCATGCATCGCCGGCCACCAGGCCCGGGGTCTTCCACACCACGTCGAACTGGCCGTTGGCTTTGATTTCGCCAATGAACACCGGCTTGGTGATGTGATGGTTCGGAAGCATCTTCGAGGTGCCGCCGGTCAGGTTCTTGGCTTCGATGCCGGGCAGCGCGTCGATCACCTTGTCGGCGTCAACCGACTTGGCCTTCTCGACCGCCTTGATCCACATTTCGAAACCGATGACGTGAGCTTCCATCGGATCGTTGGTCACGCGCTTCGGGTTCTTGGTGTAGGCCTGCCAGGCCTTGATGAACTTCTCGTTGCCCGGATCCTTGATCGACTGGAAGTAATTCCAGGCGGCCAGATGGCCGAGCAGCGGCTTGGTGTCGATGCCGGCGAGTTCTTCTTCACCGACCGAGAAGGCGACGACCGGAATGTCGGTTGCCTTGACGCCCTGGTTGCCGAGTTCCTTGTAGAACGGAACGTTGGCGTCGCCGTTGATGGTCGAAACCACCGCGGTCTTCTTGCCGGCCGAGCCGAACTTCTTGATGTCGGCCACGATGGTCTGCCAGTCGCTATGACCGAACGGGGTGTAGTTGATCATGATGTCTTCCTGCTTGACGCCTTTCGACTTCAAGTAGGCTTCGAGGATCTTGTTGGTGGTGCGCGGATAGACGTAGTCGGTGCCGGCCAGCACCCAGCGCTTCACCTTCTCGTCCTTGGCGAGATAATCCACCGCAGGGATCGCCTGCTGGTTCGGCGCCGCACCGGTGTAGAATACGTTGCGCTCGCTCTCCTCGCCCTCGTACTGCACGGGATAGAACAGGATCGAGTTCAGCTCCTTGAACACCGGCAGCACCGACTTGCGCGAAACCGAGGTCCAGCAGCCGAACACCACCGAGACCTTGTTCTTGGTGATGAGCTCGCGGGCCTTTTCCGCAAACAGCGGCCAGTTCGATGCGGGGTCGACGACGACGGCTTCAAGCTTCTTGCCGAGAACGCCGCCCTTCTTGTTCTGCTCGTCGATCAGGAAGAGGACGGTATCCTTCAGCGTGGTTTCGCTGATGGCCATGGTGCCCGAAAGCGAGTGCAGAACACCCACCTTGATGGTTTCCTGGGCCTTTGCATTGGTAATCGCGGCCAAGCCCAGAACCAGGCCGGCGGTTGCCGCCAGCCAGCGACGGCGGCTTAGAGGCGTCGCTATATCGTGAGTCAATTGAGTAAGCATGAGGTGTCATCTCCCTGACGCAGACGTTAAAACGCTGCGAAACGGCCCCACGGCCGCCTGCGTTAACGGATTCGCAAGAACCATGCCACCTGCGTCAATCTGGCTAACTGGATGGCGTCGTTGAGGAATTCTGCTGTTCGCCACCAAACCGCCGAAATTACTGCCTTATTTTTAGGCCAAAAAACTGTATGCGCTAGTGGCAATCTGTTTAATTTTTGTGCAAATCAGGCAATTTGGCTAAATTTCCGGCACGGTGTTTTTGCGTTGCAGCGTGCGCACGAGGCCGAAACTGGCGCTGCCGAGGGCATTTTCGGGGCCATTCTTAACCGCGCCGGGCATCAGGTCACGATTGACCTTGAAAGCGCCGCGTTCATGTTCCATATCAGCGGCACGACCCAGGGAATCACCGGGTCACTGCGAGCCGCGTGTTCTGAGCCCGTCCAACGGTTTCTGGCTTGCCCCTTCAGCTAACCAAAACCGACGCCCCAAACACGCGGGTGTCTCTGACACCCTCGCGCGCTCCTGGCTGTATCAGCCGGGCGCCTGCCTTTTATAATGGAAAGAACCAACCTTTTGACCTCCTTTCAGGATTTCGGCCTCGCCGATCCCATCTCGCGTGCGCTCAAGGAAGAAAATTACCTCACGCCCACTCCGATCCAGTCACAAACCATTCCCCTCGCAATCACCGGCCGTGACGTCGTCGGCATCGCCCAGACCGGCACCGGCAAGACCGCAGCCTTCGCGCTGCCGATCCTGCACCGCATTCTGGAGAACCGCATCAAGCCGCAGCCCAAGGCCTGCCGCGTGCTGGTGCTGGCACCGACCCGCGAATTGGCGGGACAGATCCTCGACAGCTTCAACGCCTATGGCCGCCACATCCGCCTGACCTCGGCGCTGGCGATCGGCGGCGTGCCGATGGGCCGCCAGGTCCGCTCGATCATGCAGGGCGTCGAAGTCATGGTGGCCACGCCCGGCCGCCTGCTCGACCTCGTGCAAAGCAACGGCCTGAAGCTCGGGCAGGTCGAGTTCCTCGTGCTCGACGAGGCCGACCGCATGCTGGACATGGGCTTCATCAACGACATCAGGAAGATCGTCGGCAAATTGCCGATCAAGCGGCAGACGCTGTTCTTCTCGGCGACCATGCCGAAGGACATCGCCGATCTCGCCGACCAGATGCTGCGCGATCCGGCCCGCGTCGCCGTAACCCCGGTCGCCTCGACGGTGGAGCGCATCACCCAGCGCATCATTCAGGTCGACCACTCCAACAAGCCGACCTTCCTGGCGCAGCTTCTCAAGCAGGAGCAGGTCAGCCGCGCGCTGATCTTTACCCGCACCAAGCATGGCGCCGACAAGGTGGTGAAGGGCCTCGCCCGGGCCGGTATCACCGCCGACGCCATTCACGGCAACAAGTCGCAGAACCACCGCGAGCGGGTGCTGGCGGCGTTCCGCACCGGCGAGATCCGCACCCTGGTCGCCACCGACATCGCCGCCCGCGGCATCGACGTCGACGGCATCAGCCATGTGGTGAACTTCGACCTGCCCAACATCCCCGAGACCTACGTCCACCGCATCGGCCGCACCGCGCGCGCCGGCGCCGAGGGCGTCGCGATCTCGCTGATCGCGGGCGCCGAGGAAATGGGGTATCTGCGCGACATCGAAAAGCTGATCCGCATCACCCTGCCCCGGGAAGACCAGCGTACGCCGGGTCATCGCGACACCGCGCCGGCGCCGGCGCAGCACCGCGGTGCGCGCTCCGGTCCGCGCGCGCAGCCCGGCAGAGGCCGTGAAGGCGGTCGCGACGCCGCACCCGGCTCGAAAGGCCCTCGCCGTCCGCACCGTTCCGGTGGTAATAATGCGGCCCCGCAGACCAATCGGCACGAGACCAACCGGCATGAGCCGGCACGTCCGTCGTCGCAGGCCGGCGGCAAGGCTGAAGGGATGCAGGGGGTTGCCTTTCTGCATCGCGAAAGCCGCCCCAATACCCGCCCCAACCGTACCCAACGGCCGCAGCGCTAACCGTCGATCGACTGGAGATAACCATGGCCAAAGAAGAGCTGATCCAGTTCGAAGGACTGGTGACCGAAATCCTCCCCGATGCGCGCTATCGCGTGCAACTCGATGCGGGACACGAGATCGTTGCCTACACCGCCGGCAAGATGAAAAAGAACCGCATCAAGACGCTGGCGGGCGATCGGGTGACGATCGAAATGTCGCCCTACGACCTTGAAAAGGGCCGGCTGATCTTCCGTCACAAGGACGAGCGTCCGGGTGGCGGAGCGCCGCGTGGTGCGCCGCCGCGCGGCCAATTCCGCCGCCGCTAAAACAGCCGCCCAGACACTTGCGCCACCGGCACGACAACATCGTCCGGTGGCGTACCAACGCCCCGATTGCCGACGCGGGCGCGATCAAAAAATCGTGCACCTCAGGATTGTTTTGGGGGCTACTTTGGAATAATATGACCTTATCGATTTTCGGCCGGACGACATTAGCTATCCACCGGTACAGCCGGTTTAGACGCTGACGACCCTTCCAAAAATTCGATCTCACCAGCCCATCGAAAGTGGGCTTCTACTATATCTATCTTGAGAAGGGACTACCCCCGTGAGCATGGGAACCGTGAAGTGGTTTAACGCGACCAAGGGCTTCGGCTTCATTCAACCGGATGACGGTGGCAACGACGTGTTCGTGCACATCAGCGCCGTTGAACGCGCCGGACTTGGAACGCTGCGTGAAGGCCAGAAGATCAGCTACGAGATCGTGGCGGATCGTCGCTCTGGCAAGTCTTCGGCCGACAATCTCCGCGCCGCCGGCTAAAGGATTTCTCGCGGTCTACGCCGGGACGTCCGATCCGAACAAGTGAAAAGGCCGCGCCCGGTGCGCGGCCTTTTTATTTTGCGAAATTTGATGTTGCCGCAATGGCTGAAATCAGCGACCGTTCGATGTCTGCCGGATTTACGACGTCGTGCAGGTCGTCGTGTTGTACTTCACGCAAGCGGCCTGACGCGGCCTGGTATAGGCGACATCCTTGAGCAGCACGCCCGCCGGGGCCATCACATAGCCCACCGCCGGCGTATAGCGGTACTCGACCTCGGAGAAGATCAGATAAGTTCCCGCGATTTGAAGCTGCGTCGGGAATGACCACGGTGGTGCCGCTGCCGCGCGGCGCCGAGCCCCTGCTCCATTGAACCCGCGCCGCCAGCGTGGTGGGATGGATATACAGTTCCGTGACCGTCGAGACCAGCGGCGTTGCCGAATACGGCGTCAGGATCGCCCTGCCGGTGGTGGTAAAATTGGTGAGATCGGTATCGGTCACCGTCGTCGATTGAGAGGTCAGATCGGACAGCGTCCGCGCCACCAGCGTGACCTTGCGGTCGACGGCCACGCCGGATGAAAATTCGATCATCCCGAAAAACAACAGTCAGCATCACCGGAGCAATCACGGCAAATTCGGTCGCCGCGATGCCGCGGCAATCATGGATCAGGCCGGCGAACAAGCCGCGCGCGCGAAGCGATATCTTCTGCATCGGGGTCACCATCATCAGGGCTCGACGTGGAACGCGGTGGTCGCAGCCAGCAGCCTTTTGCTGTTGGTGGAGCCGCGGTTGATATTGGCGATGTTGTAACCGAGGCCGGTCACGACCAGCGGCCATTGATAGAAGGCGCGGACCACGACGGTGGCCTGGCTGCCGCTCGGCGGCACCTGATACACCAGACCGCTGGGATCGTAAGCGCCAGCAGTGATCGGATCGTTGATGGTGATCGTGGTGCCGGGAAGATAGAACCTGACATCGACGTCGATCGGGCAGGTGAACAGCACATTGACCCGATTGCAGAGATCCTGCTTGAACTGCGCCGCGGTCATTCCGCTGTCTTGCGCCTGGTGGGTATAGAGCAGCCGGCCGGTGTCCTGAAGGCCGGTCTCGAGAACCTGGCTCGCGAAAAACACGATCGAAGTTTCGATGATCGCAAACAGCAGCGCGAAGAACGGCAGCGCGACCAGCGAGAATTCGACGGCAGCCGAACCCTGGCGGTTGTGGCGAAACCGGTGCCAGGCGGCTCTGAAGGAAACTCGCGAACGAACCAGCGACGACATTAAAAAAATCCCCAGGCAGCAATGATCTGCCCGTCAAACCTAGCTGAAACTGATTGTGGAAGTGTTTCGCGGAATCGAAGCAGAGTGACCCGCTTCGTTAACCGCGTATTAACCAATTTGGAGGCGTGCCCCGCCGAGCTTGCGTCGATTCGCGAGGCAAACGTGCCGGGGGAGCTAGTTCGACAACCGGCCTGAGGCGGCGGCGCCGGTGATCACCATGTTGTTGAGCGCGTTGACCTGATCGATCGACGAATTGAGGTGTCGATCGCCGTCGCCGAGCGTCACCCGATGGTTGCAGATCGGCGTGCAGCTATAGGTCTCGCGCTCGATGCCGCGATAGACCGTCACGACCTTGTCGGCGGGGCCGAGCACCTCGATCTGGCGGTCGACCAGAACCTCGCCGGCGCGGTCCATGGCAATGAAATTGGTGGCGCCGTAGCCCTTGCCGGTCACCACGACGAGGCCGCCGGTCTGCAGCGTAACATCGGCAATCATCGGGTTTCCGACGATAATGGTGGCGACCTTGCCAGGCATCTTGAACAGCTTGGCCTGATCGACATTGACGGCGATGATATCGGTGGCGGGGTCGGCAAAAGCAGCCATTGGCCACAACAGAATTCCAATCGCGAGCGAACGGAATCCGGAAATCGCGCGCGCGCGCGTACGCTGGGAACTGAACGACATACTCTACCCCGGGGCAGTGACAAGCCGGCAAAAGCGATACGCAGCCGAGCCGGCGCCCGACAGGGCAAATCTGACGTTAATTAGTGAATTATCTGCAAACGGATCCTAAGAAACCGCATCCGCCGGCCGGTTGCGGAATGGATAGGCCAGTTGCCCGCCGATCTCGGAGGGGAACGTCGCCTGATCCTCCACGCCATAGTGATCGGGCAACTCGTTTTCCGGCATCCGGAAGGTTCCGAACAGGATGTCCCAGACCGGAAACGTGCCGGCGAAATTGGTGTTGCCGCCGGCCTCGAGCGAGGTGTGGTGCCAGCGATGGAAAACCGGCGTTGCCAGCACGTATTTGAACGGGCCCAGCGTCCAGCTCAGATTGGCGTGAACGAACGCCGAGTGGAAGGTGGTGAAGGGTCCGACCCAGAGCATCACGTTCGGCGAAATCCCCGCCATCAGCAGGATGACGTCGACCGCGATGGTTCCCAGAAACAGGTTGACCGGGTGGAAGCGCGCGGCCGAGATCCAGTCGAGATGCTCGGACGAGTGATGGACGGCATGGTACTTCCAGAATCCGCCGCTGTGAAACATGCGGTGCACCCAGTACAGCATGAAATCCGACAGCACGAGGAACAGCAGCCCCTGCAGCCATAACGGCAATTGCGCCAGCGGCCCATGGCCGTTGTCGTAGAAGGCGATCAGCTCGTCGGCATCGTGAATGCCGAAGAACACGCCGGCGCCGAGCACCAGCAGCCCGATCCGCAATACGCGGGCAAATAACGGGACGAAGAACCAGTAGCAGATGTCGGTGACGAGCTCGCGCTTGCGCCACCACGGGCCCGTCGCGTTGCACGCCCAGAAATGCGTCAGCACCGTGAACACCGCCGCCAGCACGATGGTGATCGGCACCACCTTGGCGAGGGTCTGGCCGAACATTCCGACGACTTCCAGCAACAGTTCGGACATGGGCGCCTCATTATTCAGGTGTCCGCAAGGATTACCCGTGCATGCTTAAGGAGCCATGAATCCGCCTCGGCGCGCGCTTTCCGCGCTTCGCCGCGAAAACCGGAAGCAGATCAGGTTGCCTTGTATGCAAGGCCTTAATGAGAAATTTACTCTGCCCAACAACAGCCGGTTCCAATGATGTTTACGCAATCGAATTAACTGCGCTGCAATTCTCCAACCTTAGGGTGGCGCCATGGTCACGGTGCTGAGAACGCCGGCGAGACCAACGTAAAGTCGACCAGCCACGTGTACACATGGAGTTTCCTATGAAGAATCTGATTGCGCGTTTTGTGAAGGATGAGTTCGGTGCCACCGCCATCGAATACGGCCTGATTGCAGCCGGCATTTCGCTCGCGATCATTGCCATCGTGAACGGCCTCGGTACCAACCTGAGCAACAAGTTCACCTCGATCAACACCTCGCTGAAATAAGCGTTCTGTTACGAGCGGGCATCAAAGGCCTCGGCGATCCCGAGGCCTTTGTTGTTTCCGCCGGGTGTTAGTGGCGTAGTGATGCGTAAACCAGGTATCGCCGCTGTCGCGGCAAGCAAGTGGTGGCCCGGCGACCGGGATCAAGCGCCCGCTTTGGTGTGCCTCGCGCTGGTGCTGGCCATGCTGGCGCTCGGTTTGCGGATTGTGACGATCTGGTGATCGGCCCGGCCGTTTCCCGATTGTTCATTTATTAACGCTAGACTCGGACGATGCTCCGATCTCGCGCCAGTAGTACGGGCTGTACAATCCCATGATCCTCGACATCGCGCGGCTTATGCTGTTTCCGGCCTTGATGGCCTTCGCTGCGGCGAGCGACCTTTTCACCATGACGATTTCGAACCGGGTGTCGCTGGCACTGGCGGCCGGGTTCCTGATCCTCGCCCTCATGAGCGGCATGCCGTTCCACGATATCCTCTTGCATGTGGCGGCCGGCGCCGCCGTGCTCGCGGTGGCTTTCGTCTGCTTTGCCATGGGCTGGGTCGGCGGCGGCGATGCCAAGGTAGCGGCCGCGGCCGCACTTTGGTTCGGCTTCGGCCATCTCATGGACTATCTGCTTTATGCCTCGCTGTTCGGCGGCGCCTTGACGCTGCTGTTGCTGCAGTTCCGGCAATGGCCGCTGCCCTATCTGCTCACGGGCCAGGCCTGGCTGCTCAAGCTGCACGCCAAGGAGACCGGCATTCCCTACGGCATCGCGCTCGCGATCGGCGCCCTGATGATCTACCCGGAAACCGAATGGATCAGGGCGGTCGACCTCAGTCATTTCGCGCTTCGCTGACCGGGCCGCGAGTAAACTCCCCGTTAAGCCGATTTAGATACGCCTCATTAACCATGCTTTGACGAATAGCTGGTCAACTCCCATCACGGCGGCGGAAGCGTCGCGGCGTAATGTGGAAAGTGAAGCGTATGAATACCGCACGCATTGTCGTCCTGACCATCGCTGTCGGTGCCGGCGGCATTGCCGCATATCTCGCGAGTGGGTCTGACACCAAGCCGCCCGAACCGACTGCCCAACTGCAGACGGCCGAGATCCTTGTTGCGAAGTCGGATATCGGCCTCGGCAAGTCGCTCACGCCTGAAGACGTCGAGTGGCAGCTCTGGCCGGCCGCGACCACCAACGCCGGTTTTCTCCGCCGCGCCGAACGCCCCCAGGCCGATACGCAGGTGCTTGGCACGATCGCGCGCGCGCCCTTCATCGCAGGCGAGCCGATCCGGGAACAAAAACTGGTCAAGGCTGACGGCTCCGGCTTCATGGCGGCGATCCTGCCCCCCGGCATGCGCGCCATCTCCACCGAAATCTCCCCCGAGACCGGCGCCGGCGGCTTCATCCTGCCCAACGACCGGGTCGATGTGATCCTCTCCAAGCGCGAGAAGGCCACGACCGGCCGCTCCGGCGCTACCGATATCGTCACGTCCGAAATCGTCCTGAGCAACGTGCGGGTTCTCGCGATCGACCAGGCGCCGAAAGAGAAAGACGGCCAGAACGCCGTGGTCGCCAAGACCGTCACGCTCGAATTGAAGCCGGAACAAGCCGAGACGCTGGCCCGTGCACGCCAGACCGGCATCCTGGCGCTGGCGCTGCGCAGCATTGCCGATGTCAACGCCGTCGCACCCACCGCCGACGACCCGGCACTCAAGCGCGGCGACAGCGTCAATATCGTTCGCTACGGCGTCTCAATGCCAACGACGACAACTAAGTAAAAGGACGCCCGATATGAAGTGCAGGGGAAAACATTCGACAATGCGGGCCTTGATGGTCCGCGCCCTGTCGTTTTCGGCGGCCGCAGCGTTGACCCTCAATCCTGCCCTGACGCCGGTGGTGGCCAGCGACTATCGTGTCTCGCCGATCGCCGCCGACGGACAAATGAATGCGCGCTTTCTTCCGCTCGGCATCGGCAAATCCGTCGTGATCGATTTGCCGCGCGACATCAAGGATGTGCTGGTGGCCGATCCGAAGATCGCCAACGCGGTGGTCCGCTCGTCGCAGCGCGCTTATATCATCGGTGCCGCGGTCGGTCAGACCAACATCATATTCTTCGATTCCGCGGGCCTGCAAATCGCCGCCTATGACATCGCCGTCAAGCGCGACCTCAATGGCGTCCGCGCCGCGCTGAGGCAGGCGATGCCGAACTCCGACATCCAGATCGAAGGCGTCGGTGACGGCGTGATGCTGTCCGGTTCGGCCGCGAGCCCGATCGAGGCGCAGCAGGCCGGCGAACTGGCCGCACGGCTGGTTGGCAGCGCCGACAAGGTCTTCAATTCCATCGCCGTCCGCGGCCGCGACCAGGTGATGCTGAAGGTCACCGTCGCCGAGGTCGCGCGCACCATCATCAAGCAGATGGGCATCGATCTCACCGCCAGCATGAACTACGGCACCGCGGTGGTGAACCTGAACAATTCGAACCCCTTCGGATCGTTGGGCCGCCCGCTGGTCGCCAGCAACGCCATAACCGGCGCGCTCGGCGCCACCCCATCGGTGCAGGCCACGCTGCGCGCGATGGAAAGCGCCGGCGTGGTACGAACCCTGGCCGAGCCTAACCTGACGGCCATCTCGGGCGAGTCCGCGACCTTCATCGCCGGCGGCGAATTTCCGGTCCCGGCCGGTTATACCTGCGACCCCATTACCCGCGTCTGCAACACCCAGATCAGCTTCAAGAAGTTCGGAATTTCACTCAACTTCACCCCGGTGGTTCTGACCGAAGGCCGTATCAGCCTGCGCGTGATGACCGAAGTCTCCGAACTGTCGAATGAAAACTCCATTACCCTGACCCAGGGAAGCGGCAATGCGCTGACGGTTCCCTCGATCAAGACCCGCCGCGCGGAAACCACGCTGGAAATTCCGTCGGGCGGCGCGATGGCGATGGCGGGCCTGATCCAGGAACAGACCAAGCAGGCTATCAACGGCCTGCCCGGCCTCGCGCAATTGCCGATTCTCGGCACGCTGTTCCGCAGCCGCGACTTCGTCAACAGCCAGACCGAACTGATGGTGCTGGTCACGCCCTACATCGTGCGTGCCGTCGCCCAGAAGGACCTGTCGCGGCCGGATGACGGGTTCTCCAATGCGTCGGATCCGCAAGCCGACCTGCTCGGCAGCATCAATCGCATCTACGGCGTTCCGGGCAAGCGTCGAACCGGCACGGAATTATCGCGGCACCTACGGCTTTATCACGGACTGAGACGGGACGAGGATTAAACGATGACAGCCAAAATACCCGTCGATCGCAATCGCGTCCTCCGCATGGCGGGCGCACTTGTCGGTCTTGCCGTGGCGCTGGGAGCCTGCACGCACACCGAAACCGAGGTGACGGCGAGCGTTCCGGAAGACTATCGCAAGCGGCATCCGATCGCGATCCAGGAAGCCGACCGGTCCGTGGTCATCTTCGTCGGCCAGGCGCGTGGCGGTCTTTCCGCTTCGCAGCGCGCCGACGTGATGGGGCTGGCGCAAACCTGGCTTCGTGAAGGAACCGGCGCGATCAGCGCCGATGTGCCGGTCGATACCCGCAACGCACGGGCGGCCGCGGATACGTTCCGGGAAATTCAGGCGCTGCTCGGCGCAGCCGGCATACCGCCGCGCGGCATCGTGGTCCGCCAGTATCACCCGGAGGATCCGCGCCAGATGGCGACGATCCGCTTGAACTATCCGAAAATCTCCGCGGTTGCGGGGCCCTGCGGCCTGTGGCCGGAAGATCTCGGTCCCTCGATCAAGAACAAGGGCTATTTCGAGAACAAGCCCTATCACAACCTCGGCTGCTCCTATCAGCGCAACATGGCGGCGATGGTCGACAATCCGTCCGACCTCGTGCAACCGCGATCCGAAACCCCGGCATACACGACGCGGCGTAACGCCGGGTTCGAGAAGTATCGCAAGGGCATGACCACCACGACCCTCTATCCGGAGTCCGAGAGGGCCAAACTGAGCGATACAGGCAAATGATCAGCTACGCGCGCCAGAACCCCGACGAGCAGCCGGACGTCACAACACCGCCCGCGGACGATCATATCGCCCCGGCGCCGCGTGTGTCCGTGCAAGCCTTTTGCGAGACGGTGGAAACCGCCGCCGCCGTGCAATCGGCGGGCGAAGACCGCCGTCTCGGCAAGGCCCATCTCAAAATCCAGATGGGCGGCATGGCAGCCGCCACCGAGGCCTATCGCACCGCGCCTACTCCGAACGTGATCATCCTGGAAACCGAAGGCCGCACCGATATTCTCGCCGGGCCTCGATCATCTGGCGACCGTGTGCGATTCCGGAACCCGGGTCGTCGTGATCGGCAGGGTCAACGATGTCACGCTGTATCGCGAACTGGTGCGCCGCGGCGTCAGCGATTACGTGATCGCGCCGGTCAACGCGCTCGACGTGGTGCGTTCGGTTTGCAACCTGTTCTCGGCGCCGGAAGCCAAGGCGGTCGGCCGCATCATCGCCATCGTCGGCGCCAAGGGCGGCGTCGGCTCATCGACCATCGCCCATAACGTCGCCTGGGCGATCGCGCGCGATCTGGCGCTGGATTCCGTCGTCGCCGATCTCGACCTCGCGTTCGGCACCGCCGGCCTCGACTACAACCAGGATCCCCCGCAAGGCATCGCCGACGCGGTGTTCTCGCCCGATCGTGTCGATACCGCGTTCATCGACCGCCTGCTGTCGAAATGCACCGACCATCTCAGCCTGCTGGCAGCGCCCGCGACGCTGGAGCGGGTCTACGACTTCGGCGCCGACGCCTTCGACTCGATCTTCGACACGCTTCGCACCACGATGCCGTGCATCGTGCTCGACGTTCCCCATCAATGGTCGGGCTGGACGCGGCGCGCCTTGATCGGCGCCGACGATATCCTGATCGTCGCCGCTCCCGACCTTGCCAATTTGCGCAACACCAAGAACATGTTCGACCTGCTTGAAGGCATCGCGGCCCAACGACCGGACACCGCTGTACTGCCTCAATCAGGTCGGCGTGCCGAAGCGGCCCGAAATCAATGCCAGCGAATTCGCCAAGGCGATCGAGAATCCAGCCGATCGCGTCGATTCCGTTCGATCCGCAAATGTTCGGCTCGGCGGCCAATAACGGCCAGATGATTGCGGAAATCTCCGCCAATCATCGCACCACCGAGATGTTTCTGCAGATCGCGCAACGGCTGACAGGCCGCGGCGAGACCAAAAAACCGCGGGGTTCGTTCCTGTCGCCCCTGCTCGATAAGTTGCGGGCAAAGTAAGCAAGCCCCGCCTGGAGTACCGACGTGTTTGGTAAGCGTAGCGGAACTGAAGGTGATACGCGGGCGGCGAAACCCGCCGCCGCGCCGTATCCGGCTGCCTCGGCGCCGCCCGCCGCTGCGCCAGCCGCGCCCGTGGTTTCCTCGCCGCCATTGTCGCCTGCAAAGTCGGCGCCGCCTGCGCCCACCGTCGATGCGCGCCGGTCGGACAGCTATTACCAGGTCAAGGCAACCATCTTCGGCGCCCTGATCGAAGCCATCGACCTTGCCCAGCTCGCCAAACTCGACGGCGAGTCGGCGCGCGAGGAAATTCGCGATATCGTCAACGAGATCATCGCGATCAAGAACATCGTGATGTCGATTGCCGAGCAGGAAGAACTGCTCGACGACATCTGCAACGACGTTCTCGGATACGGACCGCTGGAGCCGCTGCTGTCGCGCGACGACATCTCCGACATCATGGTCAACGGCGCCGGCACGGTGTTCATCGAAGTCTCGGGCAAGATCCAGAAGACCGGCATCCGGTTCCGCGACAACCAGCAGCTGCTGAATATCTGTCAGCGCATCGTCAGCCAGGTCGGCCGACGGGTCGATGAATCCTCGCCGATCTGCGACGCCCGGCTTGCCGACGGTTCGCGCGTCAACGCCATCGTTCCGCCGCTGGCGATCGACGGTCCCGCACTGACGATCCGCAAATTCAAAAAGGACAAGCTGACGCTGGACCAGCTGGTCAAGTTCGGCGCGATCACGCCGGAAGGCGCGGAAATCCTGCAGATCATCGGCCGGGTCCGCTGCAACGTGCTGATCTCCGGCGGCACCGGCTCCGGCAAGACCACGCTGCTGAATTGCCTGACGCAGTTCATCGAACACGACGAGCGCGTCATTACCTGCGAAGACGCCGCCGAACTTCAGCTGCAGCAGCCGCATGTGGTGCGGCTGGAAACCCGCCCGCCCAACATCGAGGGCGAGGGCCAGGTCACGATGCGCGAACTGGTGCGAAACTGCCTGCGTATGCGCCCTGAACGCATCATCGTCGGCGAAGTCCGCGGACCGGAGGCATTCGATCTGCTGCAGGCCATGAACACCGGTCACGACGGATCGATGGGAACGCTGCACGCCAACAATCCGCGCGAAGCCCTGTCGCGTTGCGAATCGATGATCACGATGGGCGGCTTCTCGCTGCCGTCGCGAACCATTCGCGAGATGATCTGCGCCTCGATCGACGTCGTCATCCAGGCCGCGCGCCTGCGCGACGGCTCCCGCCGCATCACGCACATCACCGAGGTGATGGGCATGGAAGGCGACACCATCATTACCCAGGACCTGTTCCTCTACGACATGGTCGGCGAGGACGCCAACGGCAACATCATCGGCCGGCATCGCTCGACCGGCATCGGACGGCCGCGCTTCTGGGATCGCGCGCGCTACTACGGCGAAGAGAAACGGCTTGCCGCCGCACTCGACGCCGCCGAAGTCATCGTGGACGTCTAGGGAAGCGGGCCATGAATATACAAGCGCTCGCATTGGCCTTTCTCGCCGCCACCGCCGTCGGCGGCCTGGCATGGGTCTTTATCTATCCCATGCTGTCGGGAGAGAAAAAGGCCGAGAGCCGCCGCGCCTCGGTCGCGAAATCCGAGCCGGTCGCGCGTCAGGTCGACAGGAACCAGCGCACCCGGCGCGAGCAGGTCGAAGGCTCGCTGAAGGACCTCGATGCGCGCCGCGAGAAGGAAAAGAAGGTCCCGCTGAGCGTCCGTCTGACGCAGGCCGGCCTGACCTGGACGACGCAGAAATTCATGATCGTTTCCGGCATTCTCGGAGCCATCGCTTTCGTCATGGCGATGCTGGGCGGCGGCGGGCTGCTCGCGGCGGCCGGCCTGGCGTTCGCCGCCGGCTTCGGCCTGCCGCGCTGGGGCCTGGGCTATCTCAAGAACCGCCGCGAAAAGGCATTTCTCAAGGCGCTGCCGGACGCCGTCGACGTGATCGTTCGCGGCATCAAGGCGGGCCTGCCGCTGTTCGAGTCGATCAAGGTCGTCGCCGCCGACGCGCCGGAGCCGCTCAAGGGCGAATTCCTGGCCATCATCGAGACCCAGGCGATCGGCATGCCGCTCGGCGACGCCTGCGCGCGGCTGTTCGAACGGATGCCGGTGCCGGAAGCGAACTTCTTCGGGATCGTGATCGCGATCCAGCAGAAGTCCGGCGGCAACCTCTCGGAGGCGCTGGGCAACCTGTCCAAGGTGCTGCGCGACCGCAAGAAGATGGCCGAGAAGATTCAGGCGATGTCGATGGAAGCCAAGGCATCCGCGGCGATCATCGGTTCGTTGCCGCCGATCGTGATGCTGCTGGTCTACCTCTCGACCCCGGATTACATCTCGCTGCTGTGGACCCATCCGACCGGCCAATTGATGCTGGTCGGCTGCGTGATGCTGGATGTCCATCGGCATCATCGTGATGAAGAAAATGATCAATTTCGACTTCTGACGGTGCAGCATGATTGAGTTCCTGGTCGACAAGCTCCACGACGCGCGGTTCATGACCATGCTGCTCGCCGCTATCGCCGTGAGCGCGACCGCCTATACGCTGATCATGCCGCTGTTTGCCGGCGAAGGTCTGGCCAAGCGCATGAAGGCGGTCGCCAGCGAACGCGAGCGGATCCGCCAGCGCGAGCGCGAGCGTCTCACCCGGACCGAAAAGGTGTCGCTGCGCCAGACGCCGAAGCAACTGGTCTCCAAGGTGGTGGAGGACTTCAACCTCGGCAAATGGCTGGCCCAGGAAGCCGCGCGCGAAAAGCTGATCATGGCCGGCTATCGCGGGCACGCGCCTTACGTCACGTTCCTGTTCTTCCGGCTGGTGACGCCGATCCTGCTCTTCATCGGGGCGGTGCTGTATGTGTTCGTGATCTCGCACATGGAAAAATCGATGCCGGTGAAGATCGGCATGTGCGTCGCCGCGGCCTATCTCGGATTGCAGGCGCCGATGCTGTTCCTGAAGAACGCGATCTCGAAGCGCCAGCTCTCGATCAGGCGCGCATTTCCCGATGCGCTCGATCTGTTGCTGATCTGCATCGAGTCCGGCATGTCGATCGAAGCCGCGTTCCGCAAGGTCAGCGTCGAGATCGTGACGCCAGTCGGTCGCGCTGTCGGAGGAATTCACGCTGACCACGGCCGAGCTGTCCTATCTGCAGGACCGCAAGGTGGCGTACGAAAACCTGGCCAAGCGCACCGGCCTCGAAGGCGTGAAATCGGTCTGTCTGGCCTTGCAGCAGTCGGAACGCTACGGCACGCCGCTCGGCCAGAGCCTGCGCGTGATGGCGCAGGAAAATCGCGACATGCGCATGAACGAGGCCGAGAAGAAGGCGGCAGCGTTGCCGCCGAAACTGACGGTGCCGATGATCCTGTTCTTCCTGCCGGTGCTGTTCGTCGTCATTCTCGGGCCGACCGGCATCAAGGTCGCGGCGATGCAGTGAGCTGACGTGGCGGCTGATGGCCGCTCAGCTGCGCTATCGATGCTGCGATCGATGCTGTCACCACGTCATGTGTCATCGTCCGGCATAGCCGTACGAAGGACGGCGTCGCTCCGCTCGCCTACGCCGGACGATCCAGTAAACACTGACGTCGGCGATTACTGGTCATCCGGTCAAGCCGGATGATGACAGCTTCACCTTGAGTGATTTCAGTTCGGACGGTCGAGCGCCGCTACCGGCACGGTCCTGGCGCCGGTGCGCGGATTGTCCTTGCGGCTCAGCATCTGCTTCAGATAGGCGACGTTGGCCGCCGCCTCTTCCGCCGGCAGATCGGCCTTCACGATGGTTTCGGCCTCGGCGAAGCGGCCCTGCAGGCCGACCACCAGACCCAGATTCTGCCGCACCCGCGCATCGGCCCGGGTGCTGCCGTAGGCCCGGCGCAGCGTCTCTTCCGCCTTCGGCAAATCCTTGGAGAGAACGTAGGACAGGCCGAGATTGGACAGCACCGACGGCTCGTCGGGCACGATCTTCAGCGCGCTGGCGTAATAGCGGCGCGCTTCGTCGTGCCGGCCGAGCTGATCGAGCGCGGTTCCCTGCACCGAAAGGATGCGCCAGTCCGGATTTTCGGGCGAATGGGCGCGGGTGAGCACGTCGAACGCCTGCTGGAAATTGCCGTTGTCGGCCAGCGCCCGGCCATAGCCGGCGAGCAGCGCCTTGTTGCCGGGATGGGCGATGGTGGCCTGTTCGAGCACGGCGGCGGCCTGGGCGCGCTGGCCGGTGGCGCGAAGCGCCTGGCCATAGCGCAGGGCGGCGTCGGCATCCTTGGGATTGGCGCGATAGCGCTCGCCATAGACATCGACCGCGCGGCGCGGATCGGTCTCGGGGGCGGCTTCGGCCTTTTTCGACGTCACCGATCCGGTGATGTCGGACATGGTCTGGCAGCCGCCAAGGCCCGCGGCCAAGATCGCCGTCACGGCCGCGGACGCGAGAAGCCGGGCAAGGCTGGACTGCTGACGCATGGCACTTTAACTCACAATATCAGGCGAATTGATCGGGCTGAACACGCCAGCAATAGACTGTTAACCCTAATGTCTGGTTAATTGACGCCCGGCGGCAGCGCCGACCCTGACCCGTTCCAATGCGAAGACCGAGAACCGCATGCAATCCGTGTTCGAGACCGCGCCCGCCCCATCGGCCATCCCCATTACGTTCGCGACCAAGGCGACATGGGAGGCGATCTGCGCCGAGCTTCCCGGCGCAGGCCCGGCAGTTCGCGCGGGCCAACGGCTTTGCGGCCAAGCCCGGGGCGTGCCTGACGCTGCCCTCGGCGGACGGAAAGATCGCGCAGGTCCTGTTCGGCCTCGAGGACGAGGCCAGCAAATCCCGCGACCTGTTCCGGCCGGGCTCGTTGCCGGGCCTGCTGCCGCCGGGCGTCTACCGTTTTGCCAATGCGCCGCACGACACGCCGCCTCGCCGCGCTGGCCTTTGCGCTCGGCAGCTATCGCTTCAGCCGCTACCGCAAGAGCGATGCGCCCAACGTCAGGCTGGTGCCGCCCGATGGCGTCGACATCGCCGATATCACGCGGATGGCGGAAGCGGCCACGCTTGCCCGCGATCTCATCAATACGCCCTCGAACGACATGGGACCGGAAGAGCTGGCGCACGCCGCCGAGCAACTCGCAAAACGCTTCGGCGCCAGTTTCAGCTGCATCGTCGGCGACGATCTGACGCGGCAGAATTTTCCGCTGATTCATGCGGTCGGCATGGCGTCGACCGCGCGCGCCGCGGCTGATCGATTTCAGCTGGGGCGATCCTGCGCATCCCAAGGTGACGCTGGTCGGCAAGGGCGTCTGCTTCGATACCGGCGGGCTCGACCTGAAGCCGTCCAGCGGCATGCTGATCATGAAAAAGGACATGGGCGGCGCCGCCAACGTGCTGGCGCTGGCGCTGATGGTGATGGACGCCAAGCTCAAGGTGCGGCTGCGGGTCCTGATCCCCGCGGTCGAGAACGCGGTCGCCGGCAACGCCTTCCGGCCGCTCGATATCTTCACCTCGCGCAAGGGTCTTACCGTCGAGATCGGCAATACCGACGCCGAAGGCCGGCTGGTGCTGGCCGACGCGCTGGCGCTCGCCGACGAGGAGAAGCCCGATCTGCTGATCGATCTGGGGACCCTGACCGGCGCGGCGCGGGTGGCGCTGGGGCCGGATTTACCGCCCTTTTACACCAACGATGAGACGCTGGCGCTCGACGTCGCGCGCTGCGCGAAACAGGAGAACGATCCGTTGTGGCGATTGCCGCTGTGGCCGCCTTACGATGCCTGGCTCGATTCCAAGGTCGCCAATATCAACAACGCGCCGTCAGGCGGTTTTGCCGGCTCGATCACCTGCGCGCTGTTCCTGCAGCGCTTCGTCGAGGCCGCGAAAAGCTGGCTGCATGTCGATATCTACGGCTGGACGCCGTCGGCCAAACCGGCGCGCCCGGAGGGCGGCGAATGCCAGGCCGCGCGCGCGATCTACAAACTGTTGAGCGAACGCTATGGATGACCCGCGCCTGACACCGGCGCGGCCCGACCTCGCCGCGAAATATCTCGAAGGCAAGGTCAAGGCGGCGCGCTTCGTCGCCGGCGAGGAATTCGAGATTATCGATGCGCATCGCGCCGCTGCGCGATGGGCCGTCCTCCGATGCCGAGCTTGCGACGCAGGCGCTGAAGGGCGAGCGCGTCACGATCTACGACCGCAACGGCGAAGGCTGGGCGTGGGGTCAGTTGAACGGCGACGGCTATGTCGGCTGGCTGCCCGACCGCGCGCTGGCAAAGCCCGGCGCTGCGCCGACGCACAAGGTCACGGCGCTTGCGGACGTTTGCGTTTCCCGGCCCCTCGATCAAACTGCCGCCGGTCGACACGCTGGTGCTGGGAACCACGCTGACGGTGACGCGCGAAGACGGCGCCTTCGCCGTCACGCGCGAGGGCTGGTATCTGCCGCGGCAGCATCTTCGGCGCATCGACCACTATGGCAGAGGATTTCGTCGCGGTCGCCGAGCGCTTCGTCGGCACGCCCTATCTGTGGGGCGGCAAGAGCAGCCTCGGCATCGATTGTTCCGGCCTGGTCCAGGTATCGCTGAACGCCGCCGGCACCGGCTGCCCGCGCGACAGCGACATGCAGCAGGACGGCCTCGGCCGCGCGCTGGATGCCTGCGGAGTCGAAGAGACTGCAGCGCGGCGATCTGATCTTCTGGAAAGGCCATGTGGCGATCGCGCGCGATGCCGACAGCATCGTTCACGCCAATGCGCATCACATGGCGACGGCGATCGAGAATACGCGCGACGCCATCGCGCGCATCAAGGCCGCCGGCAGCGAGATCACCGCGATCAAGCGGCTGGTGTGATTTTCAGCCCGCGACCGGCCCGTCCGGCGCGGTTTCCAGCCGGAACGCGGCGGCGAACAGCGCGCGGGTGTAATCGGTCTTCGGATTCTTGAACAGCTCCGAAGCCGGCCCTTCCTCCACCACCTTGCCGTGACGCATCACGATCAGATGGCTGGCGAGCGAGGCGACCACGCGCAGATCGTGCGAGATGAACATGTAGGTCAGGTCGCGCTTGCGCTGCAATTCGCGCAACAGATCGACCATCTGGGCCTGAAACAGCATGTCGAGCGCGCTGGTCGGCTCATCCAGCACGACGAAATTCGGCTCCAGCACCACGGCGCGCGCGATGCTGATGCGCTGGCGCTGGCCGCCGGAGAATTCATGCGGATAGCGAAACCGCGTCGCCGGATCCATGCCGACATCCTTCAGCGCCTTGATCACGCGCGCTTCGCGCTCGGCTTCCGACAGCGTCGGCTGATGCACGCTGAGGCCCTCGGCGACGATATCGCCGACCGACATCCGCGGGCTCAGCGCGCCGAACGGATCCTGAAACACGATCTGCATGTCGCGGCGGAACGGCCGCATCGCCTTGAAGCGCAGGCCCTGGATATCCTTGCCGAGAAACACGATCGGCCCGTCGGACGAGATCAGCCGCAGCAGCGCCAGGCCCAGCGTGGTCTTGCCGGAGCCGGATTCGCCGACCACGCCGAGCGTCTCGCCCTTGCGCACCTTCACGCTGACGCCGTCGACCGCCTTGATGTGCCCGACCGTCCTGCGCAGCAGGCCGCGCTTGACCGGAAACCAGACCTTCAAATCGTCAGCCGACATCACCACCGGAGAACCGGGCCGCGGCGGCGCCGGGTCCGGCTTCGGCTCGGCCGCGAGCAGCGCCTTGGTGTAGGGATGCTTCGGCGCGGTAAAGACCTGCTCGACCGGTCCCTGCTCGACGATCTTGCCGTCGTTCATGACGCAGACCACGTCGGCGATGCGGCGCACGATGCCGAGATCGTGGGTGATGAACAGCAGGCTCATGCCGAGCCGCGCGCGAATTTCCGCCAGCAGCGTCAGGATCTGCGCCTGCACGGTGACGTCGAGCGCGGTGGTCGGCTCGTCGGCGATCAGCAGATCGGGCTCGTTGGCGAGCGCCATCGCGATCATGACGCGCTGGCGCTGGCCGCCGGACAATTGATGCGGATAGCTTGCGAGCCGCGTTTCCGGCTCGGGAATGCCGACCTGCGTCAGCAGTTCGAGCGTCCGCGCCCGCGCCATCGCGCCGCTGATGCCGCTGTGCAGCTGCAGGATCTCGCCGATCTGGGCCTCGATCGTATGCAGCGGATTGAGCGACGTCATCGGCTCCTGGAAGATGATCGAAATGTCGTTGCCGCGAATGCTGCGAATCTCGCGCTCCGACAGATGCGAGCAGTTCGCGGCCCTTGAAGTGAATGCTGCCCGACGGGATGCGATGCGGTCGGATATGGCAGCAGCTTCAGGATCGACAGCGCGCTGACCGATTTTCCGGAACCGGATTCGCCGACCAGCGCCACGCATTCGCCGCGCTTGATCTCGAAGGAAATATGGTCGACCGCGACCGAACTGCCGCTGGGCTGATGAAACGCCACCGACAAGATCGCGGACATCGAGCAGGGGCTGGTTGATGGCATCCATGCGCGCGGCCTACCTGAACGTCTTGCGCGGATCGAACGCGTCGCGCACGCCTTCGCCGATGAAGATCAGCAGCGACAGCATGATCGCGACCGCGAAGAAGCCGGTGAAGCCGAGCCACGGCGCCTGCACGTTGGACTTGCCCTGCGACAGCAATTCGCCGAGCGACGGCGAGCCCGGCGGCAATCCGAAGCCGAGGAAGTCGAGCGCGGTCAGCGTCATCACCGACGACGACACGATGAACGGCAGGAACGTCATGGTCGCCACCATGGCGTTCGGCAGCAGATGCCGGAACATGATCACGGCATTGGACACGCCGAGCGCGCGCGCCGCCATGATGTATTCGAAATTGCGGCCGCGCAGGAATTCGGCGCGCACCAGGCCGACCAGCGACACCCAGGAGAACAGCAAGCAGGATGCCGAGCAGGACGAAGAAGCCGGGCACCAGCACCGAGGACAGGATCAACAGCAGATACAGCGAGGGAATCGCGCTCCAGACTTCGATGAAGCGCTGGAAGCCGAGATCGACCCAGCCGCCGAAATAGCCCTGCACGCCGCCGGCGGCGACGCCGATGATCGAGGAGATGATGGTCAGGCTAAGCCCGAACAGCACCGAGATGCGAAAGCCGTAGATCAGGCGCGCGACCACGTCGCGGCCCTGGTCGTCGGTGCCGAGCCAGTTGTATTCGAGATCGCGGCAGCTCTTCAGGCCCTTCTTCTGCACCACCTCCTTGCACTGCGCTTCGGTCAGCATCCAGGTCGGCTTCGACGGCGCCGGCGTCGGCAGATCGAGATTATGGGTATCGTAGGAATAGCGGATCAGCGGCCAGACCACCGTGCCGCCCTTCTCCGCGATCAGCTTCTGCAGATAACGGATCGCGATAGTCCGCCGCGGTCTCGAAGTCGCCGCCGAAGGTGGTTTCGGAATAGCTGACGAAGGCCGGAAAATACAGCTTGCCGTCGAACTTGATCAGGAACGGCCGGTCGTTGGCGATCAGTTCGGCGAACAGCGAGACAAAGAACAGGATCAGGAAAATCCAGAACGACCAGTAACCCCGGCGGTTCGACTTGAAATTCTGCCAGCGCCGCTGATTGAGCGGCGACGGGCTGAACCGATGCACGCGTCATCGGCACGATTTCGCCGAGCGGCGACTGCGTGGTGGTTTCGACCGGCGGCGGCGCGATGATGGTCATCAGACTTCCCGCGCCTCGAAATCGATTCGCGGATCGATCCACATATAGGCGAGGTCGGAGATCAGATTGACCACGAGGCCGACCAGCGAAAAGATGAACAGCGTTCCGAACACCACCGGATAATCGCGGTTCAGCACGCTCTCGAAGCCGAGCAGGCCGAGCCCATCGAGCGAGAAGATGGTTTCGATCAGGAGCGAGCCGGAAAAGAAGGCGTGGATGAACGCGCCCGGAAAGCCGGCGATCACGATCAGCATGGCGTTGCGGAAGATGTGATTGTAAAGCACCTGCCGTTCGCTGCAGCCCTTGGCGCGCGCGGTCATCACATATTGCTTGCGGATTTCATCGAGAAACGAATTCTTGGTCAGCAACGTCATGGTGGCGAAGGCGCCGAGCGCCATCGCGATCAGCGGCAGCGTGATGTGCCAGAAATAGTCGAGGATCTTCCAGTACCAGGGAAATTGCGCCCAGCCGTCCGAGGTCAGACCGCGCAACGGGAAAATATTGAAGAACGAGCCGCCGGCGAACAGGATGATCAGGAGGATCGCAAACAGGAAGCCGGGAATCGCAAATCCGACGATGATCACCGCCGAGGTCCAGGTGTCGAACTTCGAGCCGTCCTTCACCGCCTTGCGGATGCCGAGCGGGATCGAGATCAGATAGGTCAGCAGCATCATCCAGATGCCGAGCGACATCGAGACCGGCAGCTTCTCCTTGATCAGCTGCAGCACGCTGACATCGCGGAAATAGCTCTTGCCGAAATCGAACCGCGCGAAATTCCACAGCATCAGCGCAAAGCGCTCCGGCGCCGGCTTGTCGAAGCCGAACTGCTTTTCGAGGCTCTTGATGAAATCGGGATCGAGCCCCTGGGCGCCGCGGTACTTCGATCCGACCGCATCCGCCGAGGCGCCGACCTGGCCGCGCGGGCCGAAATCGCCGCCGCCGCGCCCGAAATCCGCGAGCTGCCGCCGGTGTCCGCGCCGTGACAGCTGCGCGATCACCCGCTCCACCGGTCCGCCCGGCGCGAACTGCACCACCACGAACGAGACGAACAGGATTCCCAAGCAGCGTCGGGATCATCAGGAGAATGCCGGCGGGCGATATATGCGCTCATGAACTATTTCGCCTGCTCGAGCTTGGCCGCCTTGTCGGCGATCGATACCACCAATTATCCGGCGCGCCGGCGCCTTGCGCATAGCGCGCCGGCTTCGGCGGATGCGCGAACACGTCCCAATAGGCGATCGGGTGGTTGGTGCGGAACCATTGCGGCACCCAATAGCGGCCGGCCCGGAACACGCGATCGAGCGCGCGGCACGCGAAGGTCAAATCAGCGCGCGTTTCGGCGCCGATGGCCTTGTCGATCAGCGCGTCGATCGCAGGGTTGGCCACTCCCGCCAGATTGTACGATCCCTTGGTGGCGGCCGCGTGCGAGGTAAAGTACGGCCGCAGGCTGTCGCCCGGCGTCGGCGACATGCTCAGGCGCATCGATCGTCATGTCGAAATCAAAAGCCTCCACCCGGGCGCGGTATTGCACGGCGTCAATCAACCGGATGCTGGCTTCGATGCCGAGCTGGCCGAGATTCTTGATGAAGGTCGCGTGATGCGGCTGGAACGACGGCTCGTCGAGCAGAAATTCGATCGTAAAAATCTCGCCGTTCGGCATCAGCCGCTTGCCATCCTTGACGGGAAGCTTGGCGTCCTGCAGCAATTGCTGCGCCTTGCGCAGCAATGTGCCGGTCCTGGCCCGATCCATCCGATACCGGCGGCACGAACGGCTCGCCGAACACCTCGTCCGGCACCTGGCCGCGGAACGGCTCGAGCAGCTTCAATTCTTCCGGCGACGGCAACCCGGTCGCCACCATGTCCGAATTCTGGAACGGCGAAGCCGTGCGCGCATAGGCGCCGTACATCACGGTCTTGTTGGTCCATTCGAAATCGAACGCGTTGATCACCGCTTCGCGTACCCTGGGATCCTTGAACTTGTCGCGGCGGGTGTTGAAGAACCAACCCTGCCCGCCTGACGGCGTTCATCCGGCAGGGTCTCGCGCTTGACACGGCCGTCCTTGATCGCCGGAAAGTCGTAACGCGTGGCCCAGATGCGCGCGGTGAATTCCTCGCGATAGAGATAATTCTTGCCGGCAAAGCCTTCGAACGCCACGTCGCGGTCGCGATAGAATTCGTAGCGCACGGTATCGAAATTGTAGCTGCCGCGGTTGACGGGAAGATCGGCCGCCCACCAGTCTTTCACCCGGTCATATTCGACGTAGCGGTTGATCTCGTATTTACCCACCTTGTAGGGCCCCGAGCCGAGCGGGATTTCGACGGTCGATTCCTCGAACGTGCGCGTCGCATAATAGGCCTTGGAGAAGATCGGCAGGCCGGCGACATAGAGCGGGACGTCACGCGCGCGATTTGGCGCAAAGATCACGGCGACCGTCGCGTCGTCGAGCGCTTCGGCCTTCACCATGTCGCGCAACTGGACCACGATCAGCGGGTGGCCTTTTTCCTTCAGCGTGTTCAGCGAGAAGGCGACGTCATGCGCGGTCAGTTTCGAGCCGTCAGTGAAACCGCGCCTCGGGCCGCATCGTGAAACGGTAGGTCAGCTTGTCGGGCGAAATCCACACCGACTTTGCGGCAAGGCCGTACATCGCGTCGGGCTCGTCGTTGGCGCGCGCCATCAGCGAGGCGAAGGTCAGCTCCATGCCCTTCGCGCCTTCGCCCTTGAGGATGAAGGCGTTGAACGAATTGAACGTATGGAAGGATTGATTGTAGGCGCGGGTCGACGGGATCGTCGAAAACAACCCGCCCTTTGGCGCCGCTGTATTGACGTAGTCGAAATGCGGAAAGTCGGCCGGATATTTCAGGTCGCCGAATACCGACATGCCGTGGGCTTCAGTGCCAACCTCGGCCGCCGATCGCGGGCCGCAGCCACGGCGCTGCGAGCGCGCCGACGCCGAGACCGAGCACACCGCGGCGGGAGAGCTTCGTCATGCGGGGGATATCCCTCAAGATCGCTTGCCGATCCTGGCGGCCTTGTCGGCGTCGTACCACCATATCGACGGAAATGCCGATTGGCCGTATTTCGGCAGTTCGGATCGGGCGGCCGAAGCGGTCCCAGCGTGCCGTACGAACCTTCGGGTAATTCCATTGCGGCACGACGTAGTGATTCCACAACAGCACACGATCCAGCGCCTTGGTCGCGGCGACCAGATCGTCGCGGTCCTTGGCGAAGATCACGCGCTCGATCAGCTTGTCGATCGCAGGGTTTTTGATTCCGATGAGGTTCCGCGAGCCGGCCATATCCGCCGCCTGCGATCCCCAGATATTCACGCTGTTCGTTGCCCGGGCGACAGCGACTCAGCCCAGGACGTGACGACGATATCGAAATCGCAACTCCGCAGCCGGTTTTCATATTGCGATCGGATCGATGGTGCGGACGCTCACTTCGATGCCGAGCCGCTCCAGCGACGGCTTGAAGAACAGCATGACCCGCTCAAAGCTCGGATCAGCGTTCAGTAGTTCGAGCGCAAATCGGCGTGCCCGGTTTTGCTGTCGACCAGCTTGCGGTCGCGCACCTCGTAGCCGGCCTCCTTCAGCAAGCGCAGCCCCTCGCGCAGATTTTCGCGCACCGCTTCCGGATTGCCGCCCACCGGATTGGTGTAGGCCGTGGTGAAGACTTCGGCAGGCACCTCTGCGCGCACCGTCTCAAGGATTGCAAGTTCCTTGCCTTCCGGCAGGCCGCTCGAAGCAAGTTCCGTTCCGTCGAAATAGCTGCTGATCCGCTTGTACTGACCAAAGAACATCTGCTTGTTCATCTCCTCGAAATCGAACGCGAAATTCAGCGCGCGGCGCACCCGCGCGATCCGCGAACTTGTCGCGGCGCAGTGTTCAGGACAAAGCCCTGCATGATACCCGAACTGCGGTTATCGGGAATTCCTCCATCAGCACGCGCTTTTCGGTGACGGCCGGAAAATCGTAGGCGGTCGCCCAGTTCTTGGCGCTGTTCTCGGACGACCAGTCGACCTGGTCACCCTTGAAGGCCTCGAGCGCCACGGTGGATTGTCGCGGAAATATTCGTAGCGCAGTTCATCGAAGTTATTCCGCCCGATATTGACGCTGATGTTTGCCGCCCCACTAGTCCTGCACCCGCTCGAATGCGATCGAACGTCCGGCGACAAATTCCTTGATGCGATAGGGTCCGGAACCCAGCGGCTTTTCCAGCGTGGTCGCGGAGATGTCGCGCTTGCGACCCTCACTGTCGGTGCCTTCCCACCAATGCTTCGGCAGCACAGTGAGCTGGCCGACGATCAGCGGCAGTTCGCGATTGCCCGGCGCATCGAAGGTGAATTTGATATCGCGTTCGCCGGTCTTCTCGGCTTTCACGACGTGGCGGTAATAGAGCCGAATACATCGGATGGTATTGCTTGAACGCATCGAGCGAGAAGATCACATCTTCCGGCGTCACCGGCTTGCCGTCATGCCATTTCGCCTGCGGGCGCAGACGATAGATGACGGAAGAAAAATCCTCGGGATGGCTGACGGCTTCGGCAAGCGCGCCGTATTCGGTCGAAACTTCGTCCAGCGACGACGTCATCAGTGGTTCATAGATGAGCTGGACGGCGGCCGCGAGCGAGCCTTTGACGCCGGCAACGGCAAGGTTGAAATTATCGAAGGTGCCGATCGGCTATGGTGCGGACGACGCCGCCCTTCGGCGCATCCGGATTGACGTAATCGAACCGCTTGAAGTCGGCCGGATATTTGACATCGCCGAACAGCGACAGCGCGTGCCGCCAGCCCGGTTCGCCGGTTGCGGATTGCGCATGGGCCGGCTCGATCGCGGGAAAGCCTGCCGCGGTCCCCAGCGCCGGAGCGATCGCGGCGAAGGCGCCGCTTTGCAGAAGATGTCGTCGGGTAATCGCCAATGAAGAATTCCTGTCGAATACGGAGCCCTATTGGAGGCCGCAATATAAGGCAAGGGTTCGGCCGATTATGTTGCTTTTTCCTCATGATACCACCCCGAAACCGGTATCTCTGCGGCGAAACGTCCCGATAACAAGGCGCGCGAGCCCGCAAGACCGAAAACGGCCAGGCAAAGCCCGGCCGCTGGCCGCTGATTCGCATGAAAGCCCATGCAGGGCGTCGGGATGTTACTTCGCCGCCGTCGGCAGCGGGGCCGGGTTGTCGGACAGGGTGCGCAGATAGGCGATCACGTCGGCGCGCTCGCTGTCCTTCGGGATGCCGGCAAAGCCCATCGCGGTGCCGGGAACAAAGCCCTTCGGATTGGCGAGGAACTTGTTGAGGTCGTCGTAGGTCCAGTTGCCGCCCTTGGCCTTCATGGCCGCCGAGAAATTGAACCCGCGTGCCCTGCGCCCTTCGGCTCGTTGAGGATTCCGTAACAGGTTCGGGCCGACGCGGTTGGGGCCGCCCTTTTCGAAGGTATGGCAGGCGGCGCATTTCTTCGCCGCGCCGGCGCCCTTCTCGACCGAAGCGGTCTGCAGCAGCTTCTCGATCGGCTCGGACGGCGCGCGGCCGCGGCTTCCTTGCCGCCGCTGGCGCGTCTTCCTTCACGGCGATTTCGAAGCCCGGCTTTTCCGGCATCTTGGGCGTAAAAATCGCGTTCGCCGCAAAGTTCGTCACCAGCAGCACAAGGCAGGTGGCCAGAACGGCGCCCATGATTTTATTGATTTCGAAGGAGTCCATTTTCGATCAGGCTCCAAGCCGGACAAGCCGGAAAGGTCGACTTAAGGCCGGAGAGACGGCCGCGGAAAACATCAGGAATCAGGCTTTCGCACCGCACCCGAAGCCACGATCAGATATCGGTTTGCCCGCGCTCTGGCAACCCGTATAAACGCCCCAACTTTCCGCCAATCCCCACCAATTCCTGACCATTTGAGCCGGGTCCAAACCCGATGTCCGAACCCCGCACCCTGGTGCTGATTCCCGCCCGCATGGCCGCCACGCGCCTGCCCGGCAAGCCGCTATTGGATATTGCCGGCCTGCCGATGATCGTGCACGTGCTGCGCCGTGCCGAGGCCGCGCAAATCGGCCGCGTCGCGGTCGCCACCGACACGCCTGAGATCGCGTCGTCGGTGATGGCCCATGGCTTCGAGGCGGTCATGACCCGGGCCGACCATCCTTCGGGATCGGACCGGATCCACGAGGCGCTGCGGCAAGCTCGATCCCCGGGGCGAGGCCGAAATCGTGGTCAATCTGCAGGGCGATTTTCCCACCATCCTGCCCGACAATATCCGCAGCGTGCTGGCGCCGCTGGCCGACCCCGCGGTCGATATCGCGACGCTGGCGGCGCAAATCCATACCGAGGAAGAAGCCACCAATCCGAACGTGGTGAAGGCGGTCGGCTCGCCGGTCAGCGCGGGGCGGCTGCGCGCGCTTTATTTCACCCGCGCCACCGCGCCTTACGGCGACGGGCCGCGCTATCATCATATCGGCCTCTATGCCTATCGCCGCGCGGCGCTGGAGCGCTTTGTGTCGCTGCCGCCATCGGCGCTGGAACAGCAGGAGAAACTCGAGCAGTTGCGGGCGCTCGAAGCCGGCATGCGGATCGACATCACCATCGTCGAGACGGTGCCGCGCGGCGTCGATACGCCGGCCGACCTCGAAACCGCCCGCCGGATACTAAAGCCGCGTTCTGATTGAACAGGCTTTATGCTGTTGTTTTGATGCGTTTTCTTCGAGCAAACCGGCTCCAATTCGCTGAAACGCTCTGGAAAAAGCCTGAGCGGCTGATACAAGGCGGCATGACAAAAACCGTAAAAATCGCATTCCAGGGCGAACCCGGCGCCAATTCCCATATCGCCATCGCCGAAGCCTATCCCGACGCCGAGCCGTTGCCCTGCCCGACCTTCGAGGACGCGCTGGCCGCGATCACCTCGGGCGAGGCCGAGCTCGGCATGATCCCGATCGAGAACTCGGTCGCCGGCCGCGTCGCCGACATCCATCATCTGCTGCCGCAATCCGGCCTGTTCATCGTCGGCGAATGGTTCTTGCCGATCCATCATCAGTTGATGGCGCCGCGCGGCGCCAAGCTCGGCGACATCAAGACCGTGGAAAGCCACGTCCACGCGCTCGGGCAATGCCGCAACATCATCCGCAAGCTGAAGATCAAGCCGATCGTGTCGGGCGATACCGCGGGCAGCGCTCGCATCGTCGCCGACCGCGGCGACAAGAGCTGCGCCTCGATCGCCTCACGGCTGGCCGCCGATATCTACGGCCTCGATATCCTGGCCGAGGACGTCGAGGACGAAACCCACAACACCACGCGCTTCGTGGTGCTGGCGCGCGAGGCAACCTGGGCCGAGCAAGGCTCGGGGCCGCTGGTCACGACTTTTGTTTTCCGGGTGCGCAACCTGCCCGCCGCGCTCTACAAGGCGATGGGCGGCTTTGCCACCAACGGCGTCAACATGACCAAGCTGGAAAGCTACATGGTCGACGGCAATTTCTTCGCCACCGAGTTCTACGCCGACGTCGACGGCCATCCCGAAGACAAGAGCCTCGCCTTCGCGCTGGAGGAACTGAAATTTTTCTCGCGCGAATTTCGGATCGTCGGGGTCTATCCGGGGCATCCGTTCCGGGCGACGTTCAGCGGAGAAGACGGATTGAGGTGCTCACCCTCCCTGGAGGGGGAGGGTCGACGCGACTGTAAGGAGCGGCGGGGTGGGGTGAAGAGTTCATCCGAAGCAGTCACCGCACCCCGTCTCGCATCTAGCGATGCGAGCCGACCCTCCCCCTCCAGGGGAGGCGAGAGATCGCTACGCCGCCGCCTTCTTCCCCAACCCGAACGCATCCGCCAGCAGGCTGTACGACTTCTTCCGCGCGTCGTGATCGTACACGGCGGTGATGATCATCAGCTCGTCGGCCTGGCTCGCCGCGATCATCGGCTGCAGTTTTTGCATCACGGTGGCGGGGCTGCCGACGAACAGCCGCGAGCGGTTGCGGGCGATCGAGGCGCGCTCGCTCTCGGTGTAGGGATAGGCCAGCGCCTCCTCGACGCTGGGCAGCGGCAGGAATTGCCCGCGGTCGCGGCGCAGCCGGTTGAGATCCATCGACGATGCCAGCATCTCGGCTTCCGCATCGGTCTCGGCGGAAACCACCGCCACCGCCAGAATGCCGTGCGGCGCGGCGCGCCAGCCCGACTGGGTGAAGCGGGTGTGATAATTGCTCAGCGCGGCGACGGCGTCATACGAGGCAAAATGGTGCGCGAACGCAAAGCCCATGCCGACCTGGGCGGCCAGTTCTGAACTGTAGTCGCTGGAGCCGAGCAGCCAGATCGGCGGCAACGGCGAATCGTCCGGCATCGCCACCACATTATTGTAGGGATGGCCGGGCGGAAAACCGCGGGTCTCCCACAGGATCAATTCCTGCAGCCGCTCGAGAAAGTCGTCGCCCTCGCGGCGATCGAGCCGGCTGCGCAGCGCGTGCGCGGTGGCGCCATCGGTGCCGGGCGCGCGGCCGAGGCCGAGATCGATGCGGCCGGGAAACAGCGCCTCCAGCATCTTGAAACGCTCGGCGACCACCAGCGGCGCATGGTTGGGCAGCATCACGCCGCCGGAGCCGACGCGGATGTTTTTCGTCACGGCGGCGATCTGGCCGATCATCAAATCGGGCGCCGGGCTCGCCACCGAGGCGAGGTTGTGATGTTCGGCCAGCCAATAGCGGACGTAACCGAGCGCATCGGCATGCCGCGCCAGGTCGATGCTGTTGCGCAACGCCGCGGCGGGTTTTGTGCCTGTCGTGACGACGGAAAGGTCGAGGATCGAGAGAGGAATCATCGAGCTAAACTAGTGCGCCCCGTCGGCGGCACAAAGGGCTCCGTCGCGCAGATCAGGCGCGCGCCGGCAGGGGCCGATGCGACGCGGCTTGAAACGTACCGGGTGGGACGCTATTTCAGTGGAGATATCGACTAAAATCTGCCCACCAACGGATCGGGTACGAATTCGGACTGATGGCAGCTCGCTTTTTTAGTAAAATGGCCTATGTTATAGCTCAGTTTCTTCGACAAACCGCGCCGAATCGCCGGCTGGCAATTCTGCCCACTTTTTGATAATAAGCCACTTTATCGTAGATAAATTTCATAAATTGGGCAATTTCCCATTGGCGATGGGCTGTTTGAATGGGCCCGTTTGGCTTATTTTAGCGCTCTGCAGCTAAGCCTGACGCCTGTGCAGCTTTGAGTGGAGTTTGTGGTGCCATGACCGAGGTTACGCCCCCCGCGCACGATGGACAGCGCGCGCTGAAAGCTCCCGCGATCTCCTTCGAGTTCTTCCCGCCCAAAACCGAGGAGATGGAGAAGAGCCTGTGGGAGACCATCAAGCGTCTGGCGCCGCTGACGCCTAATTTCGTCTCGGTGACCTATGGCGCCGGCGGATCGACGCGCGAGCGCACCCATTCCACCATCACCCGCATCCTCAGCGAAACCGATCTGACCCCGGCCGCGCATCTGACCTGCGTTGGCGCCGCCCGCGGCGAGATCGACGATATCGTCGCCCGCTATCACGAGGCCGGCGTCCGCCACATCGTCGCGTTGCGCGGCGATCCGCCCGGCGGCATCGGCACCGCCTACGCGACGCATCCCGATGGCTACCAGACTTCGGCCGACCTCGTGGCCGGCATCAAGAAGCAGCATGGCGATATCGAAGTGTCGGTCTCGGCCTATCCGGAGAAACACCCCGAAAGCCCAGACTTCGACGTCGACATCGATGGCCTTCAGGCCAAGGTCGATGCCGGTGCGACCCGCGCCATCACGCAAGTGTTCTTCGATAACGACCTCTATTTTCGCTATCTCGACCGTGTCAGGGCGCGCGGCATCACCATTCCGATCGTGCCCGGCATCATGCCGATGCACAATTTCAAGCAGGCCCGCAACTTCGTCACGCGCGCCGGCACGTCGGTGCCGGACTGGCTCGCGGAAAAGTTCGAAGGCCTCGACGACGACGCCGAGACCCGCAAGCTGGTGGCGGCCACCGTCGCTGCCGGCCAGGTGCAGAAACTGGCCAAGCACGGCGTCGATACCTTTCACTTCTACACCATGAACCGCGCGGATCTCGTGTTCGCCATCAGCCATTTGCTCGGGATTCGTCCGCAGGGCGCACAGAAAGCTGCTTGATCTGATGTCCGTTGCTGTATCTCCGAAGCGAACCGCCCTGCTCGCGGCTGCCCGAGACCGTATCCTGGTGCTCGACGGCGCCATGGGCACGATGATCCAGGGCCTCGAATATGACGAGGCGGCGTTCCGCGGCGCGCGGTATGCGGATTTTCACCGCGACCTCAGGGGCAACAACGACCTGCTGATCCTGACCCAGCCCAAGGCGATCGAGGACATCCACGCCGAATATCTGCGCGCCGGCGCCGACATCGTCGCCACCAATACGTTTTCCTCGACCTCGATCGCGCAGGCCGATTACGACCTCTCCAGCATCGCCTATGAGATGAATCTCGAAGGTGCAAAACTGGCGCGCGCCGCCGCGACGCGGGTCACGGCCGAAGACGGCAAGCCGCGTTTCGTTGCCGGCGCGATCGGCCCGACCAACCGCACCGCATCGATCTCGCCCGACGTCTCCAGCCCCGGATTCCGCGCCGTCACTTTTGATGATTTGCGCACCGCCTATGGCGAGCAGATCAACGGTCTGCTTGACGGCGGCGCCGACCTGCTGCTGGTCGAGACCATTTTCGATACGCTCAACGCCAAGGCGGCGCTGTATGCGATTTCGGAAATTGCCGAGGCGCGCGGCATCGACGTGCCCGTGATGATCTCCGGCACCATCACCGACAAATCCGGCCGGTTATTGTCAGGGCAATTGCCCGAGGCGTTCTGGAATTCGGTGCGGCATGCCCGCCCCATCACCATCGGCTTCAACTGCGCGCTCGGCGCCGAGGATCTGCGCGCCCATATCGCCGATATCGGCCGGGTCGCCGACACGCTGGTATGCGCCTATCCCAACGCAGGACTGCCCAACGAATTCGGCCAGTACGACGAAAGCCCGGAATTCATGGCCGGGTTGATCGGCGAGTTCGCAAGCTCCGGCCTCGTCAATATCGTCGGCGGCTGCTGCGGCACCACGCCGGACCATATCGCGGCGATTGCGGCCGCCGTCGCGCCGCACAAGCCGCGCGCGATTCCCGTGATCGAGCCGCGGCTGCGGCTCTCCGGCCTCGAGCCGTTCGAACTCACGCCTGCGATCCCGTTCGTCAACGTCGGCGAGCGCACCAACGTCACCGGCTCGGCGAAATTCCGCAAGCTCGTCACCGCGGGCGACTACACCGCAGCGCTGGCGGTGGCGCGCGACCAGGTCGAGAACGGCGCCCAGATCATCGACGTCAACATGGACGAGGGCCTGCTCGATTCCGAAGCGGCGATGGTGACCTTCCTCAACCTCGTCGCCGCCGAGCCCGATATCGCCCGCGTTCCGGTCATGGTCAATTCGTCAAAGTTCACCGTGATCGAAGCCGGCCTGAAATGCGTTCAGGGCAAGCCGGTGGTGAATTCGATCTCGATGAAGGAAGGCGAGGAAAAGTTCATCCACGAGGCGACCATCGCGCGGCGCCATGGCGCGGCCGTGGTGGTGATGGCGTTCGACGAGGTCGGACAGGCCGATACGTTCGCGCGCAAGACCGAGATCTGCAAACGCGCCTACGACATCCTGGTCGGGCAACTGAACTTCCCGCCGGAAGACATCATCTTCGATCCCAATATTTTCGCGATCGCGACCGGGCTCGAGGAGCACAACAATTACGGCGTCGACTTCATCGAGGCGACGCGCTGGATCCGCCAAAACCTGCCGCATGCGCATATTTCCGGCGGCGTGTCGAACCTGTCATTCTCGTTCCGCGGCAACGAGCCGGTGCGCGAAGCCATGCATTCGGTGTTCCTGTATCATGCCATCAAGGCCGGCATGGACATGGGCATCGTCAATGCCGGGCAGATGATCGTCTATGACGACATCGATCCCGAACTGCGGCAAACCTGCGAAGACGTCATTCTGAACCGCGATCCCGGCGCCTCCGAGCGCCTGCTGGAGCTGGCGGAGAAATTCCGCGGCAAGGAGAAGCAGACCAAGGAGCAGGATCTCGCCTGGCGCGAATGGCCGGTCGAAAAGCGGCTCAGCCACGCGCTGGTGCACGGCATCACCGAATTCATCGAGGCCGACACCGAAGCGGTGCGGCAGACCGTCGAGCGTCCGCTCAACGTGATCGAGGGCCCGCTGATGGCCGGCATGAACATCGTCGGCGACCTCTTCGGCGACGGCAAGATGTTCCTGCCGCAGGTGGTGAAATCCGCCCGCGTCATGAAGCAGGCGGTCGCCTATCTGATGCCGTTCATGGAAGAAGAGAAGGCGCGCAATCTCGCCAACGGCATTGCCGGCGATGGCCGCAACTCCGCCGGCAAGATCGTGCTCGCCACCGTCAAGGGCGACGTCCACGACATCGGCAAGAACATCGTCGGCATCGTGCTGCAATGTAACAACTTTGAAGTCATCGACCTCGGCGTGATGGTGCCGGCTTCGAAAATCATCGAGACCGCCAAGGCGGTGGGCGCCGACATCATCGGTCTGTCAGGCCTGATCACGCCCTCGCTCGATGAGATGAGTTTTCTCGCCGGCGAGCTGGAACGCCAGGGCATGACCGTGCCGCTGTTGATCGGCGGCGCCACCACCAGCCGGGTCCACACCGCCGTCAAGATCGACCCGAATTACCGCAGCGGGCCGGTGGTGCATGTCAACGACGCCAGCCGCGCGGTCGGCGTGGCCTCGTCGCTGCTGTCGCCGGAGCGGCGCGAAGCCTATGCCGCCGAAGTGCGCGCCGACTACGCCAAGATTTCCGCGGCGCATTTTCGCGCCCAGGCCGACAAGAAGCGGCTGAAGCTGGCCGATGCCCGCGCCAATGCCGTCACCATCGACTTTGCCAAGACGCCGCCGAACAAGCCGACATTTTTGGGCATCAGGAGTTTCAGCGAGTATGACCTCGCCGAACTCGCCGACTACATCGACTGGACGCCGTTCTTCCAGACCTGGGAGCTGACCGGGCGCTATCCGGCGATCCTCGACGACCCCAAGGTCGGCGAAGTCGCGCGCTCGCTCTACGACGATGCCCGCAAGATGCTCGACCTGATCATCAAGGAAAAATGGTTCAAGGCGCAGGCGACGATCGGCTTCTGGCCCGCCAATGCCGTCGGCGACGACATTTTGGTCTATGCCGACGACAGCCGCAAACAACAGATCGCGACCTTCCACACGCTGCGCCAGCAACTGGAGAAGCGCGAAGGCCGCTTCAATTCGGCGCTGTCGGATTTCATCGCGCCTGCGGCGAGCGGCGTGCCGGATTATATCGGCGCCTTCGTGGTCACCGCCGGGATCGGCGAGGATGTGGTCGCCGACCGGTTCAAGAATGCCAATGACGATTACTCCTCGATCCTGTGCAAGGCCCTGGCGGATCGGCTTGCCGAAGCCTTTGCCGAGCGGATGCATGCCCGCGTGCGCCGCGAGTTCTGGGGTTATGCGCCGGACGAGACGCAGACGCCGGATCAGCTGATCCTCGAACAGTACCAGGGCATTCGCCCCGCGCCCGGCTATCCGGCGCAGCCCGACCACACCGAGAAGGCGACGCTGTTCGCGCTGCTCGATGCGGAGAAGACTGCGGGCGTCAAACTGACCGAGAGCTACGCGATGTGGCCGGGCTCGTCGGTGTCAGGGCTTTATTTCAGCCACCCCGAGAGTGCCTATTTCGGCGTCGGCAAGATCGAGCGCGACCAGGTCGAGGATTACGCCGCGCGAAAGGGCTGGAGCATCGCCGAGACCGAACGCTGGCTGGCGCCGGTGCTGAATTATATTCCGACCCAGGATCGTCAGGCGCAGGATCGCGCCGTGATGGCCGCAATGCCGACGCTGGCGCCGTCATCGGCTGCCCCTGCCAATGATGTCACCTCGCAGGAAATGCTGGCGCATCCGCCGGGCTGCAACTGCGCGGTGCATCTGGCGTACCGCAAGAAGGCGGCAAGGGCGTAGGTTCTCCCCCACTCGTCATCACCGGGCTTGACCCGGTGATCCATCTTCTCAAACTCCCGTGACGATTGATGGATGCGCGGGTCAAGCCCGCGCATGACGACGGCGTGGAGCCACCCATGAAATTCTTTTCGTTCTGGCGATCGCTGGCGAGTTTTCGCGTTCGGATCGCGCTCAACCTCAAGGGCCTGCCGGCCGACGTGGTGTTCGTCGATCTCGACGCCGACGCGCATCGCGACGAGGCCTATCGCCGCGTCAATCCGCAGATGGCGCTGCCGGCGCTGGTCGAGGATGACGGCACCACGCTGTTCCAGTCGCTCGCCATCATCGAATACCTCAACGAGACCCATCCCGAGCCGCCCTTGCTGCCGGCCGATGCGCGCGGCCGCGCCCGGGTGCGCGGCCTGGCGCTGATGGTCGCCTGCGAGGGCCATCCGTTGCTGGTGCCGCGGGTGCGGCGCTATCTCGACCGCGAACTGAATTTGCGGGACACCCAGCAAGCGGCATGGCGGCGGCACTGGACCGTCGAAACCCTGGCCTCGCTCGAAGCGCATCTCGCCGGCGACAAGGCCACCGGCCGCTTCTGCCACGGCGATGCGCCTGGCCTCGCCGACATCTGCATGGTCGGCCATGTCAGCGCAGCGATCAACCAGCAGATCGACCTAAAGCCTTATCCGACGGTGAAGCGCATCTTCGAGACCGCGATGGCGCTGCCGGCCTTCGCCACGGCGCATCCGCTGGTGCAGCCCGATACGCCGGAAGCGATGCGGGTGAAGGAGTAGGAGGCGCGGCACCTCTCTCCCTCCCCCTTTGTGGGGAGGGATAGAAAGGAGCAGCGCTCGTCCCTCTCACCCCTTCGGCGGGTCGAGCTTCTGCACGATCTCCTGAAATGGCGGCAGCGCTTCGCATCGCGCGGCGTGCGCCACCAGCGCCGGATAGCGGATGCCGTCGAACAGGCCGGGATGCGCCTCGCCGGTAAAACGCAGCACGCAGGCGACCGCGATGTCGGCATGGCCGATTCCGTTCCCGAACCAGTACGGCGAAGCGACGGCGGCGCGTTCTTTCTCCAGGGCCGCGAGCACGCCGCCGATCTGGGTCTGGCAGCGCTCGACCCAGAGTTGGAGCTGGTCCTTGCGCAGCACGCGCTCGTAAATCAGGCTGACCGCCTTGTCGCCGAGCCCGGTCGCCAGCGCGCACACTTTTAAGGCATGGCGGCGCTCGGGTCCGCTCCTCGCCATCATCGCCTTGTCCGGGCCGACCAGTTCATCGAGATAATCCAGGATCGCGGTGCTTTCGATCAACGCCTCGTCGCCGTCGATCAGCAGCGTCGGCACCCGCCGCACCGGATTGTACGACGCGAGCTTGTCGGCGTCGCCGAAGGTCGACCACGGCCGGTGCTCGAAGGCGAGGCCGTACAGCCGGAGCGCGATCGCCACGCGGCGGACAAAGGGGGAGTCGTATTGGCCGATCAGGATCATGGGGGTGAGCTACCTCCTTGACGTGAATAAGTGACACGCGCAGCATTGTTGGCTGTCATACCAAGCGAAAGCGGAGTATCCAGTATGTCGTGGCGCCGACGACTTGTCACCGGCGCTCTGGAATACTGGATCACCCGCATTCGCGGGTGATGACGAGCGGAGGGAATACTAGCATGCGCCATCGGCTGCTTCCAATTCCTCTCGCGCTCTCCGTGCTGTCTGATCTTCACCGCCGCCGCATATGCGCAAGGCGGTACGGCCGGATTTCAGGCGCCGTCGAAAAACATCGCCTGCGCGTATTTCGACTATGACAAGCAGAACGTGCTCCGCTGCGACATCATGGAGGCGACGGTGACGGCGCGGCGGCCGGCCAACTGCGATCTCGAATGGGGCAAGGCTTTTGAGATGCGAGCCAAGGGCGGCGTCGAACGGCTCTGCTACGGCGACACCGTGATGGACCCGGCTCTGCCGGTGCTGGCTTACGGCGAAGTCTGGCAGCGCGGCGGCTTCACCTGCAGGTCGGAGCAGTCAGGCGTGACCTGCTTCAATTCCGACCGGCGCGGCTTTTCGCTGTCGCGGGCGAAGCAGGACGTGTTTTGAGCCGCTTCTATTCGCAGTAGCTCTTGCCATTGAAGACAAAACATTTTGCCGAAGGTGAAGCCGGGGCCGGCGCCGTAATGGCGGCAGCCTCGACGGGCCGGCGGCGCTGGGCGTAGCGTTGCCGCGGCGCCAGGCGGGCGCGATAATCGCTGCTGCCGCAGAGATTGCTCAGCTCGCGGTCGGTCGAGACGGTCCAGTTGACCTTGCCGGCGCTCGCCGTGCATCCGAGCATCAGGCCTTTGCGGATGCAGAGATAGGCGCCCTCGCTGTAGCTCTCGCTTTGGTAAATGCAGACCGGGGCGGGCACAGGAGTCGCAGGTGCCTGCGCGCGAGCAACCGCTGCCGACGTTAGCGTTGCGGCGACAATTATGGCGACCCGCGCCAGCCAAGGAAATTTCATGAGCGATTGATTCCAATCTTCCCGTCGGCTCGACAACGCCGATACCTCGTCATTCGCAATAGCTCTTGCCGTTGAACGAGAAGCACTTGCCGCCACCCGAACGGGCTGCGGGCGCCGCCGCGGGTTCGCGGCGCGCGGCGGGCGCCGCGGCGACCGGCTTCTTCGCCGGCGCGATGCGTTCGCACTTGTAGTCGTCGCCGAGTTCGAAGCCTGATTTGCAGGTGATCTTGGTGCAGGCGTCGCCCTCGGCCTTGTAGCCGCGGTCGCAGACCAGCGGGCAGGTCCGCGACGTCCTGGCGCGCACGGCATCGAGCGCGCCGAGGCTGGCAACCTTGACGTCGAGCGTGGTGCCGGCGTTCTTGTTGAACAGCGCCAGCGATTTCTGCACCGGTTCGTTCCAGTTGCCGTCGACGGCGCCGGTGTGGCAGCCGACCCGGCGCAATTCGGTCTGCAGCAGCCGGGGAATATCGGCGGCAGGAGTGTCCTGCTTCGACGGGACCTGGTCCGCCGGCGTCAGCGCCGCCAGCTTTCCGATCGCCTTGTCGTCGCCCGTTTTGTTGTCCAGCGCCGCCTTGCTTTGCTCGGCCATCCTGATCTCGGCGGCGGCCTTGGCCCTGTCGGCGGCAAGCTGCGCCGTAACTCTTGCCTGTTCAGCCTCGGCGGCCTTGGCGGCTTCGAGCGCGGTGCGCTTTTCAGCGGCGAGACGCGCAGCGTCGGCGGCCTTGGCTTCCGCCACCGCCTTGGCGCGATCGGCCTCAGCAGCCTTGGCTTCTTCCAGCAGCTTCTTCTTTTCGATGGCAAGGCGCTCGAGCTCGGCCTTGCCCTCTTCGATCTTCCGGGTCCGTTCGGCCGCCAGTTTGAAGTCCTCGGCGGCTTTCGCCTGCGCCGTGGCCTTGGCGCGCTCGGCTTCGGCGACCTTGGCTTCCTCCAACGCCTTTTTCTTTTCGGCAGCGACGCGAGCTTCTTCGGCGGCCTTGGCCTGCGAAGCGGCCTTGGCCTGCTCGCTGGCTTTGGCACCTTCCGCGGCCAGTCTCGCCTGCTCGTCTGCGGTCGCCCGCGCCTTCTGGGTCGCGCTGACACGCGCCTCCTCGGCGGCGAGCTTGTTGCGCTGGGCCTGCGCCATTTTCGAATAGAAACCTTCAGGATATGCCGAGAGGAAGAAATCCCAGGCTTCGCGGGTGCCGACCCGTTCGGCGAATTCGTAGTCGCGCCGGACCGTGGCCCCGGCATCGGGGGCTGCCGCCGGCGCCGGTAGCGCCGGAACCAGCACGACGTCGTCGCCGCCGAGCGAGCCGTAGACGAACGGCTCCTGGCGATTGTTGGTCGCCTTCAACACCTCGTCGCGGGTGAAGCCGAAGGCTTTGCGCAAATCCAGCCCCGGCTTCGGCAGATGCTTGACCAGAGCGGCGGTGAACGGACTGTTGTTGGAATCGCCATCGGACGCGGTCGATCCGGCTTTCGCGGCGAACGCGATGAGAGTGTTGGGGCTGCCCGGCTCGACCTTGGCCAGACCGCGGCTGACGCTGCGGGTGCCGATGGTGCGCTTCATGGTCTTGTTGAAGGGATTGTCGCGGCAGGCATCCAGAATCACCAGCCGAAGCTGCTTGGCCGGCTCGATCACCGTCAGGATACGCTCCAGCGGGATCGCTTCATCGAAGGCGTCGATGTCGCGTTCCAGCATGGCATCGGTGGGAATCACGTAGTTGACGCCGTCGATCTCGATGCCGTGGCCGGCGAAGTAAACCACGGCGACGTCGGCATCGCGCACCTGGTCGGAGAAGTCGCGCAAGGCGCGGCGCATCTCGGCGGCCTTGAGATCGCGCTTGAGCTCGACGACGGTGAAGCCGACGCCCTTGAGCGTGTTCGAAATCGCCATGGAATCGTTGGCGGGGTTGGCGAGCCGGCTGACATGCTGATAGGCCGAATTGCCCATCACCAGCGCGACACGCTTGTCAGCGAATGCCGGCTGGCTGAAAAGCCAGCTCGACCAGATCGCAAAAACAATCGCCCCCGCGGCGCGCATTGGGAAAAATCCAAATCGGCAATATGCCGACCCTATCATCCAAGCCACTGATCGCAATAACCGGAAAGAAGTAAGGGTTACTGTGATGTGCGTCACAGACGGCGGCGGGATGACTGGGAACCGGCGATTGAACAACCCTGTCCGCCTTTCACCGACCTCATCCTGAGGAGCGCGCTCTTGCGCGCGTCTCGAAGGATGGCCGCGAGTCCCTGCCTTGTATCCATCCTTCGAGACGCTTGCTTCGCAAGCTCCTCAGGATGAGGTCCGTTCGAACACAGTTTCGCCTTCCCGCGGCGCGATGCGCCCGAGGTTTGCATTTGGTTTCCGCCCCAAAACAGAGGGCGCAGGGAAGACCGGGTGCGCGCTGCACCCGCGGTCTCATGTGCAAAGTCGCACAAGAAGGCGCACATGAGCATACAGGTGCAGCGGAGAGCATCCGGCCTTCCCTGCGCAATGGCTTTACGGCTTATACGTGATCTTCCCGGTGAGCCGAGCTCTGTTGCCACCGTCACTTCGCAGATCACATCCGCAAAGCTTGGCGCCAGCTTCGGGCGCCAGAACCACACGATTTCGCCGTACGCTCGAGCCCCGCGCGTCAGTCGCAGCTCTCACGTCCACCGCATCCTGCTCCGCGTCCGTGACGATCGCGAGCGCCCCTCTGTCGGAACAGGACGGGAGGGATATAGATCTGATTTGGGGCGAGTGTGAAGCGAAATATTTCGGAAAATCAGAAAAATAAAACTTGACAGGAATTCACTGATTTGGCCGGTCGGGCCAATCAGTTCGGTACAATTTTACACCATCGCAAAAACATCGTACGTCGCCTGACACCGGAGCGGTCGCCGCTCCGCAAGAACAAAATGGAGAGACGCATGGAAAAGGTCGGGTTCATTGGATTGGGACGGATGGGACGGCCGATGGCGTCCAATCTCTGCCGCAAGGGGTTTCGGCTCACGGTCAACGATATCAATCCGGAGGCCGTTGCCGAACTCGAACTGCTGCAGGCCAGCGGCGCGGCCACCGTCGCGGAGGTGGCGCAGAAATCCGACATCATCGTCACCATGCTGCCGAATTCCGCCGTGGTCGACGACGTCGTCACCCGCACCGACGGCATCATCGCCAACGCCAAGGCCAGGCTCGCTGATCCTCGACATGAGCACGATCGATCCCGGCACCACCGATCGCCTCGCCAAGGCGGCGGCGGCCAAAGGCATCAGCTTCGTCGATGCGCCGGTCGGCCGGCTCGCCAGCCACGCCGACCGCGGCGAATCGCTGTTCATGGTCGGCGGTTCGGTCAAGGATTTCGAGCGGGTCAAGCCGCTGCTCGAGGCGATGGGCAGCACGATCTATCATTGCGGCGAGGTCGGCAGCGGCACCAAGACCAAACTGGTCAACAATTTCCTGGCGGTGTCGTCGTGCCAGATGAACGCCGAGGCGCTGGCGCTGTCGCAGCGCTTCGGGCTGGACCTCGAACGCACGCTGGACGTGCTCTACGGCACCACCGCGGTCAACGGGCAGCTGAAGATCAATTGGCCGAGCAAGGTGCTGATCGACGACATCGAGCCGGGCTTCACCATCGATCTCGCCCACAAGGACCTGACGCTGATCATCGACGCGGCCAATGCGGTAAAAGTCCCGATGCCGATGGCCGCCGCCGCCCGCGAAGCCTTCAGCACCGCCCGCGCCCGCGGATTCGGCGGCAAGGATTTTTCGGCGATGGTCGATGCGCTGTGCGATCTTGCCGGGATTGCGAAGCCGAGGCTGAAGGCGAAGTAGGCGGATCTTCATCCCTCCCCCTCGTGGGGAGTGGCCGGCCGAAGGCCGGGTGGGGGGCCGCTACGGAAAGCGATCGTGACGCAGAGGCCCCCCAGCCGATCGGCCTGCGTCCGTGCCACCCTCCCCACAGGGGGAGGGATAAGAAAGGCGTCATTCTCAGTGAGATGAATTACTCGCGTCTTTTCAAACGTGATTCCTGTCACTGCGCGGAACCGGCGCGATTCGTAGCCTCCTGATCAAGACGAGCGAATCCCCGCTACGTCGGACAACAGGAGACGACCATGGATCTTAAACAGCTCAACGACGAAAACCTTTCCATCGTGAACGGCGGCAAGCCCGCCGGCGGCCACGGCAGCGGCACCGGCGGCGGACCGGTGGCGGCGGTGGCAACGGTACCGGCGGTGGCGACGGCCTCGGCTGGCTGCGCAACCTTATTCGCGGGATTTTCCGGTAACGCCACCCAAGACACAAAGAGACCGCCCCGGCCGGCGGTCTCTTTGCTGTTGCGCCTTGACGCGCCGCGCGCTCACTCGATGATCGGCACATGCCTCGCGGCACTGCGCGGCGCCGTGCCGTGGACGCGCGGATCGTCTTCGACTTCGATCTGACGCAGGAACGGCCGAAAGCCGGAGCGCTGATAGAACGCCACCGCCGAGGGATGATCGTGCGTGCAGGTGTGGACCCAAAAGCGCGAGACCGGCCGCGACCATGCCTGCTCCAGCGCGCGGTTCATCAGCCAGCGCGCGGCACCGCCGCCGATCATTTTTCCGGTGACGCCGAAGAAAGTCAGCTCGCATTGGCCGGCTTGGCGAAAGTCGAGTTCGAGCAGGCCTTCGTCGCTGCCGTCATGGGCCAGCGCGTACACTTCGACTGATGGCGCATGGATGATCGCGGCCAGTTCAGCGTCGGTCTTCTGCAGCCGCGAGAACCACAACCACTCCTCGCCAACGCGGCGAAACAGATCGCGAAACCAGTCGAGGTCGGGTGTCTCGACTCTGCGCAATGTGAATGCGCCGGGCGGATCGGGGCGAAGCGCCGGCCGCGCGGTCATCTCCAGATGCGTGACCACGGTGGCGATCTTGCCGGCGGGGACGTCGAAGTTGCCGTCAGGGAGGATCATAGCGCTCAGCCTTCCCCGGCTTCGCGTTCCATGTCGCGGCCGGAGAGATCCTCGCCTTGCATGTTGGCGTAGTCGCGCGCCATTTCCCGCATCAGGAATTTTGCGGGAACGTCGTGGTACGAGCCGCGGTCGTTGACATATTGCATGTAGGTGCGGCCGGCGCCGTCGAAGGGATGCAGCAGCGCGTCGGTGTGGCCGTCGAAATCGAGCGGCTGCACGCCGACCTTGGCGCACAGCGTGGCGTTGAAGGTCGGGGTTGCCTTGCGCCAGGCGCCGTCGACATGGACTTCGGTATAGCCGTGCCAGGTGAAGAGGTCCGAGCCCATGCTCTGGCGCAGCTTCTCCGTCGTCAGATGGTTGCGCACGTCGGCAAATCCGACGCGGGCGGGAATGCCGTGAATGCGGCAGGCGGCGGCGTACAGCGCCGCCTTGCCCACACAATAGCCGACGCCGGCCGCCAGCACGCTGGAAGCGCGAAAGGTCTCGGGCACGCGCATGTTGACGTAGGGGTTATAGCGGATGCCGTCGCGCACCGCCTTGTAGAGCAGGCTGGCCTTCTCGCGGTCGCTGGCATCAGCCGCCGCGGAGGCGCCGGCGAAGTCCCTGACGGCCGGATGGTCGCTGTCGATATATTCGCCGGGATCGGTGTAGAGGCGGCGGAGCGTGTCGGGAAGAATGTCGGTCATGCGCCCTCCCCCTCATCGCTCGCCAGCAACCCCTTCACCGCCCTCGCCCATCCGGCCAGCTTGCGCTCGCGCGTCGCCGCAGCACATCGCCGGCTTGAAGCGGTGTTCGAGCCGCCAGTTGTCGGCGAATTTTGCGGGCTCGGGATAGATGCCGGCGGCGAGGCCGGCGAGATAGGCGGCGCCCAGCGCGGTGGTTTCCTGGATCATCGGGCGATCGACCGGCGCGTCGAGCAGATCGGCGAGGCGCTGCATGGTCCAGTCGGAGGCGGTCATGCCGCCGTCGACGCGCAGCACGGTCTTGACGCCCTTGGCGTCGGGCCAGTCGGCGCGCATCGCGGCCCACAGATCGAAGGTCTGGTAGCAGACGCTTTCCAGCGCGGCATGCGCGAGTTCGGCGGGGCCGGTGTTGCGGGTCAGGCCGAACAGCGCGCCGCGCACGCGCGGATTCCAGTAGGGCGCGCCGAGGCCGACGAAGGCCGGCACCAGATAGACGCTCTGCATGGAATCGGACTTGTCGGCGAGCGGGCCGGTCTCGCTGGCCTGCTTGATGATGCCCAGGCCGTCGCGCAGCCATTGCACCGCCGAGCCCGCGACGAAGATCGAGCCTTCGAGCGCGTAGGTGCGCTGGCCCTTGAGCTGATAGGCGATGGTGGTGAGCAGCTTGTTCTTCGAGGCCACCGGCGTGGTGCCGGTGTTGAGCAGCGCAAAGCAGCCGGTGCCGTAGGTCGACTTGATCATGCCCGGCGCAAAGCAGGCCTGGCCGATGGTGGCGGCCTGCTGGTCGCCGGCGATGCCGGAGATCGCGATGGAGCCGCCGAACAATTCCGGCACGCTGTCGCCGAAATGGCCGGAGGAATCCTTCACCTCGGGCAGCATCGAGCGCGGCACGCGCAGGATTTTCAACAGCTCGTCGTCCCACTCGCCGGTGTGGATGTTGAACAGCAGCGTGCGCGAGGCGTTGGTGGCGTCGGTCGCGTGCACCTTGCCGCCGGTGAGCCGCCACAGCAGATAGCAATCGACGGTGCCGAACATCAGCTCGCCGCGCTCCGCGCGGGCGCGCGCGCCGGGGACATGGTCGAGGATCCACGCCACTTTCGTTCCGGAAAAATAGGGATCGATGATCAGGCCGGTCTTGGCCGAGATCGCGGGCTCGTGGCCTTCGCTCTTCAACTTGGCGCAGATGTCGGCGGTGCGGCGGTCCTGCCAGACGATGGCGCGATGCACCGCCTGGCCGGTGGCGCGGTCCCACACCACGGTGGTCTCGCGCTGGTTGGTGATGCCGATGGCGGCGATGTCCTTGGCGGTGACGCCGGCTTTCTTCAGCGCCTCGCGGCAGGTGGCGATGGTCGAGGTCCAGATGTCCTCGGGCTCGTGCTCGACCCAGCCCGACGCCGGAAAATGCTGCGGGAATTCCTGTGCGCTGTGGCGGCGATGGAGATGTCGGCGCGAAACACGATCGCGCGCGAGGATGTGGTGCCCTGATCGATGGCCAGCACAAAGGACATGAGGCGTTGCTTCCCGGGTGGTTTTGTTGCGGCAAGGCAAGCGGATTGGGGGGGGAGGTCAATATGGCGACGCTCAACGCTCCGAACGCGCGCCATCGCGCGCGCTTGCGGAGGGGTGGGGTGACGGTCAATCCACGGACGCGTCCGGCGCGGAGCACCTCCGCTCCACTGCTCGCGCGCTTCGCGTCTACCCTCCCCCTGCGCAGGGGGAGAGGTGAAGAAAGATCTACACCGACGCGGTCGTCACGCCGCCGTCGACCACGATGGTCTGGCCGGTCATGAAGCTCGACGCATCGGAGCCGAGATAGGCCACCGCGCCGGCGATCTCGTCGGGCTCGCCGATCCGGCGCAGCGGCGTGGTGGCGCAGCGGCGCTTCAGGCGCTCTTCGTCTTCCCACAGCGCCTTGGCGAAATCGGTCTTGACCAGGCCGGGCGCGACGCAATTGACGCGCACGCCCTTCGGGCCCCATTCGCCGGCGAGGCTGCGGCACAGCGCAAAATCCGCCGCCTTGGAAATTCCGTAGGCGCCGATCACGGTGGAGCCGCGCAGGCCGCCGATCGAGGAGACGATCACCACCGAGCCGTTGCCGCGCTCGGCCATTTGCGGGATCGCCAGCGCGCACAGCCAGATGTTGCTCTTGACGTTGGAGCCCATGATCTTGTCGAAGGCTTCGTCCTTGATGTCGAGCAGCGGGCCGTAATAGGGATTGACCGCGGCGTTGCAGACCAGGATGTCGATCTTGCCGTAATGCTTCGTGGTGCCCGAAATCAGCGCCTCGACTTCCTCGCGGCGCGAGATGTTGCAGGGGATGACATGGGCGTCGCCGCCGGCTTTGCGGATGCCGTCGGCGACCGCCTCGCAGGCGTCGGCCTTGCGGCTGGAGATCACCACCTTGGCGCCGAGCTTTGCCAGCAGTTCGGCCGAGGAGCGGCCGATGCCGCGGCTGGAGCCGGTGATGACGGCGACTTTGCCGGTGAGATCGAACGGGGTGTTTTTCATTGGAAGGTTCCCCTTCGTCATTCCGGGATGGTCCGTAGCGATCCAGACCCGGAATTGCTCGATGGATTCCGGGTTCGCGCTTCGCGCGCCCCGGAATGACGTTGTCGTCTTTAAATCAACCCGCCCGCCTCGGTCACCCGGCGCAGATGATAATCCGTGTCGCCAAAGGTGTTCTCGATCATGGTCAGGCGCTTGAAGTAGTGGCCGATCTTGGCCTCCATGGTCATGCCGATGCCGCCATGCAGCTGGATCGATTGCTGGCCGACGAATTTGCCTGACTTGCCGATCTGCACTTTCGCGGCCGCCACCGCGGTGGCGCGCTCCTTGGCGTTGTCGAAATCGCTCGCCATGGTGGCGAACATCGACATGCTGCGGGCCTGCTCGACGGCGACGAACATGTCGGCGGCGCGGTGCTGCAGGGTCTGGAAGCTGCCGATCGGCACGCCGAACTGGGTGCGGGTCTTCAGATACTCGACGGTGGATTTCAGCGATTCATCCATCACGCCGACGGCTTCGGCGCACATCGCGATGCGGGCGTCGTCGACCACGCGCTCGATCAGCGGCAGGGCATTCTCGGGATCGCCGATCGCGGCATCGGCGCCGACCTCGACGCCGGTAAAGGTGATGTCGGCGGCGTGCAGGCCGTCCTGGGTCGGATAGCCCTTCTTGGAGACGCCCTTGGCGTTGCCGGGCACCAGGAACACGCCGATGCCGTTGGCATCGCGCTGGCCGCCCTTGGTGCGCGCGGTCACGATCAGGGTGTCGGCGCTCTCGCCGTTGAGCACGACGAATTTCTCGCCGTCGATGACCCAGCCGGCGCCCTTTTTCTTGGCCGTGGTCGCGACGTCGCTGAGGTCGTAGCGCGAATTCTTCTCCAGCTGCGCAAAGGCAAAGGTCTTGCTGCCGTCGATGATGGCGGGAATGTGCGCCGCCTTCTGCTCGGCCGAACCGCCGCGGCGCAGGAAGCCGCCCGATATCACCACGGTGGCGAGATACGGCTCCAGCACCAGCGCCTTGCCCAGCGCCTCCATCACGATCATGGTTTCGACCGCGCCGGCGCCGAAGCCGCCATCGTCTTCCGAGAACGGCAGGCCGAGCAGGCCCTGCTCGGCGAGCTTGCTCCAGGCGCTCTTGCTCCAGCCGCCCTTCTCCGCCGCATATTTCTTGCGGGTGTCGAAGTCGTAGGAATCGTTCAACAGCCCGTCGACGCTTTCCTTGAGAAGCCGCTGCTCCTCGGACAGATCAAAATCCATGTTTTCTTACTTTCTCCGGCTATCCATTCTTCGTCATGCCCGGGCTCGTCCCGGGCAGCCACGTCTTCCTTGCGTCAAGTCGTGGATGGCCGGGTCAAGCCCGGCCATGACGGCTCATAGTGTTTCGCCTACAGCCCCAGCACGGCCTTGGTGATGATGTTGCGCTGGATCTCGTTGGAGCCGCCGTAGATCGAAACCTTGCGGTTGTTGAAATAGCTCGGCGCGATCTGGGCGGTCCAGTCCATCGATTCGTTGCTGCCTTCGTCGCCGTGCTCGTCATAGGGCGCCGCGAACGGGCCGATCACTTCCATCAGCAGCTCGGTGGTGGTCTGCTGGATTTCCGAGCCCTTGATCTTCAGCACCGAGGACGCCGGATTCGGCTTGCCCTTGCCGTGCTTGTTCTCGTCGGCGACGACGCGCAACTGCGTCAGTTCGAGCGCCTTCAGCTCGATCTCGACCGCGGCGAGCTTTTCCCGGAATCCCTGGTCCTGGATGATCGGCTTGCCGCCGGATTCGACCTTGCCCGCCAGTTCCTTGATGCGGCGGATCCGCTCCTTGGAAACGCCGACCCGGGCGATGCCGGTGCGCTCGTTGCCGAGCAGGAATTTGGCGTAGTCCCAGCCCTTGTTTTCCTCGCCGACCAGATTCTCGAGCGGCACCTCGACGTCATCGAAGAACACTTCGTTGACCTCGTGGCCGCCGTCGATGGTCTGGATCGGACGCACCGTGATGCCCTTCGACTTCATGTCGATCAGGATGAAGGAAATGCCCGACTGCTTCTTCGCCGCGGGATCGGTGCGGCACAGGCAGAAGATCATGTCGGCGTGCTGCGCCAGCGTGGTCCAGGTCTTCTGGCCGTTGACGATGTACTTGTCGCCCTTGCGCTCGGCCTTGGTCTTCAGCGAGGCGAGGTCGGAGCCGGAACCGGGCTCGGAAAAGCCCTGGCACCACCAGTCGTCGACATTGGCGATGCGCGGCAGATATTTCTTCTTCTGCGCCTCATTGCCGAAGGTGTAGATCACGGGGCCGACCATGCTGACGCCGAACGCGAGCGGCGACGGCGCCGGCGCCATCTGCAGTTCCTCGTTGAAGATGTAATGCTGCACCGAGCTCCAGCCGGTGCCGCCAAATTCCTTCGGCCAGTGCGAGACGCCCCAGCCCTTCTTGTTCAGGATGCGCCACCAGTCGATCATGTCCTGCTTGCTGAGATGACGGCCCTCCTGCAGTTTCTGCCGGGTCGAGGGCGGCACATGATCCCTGAAGAACGCCCGCACTTCGTCACGAAACGCCACTTCTTCCTTGCTGAAGCTGAGATCCATCGGATCCTCCTGTGAGCGGTATTGAATTCGATTCGTAAATTACCCTTCGTCGTGCTCGAGCGAATCGGTTGTCTCATCACACCCGGCCTCCCGATGCCAGTTGCGGCTGCTTCGGCTGCCACCTGCTGCAGATTGCGCAATTCGTGGCGCGAGAGTTTGCCGACCGACGTGCGCGGCAGGTCGTCGACGAAATCGAGTGCCGCCGGAATCTCGTGCTTGCCGAGCTTGCCGGCGAGGAAGGCCTTGAGTTCGTCCAGCGTGAACGGCCTGGCGCCGGCGCGCAGCTTGACAAAGGCCTTGGCCGCCTCGCCGCGGTAGTCGTCGGGAATGCCGATCACGATCACTTCCTGCACCGCGGGATGCTCGTAGATCGCCTGCTCGATCATCTGCGGATAGACGTTGAAGCCGCCGGAAATGATCATGTCCTTCTTGCGGTCGACCAGGTAAAAATAGCCGTCGGCATCCATGTAGCCGATGTCGCCGGTGAGGAAACGGTCGCCGACAAAGGCCTCGGCGGTTTCCTGCGGCCGGTTCCAGTAGCCTTTTGTCACGTTCGGCCCGCGGATGCGGATTTCGCCGACTTCGCCGACCGGCAATAGCTTCTTCGGATCGTCGAGCGCGACCACATCCATCTCGATGCCCGGCAGCATCAAGCCCGATCGAGCCCGGCTTGTCCGGCCCTTCCTTGGGATGCGCGGTGCCGGGCGAGCAGGTCTCGGTCATGCCCCAGCCGCTCTTGAGCTTCATGCCGACCCTGCGCTCGAAGATCCTTGCGACTTCCACCGGCAGCGGCGCGCCGCCGGAGCCGCAGCTGACCAGCGACGACAGGTCGCGCTTGTCGAGATCGGGCAAGGCGGCGATCGCGATCCACATCGTCGGCACGCCGGGGAACGCGGTGGCGCGCTTGACCTCGATGTCGCGCATCACGGCTTCGACGTCGAAACGCTGATGCAGCGAGATCAGATTGCCGCGCTCCAGGCTGCTCAGCAGCACCACCGTCAGCGCATAGATGTGAAACAGCGGCAGCACGCAGATCACGCGCTCGATCGGGTGTTGCGCTCGGCGCGCGCGGCTTTGCCCCAGACGTCGTAGACCGATACCGCCGAGGTCAGGTTGCCGTGGCTCAGCATCGCGCCCTTCGGCAGTCCGGTGGTGCCGCCGGTATATTGCAGCAGCGCGACGTCATCGGCCGAAATCGGCGGCCATTGCCGCAGGCCTGACGGCGCCGTCGACGAATTTCTTGAAGGTGACGATCGCCGGATTGTCCGGGATCGGCGTATGCGGATTGCCGACCGCGCCCCAGTCATCGTCCTCGCAGACGATCAGCCGATCGACCAGGCCTGCTTCCAGAAACTTCAGCGCCGTCGGCAACAGCGTCGCGAGATTGCTGGTGACGAGCACGCGCGCGCCGCTGTCGCTGAGTTTGTGCGACAGCGCGCGTCCGCCGTCGAGCGGCGACAGATGCACGATGCGGGCGCCGGCTTTCAGCGCGCCGAAGAAGTTGATCGGATGATCCGGCGAGTTGCCGAGAAACAGCGCGACCGAAGTGTTCTTGCCGTAGCCCGCGCGCAGGAATGCCGAAGCTGCGACCTCGACCCGCGCTTCCAGCTCGACGTAGCTGATGGCACGGTCGCGGAATTCGATCGCCGGCCGCGCGCCGTATTGGCTCGCAGCCTTCGACAACAGGTCCGGCAGCGTGCCGCGCGGAAGCGGATCGTCCCAGCGCACGCCTTGCGGATAAAACTGTTCGCCGGGGTGACTCATCAAGCCGCTTTCGTGCCCTGCGCCAGCGACGCAAAGGTCTTGCCTTCGGCGGCGAGCTGCTTGAGCAGCGCCGACGGCTCCAGCGAGGGATCGTTGGTCTCCTTGGCGTAATACGACAGCCGGTCGGCGATGTGCTTGAGGCCGACCTGGTCGGCATAGAACATCGGGCCGCCGCGATAGATCGGCCAGCCATAGCCATAGAGCCAGATCACGTCGATATCGCTCGGACGCGCCGCGACCTTCTCTTCCAGGATCCGCGCGCCCTCGTTGATCATCGGATACATCATGCGCTCGAGGATTTCGTCGTCGCTGACGACGCGCTTCTTGCGGCCGAGACGCTGCAGGGTCTCGTCGATCAGTTTTTCGACTTCGGGATCGGGCATCGCTGCGCGCGAACCCGCTTCATACTTGTAATAGCCCTTGCCGGTCTTCTGGCCGAAGCGGCCGGCTTCGCACAAGGCGTCGGCGATTTCCGACTTGATGCCGCGGTCTTTGCGCGAGCGCCAGCCGATATCGAGACCGGCGAGATCGCCCATCGCGAACGGACCCATCGGCATGCCGAATTTGGTCACGACGGCGTCGACCTGCTGCGGCAACGCGCCTTCGAACAGCAGCTTTTCGGCCTGCTTGCCGCGCTGCGCCAGCATGCGGTTGCCGACAAAGCCGTCGCAGACCCCGACCACCGCCGGCACCTTGGCGATCTTGCGCGCCACCGCCACCGCGGTGGTCAGCGCATCCGGCGCGGTCTTGTCCGCGCGCACGATCTCGCACAGCTTCATCACATTGGCCGGCGAGAAGAAGTGCATGCCGAGCACGTCCTGCGGACGTTTCGTCACCGCGGCGATCTGATCGATGTTGAGATAGGAGGTGTTGGACGCGAGCACCGCGCCCGGCTTGGCGAACTTGTCGAGCGCTTCGAACACTTCCTTCTTGATCGCCATGGTCTCGAACACGGCTTCGATGATCAGGTCGGCGTCCTTGACGTTCTCGAGCCCGACCTTGCCTGATGATCAGGCCCATGCGCTTGGCCGGTGCGTCGGCGGGAATGCCGCCGCGCGCGGCGGTGGCCTCGTAATTCTTCTGCATCACGCCCATGCCGCGCTTGAGCTGCTCTTCGCCGGTTTCGATCAGCGTCACCGGGATACCGGCATTGGCGAACGACATCGCGATGCCGCCGCCCATGGTGCCGGCGCCGATGATGGCGACGCGCTCGACATTGCGCGGCTTTGTGCCCTCGGGCACGCCGGCGATCTTTGCGGCCTCGCGCTCGCTGAAGAACGCATAGCGCTGCGCCTTCGACTGGTCCGACGACACCAGCTTGAGGAATCCCTCGCGCTCCTTCTTCAATCCTTCATCGAACGGCAGGTCGATCGCGGCACCGACCGCGTCGGCGGCGGCGAACGGCGCTTCCAGCCCGCGGGCCTTCTTGGTCAGGGCTGCAACCGCGTTGGTGAAGATCGAGCGGTCGGCCTTGGCGGCCGCGAGCTTGCAGTCGTCGTCGCGCAGCTTGCGCAACGGGCGCTTCTCCGCCAGCACCTTGCGGGCAAAGGCCTCGCCGCCGGCGGCCGGACCTTCGACGATCTCCTCGATCAGGCCATGCTTGAGCGCCTCGGCGGCGCCGATCGGATCGCCGCCGACGATCATCTTGACCGCCAGTTCAGGACCGACCGCGCGCGGCAGGCGCTGGGTGCCGCCGGCGCCGGGCAGCAGGCCGAGCTTGACCTCGGGCAGGCCCAGCTTCGCTTCCTTCGTTGCAACGCGGAAGTGGCATGCCAGCGCCACTTCGAGGCCGCCGCCGAGGGCGGTGCCATGAATGGCGGCAATGATCGGCTTCGGCGAGTTCTCCATCGCCAGCAGCACTTCATGCAGGCCCGGCGGCTTCGGCGGCTTGCCGAATTCGGTGATGTCGGCGCCGGCGATGAAGGTGCGGCCGCCGCAGGTCAGCACGATCGCCTTCACTTCCGGATCGGCGATCGCGCTCTTGATGCATTCGAAAATACCGCCGCGGACCGCGGCGCTCAGCGCATTCACCGGAGGGCTGTTGACCGTGACGATGGCGACCACGTCATGACGCTCGAGCTTGACCACTTCGTTCACGAGACTCTCCCTGGATACCTGTTCTTGGTTTGCATCTTCGACTTGCGTCGAGAAGCTGCGGCACTTGTCGACTTGTGTTGAGTAGCTACGGCACTTGCGCCAGGCAGCTACTTTCGTTGATTTCGCACTGCGAAATTAAATTCCACATCTTGACACGGAGGGTTATTTTGAAGCACGTCCCTTGTCAACGAGGTCCGTCCAGCAGCAGGCCATGAAGCGTCCAGCCAAGAAAATGGCGACCGATCGCAGTTTCGTCGTCGCGCTTTCCCGCGGTCTCGATGTGTTGCGCGCATTCCATCCCAATGACGGGCTTCTTGGCAATCAAGAGATCGCGGCCCGTACCAACCTGCCAAAGCCGACCATTTCGCGGCTGACCTATACTTTGACCAAGCTGGGCTACCTTACACCGGTTCCGCGGTTCGAAAAGTATCAGCTGGCGCCTTCAGCCATGGCGCTCGGGTATGCCGCCCTTGCAAATCTCGGCGTTCGGCATTTGTCCGAACCCTACCGCGAGGAGGTCATGCGCGAGACCGGCGGCGCGGTCGCCGTCGGCGGCCGCGACCGCACTCAGCATGATCTACTTCGGCCAGAGCCGCGGTCAAACGCTGGGCGTTCAACTGGACGTCGGTTCGCGCATTCCGATCGCCACCACCGCGATGGGACGCGCCTATATCTGGGCGCTGCCGGACGAAGAGCGTGCCGCTTTGTTGCGCGAACTGCGCGAGCACTACGGCAGCCGCTGGCCGCGAATGCGCGACGGCATCGAACGCGCCGGCGAAACCGTGGCAAAACACGGTTTTGCAATCTCGGCCGGTGAGTGGCAGGACGATATCCACGCGGTCGGGGTCGCACTGAAGCTTAATGACGGAACCGGTCCTTACGCCTTTAATTGTGGCGCGCCGGCATTCCGTTTTACGGAAGACAGGCTGCGCAACGATATTGGACCTCGCCTCGTGGCGATGGTAAGGAACATCGAAGCGGCCCTGGGTGGCGCGGCGCCGCAATCAAAAAAAGATCAAAATAAAAAGTTGAAAGCAGGAGGGAAAGTTGCACGTGTGGTCGAGGGGATCAGGTAGCCTTCATCGTTGTGACCGGCGAACGAGTTCGCATGGTCATTCCAGCCCGGCGGGTTCGGGCGGAACGCGATGACGCAGGCACAGCTCGCGCAGGGACAAAATCCCCTGCTTGCGGTTCGCGACGTCAGCGTCGTGTTCGGCGGCATCATCGCGTTGAACGGCGTGTCGTTCGACATGCACAAGGGCGCAATCCTCGGCCTGATCGGGCCGAACGGCGCCGGCAAGACCACGCTGTTCAACTGCCTCTCCCGGCTCTACCAGCCGAGCACCGGCGACATTCTGATGGAGGGCCAGAGCATCCTGACCCGCCCGCCGCACCGGATCGCCGAAATCGGCATCGGCCGCACCTTCCAGAACGTCGCGCTGTTTCCCAATCTTTCGGTGCTCGACAATGTTCGGGTCGGCACCCATTCCCGCACCAACAGCGACATCATCTCGCGACTCCCTGAAACTGGGCTGGGTCCGCCGCGGTGAGGCCGAGCTCAACAAGCACGTTCACGAGATCCTCGGTTATCTCGATCTTCACGCCGTCGCCGACGTCACGGTTTCCGGTCTGCCGTTCGGCACCCAGAAACGCGTCGAGCTGGCGCGCGCGCTGGCCGCGGATCCGAAGATCCTGCTGCTCGACGAGCCCGCCGGCGGCCTCAACCACGAGGAAGTCCACGTGCTCGGCGACCTGATCCGCCGGATTCGCGACGAGCGCCACATGACCATCCTGCTGGTCGAGCATCACATGGGCCTGGTGATGTCGATCGCCGACCACGTCGTCGCGCTTAATTTCGGCCGCAAGCTCGCGGAGGGCACGCCGGCCCAGGTGCAATCCGACCCCGATGTCATCAAGGCCTATCTGGGGAGCAAGGATTCATGACCGCGATGCTCAATATCAGGGATCTCAAGGCCTATTACGGCCAGGTCCAGGCGCTTCACGGTCTCGAATTCGGTCTCAATGAAGGCAGCCTGACCACGCTGCTCGGCGCCAACGGCGCCGGCAAGACCACGACCTTGCGCGCGATCTGCAACATGGTGCGCTCGACCGGTTCGATCGAATTCGATGGCGCGCCGCTCACCGGCCGCTCGACCGAGAACATCGTCCGCCTCGGCATCGCCCACGTGCCGCAGGGCCGCGGCACCTTCACCACCATGACGGTGGAGGAAAACCTTCAGCTCGGCGCCATCACCCGGAAGGACAAGGCCGGCGTCGTCTCCGACATCGAGCGCATGTACGACCACTTTCCGGTGCTGAAGGAACGGCACACCCAGCAGGCCGGCACGCTGTCCGGCGGCGAGCAGCAGATGCTCGCGGTGGCCCGCGCCTTGATGCTGCGTCCGCGGCTGATGCTGCTGGACGAGCCGTCGTTCGGCCTGGCGCCGCTGATCGTGCGCGACCTGTTCAAGATCCTCGGCAAGATCAACCGCGACGACAAGGTCACCATTCTGGTGGTGGAGCAGAACGCGCAGCTGGCGCTGGAACTCGCCGACAAGGCCTATGTGATCGAAACCGGACGGATCGTGATGTCGGGAAGCGCTGCCGAAATCGCCAACAACGAAGACGTCCGTAAATCCTATCTGGGTTATTGAGGAACGCCGCCATGGAACTTTTCACCAATCAAGTCCTGGCCGGCATCGCCACCGGCGCGATCTATGCCTGCATGGCGCTCGCCGTCGTCATGATCTACCAGGCGATCGATCATCTGAATTTCGCGCAAGGCGAAATGGCGATGTTCTCGACCTTCATCTCCTGGCAGCTGATGCAATGGGGCATTCCTTACTGGTGGGCCTTCCTGCTGACGCTGGCTTTTTCGTTCGCCGGCGGCATCCTGATCGAGCGGCTGCTGTTCAAGCCGCTGGCCAAGGCCCCGGTCCTGACCAACGTCGCCGGTTTCATCGCGCTGTTCGCGATCGTCAACAGCGTCGCCGGCCTGATCTGGGACTTCACCATCAAGCAATATCCGACGCCGTTCGGATCCTCGCCGTTCCTCGGCAGCCAGCTGATCTCGACCCATCAGGCGGGCATGATCGGCGTCACGGTGCTGCTGCTGATCCTGCTCTATCTGTTCTTTCAGTTCACGCGGGTCGGCCTTGCGATGCGCGCGGCCGCGTCGTTGCCGGAATCGGCACGGCTGGTCGGCATCAACACCTCATGGATGATCGCGCTCGGCTGGGGCATGGCGGCCGCGATCGGCTCGATCGCCGGCATGCTGATCGCACCGGTGGTGTTCCTGGAGCCGAACATGATGGGCGGCGTGCTGATCTACGGGTTTGCCGCCGCCGTGCTCGGCGGCTTGACCAGTCCGCTCGGCGCGGTGGTCGGCGGCTTCCTGGTCGGCGTGTTCGAGAATCTTGCCGGGACCTATATCCCGCGCGTCGGCAATGAACTGAAACTGCCGATCGCGCTGGCGCTTATCATCACCGTACTGGTTGTCAAACCGGCTGGGCTGTTTGGCCGGCCCATCGTGAAGCGAGTTTGATCATGAGCGCAGTTCAGGAAACCGTCACCGAAGCCCCGGCGATCGACGCCGTTCCCAAGAAGGCCATGACGCTCGGCTACGGCGCGTCATTGGCGATGCTGGCGTTGCTGATCATCGGGCCGATGTTCGTGAAGAACTTCATCGTCTTCCAGCTGACGATGCTGCTGATCTATGCGCTCGCCGTGCTGGCGCTCAACATCCTGACCGGCGGCAGCGGCCAGTTTTCGCTGGGCCAAAGCGCGTTCTACGCGGTCGGCGCCTACACCTCGGCAATTCTGATGGAACATGCCGGCGTCAATTACGCGCTGACATTGCCGGTCGCCGGCATCATCTGCTTCGGCTTCGGGTTCCTGTTCGGCCAGCCGGCGCTGCGTCTGAGCGGCATCTATCTGGCGCTCGCGACCTTTGCGCTGGCGGTCGCGATGCCGCAATTGCTGAAGCTCGGCGTGTTCGAGCACTGGACCGGCGGCGTGCAGGGCCTGGTCGTGACCAAGCCCGATGCGCCGTTCGGGCTGCCGATCTCGCAGGACAGGTGGCTGTATTATTTCACCCTGGCGGTCTCGATCGGGATCTATATCGCTTCGGTCAATCTGTTGAAGTCGCGCTCCGGCCGCGCCTTCATGGCGATCCGCGACAACGAGATCGCGGCCTCCGCCATGGGCGTCGACGTCGCGCTGTACAAGACATTGGCGTTCGGCGTCAGCGCCGGCATCACCGGCGTCGCCGGCGGCCTCGGCGCCATCGCCGTGCAGTTCGTCGCACCCGACGGCTACACCATCACGCTCGCGATCTCGCTGTTTCTCGGCATGGTCGTCGGCGGCGTCGGATGGCTGCCCGGATCGATCGTCGGTTCGGCCTTCATCATCTTCGTGCCGAACATCGCGGAGGGAATTTCAAAAGGCCTCTCCGGCGCGGTGTTCGGCGTGCTGCTGTTTCTCGTCATCTTCCTGGTGCCGCACGGCGCCAGGCAGGTCGCCATGGTCGCTCAGCATCTGATCGGAAAACTCAGGAAAAACTGAGTAGACGTATGCTTTCTGGACAAAAACAACGCATCGCCGCGTTCTCGACGGCGGTCATCGCTTTCGCTGCCATCAGCGGCAGCGCACTCGCCCAGAAGAAGTACGACACCGGTGCGACCGATACCGAAATCAAGATCGGCAACATCATGCCCTACAGCGGACCTGCTTCCGCCTACGGCGTGATCGGCAAGACCGAAGCGGCCTATTTCAAGAAGATCAACGCCGAAGGCGGCATCAAGGGCCGCAAGATCAACTTCGTCAGCTATGACGACGGCTACAGCCCGCCGAAGGCGGTCGAGCAGGCGCGCAAGCTGGTGGAGAGCGACGAGGTCCTGCTGGTTTTCAATCCGCTCGGCACGCCGTCGAATTCGGCGATCCAGAAATACCTGAACGCCAAGAAGGTGCCGCAGTTGTTCGTCGCCACCGGCGCCACCAAGTGGAACGATCCCAAGGATTTTCCGTGGACCATGGGCTGGCAGCCCAGCTATCAGAACGAAGCGCGGATCTACGCGAAATATCTGATGAAGGAGAAGCCCGACGCCAAGATCGCGATCCTTTATCAGAACGACGATTACGGCAAGGACTACCTCAAGGGCCTGAAGGACGGGCTCGGCGCCAAGGCGTCGATGATAATCGCCGAGGAAAGCTACGAGACCTCCGAGCCGACGATCGACAACCACATCGTCAAGCTCAAGGCCAGCGGCGCCGACGTCTTCATCAGCATCACCACGCCGAAATTCGCGGCGCAGGCGATCAAGAGGCTCGCCGAAATCGAATGGAAGCCGCTGCATATCGTCTCCAACGTGTCGTCTTCGGTCGGCAGCGTGATGAAGCCGGCGGGCTTTGAGAACGCACAAGGCATCCTCTCGGCCAGCTACGCCAAGGACGGCGCGGATCCGCAGTGGGACAACGATCCCGGCATGAAGAAATTCTACGCGTTCCTCGAGAAATATTTTCCCGAAGGCAACAGGCTCGACGGCTCCACTGCGTATGGCTACGGCGCCGCGCAGACCCTGGTGAAGGTGCTGGAGATGTGCGGCGACAATCTCACCCGCGAAAACGTCATGAAGCAGGCGGCGAGCCTGAAGGACTTCGCCCCCGACACCATGCTTCCCGGGGTCAAGCTCAACACGTCAGCGACCGACTTCGCCCCGATCGAGCAGCTTCAGATGATGCGGTTCAAGGGCGAGAAGTGGGACCTGTTCGGCGACATCATCAGCGGCGAACTCAGCCACTAAGCCCTATTTCGCGAGCGCGGAATACCAGCGGAAACCATGCTACTAAATAAGGCTTCCTGCGAACCAGTCGCAGAGGGCTTTTTCTTGCTGGAGGCCCGCAGAAGGTATTGAATGCGCCAAGAGCCGAGAAGCGCTCCAGTTCAAGAAGATACGACGCCTTCAACAAAGATCAGGGAGATCCAAATGCCTGCTTTCCAATTGCGACTGGGAGCCTTTTCGGCCGCCATCGCAGTGCTCGCCGCCTCCAGCAGCGGCGCGCTCGCGCAGAAGAAATACGACCCCGGCGCCACCGATACCGAAATCAAGATCGGCAACATCATGCCCTACAGCGGACCCGCTTCCGCCTACGGCGTGATCGGCAAGACCGAAGAGGCCTATTTCAAGAAGATCAATGCCGAGGGCGGCATCAACGGCCGCAAGATCAACTTCATCAGCTATGACGACGGCTACAGCCCGCCGAAGACGGTGGAGCAGGCCCGCAAGCTGGTCGAGAGCGACGAGGTGTTGCTGGTCTTCAATCCGCTCGGCACGCCGCCGAACTCGGCGATCCAGAAATACCTGAATTCGAAGAAGGTGCCGCAGCTGTTCGTCGCCACCGGCGCCACCAAGTGGAACGACGCCAAGGACTTCCCCTGGACCATGGGCTGGCAGCCCAACTACCAGAACGAAGCCCAGATCTACGCGAAGTACATCCTGAAGGAAATGCCGAACGCCAAGATCGCGATGCTTTATCCAGAACGACGATTACGGCAAGGATTACCTGAAGGGCATGAAGGACGGTCTCGGCGCCAAGGCCGCCTCGATGATCGTCGCCGAGGAAAGCTACGAGACCAGCCAGCCGACGATCGACTCCAACATCGTCAAGCTGAAGTCGACCAACGCCGACGTTTTCTTCAACATCACCACGCCGAAATTCGCGGCGCAGGCGATCAAGAAGATGAACGAAATCGGCTGGAAGCCGACTCACTTCCTCAACAACGTCTCGGCCTCGATCGGCAGCGTGATGAAGCCGGCCGGCTTTGAGACCGGCCAGGGCATCATCTCGTCCGCCTACCTCAAGGACACCTCCGATCCGGAGTGGAAAAACGATGCCGGCATGAAGGCATTCGACGAGTTCCTGGCCAAGTACTTCCCTGAAGGCAACCGGATCGACGGTTCGGTGATGTTCGGCTACACCGTGGCGCAAGGCCTCGTGCACGTGCTGAAGGCCTGCGGCGACAATCTCACGCGCGAGAACGTCATGAAGCAGGCGGCCAGCATCAAGGGCCTGGAGCTCGGCGGGCTGCTGCCCGGCATCAAGATCAACACGTCAGCCACCGACTTTGCCCCGATCTCCGCGGTTCAGCTGATGCGGTTCAAGGGCGAGTCCTGGGAACGCTTCGGCGCCGATCATCGACGCCGACGTCGGCGGCTAGTCGGTCGTGTCCCGGACCGCGTCCGGGACACCAATACATCACCCCCGCAGCGTGCTGCGGGGGTTTTCTTTTGCCGGCATTCGATGGATAACCGGCACCGCATGTTTCCAACCAAAACTCTCGTGACGCGATGACCGACAGACGCCCTCTCCTGCGCGCGATCTTCGACGCTGCGGTCGCCGCCGCGCACCCCGACGTCGTGCTGTCGGCGCATCTGCGCCCGGTGCCGAAGGGCCGGGTGATCTGCCTGGCCGCCGGCAAGGGCGCCGCCGCGATGGCCGCGGCCGCCGAGCGGCATTATCTCGATGCGCTCGGAGCTGGACCCGGCGCGGCTATTGGGTATCGCCACCACCCGCCATGGCCACGGCGTGCCGACGCGGCGGATCAGGGTGGTCGAAGCCGGCCATCCGGTTCCCGACGAGGCTGGGCTTGAAGGGCGCGGAGGACACCTTGCGGCTGGCGCAGGAGGCCGGCGCCGACGATCTGATGCTGGTGCTGCTGTCGGGCGGCGGTTCGGCGAACTGGATCGCGCCGGTCGAAGGCATAACGTTTGCGCAGAAGCAGCAGGTGACGCGGGCGCTGCTGCGCTCGGGCGCGCCGATCGGCGAGATCAACACCGTCCGCAAGCATCTGTCGCGGATCAAGGGCGGCAGGCTGGCGCGTGCCGGCGCGCGCGCCGAAATCGTCACGCTGGCGATCTCGGACGTGCCGCACGACGACGCTTCCGCGATCGCGTCGGGCCCGACCGTGCCGGATCCGACCACGCTCGCCGACGCGCGCGCCATCGTCGCAAAATATGGCCTCGATGTCGACGACGCGGTCCGCCGCGCGCTCGACGATCCCGGCAACGAGAGCTGCAAGCCCGGCGACCCCGCCTTTGCGCGCGCGCATTTCGAGCTGATCGCACGGCCAAAGGCTTCGCTCGACGCCGCGAGGCAAACTGGCAAAGGACGCCGGCTACGAGATCATCGATCTCGGCGCCGACCTCGAGGGCGAGGCCCGCAACGTCGCCGCCGATCACGCGCGGCTGGCGCTGCAGGCGCGCCGCGAGGGCAAGCGGCTCGCGATCGTCTCGGGCGGCGAGCTGACGGTGACCGTGCGCGGCCAGGGTCGCGGCGGCCCGAACCAGGAATATGCGCTGGCGCTGGCCGGGCTGCTCAAGGACACGCCCGGCATTTCGGCGCTGGCGGCCGATACCGACGGCGCCGATGGCGGCGCCGGCAGCGCGGACGATCCGGCAGGCGCGATCATCGACCAGAATACCTTTGCCAAGATGAGGTCGCTCGGCCTCGATGCGCAGGCCTATCTCGACAACAACGACGCCACCGCCTTCTTCACCGCGACCGGCGATCTGCTGCTGACCGGCCCGACGCTCACCAACGTCAATGACGTCAGGGTGATTTTGGTGGATGGAGCGTAGAAGGCGAAAGCCGCCGCGCATCCGTGCGGGTAGGCGTCCCGCCGACGAGCCGCGTTTCGTCACGGCCGGGCTGAGAGCCCTCCGGGAACCCAAAAAATCTTAACGCTTTGTTCAGCCAATTTCGCGGAACTTGCCCGGAATACCGGCTTCTCAAGGGTGCATTTCACCACATTAGGCCTCTAATCCGTCGCTCCCACGTGTCGGAGCGCTGCAAATTCGGCAGAGGACCGCCAAATGGTGGATTCGACAGAGCAGGATATCGAGCCGGCGCCGGCTCACCCGGCCGGCCTTCTCGAGAAGGCCATCAATAACCTGTCGCTGGGGCTGATCATCTTTGACAGCAAGCGTGAAGTCGTTTTCTGCAACAACCGATACATGGAAATCTATGGGCTTCCGCCGGAACGGGTAAAGCCGGGCACTCCCATCGTTGAACTGATCCGGCACCGGCTCAATCTGGGGCTCAAGGTGCTTTCCCACCCCGAGGAACACATCCGGGAGCGCGTAGCGAACGCCGCCGTTCCAGGCTCGACCGTGCTTGAATTCGCCGATGGCCGGACCATTACCTATACGGTCTATCCGATGCCGGACGGCGGCGGCATGGCCACCCATGAGGACATCACCGCGCGGGAGGAAATGAACGCTCGTCTCAAGGCGCAGTACGAACTCGCCACGAGCAGGAAGAAAAGCTGCGAATTCAGCAACCTGCAGTTCGATACCGCGATCAACAACATGTCGCAGGGACTGTGTTTCTTCGATGCAGACCATCGACTGATCGTGTGCAACGACCGCTATGTCGAGATGTACGATATGCCGCGCGACCGCGTCGGCCCCGGCACGCCGTTGACCGACATCGTCGACATGCGTTTCGAGGCGGGAAGTTTTCCCGCGATGTCGAGGGATGAATACCTGCACTGGCGCAGCAAGGTCGCCATTTCAGCGGTGCCGACCGACAGCATCGTCGAGTTGCGCAACGGCCGCACCTTCAAGATCAGGCATCGGCCAATGCCCGACGGCGGCTGGGTTGCGACCCACGAGGACATCACCGAGCAGCGGCGGTCAGAGATCAAGATCGAATACATGGCCCACCATGATGCGCTGACCGATCTCGCCAACCGCGTGCTGCTGAACGAGCGGCTCGAACAGGCGTTAGGCAGCCGGATACACCCCGATGGAATCGTGGCGGTGCATCATCTCGATCTCGACCAGTTCAAGGCCGTCAACGACACCTTCGGTCATCCGGCCGGCGACAAGCTCCTGAAAATCGTCGCCGATCGGTTGCGCGGGCTGGTGCGCGACACCGATACCATCGCGCGGATGGGCGGCGACGAGTTCGTGATCGTGCAGGCCCCGATCACCGAACCTGCCGACGCGACGTCGCTTGCCCAGCGCATCATCAAGCTGATGAGCGAGCCCTACGACATCGACGGCCAGCAGGCGATCATCGGCGCGAGCATCGGTATCGCGGTCGGCCCGAGCGACGGGTTGAAGCCCGACAGGCTGCTGCGCAACGCGGATCTGGCGCTGTACCGCGCCAAAGGCGATGGACGCGGCACCTTCCGGTTTTTTGAACCGGCGATGGACCAGCAAATGCAGACCCGCCGGATCATGGAACAGGACCTGCGCAAGGCGCTGCCGGCCGGCGAATTCGAGCTCTACTACCAGCCGGTGGTCACGCTGGCGAACAACGAGGTCAGCGGATTCGAGGCGCTGATTCGCTGGAACCATCCCAAGCAGGGAATGGTCGCTCCGGGCGCATTCATTCCGCTGGCGGAAGAGATCGGCTTCATCGTCCCGCTCGGCGAGTGGGTGATCAGGCAGGCCTGCGCTACCGCGGCACGATGGCCGGGAGACCTCAGTGTTGCCGTCAATATTTCAGCCGTTCAATTCCGCAGCCCCGGCCTGATGCAAGTCATCGTAGGTGCGCTCGCCGCCTCGGGCCTGGATCCGACCCGGCTCGAGATCGAAATCACCGAAACCGTCCTGCTGCAGAACAGGGAGGCGACACTTGCCCTCCTGCACCAGTTGCGGGCGCTGGGGGTTCGGATCGCGATGGACGATTTCGGCACCGGATATTCGTCGCTGACCTATCTGCAGTGTTTTCCGTTCGACAAGATCAAGATCGACCGCTCCTTCGTCAAGGACATCACCGAAAACACCGGCTCGCTCAACATCGTGCGGGCGGTCGCAGCCCTTGCCCATGGCATGGGCATGACGGCCACCGCCGAAGGTGTGGAAACCACCGAACAGCTCGAGAAGATCACGGCCGAAGGCTGTACCGAAATGCAGGGATATCTGTTCAGCCGGCCGCTGCCCGCCCATGAGGTCGAGCGGCTGTTCCTGTCGGGGCGGCGCACGCCGGAAAAGGCTCAGGACCGCATCGTCGCGGCGTGAATTTTACCTCTCCCCGCAAAGAGCGGGACGGCGGCCTCAAAAATCCTGCGCGATCGTGGCCAGCATCGAAAGCAGCGCGGCGCGGTTGGCGGATCCCAGGAGCTCGTTGAGGCGCGCTTCGTGCTTGGTGGCGACGAGCTTCTTGGCGCGCGCCAGCACCGCCCGTCCCTTGTCGGTCAGCATCACGATGTGGGAGCGGCGATCGTTGGTCGAGCGCATCCGGGCGCACAAATCGCGGCTCTCCAGCGCATCCAGCATCGCCACGAAATTCGGCCGGAGGATGCCGAGCGTATTGGCGATTTCGGTCTGGTTGCGTCCCGGATTCTTGTCGAGCAGCAGCAGCACCGAGAACTGCGCCGGGGTCAGCTGCAACGGCGCCACGCAGCGCAGAAAATCCTCGAATACTTTTAGCTGCGCGCGCTTGAGCGAATAGCCCAGCAGATCGGCCAGTTCGCCGAGCTGCAGCGCCGCACTTTCCGCAACCGGCGGGCCGGTTTCCTTGCCGGTTTCCTTGCCGGCCTCCTTGCGCGGGGAGCGCGCGGCAGACTTGGCCGGGTCGACAGCGGCGGTCTTGGAAACAGTCATCGCTCGAGGCTCGCAATCCCGTTAGGCTGAAGTCCGCGACAGAATCGCGCCGGGGCTTGTGGTTATATTTTATAATTGTTATACGACATATCAATATTGGCAACAACACTTTTCAACGCAGTTGCCGGACGGGCCGGCGGACTCCTCGAGGGTCGCATCGGCCTGCCGCCTGAGGGGAGCGCCCGGTCTTGAACACGACGATCATGCTGTTCCTGGTGCAGGACGGCATCACCAATGGCGCGATCTATGCGCTGCTCGGCCTGGCGCTGGTGCTGGTGTTCGCCGTCACCCGGGTGATCCTGATTCCGCAGGGCGAGTTCGTCACCTTTGGCGCGCTGACCTATGCCACGCTGTCGGTCGGCCAGGTGCCGGGCACCGCGCGGCTGGCGGTGGCGATGGGCGTGGTGGCGTTCGGCCTCGATCTGTTCGCCGGCCGCGAGGTCGCTGCATGCAAAGCTGGTCGGGCGCGCGTTCGCGGTCAATATCGTGCTGCCGCTCGCCATCCTCGCGCTGACATCCTGGCTCGCCGGCCGGCAGACCCACATGGCGATCAATATCGCGCTGTCGCTGTTGATCGTGGCGGCGATCGGGCTGTTTCTCTATCGCATCGCGTTTCAGCCGATCGCCCACACCTCGGTGCTGGTGCTGCTGATCGCCTCGGTCGGCTGCCATCTCGCGCTGCAGGGTTTTGGGCTGGTGTTTTTCGGCGCCGAAGGCCAGCGCGGCCCGGCGATGTCGGATGCCGCCTTCATGGTCGGCCCGTTGCGCTTCACCGGCCAGAGCATCGCGGTCTACGCCATCACCCTCGCCTTCATCGCCGGGCTGTGGCTGTTTTTCGGCTTATACCCTCTACGGCAAGGCGCTGCGCGCCACCGCCGTCAATCGTCTCGGCGCGCGCCTGGTCGGCATCCGCACCACGCTGTCGGGACAGATCGCGTTCCTGCTGGCGTCGGTGATCGGAGCGATTTCCGGCATCCTGATCGTGCCGATCACGACGCTGTATTACGACACCGGATTCCTGATCGGCCTGAAGGGTTTTATCGCCGCGATCATCGGCGGCCTCGTCAGCTATCCCCTGACCGCGGTCGCAGCCCTGGTGGTCGGCTGCGTCGAAGCGTTCTCCTCGTTCTATGCCAGCAATTTCAAGGAGGTCATCGTGTTCACGCTGATCCTTCCGGTTCTCGTGCTGCGGTCGCTCGCGGCGCCCGCGGTCGAGGAAGAGAAGGATTGAGCGCGATGACGCAACGGCTGACACCGATCCTCGTGTTCGCAGCCGTCATGGCGGCGATCCCGTTCATCCCGGGCATGCCGCCGTTCTGGATCGTGCTGCTGGACAATATCGGGCTCGCCGCCCTGGTGGCGATGGGGCTGGTGCTGCTGACCGGCGTCGGCGGCCTCACTTCGTTCGGCCAGGCGGCGTTTTGCGGCTTTGGCGCCTACACCACCGCGGTGCTGACGACGGCCTATGGCGTATCGCCGTGGCTGACGCTGCCGCTCTCGCTGTTGGTGAGCGGCATCGCCGCGGTCGTGCTCGGCATCGTCACGGTGCGGCTGTCGGGCCATTATCTGCCGCTCGGCACCATCGCCTGGGGCATCGGCCTGTTCTATCTGTTCAGCAAGCTCGAATTCCTCGGCCGCAATGACGGCATCTCCGGGATTCCGCCGCTGTCGATCGGCACGCTCAAGATGCTCGATGCCGGCACGATCTATTATGCGATCTGGATCGCGGTGCTGATCTCGGCGCTGCTGACGCATGAACCTTCTGGATTCGCGCACCGGCCGCGCGATCCGCGCGCTGCGGCGCGGCCATGTCGCCGCCGAAGCCTTCGGCGTGCAGGCGCCGCGCGCCAAGCTGCTGGTTTTCATCTATGCGGCGGTGCTGGCCGGGCTGTCCGGCTGGCTCTATGCGCATTTCCAGCGCGCCGCCAATCCGACGCCGTTCGGCGCCCATGCCGGCATCGAATATCTCTTCATCGCGGTGGTCGGCGGCGCCGGCTATGTCTGGGGCGCGCGTGCTCGGCGCCGGCATCGTCGTGATCCTGAAGGAGATTCTGCAGAGCTATCTGCCGCTGCTGTTCCACGGCGAAGGCCAGCTCGAGACCATCGTGTTCGGCATCCTGCTGGTCGTGCTGCTGCAGCTGGCGCCGACCGGGGTGTGGCCCTGGCTGATGGCGCGGTTGCCGTTCACCGCTCGACCGCAAGCGGCCCGATACGTCGCTGGCGCTGCCGGCGCGCGCCAGGGCGGCGATCCACCCCCGACGTGCTGCTGCAGGTCGACAATGCGCGAAAGCAGTTCGGCGGCGTCATCGCCGTCAATGACGTCTCGTTCGACGTCCAGGCCCGCGAGATCGTCGCCCTGATCGGCCCCAACGGCGCCGGCAAGAGCACGACCTTCAACCTGATCACCGGCGTGCTGACTTCGTCCGGCGGCACCATCTCCGTGCTCGGCAGAACATCGACAACGCGCCGCCGCAGGAAGTGGCAAAGCTCGGCATCGCCAGAACGTTCCAGCATGTCAAACTGGTGCCGGACATGAGCGTGCTGGAGAACGTCGCGATCGGCGCGCATCTGCGCGGACATGCCGGCGCCATCTCCAGCATGTTCCGGCTCGATCGATCGGACGAAGCGAAATTGCTGGCGGAAGCAGCACGACAGATCGAGCGCGTCGGCCTCACCGACCAGATCGACCAGCTGGCCGGGAGCCTGTCGCTCGGCCAGCAGCGCATCGTCGAGATCGCGCGCGCGCTGTGCGTCGACCCGATCCTGCTGCTGCTCGACGAGCCGGCCGCCGGCTTGCGGCACATGGAGAAGCAGCAGCTCGCCACGCTGCTGCGCCAGTTGCGCGACGGCGGCATGTCGGTGCTGCTGGTGGAGCACGACATGGGATTCGTGATGGATCTCGCCGACCGCATCGTGGTGCTCGACTTCGGCACCAAGATCGCCGAGGGCACGCCGGACGCGATCAAGACCAATCCGGACGTGATCAAGGCCTATCTCGGAGCGGTCGCATGAGCGCGCTGCTGAAGGTCGCCGATGCCCATGTCGCCTATGGCAAGGTCGAAGCCGTCCGTGCGGTTTCGCTCGAGGTCGCCGACAACGAGATCGTCACCATCATCGGCGCCAACGGCGCCGGCAAGACCACGCTGCTCAACGCCATCATGGGGATCCTGCCGCTGACCGGCGGCGTGG
>CAVUNF010000033.1:0-80590 GCA_963742695.1 uncultured Alphaproteobacteria bacterium
GCGACATGCTGAGCTCGGCGAAACGGCTGGTCAGGGCCGGGTCCTTGAGTGCCTTCTGCAGCGCGCCGACCAGCGCATCCACGATCGGCTTCGGCGTGCTGCGCGGCGCGTACATTCCGTACCAGGTGGTGACGTCGAATCCCGGCACCCCGGCTTCCGCCGAGGTCGGCAGGTTCGGCAAGGTCGGTACGCGCTTCTTGCTGGTGATCGCATAGCCCGTGATGGTGCCGGCCTGGATGTGCGGCGTCGGCCCGGTGGCGGGATCGCAATAGACGTCGATGTGACCGGCGATGATATCGTTCAGCGCCGGCCCGCCGCCCTTGTAGTAGATCGGCGTGAGCTTGGCCTCGATGGCGCTCATGAACATCAGTCCGCACAGATGCGAAGCGGAGCCGAGGCCGACATTGCCATAGGTCACCTTGTCGCCCTGGGCGCGGACATGGGTGACCAGTTCCTTGAGGTCCTTGGCGGGAAAGTTCGGGCGCGCCACCAGGATCATCGGCACATCGGTGACGAGGCCGATCGGCGCGAAATCGCCGACCGGATCGAACGGCAATTTCGCATAGAGCGCGGGCGCGGTGGCCTGGCCGACATGCATCAGCAGCACGGTGTAGCCGTCGGGCGCCGCCTTGGCGACCCTGTTAGTGCCGATGGTGCCGCCGGCGCCGACGACGTTTTCAATGACGATCGGCTGCTTCAGAGTGGCGCTCATCGACGTTCCGAGCAGGCGCGCGATCACGTCGCCGGGCCCGCCGGCCGAGAACGGCACGATCAGGGTGATCGGCCGGCTCGGATAGTCCTGACCCTGCGCCGGCAGCGCCGGCGACAACAGCAGCGACAGCAAAATGGCTTTGACGAACTTCATTCGAGTTTCCTATCTGCCTTGCGGGCGCTTTCGAAACGATCTTGATGGAGGCGGCGGCCGGTTGTTCATCCGCGATCGCTTTTGTCTTCGCTGCCGATGACTGTTCGATCATGCTGAGCGCGGCCACCGCCGCCGCCTTGATGTGATCGACGCAGCATTGCTCGGCGAGTTCGGGGTCGCCGTTCTGGATCGCACGCCAGATCGCAGTGACCTCGCGCAGGCTCTTGTTGATCCGTTTCGGCTGCGACATCGAGGTAATTCGCAGCAGCGTGATCCGGTCGTGCAGCGGCTTCAGCATCCGCTCGACGAAAACATTCTGGCAGCCGCCGATCAGCGCCGCATAGAACTCGGTCTTGGCTTCGAGCGCCGTCTGCAAATCGCCTTCGGCAAACGCAGTCTTTAATTTGACGAGCGCATCCCCGATCCTTTGCACGACGGCCGGGTCGCGCAGGCGGGCGCATTCGCGGCCGGCAAATCCTTCGAGCACGGCGCGCGCCGCATAGAGCTGCTGTGCTTCTTCCAGGCTGATGGTGCTGACGACCGGACCGCGATGCGGCACCGTGGTGACGAGGCCGTCGGCTTCCAGCAGCCGAAGCGCCTCGCGAATTGAGGGCCGGCTGACGCCCGTCATCTCGCACAGCTCGCGCTCGACCAGGCGCTGGCCCGGCTTCAGCGTCCCGGACATGATCGCTTCGCGCAGCTTTTGCGCAACCCTCGACCGGACGGTCGGAACGTCCTCGATCCGAAGCGTGGATTGCAAATCAGTGCGTCTGTCGCTCATTCCGGCACGGCTGGATGCTTCCGCCATTCGAAATCTCTCCGTTGCGGATCGGTAGTTTGCGCTCATGCGATCGACCAGCCTCCGTCGATCGGCAGGCTCGCGCCGGTGATGTCCTGTCCGGCCGGGCTGCAGAGAAAGACAGCCATGGCGCCAATGGCTTCCATGGCGACAAACCGGCCGGTCGGCTGGCGCTTCGCCAGATAGTCGCGCGTCGTCTCATCGATGCTGCGGCCTTCGGCGGCGGCGATCCCTGCAATCTTCTGGGTAATGGCCGGCGTCGGCAGCGTGCCGGGGCAGAGCGCGTTGCAGGTAATTCCGCTCGCGACCGTCTCCATCGCGACCGCCCGGGTCATGCCGAGGATGGCGGTCTTGGTCGTCACGTAGTCGATGCGGTCGGCAACGGCGCGGGTCGAATAGATCGAGGCCATGTTGATGATGCGGCCCCATTCGCGCTTCTTCATCGCAGGCAAGGCAAGACGTATCAGGTGAAACGGCGCCGACAGATTGACGGCCAGTGCTTCCTCCCAGCGTTCGGGCGCAAACGCTTCGACCGGCGCAAAGTGCCGGACCACCGCGTTGTTGACCAGGATATCGATCGGGGCGAGGCGGCCGAGCAGGTCGGCCATCATGGCTTCGATCGATGAACGCTGCGACAGATCGGCGGCGACGCTCACCACTTCGACGTCGAAGCGCGACCGGAGAGCATCCCGCGTCTCCTTCGGTTCGACCAGATCGTGCAGAACAATATTGGCTCCGGCGCCGGCAAGGCTTTCCGCCACGGCCAAACCAAGGCCCGCCGTCGCGCCGGTCACCAGAGCCCATTTGCCCTTCAACATTGTCATTTCGCCTGATCCGGCCGACCCGTCATTGAAATCGTTACCCTAGCCGCGCATTTCCACACCGGCCCATTCCTCCAGCACTTTCGCGATCGAGGTGAAGTCGGATGAGGCGCCATATTTGGCGTTGGTAATCGCCAGCATCTGCCGGACCACGGAGCCGCAGACCATCGGGACGCCCATCGCCTCGGCTTCATCGACGCAGAGCCGTACGTCCTTGTAGGAAAGGCCGGTGGTGAAGCCGAAATCGAAGGTGCCGGGAAGCACGGCGCGGGGGAATTTGTCTTCGGACGCGCTGTTGCGCCCGCTGCTGGCATTGATGATATCGATCAGCACCTTGGCGTCGACGCCGCCCTTGACGCCCATCGCAACCGCTTCCGACGTGATCACAAGGGCTGCTGCCGCCATCAGATTGTTGGCGAGCTTGGCGACCTGCGCCGTGCCCGGCTTGTCGCCGATATAAAACAGTTTTCCGAAGTGCTTGAGGATCGGCTGTACCGATTCATAGGTTGCCTTAGGGCAGGACACCATGACCGCCAGCGTGCCGTTGACGGCACCCTTGATGCCGCCGCTGACGGGAGCGTCAACCAGCGTCAGATTCCTGGGCTTGAAGCCTTCCGCGACCTGCTTCGCGACGCCGGGTCCGGTGGTGGACAAATCGATCACGATGCTGGCGCGGTTTCCTGCATTGATCCCGTCGGGTCCGAGCGTAACGGCCTTGACGATGTCGGGTGTCGGCAGGCTGATCAGCACGATATCCGCCGACGAGGCCACCTCGGCGGCCGATCTGGCAAGGCGGGCGCCACGCGCGACCAGGGGCGCGGTCGCCTCGCTCTGCGTATCGTAGATCGACAGCGAATAGCCGGCGTCCATCAGTCGCCCGGCCATCGGTCCGCCCATGCGGCCCGTTCCGACAAATCCGATTGTCTCTCCCGCCATCGCCGCACTCCCTGTCGCGCCGCGTCAGCCGGGCGCTTGTTGTTCTTGTCTGTTGTTGTTGTCGCGGGCTTCCGCGCCCGCTTTACCCAAATCTCCCAGATTGTCAGTCAATCTGTCAAGCATAGGATTGGTATCGACAGGGTACCGCGCACCGGAATAGGATTGGAAAAACAACAAATGGGGAATTCGCGCAGTGCGGCAGGACGAAAGGCAAGGCGCCGGTGCAACGCTCGGAAATTTCGTTGCCGCAACGTCATGGGCGGATGTGTCAGCGCAAAGTCATGAAGCCAAGCGCTCGATCCTGAACTTCTTCGCTACCGCGCTCGGCTCAGCCTACGATCCGGCCGTGACATCGGCGCTGCGGACATTGGCCCCCTTCAGCGGTGCTGCAACTTCCGCCATCGTCGGCCGGCCGGAACGTCTCGATGCGCTCAATGCGGCGTTCATCAATGCGATCTCGGCCAATCTGCTCGATTTCGACGATACCCATCTGGACACCATCATTCATCCGGCCGCTCCCGTCGCTGCACCGGTGTTGGCGCTGGCGCAGGCGCGGGGATTTTCCGGCCGGGATGCGATTCTCGCGTTCATTCTCGGCGTCGAAGTGGAGTGCCGGATCGGAAATGCGGTGTCTCCCGCACACTACGCCCGCGGCTGGCACATCACGTCGACCTGCGGCGTGTTCGGTGCTGCGGCCGCCTGCGCCAGGCTGCTCGGACTGTCGGCGGAAGGCATTACCAACGCGATCGGAATTGCCGCGAGCCAGTCGGCCGGCATCGTCGAAAATCTTCCGACTGCGGCCAAGAATGTCAGCGTCGGCAACGCCGCGCGCAACGGCCTGTTTGCGGCACTGCTGGCCGCGGAAGGCTATGGCGCGTCGGCACGTGCGATCGAGGGGCCGTTGGGGTGGGCACGCGCCATGGGCGACGAGCCGGATCTGGAACGTCTGGTCGGCGGCCTCGGCAACAGCTGGGAGATCGCAAAGAATACCTACAAGCCGTACCCTGCGGGGATCGTCTTTCACGCCGTCATCGACGCCTGTTTCAAGTTGCGGGCGAAGCTGAACGCAGCGCATCGACGATATCGTATCGATCAATGTGCAGGGTTCGGCGCTGCTGCTGGCGCGCGGCGATCGGCCGGTGCGCAATGAGCGGGATGCACGGGTCAGCATTCATCATTGCGCCGCCTGCGCGCTGCTGCTCGGCCAGGCCGGCGTTCCGGAATTTACGGAAGCAACCGTCTTTCGGCCCGACATCGTGGCGCTGCGGCAAAAGGTCAGGGCGGAGCTTGACGCTTCGCTTGCCGACGGCGCGGCGCGCGTCAGCATCCGGCTGGCATCGGGAGAAACGCTCAGCGAGATCGTGATGACGGCGCGAGGCAGTCTCGCCGATCCGCTTTCCGATCGTGATATCGAGGCCAAGCTGCGGGAGTGCGCGCGGCTTGAGCGGAACCAAATGGAATGCAGACGCCGTTATCGCAAATGTCTGGCGCCTGGATGAACTTGCCGAAGTATCGAGTTTGATGTCCGCTTAGCGGACGCGGCGAACGAAAAGACTAACACCCAACCATGGAAGGGATCGACGATGAGCGACAGCAGTCTGTTTGAAAAAGGCCTCAAAGTTCGCAAGGAAGTGCTCGGCGAGGATTACGTCAATAAATCCATCGCCGGCGCGGATGAATTCACGCGGACGATGGCGGAATGGTCCACCGAGTTTTGCTGGGGCGCGCTGTGGACCCGGCCAGGACTCGATCGCCGCACCCGCAGCATCATCAATCTCGCCATGCTCGGCGCGCTCGGCCGGCCGCACGAACTGAAATTGCACGTCAAGGGCGCCCTGAAGAACGGGGTCACCAAGGACGAGATCAAGGAGATCCTGCTTCAGGTCGCGGTCTATTGCGGCATTCCCTCCGGGATCGACGCGTTCCGGAACGCGCGCGAGGCGTTCAATGAAGTGGAAGGCCAAAAAACCTGAGTTGGGCGGTTGGGGGCGCCTGCGCGCCCCCAACGTCTGGCACGCTGGACGAGGACGGCGCCGGCCTGTAGTTAGACGCCATGAACGCAGCATCGGACGCGCCGCAGGCGCGCTTCTATCAATCCCAGGGGCTTCGGCTTCATTACACCGATTGGGGTAACGCAGCGGCGCCGCCGCTGCTGCTGATTCACGGTGGTCTCGATCATTCCCGCAGCTGGGACGATGTGGCGCGCGCGTTGCGAACGACGTTTCACGTCATCGCGCCGGACCTGCGCGGGCACGGCGATTCCGATTGGGCTGTCGGCAGCAGCTACAGCCTGGCCGATCACGTCTACGATTTGACCTGCATGGTAAGGTCCATCGGGTTGCAGAAGGCCGCGATCGTCGGCCACTCGATGGGCGGCATGGTCAGCCTGACCTACGCCGGGGCGTTTCCGGACCAGGTATCGCGGCTGGTGGTGCTCGACGGTGTCACCAACTTTCCGGCCAGACGGGTGAAGCCGATCGATGTGCGGATCGCGGATTGGGTCGGCGATCTCGACAAGACGGCACAGCGGAAAATCCACCGCTATCCCTCCGTGGCCGATGGCGCCGACCGGATGGCGGCCCGCAATGCGCGGTTGACACGCGAGCAGGCACTGCATCTCGCCACCCATGCCCTGAAGCGGGATGCCGAGGGCCAATACATCTGGAAGTTCGATCCTTACCTGCGCGCCCGCGCGCCGTACCGGCTGTCGCTGGAAGACAACATCGCGTTGTGGTCGCGGATCGCGTGTCCGACGCTGCTGGTTTCCGGCAGCGAGAGTTTTTTGCCGGATCCCGAGACCGCCGGCGTGCTCAGCCATTTCCGGCAGGCCGAACTGGTCAGGATCGAAGGCGCAGGGCATTGGCTGCAACACGATCAGCCGGCCGAAGTGATCCGGATTCTCAAGACGTTCCTGGAGATCCCGGCCGGATCGGCATCGTCAGATGCAACATCACGTCCGAGTGCTGTCGTACCCTGACATCGATTTCGAATGCTCAGAGCGAGTGCAACCGCGGCCCTTCGGCATGGCCGCGCATCGGCGAGATGTCGTTGAAGCGCAGGGGAGCGCCGCTCAATCGCAGTTCGAATTCAATCCGCCGCGTTCTGGTGTCAAACATGTCCTTGGCGAGGATGGACAGCAGAACCGTCGCGGCCTTGACGTCTTTCCGGAGCTGGATATCGGCGCGATCCGGCGATCCCCGAAGCGCTTCGTGCTTGCTTCGACCAAACACCGACGGCTTGACCGCAAGCGTCTTGAGCAGCGCGTCCTGGCCCTTCCGGGACCGATAATTTTCCATCCGCAACGTCGCGTTCGCCGGGTCCTCGTACGAAGCGTTGACCGCCCTGAAAAACAGTTCCGCAGCCGCGGTTTCGCCTTGGCGAAGCAACTCATGGTCGTGCTCGAGAGCGGTTTTCATCGAAGATGCCTTATTCATTTACGGTGAACGAGGGGCTGTCTTGCTTAACTGAAGCATCGTTTGCGGCAGTACGAACGGGATTCCGTTGTCGGTGTACTGGATCGTGGTATCGACCCCGAATGTTCGCTTGATGATGTCGGCGGTCATGGTTTCGCGCGGGCCGCCGTCGATCGTAAGCTGACCCTGGTGCAGCAGAATGACCCGGTCCGCAAAGCGCATGGCGAGATTGAGATCGTGAAGGATGGCAATGACGGCGGTGCCGTTGCGGGCGCGTTGCCTTGCGGTCTCCACCAGGTCGATCTGATGCCGCAGGTCGAGGCTCGAAGTCGGCTCATCGAGCAACAGCAGGCCGGGCCCGTGAATCGCCTCTCCGCATGCGAGCTGGACCAGCACGCGGGCAAGATGCGCGCGCTGCTGTTCGCCGCCGGAAAGCGTCGGCAGCTTGCGGTGGCGGAAATCGTCCAGTTCGACTTCATGCAATGCGGCGTCGGCGAGCAGCTGGGCGCGGGCCCGGCTGCTGTCGCCCGCACCCATCAGGACGATTTCCTCGACGGTGAACGGAAAGGTGACATTGACGTGCTGCGACAGCATGGCGCGATGCAGCGCGAGCTGCCGTGGCGAATAGGCAGCGAGGTCGCGCTGCTTCAGCTTGATATGGCCGCGGCTGGCGCGAAGGTCGCCGGACAGCAGCCGCATCAGGGTCGATTTGCCGGCGCCGTTGGGCCCGACAATGGCGATCGTCTCGCCGCCGTCGATGCGCAGGTCGATGCCGTCGACCAGGGTTGCGCTGCCGATTGTCATCGATACCGAACTGGCTTCGAGAACGGTGGTCATAGCCCGACCAGTCCGCGTTGCCGCAGCAGCATCGCCAGAAAGAATGGCGCGCCGATCGCCGCGGTCAGAATGCCGATCGGCATTTCGGCGGGCGCCACGATGGTGCGGGCCAGTGTATCGGCGCCGACCAGCAGGACAGCGCCGAACAGGGCCGAGGCGGGCAGCAACAGCCGATGCGCAGGGCCCGATGATCAGGCGCAGCAAATGCGGCACGACAATGCCGATGAATCCAACCACGCCGCAAAACGAGACCGCGACGCCCGTCATGGCCGAAACCAGAACGATGGAAATCCGTTTCAATCGTTCGACATCGATGCCGCTGTGGAACGCCTCGGCCTCGCCGAGCACGAGGACGTCGAGCCCGCGCGCGACCCAGAGGCAGGCCATCAAGCTGACCGCAAGCACCGGCGCGATGATCGTCACCTTGGCCCAGGTCGCGCCGCTGAGCGATCCCAGCAGCCAGAACGTGATATCGCGCAATTGCCGATCGTCGGCGACGAACACCAGGAGCCCGATGCCGGCATTGGCGATGGCCGCGATTGCGAGACCCGCCAGCAGAAAAATCGCGATCGAGGTGCGGCCGGCCCGGCTTGCGATGGCGTAGAGAATGATGGTCGTCGCCAGCGAGCCCACGAACGCCGCCAACGGCAGCAATTCGTTCTGCATGAAGCGAACACTCTCGCCGAACCGGCTGTCGGTGAAGACGATCGTGGCAGCAGCGGCGAAGGCACCGCCGGAGGAAACGCCGACCAGCGCCGGATCGGCGAGCGGATTGCGGAACAGGCCCTGCATGATGGCGCCGGACGCCGCGAGCAAAGCGCCGACCATGGCCGCTGCCGCGATCCTCGGAATCCGGATCGACCACAGCACGAGCTGGTCGCGCGCCGCCAGCGGATGGGCGGGATTATCGGTCCACAAGCCCAACCCTGCAGGCAGGCGGGCGAGGGGGATTCCGGCGGCGCCCATCGTCAGTGCGGTGACGGCCGCGCCAACCAGCGCGACGAGCAGGCAGCCGAGGACGAGGAATGCGGCGGGACGCCCGAACCGGAGCGCGCGCGCCGGTCGATCGGGCTCGGTGACGGCAGTGGCGGTCATTGCCGGCAGCTGGCGCCAGGCACGGCAAACGAAATTTGTTCTGCCTGCGACGCCAGCGAAGGATAGAGCTTCGCCGAGAGATCGCGCGCGGCGCCGGCGGTACGCGGCCCGAAGCCAAGCAGATATAGGCCTTCCATCGAGATGAAGGCCTTGCTGGCGGCGACCGGCGTCAGGGCGAAACCCGGATGGGTAAAGACGGCTTCCGCTTCGAGCGTGTCGCGGCTGCGCTGGATCGAGAGCACGACGTCGGGCTTGGCTGCGACAATCGCCTCGTCGTTGATCATCTTGTAGCCGTCATAGCCGTCGATCGCGTTGACGGCGCCGGACAAATTGATGATCTCATTGGCGGCGGTGTGTTTGCCCGCGACCATCGCCCGGCCGTTCAGCAGCGACATCACGAACATCACGCGCACCGGTTTTGTCACCTTGGCCCGCAATTCGCGCAGCTGCCCCAGATCGCGCGATACCGCCGCGGTCAGGCAGGCGGCCCGCGCATCCATGCCCATGGCGTGGCCGACCAGCTTGATCTTGTCGAGCAGTCCTTGTTCCGTGAAGGTTTCCGGCACCAGCACCAGCGGCACTTTTGCCGCCTCCAGCACGTCCATGGTTTCCTTCGGCCCGGAGCCCTGCATCGCGAACACCAGCGAAGGATTAAGTCCAAGCACGCCTTCCGCCGAAAGCTGGCGCATGTAGCCGACATTGGGTTTGTCGCGCAGCGCTGCCACCGGATACAGGCTGGTCGCGTCGACGCCGGCAATCCGCTCATCGACGCCCAGCGCGTAAAGAATTTCCGTGATCGCGCCGCCGATCGAAACGATGCGCGATGGGTCCTTGATGGTGATTTCGCGGTCGCGGGCGTCGCGCACGACGATGTCGCCGGCGCCGGCCGCGCCGTTGATGGCAACACAGCAAGCCATGGCGGCGAGGCCGAACATCGCAGGCCGCAGACCGGAAATCATGGCTGGGATCATTTGGTCAGGATCAGCTTGTTCTGGGATGTCAGCCGCAAACGGTAGGCCTCCTCGCCATGCGTAATAATGAGTTCGCGCTCGTTCAAGAACAGCTCGCGGCTGTCAATTCGATTGCCGGTAACGGCCAGAGATCGCGTGGCAGCAGGGGTGGCGCCGGCGCGCTCCGTGTCGTCTCCAGAAGCTGCGGACATCGCGTTTCTTGCCACCCTTTATAATTCTTGAACGGTAACCCGGTTCTTTATAGGTCGATCGAAACGCAATCCAACTGTCGCAATTTACAATCGATATAAACTGCGCCGTCTGGTTCTTGACCGCCCCGATGTCGCCACGTAACCAATAGTGGCGAGATGCGGGGGATTGTCAGCATCTCGAAATTGGTAGCCAGCAAGCAGCTGCATTTCGACGCAGCTCCCGCCAGCCAAACCCAAGACAGATAACAGGTTGGGGTTGTAATGGCTGACGGGGCTAGGCATTCGCGCGCCTTGATTTTGGGCGCGTCGATATTTTCATTGGCGTTGGGTTTTTCGGATTCGGGCTTCGCGCAGACCGCGGATGCCGTCGGTGCCGGCGGCTCGCAGGAACGGCAAAAGCAATCCAAGCGCAAACCGAAACCGCAGAACGTGCAGGCTGCCCCGGCGCCTGTCTTGAATGCATATGCACAGATCGGCCGAGCGCCGGTGCAATCGCTCGACACCATCACGGTCGCGGCCTCGAAGACCGAAGAGCGCGCCATCGATGCGCTGGCTCCGGTCAGCGTCGTGACGCTCGAACAGATCCAGGGCCGCCAGGCCAGCACGGTCGGCGATCTCCTTTATAATGTGCCCGGCGTCTGGCTGCAGAATCGCGGCGACGAGCCGTCAACCTCGATCAATATCCGCGGCCTGCAGGACTTCGGCCGCGTCGCTGTCGTGGTCGACGGCGCGCGGCAGAATTATCAGCGCACCGGCCACTTTGCGAACGGCTCCTTCTTCCTCAATCCGGAGCTGATCGGCGGCATCGACATCGTGCGTGGCCCGACTGCGAATATCTATGGGTCCGGCGCGATCGGCGGCGTGGCGTCGTTCCGCACCAAGGACATTCAGGACGTGCTGCGCCCCGGCGAGCGCTGGGGCGTGGACACCAACACCGTCGTTTGGCAGCAATGAAGCCCGTGCGCTCAGCTCGGTGTTCGGCGGCGTTCGCGTCAATCCGAACGTCGATGTGTTCGCGGGCGGTACCTACAGCACGCAGGAAAACTACCGCGACGGCACCGGCTATGAAGTCGCCAATACCGGCAACCGGCTCTCGGCCGGCCTCGCCAAGTTGACGGTGCGGCCGGCGGATGGACACGAGGTCAAGCTCGGCACCATCTTCCAGGAAGATATTTTCAGGGTAGGCCAGCCGCCGCGGCCGTCGGGCGACCCCAATTCGACCAATCGCGAACGGGACACCCAATATTTCCGGCACGTCGATCTATAAGTCCAACGTGACGAATTACACGACGACGCTGGGCTGGAAATATTCGCAGCCGGACGACAAGCTGTTCGACTGGGACTCCAAGGTTTACTGGAATCGCACGGACAACGACCAGGTCAAGATCGGGCACACCAGCAACACGCCAAACGCGGCGTTTTGCGGTCCCGGCATACCCGGCAATCCGGTCTCCGGCTGCATCGGCAGCGTTCGCGGTTACCAGCTCGACACAGTTGGTTTCGACCTTCACAACACCTCTCGTTTCGAGGTCGCGGATTGGCGCAATGCGATCACCTATGGTGTGGACGGGTTCCAGGACAACGTGAAGACCAACGACCTGCGCGGAACGTCCGACATTACGACGCCCGGAGGCAGGCGCACGGTTTCCGGCGGTTTCGTGCAGTGGAGGGCCAACTATACCTCGCTGCTCGAGGTGGTCAGCGCGCTGCGCTACGACAACTACAAACTGGAATCGGGCACGACGTCCTCGAGCGGCGACCGCTTGTCGCCGAAGATCACGATCGGTCTGCTGCCGACACATGTGGTGACGCCCTATATCAGCTATGCGGAGGGTTACCGGGCACCATCGATCACGGAAACTCTTGTCAACGGGCCGCATTCCGGCGCGACGGCCCAGGACTCGTTCTTCCGATGTCCGTCGGGTACGCCGGGACCCGGCGCGGATTCGACGTTCTGCTTCGTCCCCAATCCGAACCTGCGACCCGAGGTCGGCAAGACCAAGGAAGTCGGCGTCAACGTGAAGAAGAACGACCTTGCGCTGCCGGGCGACAGTTTCCGTGGAAAGTTCAACCTGTTCCGAAACGATGTCTCCGACTACATCGATCAGGTCTCGTTCGGACCGCCGATCGTCCGCTTTGGCTCCACTTTCCTGCCTTTCCTGCAGTATCAAAATATTGCGCAGGCCAGAATCCAGGGTTTCGAAGCCGAAGCGATGTACGACGCCGTCACCTGGTTCCTGGGTGTTGCCGCGACGGTTCAAGAAGGCCGGAACATGCAGACCGATGTCGGGCTGTACAGCATCCCGCCGCAGAAGGTCACCACGACGGCCGGCGTACGTCTGTTCGAGAACAGGCTTATCCTCACGGCCGTCTGGACCGCAGCGCAGGCCAATCTCAACATTCCCCGGACCTATACCGCCGCGACGTCCTACGATCTCGTGAACCTCTATCTCGCATTCAAACCCACGCAGGACTTGACGCTCAATCTCTCGGTCGAGAACGTTCTGAACCAGTACTACCGGCCTTACGCCATTCCGGTCGGCTCACAAGGCGACACGCAGAATGACGTCAAATGGGCCAGCGCCGGTGCCGGCATCGTGTTCAAGGGCGGCCTGAGATATCACTTCGGAGGAACCTGACGGAAGACCAAGTGTTCTGACAGACCACCGCTATCAAGCCGCCAAGCCGCGCTGATGTCCCAGCGCGGCTTAGGCGCGTTTCTGCGTATGCAGGAACGGCAGACGATTTAAACCGGGCAATGACGTCCACAACGGGAGATTCCAAATGTTTATCGCAATGAACAGGTTTCAGGTGAAGATCGGCTCCGAGAAGGCTTTCGAGACGATCTGGGCAACGCGGGAGTCCTATCTCGGCAGCATGGCCGGCTTCGTCGAGTTTCATCTCCTGAAGGGCCCGGTGGCCGACGACCACACGCTGTATTCGACGCACACCACCTGGGTCGACAAGGCCGCGTTCGAAGCCTGGACCAAGTCGGATGAGTTTCGCCGTGCCCATGCCCGCGCCGACAATAAAACCGGCGAAAGCGTCTATCTCGGCCATCCCAAATTCGAGGGCTTTGAGGTGATCCAGAGCGAGCGCAAGTCGAGCGCAGCGGCCTGAGCCGACTGCAAATCATTCGTCAAGAAATAGCAAGAAGACCAATACGAAAAGGAGAGTCATATGTTGAGCACGGACCTCGCCGATCTCAAGGCGCATATGGCGCAAAATCCGGGTGCTGTGATCGAGGACGTGGCGCGCGAGCGTAAAGTCACGCCGCGCGCCGTGATCGAGGCGCTGCCGCCGGAAATGGTGCGCAGCGGACGCGGCGACGCGTTTGCTGCCGCCATGCAGGATATCGCGCAATGGGGCGAGGTCACGCTGATCGTTCACACCGATGACGCGATCTTCGAGTTCACCGGCGCGATACCGGCGGGCGAGGTCGGCCGCGGCTATTTCAACCTGATGCAGCCGAAGGGCCTGCACGGCCATCTGCGTCATGAGCGCTGCGCGGCGATCGCCTTCGTCGAGCGGCCCTTCATGGGCAAATCATCGGCGTTCGTTGCGTTCATCAATGTCGATGGCGGCATCATGTTCAAGGTGTTCGTCGGCCGCGACGAGGCGCGGGCGCTGAAACAGGACCAGCTCGAACGGTTCAGGTCGCTGGCGGAGAAAATCGCTGCCGACGGCGCCTAGAGCACGCTGGAAAATCGCCGCATCCTCATCCGCGGAGCAGGACCATGCAGCAAACCATGATCGACGCGAATATCCGTTGCATCAGCAAAGCGCGCGCCTTGATTGCGTCGCGGCGGTGGCGTGGCCGGGGGCTGCGTTCGCAGCCACCGACAGCGCCTTGCTGCCGCGCAATCTGTCGCCGTGGGGCATGTTCGTGAATGCCGACATCGTGGTGCAGGCGGTGATGGTCGGCCTGGCCATCGCGTCGCTGCTGACATGGACGGTGTGGCTTTCGAAATCCATCGAGCTGCGCCGCAAGACTTCGATCGCGAGACGCCGCCTCAAGCTGCTCGAGAGCGACACCACGCTGGCCGATGCCGAGCGTGACAGCCAGGACGGCGGCGACGCCGTGGCGCAGATCATCCAGTCTGCGGCGCGCGAGGCCAGCCTCTCCGGCGGGACCTTCGACGACGGCTTCAAGGAACGGATCGTGCTGCGGCTGGAGCGGGTCGAGGCGGCGATGTCGCGGCAGATCGCCCGCGGCACCGGCGTGCTCGCCACCATCGGCGCCACCGCGCCGTTCGTCGGGCTGTTCGGCACGGTGTGGGGCATCATGAACGCCTTCATCGGCATCTCCGAGGCGCACACCACCAATCTCGCGGTGGTGGCGCCCGGCATCGCCGAAGCGCTGCTGGCGACCGCGCTGGGCCTGGTCGCGGCCATTCCTGCGGTCGTGATCTACAATCATCTGGCGCGGGCGATCACGGGCTATCGCGCACTGCTCGGCGATGCCTCGACGCAGGTCATGCTGCTGATCAGCCGGGAAGGCGACCGCCGCGGATTTCGGATCGCACGAGCCGCGGAGTAAACCATGGGCGCGAGATTAGGCACGCGATCTGGCGGCGGATTTGGCGGACGCTCGCGCGGCGACGACGACCTCGGCGAGGTCCACGAGATCAACGTCACGCCGTTCATCGACGTCATGCTGGTGCTGCTGATCATCTTCATGGTGGCAGCCCCGCTCGCTACCGTCGATCTCGGCGTCGACCTGCCGGCCAGCGCCGTAGAGCCGGCGCCGCGCCCGGACAAGCCGGTATTCGTTACCGTCAAGCCGGATCTCACGATCGCCGTCGGCGAGGACATCATCGCCCGCGACACCCTGACCGGCACGCTCGATACCGCCACCAACGGGAAAAAGGACGAGCGGATTTTCCTGCGCGCCGACAAGGCCGTCAGTTATGGCGACCTGATGGAGGTGATGAACCTGTTGCGCAACGCCGGCTATCTCAAGATCGCGCTGGTCGGCCTCGACGGCCGAAGCTGACTGCCAAGAACTGATCGAAGAACTGACTGCCAAGAACTGACCGACATGAACGCTTTCGTTCTGCACGATACATCCGACGCGACCGGCGCCCTGCGCTGGGGGACATCCGCGACCCTGATCGTTGCCGCGCATGCCGCGCTGATCGCGCTCGGCATGGCATGGTACACCCAGCGGCCGCCGCCGGGGGTGACGATGCCGACCATCATGGTGGACATGGCTCCGGCGACGGCGTCGCCGCTGCCGACGCCGATGGATATCGCGCCGGGGCCGGTGATGCAGGAGGCCGACGCCTCGCCGCCGTCGGAGCAGGCGAAGCCCGAGACGGTGCAGGAGCAACTCGAAGCGACCCCGCCGCAACTGAATCCCGAAGTCGCCGCACCGCCGGAACAGAAACCGGACCCGACGCCGCCGAAACCCGAGCCGGCCAAGCTCGTCCCGGAACCGGCGAAGCCGGTGCCGGAGAAACCCAAGCCGGTTCGCAAGGAAGCCAAGAAGCCGACGGAGGCCCTGCCGGCGCCGCGCACCACCGCACCCGCCCGGGCCGAACGGCAGGCGCCGGCGGCCTCGGCGATCAGCGCCGGCGCGAGTGCAGCCGCCATCGCTTCCTATAACCAGCGCGTCGCCGCGCATCTGCAGCGCTTCAAGCAATATCCGCCGGCCTCAAAGGCCGCCGGCCAGCAGGGCACGGCAAGGCTGAGTTTCAGTCTCGGCCGCGGCGGCCAGGTGTTGGCAAGCCGGCTCGGCGGATCGTCGGGCCACGCGGCGCTGGATGCCGAGACGATGGCGATGGTGCGCCGGGCTCAGCCATTTCCGGCATTCCCGGCGGAAATCCAGCATGCCTCGATGAGTTTCAACGTGCCGATACAGTTCTCGATCAGGTAGCGAAATCCGCAAGGTGCCGGGCGGAACCCGCTAACCTTTACGGCAATATTAGCTGGAATTGTGCGTTCCGCTCCCTAGATTAAGGTCTGTTCCCGTTCCTGAGTATTCAGGAGGCCTTGAATGGTCCCGAAAAACCTTTGCATCGCCCTCGTTTGCGCGACCCTGGCGTGGGGCAGTGCCGCCACCGCCGATGAGTACCGGGCCGACGAATTCCTCAGCCTCGACCTTTCAAAGGCAGTGCTGTCGCCAAAACCGCTCGGACCCGCCGCGACCTTCACGCCGGTTCCCGTCGAGGCGAGAGCCGATCGGCCGAGCCCAGCGGCGCAGGCGCAGGTGGCACCGAAAGCCGAACCCAGGATCGCAGCGTCGAGGCCCGCGGCAGCACAGGCGCGCGCGGAGAAACCGCGCGGCGCGGCACGAACCAAGCTGGCACGGCGGCAAGGCAATCCGCTGGATGCCCAGGCACGCGATACCAGGGTCCAGGTCTGGCCCTGCAAATCCGGCGGCATCTGCGGCTGGCGGTGACCCGCGCGAACCGGTCAAGGCGGCGAATAATTCAGCGCGTCCAGATCGCGACCAGATAGCCGCCCAGCACCAGCAGTATCGAAATCAGCGTGACCACGCAGAGCACGCCCACGCTGATCCCGAACAATCCGTGGCTGTCGAGCCATTGTTGCAAGGCCTTTGCCGGTCTCCGAGCCATCTTATTCCGATCTTGAATTGAACTGCGCGTTGCGGGCAGACTAGCAAACCGCAAACCTGCCGTCTCCCTCATCCTTGCCGCGGACGATCTGATCCGTTCGGTCCGGCGCGTCACGCCTTTCGGAGTCATCATGGAATATCTGCAAACCCAGGGCATCAGCCTGCCGCGGCTTGGGCTCGGCACCTTTCGCCTGCAGGGCGACGGCTGCCGCGCGGCGGTCGAAAGCGCGCTCGGCCTCGGCTATCGGCATATCGACACCGCGGAAATGTACGGCAACGAGGAGCCGATCGGCGCCGCCATTGCCGCCTCCGGTGTCGCCCGCAACGACCTGCACGTCACCACCAAGGTCTGGAACGAAAATCTGGCGCCGGACGCGATCCGCCGGGCGTTCGACGCCAGCTGCAAGAAACTGCGGCTCGATCGCGTCGATCTGTATCTGGTGCACTGGCCGGCGAAGGGCATGAAGCTGCCGGCGATGTTCGAAACGCTGATGAAGCTGAAGGAAGAAGGCCGCACCCGTGCCATCGGCGTCGCCAATTTCAACATCGCACTGTTGAAAACCGTGGTCGAGGAGATCAAGGCCCCGATCGCCTGCAACCAGGTCGAATATCATGTGATGCTCGACCAGACGCCGCTGCGCAAATATCTCGCCGCGAAATCGATCCCGCTGGTGGCCTATTGCCCGCTGGCGCAGGGCAGGGCGGCCTCCGATGAGACGCTGATGGCGATCGGCCGCAAGCATGGCGCCAGTGCGGCGCAAGTGGCGCTGAAATGGCTGCTCGACCAGGACGGCGTTGCCGCGATCCCGAAAGCGTCGCGCGCAGAAAGCCAAAAGGCCAATCTCGATGCCCTGCATGTCGGGCTGGACGACGAGGATATCAAGGCGATCGCGGCGTTGCCGAAGAACAGGCGCTGCGTGAATCCCGGTTTTGCAGCCGGCCTGGGATTAAGGCCGCTTCAGGACCAATTTCGCTTTGCGGAATGCGGCGGGACGGATCGGGCCTCAGGTTCGCAGCGATAGCGCGTGAATCCGCGGCGGCAGCCCTGAACCAACGGGATTTTCGTTGCCCCGGTGAAAATTATGTACGATTACAATTAGTCTAGAGCCATGCCGGGTGGCCGAGAGCCATACCGGGCCGAATTCAAGGGAGGTCAAGAAAATGCGTGAAGCCGTCATCGTTTCCTATGCACGTACGGGGCTGGCGAAATCCGGCCGCGGCGGATTCAACATCACCCCGCCGATGTCGATGGCAGCGCATGCCGTCAAGCACGCCGTGGAGCGCGCCGGCGTCGACAAGGACTATGTCGAGGATTGCTACTCGGCAATTGCGCCCATGGCGCTCCCAACATCGGCCGCCAGGCCGCACTGCTCGCGGGCATGCCGAAGTCGACCGCCGGCGTGTCGGTGAACCGCTTCTGTTCGTCGGGACTGCAGACCATCGCGATGGCCGCCAACAGCATCCGCTCCGACGGCGCCGATTGCATCGTGGCCGGCGGCGTCGAAAGCATTTCGATTCCCGGCGGCGGTTCGCCGAAGGAATTGATCGATCCGGACCTGTTGAAGGCCGCGCCCGACATCTTCATGGCGATGATCGACACCGCCGACATCGTCGCCGAGCGCTACAAGCTCAGCCGCGAATACCAGGATGAGTACTCGCTGGAATCGCAGCGCCGCATGGCGGCTGCCCAGCAAGCCAACAAGTTCAAGGACGAAATCGTCCCGATGAAGACCAGGATGAAGGTGGTCGACAAGGCGACCAAGGCCGAGAGCATCGTCGACTACACGGTCGACCGCGACGAGTGCAACCGTCCCGAGACCACGATGGAGGGCCTCGCCAAGCTCGAGCCCGTCAAGGGTCCGGGCAAATACGTCACCGCCGGCAACGCCAGCCAGCTGTCGGATGGTGCCGCAGCCGTGGTCCTGATGGAAGCCAAGGATGCCGAGAAGCGCGGCCTGCAGCCGCTCGGCCGCTTCGTCGCCTGGGCGGCGGCGGGCTGCGAGCCGGACGAGATGGGCATCGGTCCGGTATTCGCGGTGCCGAAGCTGTTGAAGCGCCACGGCCTCAAGGTCAGCGATATCGACATCTGGGAGCTCAACGAAGCCTTCGCCAGCCAGTGCCTCTATTCCCGCGACCAGCTCGGCATCGACCCCGACAAGTATAACGTCAACGGCGGCTCGATCGCGATCGGCCATCCCTTCGGCATGACCGGCGCGCGGCTGACCGGCCACATCCTGCAGGAAGGACGTCGGCGCAAGGCCAAGTGGGGCGTGGTCACCATGTGCATCGGCGGTGGCCAGGGCGGCGCCGGTCTGTTCGAGATCTATAGCTGAGCGTCAGGCTTCGGCATCACCGCAACAAATGAAAATGGCCCCGCAAGGGGCCATTTTTTGTCACGCTCAATGATGATGATGATGGCGCTTCTTGATGATCACCACCTTGCGGGAGTGCCCATGTCGCCAGCCGCGGTGCATTCCGCGATCGCTGCGCATATGGGCGCGCGCGCCGTGCATGGTGATGATGTCCGCCACGCTTGATAATGACGGTTTCAGCGTTGGCTGTGGTAGCCATCGATGGCACCGCGAGCGCGATCGCGCCGATTGCGGCCAAAACGTAAGCAAGCTTTTTCATGTTCGTTCTCCTCCGTTGGGTGGAAATCAAACATCGAACAAGGGACGAACGTTCCGGCGGAAATCGAAGGAGAATTCTGAACGCCTGTTCAGCAACGGTTAACGCGCGCAACGACGCGCGCGTTCCAGAACCGTTTCCGCTATTCGACGATCGCCTGATAAACCAGCGCGTTGATCTTCTGGCGGTAGTGCCAGCGGATCGGCCCCGGCGCCGCCGAGAAAAACACCACCGCAAGCTCTTCCTTGGGATCGGCCCACCAGTCGGTGCCGGCCGCACCCGGCCACGAGAATTGTCCGACCGATCCCATCATCTTGATCACGCCGGGCGTGGTGCGCACGGCAAGCCCGAGGCCGAAACTGTAATCGGCGCGGGTGGGATCGGCGTTGCCGACCAGATTTTTGATGTTCGCGCCCAGATGGTCCGAGAGCATGTAGTCGACGGTCTTGCGGCCGAGCAGGCGGGCCTCGCCCGAGCGTCCGCCGTTCATCAGCATCAATGCAAAGCGCAAATAATCCGGCGCGGTGGAGGCAGCACAGCCGCCGCCGCAGGCCAGCTTGAGCGGTTTCGTCAGCTCGGGGCTGCGCACCTGCGGCTTGCCGGTGTCGGGATCGACCGGCAACGGCATCGCATAACGCGCCGCCTTGTCAGGCGAAACCGAGAAGCCGGTATCGGTCATTCCCAGCGGCGCGAACAGATTGGCCTGCAGATATTGCTCGAGCGGCTGCTTGCTGATTTGTTCGATGGTGAGGCCGAGCAAATCGAGGCCGAAACCGTAATCCCATACGGTGCCGGGCTGATACAGCAGCGATGCCGACGACAGCTTGTCGATGAAGCTCGCGCTGTCATAGTTGCGCGAGGCGTCGCTGCTGCCGGCCGGATACATCTTGTGCACCAGCGTATTGCCGCGCCCGCCATAGACGATACCGGAGGTGTGGCGCATCAGATCCTGAATCGTGATCTGGCGATTGGCCGGCACGGTCTCCGCGGTCGGCTCGCCATTGGCATCGCGCGCGGCGACGCGTATGGCGGCGAACTTCGGAAGATATTTGCTGAGGGGATCGTCGATCAACAATTTGCCCTGCTCGTACAGCATCAGGGCGCCCACCGCCGTCATCGGCTTGGTCATCGAAGCGATGTTGAAGATGGTGTCGGTGGTCATGGCGACACCGGCCGCCTTGTCGCGCCAGCCATAGGCGTCGAGCGCCACCAGTTTGCCGCGCCGCGCGATGGCGATGACGGCGCCGGGAATACGTCCGGCCTCGATATCGGCTTTCAGCGTGGCGCCGATCCGCGCCAGCCGCTCGCTGGAGAATCCGACGTCTTCGGGTTTGGCGCGCGGCAGGGGATCATCGGCAAGCGCGCCGCTGGAAAGGGAAGCGCTGCAAGCCAGCAGGCAAAGCGTGGTTGCAATCATTCGGAGGGCAGCCATGGACGTCTCCCGTTCGGGCTCTTCGGCCCTTGATACTGACAGGCAAGACTATGGCGACGCGGCCGCAGAGGCCAGCGGCACGTCCATTCATTTTCAGAGGGGCTGGCGTCGCGCAGGCGCGGGCATCATAGCTTGCCCATTCAATTTGGACGCAAAGTATAGGTCGTGCGCCGTGGGCAGCTTGCGAAAACCACATGCCGGGCGCATCATGTCAGCATAAAAATATCAATTCAGGGGGAACGTCAGCATGTCCGCATTTTCGCGTCGCAATTTCCTTGGCCTTACCGGATCCGCCGCCGCCGCTGCCCTGTCGGGGCGCTCTCACAACTTCTGCCAATGCGGCGATGGGACCGAACGACAAGTTCGACCTCGTGATCAAGGGCGGCGATGTGCTCGATCCCAGCCAGTCGCTGCGGGGCAAGCGCGACATCGGCATCCGCTGGGGCGTGATCGAGGCGATCGAGGCCGAGATTCCGGCCGCCCGTATCTCCAAGAGCATCGACGCATCGGGTAAACTGGTGACGCCGGGCCTGATCGATCTGCACAGTCACGTTTATCCCTACGGCTCGGCGATCGGCATTCCCGCGGACGAACTGGCGCAATTTCAGTGCACCACCACGACGGTCTCAGCCGGCGATGCCGGCGTCAACAATGTTGCGGCACTGCGCCGCTATATCGTGGCGCAGTCGCGGGCGCGGATCTACGCGTTCATCCACATCGCCAACCACGGATTGTCGGGTTTCCCGGTCGCCGAGCTCTACAACATCGACCACGCGCAATTGGACGCCTGTGCCATGGCGCTGGCCGAAAATCCTGATTTCCTGCTCGGCGTGAAGGTGCGGATGTCGGAGAACGTGATCGCCAAGCACGGTCTGGAGCCGCTGAAGCGCGCAATCAAGGCCTGCGAAATGTGCGGCTGGCCGGCCAAGATGATGGTGCATATCGGCGGCGTCGAAACCAAGGAGCTGATGTCGCAGATTCTCGATTTGCTGCGGCCCGGCGACGTGCTGACCCACGCCTATTCCGGCGCGCCGAACATCGGCGGCGCCTTCACCAACATCGTGCAGGACGGCAAGCTGCTGCCGGCCGCACTCGCCGCCAAGCAGCGCGGCGTGATGTTCGACGTCGGCCATGGCGGCGGCAGTTTTGATTTTACCGTGGCGGAAGTGGCGATACCCGGCGGCTGCGGGCCTGACACGATCTCGTCCGACATCCACGTGTTTTCAGGCAATTCGCCGGGCATGCCGTTTCTGCCCAACGTCATGAGCAAGTTCATCGCGATGGGCTCCTCGCTGGAGCAGGTGGTGACGATGGCGACGTCCACGCCGGCCAAGATCATCAACCGCGCCCCGAAGCTCGGCACGCTGCAGATCGGCGCCCCCGCCGACGTCGCGATCATGGAACTGGTGGAGGGACCGGTGATCGTTCGTCGACACCCGAAACAACAAGCGCGACGGCAAGCTGCTGCTCAAGCCGGTGCAGACCGTGATCAACGGCGTGCCGTTCGGCCGGCCCTATCAGGCACCGTTCGCGGTGCGGTGAGGGCGCGCAACGGCCTCACTTCGCGGCCGTTGTACTCGCTTGCGCCCGGCCGCGCAGAATGTTGACGAGATGTTCCGGGCGCTCCGGGATCGCGTCGCCGCGCCAGGCAACGTGCTGGTCGGTTCGGGCAAGGATAAGTTTGCGATCAAAAGCGGGATGCGAACGGCTGGTCGGCACGTCGACCACTTCGATCGGGATCCCGCCGTCGCGCATCGCTTCGACCAGCGGTGCAATCGTGATCTCTGAATCCAGCCGCAGCAATGTGTATCCCGGTCCCAAGGCGTCGTAGAGCGGGCGGCCATCCGGCAGAAACGCGACCGGGGCTCGGCAGCCCGGCACGGTCGATGGCGTGAAGTCCGCCATTGTATAAGGCGGTGCCTCGGCGCCGTCATAGACGATGATCGGAGACCGGTCGTAGAAATAGCCGAAGTTGAGGCCACCGCAGCAATATTGCTGCACATTGAGGTCGTAGGCCGCCTGTCCCACCTGCCTGCGAACCGCGTCGCCCTCCGGGCCGGGCGACTCGATTTCGTCGGGAACGGTACGGCGCTGGCCCAAAACCTTGCCGGCCATGTCCATCGCGAAGCGGGAGACCTGCTCGGTAATGGGGAGGCGCTCGGCTTCATAGGCGTCGAGCATCGCCATATCGGCCCAGCCCTGCAGATGCGCCGCCAGCAGCCACGCCAGATTCGTCGCGTCGGCAATTCCGGCATTCATGCCATATCCGGCGTAGGGCATCCACAGATGCGCGGCGTCACCGCAGATGAACGCACGCCCCTTGCGAAACCGGTCGGCGACAAGGCGCCGGCCCACCCAGTCCTCCTTGCTCAGGACTTCGTATTCGAAATCGGGTCCGACGCCGAGGATGGTGCGGATCGACCCGTCGCGATCGACCGACTCGAAGGTCTCGTCCTCGCGATTGAGATGATTGTGAACGAGCCAGTTTTCGCGGCCGTCGATGGCAACGACGGTGCCGCAGCGCCGCGGATTGAGCGACAGCGTCATCCAGGCCGGTTCGCCCATCAGGTCGAGCAAGGCGGGTGCACGGATATAGGTCGACTGGACGCGCTGTATGATGGGGGTGCCCTGCAATGTCGCATCGATCGACTTGCGGAGGGTCGAACGCGCGCCGTCGCATCCAACGATGAATTCGGCGGCAATCTGAAGGCTCGCGCCGGTGTCGACATCGCGCACCGTCGCGACGATGCCGTTGTCATGCTCCCGAAAGTCCTCGAATGCGGTGCGGTTGAGGATCGTCAGGCCGTCGATCCCGGCGGCATGAGCGAACAGCACCGGCTCCATGTAGATCTGGTTGATCCGGTGCGGCGGTTCGGCTGTCGGCCAGTCGGTGTCGGGTCCGTCCGTCGCGGTGTAACGGTCGCGACGGCAAGGAATTGGAATCCGCGACAGTTCGATCCCGGTCGCCGTGGTGCGGTAGGCGCAGTCGTTCGGATAGTCCGCCGGCAGGCCGGCGTCGCGCAGTTTCTGCGCCAGGCCAAGCCGGCGGAATATCTCCATCGACCGCGACGAGACGTGATTGCATCGCACGCTCGGCGGCTCAGCGGGGCTCCTGACTTCAACCACCATGACGGCGATGCCGCGGTGCGCCAAATCCATCGCCAGGGTGAGGCCAACGGGACCCGCTCCTACGACAAGGACGCGCGACTCTCTTGTCGCTGTGGGATGGTCGTGCATAATCGACGCTCGTGGTCCGAATGGTTGCTGGAAGATAATGGAGACAGAATAGATGTTTCAGTCGATCCGGCAAATAGCGCTTTGGAGTTTTGCCTGCCTCCTGTTGCCGTTGCTGCTTGCCAGCGGAACAGCACACGCATATCCCGATCAGCCGATCAAGATCGTCGTAACATTTCCGCCCGGCGGCAGCGCCGACATCGTGATCCGGGCGCTTCAGCCATTGTTGGCCGAAGAACTGCGCCAGACCATCGTGATCGAGAACAGGGCGGGGGCGGGCGGCAATATTGGAATTGCCGCCGTGGCCCAGGCAGCACCCGATGGATACACCCTCGGCGTCGCCGCGGCCGGCGTTCTCACGGTCAACCCGCATCTCAATCGGGCCGCGATGTCGTTCGATCCCCTGAAGGATCTGGTTCCGGTGACGCTGCTTGCGGAAATCCCTTTCGTGCTGGCGGCGTCACAGAAATCGAATCTTTCCTCGGTCGCAGACGTCATCGCGGCTGCGAAGGCTCGCCCTGCCGATCTAACGATAGGACATGGCGGCAATGGCACCGCCATGCATCTCACCTCGGCGTTGTTCAATCAGAAGACCGATCTCAGGATCCAGCTGGTCGCCTATCGCGGCACCGCGCCGGCTGCCGTCGATGTGCTGGCCGGGCATATTCCGCTGGCTGTGCTCGACATTCCGGCGTCCCTGCAATTGATCCGCGACGGCAAATTGAAGGCACTTGGGGTGTCCTCCGGCAAGCGGGTGGTGTTCTTGCCCGACGTGGCGCCGCTTGCGGAACTGGGCTTGAGCGGATTCGAATCCGTCGGCTGGTTCGGCATCGTCGCACCGGCAGGCACGCCGCCCGATATCGTGCGCCAGTTGAACGCGGCTTTTGTGAAAGCCCTGAACGATCCCGCGGCGGTCGAGAAGATCCGTGTTCTCGGCGCCGAGCCTGCGCCTTCTTCGCCCGAGGCATTCGCCCGGTTCATTCAGAGCGAAAGCGCAAAATGGGCAAAGCTGATCGTTGATGCCGGGATCAAGGCCGAATAACGCGCGGATCGCCGGGGGCCGGCGCGGCGCTCTCAGCCCGGTTGTTTCTGCTCACGTGAATCGCCGACGATGTCGGCGATGACCGCGCCCATCACCAGCGCGCCGCCGACAAGGGTCCGGGAGTTGGGAACCTCCTGGAACGCCAGCCACACCCAGAATGGCATCAGCGGCGTTTCCAGCGTGGCGATCAGGGTGGCCTGTCCCGAGGGCAGCAGGCGGGAGCCGAGCATAAACAGCGAGAGGCCCAGCCCGACCTGAAAGAACCCGAACAGCGCCAGGATCACCAGGTCGGCTGCGGTGACGCCGGCTATTCCCTGAGCGAAGGGAATGCTGACGAGGCTACCCAGCACATTCGACAACGCGGCCGCGGCCACCATCGGCGTGTTCTTGTGCTGCCGGACCGCGACGGTCATCGCGGCGATTGCAACGGTCATGAGGCAAGCGAGGCCGATCCCGAGGATATCGGAATTGGCGCTGGCATCGCCGACGATGATGATGACGCCACAGAGTGCGGCGAGGCTCGCCAGCACGGTTCGGACATGGACGGCTTCGCGAAGCCATATCCAGGCCATCGCGGCGGCGACGAAGGGGCCTGTCGCAATGATGACAGCCACATTCGACACGCTGGTCAGCTGCAGCGCCGGGATGAAGCACACCATGCCCACCGTCGACAGCGATGCGACCAGCCAGCCGCTCTTTCCCATTCCGGTAAAGTCCCGAAGGCCGGCACGGCCCTGGGTCAGCAGCAGGACGGCAGCAATGGCGGCGCCACCGAACAGCCCTCGCCAGAACAGGATGGTCCAGGAATCGAGCGACAGCAGCCGCGTGAAAAACGGCGCGGTGCTCCAGGCCACGGCGGCGGCGACAATCAGCGCAATGCCGAGGCGATGTTGCGAATGGCCCGCCGCCATAGGGAAGTCCTGTCAGCGATACGGCCGAGCCTGATCCCGGGGCGACCTTGCAATAACCAACTCAACTCGATGTGCGAACCTGCTTCTCCACATTGGCGCTTCGCGCCGGCACGCCGAATTCCTTGCGGCAGACGTCGGCGAGCACCGCGACGCCTTCGCGGATCTCTGCGTGCGAGGGGCTGGCAAAGCACAGCCGCAGCCGGCTGCCGGCATAGGCCTTGTCGGTCGACCATTCCGGCCCCGGGTTGATGGCGACGCCGGCGGCAAGCGCTGCCTGATAGAGTTTCAGGGTGTCGACATTATCGGGGAGTTTCACCCACAGGAAGATGCCGCCCTTGGGATCTTCGAATTCGGCCGAGGTGCCGAACTGCTCGTTGAGCGCTTCCATCAGGGTCTCGAGCTTGGCGCGCAGACCGCGGTTGAGCTTCGGCACATGGCTGGCGAAATGCGGCGCGCAATATTCCGCCAGCACCATCTGCTCCAGCGCGCCGGAGCCGGCGTCGGTCTTCAGCGCCAGCATCCGCGACAGCACAGCCCAGGGCGCGACGATGTAGCCGACCCGCAGCGCCGGTGCGATCGATTTTGAGAACGAGCCGATATGGATCACGCTGCCTGACTTGTCCATGGCATGGATCGCGGGCGGGCGTTTGCCGTCCCAGATCAAATCGGCGTAGCAATCGTCCTCGAAGACCGGCACGCCATATTGCTGCGACAGTTTCAGAAGCTCGACGCGCCGCGTCTCCGGCATGATGGTGCCGGTCGGGTTCTGCACGGTCGGGATGGTATAGATGTATTTCGGGGTGATGCCCTTGGCCTTGAGGTCGGCCAGCGCCGCCGCCAGCGCATCCATCCGCATGCCGTCCTCGTCGAGCGGAATGCCGACCATGTTGACGCCGAGCCGGGTCAGCCGGTTGATCGAGCCCTGATAGCTGTCGCGTTCGATGATCACGGTATCGCCGCGCGCCAGCAGCGTCGCGTTGACGAGGTCGAGCGCCTGCAGCGAGCCGGACACGATCAGGATGTCGTCGGCGGTGCAAATGAGGCCGGCATCGCGCTTGAGTTTGGTGGTGAGAAATTCACGCAGCGGACGATAGCCCTGCGGGCCGCTGGCGAGGCCGTAAGTGGCCAGCGTCTTGCCCTCGCGCTGGAGCACGGCGGTGATGGCGTCGGTCAGCCCCTCGACCGGCACCTGGTCCGGATCGTTGTTGCCGCCGACAAAACTGTATTTGGCAAGGCCGGTCCACTTCGCTGCCGGCGCGGGCAGGCCGGCCGGGAGCAGTGGTGCGAAGTCGAATGGCGCTGAAGTCATGGACGTTTCCCCGTTGCTTTTCTTGGTTGAGAAGGCGCCGGCCGCGGCTTCCCTTGCAGGTTGGTTTTGCAGGCTAGCTGTTGCCGGCGACGAGCCCGATCGGCGGCAGACAGGCTGGAATCGCCGGGAAAATGTACCCTCGCCGGACAATGTGACACATTGCTGGTTTGACCTTCCCACAGAGGTCTTTAGGTTGCGCTGAGGGGAAATCCTGATTCATGCACGAACTTATTCGCGATATCACTTTTTGCATCCTGTTCGCCTGGGGGATCGGCCTTTTGGCCCATTTCTTCCGCCAGCCGCTGATCCTCGCCTACCTTATCGCCGGCTTCGTCATTGGTCCATTCGGCATGGGCTGGGTCAAGTCGCAGGAATCGATCAGCGTCATTTCAGAACTCGGCCTGATCTTCATGCTGTTCATGATCGGGCTGGAAATCGACCTGAAGAAGATCGTGCGGGCCGGCCGGGTCATCCTGATTGCCGCCGGCGGGCAGCTGGTCGGCGGCTGTGCGCTCGGCATCCTCTTTTTCATGGCGATCGGGCTGTCGATGGGGGGCGGCAAATTCGATGCGCTGTATCTCACCATCGCCTGCACCCTCTCCAGCACCGTCATCATCGTCAAGGTATTGTACGAGAAACGCGAACTCGACACGCTGCCCGGCCGCATCACGCTCGGCGTGCTCGTGCTGCAGGATATTTTTGCGATCCTGTTTCTGGCGGTGCAGCCGAGCCTCGCCAATCTTCAGATCAGCGTCATCCTGATCTCGGTCGGCCGGGTCGGGGTGCTGGTGGCCACAGCCCTGGTGCTCAGCCGCTACGTCCTGCCGAAACTGTTTCACCAGATCGCGCGCCGCCCGGAATTGATCCTGCTCGGCGCGCTGGCGTGGTGCTTCCTGATCGGCGAGATCGCCGAGCGGTTGCATCTGTCGCGCGAAATGGGATCGCTGGTCGCCGGGGTGTCGCTCTCGACATTTCCCTATGCGCTCGACGTCACCGCAAAAGTCACCACGCTGCGCGATTTCTTCATCACGCTGTTCTTCGTCGCACTCGGCATGACGATCCCGATTCCGACCTTGCCGGTGATCTGGCTTGCGCTCCTCATTGCCGTCTTTACCGTGGTCAGCCGCGTGGTGACGACGTTCGTGCCGCTGTATCTGATGAAGCAGGGGCTGCGCGCCAGCCTGCTGCCGGCGATCAACCTGGCGCAGATCAGCGAATTTTCGCTGGTGGTGATCCAGACCGGCGTGGTGGCGGGCCATATCCAGACCCAGACCGCGAGCGCGGCTTCGTTCGCCTTCGTGATCCTGGCTGTCATCAGCACGTTCGTGATGGTGCGCAGCGACGAGATCACGCGGGCCGCCATTGCGCCCTTGAAACGGATCGGCCTGCGCGACCTCGACCACAGCCAGTCGCACGATGCCGGGCACGAGGAAGGTCACGGCGAAGCGCGGCGGATCGTGATCCTCGGCTTTTTCCGCGCCGCCAGCGCGCTGCTGAGCGAGATCGAGCGTCAGAACCAGTCGCTGCTCGATCAGATCACCGTGATCGACTTCAATCCGAACGTGTTCCGCATCCTGGCGGATCGCGGATTGCACGTGATCTACGGCGATATCAGCAATGTCGACACGCTGGTGCATGCCGGCGTCGGCAAGGCCGAACTCATCATCCTGAGCATTTCAGACTCGCTGTTGAAAGGCGCCAACAACGAGAAGCTGGTCCGCCATGTCCGCACGCTCAATCCCACCGCCAAGATCGTCGCCACCGCCGATCTGTTGTCCGATGTGCAGGATCTCTACGCCGCCGGCGCCGACTACGTGACCGTGACCCGGCTCAGCGACGCCCACGAACTCTATACGGTGATCGAGGCCGCCGACGCCGGCTTGCTGGAAGACAAGCGCGCCGAGATGGACACCCAACTCGCCGAGCGCAAGGAAGTGCTGCCGTAAACCTAAAGGCTGCTCTCCTGCGCCATGGCGTCGCGGAACGCGGCGCGGCGGCGCGCGACAAAGCCGACGATCAGGATCGCGGCCACCAGCAGCCACACCGTGACCGCGATCGGGCTCTCGACATAGATCCAGGGATCGCCCTGGCTGAGAAACAGCGCCTCGCGAAAATGCTTCTCGATGTTGGGGCCGAGGATCAGGCCGACCACCAGCGGCGCGAGCTGGAATTTCAGCTTGTTGAAGGCGTAGCCGACCACGCCGGCAACCAGCAGCACCCAGACGTCGAAGATGCTGTTGCGGACGCTGTAGGTGCCGATCACCGAGAGCACCAGCAGCGACGGGATGAACAGATAATGCGGGATCCGCAGCAGGCTGACCCATACCCCGACCATCGGGATGTTGAGCATCAGCAGCATCACATTGCCGATATAGGCCGACGCGATCAGGCCCCAGAAAATCTCCGGGTGCTGGGTGATCAGCAGCGGCCCGGGCTGGATGCCCTGCACCAGCATCGCCGAGATCATCAGCGCTGCGATCGGCGTGAAGGGAATGCCGAGCGCCAGCAGCGGCACCAATGAGGCGGTAGCGGCGGAATTGTTGGCGGCCTCGGGGCCGGCGACGCCCTCGATCGCGCCGGTGCCGATCTCGGAGGCATATTTTGAGGTGGCTTTTTCCAGCCGGTACGAGGCAAACGAGGCCAGCGTCGCTGCGGGGCCAGGCACCAGGCCGAACAGAAAGCCCAAAGAGGTGCCGCGCAGCCATGACGGCACCGCGCGCTTCCATTCGGTGCGGGTCGGCAGCAGCTGGCGCATCGTCACCGATTCCGGGCGGGCTGCTGCATGAATCCGGTCCTCGATCAGCAGCATCAGCTCGGCAAAACCATAGAGCCCGACCACCACGGGAACCAGCGACACGCCTTCGACGAGATGCGGCATGTCAAACGTAAAGCGGGTCTCGCCGGTGACGGCTTCCTGGCCGATGGTGCCGAGCATCAGCCCCAGCGTCATCGGCAGCAGCGCAGAGGCCAGCGTGCCGCCTGATATCCGCGACATCACGACGAGACCGCCGGCGGTGAGCGCGAAAAATTCCGCGGGGCCGAACAGGATCGCGACATTGGCGAGCAGCGACGAGAACATCATGACGCCGATCACCGCCAGCGTGCCGCCGACGAACGAGCCGACCGCGACGATGGTCAAGGTCGCGCCGGCGCGGCCTTTCTTGGCAAGCTGATAGCCGTCGATCGCGGTGACCACGGAGGCGGATTCGCCGGGAATGTTGAGCAGGATCGCGGTGGTCGAGCCGCCATACATCGAGCCGTAGAAAATGCCGGCCATCATGATCAGGCCCGCGGTCGGATCGAGCGAGAACGTCAGCGGCAGGATCAGCGCCACGCCCGCGACCGGCCCGAGCCCCGGCAGCACGCCGATCGCGGTGCCGGCAAACGCACCCGCAAACGCCGCCAGCAGGTTCGCCGGCGTGGCGGCGACGGAGAGGCCGTAGAGCAGGCCTTGCAGGGAGTTCATTTTTGCAATCCGGAGCCCGTCAAAACAGCCACTGCTTGAAAACCCCCGCCGGCATCTGCACCTTGAGCAGCCGCACGAAAAACACCTCGAAACATAACGCCATCGCCACCGCATAGAGCGCCAGCCGCAACAGCGATTTGTTGGGATCATCCGAGAGCAGCCACATCGTCGCCAGCAGGAACAGCGCCGAGGCGATCATGTTGCCGAGCAGCGGCATGACCACGAAGTAAATAGCGAACGCGGCCATCACCAGCAGCAGGCGGCGAAGGTCGGCTCCCGTAGGCAGTGAGAATGTCGCCGGCATCGGATCCTCGGCGCCGCCGTGCCGCTCCAGCAGCACCGAGATCGCCGAGATCGCGAGCAACAGGCCGACGCCGATCGGAAAGATCGCCGCACCGGGCTTGTGCCAGCGGCCCATCGACAGCGTCTGCCAGGCGCTGACGGCGTAGACCGCGGCCAGCAGCAAAACGAGGACGCCGACGATCCGCCGCGCCGGCGGCAGTCCGAAGCGGCTGATGTCGTTCACTTGTCGTCGTCCAGAAACTTGATGATGGCGCGGAATTTACCGTCGAAGTCGGCCAGTTCCTTCTTCATGTCGTCGCCGTATTTGGGATCCCAGGTGTAGCCGTTCAACTTGAGGAAGGCCTTGAACTCGTCGCTCTCGACGATCACCTTCGAGGCCGCCATCAGTTTGTCGAGCACCGGCTTCGGCAACCCGTTCGGCGCGATGACGTAGTAGCCGACCGGAAAGGTTTCCTTCCACGGCGTCTCGCCGATCGGCTTGGCGTCCGGCAGCAGGTCGTATTTGCCCTGCTGAAACACCGCGAGCACGCGCAGCTTGCCGGCGTCGATCTGGCCCTTCATGCCCGGCGTATAGCCGCAGGTGCCGTCGACCCGGCCGCCGAGTGCGGCCAGCGTGGCCTCGCCGCCGCCGCCGGTGAACGGCACCGTGACGATGCGCGCGCCGGACAGTTTGTTGAGCTGCTGGATGTTGATGTCGTTTGAGGTGCGCAGGCCCGAGACCGAGACCTTCAGTTTGCGCGGATTGGCCTTGGCCTCCGCCATGAAGTCGTCGAAGGTCTTGAAGCGGGAATCCGCCGGCACTGCCAGGATCGCAGGCAGATCGGAAAGCTTGGCGATCGACTGGTAGTCATCGGCCGATTTCCACGCCAGCCCCTTCATCTCCAGCGGCTGATAGGCCAGCGAGGAGGTCGAACCGAGCCCGATGGTGTAGCCGTCCGGCGCCGCGCGGACCACCGCCCCGGTGCCGATGGTCGCCGACGCCCCGGGCTTGTTCTCGACGATCACCTTGACCTTGAGTTGCTTCTCCAGGAGCTCGGCATATTTACGGCTGATCGGATCGGTGGAGCCGCCGGGCGCGAAAGGCACGTAGAAGGTGATTTCGCGGGTCGGCCATTCGTCGGCGGCGGACGCGCCGGCAGAAAATCCGCTGGTTGCCGCCAGCAGTGCGAAACCGGCCAATACCGCTAGGCGGAAATTCGGTTGAAACCGCATGATGTCTCATCCCAGAGCTTGTTTATTGTTTCTTGTGACCGCGACCATGGCGAGTGAGACCGGACCTCGTCAACGGTTTTCGAGTTTTGTTTCAAATCCTGTTTCAAGTCGCCGCCGGCCCATGGCAAGGCGACCTCCGGCGCGCCCCCGGAAGCGCCGTCCTGCCCTGCGTAATCAAGCTGGCGCGGGCCCAGAGTCCGGCTAATGCTCGCCCGCACCCCAAGCGAGACCCCTTAGATGGCCGATCCGATCCAGGAAGTTCTGCAAGCTTTTGCCAACGGCGAACTCGTCGTGGTCACCGATGACGACGACCGCGAAGGCGAGGGCGATCTGATCGTGGCGGCGTCGCTGTGCACCTCCGAGAAGATGGCCTTCATCATCCGCCACACCTCCGGCATCGTCTGCGCGCCGATCACCACCGAGGATGCGCGCCGGCTGCGGCTCGATCCGATGGTGGCGCACAACGAATCCAACCACACCACCGCCTTTACCGTTTCGATCGACTACAAGCCCGATAACGGCACCGGGATTTCGGCGGAGGAGCGCGCTTCCTGCTGCCGCGCGCTGGCCAATCCGAACGCCGGCGCCAATGATTTCGCCCGGCCCGGCCATATCTTTCCGCTGATCGCGCGCGACGGCGGCGTGCTGCTGCGCTCCGGCCATACCGAGGCCGCGGTCGATCTCTGCAAGCTCTCCGGCCTGCCGCCGGTCGGCGTCATCTCCGAGCTGATGAACGACGACGGCACCGTGATGAAGGGCGAGCAGGTGGCCAGCTTCGCCGCCACGCACAAGCTCAAGCACGTCACCATCGCCGACATGATCGCCTATCGGCAGGCGCGCGAGAAGCTGATCGAGCGGGTTTCGACCTTCACCACCGAAAGCCCGATCGGCACGCTGCAGGGCTATGCCTACCGCTCGCCGTTCGATTCCATCGCCCATGTCGCTTTCGTCTATAACGGCATCGGCGACGGCAGGAACGTGCTGACCCGGTTTCACAAGCCCAACATCGTCAAGGACATCTTTACCGGCCCGAAACGCATGGAGGCCGTGCTCGAGCATTTCAAAAAGGCCGGCCGCGGCGTGCTGATTTACCTGCGCGACGGCGCCGCCGGCGTTCCGGTAGCGCCGTTGCCGGAGGAGAAATCCGCCGAAGCCGACCGCAACCGGCAATGGCGCGAGGTCGGTGTCGGCGCGCAGATCCTGCGCGATCTCGGCGTCACCTCGATCCGCAATCTGACGTCGTCGGTGCACGACTACAAGGGACTGTCCGGTTTCGGCATCGAGATCGTCTCCAGCGAACAGCTTGAAGGTTAGATGCGACCACCGTCATTCCGGGATGGTCCGAAGGGCCAGACCCGGAATCTCGAGATTCCAGGGGCGCAAGGGCGCCCCGTAGTTCGCGCTGCGCGCCCCGGAATGACGTGGAGAGACGACGCGCCCAATTCAATTGCGCTTCGGCTTCTATCGCTCTAAAATAAATCATAATTACGCGAGAGGAATTTTCATGAGCGTGCGCCCTCAGGCCAAGGACAAGCCGTCCCCGGTGAATTTCCAGTGGGACGATCCGTTCATGCTCGACGAGCAGCTCACCGAAGACGAGCGCATGATCCGCGACACCGCGCGCGCCTATGCGCAGGACAAGCTGCTGCCGCGGGTCACCAAGGCCTATCTCGAAGAGAAGACCGACCGCGAGATCTTCAACGAGATGGGCGAGCTCGGCCTGATCGGCATCACGCTGCCGGAGGAATTCGGCTGCGCCAATGCCAGCTACGTCGCCTATGGCCTGGTGGCGCGCGAGATCGAGCGCGTCGATTCCGGCTATCGCTCGATGAATTCGGTGCAGTCGTCGCTGGTGATGCACCCGATCTATGCCTATGGCGACGAGAACCAGCACAAGAAATACCTGCCCAAGCTCGCCACCGGCGAATGGGTCGGCTGCTTCGGCCTGACCGAGCCGGATGCCGGCTCCGACCCCGGTGGCATGAAAACCCGCGCCGAGAAGGTGTCGGACGGCTACCGCCTGACCGGCACCAAGATGTGGATTTCCAACGCCCCGATTGCCGACGTGTTCGTGGTGTGGGCGAAATCGGCTGAGCATAACAACCAGATCCGCGGCTTCATTCTTGAAAAGGGCATGAAAGGCCTTTCGGCGCCCAAGATCGGCGGCAAGCTCTCGCTTCGCGCCTCGATCACCGGCGAGATCGTGATGGAAGGCGTGGTGGTGCCTGAAAGCGCGCTGCTGCCCAACGTGTCCGGCCTGAAGGGGCCGTTCGGCTGCCTCAACCGCGCCCGCTACGGCATTTCCTGGGGGGCGATGGGGGCTGCCGAAGACTGCATGCATCGCGCCCGCCAATACACGCTCGACCGCAAGCAGTTCAACCGGCCGCTGGCGGCGACGCAACTGGTGCAGAAGAAGCTCGCGGACATGCAGACCGATATCGCGCTCGGCTTGCAGGCGAGCTTGCGGGTCGGCCGCTTGATGGACGAGGGCAAGATGGCGCCGGAGATGATTTCAATCGTCAAGCGCAACAATTGCGGCAAGGCGCTCGACATCGCCCGCGTCGCCCGCGACATGCATGGCGGCAACGGCATCCAGATCGAATACCACGTGATGCGGCACGCGCAGAACCTGGAGACCGTGAACACCTATGAAGGCACCCACGACGTCCACGCCCTGATCCTCGGCCGCGCCATCACAGGCATTCAGGCGTTTTCGTAAACGCACCGACGCCGGCATGTGCGGCAGGGCAGGTCCCCAAGTTCCGTCATGGCCGGGCTCGTCCCGGCCATCCACGTCTTGGCCTCAGAAAGAAAGACGTGGATGCCCGGCACAAGGCCGGGCATGACGAACTCTAGCTTCGGATGAATGCCCCCATGGCCGACAACGACGACATCCCGTTCAACCGAGACTTCCCCCTAAAACCCGGCGTGGTCGATGCTATCAGGCCCGGCATTCGCCGAATTCTCTGCAACAATCCGAGCCCGTTCACTTTCACCGGCACGGTCAGTTACATCGTCGGCGAGGGCAAGGTCGCGATTATCGATCCCGGTCCCGACGACGAAGCCCATGCCGCGGCGCTGCTCGATGCGGTGAAGGGCGAGACCGTCACCCACATCATCGTCACCCATACCCACCGCGACCACTCGCCCAACACAACGCGGATCAAGGCGGCCACCGGCGCCACCGTCTATGCCGAGGGGCCGCACCGCGCCTCGCGGCCGCGCTATGAGAGCGAAAAGCACAATCCGGAATCCGGTGCCGACCGCGATTTTATGCCCGACGTCAAAGTGAGCGACGGCGACGTCATCGAAGGGCAGGGCTGGGCGCTGCAGGCGGTGGCGACGCCGGGCCACACCGCCAATCATCTGGCCTTCGCCTGGCCGGAGCGAAAGGTCAATTTCGTCGGCGACCACGTGATGGGCTGGTCGACCTCGATCGTGGCGCCGCCGGACGGATCGATGATCGACTACATGGCCTCGCTGGATACGCTGGCGGCGCGGCCCGAGGATTTGTATTTCTCCGGCCACGGCCCCGAAATTCCCGATGCTCCGCGCTATGTGCGTTTCCTGATCCGGCACCGCCAGGCCCGCGAAGCCTCGATCCTGCATCGCCTCGCCAAGGGCGAAACCGATATTCCGACCATGGTGCGCGCGATCTATATCGGCATCGACCCGCGGCTGACCAATGCTGCCGGCTATTCCGTGCTGGCGCATCTGGAAGATCTGGTCGGGCGCGGCGTGGTGGCGACCGATGGCGATCCGGTGATCGGCGGGAATTACAGGCTGGTGGGTTAGGGCGATCCATCCAACCCGTCATTCCGGGGCGTGCGAAGCACGAACCCGGAATCTCGAGATTCCGGGTTCATCGCTGCGCGATGCCCCGGAATGACGGCACGTTTATCCGCTATTTCTTCACCGTCTTCGGCAGTGCTTTCGCCGGCGCCTGCGGCTTCTTCACCACGGGCTTGCTGTCGGCGGCGGCGTTGATGTCCTCGATCAGTTTGGTCACGCGCGAGGCGTTGCTGCCGAGATCGCTTTCGAAATAGCGTGACGAGGAGCGGATATCGACGCGCGATCCCTCGCCGTCGGGCGCGATGCGGATGGTGACGTCCTCGCGGAATCCCATGATCGGCGTCCGCGCCACCGCCTCGATGCGGCCGGGGCGGCGCGGCTGCGGGGCGCGCTCGTCGATCACGAGCCATTTGCGCTTGGTCACCAGTTGCAGCGTCACCTCATAGGCCCGCTGCACCGGGACTTCGAGTTCCACCGTTTCGATGTCGGGGTAAGCCAGCCGCTGCTGTTCGGCTGAATACAGCCCGGCATAGATCGCGGTGTTGGCGCCGTCGCCGGCGCGCAGCCGCGCCAGCGCTTCGAAGCGCGGCGGATCGATCGTGTCGGTGGTGATGTCGTAGATCGGCGGCAGCTTGCGATACTGCAAGCCGAGATAGATCGGGTAGGCCAGCACGATGGCGTCGATGAACAGCGCCAGCAGGATCCGGCTCATGCCGCGCGAGCCGTTCTGCCAGATCGCGACAAAGGCGGCGAAGCCGACCAGGATGGAGAGCACGGCGCAGCCCAGCGCGCCGAAGAACGTCGCCAGCGCCGGTTTCATTTCGAGGAAGCCGAAGCGGACGATGATGATCGAAACCAGCACCGCGACGACCGAGAACACCGCCAGGTTGCGGGCCCATGACGCGAGGCTGGACACGGGCTCCGACTGATAGGGAGCGGAAAACCTGCGGGCCATCCCTAAATTTCCATCATCAATTGGTCGGCCGGCCGTTTGGGCAGACGGCGCCGACGCGATGGTGACCTAGCGCATTTTCGGGCCGGGTGGGAAGCACCCCTTTCGGAACACAGCGGAAACGACCGTAAAAATGGGTCATGGCGCCAATCTGTCACGGCGCCAAATCTCCTGGCGCATGCTCGAACTGCGCCGCCACAAAGTCGATAAAGGCCTTGACGCGCGGCGCGCGGTGGCGGCCCGGAACCGTCAGGGTATGGATCGGAAACGACTCCGCCATCTGGCTGTCCAGCAGCAGCGGAACGAGGGTGCCCTGCCGCAGCGCGCGTGCCACCATGAAATCCGCCAATCGCGCGATGCCAAGCCCGGCCACCGCCATATCCAGCAGCAGGTCGGCGCTGTCGCTGGTAAATGTGCCGGATACGGCGAGCCGATTGATGCCTTCATGGGTGGGGAAGGGCCATTGCGTCCACGCCAATCCCGGCAGCGTCAGGCAATTATGCTGCAAGAGATCGGCGGGCACGCGCGGCGACCCGTGCTTCTTCAAATAGATCGGGCTGGCGCAGATCACGCGCGTGGCGTCGGTGATCTTGCGCGCCATCAGGGTGGAGTTGCCGAGCGGGCCGGAGCGGATGGCGACGTCAATCTGCTCGGCAACCAGATCGATTTGCCGGTCCGAAACATGCAGCTCGACGGTGATGTCAGGATAGCGGCTAAGAAAAACCGGCAGCGCGGGACCGAGGATTTGCTTGGCGAGCGCTGTGCCGACGCTGATCCGCAAGTGACCGCGTGGCAGCCGGCTTGCCGCCGTGACTTCGGCTTCCGCGGCTTCGATCGATGCCAGGATGTCCCGGCTGCGGGCGACAAAAAGCTCGCCCTCGGCGGTCAAGGCCAGCCGCCGCGTCGTCCGGGTCAGCAAGCTCACGCCGAGCCGGTCTTCAATGCGCGTCACCAGCTTGGACAGCGCGGACGGGGTGATCCCGAGATCCTCCGCCGCCGCGGCGAAGCTGCCGCGCTCGATCACGCGCACAAAGGCATTCATTTCGGCGGAAGCGGCGTTACTATTCATGAACTCATTTCACGAATGAATGACAATAATAGGTTATTATCACATTTCAGGGAAGGAATACACTGTGGTCTGGAGCTTTGAAGGAGCACAGATATGTCAGTGGAAATAGGGCGGGACCGTTGGCCGGAGCCGGCCAGGATTGGTGACCGCGTGCTGCGGCGTCCCGATGGCAGCATCGATATCAGGGCTTACGCGGCGATCGCGCATCGTGAGCGGACCGAAGTCGTGCGGGCTTGCACGCAAGGCGTCATTCAGTTCGCACGCGAAGCTTGGGCGGCGGTCTCGGCGCGGGTGGCTGGTCCGGCGCGGCCCGTCTCAGGAATAGTTCAGAGCCGGAGATAAGACGGGCAGCTTTCTTCCCTCTCCCCTTGTGGGAGAGGGTGGACGCGATGCGTAGCATCGCGGACGGGTGAGGGGGTGATGCCTCTCGTTATGTAGCTCCCCCTCATCCGGCGCTTCGCGCCACCTCCTCCCACAAGGGGAGAAGGAAGTAAGAAGTAAGACCTACGCCGCGGCGTTGGGGAAACTGTAGGCCTTGAACTGTTCGCGCAGCGCGGTCTTCAGGATCTTGCCGGTCGCGGTGTGCGGAATGCCGTCGACGAACGTGACGTCATCCGGCATCCACCATTTGGCGATCTTGCCATCCATGAATTTCAGGATGTCCTCGCGGGTGGCGCTCTGGCCCTGCTTGAGCTGAATGATCAGCAGCGGCCGCTCGTCCCATTTCGGATGGTAGATGCCGATCACGGCGGCTTCCGCCACGGCGGGATGCCCGACCGCGAGGTTTTCCAGATCGATCGAGGAAATCCATTCGCCGCCGGACTTGATCACATCCTTCGAACGATCGGTGATCCGCATGTAGCCGTGCGGATCGATGGTCGCGACGTCGCCGGTATCGAAGAATCCCTGGTCGTCGAGAATTTCGCTGTCGACCCGGAAATAGGCTTTTGACACCGCCGGGCCGCTGACTTTCAGGCGGCCGAAGGTCTTGCCGTCCCATGGCAGCTCCTTGTCGGCATCGTCGGTGATCTTCATCTGGACGCCGAACGGCGGGTAGCCCTGGGTCTGCAGAATGTCGAGCCTTGCCTCACCTTCGAGTTCGGCAAATGGAGGCTTCAGCGAAGCAAGCGTGCCGATCGGGCTCATCTCGGTCATGCCCCAGGCGTGGCGCACCTTCACACCCATGTCGAGGAACGACTTGATCATCGAGCGCGGCATCGCCGAGCCGCCGCACACTACCATGCGCAGGTTGGGCAGCTTCAAATTATTGGCGGCGATATGGTTGAGCAGCATCAGCCATACCGTCGGCACGCCTGCGGTATGCGTCACCTTCTCGGTTTCCAAGAGCTCGAACACCGATGCGCCATCGAGTTTCGCCCCGGGAAATACCAGCTTGGTGCCCATCGATGGCGCCGAGAATGCGATGCCCCAGCTGTTGGCATGGAACAATGGAACCACCGGCAGCATTGTATCCCCGGCATTGGCGCCGAGTGAATCCCCGGTGTTGGCCATCAGCGCGTGCAGCACGTTGGAGCGATGCGAATACAAGACGCCCTTGGGATCGCCCGTGGTGCCGGAGGTGTAGCACATCGCGGCGGCGGTATTTTCGTCAAAGGTCTTCCACTGGAAGTTTCCGATGGCTTCCGCAATCCAGTCTTCATAGGCCACCGCGTTCTTCAGCGTGGTCTGCGGCATATGCGCCTTGTCGGTGAATACGATGTAGCGTTCGACGCTGGGCAGCTTGTCGGCGATCTTTTCCAGGATCGGAATGAAGGTGAGATCGGTCATCACCACGCGGTCTTCCGCATGGTTGATGATCCAGGCGATCTGGTCCGGGAAAAGCCTGGGATTGACGGTATGGCAGATCGCGCCGATGCCCATGATGCCGTACCAGGCTTCGAGGTGGCGCCAGGTGTTCCAGGCGATGGTGGCGACGCGGTCGCCAAGCTTGATACCGTCGCGATCGAGCCGTTGCGAAACCTTTAGTGCGCGCTTGTGGATTTCAGCGTAATTGGTGCGATGAATGGGGCCTTCGACCGATCGCGTCACGATCTCTTGCGTGCCATGGACCGCTGCCGCGTGCTCGATAATCCGATGACAAAGCAAAGGCCAGTCTTGCATCAATCCACGCATACGGTCGTCCCTCCAGAGTGTGTAATCGCTTGCCGCGGGTGTTCACGGAATTGCCATGAACTTTAGCGCGGAGAAAGCAGCCCGCAAATGGCCTTGTGGCGGTTTCGGCCGCGCCGGCGCGGCAATGGTTACCGTCGCCGCGGTGCTGTTGGTGCTGTGCGCGCTGACCGAACCCGCGGGCGCGGCGCGACGGTCGTCCGGCTGGTCCCAGGGGCCCTGGAGCGATCTGTTTGCGCCGAGCAGGCCGAAGCCGCGCCGCGCCGCCATTCCCGCATCGGTGCCGCTGCCGAAGCCGCGTCCGGCCGAGGCGCCGGCGGTCGAGCCCGAAAAGCCCGCGGCCAAAAAAGAAGCGCCCGCCCCCGACAAGCCGGCCGAGCAGGCGGCACCCGCAGCCCCGCCCGCGCCGCCACCGCCGTCGGCCTGCCGGCTGGCGCTGTCAGAAGAGATCGCCATCGCCCCCAGTATTCCCGACATCAAGGGCGCCGGCGGTTGCGGCGGCGAGGATCTGGTGCGGCTGGAGGCCGTGGTGCTGCCGGACAAGCGGCGGGTTTCGGTGAAGCCCGCGGCGATCCTGCGCTGCGCCATGGCGTCGGCGGTCGCGGACTGGATCCGTACCGACATGGCGCCGCTGGCGGTGAGCCTCGGCAGCGTCATCAGCGATCTCGACAATTTCGACTCGTTCGAATGCCGCGGCCGCAATCGTGTTGCCGGCGCCAGACTGTCCGAGCATGGCCGCGCCAATGCGCTCGACATTCGCGCGTTGAAACTCGCCAACGGCCAGTCGATCTCGTTGACCGATCGCAACGTCGCGCGCGAGGTGCGTGAAACCGTGCTGCATTCGGTCTGTACGCGGTTTTCGACGGTGCTGGGGCCGGGCTCGGACTGGTACCACGAGGACCACATCCATCTCGACCTGATGGAACGGCGCAACAATTACCGGATCTGCCAGTGGAATGTGTGGGACCCGATGCCGCAAATTGCGCCGCTGATGCCGGCCGTGCGGCCGGAGGAAGCGCCGCCGCGCGAGGTTGCTGCCAAACCGGATGCGGCCAAGTCTGACGCCGCCAAGTCAGATACGGCGAAGTCTGATACCGCCAAGTCCGACGCAGCGAAGCCCGATGCAGCCAAGCGCGACGAGGCGAAATCGGGTGCGGCGAAATCGGATGCCGCCAAGGCCCCGCCAGCAAAAAAGCGCCGGCAAGACCGGCGCTTTTGAATGGGCTGCTGACATCAGGGGCTTATGGCACCCCAGGCATCTGCGAATTTATTGCATCACCGGGTTGCCGCCGCCCTGAAGCGCCATCTTGGAATTGTACGGCGAGTCGCCCTGCTTGGGATCGAGCACGACCACGACCGTGCCGATGCTTCACCCGGCTATAGAGATCGATGACATCCTCATTGGTCATGCGGATGCAGCCCGAGGAAATCGAGGCGCCGATATATTCCGGCTGGTTGGTGCCATGGATCCGGAACAGGGTGTCGCGGTTGCCCTGAGTAAAGATAGAGCGCGCGGGCGCCGAGCGGATTGTCGACGCCGCCGGGCACCGAGGCAGGCAGGCCTTCGATGCGCTTGTGGATGTCGGCGGTCGGGGTCCATTTCGGCCATTCGGCCATGTTGCCGATGCTGGCGATGCCGGAAAATGCCATGCGCTTCCTCGCCGACGGTGATGCCGTAGCGGATGGCCTTGCCGTCGTGCTGCACCAGATAGAGATAGTGGTTGTCGGAATCGACCACGATGGAGCCGGGCACTTCCTTGCGGTGATAATCGACGATGGCGCGGCGGAACGGCTCGGCGACCGCAACCTTGGCGTAGCGCGCCTTGGCCAGCTGGGCCTTGTCCGCGCGGCTTGAGGGTGGCCTCCGGCGCGGCCTGATAGGTCGTGGCCTGCATGCAGCCCGACAGCATCAGGCCAGCAGCCAGAAGTCCCAGTTTGGTTCAGACGACGACATTTTTCTTGTTCCAATCGAAACTCTGGCGTCGCGCAAGCGCAAGCTTGGGCCGCAAACGCCACGATTCCATTAATCGCATTATCGCCGAAATCGGCCATAATTCCAGAGCTTAGATGCCTGTCCCGCGATGCGGCATGCTCGCTGTGTCTTTTTTGCCGCAAGTTTTGCGGTTTCTGGGCTGATTTTTGGGCAGACCCGCCGCCGCTGCCGAATCAGCCGCCACGCTGTTGCCATTTGGCCGCCGCAAATGTGGATGGAACGTTAATACGCCGGTCATGAAGCGCTTGCCAGAATCGAGCTAAGTCCTGTTGGGTAAGCGTCGCGTACTCAGTCCTGGAGTTCTCCATGCTCTCGGTGTTCGTTCCCTCCGAAACCTCCTCGCGCTGAAAAAGGCCGCCGCCATCGATCTCGCCGCGCTGCCGGAGAACGCGGTCTGGATCGACCTCGTCAAGCCGACCGCGGGGGAGGACAAGGCGGTCGAGAACGCTGGCCGGGATCGCGGTGCCGACCCGGGAGGACATGCAGGAAATCGAGATTTCCAGCCGGCTCTATATCGAGAACGGCGCCCGTTACATGACGGCGACGCTGATGTGCGCGGCCGACACCGAGAATCCGCGCACCACGCCGGTGACTTTCATCCTCGCCGGTCATCGTCTGGTAACCGTGCGCTACGACGAGCCGAAGCCGTTCATGCTGGTGGAGAACAAGCTGGCGCGCTGCGTGCGCACCCGGCATCACCGGCGAAATGGTGCTGATGGAATTGCTCGACGCGGTGATCGACCGCAACGCCGACATTCTGGAACGCGCCGGCGGCGACATGGACAGCATCAGCCACGATATTTTCGAGCCCGAGGGCGCGGCGCGCACCGGCCACGCCAAGCGCTATTCCGACATCCTGATCGCGATCGGCCGCAAGGGCGATCTCACCTCCAAGGTGCGCGAAAGCCTGGTCTCGATCGGCCGGGTGGTGACCTTCGTCGCGGCCTCGGTCGACGGCGTCAAATGGTCCAAGGACATGCGCGAGCAGCTCAAGACCATGCAGCGCGACGTCACTTCGCTGACCGACCACGCCTCCTATCTCTCCAACAAGATCACCTTCGTGCTGGATGCGATGCTCGGCGTCGTCAATCTCGAGCAGAACAACATCATCAAGCTGTTTTCGGTGATGGCCGTGGTGCTGATGCCGCCGACCCTGATCGCCTCGGTCTACGGCATGAATTTCAAGCTGATGCCGGAGCTGGAATGGACCCACGGCTATCCGATGGCGCTGGTCATGATGCTGCTGCCGCGGCGGGTGCCGTACTTCTTTTTCAAATGGAAGAAGTGGTTGTAGAGGTTGATATCCTGTCGCGCCGTCGCATTGGAGCACTCGCGTGGCGAAGCAAGAATCCTGCCTCAATTTCTCCCGTAAAATTTGAGCGTTGGGTTGAACGTTTACGCGACGCCTTTCTGCGATAACGCTGTCTCACGCCGCGAGGACAGCAATGGTTGAAAAAGTCATAACGTCACCCGAGAACGTGGTCGATTTCGCGCGCTACTCCGCGGGCCGCAGCGCCGCCGGCAAGGCGCTTGCGATGTCGGCGCGGGCCTGCCGGCATTGCGGCGCGGCGCTGCTGGAGGGCGAGAGCGAAGACGACTGCTCCAGCGCCTTCAACGTCGAGACGCGCGCGCGGCCGCGGAAGTTTTACGCGGATTGATCGCATCGCGTCAGGGCGCGGCGCGCGAACCCGGATATTTGACGCGTCGCATTCCGGGTTCAGCTGCGCTCGCTCGGAATGACGACGGCTAAACGTGCTGGCCGCCGTTGATGTGGATCTCGGCGCCGTTCACGTAGGAGCTGGTCTCCGTGCACAGCACGTAAATGATCTTCGCCACCTCGTCCGGCGTGCCGAGCCGGTGCAGCGGGATCTGCTCGGCGACGATTTTTTCGGTGCCCGGCGACAGGATCGAGGTGTCGATCTCGCCCGGCGCGATCGAATTGACGCGGACGCCGAAGCGGCCGAAATCCGAAGCCATCTCGCGGGTCAATGACGCCAGCGCCGCCTTCGAGGTCGCATAGGCGGCGCCCGCGAACGGATGCACCCGCGAGCCCGCGATCGAGGTGACGTTGACCACCGAGCCTTTGGCGGCCTTCAATTCCTCGAGCAGTCCGCGCGCCATCATGATCGGCGCGAAGAAATTGACCCGGAACACATGGCTCCAGGTATCGACGTCGGTATCGATCGAGCCGAGCCGGCGCGCCGCCTTCGGCCTTCGGCGAAATCGCGGCGTTGTTGACCAGCGCGTGCAGCGCGCCGCCCTCCAGCCGCTGGCGGATTTCCGAGATCGCCCGCGCGGTGTCGGCGTGGTCGGCGAGGTCGACCTGGACATGATCCTCCGGGCCGGCGTCCCACGGGCAGTCTTCCGGGAACGGGTGCCGCGAACAGGTGAGGACGCGCCAGCCCGGCCGAGGAAAAGCGGATGACGGTGGCATGCCCGATGCCGCGGCTGGCTCCGGTCAGAAGCAGCGTGCGCCGCGGCGTGTTGGCGAAAGTTGCGTCGGAGTATCTGCCTTGCGCAGCTACGGACTTGTGCCGGGCATCCACGTCTTCTCTTGCCGTAAAGAAAGACGTGGATGGCCGGGACGAGCCCGGCCATGACGGCTTACTCTAGGGATAAAGCCGCGTCTTGGACCATGGCTGGTCCGGGCCGGCGCGGCGGAATTCGATGCGGTCGTGCAGGCGGAACGGGCGGTCGTGCCAGAATTCGAACTGGGCGGGCGCGATGCGCCAGCCGCTCCAGCCCGGCGGCCGCGGCACGTCGCCGACGAGATGCTTGGCGGCGACTTTTGCGATGGCCTGCTCGAAGGCAAAGCGGCTTTCCAGCGGTTGCGATTGCTTGCTGGCCCAGGCGCCGATCTGGGCCTGCTTCGGCCTGGTGGCGAAATAGGCGTCGGCCTCGGCCTCGGTGACCGGCGACACGTTGCCGCGGATCCGCACCTGCCGGCGCAGCGATTTCCAGTGAAACAGTAAAGCCGCCTTAGGATTTGCGGCGAGTTCGCGGCCTTTTGGACTGGCGACATGGCTGTAGAAGACAAAACCGTCGGCATCATAGCCTTTCATCAGCACCATTCGCACGTCGGGCAGGCCGTCGGCGTCGACGGTGGCCAGCGACATCGCGGTCGGATCGTTGGGCTCGGCCTTCACGGCTTCCGCGAACCAGTCGCCAAACAGCGCAAACGGTTCCTCGGCCGCGGTGAAATCACCTGATGTTAACGGTGTCGGGTGTTTGATGGAGGTCGTGTCGGTCATGTCAGGAGTTCCGAGTTGCGTCCGCCCGCGGTCCCAGAGCGCGTTGCAGTCCCCGTTATAGGCTCGCCCTATATAAGACATGGGAACGCATTGGCCTATCGGCGATCGGGCCGGCGCGGCGCGGTGATGACGTTGATTCTGGTCGGCCTCGGGTCGGGCGGCTGCAGCTTTTCCCGCGGCGACGGCGCCTTCGCCAAGATGGACGACAATGAGGTCACGGGCTCGCTGAGGTCCGGTCCAGCCAGCCCGCCGGTCCCCACCGAAGCCGATCTTGCCTTTGCCCGCACGGCCGCTTCCGACGTCCTGACCAAAGGCAACAAGGATTCCAGCCAGCCCTGGGAAAATCCCGATACCGGCGCGCGGGGCTCGGTGACGCCGCTGGCCCAGGCCTATTCCTCCGAGGGCCGCACCTGCCGGGATTTTCTGGCGAGCTATGTCAATGGGCCGCTCGGAAAGCTGGCTGCAGGGTGCCGCCTGTCAGGCCGGCCATGGCCGATGGGAAATCCATACGCTGAAGCCGTGGCGGCGGGGCTGACGACGGCCCCGTTGCAAAAATGCCACTGAAGACCCCAGATGAAAGCCGAAGCGGGCCAACGGCCCATAGTCTAAGATCGATCTGAATTTCCCTTGTTTTCGACGCGTTTTCTTCACGCGAACCGGAAGCCACTTCGCTTGAAAACGCTATTGAAGGAGACGTGACGGATGCGCGACCCCTATGAGGTCTTGGGGGTGCCGCGGGGCGCCAGCGCTGCGGCGATCAAGAGCGCCTATCGCAAGCTCGCCAAGAAGCATCACCCCGACAACAACAACAACGATCCGAAATCCGCGGCGCGTTTTTCCGAGATCAACTCGGCCAACGAGATCATCGGCGACGAGGACAAGCGCAAGCAGTTCGATCGCGGCGAAATCGACGCCGACGGCAAGCCGCGCTTTCAGGGCTTTCCCGGCGGCGGCGATCCGCGCACGCGCGGCGGCTCGGCGGCGGCTTCGAGACCCACACCTTCCGCAGCGGCGGCGCCGGCCCGGCGGCTTCGGCGGCGGCGGTTTCGAGGACATTCTCAACAGCATGTTCGGCGGCGCGCGGCGCGCGGCGCCGGCCCGGGCGGCGGCGACTTCGAATTCGATACCGGCGGCATCGCGCTCGATCTCGATCTTTCCGTCGCCATGACGGTGTCGCTGGAAGAGGCGGTCAACGGCGTCGAGAAGCGCGTCCGGCTGCCGACCGGCAAGGAGCTCAACGTCAAGATTCCGGCAGGTGTCGCCGCCGGCCAGCAGATCCGGCTGAAGGGGCAGGGCGAGACCGCGCCCGGCCACCGCCCCGGCGACCTCCTGATCACGGTCAGCATCGCGCCGCATGCGTTCTTCAAGGTCGACGGCAGCGATCTGCGCGTCGATCTGCCGATCACGCTGTATGAAGCCGTGCTCGGCGGCAAAGTTCGGGTGCCGACACTGGGCAGCGCGGTCGAACTGTCGATCCCGAAGAACACCTCGAGCGGCCGGACCTTTCGCCTCAAGGGCAAGGGCCTGCCGAAAGCCGGCGGCGCCACCGGCGACCTGTTCGTCACTACCCGCATCATGCTGCCGGACGGGAACGATGCCGAACTGGAGGCGTTGATGCAAAAGTGGCGCGACGGACACCCCTACAATCCGCGCAGCGATTTGAGCTGATCTACGGGCGACCTAGAAAAGGTGCGGCCTCGACCGGGGGACCAGCGCGGTACCAAACCCCAATCGAGGCCGCTTGCGCCGATCGGCGGATCGAGCGCAGACCCATTTTCGCGTGAACACCCGGTGCGAATATTGAGACGCGCCGATGTCTTGATTCCAGATTTTCAATGTCGGAATTGGGACAAAGACCCAGCCGCCAATTACCCGCCGGTCTTCTCGGTCTGGTCGTAGACCAGCCGCGCCACCTGCTTGAGCCGGTCCTTGTCGCTGGGGCCGCTCAGGACATAAGCCGACGCCATTATCGGACCAGAACATCGCGCCGTCTGTTCTCGCGGTGGTGTAGCGCATCTGCGTCGTCTCGACCTTGCGCGCGCGCGGCGTAGAGCGTGAAGCGCTCGCCCGATGCGCTCTCATACATCAGGAACGATGCCGGCCCGTCGGGCCCGGGCAGCAGCCGCCCGCCGACCAGCTTCAACCCGGTCGCGTCCAGCTCCGGCGCGCGAACGATCCAGCCGCAGCGCTTGGTCAGCCATTGCTGCAGATGCGCGCGTTCGCTGCCCGGCACTTCGACGGGATGACGAACCTCGACCACATAGAGCCGGTGCGCGCCCAGCGCATCCAGCGGTCAGATGCTGGAACGCCGAAGGCGCGGCGGCCGCGCCGTGCGCCATCCAGCCGACGCCGCCGCCGGCGACGAACGCCACCAGCGTTGCGGCGACCGCGCCGTAGAACCATTTGCGCGGCTGCCGCACCAGCCGCTCGATCTCGAGCCGCTTCGGCACCGCCTCGTCGGCGACGGAGTCGTAACGCGCATGCAGCGCGTCGGCCATCGCGCGCCATGATTGCACCCGTTCGGCATCGTCGGGATGGCTCGCGAGCCATGCCTCGACATCGCTGCGACGTTCCGCCGGCAATTCATTGTCGACGTAGGCGTGCAGTTCGTCTTCGGTAACGGGAATCTTTGGGTCGGTCATTGTCGTTGTCTCTGTCTCATCTCGATCGAAATGGCTTGTCGGCGGCTGCGGTTCCTCGTCCGGAAGGGATATCCGTGCGCTCAAACGCATTGGTCACATCGCTTCCATCTAGATGCATAATCCTTGCCATCACTTCACCCGCCGCAGCGCCGGGCGTTCGCCCTCGAGCGAGGCTTTGACATGGGCGCGGGCGCGGGCGAGGCGCGACATCACGGTGCCGATCGGCACGCCCTGAATGTCGGCGACCTCGCGATAGCTCAGTCCTTCCAGCATCACCAGCAGCAGCACCGCGCGCTGCTCTTCCACCAGGGTGGCCAGCGCGCGGGCGATGTCGCGGCTTTCGGCTTCGGTGCCGCTGGCGTCGGGATTGTTGTCGAGCAGCGGCATGAATTGCGGCCGCCGCGCCAGCGATCGCCGCCGGTTCTTGTTGAGGTTGGTCAGGATGGTGTAGAGCCAGCTTCTGACGTCGCCGCCGAGAAACAGCCGCTCCGAACGCAGCGCCCGCACCAGCGTGTCCTGCACCAGATCGTCGGCGATATCGGCGTCGCGCGCCAGCGCGCGCGCGTAACGGCGCAGCGCGGGAATCATGGCTTCGACACTTTGACGGAATGCGGTCATTAACGCTCGAGTTTGGACTGGGCCGGCGGGTGTCGGCAAGCCGACATGCCAGCGTCTTCATACCAACATAACACCGAATTGGCGCGGCTATTCCGCCTGTTAAGGTTGCGGGCAACACCGTCGAAATCGCCGGCGGATTTGGGCTGTACCGGCCGGGAGCGCTGGTGTACCTCCAGACCTGATCAGAGGTCGATTGGAAGCACAATGTCGCAGAATTCAGGTCTGATGCAGGGCAAGCGCGGGGTCATTCTCGGCGTCGCCAACAACCGCTCGATTGCCTGGGGCATCGCCAAGGCCTGCCACGCGGCCGGCGCGGAAATCGCGCTGACCTGGCAGGGCGACGCGCTGAAGAAGCGGGTCGAGCCGCTGGCAAAGGAATTGAACGGCATCCTGCTCGGCCATTGCGACGTCACCGATCCCGCCACCATCGACGCCGTGTTCGACGTGCTGCGGGAGAAATGGGGCAAGATCGATTTCGTGGTCCACGCCATCGCGTTCTCCGACAAGGACCAGCTCGACGGCCGCTATCTCGAAACCACCGCCGATAATTTTTCCAAGACCATGCTGATCTCCTGCTACTCGCTGACCGCGATCGCGCAGCGCGCCGAAAAACTGCTGACCGACGGCGGCTCGATCCTGACGCTGACCTATTACGGCGCCGAGAAATGGATGCCGCATTACAATGTGATGGGGGTGGCGAAGGCGGCGCTGGAGGCCAGCGTGCGCTATCTCGCCGCCGATCTCGGCGAGAAGAACATCCGCGTCAATGCGATTTCGGCGGGACCGATCAAGACGCTGGCGGCGTCGGGCATCGGCGATTTCCGCTACATCCTGAAATGGAACGAATACAATTCGCCGATGCGCCGCACCGTGACGACCGAGGAAGTCGGCGACAGCGCGCTGTATCTGCTGTCGGACATGTCGCGCGCCGTCACCGGCGAAGTGCATCACGTCGATTCCGGCTATCACGTCGTCGGCATGAAGCGTCCCGACGCGCCGGATATTTCGCTCAGCAATTCCCTGCGAAAGAACGAGTTCGTCATGGCCGGCTTGTCCCGGCCATCACTCTCAATAGCCGCGTAGACGTGGATGCCCGGGATAGCCCGGGCTGACGAGGTTCGATGCCCACCATCTACTACATTCGCCACGGCGAGACCGCATGGAATGCCGCAGGGCGTTTTCAGGGATCGCAGGATATTCCGCTCAACGATCTCGGCCGCACCCAGGCCGTGGCCTCCGGCGGCATCCTGGCCGATCTGCTGGCGCGCGACGGCCACGCGGCGTCATCGCTGCCGTTCGTGGCAAGCCCGCTCGGCCGCGCGCGGCTGACCATGGAGCTGATGCGCGGAGCAATGAAACTGCCGCCGGACGATTACGCGGTCGACGACCGGCTGCGCGAGATCGGCTTTGGCCAGTGGGAAGGCATGACCTTGCCCGAGATGCAGCTGCACGACGCGGCCACGTTCGCGGCCCGCCACACCGACAAATGGGGCACCGCCGCCCCCTCGGGCGAGAGCTATGCCAGCGTCACCTTGCGGATGCGCGAGTGGTTCGATTCCCTGCTGGTCGATACCGTCACGGTCGCCCATGGCGGCACCATGCGGGCGCTGATGGTGGCGCTCGGCATCGCCACGCCATCGGAAGCCGCCGACACTGCGATCGGGCAGGGCGTGGTCTACGTGTTCCGCGACGGCGCGATGACGAAGTATGGTTAAGGTGGGGGACGCTCAGCCCATCCACCGTCATGGCCGGGCTTGTCCCGGCCATCCACGTCTGGCTTCGGCAACACAGTAAGACGTGGATGCCCGGCACAAGGCCGGGCATGACGAACGAGAGTTTGACCGGCCAAGCCCTCCGCGTTACGACAAGTCAGTTTTGACTTGCATTCGGGCACCAGGCACACCGCGAAAATGTCCTTCAACACCTTCGGCCACATGTTCCGGGTCACGACCTTCGGCGAGAGCCATGGGGTTGCGATCGGCTGCGTGGTCGATGGCTGTCCGCCGCTGTTGCCGCTGACCGCCGAGGACATCCAGGCGGATCTCGATCGCCGCCGCCCCGGCCAGTCGCGCTTTACCACCCAGCGGCAGGAAGCCGACGCGGTGAAAATTCTGTCCGGCGTGATGGCGCATCCGGAAACCGGCGTGCAGGTGACGACGGGCACCCCGATCGCGCTGTTGATCGAGAACACCGATCAGCGCTCCAAGGACTATTCCGAGATCAAGGACAAGTTTCGTCCGGGCCATGCCGACTTCACCTATGAAGCGAAATACGGCCTGCGCGACTATCGCGGCGGCGGGCGCTCGTCGGCGCGCGAGACCGCAACACGGGTTGCGGCCGGCGCGATCGCGCGAAAAATCCTGCCCGGCGTCACCGTGCGCGGCGCGCTGGTGCAGATGGGCCCGCACAAGATCGACCGCGACAAGTGGGACTGGGACGAGATCGCGAAAAATCCGTTCAATTGCCCGGACAAGGACAAGGCGGCGTTCTTCGAAACCTATCTCGACGGCATCCGCAAAAAGGGATCGTCGATCGGCGCCGTGATCGAGGTGATTGCTGAAGGCGTGCCGGCCGGCCTCGGCGCGCCGATCTACGCCAAGCTCGATGCCGAACTGGCGGCGGCGCTGATGAGCATCAACGCGGTCAAGGGCGTCGAGATCGGCGCTGGATTTGAGGCCGCCACATTATCCGGCGAGGAAAACGCCGACGAAATGCGGATGGGCAATCAGGGCGTCAGCTTCATGTCCAATCATGCCGGCGGCATTCTGGGCGGCATCTCCACCGGCCAGCCGGTGGTGGCGCGCTTTGCCGTCAAGCCGACCTCGTCGATCCTGTCGCCGCGCCGCACCGTCGACCGATCAGGCGCCGACACCGACATCATGACCAAAGGCCGCCACGACCCCTGCGTGGGCATTCGCGCGGTCCCGGTCGGCGAGGCCATGATGGCCTGCGTGCTGGCGGATCATTTTTTGCGGCATCGCGGGCAGGTCGGCGGGTAACCTTCGCCGGTTGAGGTGACGTGCTGCCGCCGCCTTTCGATGGGAATGCATATGTCCGCAAAATTGCGCTGGCTCGTTCTGTTGACGGCCGTCCTCTCGTCGGGCCTTGCCCACGCGCAACATGACATCCGGCCGGCAAGGATCGGTTTGGTAAGCCTCCATTCCAAGGAGCTCGCAATTCACGTCGATGGCATCCAACAGGAGTTGCAAAAGCTCGGATACGTTGATGGCCGCGCTGTCAAGATTGACGCTCATTTCACCAACGGCGACAAGCAGCGAACGCGGGAGGTTCTCAAGTCTTTCATTGAAAGTCACGTGGATGTTATCATCCCCTGGACGACCCCGACGGTGCAACTTGCCAAGGAAGCGACACAGACCGTTCCCATTGTGATGATCGCCTCCGACCCTGTCGCTGCAGGTTTGGTACCCAGCCTGTCGCGGCCCGGCGGGAACATCACCGGCGTCTCCATGTCCGGGCCGGACCTTGCCGGGAAGCGGCTCGAGTTGTTGCGCGAGATCAAGCCGGACATCAAGACGATTGCATTTCTGGGCTATGCTCCCAGCAATGGCGCAGCAGCGTTCGTTCATGAGATCCAAATCAACGCTGACAAGATCGGCATGAAGGTACTGGTTCGTCTGGTGCAGCGCGTTGAAGAGGCGAATGAGGCGCTGTTTGCAGCCATGAAGCAGGATGGTGCAGAGGCCGTGATTGTGCAGCCGTTCTTCACCGGGCACGCCGCAGAGATTTCCGCCTTTGGGTTGAGTGCCGGGCTTCCGGTCATCTCCGACTATCCGGCGTTTGTCAGGGCCGGTGCATTCGCGAGCCTCGGCGTCAGCCTGGCCGCGCAGGTGAGAAGGACGGCCTATTTCATCGATCGCATTCTCAAGGGAGCAAAGCCGGCTGACCTGCCGGTCGAGCAGCCGACCAAGTTCGAATTGGCGATCAACGCCAAAACCGCAAAGGCGCTCGGCCTGGCTCTTTCACCGTTGCTGCTCGCCCGCGCCGACGAAGTCATAGAATAAGCACCCCTGTTCCGATCCGAGCCGATGGGCAAATCAGTCAAGTGATATTTTCTGATTTTCCGAAAATATTTCGCTTCGCAAATCACCCAACTCAAAACTATATCCAATGCATCCCGTCCCACTCAGAGGGGCGTTGGCCAGCGTCACGAACGCGGGGCGGGGATGCGATGGACGCGGCAGCGTCGGGCGTGACACGTGGTTGCAGGGCGGGCTTCGGCTTGTGAGCGATCAACGGCATGCAGACGACCGATGCCTTGCCCGGTTGAGCCTTTTGGCGAAGACGGGTTGTTGCGTACGGCAAAACCGTGTGGTTCCGGCATCCGTTGCTGATGTCAAGCTGGCGGAGGCGCGTCGACCCAACCGGGTTTAGACAAACCACATTCGCCAGCGACGGTGACAACAAAGAATTCGTCGCCGGGGAGATCACGGCATAAGCCGTAAAGCCATTGCGCAGGGAAGGCCGGAGTGTTTCCGCTGAACCTGTATGCTCATGTGCGCCATTTCGCACTACCTTGCACATGAGACCGCGGGTGCAGCGCGCACCCGGTCTTCCCTGCGCCCTCTGTTTTCCTGGGGCGGAACGACATGCAAAGCTTCGGGCGCATCGCGCCGCGAGAATGCGAAGGCATGTCTAGAAACCGTCATTGCGAGGAGCTCTTGCGACGAAGCAATCCAGCTTCCTTCCTTGCGCAGCAAGCTGGATTGCTTCGCTTCGCTCGCAATGACGGATTAACGTCTTCCGCGGATTTGTTTCGCTCACATCATCGCCGCCGCAATCTTCTCCGCCGTCATCAGCGTCGGGAAGTTGGTGTTGGCGCACGGCACCACCGGGAAGATCGAGGCGTCGACCACGCGCAATCCCTGCATGCCCTTGACGCGGCCTTGCGTGTCGACCACCGCCATCGGATCGTCGGCGCGGCCCATCCGAAGCGAGCACGAGGCATGCCAGACGCCGATCGTCGCCTTGCGCACGAAGGCTTCCAGCGCCTCGTCGTCGCCCATCACCTGGTCGAGGGTGAATCCCTCAATGATAAAATTGTCGATCATGGCGTGGCGCAGCGCCGCCGGCCCGTCCATCAGCGCCGCGGCAATGGAGGTCAGGATCCTGTTCTTGGTATTGACCACGCCGATCTTGCGGACGCGGTCGGTGTACGAGGCCGGGAACGGCTTGTCGGTGACCGCCTGCAGCGGCGCGCTCATCTGCAAGCCCGCCATCTTGCGAAATCCGCTCATCAGGCGGTCGAGGTCGCGCCGGTCGGACAACAGGTTGAACTCGACGATCGGCTCGGCCTGCGGGTTGCGCGAGGCGAGTTTGACCTGGCCGGTCTCGGAGTAGGTCTTGTTGACGAAGGTGAGCAGCGAGGCGATCTGTTCGCCGACCGCATGCCAGGCCGACTTGGCCAGCACGGCGACGAACATGTCGCCGGCCGGCGTGCCTGCAAGCCCCGAGGAATAGCGGAGCCCGACCTGGATGTGGCGGCGGGTGTGCTCGTTCATGCGCGCGCTACGGCGGACATAGGACGACAGCGCGATCGAGGGATGGTCCATCAGCCGCTGGCCGACGCCGGCGAGCCCCATCACCACGGGAATGCCCATCTCCTTGAGGTGCCCGACCGGTCCGATCCCGGCGCGCAACAGATGCGCCGGCGAATGGATCGCGCCGCAGGACAGGATGATCTCGCGGCCGCGGAACTCCTGCTCGCGGCCATCGACCAGCGCCTTGACGCCGACGCAGCGCGTGCCCTCGAACAGCAACTCCTTGACCTGCGTGTTGGTCGAGATGGTCAAATTGGCGCGCTTGCGGGTCTCGCGATCGAGATAGCCCATCGCCGCCGAGACGCGCGCCTCGTCCTGGTTGGAATGCGTCACCGGAAAATAGCCTTCGACGAACTCGCCGTTCTGGTCGGGCAGGAACGCGTAGCCGGCGAGCTTGCAGGCTTCGCCCACCGCCTGCGCATGCCCGGTCCAATGCTCCCTTGGAATGCGGCGGACCGGGATCCGGCCATCCTTGCCGTGCAGCGGCCCGTCGCAATCGAGGTCGCGTTCCACCTTCTTGAAGTAGGGCAGCACGTCGTTCCAGTTCCAGCCGGTGGCGCCACGGGCTTCCCACTCCGCGTAATCCGTCGGCGCGCCGCGGTTGGCCATCTGGCCGTTGATCGAGGAGCCGCCGCCCAGCACGCGCGCCTGCTCGTATTTGCGCAGGGGCGGACGGTCCGCTTCGGGGTTGTTGTGGCTGACGATCTGGGTGGTGACCTTGAGTTCGGTCCAGTGGAAGCGCGGATCGAAATAGGCCATGCCCGAATAGCTGTCGCGAATCTCCGGCGGCTCGTTGCCGGGCGGCGTGTCCTGGCCGGCTTCGCAGAGCAAAACCTTGTTGGCGCTTTTGGCCGAGAGCCGGTGGGCCATGACCGAGCCCGCCGAGCCGCCGCCGACGATGATGAAGTCGTACACTCTGGCGCTTCCTCTGTTGGTTTGTACCTCGAAGCTAGCGCAGCTCCGTCGTCACGTCACGCCGGCTGTTGCGGGAGCGCGCTTGACGTTTCCTGGAGTTGCGCGGCAAATACCGGCATCATGGATGCATCACGACTGCAAGCGCTGACCGACTGGCTGATCGACGGCGGCAGGTCGGCGACCAGCCCGAGCCGGTTTATGGCCGAGTGCTGCGAACGGATGGTCGCGGCAGGGCTGCCGCTGTGGCGCGTCGGCGTCTTCGTTCGAACGCTTCACCCTGAAATCTACGGCCGCAATTTCATCTGGAAGCCAGGCGCGGAGGTCGAGGTCGGCACCGTCGATTTCGGCATTCTGGATTCACCGGATTTTCATCTCAGTCCCCTGAAAATCGTGTTCCAGCACGGGCAGGAGGTTCGGGCCCGCATCGACGATCCCGCGAGCGAGCGGTTTCCGATCGTTCAGGATCTGCGCGCCGAAGGGGCCACCGACTACATCGCGATGCCGCTGTTTTTTACCGACGGCACCATTCATGCGTCGAGCTGGACCACGCTGCAATCAGGCGGTTTCACCGACGATCAATTGGCGGCCTTGCGCGGGCTGGTCACGCCGCTGTCGCGCGTCGCGGAGATCATCAACTGGCGCCGCATGGCGGCGAGCCTGCTGGATACCTATGTCGGCAACCGCGCCGGCGAACGGATTCTCGGCGGCCAGATCAGGCGCGGTCACACCGAGACCATGAACGCCGCGATATGGCTGTCCGACCTGCGCGGCTTCACCTCGTTGTCCGATCGCGTGCCGCCGGAAACCGTGGTCGACGTCCTGAACAATTACTTCGACTGCCAGGTTGAGGCTATCCGGAATCATGGCGGCGAAGTGCTGAAATATATGGGCGATGGTCTGCTCGCGGTTTTTCCGATCGACGAATATGTCGGCGACGAGCAGCAGGTCTGCTCGAACGTGCTCGAAGCCGCCCACGAATCCCGCGCCAGCGTCGCCGACTTGCGGTATCCGATCGGCGACGCCGTCGAACGGTTTCGCTTCGGCGTCGCCCTGCATGTCGGACGAATCCTCTATGGCAATATCGGCGGCGGCAACCGGCTCGACTTCACCTGCATCGGCCCTGCGGTGAATCTGGCGGCGCGGCTGGAAAAGATCGCGGGCAAGCTCGGCCGCACGGTCGTGGCATCGGAGGGATTTGCCGGCATCTGCCGGGGAGGCTGGAGCGATCTCGGCGAGTTTCCCGTCTCCGGCTTCTCCAAGGCCGCACGCGTCTACGGATTGACGGACGAAACCTCGGCGGCGGCCTAGAGAAAGGGAAACGCGGCGCGGCCGGCGTCGATTTCGCCGACCAGCCAACGATGAAATCCACGCGATATCAGCCATTCGAGCCGGTCGCCGCTCCAGAACAATCGCTTGCGCTCATGCGTCAGGTGCTTGAGCTCCCTCAGGAAGGCGCCGGTGCGTTGGGCGTCGGCGACGAATACCGGGTGCGCCCGCATCGCCTTGAACCAGTTCATGACCGCCGGATAACGCGCGGGATCGATCGCGAGGCCAAAAGTTCGCAACGCCGAGAGGTTGGCAAACCAGGCGCATTCGATCACGCCGCGTTCTGAAACGGCCAGGGCTTTGGCCGCGCGGCAAGCATCTGCTCGAGATCATCGAACAGGGTGTCGATGTCCTCCTGCGCGGCTTGCAGCAGACCCGGCGGCGGCTGGTCGTCGCGCTCGGCCCAATGCCAGTAGGAGCAATCCACCACGATCGGATCGAAGCGCTGATCGGCGAGCCGCTCGAACGCCCGGGCCGCGACACGATCCGCGATCGCGGCCGGATAGAGCGCCGTTTCTGGGTAGCGGGCATCCAGATATTGCAGGATGTCGCTGGAGTTGACGACGACGAGGTCGCCGTCGGTCAGGACCGGCACCTCGAGCCGCGGATTGAGTTTGCGCAACTGCTCGCGACGATCCGGCGTCAGCGCGTCGACCAGATCGTAGCGCAGCGCTTTCAGCTCGAGGCCGATCGCGACCTTGCGGGCAAAGGTGCTGATCGGACTGCCATAGAGACATATCGTCATTGAATTCTTCTCCCGCCAAGACCTTGCCGGGATCGTCAAATATTGCAATTTGTTTCCGATACCCAGTATTATTCCGGTAAAGGCATTAATCCGGGCAGGGGCCAGAAGGGCAGCCATGGCGCGCGACAGCTTTCCCAATCTGAATTCACGGCACTTGCAGGCTGTGCTGGCGGTCGCCGAGTATCGAAGCTTCGTCGCCGCGGCCAGTTCGCTTGAGATGTCGCAGCCGGCCCTGACCAGAACCATCCAGCAGATCGAAAGCGAATTGGGGGTCGAGTTGTTCTCCCGCAGCACAAGGCAAGTGGCCATCACCGATGCCGGCAAGGAATTTGCCGCCCTTGCCGAGCGGCTGCTCAACGATCTGAAGATCAGCGTCGAGAACATGCGCGGACTGGCCGAACCGCCGCGCGGCCAGATCGTCGTCGCCAGCGTGGTTTCATTGGCGAATGCGGTGCTTCCCGCCCTGATCGCGAACTACAGCCGAAAGTATCCGGGCATCGAGGTCCATCTGCGCGAGGGCTTGCACAGCGTGGTGCGGGACGAGGTGCAGGGTGGGCTGGCCGATTTCGGCATCGGCTATGTCGACGACGCGCCGAAATCCTTCGTTACCGAAGATCTTGGAATCGAAACCTTTCACCTCGTTCTGCCAAGGGACAACGCACTGGCGAAGCGCAAGCAGATCGAATTGCCTGCGCTCGCAAACGCTGCCCTGGTCTCATTCCCGGTGGAGTCCCGGACCCGCCGCATCGTCGACGGCGCCGCAGCGGCGTCCGGCCTTTCATTCCGCTACGTGATGACGACGAACCGGTTGCCGACCCTGCAAGGCCTGGTGCGCAACGGTGTCGGCCTCGCGGTTGTCCCCGCCAGCGAGCGGCCGTCACCGGGCGATCCGGATCTGGTCTCGCGCCCCCTGATCGGCCGAAAGCTCGCTTGCCCGATCGGCATCATGCGGCTTCGGGAGCGTGAATTGATCCCGGCGGCGGCAGAATTTCTGGGCGTTGTCCGAAGCTGGTGGCGCGCCTCTCGGACCAATGCCGGCCGGAAAAAGGTCGGTGCGAAGCTGAAGGCGCGGTGAGCGGTCGCGCTATTCCTCGGGTTCGGTGGTGAACAGCAGCGGATAGCCCTTGGCGCGGCCGGCGTCGGTGGCGCGGGTTGCCTTGGTCTCGGCGACGTCCTTGGTGAAGACGGCGACCACGCAGACGCCGCGCCGGTGCGCCGTGATCATGACCTTGTGGGCCTGATCCTCGGTCATCTTGAATTCCGCCTTCAGGACGGTGACGACGAATTCGCGCGGCGTGAAGTCGTCGTTGACCAGGATGACCTTGTGCAGGCGCGGCCGCTCGACCTTGGTCTTGACCTTGGTTTTCGGCTTGGTGACGGTGTCGATCATTCCGGCGGGCTCTCCCGACGGCCTGCGTCTCGATCAGTTGGCGCGGCACTCTGCGAGGCGCTCCGCCATGGCCCGATCGCCGCTGTTGGCGGCCGTCTCGATCAGTTTACAGGCTCCTGGTCGGTCGTGGAACTGGGGATTCTTCGACCATTTCAGGTCGATCAGCGCGGCCATTGCGCCGGGTTCGCCGAGTTCCGCGGCCTCGACGGCGTAGTAAAGCGTTTGCTTCGGGTTGCTGTCGCGCACCTCCGGATGTTCGGCGAGCAACCTGACCCCCTGCTGGCGCATGTCGAAATCCCATTGGCCGGCCTGTCCGATCAGGCGCACCGCTTCCTGGACATCGCGCGGCACCAGTTTGCCTTCCAGATAGAGCTGGCCAAGCGCGCCGTTCACGAATGCGCTGTTCGAGGATTTCAGCAGCGACAGCGCGCGCTTCGGGTCGGCCGGACCGCCTTCGCCCGCGAGCAGCATTTCCGCCAACGGCGGGATCGCGCCGCCGGGATCGTCGCGGCGAGCTTCCTCCAACAGCTTTCGTGCCCGCACCGGATCGTCCTTGCGGATCGCGTTCGCAAGCTCTCTCTTGGCGCCGTACTGGTAATGCCCGGGCGCGCTCAGTTTTTCCAGGATATCGAGGCCGCGGGCACGCTCCTCGGGTTTGTCCGAGGTCACCAGCAGGCGCGCCGCCATCACGTACAGATCACCCCGGCTCTCGTCTTTCCCCGGGGTGGCGATGGCGCGCTCCGCCCAATAGCGCGCGGCGGCGGGATCGCGCTTCACCGTGGTACCGCGGTCGAGCAGGTTCGCGAGCATCCGGATGGAATAGGGGTGCCCGAGTTCGGCGGCCTTGCGCAAAGCGCGGTCGGCCTCAGCGCGGGAGACGTTCGGGACCTTGTCGAGGTCGCCGCGGTCCCATGATTTGTGGTGTTCATACAGCTGGTAATAGGCCTCGGCGTCGCCAAGTGCTGCGGCCTCGCGAAACATGGCGAGTGACCTGGATTTTTGTTCGTAGGGCAGGGCGCGCGCCACCGCCACTTGCCAGCGCGTATTTTCCGGCTCGGCAGCAAGCGCCATGTTGCAGCTGATTTGCCGCAATTCCTGGCGCCGCTGCATCGCTTTGTCGGTGAGATACTCCTGCGGGTTTTCGGAGAGCCGCAGGCAGGTCTCGCCCGCCGCGGCCGGCGACAGCGGCGGCTCCACTTGCGCGACCGCGGGTTCGCTGACCTCCGGCGACAACGGTGAGAGGAACAGAAAAACCACGGTGCCGACCACAGCGAACACGGCCAGCCACAGCGCGATCACCCGCGTACGGGAGGGACGGCCAGCGCTGGCGGGAATGGGTGGGGGTGTAACCATGTCGGTGCCGGGTTCGCGCGCTCTGCATTCAGCCGCGCTACGTCTGTCGCCTCACCCGCCGTATCAGTTCAATCCGGGATCATTGCCGCGGCGGCACGGTGCGCAGATAGGCAATGATATCAGCCAGATCGGTTGGCTTCAGCCCGGCATAGGCGGCGTAGGCCATCGGCTGGCCGAGGGCCCGCCCATCGCGCGCAATGCCATGGGTGATGGCGCGGCCGATTTCCTGATCGCTCCAGGCGCCGATGCCGGCGGTCGGATGCGAGGTGATGTTGGCCGCGGTATTGCCCGGCGATCCCGCAGGCGCGCCCTCGCGCGCCGGGAAAACCCTGCCGCCGCGGCCCAGCCCATCCCTGAAATCCGATACGCCGCGCGACCATGCGGAGTGGCACTCCATGCAATGGCCGATGGTGACCAGATAGGCGCCGCGCCTGACCGGATCGGCAAACATGGCCTTGCTGAATCCGGTGTCGGCGTCGGGATAGGGATCGCGGCGCACCGCGGCCTTGTACACGGGATCAGCCACCTCGTTGCGAACAGGCTTTACGCTGCGCAGGTAGACGACGATGGCGTCGAGATCGTCAGGCAGCAGCGCCTTGTAGAAATTCGCCGGCATGATAGCCGCCAGCGGCACCCCGGCGAAACGGCCGTGCTCGGGGCGGATTCCCTCCACTAGCGCGCGCTTGATGTCCTTGTCGCTCCAGCTTCCGATGCCGGTGTCGACATCGGGCGTGATGTTCGGTGCGGTGGCGATGAAACCCGGCGTCGTGAAGGTCAGGCCGCCGGAAAATGCCTTCTCGGCGATCGCCTTGCCGTCGGCGTCGCGCGGGGTGTGGCAGTTGCCGCAGGCCATGATGGTGTTGACGAGATAGGCGCCGCGCTCGGCGGGCGAATCAGCCATCGCGCCGGACACAGCCAGCAACAGCATGCAGCCCGCGATGCCGACCCGAAACATGACGCTTCCCCCGTTCAGGGCCGATGTATCGCATGGCCAATTGAGGCGGGGCAACGGTCTCGCACGATTCAGGCGCCTTGCCGCTGGCTCGTAACCTTACGGCTTAACTCGCAACCCTGCTCTAACTCGCAACCCTGCTCTAACTCGAATGTGTAGGGACAATCCATGTTCCCGCTTTTCCAAGACCGGTTTGCGTGTCACCATCGCGTCAGACGACGGGAGGGCCGCTGATGCGCTGGTGTGTCTCGATCGGGGCGGTACTTGTCGCTGGAGCGATGCTCGGCGGCGATGTCGCGGGCTTCGCCGCGCCGAACCCCAGCAATCAATTCGGCCATCATGTGGCCGACAGGGATGCCTATCCGACGGTCGACGTCGAACTGATTCTCGCGGTCGATGTTTCCTATTCGATGGACATGGAAGAGCTTGCGATCCAGCGCGAGGGTTACGCGCAAGCCATCATTTCCAAGGAATTTCTGCAGGCGCTGAAGACCGGCCCGAACGGCAAGATTTCAGTGACCTATTTCGAGTGGGCGGCATCGAGCGACCAGAAGATCATCATTCCCTGGCGGGTGATCGACGGCCCGGAAACCGCCGACGCTGTCGCCGGCGAAATCATGAAAGCCCCGATCCGCCGGGCATCGCGCACCTCGATCTCGGGCGCGATCAATTTCGCGATGCCTTTGTTCGACGAGAACCCGCATCGGGGAATCAGGCGCGTGATCGATATTTCAGGCGATGGCCCCAACAACAATGGCTCGCCGGTCACGGTCGCGCGCGACGCGGCGCTGCAGAAGGGCGTCGTCATCAACGGCCTGCCGATCATGGTGAAGGAGCCGTCCTATTCGACGATGGACATCGGCAACCTCGATTTCTACTACGAGGATTGCGTCATCGGCGGCCCGGGCTCCTTCGTGGTCACGGTCAAGGACCGCGACAAGTTCAAGGAAGCGATCCGGACCAAGCTGTTGCTCGAGGTCGCAGGCCTTACCCCCGAACGCCCGATCGTGCCGGTGAACGAAAAGGCGCCACGGGTGAACTGCATGATCGGCGAAAAGATCTGGCAGGACCGCTGGGGGCGGACTTGAGCGGATGGAGCGAAGCGCAATCCGGGGACGCCCGCGCACCCCCGGATTTCGCTTCGCTCCATCCGGGCTACAAGCTGTTCACTTCTTGAACCGCGCCACCAGCTCGACATGCGGGGTGTGGCGGAACTGGTCGACCGGCGTGACGCCTTCGATTCTGTAGCCGCCGTCGATCAGGATTTTCGCGTCGCGCGCAAAGGTCGCGACGCTGCAGGACACCGCGACCACCACGGGAATCTTGCTGGCCGCAAGCTGTTGCACTTGCGCTTGCGCGCCCTGCCGCGGCGGATCGAACACGATCGTATCGTAGTCGCGCAATTCCTGCGGCATCAGCGGACGCCGGAACAGGTCGCGCGCCTCAGCCTTGATCGGCTTCAGGCCGGAGGTCGAGGTGGCCGCCTTCTGCAGCGCCGTCACCGCGCCCGCATCGCTGTCGAACGCCGAAACCTTCGAATTTGCCGCCAGCCTCAGGGCAAACGGTCCGACCCCGCAAAACAGGTCAGCGACGTGTTTGGCGCGCTTGCAATGCCCGGCCACCAGTGCCGCCAGCGCCGCTTCTCCGGCAGCCGTGGCCTGCAGGAACGATCCGGGCGGCAAGGTGAGCTGTGCGCTGCCGATTGCAATGGCCGGGGGCGTGCGCATCAGCACCAGTTCGCCATGGCGCGTCAGCCGCGCCAGCCGATGCTTTTCCGCGAACCGCGACAGCGTTGCGATCATGGCTGATGGCAGCGGTCCGGAGCCGCGGACGTCGATGTCTAACCCGCCATCGGTGGCCGTGACCTGGATATCGAGCGGCTTGGTGGTCGGCTTCAGCACCTCGGCGAGCGCGCGGGCGGCGTCGAGCGCACCGTGCAGGCCGGGATCGAGGATCGGGCAATGGTCGATCGCGACAATGGCGTGGCTGCCCGCGGCGGCAAAGCCCGTGCGCAATTCGCCGTCGGCGCCGCGGCGGGCATGAACAGTGATGCGCCGCCGGCCGGCGCCGTGGGCGTCAATCAGCTCAAAGACCTCACATTCGATGCCGGTATGCGCGAGCGTATCGATCACGATTCCACGCTTCCAGGCGCGATAGGCATCCTGCTGCCAATGCTGGATGGCGCAGCCGCCGCAGGCGCCGAAATAGTTGCAGAACGGGGCGATCCGCTCGGCGCTGGCGCGCTCGATGCGCGATAGCTGCCTGCGGTCGGGATGACCCTCCATCGGTCCGGCCTCGACCGCCTCGCCACCCAGCGTGTACGGCACATACACCGTCTCGCCGCCGGCAAAGGCTATGCCATCGCCGCGATGACCGACGTGATCGATGAAGAGATGTTCAACCACGGCGCGCGCCGATGAAGAATTCGATGTTGCCGTCGCCACCCTTGATTGATGACGGAAAGACCTGGATATCGGTACATCCCTGCGAAGCCGCGAACGCAGTGATGTCGTCGCAGATTTCCTGATGCACCATGGCGTTGCGGATGATGCCGCGCTTGGAGTGCCTTCGCGGCGCCTCGAATTGCGGTTTGATCAGTGCCAGCAGATGCATCGGCGCCGCGGCAAGCGACAGCGCCACCGGCAGCACCGCCTTTAGCGAAATGAAACTGACGTCGATGACCACGACATCCGGCCGCATCGGCAAACGCTTGCCTTCAAAACTGCGGATATCGGTCTCCTCCATCGAGACGATTTTGGGATGGCCGCGCAAGGATGGATGCAATTGGTCGCGCCCGACATCGATCGAAAACACCAGGCTGGCGCCGTTCGCCAGCAACACCTCGGTGAAACCGCCGGTCGAGGCGCCGATATCGAGACAGACGTGATTTTCGATGTCGAGCGGATATTGCTCCAGCGCGCCGGCCAGCTTGACGCCGCCGCGCGACACAAAGGGGTGCGCGGGTTGCGCCTGGATCGCGGCGTCGGCCGCGATGCCTTCGGAAGGTTTTGTCACCAGCTTGTTATTGGCCGTCACGAGGCCGGCTTCGATCGCAGCCTGGGCCCGCGCCCGGCTTTCGAACAGGCCGCGCTCGACCAGCAGCATGTCCGCGCGCTTGCGGGGAGCGGGAGCCGCGTTGCTTTTCTTCGCCAAGGTCAACTCGATGCACGCGTGCGCGAAGCGGCGAGCCGTTCGGCCGCCATTTGCACGCATAGCTCGAACGCGGACAGATCCTGCCAGATATCGGCGGGCGTCTGGCGCGGCGTCACCACCGCGCAGCCGTGCAGCTCGAGCGCATGAATCATCATCAGATTATCGATCAATCCGAAATCCTCGACGGTCAGGCCTTCAGTATCGACCAGGCATCCAGCTTGCACGTCTACTGTGGTGAATTTGCGCACGCGATCGGCATAGAGCGTGGCATCGTTGCAGTAGCCGAGGCAAAGCTTGCCGCGTCCCGCCATGTAGCCAAGCTCATACACGGTTCCGGCATCGGCGCTGGCCCCACGAAACGGCGTGAGATTGGCGATGATCGCATCGGACGCGTTCATCATGGCCTCATTGCCTTTGAAGATATGAAGCGAGGCGTCGGCGGCCGCAAGGTCAATCGCGTTGTCGAGCGGATAGAGTCCGGTCAGGCCGTGGCGCGCGCAGAGGTCGACCTTGCGCCGTCCGATATCAAGAGCGTCGGGCAGGAAGACGTCGGGGCCGGCGAGATACACTTTCGTCATTCCGGGCTCGCTTGCTTTGCTCGCGCCCCGGAATGACAGAAAACTTCAACTCAGGCCAGCTTGACCGTTTCGGCCTTGAAGTCCTTGCCGAGCGCTTCGAACACCTTGGCGACGATGCCCTTGGCGTCGAGTCCGGCGCGGGCGTACATCGCGTTCGGCGAGTCGTGATCGAGAAACTCGTCCGGCAGCACCATCGAGCGCATCCGCAGGCCGCCATCGAGCATGCCGTTGTCCGACAGCGTCTGCATGACATGGGAGCCGAAGCCGCCGATCGAGCCTTCCTCGACGGTCAGCAGCACTTCATGGTCACGCGCCAGCTTCAGCACCATGTCGACATCGAGCGGCTTCATGAAGCGGGCATCGGCAATGGTGGTGGACAGGCCGTGCGCCGCCAGTTCGTCGGCGGCCTTCTCGCATTCGGCCAGCCTTGTGCCGAACGACAGCAACGCGATCTTGGTGCCTTCGCGGACGATGCGTCCTTTTCCGATCTCGAGCGGCACGCCGAATTCGGGCATCTCGACGCCGCGGCCTTCGCCGCGCGGATAGCGCACCGCGCTCGGACGATCGTTGATCGCGACCTGGGTCGCGACCATGTGGACCAGTTCGGCCTCATCGGCGGCTGCCATGATGACGAAATTAGGCAGGCAGCCGAGATAGGCGTTGTCGAACGAGCCGGCGTGGGTGGCGCCGTCGGCGCCGACCAGGCCGGCACGGTCGATGGCGAAGCGCACCGGAAGACTCTGGATCGCCACGTCGTGGACGATCTGGTCATAGCCGCGCTGCAGGAAGGTCGAATAGATCGCGCAGAACGGCTTGTAGCCCTCGGTCGCAAGACCGGCGGCAAATGTCACCGCGTGCTGCTCGGCGATGCCGACATCGAAGGTGCGGTCGGGAAACGCCTTGTTGAAGATGTCGATCCCGGTGCCCGACGGCATCGCCGCGGTGATGCCGACGATCTTGTCGTCCTTCTCGGCTTCCTTGACCAGGCTCTGGCCGAACACGTTCTGATAGGCCGGCGCATTCGGCTTGGCTTTTGCCTGCGCGCCGGTGGCGACGTCGAACTTGACCACCGCGTGGTATTTGTCGGCGGAGGCTTCCGCCGGGCCGTAGCCCTTGCCCTTCTGGGTCACGACGTGAATCAGCACCGGGCCGGTTTGCATGTCGCGCACGTTCTGCAGCACCGGCAGCAGATGGTCGAGGTTATGGCCGTCGATCGGGCCGACATAGTAGAAGCCGAGTTCCTCGAACAGCGTGCCGCCGCCGACCATGAAGCCGCGGGAATATTCCTCGGCGCGGTTGGCGCGGTCCGCGAGCACCTTCGGAAGATGCTTGCCGAGCTGCTTGGCGGCTTCGCGCAGCGAGCGATAGGTCTTGCCTGAGTACAGCCGCGACAGATAGGCCGACATCGCGCCGACCGGCGGCGCGATCGACATGTCGTTGTCGTTGAGAATGACGATCAGCCGGGAATTCATCGCGCCGGCATTGTTCATGGCCTCGTAGGCCATGCCGGCGGACATCGCGCCGTCGCCGATCACGGCGATGACGTTATTCTTGCCGCCGGAAAGGTCGCGCGCCACGGCCATGCCGAGTGCTGCGGAGATCGAGGTCGAGGAGTGGGCGGCGCCGAACGGATCGTAATCGCTTTCGGTGCGCTTGGTGAAACCGGAGAGCCCGCCGCCGGTGCGCAGGGTGCGAATGCGGTCGCGGCGCCCGGTCAGGATCTTGTGCGGATAGGCCTGATGGCCGACGTCCCAGATCAGGCGATCGCGCGGGGTGTCGAACACATAATGGATGGCCGTGGTCAATTCGACGACGCCGAGGCCGGCGCCGAAATGTCCGCCCGTAACCGAGACGGCATCGATGGTTTCCTGCCGCAGTTCGTCGGCGACTTGCCGGACCTGCTCCACCTTGAGCTTGCGCAGATCGTCCGGGGTGCGGATCGTGTCGAGAAGCGGAGTTTTACTGAATACGGTCACGGCGATATTCCAATTTTGCATGTCGGGCCCAGCCGCCCGACGTGAGATGGGTGCGCAGTTTCAGCGCAACGAAAGACCCAGACGCCGGAGGCCACCTGAGCAGGCCGAAGCCTGATTTGGGAGCTTAGATGAACTCCAGATCGATCAATGTGATGTATATCACTCTTGGCGGCTTCACCCTTCTCAATCAATTTTGTTAGCTAATTGAAGCACTTGTCGCCATCAAAAAGCAGCGGCAGGTCTGCCTGCAACAGCCCATAGCCCTCCAAGCTTTACACTAAAGCTGCGCTCAAAGCCAACCCGCGAGGTCACGAAGCGCGACCGAGGAGGCAGCCAAAGCGGAACTTTCAACCCCCACAGCGCTCCGATCGTTCCATTCCGGCAGGGAACGGCGGCATTCGCGCGGTTGTTTCAGCTGTTAGGTATGTTTTGCAGTTCGTCCGGTTCACTGCACGTCGAGCGGCTCCGTGCCGGTCACCTGGCCGCTGGAATCGGTGGTGATCTTGTCGACCCGCGCCTCGGCCTGCCGCAGCAGTTCCTCGCAGCGGCGCTTCAGGGCCTCGCCCCGTTCGTAGATGGCGACGGACTCCTCCAGCGGCACCTTGCCGTCCTCGAGCCGCTTCACGATCGATTCAAGCTCCTCGATCGCGCGCTCGAAGCTCAGCTTCTTGACGTCCACTTGGGTGTTTTCGGCCATTTCGTTTTCCCGGATGCGCCCGTGTCCCGGCGCAGACTTAAAAGTATTTGTGCGGGCGTATTGTGGCGGGAATTCAGGCCCCCATCAATGCGGTGACATGAGCCGCCACCGACTCTTTCAGGCCTTGGAGGTCATAGCCGCCTTCGAGCACCGAGACCAACCGGCCGCCGGCGCTGGCATCGGCGACATCCATCAGTTTGCGCGTGACCCAGCCGAAGTCCTCGGCCTGGAGATTGAGCGACGCCAGCGGATCGCGGAAGTGCGCGTCGAAGCCGGCCGAGACGATGATCAGCTCGGGCGCGAATTTCTTCAGTTGCGGCAGGATCACGTTTTCAAAGGCGGCGCGGAATTTGGGGCCGCCGTCTTCCGAAGCCAGCGGCGCATTGACGATGTTGTCGTGCTCGCCGCGCTCGCCGCTGGCGCCGGTGCCGGGGAACAGCGGCATCTGATGCGTGGAGCAGTACATCACGGTCGGGTCGGCCCAGAAAATGTCCTGGGTGCCGTTGCCGTGATGGACGTCGAAGTCGACCACGGCGGCGCGGGAGATGCCGTATTTGCGCTGCGCGTAACGCGCGGCAATGGCGGCATTGTCGAAAAAGCAAAAGCCCATCGGCTTCGCAATTTCGGCGTGATGGCCCGGCGGCCGCACCGCGACGAAGGCATTGGCATGGGTGCCTGACATCACGGCGTCGGTGGCGGCCACCGCGCCGCCGACCCCGCGCATCACAGCCTCCCAGGTGCCTGGTGACATCGAGGTGTCGCCGTCGATATAGATCAGGCCGCTCGACGGCGCGATATGCCGGAGTTCTCCGACGTAATGCTCGTTGTGGCAAAGCGTGACCGAATCCAGGTTGCCTTCCGGTGCTTCGCCGCGCGCCAGGCGGCCGAAGCGATCCTCTGATAGCACCTGATCGACCGCGCGCAGCCGGTCGGGGCGCTCGGGGTGTCCCGGCGGCGTGGCATGGTCGAGACAGGCCGGATGAGTGAGAAGCAGCGTCGTCATGCAATACCCTGGCGCGTCAAACGCGCTCTTGTGAGAAGCGGCTAATCTAGGGGTTCATCGGCCGTTCGGAAAGAGCCGTGCCCCCGTGCATTTCAGTTCACTCGCGTGATTCGATCGGCCGCCGTGGGCGCAATCGGGCTATTGGTGCGGAAAAACGCAAACAGCGCATCGACGTCATAGATGCCGACCAGCTGCGCGGTTCCTTCCTTGAAGACGGTGAAGCCGTCGCCCCCGACCGCCATATAATTGTTCACCGTCACGCGATAGCTCGCCGCGGGATCGATGCGTTGTCCGTTCGAGCGACAGACGATCGGCGATGACGCGTTCGCCAAGCGGCTTTGCGTTGTCCCATGCGTAGCTGAAGCCTTTGGAAACCTGCAGAATCCGCGGCCGTTTCGGATCGAGCCATTGCTGCTCGAGCATGTCCTTGATTTGGCTTCCCGTCAGCGTCAGCGTGACCAGCTGATTGCGAAACGGCTGGCTGGCGAACACATCGGCGTAGGTCACCGCACCTTCGCCCTTCCTGGGGATATCGCTGCGGACACCGCCCGGATTGGTGAATGCGATCACCGCGCCGCCGCTTGTCTCGGCGCGGGTCGCCGCCAATTGGGCATCGGCGACGATATCGCCGAGCACGCTTTCGCCTGATTCGTTGGGGGTGCGCGACAGCGTTTCGGTGATCGACCCCGCGGGACGGTCGGCGATCGGGGCGGCCAGTTTATCGTAGGATTCGAGCAACGCGGTCTGTTGCGGATCCTTGGCATAGGCGGCGGTGCGGACGATGACATTGTCGGCTTTGGCGCTGACGACGTCACGGGTGACGGGATCGAGTTGCAGGTCGATCGATGTGACCACGGTGCCGTATTTGTCGGCCGATGTGACCAGCCGCTTGTCGATTTCGCAGACATAGGGCTGGTGGGTGTGGCCGCTGACCACCACGTCGACCGCGCGATCGAACTTGCTGACGATGTCGACAATCGGCCCTGAAATGCCCGGGCACTCATTGTAATCGCCGTGCGGAAACCCGCCTTCATGGATCAGCACGACGATGGCCTCGACGCCGCGCGCCTTCAGTTCCGGCACCAGCGCGTTCACCGTGTCCGCCTCGTCGCGAAATTCCAGATCGGCAACCCCCACCGGCGAGACCAGTTTGGGCGTGCCTTTCAAGGTCAGGCCGATGAAGGCGACGGGAATGCCGTCGAACTGCCTGATCTCATAGGCGGGAAGCACGGTCTTTCCGGTGCTCCTCTCGAACGTGCTGGCGGCGAGGTAGCGAAATTTTGCGCCGAGGAACGGATGCGGCCCCTGACATTTGTCGATCGGGTGACAGCCGCCATGCTGCATCCGCAGTAATTCGTCCTTGCCTTCGTCGAATTCGTGATTGCCGACTGCGGCCACCGCCAGTCCCATCATGTCGAGCGACTCGATGGTGGGCTCATCGTGGAACATCGCCGACAGAAACGGGCTGGCGCCGATCAGGTCGCCGGCGGCGACGAAGATCGTGTTGCGCGCGCCCTGGCGCAGCTGCTTGACCGCCGTCGCCATGTGCTCGGCGCCGCCGGCCGCAACCGCGATCTTTTTGGTCTTGTCCTCGGGATCGGCGATCCTGATCCCGCCCGTCGGCGGCTCGAGATAACCGTGGAAATCGTTGATCGCGAGAATGCGCAGGTCGACCGGCGGCTTGGTTTGGGCGTCCGCCGAAGGCGGAAGCAGCATCAGCAACAGCGCGCCCGCGAGGGATAGCAACAGTGAGGTTTTCATGACTTTATTAATAAAGAGGCAGCACAACGATTTCACGAAGCCTCCCGCTCACGCCTTCTTGCGCGAGAAGAATGCCGTGAACGCCGCCACCGCTTCCTTGGAGCGCATGCGTTCGCCGAACAGATGGCTCTCCTGATCGATCCGCCGGGTGAGATCCTCCGGCGACGGTTTTAGCAGCTTTCGCGAGATCGCGACCGCTTCGGCCGGCAGCGCGCAGATCTCGCGCGCCACCTTGCGCGCCTCGGCCTCGGTTTCCTCGGGCGCCACCACCGCATTGACGAAACCGGCGGCGCGCGCATCTTCGGCGCTCACGGGGCGTCCCATCACCAGCGTCGAGAAAGCGCGGTGGTGACCGATGGCGCGCGGCATCAGCAGGCTGGAGGCGCCTTCCGGAACCAGCCCGAGATGGATGAACGGCGTGGAGAATGTCGCGCGCGTGCTGGCTACGACGTAATCGCAATGGAACAGCAGGGTGGTGCCGATGCCGATCGCGATGCCGTCGACCGCGGCGACGATCGGTTTGGCGTTATGCGCCAGCGAATACAGAAACTTGATGGCGTTGGAGGGGCGGGGCGTGTCGGTATTGGAGGTGCCGCCCTTGAGAAAATCCTCCAGATCGTTGCCCGCGGTGAAGACGCCGGGTCCGCCGCTGATCATGATGCAGCGGATATCGGCATTGTTCTGTGCGGTGTCGATGGCAGCACTCATCGCGCGGTACATGTCCTGCGTGAGCGCGTTTTTCTTCTCCGGCCGCCGCAGCGTGATCACGCGCGTCGCATCTTCGTCGGTGACTGTCAGATGCTCGGTCATGGTGCTGTCCCTGGGGTGAGGCGGGTGGCTGGCGAGTGCCGAAACTATATCCTACATGATCGGCAACGGAGCCCAAATGCGCCGGCCGATTTTCGTCGGCTCGTGGCGCAAAGGATAGTGCAATGCAGCTGACCGGAATTCACCATCTGACCGCGATTTCCGCCAAACCCCGCGAAAATCTGGCGTTTTATACCGGCTTGCTCGGCATGCGGCTGGTCAAGAAGACCGTCAATCAGGACGACGTCAGCGCCTATCACCTGTTTTATGCCGACGGAAAGGCCAATCCCGGCACCGACCTGACCTTCTTCGATTTTCCGGCCGCCCCCGAGCAGCGCGGCGCCAACTCGATTTCGCGCACTGGCCTGCGCGTCGCCGGCGAGAAGACCCTGGGCTATTGGCGGGACCGGCTGAAGCAAGCGGGCGGACACACCGGCGACGTGACCGAGGTCGACGGCCGGCTGACCCTGCCGTTCGAGGACGGCGAAGGCCAACGCCTGGTGCTGGTCGATGACGGCGGCGCGGGAACGGCGTCGCCCTGGGATCGCAGCCCGGTGCCGGCAGAGCACCAGATCCGCGGCCTCGGCCCGATCGTGCTCACCGTGCAAGATCTGGCGCGCACCGCGTTGGTGCTGACCGAGGTCATGAGCATGCGCCGCGTCCGTGACTATGCCGCGCACGGGGCGCAGATTCACGTGTTTGCGATGGGCGAGGGCGGTCCCGCCGCCGAACTGCATGTACTCGAGCAAAAAGACGGACCGGTCGCGCGGCAAGGCGCGGGCGGGGTGCACCATGTCGCGTTCCGCACCCCTGACGAGGCGCAGTATCACGCCTGGACCCAGCGGCTGACCGAATTGCGCGTTCCCAATTCCGGCGAGGTCGACCGGTTTTATTTCCGCAGCCTGTATTTCCGCGAGCCCAACGGCATCCTGTTCGAGATCGCCACCGACGGCCCCGGCTTTGCGACGGACGAGCCGATGGAAACTCTCGGCGAAAAACTGGCGCTGCCCCCGTTCCTGGAGCCGCGCCGCGCCCAGATTGAAGCGGGGCTGAAGCCGATCGGGTAGCCGCTCAAATATAAAGCCGTCATTCCGGGATGCGCCCCTCGGCGCAGGCCCGGGGCACTCGATAGTTCAACACCCCCTGCAGATGCTCGGAATCCTGCCGAGCAACCGGTCATTCTCCCTGATCGCGGCACGGGTCTCCGAGCGACGCAATCTGGTTGTCGCATACCGCGTTCGCTTGAATCTTGAAGCGCGTTGCACGGGGTATGTTCGCGACGCTGTGGGCGTGGATGCGCCGGGCACCGGAACGGGGCTTATCGCCGGCGGCGGTGGTGCCGGCACTCTTGCCGCATTGCCGATGCCGCTGGGATCGTTGACCGAGCCGTTCAATCCGCGCGCATTCCCAGGCCCCGGCGGAATGCCGCTGACGCCGGCATCCTGAGCCAACGAGTTTCCGGGCATCGCCAGGACATACAAAATCGCAACGCTCAGCCATGCGCGCTTCATCATCAGGTCATCCTTGAATATCGTCGAATGAACTCGGTGGAAACAACTTGGAAGCACCAAGGTAAGTTCCCGCGGCCCCAACCTCTTCATCGTATCGCCTTGCTTTGGTCAAACCCGGGTGAAAACCCGGCATCCAAGCTTGGGGCGCGCGACATGTCGATCTAGCGCAAATCCGCCGGCCATCCTCACCCGGGTGACATTGGATTGAAACGGAGCGCCAATGAATTCCACGTTGAATCCGAAACTGTCCGATGATCCGCACGATTTCGTCGTGGTGCCGCCCGACGCCGTCAGGGTTGCGCCATCGGACGAAGAAGAGCTTTCCGGCCTGTTGCACCAGGCTGCGCGCCATCGTGCGGATGCGCTGGGCTACGCCGCCTCGAACCTGTCTGCCGCCCCAACGGTCCCGCCGGTCGATACGACGTTTCGCCCTACTGCCGCCAATGATCCTGGGGTCCCGGGGCGGTCGATCGGCAGCCGGGTGTTGCGTCCCCTGATTGCGTTGCTGTTGGCCGGGTGCATCGGCCTCGTTGCCGTTGCCTGGCGGTCCTACGGCGACACGGTCAAAAGGCAGTTCGCCAAATGGACGACGCAGGCGGTCGTGACCCTGTCGATGTCGCCGGAAGAACCGGCGGCCGACGCGCAACCGGTCGTGCTTGCCGCTGCTGCGGCGGAGGCCCCCAATGCAGCATCTCCGCAACCGGAAGCTCCGGTTCAGGGTACCGCGGGAGCCGCGGCATCGGCCACGGCACCGGCCGCGGTCGATCCATCGACTGGCTCGGCGCAACAGCTGCAGTCGATGGCGCGCGAACTCGCAGACCTGGGGCAGGAGGTTGCGCAGCTCAAGGCGAGCCTCGCGCAGCTCAAGTCGAGCCAGCAACAAGCGTCGCGCGACGCTGCGAAAACCTCCGAGGCGAAAGCTTCCGAGGCCAAGGCTTCCGAGGCTAAGCCTGCCGCGGCCAAACCTTCCGAGCGCCCGCGGATTTCGGTGACATCGCCGCCTTCGCCGCGGTCCGTCGAAGCCCGCCCGCGCCAGCCGGCGCCTCCGCCCGCGCAAGCCGCGGCACCGCCGCCAGCGCCTGCACCGTATTACGCGTCGCGGCAGCCTGACTACGCTCCACGGCAGCCCGACTACTACGCGCAGCGGCAACCCGATTACGCGCCACGGCAAATTGCTCCCCAACCGCAATTCGCGGCTGAGCCGCAGGGCGACCCGGAGATGTCATCAATTCCGCGGCCACCGATGCCGGTGCGCTAACCGCCTAACCCGCGTGAAGCATCTGCAGCTCGGCGATGCGATTGTCGGCGCGACGGAGCCGCCGGCAAAGCTCGCGGTTGATGTTCTGCATCACCATCACATACGCATGAATGTCGGCCTTGTAGCAGGTATAGAGCTGCCGGGCCGTGAGTTCGTACAGCACGGTCGGGCTCTCCGCGACGACGGTAGCTGACCGGTTCTGCATTTCGATCAGCGTCATTTCGCCGAAAAAATCACCGGGCTCGAGGCCGGACATGCGAATGACGCGCCCGGAATTGGCGTCAGCGAGCTTGCTCACTACCAGCTGGCCGGAGTGAACGATGAACATGGAGCGTCCCTGTTCTCCTTCCGCCACCACGGTGGCGCCGTCGTCGAAGCGGCGTTCGACCAGCATTGAGACCAGGAGTTCGAGGCTGGCGTCCGAGAGGCCGCCGAAGAAAGGCGTGGCGAGCAGGAACGCTTTCAGATCGGGGGAACTGACAGCCATCCGCCCAATATACTCCCGCTCCGGGCGGCGGCAAGCGGGCCAGGCCCGGCGGAACCAGGGCGGCGCCCGCTCCCAACCAAAATATCGAAAACGAGCCCATGCAAAGAAAGGATTGGGCCGCTTGCACCGGCTATTTGAGCGAGGATCGCGCATTTTGAGGCGCGCTTGACGGCAAAATTCGTGTCACCCGGACCAGGCCGCCGGCCGGACACTCATACCACTCCAGCAGCATCAAACTGCTGACATCATGCTGTCAGCAGGAGTGGCGTATCCGAAGCGTCGTCGGCATGGGAGGCCCCCCACCGCCGAGGGGGTCTTTGAAGGCGAGCGAACCGTTATTCAGACCTACCCTTGATCATTGCCATAAGAAGAACAGCATGCACGATCGCGCTTCCCAGGTAACGCAAGGGCGATCGAACCTCATCACGCTCACACTTGGCCTCGGTACGTTCCTGGTTCTGTTCGACGTGACGGCAGTCGTGGTCGCGATGCCCGGCATCGCCAAGGATCTCGGCTTTGCCGTTGCCGGTGCAGCCTGGGTCATCGACGCGTACAGCCTTGCGTTTGCCGGAGCTCTGCTTGCATCAGGCGCGCTTGCAGATCGCTTCGGCCGCCGCCGCGCCATGTTGGGCGGGAATGCCGTGTTCGTCGTGGCTTCAATTGCCTGTGGTGCGGCGACCAGCGGGCCGCTGCTCCTGACTGCGCGGGTTGTGCAGGGTGTCGGTGCAGCCTTCATGGTCACGGGTGCAATTGCGCTCGTCGCCGGCGCATTTCCGAACCATGATCAGCGGGCACGGGCGTTTGGAATCATAGGGGTGATTTCCGGCGTTGCCATGGCCTTGGGGCCGACATTGGGCGGCTTGCTCGCCTCGTGGTTCGGTTGGTGCTGGATCTTTTACGCCAATGTCCCGTTTTGCTTGGCGCTGGCTCTCGCAGTGCCACGGGTCGTTGCCGAGACCAAGGACCCGGACGGTCGCCCGTTCGACCCTTTGGGCGTTGCGCTGCTGACGATATCGCTGGGCCTGGCAATTGATGCGCTCTTGAGACGAGACGCTTCATTGGCCGTAAGAGCCGTCTGCCTCGTCGCCAGCGCTGTGGCGGCGCTCCTGTTCGTGCTGCAGCAATGGCGCAGTCCGCGTCCGGTGCTTGATCCCCGAGTATTCGCAACGTCGCCGATGGTCGGGGTCGGTGCGTTGTTGACCGCGATCCAGTTTGGTTACTGGGCCGTGCTGGTCTATCTGCCCCTGTTCTTGAGCGCCGGGCTGCTGGTGAGCATGGAAGTGGCCGGGATAGCGCTGCTGGCGGCGACACTGCCGATGCTGCTGGTGCCGCTGTTAGGCGGCCGCTTTGTCACACGATGGGGATGGCGGCACTTCTTCATGGTTGCGTTTGGCATCGTCGCCATAGGAGACCTGTTTCTGGTGTTTGCGGCTCTCTCCCCCAGCCCTGCGATGCGCCTCGCAGCAACAATCGCTGGAATGCTTACAATCGGCGTCGGGGCCGCGCTGGCGAATCCGCAGATGGGGAACGTCGTTTTGGCGCTCGCACCGCCTGCGCAGGCCGGTATGGCCTCGGCCGTGACAATGATCATACGGCAAGGTGGCTTTGCCATCAGCATTGCCGCATTAGGCGCGACGTTGAGGACGACTGAGGTGGCCGCGGCGTTTGCGACACCATTCACTCTGGCGGCGTTTGTCGCGCTCCTCGCGATGGTCGCCGCTCTGGTTTTGCTTCCGGCAAAGTCCTCGCAAAACGTTGCATCAAGTTAGGTCTATCAGCCTCTGTCCGGAAAGCGTAGTGGTCCTTATCGATCGGCGCCGGGCCGGGTCTCTGTCACAAGAACCCTGGTCAAATTGCTCAACACGGTCGCGCACAACGCATACGCGGGAATGAGCGAATGCGCATACGGTCATTCCTCGGGCGGCTTGATATGCCGGAACGAGTATAGCAGCGCGAGATCGTAGGCGATCTTGAGCGTGCCGCAGACCACCAGCGGCAGGCCGGCGAAAGCCGTCATCAGCAGCGCACCTGATATTGCCGGGCTGATCGCGGATGCGAGGCTGCGCGGCACGGCGGTCACGCTGGCGGCGGCCGGCCGCTCGGCAGGGGTGACCACGGCCATGACGTAGGAGGTGCGGGTCGGCACGTCCATTTGCGATAGCGCCGAGCGCAGCAGCAACAATGCCAGCGCCACGTACAGGTTGGGCGAAAACGCCGCCAATATCAGGAACACGCTCGATGGAATGTGCGTGAATACCATGGTGTTGACGAGGCCGACGCGTTTGGCGAGCCATGCCGCGACCGGATAGGAAAAAGCGCTCAGCGTGCTCGACCAGAAGAAAAACAATCCCGCCGCCGACAGCGAAAGGTCGAAGCGCTGAAACAACCAGAGCACCAGCAGGGATTGGGCGACAAAGCCACCTGCAAAGGCATCGATGCTGAAAAGTGCCGCAAGCTTGTAAACGGTCCGGCGCGAGGGTCCGAGCGGCGCATGCCGGGTTTTGTCTTCGGCGCGCGAATGCGGAACGTATCGATAAAGTGCTGCACTCAAAACGCCGAGTGCGGCGTAGGCGTAGAACATCACGCGGAACGCGGCGAGCTCGGTGCTTCCGGCCGAAACGAGGAAGTCGGGGATCGACGCCGCGAGCGAGCCCGCCGCCGTGCATAACGCCCCGATCAGGCTGTAGCGCGCAAACACGTGAGTCCGCCTGTCGTCTGCAGCACCGTGCGCCAGCACCGCGTGTTCCAGCGGGACCAGGACTCCGAGGTCGCCGCCCGATGGGTTGATGGTACCGACAAAGGCGACCAGCGCTATCAGAGCGAAATGCTCGACATTGGGAAAGGCAATCCCGGTTGCCGCCATCAGGCCGGCGCCGAACATCAGCAGGACGCGCAAATCCTGACGCGGCGCGATCCAGCCGACGATCAGGGTCATCAGTGCGGTTCCCAATAGCGCCGCCGTCGCCACCAGACCGACAGCCACCGCGTCATAGCCGAGCGCCGTCATGTAGGCCGGCAGGATAAGCACGGCAAAGCCGTCCCCGAAGCCACGCAACGCGCGCGCGGTGTAAAGCAAGGAGACCAGTGAGGCTGCTTGCTTCGGCTCGGTCGCGAGATCGGTCATCGGTTTCTTTCTCGATTCGATGTCAGGGACCGCGAGCGATCAATGCCGTGGCGATCAGCGACAGGCCAGCGAGCAGAAGCAGCACCAGCACCGTCTTGCGGAAAGTCTCGTCGTCAATTTTTCCATACAGCTTGAAACCGCTCCACAGGCCGGCGAGCATGAATGGGAATCCCAGCCCATACAGTTTGATTGTTTCCGGCGTGAAGGCGCCGGTGAAGCCCATCGAAAGGCAGATCACCACAAAGGCCGCAAACAGCACGGGTTGGAACACCGCGCGTTGCATATCCCTGGTCCAGCCGCGCCATTGGCACGAGATGGTGGATATGACGCCGCCGAGTCCGGTCAGGCCGCCGACCAGTCCGTTGACGACGCCAATGGCAATGTCGGGTGCCACTCCAATCTTCATTGGCTTGATCGCGGGCCGCGCCAATCCGTAGATCGTATAGAGGACCAGCAATACACCAACGCCGAACCGCAGGTAGGCCGGGTTGATATGGTTCAGCAGGATCACGCCGATCGGGATGCCGATCGTCGTGCCGAGCGAGAGCGGCCAGATATTTTGCCAGTTCAGCGTCTGGCGCAATTTCAGGATGCCGTAACCCTGTGTGAGCAGGCCGTAGCCCGCGATCAGTGCTGCGGTTTGCATCGGCGTGATGATGTGCAGCCATACGCCTGATACGACGAGACCCATCGCGAACCCCGAAAAGCCGCTGACGAAACCGCCGGCAAAAGCCGCAAGAACAAAAAGAGTTAAAACCAATCCATCCATAGGTCGCTCTCCCAACAGGGTGCTGCGCGCTTGGATGGAGATCCATCTGGAGGGGAGGTCGCGAATCCCCTGGGTCGTCAAACTATTGGCTTTGCTTCAGTCCCATGACGCGCAACGCCATGGCAAAGCCCTCGCTGAGTTCCTCCTCATTGCCGCAATAAATGACATGTGAGTTCTCTCGCAGCGGATCGGCGGGCGGTTCGACAAGATCGCGGCTGGATGCAACAATTTCCTGATTGGAAACGGCGAGACGCCGATCGTCGCCGATGGCCGGCGCTGCCTCTGCGCCGACCGGTCCACTGGGATCAGGTGGTGAAATGGGTAGCTTTGGCTCGTCCACGCGCAATCTCCTCGACACGTCGAGTGTTGCGCAGAGCTTGGACGGAAACCGTCTAATGGGGAGTCTGCTGTGTCCCCGCAAACTGGAGACTAGTTCGAACGGACCGGTTCCGCAAGTTCCGGCGCGAGATCGCGAACAAGCCGATGGAAAAGCCGCTGGCGCGAGGGATGCTCTGCTTCAGGGAGCGGCTTACGCTATGCGGCGATGGTATTCGTATCCACGTCGGCTGGGACGACACGGTCGCGGCCGCGTTGTTTGGCCAGGTAAAGGGCCCGGTCCGCGGCCCTCATAATATCGGGCAGGGTAGTTGAATCGTTCGATGTCGCCATGCCGATACTGAGGGTGACGGACGCGAAGGTGCCGTCAGGAACAGATATCCTCGTAGCTGCGCATATTCGCCTTAGTGCATTGGCGCGCTGTACGGCTTGTTCGGTGGTCACGCCGACCATGAGCGCAGCAAACTCCTCTCCGCCATGCCGCGCCACCAGCATGCCGTTTGCTTCGCCAAAGCGCTGCATCGCTTCGCCAATCTGGATGAGCACCTGGTCTCCGAAGTCGTGCCCGAACTCATCGTTGATGGCCTTGAAGCGGTCTATGTCACACATCAGGGCGACCGCCGGCACTTTGGATTTTCCTGCCTTCTCCAGCGCCTTCAGCGCTGCTTCGTTGTAACCCCGTCTATTGAGCAGTCCGGTAAGTTGATCCGTATGCGACAGGCGCAGCAGCTCTACTCGCGAGTCGGAGAGGGCTTGCATCAAGAGGCTGGTGCGATACGCGAGAGACCCCGAAAGCAGTCCTGCGATGATGACGCTACTCGCCACGCTGTGAATTGCCAAGGAACCCAGGCGGACGTTTGCTTCCGGGTCAATCCCGAATACAACACCGAGCAATGCAAGGTTCAGGACAACCGCGGCACCCACTGCAATAGCGACGCGCTTCGCCGCACGGCGCAATGCATCTTTATGAGTGAAAATCTCGGGCTGCATGGTTTCATCACAACGTTTTGCGATGAACAATCTGCAACTCGACACCTAATTCCCTTTCGCGCTTAACGAGTCATTGCATGGAATGGGACAATTGTTTCATTTCCGGCGAGCTGGTGAGAATGGCAGCATGCGACTGAAGGGCCGCAGATTTCTCTGCGGCCCTTCTTTCGTTCTCGAAAAACTTTACCAGCGTGAGCCGACGCCTACGCCGACGCCCACGCCGCCCGGCCCAACACCGATGCCGACGCTCGGACCACTGCCATAGTAGCCGCCGTCGTAATATCCGCGGCGTTCGATATAGCGCTCGCGCGGGGCATAATTATAGCTGTCGCCGTATTCCCGCTCGATGACGACGCGCCGACCGCCGCGCGTGCGGTAGCAACGGCCGGAGTCGTCGCAGACCATTCGCACATTTTCGATGCCGTTGTCCGGCAGCATCGAAGGGTTGACCGCGAGCGGTGCCGCGTTGGCGCCAGACGAAAGCAACGCGCCGGCGCCGATAGCGAGAGACATGATCAGGTTTTTCATAACTCAATTCCTCCAGTTGGATGCGGCTCAACCCGTGTAATTGCCGAATGTTCCCGAAAGCTTCGATCGGAACACGGGAACCCAAGGGCTAGTTCAGTCATCATCGCGACGCATTCGCCGGACCGCCGTTGCCACAAGTTCCCGAGGAACAAAGTACGGGCTCCCGCTTTTTTCTGCAGATCGCAACTGGAGGAACTCACATGAAAACACGTTTTCTCATAACTACGGCCATGGGCATGGTCTTCGCCACCGCAGCATTCGCGCAACGCCGAATTCGACAACGAACGCCCCCAAACAAACCCAACAAACCCAGGCGCCGGAACCCGGCGCCAGCGGCCCAGAAAGCGCCTGACACGACCAACACCCAGGCGCCTGCGGCTTCCACAACGACGGCTCCCAGCACCTACACCGCCGCCCCGCAGGCGCAAACCACAGCGCCGGCATCTCCGAGCAGCACGTCCCAGCCGACCCAGGCCCAGACCAACAACCCGACACCGGCGGCCGGCCAGACGCAACAGGCACCCGCCAGCAACCGGCGCGCGCGCAATTCCAGCCAGCAACCAGGCGCAGCAGGCTCCTGCCAGCGGCTACGCTAACACGACGGCGCAGCAGCCGGCCCAGGCGCCCGCATCGGCCAATACGGCGCAGTCGTCGTCGACGAACGTAAATGCTTCGGTCAACATCAACGATCAACAGCGGACGCGCGTCACCCAGTCGATCTCCCGGCTGAACGTGCAGCCCATCAACAACGTGAACTTCTCGTTGACGGTCGGCACCGCGGTGCCTCGCGACGTTCGCTTGCAGACCCTGCCGGCCGACGTTGTGGAAATCGTGCCGCAATACCGCGGCTACAGCTTCTTCGTGGTGCGCGACGAAATCGT
>CAVUNF010000034.1:0-31793 GCA_963742695.1 uncultured Alphaproteobacteria bacterium
GGGGCGTTGGCCAGCGTCACGAACGCGGGGCGGGGAGCGGTGGACGCGGCAGCGTCGGGCGTGACACGTGATGGCAGGGCGAGCAAAAACTCGTGAGCGATCGGCGGCACGCAGACAAACGGCGCCTTGCCCGGTTGAGCCTTTTGGCGAAGACGGGTGGCTGCGTACGGCAAAACCGTGTGGACCTGGCATCCGTTGCTGATGCCAAGCTGTCGGTGGCGAAATCGACTCCTACCGGGGACGATCACCATCAAGCCGGCAGCGACGGTGACAAGAAAGAATTCGTCGCCGGGGAGAGCGCGGCATAAGCCGTAAAGCCATTGCGCAGGGAAGGCCGGATGCTCTCCGCTGGACCTGTATGCTCGTGTGCGCACTCTCTTGTGCAATTGCACACGAGACCGCGGGTGCAGCGCGCACCCGGTTTTCCCTGCGCCCCTCTTTCGGGGGAGAACGTCATGCAAAGCCTCGGGCGCATCGCGCCGCGAGAACGCGAAGCCATATTCAATCGCGGTCGCCCGCGTCCACTGGCGCGGTGACGGGACGACGCTATATCTGGGAATAACGTGAAACGCGTCGCTGGCGCGATCCAGTGCTGAATCGGCGGATGGACATGATCCCGGACGGAATTTCACAAAGCGGCGAGTTGTGGCTCTCGATCCGGCGCGAGGCGGAAGCCGCCTTGGCCCGCGACGCGATATTGGGCCGCTCGCTATCGGCCTCGATTCTCGATCATTCCGATCTCGGCGCGGCGTTGTCCCATCAGATCGGACAGCGGCTCGGCAAGAGCGATGGCGACCGGCGGCTGTTTGCGCGCGTCGCCAAGGAGGCGTTCGCGGCCTCGCCCGATCTCGTGGATGCCGCGAGCCGCGATCTCGAGGCGATCGTCCTGCACGATCCGGCAAAGGCGGGACTGTTGCCGGCGCTGCTCAATTTCAAGGGATATGTCGCGCTGCAGGCCTGGCGGGTGTCGAACTGGCTCTGGCGGCGCGAGCGGCGCGATCTTGCGCTGCTGTTGCAGAGCGAGTCGTCGGATTCGCTTCAGGTCAGCATCCATCCCTCCGCATCGATCGGGACCTCGGTGTATCTCGATCACGCCACCGGGATCGTGATCGGGGCGTTCGCCAGCATCGGCGACGAGGTCACCATCCTGCAGAACGTCACCATCGGACGAATGGCCGAGACGCCGGACCGCGCGCCCCGGATCGGCAGGGGGGCCTATTTGAGCGGCGGCGCCACCATCCTCGGCGACATCAGCATCGGCGACTTTGCCAAGATCGGCGCGGGCGCGGTGGTGTCCCACGACGTGCCGGCCGGCTGTACGGCGGTCGGGGTTCCCGCCCGGCTGGTCAATTGCCCCGAGCCGGTTCCGGCCTAGGCCGGAATTCCTGGGGGAGGGCAGGGTCAGGGCCTTAATTTGACCCCGCCGGGTCCGATTTGATGCAGCCAAAATCCCCTTTGGTAACCTCGCATTAACCATGATTAGCGTCTGGTTAGGGGCGGAAAGACGCGCGAATAGCCCTCGTTTTGACATGTTGGCAGGGGATGCAGGATCCGGCTTTGGACGGGCCCCCCATGCGACACAACAAGGCTCTCGCGCTGGCGCTTACCGCCACGGCTGACGCGCGGCTGTGGAACCGGCAGCCACTTGCTCCCGGAGGATTTGGGACACGAGCATGATCCGGAAAAGTGGGAACCGGTTTTCCGAAAGATCATGCTCAAACGAGAGATTTTGCGTTGAGAGGATATCGCCTATGAATCCGGCCGACGTGGCTCAGTCAGCCCTCCCGCTGGCATCCACCGACGTATCGCTGATCGCACTGTTCTGGCAGGCCCACTGGATCGTGAAAGCGGTCATGATGGGGCTGATGGCCTGCTCGGTCTGGGTGTGGGCGATCGCGATCGACAAGATGTTTTTGTATTCGCGCACCAAGCGCGCCATGGACCGCTTCGAGCAGGCGTTCTGGTCGGGCCAGTCGATCGAGGAACTTTATCGCGCGCTCTCGGCCAAGCCGACGCAATCGATGGCGGCGTGTTTCGTCGCCGCGATGCGCGAATGGAAACGCTCGTTCGAGAGCCAGGCGCGCTCCTTTGCCGGGCTGCAGATGCGGATCGAAAAGGTCATGAACGTCTCGATCTCGCGGGAGATCGAACGGCTGGAACGCCGGCTGCTGGTGCTGGCGACGGTCGGCTCGGCCGGCCCCTTTGTCGGCCTGTTCGGCACGGTCTGGGGCATCATGTCGAGCTTCCAGTCGATCGCCGCCTCCAAGAACACCTCGCTGGCGGTGGTGGCCCCGGGTATCGCCGAAGCGCTGTTTGCCACGGCCATCGGCCTTATCGCCGCCATTCCGGCGACTATTTTCTACAATAAGTTCACATCCGAGGTGAACCGGCAGGCCCAGCGCCTGGAAGGGTTTGCCGACGAATTTTCAGCGATCCTGTCGCGCCAGATCGACGAACGGGCATGATCATGCCCCGGACAAATGGCGTAAGGGACGATATATTATGAGCGCATCGTGAGCATCAGATCATGGCGATGAACATGGCAGGCTCGTCCGGTGGCGGCGGTCGCCGCGGCCGGCGTCGCGCCGCCGTTATGGCGGAGATCAACGTCACGCCGATGGTCGACGTGATGCTGGTGCTGCTGATCATTTTCATGGTGTCGGCGCCGCTGCTGACCGTGGGGGTGCCGCTCGATCTGCCGCAGACCCAGGCCAAGAGCCTCGACCAGGACAAGAATCCGCTGACGCTGTCGGTCAATGTGAAGGGCCAGGTATTTCTCAACGAGACCGAAATCGGCCTCAATGATCTGGTGGCCAAGTTGAAGGCGATCACCGACGCCCGCGGGGGGCTCGATGAACGCATCTTTGTTCGGGGTGACAAGAAGGTCGATTACGGTACCGTGATGCGGGTGATGGGGCGGTTGTCGGCCGCCGGCTTCCGGCGCGTCGCGCTGGTGACGGAAATGGACCAGGGATAAATCGCAAGGTGAAGGTGAACGTCGACAAGACACTGGTTGCGTCGGTCGCCCTCCACGTCCTCGTGATCGGGTGGGGGATGGTTTCGTTTGCCGCGCGTTCACTGGAAGCGCCGCCGCCGGAATCGATGCCGGTCGACATCATTTCAGCCGATGCGCTTTCCAAGATCACCGCCGGCAGCAAGACCGGCGAAAAGGACAAGCCGAAGCCGCTGGTCGAGAAGGTCGCCGAGGCCAAGCCGGTCGACGACGCCGTCGGCAAGATCACCGAAAAGAAGGAAGTCGTGACGGCCTCGGCTCCCGAGCCGCCGCCGAAGCCGGTTGAAAAGCCGGTCGAGAAAAAGCCCGAGCCGCCGAAGCCGGTGGCCGAGAGCAAGCCCAAGGACGAGCCGAAGCCGATCGACAAGAAGCCGGATCCGCCCAAGATCGATCCGATCGCGGAAGCCCTGAAATCGGAAGACAACAAGAAGCCGACGCCGAAGCCCGAAGCCAAGGCGGTGGCGCCGCAGCCGCCGAAGCCGAAGCAGGAGCGCACCTTCGATCAATCGAAGATCGCAGCCTTGCTCGACAAGCGCGACCCGACCCGTCAGGCCGCCACCGGTTCGGCGCTCAATTCCTCGGCCTCGCTCGGCACCAGCCGCGGCACCGCGGCGACCCTGTCGCAGTCTGAACTCGACGCGATGCGGGCGCGCCTCGAGGGACCTTTGGAATGTACAGCCCGGCACCGAGCGTCCCGAAGAACTCTTCGTCACGATCCGGATCCGGCTGAAACAGGATCGCACGCTCGCAGGTCCGCCGCAGGTGGTGTCGACCGGAAGCTCGCCGCGCTATCAGGCCGCGGCGGATGCCGCGGTTCGCGCCGTGCTGCAGGGACAGCCCTTCACGATGCTGCGCGACGAGACTTACGAACAGTGGAAATACATGGATATCGATTTCGATCCCAAACAGATGTTTCGCAGTTGATGTTTTTGGAAATGAGCCAGCAATGCCCGTGACGTCGTCGTTCCTGCCGCGGTTGCCGTTGACGCGCCGTAATCTCCTGATCGGCGGCGCGGGTGCGGCGTCCGGATTGCTGCTGCCGTCGCTGGCGGGCGCTCAAACCAAACTGCAGGTGACCGAAGGCAACGTCGCGCCGCTGCCCATTGCCATTCCGAATTTCGTCGGCGGATCGCCGGCGGACAACGAAGTCGGCGTCGGCGTGGCCCAGGTCATCACCAACAACCTCAAGCGCAGCGGGTTGTTTGCGCCGATCGATCAGGCGGCCTTCATCGAGAAGATCGGCAACATCGACGCCGCACCGCAATTCCAGAGCTGGAAGACCATCAACGCGCAGGCGCTGGTGACCGGCCGCATGACCCGTCAGCCCGACGGCCGCCTGAAGGCGGAATTCCGGTTGTGGGACGTCGCCGCCGGCCAGCAGCTCACCGGCCAGCAATATTTCACGTCGCCGGAATACTGGCGGCGGATCGCGCACATCATCTCCGACCAGATCTACGAGCGCCTGACCGGCGACAAGGGCTATTTCGACAGCCGCGTGGTGTTCGTCCATGAAACCGGATCGAAGGAACGGCGCGTCAAGCGGCTGGCCATGATGGATCAGGATGGCGCCAATGTCAGCTATCTGACCAAGGGTGCGGACCTGGTGCTGACGCCGCGCTTCTCGCCGTCGCGCGACGAGCAGCTCATCACCTATATGGAATTCGGCCAGGGCGATCCGCGGGTCTACCTGCTCAACATCGGCACCCTGCAGCGCGAGATCGTCGGCAATTTTCCCGGCATGTCGTTTTCGCCGCGGTTCTCGCCGGACGGCCAGCGCGTCATCATGAGCCTGCAGCAGGGCGGCAACTCGAATCTGTTCGTGATGGATCTGCGCACCAAGTCGACGACGCGCCTCACCGACACGCCGGCGATCGATACCTCGCCGTCCTATGCGCCGGACGGCACGCGCCTGTGCTTCGAATCCGACCGCGGCGGCAAGCCGCAGATCTACGTGATGCCGGCGAGCGGCGGGGCGGCGCAGCGCATTTCGTTCGGCGAAGGCAGCTATTCCACCCCGGTGTGGTCGCCGCGCGGCGACTACATCGCCTTCACCAAGCAGGGCGGCGGGCAGTTCTCGATCGGCATCATGAAGCCGGACGGTTCGGGCGAGCGGCTTCTCACATCCGGATTCCATAACGAAGGCCCGACCTTTGCGCCGAACGGCCGGGTCCTGATGTTCTTCCGCGAACCCGGCGGCGCCGGCGGACCCTCGCTGTTCACCGTCGACATTTCCGGACGCAACGAACAAAAGGTTCCGACCCCCGGTTTTGCGTCGGATCCCGCATGGTCGCCGCTGCTCTCCTGAGATCGGCGTTGCAACCTGACCGATACAGCTGCCGTAACCGGCAAAGCTTGCCTAGCTTGCTGATTTATCGGGCAGATTTGCGTTGGGAAAACGCGTGACAACGATTTGGTAACCCTGTTCCCTCAGAAAGACTTCATCTGCGGCGGGTAGAAGTACGGAACCTGAAAAGGACGTGCGTTCCCCATGCAGCTTGCCGGCCAGACCCAGAGACTCCGATCAGCAGATATCGCCGTCGATTCGCGCGGCGCTGATCGACTCGCTGTTCGAGACGCGCGGTCCGCTGATTACGGGTATCGTCTTCGGCGTCATCGCGGCAACCTTGACCGCGCTGAAGACCGGAGAAATGCTGATCTGGGCGTGTGTCGCCCTTCTCATCCTCGCCGGTGTCGTTCGCGTATTCGATCAGCAGCGCTACCAGGCACGCGAATCGACCATGGCCGCCGATGAAGCCGCGCGGTGGAAGAAGCGCCACCAGATCGGGGCGATGATCCAGGCCGCTGCGGTCGGCATATGGTGCTGCACCACGCTGACGGTCACCGACGACGCCGTGGCCCACATGATTTGCCTGTCCTCAACCACCGGGATCGTGGCGGGAGGTGCGGGCAGGGCCTATGGACGGCAGTGGATATTCCAGCTGCAGGCTTCACTTTGCTTCGGCTCAGTGGTGATCGCGCTGGCGTTCCGTGGCACCCCTTATTACATCGCCATGTCGGTGGTGTGCGCCGCGTTCCTAGTGGCGGTCATACAAATTTCGGCCAATTTGCACCGGATATTCATGCAGGCGCTGATGGCGCGCGAGCGCGAGGCGGCGCTGGCCGGCCAGTTCGATACCGCGTTGAACAACATGCCGCACGGGCTCTGCATGTTCGGCGCTGACGGCCGCCTTGCGGTCATGAATCATCGCTTCAGCGAAATGATGAGCCTGTCCGACGATTTCGTGCACGGTGGCGCCAGTGCGTCCGACATTATCGCAGCGTGCGTCGTCTCCGGTTCGATTTCGAGCGCGAGCGGCGGCATGATCCTGTCGGAAATCGAGAGCTCGCAGGCGCGGGACGTGATCACGACCGATCCCGATGTCGCCCGGGGCCGTTCGCTGTCGTGGACATTCCAGCCGATGGCCGGCGGCGGCGCCGTCGTGCTGCTTGAAGACATCACCGAGCGCAAGATCGCCGAAGCCAGGATCAGCCATCTGGCGCGTTACGACGAACTGACGGCACTGCCCAACCGGGTCAATTTCCGCGACGAAATCGAGCGGCTGCTGGCGATCTCGCACCACTCCGAGCGCTTGTCGGCCTTGCTGTTCGTCGATCTCGATCAATTCAAGCAGGTCAACGACACCCTCGGCCATCCCTGCGGCGACCAGCTGTTGTGCGCGGTCGCCGATCGCTTGCGCGAAATGCTGCGCCCGGAGGATTTCGTGGCGCGGTTCGGCGGCGACGAATTCGTGGTGTTCCAGCAGAACATCTCTTCCGACGAGGACGCCGCGGGGCTCGCCCGGCGGATCGTCGAGCGCCTGAGCGAGCGTTACAAGATCGACAATCATCTGGTCGAGATCGGCGCCAGCGTCGGCATCGCGATGACATCGCCTGCGGGCATCAGCGCCGATACGCTGCTCAAGAACGCCGACATGGCGTTGTATCGCGCCAAGGCGGACGGCCGCGGCACCTTCTGCTTCTTCCGCGACGAGATGGCGCACACGGTAGAGGCCCGCCGCATTCTGGAATTGGACATACGCAAGGCGCTGGCCAACGAGGAATTCGAGCTGTTCTACCAGCCGCTGGTCAATCTCAAGTCCGGGAAGATCGCGACCTGCGAGGCGCTGCTGCGCTGGAATCATCCGGTCCGCGGCACGGTGTCGCCGATCGATATCATTCCGGTCGCCGAGGATATGGGCCTGATCGTCGATCTCGGCCGCTGGATCCTGCGCAAGGCCTGCATGGAGTGCATGAAGTGGCCTGAAGGGGTCAGCGTCGCGGTCAACTTCTCGCCGCAGCAGTTTCATCAGCGCGACGTGCTGAGCGAGGTGCGCTACGCGCTCGAGGTTTCCGGATTGCCCGCCAACCGACTCGAAATCGAGATCACCGAGTCGTCGCTGTTGCGCAACACCCAGTTGACCACCGATGTGTTGTCGCAGTTGAGCTCACTCGGGGTGCGTATTTCGCTGGACGATTTCGGCACCGGCTATTCGAGCTTGAGCTATCTCCACAACTTCCCGTTGCAGAAAGTTAAGATTGATCGCTCGTTCCTGGAAGGTATCGATACCGACCGTCCGCTGACATTGCTGCGCGGCGTGGCGCGGCTCAGCGCCGATCTCGGAATGTCGGTTGTGGTCGAGGGTATCGAGACCAACGAACAACTCGAATTGATCAGCGCCGATGGCACGGTGACCGAGGCGCAAGGCTATTTGTTCAGCCGGCCGGTCCCGTCGGTTCGGGTTCGCCAATTGCTGAACGCCTCGCATGGCCGCCGTTCGCCGGACGATACGCTGTCCGTCGTTCAGTCGCGATCGATCGCCTGAGTAAATCTCCGTAAACTTACGGGTTCGAACAGTGGGCCACTGCCTTATTTCAATGCGTGCAGGCGGCCACAAAGGTTAACCCTAACGTGTCGATAGCTTTGCAATTTCGTTAAGGTGCTGTTAATCTTTCGGCACCCGCGCAAGTTGATGGAGTACCAGATGAAATCAGGAGCCGAACCGCGCGCTTCGCTCTTTGTGCGGGGAGGGGCCCTGTTTGATCGCGTCGATTACCGACCCATCGAGACTCCCAAGGAGAAGGATCAGCTCTATTTGATGCGCTACAGGGCCTACACGCACGGCGGATTAATTCCGGAGTCGGGGTCTGAGCGCTACAGCGATCGTTATGACGATGCGCCCAACGCCTGGACGTTCGGGATCTATGTCGATGGAGAGCTCTATAGCTCTATTCGTCTCCACGTCCTGACGTCGGACCAGCGGATGTCCTACACGACCGACTTGTTTGGCGATGTTCTTCACCCTCGCCTCGATCAAGGCGAAGTTTTCGTCGATCCGGCCCGTTTTGTTGCCGATCCGGAAAAAGCCCAGCGTTTCCCGGAGCTGCCTTATTTGACGGTGCGACTGGCCTATCTGGCGTGCGAATATTTCAATGCCGATACCGGGCTCGCGCTGGTTCGTCCCACGCACCAGTCGTTTTATCGCCGGGTCTTTCTCAACGAGACCATCGCCGATCCGCGCCCTTTTCCGAACGCACTGGCAAAGGTCGCATTGATGGCGTCCGATTTCCGGGCCGTGCGGGAAAAGGTCCTGGAGCGTTTTCCCATCATGCGCTCGAGCGCTTTCGAGCGGCGGATGCTGTTCGAGCGCAAGACGCGCCATTCGCCGTCGGCGGACGTGATATCTTCCCAGTTCGAGCGCGCGTCGATCGTCCCGCAATCCTGAGTTGTCGGGCCGGCAACCGGCCTTGGCATCGACAAACCGCGCCGTGGGATCCCCGATCCGGGGCGTGTTTTTGCGAAAGTAGCGCCTGGGCCACCACCCCGCGGTGGGTTCCCGGCGCGGCGAGGCCATTTCGCCAATGGTCTGGAAATCGCCCCCTGAAAAACCGCTCGCCGCCCGGCCGCGCCGGCCTGCCTTCACCGTCGCGCCACATTTACAACCCATTAACTATCACGGTTGCTTTTGCCCGTTTGCCGGCATTTGATCGGCTTTGGCAACACCCCATCAAGGTTGACGGAACGTTCGCTTAACCATCGGCCTGTAGACCGGATAACAGTCGAAAACGTGAGCGCGGAGGCTCCGGGAATGAAATATCAGATGCGTGTCCTTCAGGGATTTAAGCTGGCCGCGGTGCTCGCGGTGGCGCTGTCGATGGGTGCATGCGCCAACAAGAATCCGCTTGGCGCCGATGGCGCAATGGCAAGTGCGGCGACCCCGGGCAGCCAGCAGGACTTCGTGGTCAATGTCGGCGACCGCGTGTTCTTCGAGAGCGACCAGACCGAATTGTCGCCGCAGGCGATCGCGACCCTGGAAAAGCAGGCGCAATGGCTGCAGAGCTACAACCGCTACGCCTTCACCATTGAAGGCCATGCCGACGAGCGCGGCACCCGCGAATACAACATCGCGCTTGGTGCACGGCGCGCCCAGTCGGTGCGTACCTTCCTCGCTTCCCGCGGTATCGATGCCAGCCGGATGCGGACGATCTCCTACGGCAAGGAACGCCCGGTCGCGGTCTGCAACGACATCTCGTGCTGGTCGCAGAACCGCCGCGCCGTCACGGTGCTGAACGCCAGCTCCTGAGCGGTCTGACTTCTCGGTTTCACCGGCGCCCTCGGGCGCCGGTTTTGTTTTGGCTCATCGCTGCGCGATGAAGTCCCGGAGGACAGCCATGGCGCGTTCCGGCGCGTCGGGCACCACAGCGTGCCCGCAATCGGCAAACCGTTCGAACCGCACGAGATGCGGCGGCAGCGCGGCGGCGATATCCACCTGACTCTCGATCGGATGCATCGGATCGTCCTCGCCGCCGAGCACGAGGGTAGGGCACTGGATGCGATCGAGCTGCGGGAACAGGTTGAAGCTGTGGCTCTCGCCGCCCGGCCTGAACCAGTGCATCGCCACTTCAGGCTTTCCGACTGTGCGGCTGCCGATGTTCGGGTCGCGCGGCGTCCGCATATAGACCGGGAAGGCGAGTTTTCGCCACGCGTCGACCGACGCTTGATCCCGTGGGCTGTCGACCTCCAGGAACCGGCGGCGCGCCAGCGCGCCCACCTCGGGGCCGCCGAAGCGCTCGAACAGCGCCACGCGTCGGTCAAGATAGGTGTCGCCGGCGGCCTCGGTGCTGATCAGGATCAGTTTGGAAGGGTGTGCTGGATGGCGCGTGGCGTAGGAAAGCGCGACCACGCCGCCAAATGACGCCCCCAGCACGATCGGATTCTCGATGCCCAGCGCATCGCAGAACGCGGCGACGTCGTCGCCCCACTGCGCCAGGTTCCAGGCTTCGCGCGGGCCGTCCTCGCTGCGGCCGTTGCCGCGATGGTCCAGATAGATGATCTGGGCGACGTCAGCCAAGGCCGAATAGGCCGGTTTGTAGATCGAGTGGTCGAAGCCGGGCCCGCCGTGAAGCAGCAGCAAGGTCGGCTTTTCCCGCATGACGGGACCGTCCGGGACCAATCTCGCGCCCTCGACATCGAAGAACAGCCGCACGCCGTTGACGAGGACCTTCATGGCGTGGGTTTCCTTTGCGAATGGGCAGCGTTCGTTGGGCCGGCGCTTGCTTGTTTCGGCGCGGATATTAAACCATACCGCAGGAAACGAGACGGATCGGGACGCCAGTCACATTTTTGGCGTACTCGCTCTCTCAATGTGTTCCGCTTTCGAGTGTCACGCCGATCTCGTCGTCAGGCCAAAATGTCACCCAGACTTCATGGAATTACCCGCGCCGTGGCGATTGCCGCGATGCTGATGTTTTGTTCGCAGGCCTTTGCCCAACAGCAGTCCGATGATCCGGATCTGGAAATGCGAATCCAGCAGCTCGAGAACAGGCTGCGGCAACTCACCGGCCAGAACGAGGAGCTGCAATACCGCAACCGGCAGCTCGAGGAGCGCCTGAGGGCGCTTCAGGGCGGCGCCCAAGCCGCGCCACCACCCGGCGGGCCGCCACCAACCCAGCAGCCCAGCGTCGCCGCAGCGCCTCCGCCGCCGCAGCCGGCCTATCGGCCCCCGCAGGCCCAGCCGGGTTATGATGCGCAGATCGCGGCTCCGGCCCCGATCGTCCAGGAGCCGTCGCAGGGCATGCCACCAGCGCCCGGCCGCCGCCGTGGCGACGCCTTCGACCCCAGCCAGAATCCGAACGCGCCGGGCGCGCCACGCGCCCTCGGCGGCGGTCAGCTGCCGATTCCGGCCGAAGCGCCGGTCGGTGCCCCCGGGGGACGCGGCGCCGGCGAGCCGCTCGATCTCGGCAACACCAGCCCGCGCGAACCCGCAGGCGCCCAGCCGCCGCCGCGCGGTCCCGGTGCGACCGCAGCACTGGCGCCGTTGCCGCCATCGGCAACCCCGAGGGACGAGTTCGATCTCGGCATCGGCTACATGCAGCGCAAGGACTACGCGCTGGCCGAAGAGACGATGCGCAACTTCGCGAAGAAACATCCGAGCGATCCGCTGATCTCGGATTCGCAATACTGGCTCGGCGAGAGCTTTTTCCAGCGCCAGATGTATCGCGACGCCGCGGAATCGTTTCTCGCGGTGACCACCAAATTCGACAAGTCGGGCAAGGCCCCCGACGCCTTGCTGCGGCTCGGGCAATCGCTCGCGGCCCTGAAGGAGAAGGAAGCGGCCTGTGCGGCGCTGGGCGAAGTGACGCGGAAATATCCGCGCGCCTCCAGCGGCGTCAAAGCCGCCGTGGACCGCGAGCAAAAGCGGGTCAAGTGCTGAGGCTGCACCGGTTCGGTTGTTACCCGAACCGGTAGCCATCCCGCATCCGGGACGGGACAGGCATTACTCGAAAACGCTATGGTCGGCACCGCCATGCCCGACGACGACAATTCCGCGCTCTCGCTCCAGAATGCCAAACGCCTGTTCGCGGACTGGAAAGCCGCGCCGGCGCTGGTGCTCGCCGTCTCCGGCGGCCCGGACTCGATCGCCTTGATGTGGCTTGCGGCCCGCTGGCGCCGCGCCATCAAGCGCGGTCCGCGCCTTGTCGCCGTCACCGTGGATCACGGTCTGCGCGCCGAGGCGGCGCGCGAAGCGCGTGAGGTCAAGCGGTTGGCGAAGCTCCTCGAGCTGCCGCATCGGACCATGCGCTGGCGTGGGACAAAACCGAAAACCGGATTGCCTGCCGCGGCTCGAACGGCGCGATACCGCCTGCTGGCGCAGGCGGCGCGGGCCCATGGCGCCACCCACATCCTCACCGCGCACACCCGCGACGATCAGGCCGAGACGCTGCTGATGCGCATGCTGCGCGGCAGCGGCATCGCCGGCCTCGCCGCCATGGCGCGCGAATCGGAGCGCGAGGGCTTGCTGTTGGCGCGTCCGTTCCTGGATGTTTCGAAGTCGCAACTGATCGCAACGCTCAGGAAGGCGAGGATCGAATTCGCCGACGATCCGACCAACCGCGACGTCAGTTTTACGCGCCCTCGCATCCGCGGCTTGATGCCGCTGCTCGCCGCTGAGGGCGGCGATGCGCGTAATCTGGCGCGGCTGGCGGCACGGCTTGCCCGGGCCGACGCCGCTGTGGAAGTCCTGATCGATGGCGCCGAGCGCTATCTCGCACTGTCGGATCGCCAAACGTCGCGTTCGGCAATCATGCAGACTCGAGCCAAATCCTTCGACGTCGCGGCCTTTGCCGCGATGGCGGAGGAAATCCGCCTTCGGCTGCTCAAGCGCGCAATCGACCGGTTCGGTCATGAGGGGCCGGCGGAACTCGGCAAGGTTGAAGCCCTGCTGGCGGCGCTGGACCGGGCCGCTGCGGAAACGACGGCGAGCCGCACCAAAGTGCATCGGATGAGGCTGAAACAGACCCTTGCCGGCGCATTGGTCAGCCTGATCGACGGCCGGATCCGGATCGAACCGGCACCGCCGCGCCGCCGCCGGGCCGATTGAGGCGGCAATCCCAACACCCGCGTGGCCGGTTTGGATCGGACTTGCGGCTCGCTCTTGGTTCGCCTCAGGCCTTAACCACCTCCGAAAACGCCCATTTCAGCGCCATTATTTGAGCGGGAATCGCGCTAGGATGCGTTAAATAGTCCTGCGTGGTTCCCTTGGCATCGACCGGGGTGACACCTAGATTGTAATGCAGCCGGCCGAGGGTTTCCCCTCATACTTGCCCCAGGGATACTACCAAGGAATAAGGCCGCGATCCGCGCGACCACGAAGGAAGATCGATGAACGCCAATCTGCGCAATTTCGCCCTCTGGGTAATTATTGTCCTGCTGCTGTTGGCCCTGTTTACGCTCTTCCAGAATCCTGGACAGCGCGCGTCCTCGCAGGACATCTCGTTCTCGCAGCTGTTGACCGAGGTCGACAAGAACACCGTTCGCGACGTCGTTATCCAGGGGCCGGATATCCACGGCACCTTCACCAATGGCTCGAGCTTCCAGACCTATGCGCCGAACGACCCGACGCTGGTCAAGCGTCTGTATGATGCCAAGGTGAACGTCACCGCGAAGCCGCCCGGCGATAACGTGCCGTGGTTCGTGTCGCTGCTGGTCTCGTGGCTGCCGTTCATCGCGCTGATCGGCGTGTGGATATTTTTGTCGCGACAGATGCAGGGCGGCGCCGGCAAGGCGATGGGCTTTGGCAAGTCGCGCGCCAAGATGCTGACCGAAGCGCATGGCCGCGTGACGTTCGAGGACGTCGCCGGCGTCGACGAGGCCAAACAGGACCTGCAGGAGATCGTCGAATTCCTGCGCGATCCCGGCAAATATCAACGGCTCGGCGGACGGATTCCGCGCGGCGTGCTGCTGGTCGGCCCTCCCGGCACCGGCAAGACGCTGATCGCGCGCGCGGTCGCCGGCGAAGCCAACGTGCCGTTCTTCACGATCTCGGGCTCGGACTTCGTCGAGATGTTCGTCGGCGTCGGCGCTAGCCGCGTCCGCGACATGTTCGAACAGGCCAAGAAGAACGCGCCCTGCATCATCTTCATCGACGAAATCGACGCGGTCGGCCGCCATCGCGGCGCCGGCCTCGGCGGCGGCAATGACGAGCGCGAGCAGACGCTGAACCAGTTGCTGGTCGAGATGGACGGCTTTGAGGCCAATGAAGGCGTGATCCTGATCGCCGCGACCAACCGGCCCGACGTGCTCGATCCGGCGCTGCTGCGCCCGGGCCGCTTCGACCGCCAGGTGGTGGTGCCGAATCCGGATGTCGTCGGCCGCGAACAGATTCTGAAGGTTCACGTCCGCAAGGTGCCGCTGGCGCCGGATATCAACCTCAAGACCATCGCCCGCGGTACGCCCGGTTTCTCCGGCGCCGACCTGATGAACCTCGTCAACGAGGCCGCTCTGACCGCCGCGCGCCGCAACAAGCGCATGGTGACCCAGTCCGAATTCGAGGAAGCCAAAGACAAGGTCATGATGGGCGCCGAGCGCAAGTCGCTGGTCATGACCGAAGAAGAGAAGATGCTGACCGCCTATCACGAGGGCGGCCACGCCATCGTCGCGTTCAACGTCATCGCCACCGATCCGATCCACAAGGCCACCATCATTCCGCGCGGCCGTGCGCTCGGCATGGTGATGCAGCTGCCCGAGCGCGACAAGCTGTCGATGTCGCTCGAGCAGATGACCTCGCGCCTTGCCATCATGATGGGCGGCCGCGTCGCCGAGGAACTGGTGTTCGGTCGCGAGAAGGTGACGTCAGGTGCTTCGTCCGATATCGAGCAGGCGACCCGCCTCGCACGAATGATGGTGACGCGCTGGGGTCTGTCGGAAGAACTCGGCACCGTATCCTACGGCGAAAACCAGGATGAGGTTTTCCTCGGCATGTCGGTTTCGCGCACCCAGAACGCCTCCGAGGCGACGGTGCAGAAGATCGACACCGAGATCCGGCGTTTTGTCGAAGAGGGCTATCGGGAAGCGACGCGTATTCTCACCGAGAAGCGTGCCGACCTGGAAGCGCTCGCCAAGGGCCTGCTGGAATTCGAAACCCTGACCGGCGACGAGATTCAGGATCTGCTCATGGGCAAGAAGCCGAACCGTGAATCCGTGCTGGAGCCGACCACGCCGCGCACCTCGGCGGTGCCGCCGGCCGGCAAACCCCGCCCGCGTCCCGATCCGGATGCCGGCCTGGAGCCGCAGCCGCAGGCGTGAACGCTCTGCCGACGATTGATCGAAAACGGGCGCATCATGCGCCCGTTTTTTTGTGACTTTGCCGCTTCATGGAAGAATTCGGCGTGCCTGTCGTTGAATGTGATGTGCCATCGGCCAGTGCGCTGGACTGAGACTGATCGTTTCACGATTCCTACCGCGCCGCTGGCGCGCCCCGGAATGACGAGCCCGCCAAACCCTTAAGATTTCTTAAGGGCTGTTTGCGTATTGCTTGGGGCGCGTTTCCCGCGAGGTTGCGGCGTGCGCAAAGGACCTCGCATGGCCACGCCGGTATCCGCTCCGACCACGATTCCGCAGCCGAGCGCAATCCCGCCGGCGCTGCTGACCGTTTGCTTTGTGCTGGCCGTCATCAACATCTCGTTTTTCCCGACCGCGTATCTGGTCCATGGGTGGATCTACGATTCGGCCGGACTTGGCATCCCGACCGATTTCGTCAACGTCTGGGCCGCGGGCCGGCTGGCGCTCGATGGTCAGCCTGCGCAGGCGTGGAATTGGGATATTCAGAAGCAGGTCGAAGTCGCGCTGCTCGGCCAGGATTTTACCGGCTATTTTGCCTGGCATTATCCGCCGCCGTTCCTGTTCGTCGCCGCCTTGCTGGCGCAGTTTCCCTATGCCGTCGCATTCATCGGGTGGGCCTTGGCGAGCCTCGTGCCTTATCTGGCGATGATGCGCGCGATCGTCGGGCGTCCTTTCGGCCTGTTGCTGGCGGTGGCGGTGCCGATGGCGTTCAACAACGTGCTGGTCGGCCAGAATGGTTTTCTCACCGCAGCCCTGATCGGCGGCACGCTTTACCTGATGCCGGTACGGCCGATCCTGTCAGGCATTTGCCTTGGGCTGCTCAGCTACAAGCCGCAATACGGATTGCTGTTTCCGCTGGTGTTGATCGCAGCGTCGCAATGGACGGTGTTCTGCACCGCCGCCATCGTAACTCTGGCGATGGCCTTTGCATCGTGGCTCGCCTTCGGCACCGAGAGCTGGCAGGCGTTCTTCCACTGGATGCCGATGTTCAGCCAGGCCTTCCTCACCGAAGGCAAGGCGCCGTGGTGGAAGATGCAGAGTCTGTTCGCGCTGGTGCGCACCTTCGGTGGCACCGAACAGCTGGCATGGATATTTCACTGGATCCTCACCGCTGCGGTCGCGGTGGTGCTGGCGCTGATATGGCGGAGCCGGGTGCGCTATTCCGTGAAGGCCGCAGCACTCGCGATCGGTACCTTGCTGACCACGCCGTATCTCTTCATGTACGACATGATGGTGCTGGCGATAGCGGTCGCTTTCCTGGTCCGCATGGGACTTTCGAGCGGCTTCCGCGCTTACGAGCTTCCGGCGCTGGCCTGCGCGCTTGCGATGATCGTGGGGTTCATTCTCACCGGGGTGCCGCTCGGCTTCGGCGCCACGCTGATCGTGGCTGGCCTGGTGCTGCGCCGCGCCAGCCTGTGGCGGCGGCCTGAGCCGGCGCCGTCGATGGTGCCGGTTGCAGGCTCATAAGCGGCGTATTCGGTCGCTGCGGCGCGATCCCCCTGAATTGTCACATTTGCGTCGCGGATGCGCTTGTCATTCGGCCTGAATAGTTGTTCAGTTCTTGAAAGCGATTTGGTGGATGATCGCTCAGAACATTGAAGGTGTTGCGCGTTCTCGGCCGATGGGGTCGGAGCGCGGGCCCGGGACGAGAAGCGCTCCATGGTGTATCGGCGGACCCATCAGGTCGTAAAACGGCTGGCAGCGCGGCGCAGCGCCATTCTGGCGGCGGCGCGGGATGCGGCGGCCGAAGGCGGCATGGCGGCGGTGCAGATCGCGCCGGTCGCGATCCGCGCCAGTGTCGCCGCCGGCACCGTCTACCGTTATTTCCCCTCCAAGGCCGACCTGATTTCCGAGCTGATCGCCGACGTTTCGCGCGACGAACTGGCGGCGATCCGCCGCGCCGCCGATGCCGCGCCGGGGCCGTCCTCGGCGCTGGCGGCTGCCGTCACCACCGTCGCGGTGCATGTGCTGTCGCAGCGCAAGCTCGCCTGGGGCATCCTGGCCGAGCCGGTCGATGTCGATGTCACCGCCTCCCGGCTGGCGAGCCGCCGCGAGATCGCCGGCGAGATCGCAGCACGAATCGATGCCGCGGTCCGCGCCGGGCATCTGCCGGCGCAGGACACCGCGCTCGCCGCGACCGCGCTGCTCGGCGCGCTGCATGAATCGCTGGTCGGGCCATTGGCGCCTGATAATACCGATGACCCGGGACGGCTGCGCGACGCCGTGCAAACCGTGACGTTATTGGCGCTGCGCGCGGTCGGCGTGATGGATGCCCGCGCCCGCGGCCTCGTGGTGCAGGCGGTGCTGCCGGCCAAGGCGCTGGTCGGGGCGTAAGGACCGGCGCCCCCCATTTTTCGTTAACCGGCGGCCGCTATCGTCCAGGGTTATCCTGATCGGGATATTCCCTGAGGCCTTATGCGATGCGAGCGAACCTCGATACCCCTGGCATCGCCAACCAACGCATGCGCAGCATCAACTGGAACGCGGAAGCCACAACGCTGCAGACCGCGGCGGTTTGCGCCGTCGCGGCATTGCTGTCGTGCTGCTTCACGGGTTTCGTGTTCGGCGTCTCGAACAACCAGTTCCACCTGCCGATCATGGAGCGCCTCTATGACGAGCCGCAATTCGCCAATGACGCCTTCGTCCAGTCGCTGAGATATTTCTCGTCCGGCGTGTGGCTGATCCTGGCGGCGGGTCCGAAATTCGCCGACGGTGGATACGGCATTTTTCTGCTGTTGTTCTATGCGTCACGGCTGCTGTCGCTGGTCGGCTTCATGTGCTGTGCGTCGCTGCTCGGCATCAACAGCTTGCGCGAGCGGCTGATCTTTGCCGCGATCATCTGCTTCACGGTCTTGCTGGACGGAAACAGCTTTGCCGGTCACGGCGGCCTTTTCCTGAATTTCTTCTCGCACTCCGAAATCGCCAACGGCACCATCCTGCTGGCGATTTTTTTTGCCGCCCGGGGGCGCTTCACCACAGCACTGCTCTGTGCGGGCGCGACCTTCCTGATCAACGCCTTCATGGGTGTGTGGGTATTGGCGCCGCTCGCCTTCATCGCGCTGGCATCGCTGCGCGCGGGCAAGATCGAGCTGCGGTCTCTGTTCGTGCAAGCCGTTCCCGGTGCGATCGGCTTTGCCGTCCTGGCCGCGCCGGTGCTCTACAACGCGCTGTCCAACCCCGAACTGCGCGCGCCGATCACCTTCGACTATGGCGCGTTTCTGCGCGAGTGGTACGGCTCGCACTATCTGATCGATGCGAATTCTCCGCACGATGTCTTCATGCTGCTGAGCGTGATCGGGCTGGGCTGGCTCTGCTTCAAGGCTCTTGAAAACGATGCGTCGGAATTGACGGCGGCATTCCTCGGAATCCTCGCGGTCTACGTCATCGGCGTCCTGGTCTCTCTGGTCACGGCACATCCGGCGATCATGAAGCTGCATCTGTTGCGCAGCAGTGCGGTGATTCAAATGCTGGCCGCCCTGGGCGCCGCAGCGCTCTCAACCAGATGGCTTTGCAGTGCAGAGCGAACGCAATCGACGTTTTACGGCCCGGTGCTTCTCGTTTGTCTTGGCGTGAGCAAGATTTTGATACCCGCCGGCGCCGTGGTTGTTGCACTCGCGGCGCGCTGGCAGCCACAACGTTTGCCGGCAGCGCTTCGGCCCGCCATCCTGGCCGGACTGCTGCTGGTCGCGCTGCCATGGCAAATCTGGCAGCAGAGCAATTTGAATCAGGAACTGACCGCCGCGGTGAAGGACTGGCAAACCGTCGGAGCCTGGGCAAGATCGGCGACGCCGCCTGACAGCAACTTCCTGATCCTGACGACCAGCGCCGATTCGCTGGCGAGGATGCCGGCCGCCGATGTGCAGCGTACCCTCGTTCTATCGGCGTCCGCGGCGGCATTCCAGGCCGCCGCCCATCGCCGCATCTGGGTCGACTTCTTCAATGGCGGGATGGTGGTGTTCCAACCCTCCTATTACGACGAGTGGCATTCGAGAGTATCGGCCGTGCTGGCGCTGCGGACCATTTCCGAAAAACTCAGATACGCGCGCGACAATGGCGTGGCATACGTCATTGACGACTGCACGCTGTACGACGCCGAGAACATTCTGCCGGCGTTTCGCAGCGGTCAACTCTGTGCGGCGGCGACCAAGAGTTAGCAGGATCTGCGGGTGGTTAATACGTGCGGTTGTGCGGGTCTCGCCCGCTCACATATCGGCGTCGCCCTCGGGGCCGACCGAGGCGATGCGCACCATGTTGGTGGTGCCGGGCGCGCCGAGCGGCACGCCGGCGACGATGATGACGCGCTGGCCGGCTCTGACAAAGCCGTCGCGAAATGCGATGCGGCCGGCGCGGTTGACCATGTCGTCCTGATCCTGGGCGTCTTCGGCGACCACGCAATGCACGCCCCAGACCGCGGACAGCTTGCGCCCGGTGGCGAGATTGGGCGTGATCGCGATCACCGGCGGCTTCGGCCGTTCGCGCGCCACCCGCAGCGCGGTCGATCCCGAACTGGTCCAGCAGATGATGGCGGAAAGATCGAGCGTCTCGGCGATCTGCCGCGCGGCGTCGGCGATGGCGTCGCCGACGGTCGGCTCCGGTTCGGCGCGCTGCGCATTGAGCACGCCGCGATAGGTCGGATCGCGCTCCACTTCCTCGCCGATCCGGTTCATGGTCGAGACCGCTTCGACCGGAAACTTGCCGGCAGCGGATTCCGCCGACAGCATGATGGCGTCGGCGCCTTCATAGACCGCGGTGGCAACGTCGGAAACCTCGGCGCGGGTCGGCACCGGGGACTGGATCATCGATTCCAGCATCTGGGTCGCGACCACCACCGGCTTGCCGGCGCGCCGCGCCATTCGCGTCATTTGCTTCTGCAGGCTCGGCACCCGTTCCAGCGGCAGTTCGACGCCGAGATCGCCGCGCGCCACCATCAGGGCGTCGGACGCCTCGAGGATTTCGGGCAGCCGCTCGATCGCCTGCGGCTTTTCGATCTTGGCCATCACGGCGGCGCGGCCGCGGATCAGCTTCTTGGCCTCAATGACGTCCTCGGCGCGCTGCACGAACGACAATGCGATCCAGTCGACACCGGTCACCAGCGCCGCCTCGAGATCGGCGCGGTCCTTCGGCGTCATGGCGGAAACCGGCAGATCGGTGTCGGGCAGGCTGACGCCCTTGCGATCCGACATCTTGCCGCCGATCACGACGCGGGTAACGGCGCGCTCGGGCGAGGCCTCCTCGACGATCAGCCGCACCTTGCCGTCGTCGAGCAACAGCGCATGACCCGGCCGCAGCGCCGCCAGAATTTCCGGATGCGGAAGCTGGACGCGGGTGTTGTCGCCGGACGCCTTGTCGGAATCCAGCACGAAGCTTTCGCCGTTCTTGAGCTGGATCGAACCTTCGGTGAAGGATCCCAGCCGCAGCTTCGGGCCCTGCAGATCGACCAGAATGCCGATCGGGCGGCCATAGCTCGATTCGACATTGCGAATGGTCTTGACCAGTTCGCGCATCTTGTCGTGCGAGGTGTGGCTCATATTGATGCGGAAGACGTCGGCGCCGGCCTCGAACAGCTTCCGGATCATGGCGAGATCCGAAGATGCCGGGCCGAGCGTTGCGAGGATCTTGATGCGGCGTAAGCGTCTCATTGTTTGCTTCCGGGCGCTGGCGGCAGGCCAGACGCGCCGGGGGGCCTGCCGCCCGGTGATTGGACATGCCGGGGAGGCCGCCGGGTCCGCCTGGGCCGACGGTTCCCGGAATTCCCGGCACCCGCTGTTGCGGCGCTGGCTGTTCATTGGCTTCGGTCAATTGCACGGTCCAGGCACGCTGCTCTCCGGTGTCGACCTCGAAATAGCCGGTGCGGTCAAAACCGCGCGCCAGACAATTTTCGGTGCCCTTGATGGTGAATTCCTTGTCGCGCGAACACATGAAGGCCTGTCCCGACCATTCGCCGCCGCGGTCGTAATCGAGCGCATAGATATAATAGAACCGTGCGACAAGCGTGCCGCGCAGCAGGGTCTCGCAGCTCCGCGAGGACACATTCCACCAGCCTTCGGTGGTCCAGCCTTCGGCATCCTTGTAGCCCAAGCGCGATGCCGACCCGGCTCGAGGTGTTGTTACAGAGACGAAAGTCAGCCGCCGCCGAACTGTTCCATAGACACACCACGGCAAGCGCCAGCGCCGGCGCCAAACCGGCGGCCAGGCGAGCAGGGAATCGATTGGGGCGATGGGAATTCGTCGGGATCATTCAGGGAAGCTATATCAAATCATTGACGATTTCGCGCGGGCGAGCGGGGACTGTCAACCGCTGGGCGGGCAGTTTAATGCAACGGGCGGCCGAAATCCCGCTCCTCGGCGCCTGTTTGCCCTGCGATATGGCAAAATCTGTGACAACGCCCACCTAGAAACAGTATCCTGCGGCAAACGCGAGAGAACGGCCATGGCAATCGACGACAAAACCAGAACGGAACTTGAAGCGGCGGTGTTCCGGCGCCTGGTCGAACATCTGCGCTCGCGCACCGATGTCCAGAACATCGATCTGATGAATCTCGCAGGCTTCTGCCGTAATTGCCTGTCCAATTGGCTCAAGGAGGAAGCCGATGCCAAGGGGGCCGCCATGAGCAAGGACGACAGCCGCGAGGCCGTCTACGGCATGCCCTACGAGACCTGGAAGGCGACCTATCAGGGCGCGGCCAGCCCCGAACAACTCGCTGCGATGAAGAAGGCCCATAGCGGGCATTGATTTCGACGTCCGTACGCCCGGATTGCGAGCGCAACGGGGCGACGCGAAGCGCGACCCGTTGGCTCCATCCGTGGCTACAAATTGAGCGCTCAGAGCCTCCTCGCCATGACGAGGCACTTCTTTCTCCTGTGGGCGCGCTGTGGATGAGCGCGATGTTGCCTTGACGGCAAGCGCGCGCACTCTTGAGGGTCATTTCAGGATGCGGTGCGTGGGAAAGCGTGCGGCCTTCCGTTTTCACCTCAACCGTCAGTTCCCTCAGGAGTACCCGATGGCCACCTCTGCTGCCGCCGTCAGCGACGAAGCGCCCGCGACCAAATTCGCGAAGGATCAACTCAAGGCCATCATCGAGCGCATCGAGCGGCTGGAAGAAGAAAAGAAGACGATCTCGGACGATATCCGCGACGTCTATGCCGAAGCCAAGGGCAACGGCTACGACGTCAAGGCGCTGCGCACCATCGTGCGCCTGCGCAAGCAGGACGCCAACGAGCGTGCCGAACAGGAAACCATCCTGGAGACCTACATGCAGGCGCTGGGGATGCTGTGAGGTTTCCCACTCACGGGGCCTGAACGCAACATCGCGAAAACAAGCCGGGATCCAAAGATAGCTGGGGCCACGGGTCGGCGGCGCTCGTGCCAGCGCCTGCGTCCGAGAGGCCAACGGTCACGGGAAATCGCGTTCGCGAAGACGACGCTGGATTTCTGGAAACGAGGATGTCTATAGCGGGCGCTGATCAGCGCAGCGAGGCGGTCCGCATCACGAAGGACTGCGTCGCCAGCACGGCGGTCGCCGATCCGGTGAAGCGGTCAGCGACCAGTCCGAGCTGCGGATCGTCCGAGAAGCTCATCGCGACCACGGCCTGCGGCTTGACGAAATGCGCACGCATCAAGGTCATGTCGGTGTCGCCCAGCACCGTCGAGGACATCGACGTGCTGGCGCTCGGCGCCAGCATCATGACGCGCATCCAGACGTCGTTGCTCTTGGCGGCGGCGATCCGCGTCGAGGTCGCAATCACGCTCGGCTGACCCTGCGATCCCTTGGCGACCACCGTGGTGACATTGGTGACGGCCATGGGGTTGCGCGGCGCCGCGCCCGGGCGGACGCTGCGCGGCATCGGGGCGCTGGCGGCGACGATGTTCGAGCGGTCGACCGGGGAGGCGGCGGCCGGCGCGTAGGCCAGGGCCTGGAACGCGGCGGAGACGCTGGCGGTCGATTGCGGATCGGCGGAGGCAAATGCTTCGCGAGCCCTGAGGGCGGCGACCTGTGCCGGAGTTGCCTGCTTCGGTGCGGTGGCGGCATCGCCCCAGAAGCCGCGGGCATTGATGATGTCGGCCGGCGTCTGCGGCTTCGGTTCGGCCTTTTCAGCCGATGCGGCCGGCGATTTGGGTTTTCCGGGCACGACGATCTGGGTGTCGGCCGAGGCCAGCTTGAAGGTCGAGGCGACGGGTTTTGCGCGCGGCACCGGCACGGGTTCGGCGGATTTGGCGGGCGCTGCGGCGGCTACGACGACTAGGTGCAGCGGTCTTTTCACGGGCGACGGGAGCTTGCTGGCCTCGTCTTCGTCGTCGTTCGACTTGCCGCCGCTGAACAAGGCGGCGAACAGGCTCGGCTTGCTCCTGGTGGAAGCATTGTCGCCATTGCCGCGTTTTTCGATGTCGGCGAGCGCGAGTTCATAGCCCTTCAGCGGCTTGCCGTCGGTCGGGACATGCACGGTGCGGCCGTCGGGGAATACGCGGGCCAGCTGGTCGTGGTTCATGCGCGGCCAGTGCCGAATGCTGCCGGTGTCGAGATGGACGAAAGGCGATCCCGAGGTCGGGTAGAAGCCGACGCCGCCGCGCTGCAGGCGGAGCCCGGCGTAGCGCGACCTGCTCGAGCGGAACGTCCGGAATGAAGAAGTCCATGGCGTGGCCGAGCATGTGCTGGCTGGAACGCGCCACGCCGGAGGAGCGGCGGCGGAGCATGGCGTTGGTGGCGGGGGAACGGTAGGCGGAGATGATCTGGATCGGCTGCTTGCCATCGACGTCGCGGTAGACTTCCCAGAGGATGTCGAACAGGTGACGATCCATCGTGGTCTGTTCCTGGCTGCGCCAGTCGCGGAGGAAGCGATTGAGTTGCTTCAGGCCGTCTTCGTCATAGCGGCCGTTGCGCTTGAAGGTGACGGTGAGATCTTCGTCGGAATGGGTGTGGTGGAACGAGAGGGTGCGGGTTTCGTTCAGCGCGGTCGCGTCGTGCACGGCGCCGGCTCCCGCCAGCAGCAACAACGATGCCAGGCCGGCGTTGACATCCGGCCTTCGAAATCGACAGCGAGTTGAATTGGCGTGCGAAACCAGCCAGCACGTATGAGCCCACCCAGAGGACGACCGATCGAGGAACTCTTCCGCTACCCCGTGTGGCGAAAGAGCGTTAACGCAGCCTTAATGCGGGTGGGTTTCGTTGAGATTTTGTCCCACCCCCCAAGTCAGTCTTAACCTAACCCGCCGAGTGTGGCGAAAAAGTGCCCGCTGGCTAAATCCAGATGGAGAATGGTTAACGTTAAACGATCTCGCTTAATCGCGAGATCGTTGATTTCGTTCAGTAATTTATACAAACCGTCGAAGCGGCAGGGATCAGCGGGTGATCACCCGCGCGCGGCTGCTGCTGCTGCTGACCGCGGCCGACCGGGGCGGGCGGTGTCGGCGGCCGGTCCGCCGAACAGCCGCTCGAAGAACGATGGGCCGGAGGGCCGCCGAAGTCGCTGTTGAAGGCGACGTTGGACGGCAATGACGATCCGCTCGGCCGGGCGTAGCTCGGATTGGCATGCGCCACGACGTTCTCCAGGTCCTTCCCGGAGTTCTTGAGCAGCGCCAACATCCTTGCGTCTTTGCCGTAGATGTCCTTGCGCGAATTGCAGCTTGCCGGCGTCGTCCACGAACGCGGTCTGATAGGTGATGTTGACCGGAATATGCGTCGGGAATTTGATGTCGATCTCGCTGCGGCCATACATGCTGCGGATTTTCTCCGGCGTGTAGCGCTTTTCCGGCATCACGATGTTGAGCAGCGTCGCGGCGTATTGATCGGGATTTTGCACCCGCATGCAGCCATGGCTGAACGCGCGCTCGTCGCGTGCGAACAGGTTCTTGTCCGGCGTGTCGTGCTGATAGACCAGGAACTTGTTCGGGAAGTTGAAACGGATGCGGCCGAGCGCATTGGATTCACCGGGCGGCTGCGAAATGTGGATGCTGCCGTCGCGGTTGCGTTCCAGTCGCAGTCCCATGCGTTGCAGCACCGTCGGATCCTGCTGCAGCGCCGGCAGATATTCGTTGTAGATGATCGACGGCGGCACATTCCAGGTCGGATTGACGGTGATGAACTTCATCGTCTCCGTCATCAGCGGCGTGGCGTGGCCTCCCGGCTTTCCGGTCACGACCTTGGTGTTCCAGACCGCCGCGCCGTTCTGCATCACCTTGAGCGTGAAATCGGGAATGTTGAGAATGACATAAGCGTTGCCGAGCGACGGCGCGCCGAGCTGGCGCGGCAGCCAGCGCCAGCGCTCCATGTTGACGATCACGGTGTCGATCTGGCGGTCGCGCTTCGGGCTGTTGATCGCCTTGACGGTCTTGTCGTCGAGCACACCGGTGACCTTGAGGTCGGCGCCGGCCTGGAATTTGCGCACGGCCTCGGCGACCTTGGCGTCGTAACGGGTGTCGTCGGCGTTCTCGGTGATGCCAAGCTTGGCGCGCAGCTGCGGCACGCGCGCATCTTCCGGCGTCACCGCCGGCTGCTTCTTGCTGGCCGGCTTGAATGCAAGCGGCGGACCTTCGGCAATCTGAACGACCGGGCCTTCGCCCTGGCCGCGCAGCTCGGCAAGCTTCGCCTTCAATTCGCGATACAGCTTGTGCGGCGGATTGTAGCCGTCGAGTGCGGCCGACGCATCCTTGGCCGTGGTGACGTTCGCCAGCACTTCGGCGGCATCGGTCGGATGCTCGGGATACAGAATGTCCGAGGCAACCTGCGACCAGTGCATGCGGCCGCTCTGCGCCTGGCGCGCATAATCCAGCACGCTGGCGGTCAACTTCAGTTCGGCTTCCGCCAAGCTGCATCCGGCGAGGTCGCGGCGGCGAAATCCGGCACCGGATAATCCGACGCATTCAAGCCTTCGGCCGCGGCGTCCTTGAGGCGCGCGATGACGCCCTTGGCGCTGGCGGTCACTGTGCCGGCTTGGGTCCACAGCGGCGCGAATTCGCGCGCGGTATAGAACTTCTCGACCGCGGCCCGTTCGCCCTTGCGGTCGAAATAGCGCGACGCTTTCGCGCCCATGATTTCGCGCAATTTGTCGGCGACGGGCTGATCGGCCGGGGACACGCTGCTGGCAGCCTTGACCGGCTCCTTGGCGGGCTCGACAGCCGGCGTGGCGGCGGCCGCAGCCGGAGGCGGGCGGTATGGTGGTCGCGGCTCTTGCTGGTGTCGACGCAGCGGGCTCGGCGGGCTGGTCGCGGTTGCTTTCGCCGGATCGGGCACGGATGCCGTTGTGTCCAGTTTGAAATCGTTGATGGTCGGAGGCGGGACGTTGGCGGGTTCGGGACGCGGAATGGCGGCATCGATCGCAAGTTCCGCGGCGCTGTTGCGGGCCGGATCGGCTTGCGCAAGGGCCGAGGTCGCGGACACCGTGAGGAAGGTTGCCGCGACGGCCATCAGCACGCGGTCAAATCCAGCACGGTTCTTCGAACGGTCTCGCATCGTCACACCCCTTGGGCGAAACTGCCCCGGCATGGAACAGTTCTTGGTCTCGTCCGTCACAGCTTTTGCTAAAGCGCCGGCCTGATCGGATTTTCGAAGCTCATTCAGTCAACGTCATCGCAACGTCTTTGGTTCGGTTCTGAACGTGCTCCAAAACTCTCTGAACTTGATACGCCTGCACGCAAAGATTCATACGCAGACGATACACGCGCTCCCCAGATGCAGCCAGCGTCACCCGGGGCAAGTCACGACAAACTGACTTCAAAGCAGCCCCTTTGCAACGGATTGCGCCCTTTTGCCACGCGCTTTTGCTTTTGTCTGTCACCGCCAAGCAACGGTTCAAATGTTCCAGAATAGCTCGGCGTCTTCAAGGCCTTCGTTCAGACTCGCAAAGCTGCCGATCGTATTTCGCCTCAATTCGCCTCGTCGGGGCTGCCGGCGGCCGAATTGTCGGCGGCGGCCTCATCGAGCTTGCGGTAAAGCGTTGAGCGGCCGATTTTCAACCGGCGTGCGACTTCGGACATCTGTCCCCGATAATGCGAGATCGCGAACCGGATGATTTCGGTCTCCATTTCTTCGAGTGGCCGCATTTCGCCTGCGCTGGTCAGCATCGCCAGCGTCCCGGCGGCCGATAGCGGCGCGATAGGTATTTCATTACCTGAAACCATGGCCGGCACGGTCGAGTGAAACGCCGGGGCTACGACGAGCGGCTCGCCGTGCTGGTGTGCGTCCGGCGTCGACGATGATTGTGCGGCGGCGAGCGGAAAATCCGCCAGGCCGAGCTGGTCGGTGTCGCTCATGACCACCGCGCGATAGACCGCGTTCTCGAGCTGGCGAATGTTGCCGGGCCAGTCCAGTTGCGACAGCTGCGCCATCGCCTCGCCGCTGATGCCGGAAACGGTGCGATTTTCCTCGGCGCAGAATCTCGCCAGGAAATGCCGCAGCAGATGCGGGATGTCTTCGCGGCGCATCCGCAACGCCGGAATCGTCAGCGGCAGCACGTGCAGCCGATAAAACAGGTCCTCGCGGAATTGTCCGCCTTTGACGCGGTCGAGCAGTTTGCGGTTGGTCGCGGAAATGATGCGGACGTCGACTTTCATCGGCTTGCGGCCGCCGACCGCCTCGACGGTGCCTTCCTGCAGCGCGCGAAGCAGTTTGACCTGCGCGGCCAGCGGCAATTCCGAGACTTCGTCGAGAAACAGCGTGCCGCCGGAGGCTTCGACGAATTTGCCCATGTGGCGTTCGGTGGCGCCGGTAAAGGCGCCCTTCTCGTGGCCGAACAGGATCGACTCCACGAGATTGTCGGGGATCGCGCCGCAATTGACGGCCACGAACGGCTTCGATTTGCGCTCGCCGCTGCCATGGATGGCCCGCGCGAACAATTCCTTGCCGACGCCGGATTCGCCTTCGATCAGCACCGGTATGGTCGAGGCGGCGGCCTTTTGCGCGGTGCGCAACACGCCCGCCATGGCCTCGCTGCGGGTGATGATGTCGGCAAAGGTCAATTTGCCTTCGCGGCTGTGCCGGATGCGCTGCAGCTCGCCCTTCAGCGCGCTGGCGTTGAGCGCATTGCGCAGGCTTACCTGCAGCCGCTCGATGCCGACCGGTTTGACCACGAAATCGTGGGCGCCGGCGCGCATCGCCGACACCACATTGTCGATGCCGCCATGCGCGGTCTGCACGATGACGGGGGTATTGAGGCCGGCCTCGCGGATTTTGGCCAGCACGCCCATGCCGTCGAGGCCGGGCATCACCAGATCGAGCACAACGGCGTCGATGACGGGCGCATCGGGCGCGGTCAGCACGGCGATGGCGGCGTCACCGGAATCCACGACGGTCGTCTGATAGCCGCACTTCTGCACCATGTTTTCGACCAGGCGGCGCGCTACCGCGTCGTCGTCGACAATCAAAATGCTGGCAGCCATGGCATTCCCCGCGCGTTACAACTATCTGTCTCGAATCGGGGCACTCTCGCTGATGCCGATTAACGCCCGCTTAAGCGTTGGCGTCCCGGCTTCGCTCGGCGGCCTGCCGCCGCTTCGGCTGAAACGCAAACACAGGCTCGAACAAGATGACCTCGCGCTCCAAATCTGCTCTCGCCAAATCCGCTCAAGCCAAATCCGCTCCAGAGCCAAGGCGTCCGTCCAACGCAAGTCGAGCACCCGAAAATCCGCGGCCAAATCCAAACCTGCGAAGCTGCCGGAATGGAACCTGGCCGATCTCTATTCCGGAATCGACGCGCCGGAAGCGACCCGCGATTTGCAACAGATGGACGCCGATTGCGTCGCGTTTGAGACGGACTACAAGGGCAAGCTCGCGGAAAAAGCCGCCGGCGAGGGCGGCGGCAAATGGCTCGCCGAAGCGATCCGGCGCTACGAGGCGATCGACGATCTCGCCGGGCGTCTGGCGTCCTATGCCGGCCTCATTCATGCCGGCGACAGCGTCGATCCGGCGATCACCAAATTCTACGGCGACGTTTCCGAGCGGCTGACCAATGCGTCGGTGCATCTGCTGTTTTTCGCGCTCGAGCTCAACCGCATTGAAGATGCGACGGTCGAGCGCGCGATGGCGACGCCTGAACTGGCGCATTACCGTCCGTGGATCGAGGATCTGCGCAAGGACAAGCCGTATCAGCTGGAGGATCGCGTCGAGCAGCTGTTTCACGAGAAATCCCAGAGCGGCTATGCCGCCTTGAACAGGCTGTTCGATCAGACCATCTCCGGCCTGCGCTTCAAGGTCGGCGGCCAGCGAGCTTGCGATCGAGCCGACCCTCAATCTGCTGCAGGATCGCGCACCGGCAAAAGCGCAAGGCGGCCGGGCAGGCGCTGGCGAAAACCTTCAAGGCCAACGAGCGGACGTTTGCGCTGATCACCAACACGCTGGCCAAGGACAAGGAGATTTCCGATCGCTGGCGCGGTTTCCAGGACGTCGCGGATTTGCGGCATCTGGCCAATCGCGTCGAGCGCGAGGTGGTCGATGCGCTGGTGGGTTCGGTTCGCGCGGCCTATCCAAGACTGTCGCATCGCTATTATCAGCTCAAGGCGGGCTGGTTCAAAAAGAAGAAACTCGCGCATTGGGATCGCAACGCGCCGCTGCCGTTCGCCGCCACCGGCAGCATCGCCTGGCCCGACGCCCGGAACATGGTGCTGACGGCCTACCGCGGCTTCTCGCCGCAAATGGCCGATATCGCCGAGCGGTTTTTCACCGATCGCTGGATCGATGCGCCGGTGCGGCCCGGCAAGGCGCCGGGCGCGTTCTCGCATCCCACCACGCCCTCGGCGCACCCCTATGTGCTGATGAACTACCAGGGCAAGCCGCGCGACGTGATGACGCTCGCCCATGAACTCGGCCACGGCGTGCACCAGGTGCTGGCGGCCAAAAACGGAGCGCTGATGGCGCCGACGCCACTGACGCTGGCGGAAACCGCCAGCGTGTTCGGCGAGATGCTGACCTTCAAGCGGTTGCTGGCGCAGACCAAGAACGCCAGACAGCGCCAGGCGCTGCTGGCCGGCAAGGTCGAGGACATGATCAACACGGTGGTGCGGCAGATCGCGTTCTATTCGTTCGAGCGCGCCATCCATACCGAGCGCAAGAACGGCGAGTTGACCGCCGAGCGCATCGGCGAGATCTGGCTCAGCGTGCAGGGCGAGAGCTTGGGGCCGGCGATCGATATCCGGCCGGGCTACGAGAATTTCTGGATGTACATCCCGCACTTCATCCATTCGCCGTTCTACGTCTACGCCTATGCGTTCGGCGATTGCCTGGTGAACTCGCTCTATGCGGTCTACGAGAATGCGCAGGACGGCTTTGCCGAGCGCTACCTCGCGATGCTGGCGGCCGGCGGCACCAAGCATTACTCCGAACTGCTCAAGCCGTTCGGCCTTGACGCTCAGCGATCCAAAATTTTGGGACGGCGGGCTGTCGGTGATTGCGGGCATGATCGACGAACTGGAAACGATGGGCTGACGAGGTCGGGCGCATGATCGACAGACCGACGCGACGCGCTGTACTTGGAGTCGGAGCCTTCGCCGCCGGTTCTTGGCTCACGTTCGATCACAGCCTCGCACAGGCGCCGCTTTCGCCCACGCCCGCATGCCACGACGGCGACGAAGTAACATTGCGGCAGACCGAAGGGCCGTACTTCAAGCCATCCTCGCCCGTTCGGGTCGAACTATATGAAAGCGGCATGGCGGGGCAGCCGATCGAACTGGTCGGCTTCGTGCTCACCCGCGGCTGCAAACCACAGGCCGGGGCCTTGCTGGATTTCTGGCAGGCCGATGACAAGGGCCGCTACGACAACACCGGTTTCCGCCTGCGCGGCCATCAATTCACCGACGCGGAAGGGCGCTATCGATTGCGCACCGTCGTGCCCGGCGTCTATCCCGGCCGTACGCGCCATATCCATGTGAAAGTGCAGCCGCGTGGCGGACGCGTGCTGACGACCCAGCTCTATTTCCCCGGCGAGGCGCAGAACCGGTCCGACGGGCTGTTTCGCAAGGAGTTGCTGGTGCGCACGGCCAAGAACGAAGGTTGGCTCGCCGGGCGGTTCGATTTCGTGGTGGAATAGGCTGATTGGGCGTAAAACATCTGTTGAACGGGTATCAAGTCCTGTTATACAAACCGTATAACGGAGCTGAATGCCATGAACGAACAAACGAAAATTGCGCCTGATGCACGGGGCAGGCATCGGAACCGTCGAGATCAAGAAGATTGGCAATTCTTCGGGATATTATTCTCTCAAAGGATGTGCTGGCTCGAGGTGCATGTCAGCATTCAGGGTGACGTGCTTCTATGCGACGCTTACCCCCGACGGTGGCTTTCGACTAACTCCCTACGATCCGGATTTCGAGAAGGCGATGGAAGTCGCCCGGCGCGGCATGAAGCGTTACCATAATGCGCTGGCCGAGCTTGCCAAATGACCGAGCCGTTTTGGCTCACTCGTCAGATGGTCGTTGCAATTCACGACGAGCAACTCACGATCCACGGCGGCGCGAGCGGTTTGCACGACAAAGGGATGCTCAAATCCGCGCTCGACCGGCCAAAAAACCGATGGTCATACGAACAGGCTGAACTCGCCGAATTGGCCGCGGCCTATGCCTTCGGCATCGCCCGCAACCATCCGTTCGTCGACGGCAACAAACGCACGTCGCTGCTTGCGCTGTACACCTTCCTCGGTGTGAACGGCGTCGATTTCGTCGTGCCTGAAGCGGAGGCG
>CAVUNF010000035.1:0-88562 GCA_963742695.1 uncultured Alphaproteobacteria bacterium
TTTCCACCGCGGAGGTTTCGCCCTGGATCTTCTCATTGATCGCGGCAACATTCGCCAGCGCCGCGATCTTGGCATCCGCCAGATCGAAATTGAGTACCGAATTGAACAGCAGTGTCAGCTTCTGGTCGTTCAGCACGCTGGAGGCACCGACGCCGTCGGGCATCTCGAACACGAAGCGGACGAAGGTCGGTTGCACCGAGGCGCGGACGCGATCGGAGTCCGCTTCTTGGCTTCCGCCAGCGCGCGCTGCACGCGCAATGCGCGTTCGGCGACCCGCGCGCGCTCGGAGAGTTCGCGGACCACCTCGGCGGGCAGGCCCGGCGGCTGGCCGCTCCAGCTGTCCGGCAAGAGATCGACGAACAGCCGCTCGCCGGCCGCCATGGTGTTGATGGTGACGCGACACGCCAGCGACAGCCGGATCGCCGAGCCGTCGGGATCGCGGCGCGCCGACCCGACATAATCGGGCACCGCGTCCGACAGTTTGTCGACGGGAACATCGACCGGACGCTTGAACCGGATAATGAGGATCGAGCCGGCCGCGGTAACTTCGGAATCGACATCCTCGGTGAGTTTTATCATGAGCCGGGCGTAACCGCCCTGCGCCGAGAATACCGCCTCGCCCCTGACCGGTTCGGCCTGGCAGGCCGCGGACGACATCAGCGCGATCAGCAGGCCTGCTGAAAGCAATAACGGCGCGCCGAGGCAATGCTGGACCGCCCGCGCAAATGCGCGGCCTCGCGACCAATTCCAGCGGCAACCGTTCGCGCCATTCCAGTGGGGGTCTTTCAGCTCATAGGACCGTTCGGCGTCGGCGAGCCCTCGCCGCCGCGCGGTCAATCTAGAATTGGCGGTTTAAGGACTGTTAAGATTGAGCGCTGCCGGGAAAGTTAAGCGCGGCAAAGGACGCCAAGGGGTGCGCGGTCGCAGGGTATCGGTCCTAGCCGCGGCTGCCGGAAGGCGTATCGCCGAAGCGGGCGCGGAACAGCCGGTTGAAATGCGGGATATTGGAAAATCCGGCCTGCCAGGCGATCTCGGAAATGCGGCGCCCGCGGTTCTGCGCCTTGTTCAGCAGCGCGAAGGCCCGTTGCAACCGCAATTCGTTGACGCGCGCGGTGAACGACATCCCGGATTGCTCCAGCAGCCTTTGCAGATAGCGCGGCGACACGCCTTGCCGGCGCGCCACCGTTTCCAGCATAAGGTTCGGATCGGTGAAGCTGGCGTTGATGTCGGCGAGCGCCGCAGCCAATCGCGCAGCAGCGACCGCGCTCAGGCCGGTTTCCCTGGTGTCGCGGTTGGCGCCGAGCGCCAAGGCGGCCAGATCGTAAATCTGGCCGACAACGCAATGGCGCAATCCCGGATCGGAGAACTCAACGTCCTCCTGCACCAGCCTGAGATACTTCACCAGCAGCTGTAATGGCTCAAAGGTCTTGGGGATCACCCGCGTGGCCGCGAACTCGAGATCCACAACGCGCGATGCGAGGGCGGCCCGGGGAAACAACATCCCGAGGTGACGGGTGCTTCAGGGTGGCGGCTATATCGTTGGGCATTGGATAGGCATCGCCATCACCGAGTACGACCTCGTTTTGCCGCGACACCAAAGCGCTAGACCCCAAATTGACGACCAAGCCGATAGAGTTGTCTCCGTCGGCGGCCACTACCGCCTTCGTTCGAATGTATTGTGCCGCGCTGCCGTCCCAGAGCGCGGTGCGCACGCCAGGCAACGCCCAGAGCATTGCTTCGGCTCGAAAGGGACGGTCTGAGGAAACCGGCGCAATATCGGCGCGCACCAGGACGCGCCCGAACGCCTCGCGCCAGCTCGGCAACCGATCCCGCTCGGGCACATCGTCGGTCGAGAATCGCATCGGCGCGAATTCGGCGGCAGCGCTGCTTCCCATGTGGCATTCCCAATGCCTTGGCAGCTTACGTATTTCCGTAGAGCTTGCAAAGCTGCAGCCGGCCCGCACTGCGCAATAGTTGTGCATCCGGCGACTTTGGATTCAGAGCCCGGATTCGATGGCCAAGCCGCCGTAGCGCTTTGCCTTGTATCCCCGTTAATTGGACTTTTGCAGCAGTACCTTGCCTTCGATCTTGGGCAGGTCGGCGGCGGTGGCGGTCTTGTCCGTTCCGGCCCGCCGTGCCATCTCGACCGTCAGCCGCTCGGCGGCTTCCGGCTGCATCAGGCCGAGGATGTCGGACATCTTGCGCGGGGCGATCTGCGAGGCGATTTCGAACAGCACGGACATTTCGAGCCGGTCGAACACCTTGGCGGCGTCCTTTGGCTTCATGCCCTCATACATGGTGATGATGCCCTTGAAGCGGGCGGCGTCGGTTTCGGCTTTTTGGGTGGTCGCGGTCGAGATCCGCGACTTCCACCGCCTTCATTTCCTCGACCTTGCGCTTCGATGCGCTTTTCGGCGGCCTTGAGCAGGCTCTCGCGGATGTCGATCTCGCGCGCGCGCGCTTCCAGTTCCTGCCGCCGCGACTGCAGCCGCTCCAGGATCGCGCGCTCCGACGGCGACACCGGCGCTGGTCTGCTCGGGATACACGCACGACGCCGTCGGGCTTGGCCGACTTCCGGTGCGGCGACCGCCGGCTTGGCGGCTCTTCCTTCTTTGGCGCGCCACCGAGCCGGTGATGTCGCCGGCGGTCGTCGTCGACTTTGCCGCCCGGGAAATTGAGGGTCTCCTGCGCCCAGGACTTCTTGGCGGTCTGCGGCTGATAGTCGAACACATAGCCGCCATCGATCACCAGGCCGGCGACCTTCAGCACGGCAAGGCCGAAGATCGCGACCAGGACGACCGGAATGACGCGAATGTCACGGAAGGATTTCATGCGGCGAGGCCGTCGGACCTTCTGCGTTCGGAGAACGCCTGCGCTGCGGCGGCGATCGCCTTGGCTGTCGATACCCTGGGCGCGCGCGCTCCGGCTCAGGCTCCGGTCCGAGGGCGGCCGTGCGGCGACCGCGATGCTGCGACAGCCGGCGAATGACGTTGTCGCCTTCCGGCAAGTTGCTTCTTCAGCTGCTGCGACATCTGCGCCGCCGAGGTCAGCTGGTTGCCGAGGTTCTCGTTGACGTCGCGAACCGTGTGCTTGAGGCCGCCGATGGCGCGCTCGGCGATTTCGGTCGCCGTGATCAGTTCGCCGATCGTCGCCTTCAGCGAATGCTCATCCGCCTTCAGCCGCTTCAGCCGCGAGTTCAGCAACATGCAGTAGCCGATCGTCAGCATCAGCAAAATCGCCACCAGGCTCTCGATCACAATTCCGAATGAATGACTCATTGGGCCTCCATCAACTTGGTTTGCTCATCGGCCTTCTCGAACATCGCGAAGGTGGTATTGGGTTTGCGCAGTTGCTTGGTGACGCGAATGGCGACGCGGTCGCCGACCCGGCCCATCCGTCCCTCGGTCAGGGTGACCTTGCCGCAGCGCACCGCGACCAGCGCATCGGCGCGCATTTCGAGCGGCAGGGTGTCGCCGACTTTCAGCTTCATCAGTTGCTTCAGCGGAATGTCGGCTTCATAGAGCACGGCATCGACCGAGATTTCGGCCTGCGCCATTTCAGTGGCGAAATGGCCTTCCCAGATCGGATCGCGGCCGAATTTTTCGCCCATGAACATCTGCATCAGCACGGGGCGGATCGGCTCGATGGTCGCGTAGGGCAGCAGCAACTCGATATTGCCGCCGCGATCTTCCATGTCGATATGCAGCCGCACCAGGATGGCGGCGTTGGCCGGCCTGGCAGATGGCGGCAAAGCGCGGATTGGTTTCCAGCCGGTCGATCGAGAAGCGTCACCGGCGACAGCGGCCGGAACGCCTGCTCGGCGTCGGTCAGCACCACTTCCACCAGCCGCTTCACCAGGTTGGTCTCGATCGAGGTGTAGGGACGGCCTTCGATGCGCAGCGAGGTCTGGCCGCGGCGGCCGCCCAGCAGCACGTCGACCATCGAATAGATCAGGCTGGAATCCACCGTGGCGAGGCCGAAATTTTCCCATTCCTCGGCCTTGAACACGCAGAGCACCGCCGGCAGCGGGATCGAATTCATGTAGTCGCCGAACCGCACCGAGGTGATGCGGTCGAGCGAGACTTCGACGTTGTCGGAGGTGAAGTTGCGCAAGCTCGTGGTCATCAGCCGCACCAGGCGGTCGAACACGATTTCGAGCATCGGCAGACGCTCGTAGGACACCATCGCCGAATCGATGATGGCGCGAATGCCGGAATTGTCGTCGAGATTGACGTCGCCGACCGAGAAACCGAGCAGGTTGTCGATTTCTTCCTGCGACAGGACCCGCTCGCCGCCGTTCTTGCCGCCGCCGAAGTCGCGGCTGCCGTCCTCGACCATGGCGGCCCATTGCAGCGCCATGGTGCCGGAGAGTTCGTTGGCCGCAGCCGCTTCCGCGGCTTCCGCCGGGTCTTCGGAATCCAGCGACGCTTCCCATTGGGCTGCGATTGCGTCCTGGTCGACCGGATCGTTACCCGCCATGATGTTAAATCCGTCTCGTCACTGAACGACGATTTCCTTGAACAGCACCGCGTTGACCTGATTTGGCGCGACCGCGACGTTGACCCGCCGGGTCAGCTCTTCCTTGAGGCGAAACAGGCCGGCGGAACCGTTGAGATCGGATGCCCGCAGCTCGCGCAGATAGGTTTGAAAGATATCGGTGACGCGCGGCATGGTCGGCTTGATCGCCTCGACCTGCTTGTCTTCCTTGACCTCGAGCACGACCTTGACCTTGAGATATTGCACGCGCTCGCCGGGCAGCCCGACCAGGTTGACCAGCATGTCCGGCACGTCGATGAAGACCGGCGGCTTCGGCGGCGGTGCCGCGGCGTGCACTTCCTCGCCGCCTTGTGCTTGAAGAAGAAGAACCAGGTCGCCGCCCCGCCGCCGATGATGGCGAAGAAGCTTACGGCCGCGATGATCAGCTTGAGCTTGCTCTTGGGGGCCGCGGCTTCGGCACCTTCCGCCGCGCCTTCTGCCTGGTCGCTGTCTGCCATCGCCCGCCCGATCCGCTCTGAAATGAATTCGATTGCCGCGGGGCCGGCTCTTGACGCGATTACAAATGCCCCCAGCGCCACGCGCTCTCTTGATGCGGACGCTAGGGTAGTAATGGTTAATGGAATCTTTCTTTTGATCCTCAACTAGGAAAAAACTGCCGGGCAAACATGGTCAACAAACCTTTATTGCCCCCCTGCCGCAGCCCCCGCGAAATACGCTAACCCATTCCAAAATAGACGTTTTCTCAACTTGGCACGGCTTTCGCTCTGTAGTCGGCGAACCGCGGCTTGGGAGAGCTGAGCGGTTCACGGGATCCGCAACCAGCCTGGGAGGGCCGAGCGCGGGTCGATTGAAGGGGAGAACTACCGGTGGCGAACGACGCTTCTCGTCGGACTTTCGCGGCAGTTGGTGCTGGCACGACAGATGGATGTCGTCGCCAACAACGTCGCCAACGTCAACACCACGGGCTACAAGGCCGACCGCTCGCTGTTTGTGGAATTCCTGAACACGCCCGCTCACGAAGACAATTTCCAGGGCCGCGACCGCCGCGTCAGCTTTGTGCAGGACCGCGCCACCTTCCACGATTTCTCGCAAGGTGCCGCCGAGAACACCAAGAACCCGCTCGATGTCGCCATCGACGGCGGCGGCTTCCTCGTGGTGCAGACCCCGGCAGGCGAGCGCTACACCCGCGACGGCAACCTGCAGATCAACAATCAGGGCCAGCTCGTCAACGTCGCCGGCCAGCCCGTGCTCGGCGCCAACGGCCCGATCGTGTTCCAGCCGACCGACAAGGACATCACCATTGCCGCCGACGGCAACATCACCGTGATCGAAGGCACCAACCGGATCGACTCGGTGCGCGGCAAGCTGCGGCTGGTGAGTTTCGCGCAGGCGCAGCAGCTGGTGAAGGAAGGCTCCAACCTTTACTCGGCCGAAGGTGCCGCGGCGCAGCCCGACACCGCTTCCAGGGTGCGCCAGGGGTTTGTCGAGAAATCGAACGTCAATTCGGTGGTCGAGATGAGCCGCATGATCGAGGTGACGCGTGCCTACACGTCGATCTCGGCGATGCTGCAGCAGCAAGGCGACTTGCGCAAAACCGCCATCGAGAAGCTTGCCGACGTACCGGCATAACAGAGGACTAATTCCATGCGCGCTATGTACACCGCAGCGACCGGAATGATGGCACAGGAACTCAACGTTCAGGTGATCTCCAACAACATCGCCAACATGCGCACCACCGGCTACAAGAAGCAGCGCGCGGCGTTTCAGGACCTGATCTACGATCACGTGCGCCGGGTCGGCGCCCAGGCTTCGGACCAGGGCACCATCCTTCCCGTCGGCGTCGACATCGGCGGCGGCGTCAAGACCGTCGGCACCCCGCGCCTGATGGGCCAGGGCACGCTGTCGCCGACCGGCAACGAACTCGACGTCGCGGTCCGCGGCGAGGGCTTCTTCAAGATCCAGGTTCCCGACGGCACCTATGCCTACACCCGCGACGGCTCGTTCCAGATGGACGCGCAGGGCCGCGTCGTCACCTCGCAGGGCAACCCGGTGCAGCCGACCATCACGATTCCGCAAAGCGCCTCCGGCCTGACGATCAACATGCAGGGCCAGGTCTCGGTGCTGCTGCCGGGATCGACCACGCCGACCACGGTCGGACAGATCGGGCTGACGCGCTTCATCAACAAGGCCGGCCTGCAGCCGATCGGCGACAATCTGTTCACGGATACCCCGGCCTCGGGCGCGCCGCAGGACGGCATCGCCAATGCCGACGGCTTCGGCGACATGCAGCAGTCCAACCTCGAACAGGCCAATGTCGAAGTGGTCACCGAAATTTCCGACCTGATCTCGGCACAGCGCGCCTACGAGATGAACGCCAAGGTGGTCAGCGCCGCCGACCAGATGATGCAGTCCACCTCCAACATGTTCCGCTGAGGAAGCTGAAAATGATCGCCCGCTCCCTCCTGCTCGCCACCGCCCTGCTCGCGGCCTCCTCGGCCACGGCATCGGCACAACTGCGCGACGACGTCATCGCCGCCCCGGTGCTGCGCGCCCACGTCACCGTGTCAGGCGACCTGGTACGGATCGGCGACGTCATCGACAATGCCGGCACCTATGGCGCAGATCGCGATCTATCGCGCGCCCGATCTCGGCACCACCGGTTCGCTGCCGACCGCGCAGGTGCTCAATAGCCTGCGCGCGCATCAGGTGATCGGGGTCGACACCAGGAACCTCAGCGAGATTTCGATCACGCGGGCAGCCCGCATCTTCGAAGGCAAGGACATCGAGCTCGCCGTCGCCCGCGCGCTGGAGCGCAAGAACGGCCTCGGCGACGCCGCCAATCTCACGCTGACCTTCGACCGCGACGTCGGGGAACTCCGGCTGGACGCCTCGAACACCGGCAGCCTGCAGGCATCGGCGGTCCGCTACGAGCTGCGCAACAACCGTTTCGACGTCACCTTCGAGATCGCCAACAACGTTGTGTCGGCGCCCACAAAACTGCGCTTCACCGGCACCGCCGTCGAGACCGTGGAAGCCGCCGTGCTGGCCCGCAGCGTCGATCGCAACGAACTGATCAAATCCTCCGATGTGGTGATCGAGCGGCGCCCGAAGGCCGAAGTCGGCAGCGATCTTGCGCCGCGCGATCGCGCCCTCGGCATGCAGGCGCGCAAGCAGCTGCGCGCCGGCCAGGCCCTGAAAATGGCCGATCTGGCCAAGCCCGACCTGGTGCAGCGCGACCAGAGCGTCACCCTGATTTACGAATCGACCGGGCTCTACCTCACCATTCGCGGCAAAGCGCTGGAGGGCGGCACCGAAGGCGACGTCGTCAACGTGCTCAACCTGCAATCCAAGCGCACGGTCGCCGGTACCGTGGTCGGCCGCGGCCAGGTCTCGATTTCGGTAGCAACGCCGCGGCTTCCCGCCAACGATACCACCTCCTCGCTTGCACCGGCCGAGCGCCGTGCCGGTCGCCATCGCCGCCAACAGCAATTCGCATCCCGCGTCAAAAGCCGAGTAATGTACATGTTGAAGTCTGGTTTCCCCCGTATCCTCCTTACCGGCGCCATGCTGGCTGTGGCTGCACTCACCAGCGGCTGTTCGTCGTTCGACCGGCTGTCGCAGATCGGCGAGAAGCCGAAGCTGACGGCGATCGAGAATCCCACGACGCAGCCCGGCTACAAGCCGGTGCAGATGCCGATGCCGAAACCCGAGACCGTGTCCTACAACGCCAACTCGCTGTGGCGGAACGGCTCCAGAGCCTTTTTCAAGGACCAGCGCGCCGCGCGGATCGGCGACATTTTAACGGTGACCGTCAACATCACCGACAAGGCCAACATCGCCAACGAGACCCAGCGCAGCCGCTCGAGCAAGGAGGATTCCGGCATCAGCGACTTCGCCGGCAGCAAACTCCTGACCGGCGATGTCGCCAAGGTGATGCCCGGCAAGATCCTGACCACGGATTCCACGTCGTCCAGCGACGGCAAGGGGTCGGTCAACCGCCAGGAAGCGTTGCAGACCAACGTCGCCGCCGTCGTCACCCAGATCCTGCCGAACGGCAATCTGGTGGTCGAGGGCAAGCAGGAAATCCGCGTCAACTTCGAAATCCGCGAACTGGTCGTCGCCGGCATCGTTCGCCCGGAGGACATCCAGAGCGACAACACCATCGATTCCTCGAAGATCGCGCAGGCCCGCATCGCCTATGGCGGCCGCGGCCAGATCACCGACGTGCAGCAGCCGCGCTACGGCCAACAGGTGATGGACGTCCTGCTGCCGTTCTAACGATTCGTTTCAAGAGCTCCCACACCTCATCGCGAACCTAGGCGCGGTGAAGTGTTCCAACGCGGCCTCTGCCAGCTCCCCTGGCAGGGGCCGCGGTCGTTTTGGGGGACGATTGGTTGGGGAAACCTCTCGGCCACATCCAGGTTTCGCCAATACTCGATATGTATATTGAGTTTGCATTCGATCGCCACAAATCAGCTGTGATCGCTATTGATTGTATTTCGAGCTAAAGATGGAGGCTGTCATGCGGGTATTCAAATGGGGCGACAGTCTGGCCGTCGGACTGCCCGAGGCGTTAGTCGAGAAATTGGGGTTGAGCGCCGGCGACGAACTCGACATCGTCGAAGTGCTCGAACGAACGCTGGTCGTGCAGAAGGAAGACCGGCGCAAGGCCGCGCTGAAGCACTTGGCATCCCGGAACTGGACACTTCCTCCCGACTACAAATTCGATCGGGACGAGGCGAACGAGCGGTGAAGACGGTGAAAGGTGTTCAAACCTGATCCGCGGAGTTCCCCAAAGCAAATTGTCGTGGGAACCGGGAACCAAACGCCGCACATCGGAATAACCGAGCGATCCTCTCAAAGCCCCAAGGCTTTCAAGCCCAAGGCTTTATCAATCTCGGGATCAGCGTCATCCGATGGAGTGATTACATGAAAATAACATCATGCGTTCTTGCTGCCGCGGCGATGTTCGCGACAACCGCAGCATCGGCACAAAGCATCAACCTGACCGGTGCCTATCGATGTATCGAAGCCTGCCGGGCCGGTGCCGTCGACAGCCCCGCTTTCGTCACGCAGAACGGACCGAACCTCAATCTGCTCGACGAAGCCGGCCAATCCGTCCGCGCCTGGCCCGATGTCTTTGCGCCGGCAAGCCGGATCTGGGTCGAAGCCTGGAACCAGGGCGCGGTCTATTCGCCCGACGGCATGACCATTCAGTTCGATAACGGAACGATCTGGCAGCGCGACATGGGACCACCGCCTCCACCGCCGCCGCGGGTTCGCGTGCGCAGATCAGCCGAGCTGAGGTAACGCGCAGGCCCGCACGCCGACGGCGGGCCGTGGCCAGATCCCATTCACTGTTCAAACGGTGAGATGCGCTGATGGATGAAAAGTGCACGAGGTCCGGAGTGCCTAGGAGCCCGGACCTCGTGACTTACCCCCTACCCCATTGCGACGGTGTGTCGGAACAGGTGATGCGCGCGGGGATTAAATAGCCGCGTTTTGGCGGACAGAAAATACCGTACGATTACGGGGGATTGGTCAGCGACTAAGCCAGGCTGGTTACCCCTCGCCGAATTCATTCCCCTCATTTGCCAGACTGCAAGTTAATATCGTAGTATCGTATGATTAGATTTACCGAACGAGAACAAGGAATTGCTGGTGAAAACTTCCAAGGTGCAGCGTGTGCCTGTTACGGCCGCGCCGCTTCGCCAACAGGTCGCACGCAACCTCCGGACAGCCATCATTGAAGGTCGATTTAAGCCGGGGGAGCGGCTGAAAGAAGCCGAATTGTGCGCGTGGACCGGCGTCAGCCGAACCGCGGTAAGAGAGGCGCTTCGCCAGCTCGAGGCCGAAGGCATCGTCGACAACATTCCCAATCAGGGCCCGGTCGTGGCCCAGGTCTCGCCGGACGAGGCGCGGCAACATTACGAGGTGCGAGCCGTGCTGGAGGGACTGGCGGCGAGGATCGCCGCCGAGGAAATTTCGGAAGCTCAGAGCAAGGAGCTCCGGAAACTGAAGCTTGATCTTGATCGTGCCTTCAAGACCGGCAGCGTGGCAAAGGTTCTGGAGTTCAAGAACCGGCTCGACGAATTCCTGATGACGGTATGTTCAAACGCCGTCGTGCGCGGCTTCGTCGACGTTATCCGGGCGCGCCTCAGCTATCTTCGCCCCATCGTGCTGTCGCAACCGGAACGCCTGAGAGAAAATTCGGTTGAGGTCCACGCGATTATCGACGCTATCCTTGCCAGGAAGCCTCAGGCGGCGTGGCAGGCGGCGGTCAACCACGTCAACATGGGGGCGAAGGCAACGCTCAAGGTCCTGGAGCAACTCGCAGCTGCATCGGCGCGTCAGGCCGCCCTGGATGCTGAAGCAGCACTTCGCGCGAAACGGCCGCGCGGTCGGCCAAGGCGCGACGCGTTACCGAGCAACCCTGTGGGACGGGTCACCGTGTAAGGATCGGTCGGCGCAGCCCGATCTCACCTGCTATCCGCCCTCGGCCTTCAGGCCGTTATCCCGGACTACTCTGTCCCCAGACCTGTGCCTGTTTCGTATAGAAACTTCGCATAAAGGCAGGGTCGCTCGCCACGATCGTGAGCCCCATGGCCTTGATCTTCTGCGCAACATTCTCGTCCTTGAGGGCGGCGCTCATCTCGGCGTTGAAACGATCAATCATCGGCTTCGGCGTTTTCCCCGGCGCGTACAGCCCCCACCACGGGGTCGCATCCAGATCGGGATAGCCGCTTTCGACCAGCGTCGGCACGTTGGGAAGCGTTGGATGACGCGTAGCTCCGGTTTGGGCGATGGGACGCAGCGTCTTGGATTCGATCTGGCTGTTGAGCACGGTGGTCGCAGCAATGATCATGTCAACGTGACCGCCAATGGCGTCATTCACCGCCGGGGCGGCGCCCTTGTACGCCACGTGTGACCATTGCGCGCCGGAACGGGTGGCAAGCTGCAGCATGGTCAGGTGACCAAGACTGCCAGTCCCAGCCGATGCGAAAGCGAGCGGCTTAGCCTTCGAGGCGGCGATCAGCTCGGCCAGCGTTTGATAGGGACGCGATGGCTGGCACGCCACGATGTTCGGGGCCGTGCCTACCAGCATCACCGGATCGAGATCTTTCTCGGAATCAAACGGCAAGCCTGGCTGCATCACCGGGTTGGTGGCATGCGTGTCGAACACGAACAGCCAGGTGCGCCCATCCGGCGGTGATTTCGCGACGGCGGCCGCGCCGATACTGCCGGCGGCACCGGCACGGTTTTCGATAATGATCGTCGTGCCCAGTCGCTGCTGCAAACCCGGCTGAACCAGGCGCGCGATCGCGTCGAGCGTTCCTCCCGCCGGAAATGGAACGATGAATTTCATCTGGCCTGAAGGCCACTCCTGGGCCTTGGCGGCGAAGGGCACCGCGAGCGCCCCGGCAATCACGGCACGTCGTGTCAGTTTTCCCATGACGTCTCTCCCCAGGTTTCTATCGAGAACGGCGCTTTTCTGCGACCGCAAGCGACAACCCGGTAAACCCGGTTGTCGCTCTCTTGTTGTTATCGTTGCGCGAACGTCGCAATCGAGGTGGCGACGGGCCGCCCGCGATGCCAGACCGCCGAGATCTTGTGGACATTGGCAATGTCGGCAGAAGGATCGGCGTCAAGGACGATGAGATCGGCGAGTTTCCCAGCTTTCAAAACTCCGCGATCGTCGAGCTTCAGCAGCTTCGCGGCACCGCTGGTCGCGATCGTCAACGCCTGCATGGGGGTGAAGCCAGCCTCGACCATCAGAACAAGCTCGCGATGTTCGGCAACGCCGGGAAAGCGAAGGCCCACACCGGAATCCGATCCAAAGCCGATGTTGACGCCGGCTTTATAGAGCGTCATCAGGTTCTTCTGGTTCATCGCCAGCGCCTTGCGCGCGCGCTCTGATCCCGGAGCCTCCTGCACCTTCTTTTGCCAGGCCGGATCTTCCAGCTGCGTCTTGACGGTCGGTTCCAGAGCTCGATTGACGAATGGGTCGGCCGTGACCTTCGGCCTGTCTGCAAAGATGAAGTTTAAATCATCGAGTGCGAGGGTCGCAACGTACCACGCCGCATTCTTCTTCAGGAGGGCGATCGTCGCTGCATCGACTTCCTTGTCGCGAATGCCATGCGCGAGGATATCCGCGCCGGCCTTCAAGGCGCCCTGCGCGTCTTCCATATCGTTGATGTGGAAGGCGACACGGAGCTTGTGCTTATGTGCCTCGTCCACTACGGCGGCATAGACCTCGGGCTTGACCTTGACGGGCAACATCTTGCCGAAGTCATCGAGCCATACCTTGACCAGGTCAGTCTTGCGGCCGGCCATTTCCTTGATGGCTTGCCGCGCCGCTTCGGGCGTATCCGGGCGGTAGACCTGACTTGGTCCCACGGGCACGATCCCGACCGGCGGCGCTCCCATGGCAACGCCAATGCCGCGATCCGCCCCGAAGATGTCCGCTCCCGGTGCCTTGCCCGAATGCAGGTCGGCCCTCAGATCGTAAAATTCCGCGGCGTTCAACCCCAACGACGTAATCGTGGTCACTCCATACGCTTCCCACTGTCGCAGTTGCGACAGGATGTGCTCGCGATTGAAGTTGTCCGGGCTGGCCTTGAGGCCCTTTACGATTCCGATGTGGGAATGGTTGGAAATCATGCCGGGCATGATGGTCTTGCCCTTGAGGTCGATCACTTCGGCCCCGGCGGGTGCCTTGACCGATTTCGCATCTCCAGCGGCCGCAATACGTCCGTCGCGAATAACGAGGACGGAATCAGCGATCGGCTTGCCGCCCAAGCCATCGATCAGCGTGGCGCCCTTCAAGACGACAGGCTTCGCGGCATCCTTATTCTGCGCGTTTACCGGCACGCCCGATAATAACAGGCCCGATACGGCCAAAGCGACGGCGGAAGCTATCTTCATGGTTGCTCTCCCTCTGCTTTCTTGTTTGGCGCCTGTTGCGTTGAACCCGCACGGCATTTATTTTCATATTACCATATTATGGTCGAGTTACAATTAGCTCCGGCAATTTTGTCCCCTGAACCTGCCCTGGCGAAATCTATCGGAGGACGAACGGATAGGGCTCGTCACCCGTGCTCATCCAGACCGTCTTGGTCTGCATGTATTCGTTGATTGCCTCCATGCCGTTCTCACGTCCGAGGCCGCTGCGCTTGTAGCCGCCGAAGGGGGCCATGTAGCTCACCATGCGGTAGGTGTTGACCCACACCATGCCAGCCTTCAATTCGTCGGCCATGACACGTGCGCGTCTCATGTTCTGCGTCCAGACGCCCGCCGCGAGGCCGAACATGACATCATTGCCGATTTCGATCGCCTCTTCTTCGTCGCGGAACGGGATCACGGAAAGGATGGGACCGAACACCTCCTCCTGCGCGATCCGCATGTTGTTCTTCACGCCGGTGAAAACCGTCGGCTCGACAAACAATCCCTTGCCGCATTCAGGCCGATAGGCGCGATCGCCACCGAGAACCAGTTGGGCCCCATCCTTCTTCGCGATGTCCATGTAGGCGAGCACCTTGTCGAACTGCGGCAGATTGGCGACCGGGCCCACTTGCGTCTCATTGAGCATCGGATCGCCCATCTTGATCGTGCTCGCCGCCTTCAACAGTTTTTCGACGAAGGCGTCGTGAACGGATTCCTGCACCAGCATCCGGGAACCGGCGATACACGCCTGACCGACGGCTGCGAAGATACCGGCAATGGCGCCGTTGACCGCGTTGTCCAGATTGGCGTCGTCGAAAACAATGTTCGGCGACTTGCCCCCGAGTTCAAGGCTAACCCGCTTCAGTCCGCGCGCGGCGCCTTCATAAATCTTCTGTCCGGTCGCCTCAGATCCCGTGAAGGCCACTTTGGCGACTTGAGGATGCTCGACCAGCGTCGGCCCGACTTCATTGCCAAAGCCCGTTACGACATTGATGACACCCGGTGGAAAGCCGGCCTCTTCTACCAGCGACATCATCTCGAGCAGCGACGACGAGGTGAATTCCGACGGCTTCAGCACCACCGTATTGCCTGCCGCGAGCGCCGGCGCGAGCTTCCATGCCACCAGCATCAGCGGCGAATTCCACGGAATGATTCCGACAACGACGCCGACCGGCTCATGCTTGGTGTAGGTAAACATGTTGGGCTTGTCGATCGGGATCACCGAACCCTGGATCTTGTCGGCGAGACCGCCGAAATAGTAATACCACTGCGGAATATAGTTCAGCTGCCCCCGCATCTCGCTGATCAGTTTCCCGTTGTCCTTTACCTCGATCTCGGCAAGGCGTTCTGCATTTGCCGCGATCAGATCGCCCAACTTGCGCATCAGCGCGCCGCGTTGCGTGGCGTTCAGCTTGGGCCATGCGCCCACGTTCATTGCGCGATGCGCCGCCTGAACGGCGCGCGCGGCGTCTTCGGAGTTGCCGCGCGGAATCAAGGCCCATGGTTCCGCCGTGTATGGGTTCAGGGTCTCAAACCACTCGCCCGAGGCCGGATCCTCCCACTTTCCTCCGATATACATTTGATATTTTTTCATGGGGTACCCTGCTGACCGGACTGCCGCATTAAATAATCAAATCCGTAATACGGTATTATTTAATTTTTGAGCGACGTCAATCGCAATTTTGCCGGTCTCGGCAAAACTCGGCGTGCGGCGGCGCAGCAATCAGCAAGCCGCTGAATGCTCCGCCAGGAATATTCGTGTTGATATCGCGGTCGTCCCGATCGTGGTGCGCTCAGCGCGCCCCTAACTCGGCTTGATGCCCGCGGCCTTCATCACCGGCAGCAGCCGCGCTTCCTCGCTGGCGCGAAAAGCCTTCATCTCGGTCGGCGACATCGGCATCGGCGTGGCGCCGAGTTCGGCGTAGCGCGCTTTCAGGCCGGGATCGGCCAGCGCCTTGTTGGTGAGCGCGTTGATCTGCGCCACCAGATCGGGTTTCATGTCTGCCGGCCCGATCAGGGTCGTCCATGAGGTCATCGCATATCCCGGCAGCAACTCGGCCATCGCCGGCACGTCGGGCAGTTCGGGAATCCGCTTCGGCGCGGTGACGGCGACCGGCTTGATCAGTCCGGCGCGCACGCTCGGCAGCGAGCCCGGCAGGTTGTCGAACAACAGATCGACGCGGCCGCCCAACAGGTCGGTCAGCGCCGGGCCGGCGCCCTTGTAGGGAATGTGGCTCACCTCGACGCCGGCCATGCTGTTCATCATCTCGCCGGAGAGGTGCAGCGTGGTGCCGAAGCCGGCGGAAGCGTAGGTGTATTTGCCGGGCTCCTTCTTGAGGGTGGCGAGCAAATCCTTCAGGTCCGCGAACGGCAGGTCTTTCCTGGCGACGAGAATATTCGGCAGCTGCCACATGCCGCCGATGAAGGTAAAACCTTCGCGCGGATCATACGGAAGCTTGGCGTAGGTGCCGATCGCCAGCACATTGGTGGCGATGCCGCCAAGGCCGATGGTGTAGCCGTCCGGCTCCGATTTCGACACGGCGTCGCCGCCGAGCACGCCGCCCGCCCCTCCGCGGTTCTCGACCACGAACGACTGGCCGGAAATTTCGCTCATCTTCTGGCACAGAATGCGCGACAGCGTATCGGTGGCGCCGCCGGCCGGAAAGCCGTTGATGTAGCGCACCGTCCTTGCCGGCCAGGCCGTTTGCGAAGAACCGCTTCGCGGCAGCAGCGGCGTGGCGATCGATCCGCCAAGCAGGCTCAGCATCGTGCGGCAATTCACAGGCGAACGCTGCGGCATCACTTCCTCCATGGTGGGTTGGTTTTGTTTTTTTGCTTGATTGGTCGGCTAGCGACGGCACCAGCGTAGTCTGGCGCTCACCGACAAGAAAGAGGCGAGTTGCCGCTGCCAGCGGGCAAACCAATGAACTCGCCGGTGATTTGCCTCGCCTGTCCAGCCCCATTTGCAAAAATATTTCTGTTTTTCCGAAATGAAAATCACCCTATATGATTGGCCATCCCGTCCCATTCAGAGGGGCGTTTCGCGATCGTCACGGACGTGGGGCGGGGATGCGGTGGACGCGGGTGCTGCGACTGACGCGCGTGGCACAAGCGTACGGCGAAATCGTGTGGTTCTGGCGCCCGAAGCTGGCGCCAAGCTTTGCAGAGATGTTCTTTGCGAAGTGACGGTGGCAACAGAGCTCGGCTCACCGGGGAGATCACGTATAAGCCGTAAAACCATTGCGCAGGGAAGGCCGGATGCTCTCCGCTGGACCTGTATGCTCGTGTGCGCACTCTCTTGTGCAATTGCACGCGAGACCGCGGGTGCAGCGCGCACCCGGTCTTCCCTGCGCCCTCTGATTATCGAGGGCGAGAGCGGATAGAAAAGCTCGGGCGAAACGCGCCGCGAGAACGCGGAGTCACGTTTTGGCATCATTGCGAGCCAACGGGTCGGCGCAATGACGGAAGGCAAGACCGGATGGCGGGGTATGGCGGTTATTGGCGACGCTCACGCGAACGTCACGCTCACCTTGCCCAATCCGGAAAGATCCATCGTCACGCCGTCGCCGGCCTTGAGCCACAGCGTCTTGACGAGGCTGCCGGTCAGCACGATCTGGCCCGCGTGCAGGCCCCTGCCCTCGGCGGCGAGATGGTTGGCGAGCCAGGCCAGCGCATGATGCGGATGACCCAGCACATCGGCGCCGGTGCCGCGGCTCACTTCGAGGCCGTTGACGATGGCGCAGCCGGTGACATCGAGCAGGTCGGGTGCGGCGGCTCGCGCCACCGGTTGGCCGAGCACGCAACCGGCGGCAAAGAAATCGTCCGCCACCAAGGTCGGCGCGCCCGTGGTTTCCCATTTGGCATAGCGGTCGTCGACGATCTCGATCGCCGGCAGATAGGCCTCGATCGCCTGCGCGACATGCTCCGCTGTGAACGGCGCCAGCGCGGGCGGCAGATCATGGCCGAGGCGCACGGCGATTTCGCATTCGACACCGACGCGGACAAAGTGGCTGGCCCGCAACGTCGCGCCGCTGTCATGCACGCCTTTGGCAAAGACGCCGCCGGCGCAAGGATGCGGAATGCCGAGATATTGCTGCATCACGGCGCTGGTGCAGCCGATCTTGTAGCCGACGAAAGGTCCGGACTGCGGCAACAGCAGATCATGCACCGCGCGCTGGATACGATAGCCCGCGGCCTCGTCCTTGGGCGCGATGTCGCTCGCGAGCGATTGCAGCGGCGTCCGGTTGCGGCGGGCGACGGCGATGATTTTGGCGGCCGCGAGAATGGTGTCCATTGGCGGCTTCCGGCACTGCAACTCAACAGAATGACCGCACGTGGCGGCCGGACCCTACTCGTCGCGATAGACCTTCTCGCGTTTCTCGTGGCGCTCCTGCGCCTCCACCGAGAGCGTCGCGATTGGGCGCGCCTCCAGCCGCTTCAGCGAGATCGGCTCGCCGGTCTCCTCGCAATAGCCGTAGGTGTTGTCGTCGATGCGCTGCAGCGCAGCGTCGATCTTGGAGATCAGCTTGCGCTGACGGTCGCGGGCGCGCAGCTCGATGGCGCGGTCGGTTTCCGAGGAAGCACGGTCCGCCAGATCGGGATGATTGACGTTCTCTTCCTGCAGCGTCTGCAGCGTGATCCGCGATTCGCGCAGGATCTCGTCCTTCCACGCCAGCAGCTTGGCGCGAAAATAATCGCGCTGCCGGTCGTTCATGAAAGGCTCTTTTTCGGTCGGTCGGTAGTTCTTCAACTTTTCCAAGGCCAGCCCACTTCACGTCCAAGGCGGAAGGAAAAGGGTCCGTCCGCGCGCGCCTTATATAGCGGCGCCATGACACAGACAATATCGCCTGCACGCAGGAAAACTGTGCAGTGCGGGAGCTTTGCGCTGGAACCTGTGTGTAAAGCGTGCGCGGAAGGCGGGCCTGGCTCAGAACTGGCCGGCCTTGGCCAGTTCGACCTCGACCCGCAGCTCGATCTCGGACAGCACCGCGTCGAGACCGGGGTCGCCGGAGGTGGATTTGAGGTTGGCGGCTGCCGCACGCAGCCGGGTGACCGTGGAGGGGTCGAAATTGCCGGACAACAGGCCGATCTTGAGGTCGTCCAGCACGTCGAGCGCGCCCTTGCCGCGCTGCACCGACCGTTTGCGGCGTTCGGTCGGATCCTCGATGCCCTGCAGCGCCAGCAGCGCATCGATGTTTCCAGCCGCCTTGGGTGCGACGGCGGCGCGGTTTTCCGGGGTCGCCGCCGCATCCGGCAGCGAAAAGCCGATCGAACTGGTCCGCTTGACGTTGCCGGCGGATGTCCCGAGGGTGGTGCCGTTCGGTCCGTAGATGCGCATGGTCTGGTCCCGCGGTGTGAGCCGTCAGCTTCGGCCCGTTATGGTTAATGAAGCGTAAATCGCCCGGCAAAATCTGCCGCCATGGGGCAGTTTTGGTGATCGGGCGGCGACGCCGCGCTCCATGGCCTCCATAATTTATACAAATAATATCAATATCTTAAGCCGACGAACAGGCATGGCATTGATCTCGCATAGTCGATGCCGGATCGCCGTCATGGGAGTGGCGCGACAGGTCCGGGTCGAGACCTCAGCGGGGAGCAGAGGATGCCAAGCGTCATTTCGGCAAGCGTAATTCGGGTGGCCTGCGCCGCGCTATTGGCGCTGGCGTGCTCCGCCATGCCGGCGGGCGCCACCTCCCGCATCAAGGATCTCGCCAACATCGAGGGCGTGCGGCAGAACCAGCTGATCGGCTACGGCCTCGTGGTCGGCCTCGCCGGCACCGGCGACACCCTCAACAACATCCCCTTCACCAAGCAATCGCTGCAGGCGATGCTCGAGCGCATGGGCGTCAACATCCGCGGCGCCACCATCCGCACCGGCAACGTCGCCGCCGTGATGGTCACCGGCAACCTGCCGGCGTTCGGCACCCAGGGCACACGGATGGATGTCACGGTGTCCGCGCTCGGCGATTCCAAGAATCTGCAGGGCGGCACCCTGCTCGTCACCCCCCTGCTCGGCGCCGACGGCAACGTCTATGCGGTGGCGCAGGGTTCGGTCGCGATCGGCGGGTTCCAGGCCGAAGGCCAGGCCGCCAGCATCACCAAGGGCGTCCCGACCGTCGGCCGCATCGCCAACGGCGCCATCATCGAGCGCGAGATCGAGTTCGCGCTCAATCGCCTGCCCAACGCACGGCTGGCGCTGCGCAATCGCCGATTTCACCACCGCCAAGCGCATTGCCGCGGCGGTCAATGATTTCCTCGGCGCCAAGGCCGCCGAGCCGATCGATCCCTCCACCGTGCAGCTTTCGATCCCGGCGGAATTCAAGGGCAACGTCGTCGCCTTCCTGACCGAGATCGAGCAGTTGCAGGTCGAACCGGATCTCGCCGCCAAGATCGTGATCGACGAGCGCTCCGGCATCATCGTGATGGGCCGCGACGTCCGCGTCGCCACCGTCGCGGTCGCACAAGGCAATCTCACCGTCACGATTTCCGAAAGCCCGCAAGTCAGCCAGCCCAATCCGTTGTCGCGCGGCCGAACCGTGGTGACGCCGCGCACCAGCGTCGGCGTCTCCGAAGACGGCAAGAAATTCGCGCTGGTCAAGGACGGCGTCTCGCTGCAGCAGCTGGTCGACGGCCTCAACGGCCTCGGCATCGGCCCGCGCGACCTGATCGGCATCCTGCAGGCGATCAAGGCCGCCGGCGCGATCCAGGCCGACATCGAGGTGATGTGATGGCCAGCAGCCTGTTCAACACCGCCCTCGGCAGCATGCCCGCCAAGGCCACGACGCCGATGCGCTACGGCCGTCCGGACCAGCAGCTCGCCGATGCGCTGACGAAAGTCTCGCCGCAGACGCAGAAAAAAGCCAAGGCGTCGGCGCAGGATTTCGAGGCGATGTTCCTCAATTCGATGTTCTCGCAGATGACCAGCGGCGTCAAAGGCGAAGGCCCGTTCGGCGACACGGTCGGCACCGGCGTGTGGCGCTCGATGCTGACGGATCAATACTCGAAAACTTTCGCCAAGGCCGGCGGCGTCGGCATTTCCAACGAAGTCTATCGCACGCTGATTCTGCAGCAAGCCAATCGCACGGCCACTCCGGGGAACCCGACATGAATCAGCATCCTCAAGCAGCAACCCGCGCCCGCGCCTGTTCCGGTGGCATCGACGCCCGCCGAGGCGCGCAAGCTCGCCGAGAACATGATGGAGATCATGAGCACGCTGCTCGGCGTCATCGAGCGCGAAACCGAACTGGTCCGCGCCGGCAAGGTTCGCGAGGCGATGACGACTTGAGCCGCAGAAAGCCGAACTGTCGCGCCGCTACGTCGGCGCGGTCGGGCATCTCAAGGCCAGCCAGAAATATCTGAGGCAGGCCACGCCCGAACTCTTGACCACGCTGCACCGTCATCACGACGTGTTTCGCGCCATGCTGCAGATCAATCTCACGGTGCTGGCAACCGCGCACGCGGTGTCCGAAGGCATCGTGCGCGGCGTCAACATCGAGATTCAGCGCCGCAACATTCCCAACACCTACACCGCAGCCGGCCAGCGTGCGGCGCCGGGACCGCGCAACATCACGCCGCTGTCGGTCAGCCGCTCGCTCTGAGCGCCATCGCCGCAGCCGCCGAATTACAGACATTTTTCATAAAAATCGCGCGCCGACGTCAGCGCGCGATTCAGCGCGTTCTCTAACGGCATGTTGAGACGTACACCGTACTGTTGCGGTGAGAGAGGGGTTGGGATTTGACTCGCCGGAGGCCAGGAGGCTGCCATGAGTACGGATTTCAACATCAAACCGGTGGGGGCACCGGTTGCTACACCGGTCGCTCCGCCTGTGAGCGAAGCGGCCAACCATGCGATCGCGACTGAACTGCCGGCGAGCCCGGAGCGTCACGGCGGCGGACACGAGCGTGCGCGTTCGCAACGATGTCGGGCCGTCGCATGCTTCGGTGTCGCATCAGGTGGTGATCGACCGCGCCGCGGCCTCGATCGTCTATCAGGTGATCGATACCAAGACGAGCCTGGTGGTGCGGCAATTCCCGGATGAAGCGATATTGCGCCGCCGCGCCTATTTCCACGCCCTCGACCTGAGCAAAGGCGCGCCGACACGCCTGCTCGCCACCGACCGCAAGGCCTGAACCGGCAGATCCGGTCTCAGCTGATTTTCTTGGCGTAGGCGGTGTCGAGGATCGTGCTGCCGCTTGCCGGATCGAGTGATGACGTTCTTGATTTCCGCCGTCCCGATCTTGGTCAGCTTGAATTTGGTGTCGCCGACCCGAAACGCATTGTCCTTGATCAGCACTTCCGCGAATTTGTTGGTGCTGCCGCTCTGGTACTGCACCTTGGCGCGAAACCCCGTGACGTTCGAGACCGAGATCTTGAACGTCTTGTTGTCGGCGTATTTTCCAGTCCAGTCGCCCGTATAGAGCGCGGGATCGACCGCCACATACGGCGTCTTGCGTCGGAACGGTCAGTCCCACGGTCTTGTAGTTGGATGACAGGATGCTGAAAACGTCAGCCATGATGTTGGCTGCTCCGCCGGCGTCAGCCGCGGCCCGACAGGCCCGCCGCGAGATTGCAATTGATGTCGATCAGCGATTTCAGCTTGGCCGGATCCGGATTGAGCTGCATTTCGACCGTCTGCTTCATCACGAATACGCCGATATTGGCGATGTTCTGACGAATTTCCATCGGCTGCGGATTGTCGTTGGTCTCTACCGCGCTCATGAAAATCGACCACAGCCGGCGATTGAAGAGCAGCGCGTTGTGCATGTTCTTGTCGGGACCGGCCCAGTTGGCCTGAACCTCCATGCAATTGCCGTGCGGCCTTCAGCAGCGCCTGCGCCTCGATTTCACGGGGAGAGGCCGTCGTATGCGACGTGCGCGAGTAGGCTTGGGCTGCATTGGACATTCATGACCTCGATGGGAGCGGTTCGCAGGACCGCGGGGCTTCGTAACTGCCCAACTTTCATACAGCCGGTGCCTTTAAATATGGTTAGCGACGGTTACCAAATGCGTCGAGAACCGGGCAAACAGATGCGCGCCATCAGCCCGAACCCGAAAGCGGCGGGGTTTCGCCCCGCCGCTTGCGTTGCTTTTGCCGGTCGATCTTAGCGCAGCAGCTGCAGCACGCTCTGCTGCGACTGGTTGGCGAGCGCCAGCGCGGACACCGCGATCGACTGGCGGGTCGACAGCGCCTGGCTGTTGGCCGCTTCCTCGTTGGTGTCGGCCAGCGTCAGGTTGGACGAGCCGGTCTGCAGCACGTTGATCAGGTTCTTGGAGAAGTCCTGACGGATCTGCACGATCGACAGGTTCGAACCCAGAGACGAGGCCTGCGTGCGCAGCGAGCTGCTGGCGGTGCTGAGCGCGTTGATCGACCGTGTTCGCCGAACTGTTGTCCAGGAAGTCGGTGCCAGCGGTCAACGTCGACAGGCCGAGGCCCGCGGCATTGAAGGTCACGCCTGTGATGTTCGAGCGTGGACTTGCCGGTCTCGTTGAAGGTCAGCTTGAGCTGATCGCCATTGAGCAGGTTGATGCCGTTGAAGGACGAATCCTGGGCCGTGGTGGTGATCTGCGTCGATGATGTTGTTGTACTGCGCGACCAGATTGGCGCGAGTCAGCTGAGCCGCCGGATCCTGCACCGGAGTCGCACCGCAGCCAGGCCGTTGAATGCCTTGCCGGACGCCGGCCGCGGTGCCACCGAGCGCACCGATCGTGGCCGAAGCCGCGTCGTTGGTCGTGGTGATCGTGATCACCCGGTGGTGTCGACGGTGGCCTGCAGGTTGTTGGCCGCCAAGCGCGGCGTTGAGATCGTTCAGGCTTTTGACCGTGCCGCCGGTGCCGTCACCGAAGGTGATGTTGGTGGCGCGTGCCGCCGCCGGTCGCGGCGATGGTCAGGGTCAGGCCGCCGAGTGGCGGTGACACCGCGGTGCGCGCGGTGGTGCCCGCGGTCAGGCCGAGCTTCGGCAACGGCCGCGTGCCGCTGATGACGAGATCGGCGGCGGTGCCGGTGCTGCAAGGTGCATGGCTCGCGCCAAGCGTGATGGTCGAGGTACGCGCCGGTGATGGCGTCGATCGCGGCACAGTGCACGTTCGCGATCGTGCCGGTGGTGACGTCGATATCGAGGGTGCCCGCGGCCGCCGAACCCGTGGTGCCGCCACCGCTGTTGAAGGTGATGGTCTTGCCGTTGACGACGATGGTGTCCGCCGCGGTGAAGTCGGTGGTGCAGCGTGTCGGTGTTCGCAGCCGCCCGACAGCAAGGTCGCGCCGGTCGCTGCGACCGGAACGGTCAGGCTGTTGCATCACGACCGAGCCCGGCGTCGCCGTCAGCGTCGGTCGGCGCACGACCGTGCCGCGCAGGTCGCTGTGCGTTCGCGCCGGCGATCGCCGTCGTCGAAATCGTTGGACTTGGTCGAATAGCCGACGGCGCTCTGCAGCACCTGGTTGCCGACCGACTTGGCGCTGTCGACCAGCTTCTGCAGCGAGGTGATGCCGGTGTTGGCGGCCTGCAGCACCTGCACGCCGTTGCCGATGCCATCGAGCAGATTGTTGATGTCGCTGGCGCGGTTGTCGAGCGACGCCGCGGTGAAGATAATTGGTCGGATTGTCGAGCGCCGTGTTGACCTTCTTGCCGGTGGACAAGACGATTCTGCGTGGTGGCGAGAAGATCGGCGGTCGACTGCAGCGAGAGCAGGTTCTGGCGAACCGAAGCGGAGAGAACGATACCGGACATGGGTCAAACCTTCCTGGTTTAATCGTCCGTAGTTCTACTCGAGTTTTCTTTAAGTTAGAGTAAATGTACGGCTTAAGCTATTTGATTAATACTTTGTTACCGCAAGAGCCCACCGCGATCGCTTCCGCGACGAACTCGCAATCGCCAAAACAAGAAAAACGGCGGGGTTTCCCCCGCCGCCTTGATCGCGAGGTCGTTGTCTGAAATCAGCGCAGCAGCTGCAGCACGCTCTGCTGCGACTGGTTGGCCAGCGCCAGCGCGGACACCGCGATCGACTGGCGGGTCGACAGCGCCTGGCTGTTGGCCGCTTCCTCGTTGGTGTCGGCCAGCGTCAGGTTGGACGAGCCGGTCTGCAGCACGTTGATCAGGTTCTTGGAGAAGTCCTGACGGATCTGCACGATCGACAGGTTCGAACCCAAGGCCGAAGCTTGCGTCCGCAGCGTGCTGCTGGCGGTGCTCGAGCGACGTGATCGCCTTGTTGGCCGAGTGTTGTCGAGGAAGTCGGTGCCCCGCCGTCAGCTTGGCCAGGCTGAGGCCGGTCGGCGTTGAAGGTCACGCCCTGGATCTTCAGCGTCGACGTGCCGGTCTCGTTGAAGGTCAGCTTGAGCTGATCGCCATTGAGCAGGTTGATGCCGTTGAACGAGGCATCCTGGGCGGTCGTGGTGATCTGATCCAGGATGTTGTTGTACTGCGTCACCAGGTTGGAACGAACCAACTGAGCCGCCGCATCCTGCACCGGAGCCGCACCCGGTCAGGCCGTTGAAGGCCTTGCCGGACGCCGGCCGCGGTGCCGCCGATCGGCGCCGATGGTGGACGAAGCCGCATCGTTGCTGGTCGTGATCGTGATCACGCCCGTCGAAGTCGATCGTCGCCTGCAGGTTGTTGGCCGCAAGCGCGGTGTTCAGATCGTTCAGGCTCTTGACCGTGCCGCCGGTGCCGTCACCGAAGGTGATGTTCGTGGCGGTGCCGCCGCCGGTCGCGGCGATCGTCAGGGTCAGGCCGCCGAGCGCGGATACCTGCGGTGCGCGCGGTCGTGCCGGCGGTCAGGCCGAGCTTCGCAAGGCCGCGTGCCGGCTGATGACGAGGTCGGCGGCGGTGCCGGTGCTGCAAGGTCAGATGGCGCCGCCAACCGTAGATGGTCGCGGTACGCGCCGGTGATGGCGTCGATCGCGGCACATGAGCGTGTCGCGATCGTGCCGGTGGTCACGTCGATATCAAGGGTGCCGGCGGTCGCAGAGCCCGTGGTGCCGCCGCCGCTGGTGAAGGTGATGGTCTTGCCGTTGACGACAATGGTGTCGGCTGCGGTGAAGTCGGTGGTCAGCCGAGTCGATGTTGGCACCGCCCGACAGCATGGTCGCGCCGGTCGATGCGACCGGAACGGTCAGGCTGTTCATCGACGACCGAGCCGCCGTCGCAGCAGCGTCCGTCGGCGCACCGACGCGGGCCGCGCAGGTCGGCCGCGGTCGCGCCGGTGATCGCGGCAGTGGTGACCCTCGACTTCGTCGAATAACCGACGGCAGCCTGCAGCACCTGGTTGGCGACCGACTTGGCGCTGTCGACCAGCTTCTGCAGCGAGGTGATGCCGGTGTTGGCGGCCTGCAGCACCTGCACGCCGTTGCCGATGCCATCGAGCAGATTGTTGATGTCGCTGGCGCGGTTGTCGAGCGAGGCCGCGGTGAAGAAGTTGGTCGGGTTGTCGAGGGCTGTGTTGACCTTCTTGCCGGTGGCAAGGCGGTTCTGGGTGGTCGAGAGCAGATCAGCGGTCGACTGCAGCGAGAGCAGGTTCTGGCGAACCGATGCCGAAAGAACAATACCGGACATGTTTCATACCTTTCTGGTGTGAAATTGGAGTGCGAGCCGTAGTCCCAATCTTTTTCGATCGGGCGACAGCTCACCTTGGAACCAAGCTTCTAAGAAAAAATGAATCGGATCGCGCAATTTATCGACCGCGATAAAGGCACAAATTCGCTCTGCGTCGACGTCGCGATACTACGGAATACTACTGATAAGACAGCAGATCGACGATCGGCAAAACAGCCGCTCGCGTATCGTTCACCAATGCGTTAACCATAATCGGAAAGGATTCGCGACGTCGCCTGGCAAAGCATCAGCGTCGTACCCGGCGCGCACCTAATGCCGCATTAATCGACTTGCGCATCTCCGCATGAAGCGGCAACGGAGACCAGGCATGGCCCTTAAAGTCGAGCTCAAGCCAAACGAACGCATCATCATCGGCGCTTGCGTGGTCACCAACACCGACCAGCGCGCCCGGCTATTGATCGACGGCGACCGGATCCCGATCCTGCGCGAGAAGGACATCCTGACGCCGGAGAGCGCCGACACGCCGGCCAAGCTGGTCTATCTCGCCGTGCAGCTGATGTATCTGTCGCCGGACCCGATGGCTCATCACCCGACCTATTTCAGTCTGGTGCGGGACATTCTGAGCGCGATGCCGAGCGCGTGGCCGTTCATCGAAGGGATCAACAACCATATCCTGAACGGCGATCTGTATCATGCGCTGAAGGAAGCGAAAAAACTGATCGGCCATGAAGAAACGCTGCTTCAGAGCGCGCGGGAACTCCAGGCGTCTCGACGCCGAGCGGCCGCAAATCGGCGTAGCGAACCGCCGTTCCGGCCGCAAAGCGGACCCCGCAACAAAAAGGCCTCCGAATGGAGGCCTTTCGCATTTTGGGAGCGACGTTCCAGCCGATCAAAGATACTTCAGCAGGCTGGTCTGGTAGAGCGTCGCCGTTGTTTGATACGAGGCCTGCAAGGCGGTCTGCAGCGCAAGGATCTTGGTAGCCACCTCGTCGGTCGATATTCCCTCGATCGAGTCGAGCATGGTTTGCGCCATCCCCTTGAGCTGGGTCTGCCGGTCCGTCGTCGACTTGATCGCGTGCTGCGCGCCGGCGAATTCGGCCTGGATATCCTGAAGCGATTGGTAACCGGACTGTGGCGCGAGATTGGATCCGATCCGCTGACTGAGCGCGATGCTCTGCGCCGCTGGCGTTTGGATTGGCGGCATCGGTCGTCACCGCCGCATACACCGCGACGTTCTGCAACAGATACCGGAATGCCTGCTCATCGGCACGCGCGCCATATTGAACGGTGATCGATTGATCGACGCGCGCAATCGCGGTGCCTCGCGCCGAATCCGGACCGGCTTCACCGGTGTACCAGATCACCGTGTTGGCCGGCGTGCCGGCGACCAGGGAGGTCGCGGTATTGAAGGGCGGGCCTCCGACCCGCAGCGGTGCCGGGCTCGCCGTTACCGTGGCGCCGAAGCCAAGGGCCGCGAACGCAGCGGTGTTCGAACTCGTGACGGTCAGATCGGCGTCGTTGCCGCCATGCAGCACGATCGCTCCGCCGTTGACGGTCGAGGGATTGGTGGTGCCCGTGATCGAATCGATCTTCTGCAGCAACGCCTGAACGTTGTCGGTGATGTTGAGCTGGTTGCCGGTCGCGCCGGAGGCGACGAACGTGATCGGCGTGCCGTTGACGGTGATGGTGTCGCCGGCAGCGAAGTTCGTGGCCAGCGAATCCGTTGCGGCGGCGCCGGACAACAGCGTCGCGCCGGTGATCGGCGCCGGGACCGCGGCCTTGTTGTTGACCGCGCTTCCCGCGATCGTTGCCGACGGATTGAAGAAATTATCCGATGCCTTGATCGCTGACGCAGCGACCAGCGAGGTGTCGGCGAGCGTTTTTACCGACGCGGTCAGCGCGGCCTGCAAATTCACCGTGGTCGCGGCGGTATCGACGCCGATCTGGAAGGTGCCCGCGGCGGGCGGCGTTGTCGTCGTCGTCAGCGCCGTCAGCTCGATCGACTCGGTGGTGCCGTCGGGAAGATTGAAATTGAATTTCACTTTCTCGCCGTTGTTGGGATTGACGGCGCCGAGATCGATCGTCGCTGCCGGCGGCACGCCGGCCGGCTGGGTGAGCGTCGCCCCGGTCAGCGTCGAACTCACCGAGGCAAGCTTGAGGCCGAACGCCGAACCGTCTTCGCCGAGGCTGGTGACGGTTGTCGTCAGCGGCGGCGACGTGACGGCAAGACGTCCCATTCCACCGAGTCCCTGATCCGCTTGTTTGCGTTCATCGATCAGTTGCTTCAGACCGGCCTTGGTGCCGGTACCGTAGAGCATATCATTGGCCGGCACCGTCGGCGCCGTATCGGTGGCCCGTCCCGAAAACAGATAACGATCGCCGGACTGGGTGTTGAGCATGGAGATGGCGTTGGCGAAGGCGGCCTGCGCCGTGATCTGGCCGGAGGTCTGGCCGTTGTTGTTGAGCACGATGGTCGAAGAAGTGGACGCGCTCTTGACCGAGCTGCCGACGTTGGTCAGCCCCTGCAGCGACAGGTTCGCGACGTTGATGCGGGTCTGGACGTTGGTCGCGCTGTCCGCATAGGCGTTGATGTTGGCGATCTGCGCGCGCAGGCCGAGCGCAAATGCGCGGTCCGGGCCCTGGCCCGCATAGGTCGTGGAAACCTTGCCGCTGGAAAGCTGCGACTGCAGATCGTCGAGCTGACCTCTGAGACTGAGGATCGATGCGCCGATATAGGATGTCTTGCCGCTTACGCCGACGATTGACATGAAAGCCTCACATTGCCTGGATCAGCACGTCGTACATATCCTTGACCGTCGCCATCACGCGGGCGTTGGCCGAATAGGAGTTCTGCAACGCCAGCAGATGCGCCATCTCGTCGTCGATGTTCACCCCCGAGGTCGCATTCATCTTGTTTTGCAGGGTGTTCAGAACGACCTCCTGACCGTCCGCCAGCAGATTGGCGGAGCTGGCGGCTTCGCCTTGCATGCTCATCACCTGCCTGGTGAAATTGAGCAGCGTGCCGGTGAACGGCGTCCCGGTGGTGCCGATGCCGGTCTCCGGCGAATATCGGTAGCTGCCGGTCATCAACTGGTTGAGGATGAAATCGGAGCGCGTGGTATCGCCCGCTGACGTGAGCGGACTGGTCGAGTAAACGATCATGCGAGAGGGATCGCCGAGCAGCGCGTCGTTGACGCTGAGGCGGCCGGCCAAGCCGGTCTGCTGGGCTCCATTGGCGGTCAATGCGCCGGTATAAATCGAGCCGCCGTCGGTAAACAGCGGAAGGTGGGCGCTGCCGCCGGTAAGCGACGACACCGTCTTGGTGACCGAGGACGAGATCACATCGGTGCGGTTCGTTGCGCCGTCATCGAGCACGCGCAGCGTCGATCCCGACGGATTGGAGAATTGCAGGCTGGCGCTGGCGCCGAGCGCGGCGTTGAGCTGGGTGACGACGGAGGCCATGCCGCCGGCGAAATTGATGCCGAGCACTTCGTCGTTCGGATCGAGGGTCGCGCTATTGGTCAGCGGCAATATGCTGGGATCGTCGACCCGCATAATCGCAAGCTTGTGGGTAAGGCCGGTGATGTTGTCCTTGTAGGTGACATTGACGATGTTGCCGGTCTGCAATCCCGCAAGATCGAGATCGAAGCCGGCCTGCGGCAAGACGCTGGCGGGAGCTGCGACGCCTGCCGTGGTCTGGTCCGACAGCGCGCTCGACATCGACGCCGCGAACTGGTCGATCTGCGCCTGCGCCTTCACCAGCGAGTTGTCGCGCAATTCGAGATAGGCGGCGAGCTTGCCCGACCGGATCGCCGAAGTGGAGACCATGTCGTAGCTGCCACCATGCGGAAAATCGATGGTGATGGTGCCGAGGTTGCTCTTGGTCGGATCCGAATCGTACAGCGTGTTCGGCGTCACCGTGCCCTGCGGATTGAACGACAGCCTCGCTGCTTCGGTTCCCACCAGCTGCACGCCGGAATTGGTGAACAGCGTGACCTGATTGAGGTTGTTGGTGACGACGCGAATGTCCATCAGCTGCGACATCTGGTCGATGTACTGGTCGCGCTGGTCGAGCAGCGCGGCCGTCGATGCATCGGTCCGGCCGTTGTTCTGCAACTGGTTGTTGATCAGCGCGATCTGCTTCAGCGCGTTGTTCGCCACGTTGATGGAATCGTTGATTCCGACTTCGGCATTGGCGCGCAGGTTCTGGATGCCCTGCGTGGTGGCGTTGAGCTGTTGCGCCAGCGCCTGCGCGGCATTGACCACGCCAATGCGCGCCGACGCGGAGTCGGGGCTGGTCGACAGTCCCTGCACCGCCGTGGTCAGCTTGTTGAACGCATCCTCGATGGTGCCGATGGAATCCGGGTTGCCGTATACCGACTGCAGATTGGACAGAAAGGTCGACCGGATGTCGGCATAGGCAGCACCTGAGGTTTCGGTGCGGATCTGGGTCTGCAGATACTGATCAAGCTCGCGATTGACGCCGTTGATGCGGACGCTCGAGCCGAAGTCGCCGGTGACGCCGGTGACTTGATTGAGGGTCTTGCGGACATAGCCGGGCGATTCCGCGTTGGCGACGTTCGACGAGACCAGCGCGAGCGACGCCTGCGTTGCACGCAGGCCCGACATCGCGGTGGCAAGGGCTTGACCCAGACTCATGACATACTACCCATCTTGGATCGATCGCGAACCGCGATTATCGCAGCACGTTCAGGAGATCCTGCACCATCGTGTTGGAAGTGGTGATGACCTTGGTGTTCGCCGAATAGGCCTGCTGAGTGACGATCAGCTTGGTGAATTCGTCGGCGATGTCGGTGTTGGATCCCTCGAGCGACGAGCCGACGATGCTTCCGCCTTTGCCGTACAGCGCCTGGCCGGATCCATCGGTCGCCTCGAAGGCGCCGCCGTCGGCGCGCTTGAGGAAGTTGGTGCCGTTGAAACTGGCCAGCGTGATTTCGGCGAGATCGAGATTTCGGCCGTTCGAGTAGTTGCCGACGATGCGGCCGTTGGTCGAGACGCCGACCGATTGCAGCATGCCGGCCGGGAAACCGTCCTGCTGGATCTGGTTGACCTGGACGTTGCCGTTGGCATCGGCGAACTGCGTCACGCCGCCGCTGCCGAACACCAGCACCGGACTTCCGATCGATAGACCGTTGACCGAGGCGTTGGTCAACGTGATGGAAGCGATCGCCGGGGTCATCTGGCCGCTGGCCGAGAACGTGAAATTGGTGCCGACGTTCTGCCACGCTACGTTGGTGCCGGTCGCGTTCGGGTTGACCTGATAGAACATGTTCCAGGTATCGGTGTGACCGACGCCGAGCGAGGAACTGTCGGTTTTGCCCCAGCGAAACTGCAGATTCACCGGCGCGCCTGAGACGTCGTAGGTGGTCACCGCGCCGCCGGCGATGGACTGAGCGAGGAACGTCGAATTGTCCTGGCCGATCACCTGGCCGGTTCCGATGGTGCCGCCGCCGGTGCGCAGGGCAGTCACGGTGCCGGTGAAGCCGAGTGCGGCAAATGCGCCGGAGTTCGAACTGGTCATCGTGAGATCCGAGGTCGTGCCCGAATGCAACGTGATGGCGCCGCCGGAGATGGTGGATGGGATGGCCGTGGTGGTGATCAGGTCAATCTTGTCGAGCAAGGTATCGATGCTGTCGGTGATGTTGATCTGGGTGGTGCTGGCCGGCAGAGCGCCCGAAGCGACGAAGGTGAGAATGTTGCCGTTGACCGTGATGGTGTCGCCGATGGCGAAATTGGCGGTGAGCGAATTGCTCGGCGTGGCGCCCGACAGCAAGGTTGCGCCCGTGTTCGCTATGGCCGGCGCGTCCTTGTTGACCTGGACGGTGCCGCCGGTGGTCGCATCGACATAGGGCTGGGGCGGCGTTCCCACCACCAGGGGGTTATAGCCGGCGCTGAACGCGCCCGGAGCCAGCAATTCCGATCCCTGGACCGATTTGTCGTGCGCGGTCGTTAGCGGATAGCTGGCGAGGTTGGCGCGATACTCGATCTTGGAGGTTTCCTGCGCCGGCAGGAAATCGTTCTGGAATTTCAGGACCTGCGGCGAACTGCCGGTCAGGTTGCCCGTGGTCGGATCGACCGGAACGCCCTGGAGAAAGTAGCCGGCGCCGTTGACGAGGTAACCGCTCTTGTCGATCTGGAAATCGCCGCGGCGGGTGTAGCGGTCGACGCCGTCGAACACCGGCTGACCGTCGGTGAAGGTTCCGGGCTTCTGCACCGAGAAGAAGCCGGAGCCGTTGATCGCCATGTAGGTGGCGACCGAGGCCGACTGCACGTCGCCCTGCACCGTGTTGGTGCTGCGCGAACTGGTGGTGACGCTTCCGGCGAGCTGATTGGTCAGCCCGGTCGACGGAACGAGGTCGAGAAAACTGGTGTCGATGCGCTTGAACGCCGTGGTCTGCGAGTTGGCAATGTTGCCCGAGATGTTTTCGAGTGAATACGACTGCGCGCGCAAGCCACCGACCGCGGTCGTAAGTGCCCCGAAGATACCCATGACATGTTCTCCAAATTCGATCCGGGCGGCCCGCCGGTCTGCAAAAACCCATGGCCGCTATCGAAGGAGATGTCGCAAGCGCTGTGCCAACCCTGAAATTGCAATATTTTCAAAGACTTCAATAAAAAGCCCCGGTCCGAAGACCGGGGCACAATTGCCGAGCGGGCAACAATTGCCGGGCGCAACCCGTCGGATCAGGTCGCCGATGCGGGTGCCGGACGAAACACCATGCCGAAGCCGTCGATGCAGTAGCGCAGGCCGGTCGGCTTCGGCCCGTCGTCGAAGACATGACCGAGATGCCCGCCGCAGCGCCGGCAGTGCACTTCGGTCCGCAGCATCCCAAGGGTGCGGTCTTCGGTCTTGCCGAGCGCGTTTTCCAGCGGCTGATAAAAACTCGGCCAGCCGGTGCCGCTCTCGAATTTCGTCTCCGAGGAGAACAGCGGCAGGTCGCAGCCGGCGCAGGCGAAGATGCCCTTGCGCTTTTCCTTCAAGCAGCGGGCTCGATCCCGGACGTTCGGTGCCGTGCTTGCGCAGGATTTCATATTGCTGCGGCGTCAGCTGCGCGCGCCATTCGGCGTCGGTCTTTTCGACCTCGAATTTCTCCGCGGCCTCGGCCGGAGAGGTCCGCAAGCCACCGGAAGGCGGCAAGCCCAAACAGACTGGCGATGGAAGCGAGCATAATACGGCGGTCAATCATCATGGTCTCCGTGTGGCGGCGGAACACGCATTGTTCGCTACCAAATACGGGGCGCGGCAGCCGAAGTTACACCGAACCGGGGCGATTTTTCTCACTTTTTTGCGAGATGCCGTGCCATTCCCCCCGCAGGCGGGAAGAGATTTAAGAAGAAGTCCCCTCGCCTTCGCCACGACTTGCCGGGGCCGGCGGCTGCGGACGCCGAGGGCGCGGAGCGCCCGGCGGCGGCCGGCGCTGCGGCGGTCCCCGTGTTCCGGCCTGGCGGTTGGCCTCGGCCCGGCGCGCCTCGCGGACACGTTCCTGGAGCGCGCGATCGTTCCCGGTAACGGGCCAACGCCCCGGCCGCGGCAGAGCTGCCCCGGCTCCAGATCCCGATGGCATGGCCGGCGACCCGGCCGGTCGGACCGCCCGCCCAGACCAGTTCGAACGGCGAAAACAGCCGCCAGCGTTCGTCGCCCCATAAAATGCTGCGCGCGATCAGTTGCCCCGCCATCGCCGTGGTGTTCAGGCCCTGGCGGCCGAAGCCGCTGGCGACCCACAACCCGCGCCGCAACTGGCCGATCTGCGGCATGCCGTGCACGGTCTGGCCCACGGCGCCGCCCCAGGTTTCCGCGATCTCGACCTGCCCGAGCCGTGGAAAGATCGTGCGCATCCGCCGCGCAATGACCGGCGCGAAACGCTCCGGCCGCGCCGCCCAGGTGGTTTCCGGACTGGCCCACATCAACCGGTCGCCATCCACGATCCGGAAATGATCGATGCCGTCGGTGTCGGTCACCGATCCCCGGAACGTGATGGCCTCGGCCAGGCGATCGCCGAGCGGCGCGGTCACCGCCGCATAGCGCCACACCGGCAGCAGGGTTTCCGACAACCGGCGCAACGTCGCGCCGAGATGGATGTTGCCGGCGAGCACGATATGCGACGCGCGCAGCCGCGCCGACGGCGTGACGATGCGCTTGCGGATGCCCGACGGATCGATGCTGACGACCGGCGTGTCCTCGAAGATCCGCGCCCCCGCCCGTCGCGCCAGCGCGGCAAGGCCGTGGACGTATTTGCGGCCGTCGATCTGAAACGCCTTGGGATAATACACGCCATGGAAATAGCGATCGGTCTTGAGCTCGGCGCGCACGCGATCGATCTGCCAGCCTTCCACCTCGGTGCCGAAATCCTCACCGAGCATCTGCAGCCGGCTGATCAGCTGATCGCCGACATCGACGTTGGAGACCTCGAGCGCGCCCTCGCTCAGCGCAATGCCCGGAATCGAATCTTCCGACGCGGTGGCGCGAACAAAATCGGCGCCTTCCCTCGACAGCGACCAGAGTTCGCGGGCGTCTTCGAAGCCGATGCGCGCGATCAGGTCGCCGATCGGAATGCCGTAGCCCGGCATCACCGTGCCGAGTTGATGGCCGGATGCATTCCAGCCGACGTGCCGGCCTTCGAGCACCGCGACGCTGGCGCCGAGGCGCGCGGCCTCCAGCGCCACCGTCAATCCGGCAAGCCCGGCGCCGACCACGCAGATATCGACGTCCAGATCGAACGAAAGCCGCGCGCGCCCCGGCATGTCAGCGGCATCATGTCCGTTGCCGGCACTTGTGGAAGTCTCGCTCATATCGTTTTCTTACGAGCCCGTCAGGCGCTTGTCACCTTGTCCCAGGCGTGAGCTTGTACATTAATCGGCGAGCCCTGAAACGAATCGAGATTGCGCCATGCGCCGTTTGATGCTGCTGCGTCACGCCAAGACCGAGAACGACGCGCCGTCAGGCCGCGATCAGGATCGCCGTCTCGATGACCGCGGCCGGCACGACGCCGCCGAAATCGGCGGCTGGATCGGCCGGCATCCGCCGTTTCCCGATCTGGTGCTGGTTTCGCCCGCGATCCGGGCGCACCAGACCTGGGATATCGCCTGGGAGGCGATGAAGGATCTGGCCCCGGAGCCGCAGGTCGAGCTGCTGCCGGAACTCTATGGCGCCGACCCGGCGCAGCTGCTGCAGACCATCCGCACCGCATCCACCTCCGACCCGCAGCGGCTGATGCTGGTCGGGCACAATCCCGGAATGCACGAGCTGGCGCTGGCGCTGGCCGGCAGCGGCGACGCCGCCGGGCGCAACGCGCTGGCCGACAACCTGCCGACATCGGGTCTCGTCCTGTTCGACTTCGCGATCGACGACTGGGCCGATGTGGCGTTCCGCCGCGGAAAGCTGGTGCTGTTCGTCAGCCCGAAGCTGCTGAAGCAAACTTCAGACGACTGCAGGCGGCGCGTCGCCAAGCCGTCAATTTGTGCTAGGTTGGCCACGGACAGGGGAGGCGCAGATGTTCAATTCAATTCTCGTGCCGATCGATCTTTCCGACACCGATCTGGCCAAACCCGCGATCGCGACGGCGGCGACGCTGTCGCAGACCTGGAGCGGCAGCGTGCGGCTGTTGAACGTGCTGCCGATGACACCGGTGATGCTGGCGGAATATGTGCCCGCCGATTTCGACACCCAGCAGCGCCAGACCTCCGAAGAGGCGCTGAGCATCGTGGCGCGGGAATCCGGCATCGATGCCCCGCGCATCTCGGCCGTGGTGCGCCAGGGCGGCATCTACCACGAGATCCTCGAGGAAGCCGCCGCCATCAAGGCCGACCTGATCGTCATGACATCGCACCGGCCGGCGATGCGGACCTATTTTCTCGGCTCCAACGCCGGTCACGTGGTGCGCTACGCCAAATGCTCGGTGCTGGTGGTACGGCACTAGGACACCAGCAGCGTAACCACGGCCGTCAGGACATCCTGCCCCGGTGCGGATTGAGCGCTCCGCCGACCGCTGCCTCGATCTGGCTGCGCATCAGGCCGATGTCGCGCAATTCGCGGTCGTCCCGCGCGCTCAACATCTGGATCGCGGTCCGGCGCGCCCAATGATCGAGCATCGCCTGCGCCAGCACGCCGACCCATCGGAGCAATCCGCCTGACGTGCCCGCGCTTGAGGGTTGGCTTGCGGCCGTGGAAATCATAGTCATTTTCGTTCTCCATTCGGGTCCGCACGGCACGGCCGTTGGCCCAGACGCTGATTAAAGCGTCTGCGCCTTGATCTGACCTCGGATCGCTTTTCGCTTCCCTCAGTACAATCGCGGACTTGATGGAACCTAAAATATCCTCTAATTGTCTCGGTGCAAGTAAAACATTGCTCTCGGTGCAATAATGTCGAAATTCGAATATGTGAAGCTCGCCGATGCCGTCGCCGCCGAGATCGCGAGGGGCGCGCTCAAACCCGGCGACCGCCTGCCGCCGCAGCGCAGCTTCGCCTATGAGCGCAAGATCGCGGTCTCGACCGCCAGCCGGGTCTACACCGAGCTGCTGCGGCGCGGCCTGGTGGTCGGCGAAGTCGGGCGCGGCACCTTCATATCGGGCGAAGCGCGCCGGGGCGTCGCCGCCCCAACCGAGCCGCAAGGCGCGCGCATCGACCTGGAATTCAACTATCCGATGCTGCCGACGCAATCGGCCCTGATCGCCCGGAGCATGGAGGGACTGACACGGCCGGAAGCGCTCGATGTCGCGTTGCGTCAGGCGACCAGCACCGGCACGCCGGCCGCAAGAAGCGCCGCCGCGGAGTACCTCGGCCGCCAAAATCCGGACTGGTCGCCAAAGCCCGAACAGATGGTGTTCACCGCCAACGGCCGGCAATGCATCGCCGCCGCGATCGCGGCCGTGGTGCCGACCGGCGGCCGCTGCGGTGTCGAGGCTTTGACCTATCCGTTCATCAAGGGCATTGCCGCCCGCCTCGGCATCACGCTGGTGCCGCTGGCGATGGATGAAGAAGGCGTTCGCCCCGACGCGGTGCTACGGGCGCACCGCGAGGCGCATCTGTCGGGGCTGTACGTCCAACCCGTCATTCATAACCCCCTCGGCATCACCATGCCGCCTGCCCGGCGCGCCGATCTGCTGCGCGTCGCCGAGAAGCTCGATCTCACGATCATCGAGGACATGGTCTATGGATTTCTCGACGACGTGCCGCCGCTGGCCGCACTGGCGCCGGATCGTTGCGTGGTCCTCGACAGCCTGTCGAAGAAGGTGGCGCCCGGGCTGTCGCTCGGCTTCGTCATTCCGCCGCTTCGCTTGCGCGAAAACGTCACGGCTGCGGTACGCTCGGGCGGCTGGACGGCGACGGGGTTCGCCTTCGCCGCCGCGCAACAATTGATGAGTGACGGCACCGCTTCCGAGCTTGCCCGATTGAAGCGGAACGACGCGCAGGAGCGTCAGAAGATTGCGGTCGCCTGCCTTTCCGGCCTCGAGATCCAGACCACCCCCAAATCCTATCATCTGTGGCTGACCCTGCCGTCGCACTGGCGGTCGCAGACATTCGTCGCCGCCGCAGCGCGGCGGGATATCGCCCTGACGCCGTCGACGACGTTTGCCGCAAGTCCCGGCCATGCGCCGAACGCGGTACGGCTGGCGCTGGCGGCCCCTCCGATCGAACAACTCGATGCGGCCCTGCGCACGATCGCGGCAATGCTGAGCGCGAAGGAAGAGGATTTCGATTCGACCGAATGATGTCAGTCTTCTAAGGCAACAATTCCTTCGGCAAATCGTCGAACGTATAGGCCTGCGGCCTGTTGCGCCTGATAAAACCGCCGATCTGCCAGCTAAACAGCGCGGCGAAGCCGAGCAGAAACATGGCGGCAGTGAATTCACCGACGGCGATCGCGCGTACGACCAATCCGGCAATCGAAAACGTGACCAGACGCCACCACCAGAAGGCCTGCCGCATAGGTTTTCCGCCCGATGCCGCCGATCAGCGCGGCGCGGCTGCCGGCCGCTTTCAAGCGCTGATGCAATTGCGTCATGAAGGCGCGATAGTCGCCGTCCTGCGCCGCCATCAGGGTGACGGTCTGCCAGCTGGTCGAAAGAATCACGATGCGCGCGCCGCCGGCGTTTTCGATGTCGGCACGAAAGCGGTGCGACTGCATCGACATCGGCCGATATGTCAGCCGGATCGACGGCTATCCTGTCGTACGGCCATACGTCGGATTTGCCGGAGACGCGCCAGGACAGACCGGCATCCGTCAACTCGAATTGCTGCGCCGTGCCGATCAGCGACGCCTTGTAGGCATAGCGGACCCCGGGGACATCCTCGTCGGGCAAATCGATCGTGGCAGGCAATGTGGTGACCTCACGGAACTGGCGCGGGCGGAAAATCCGTGTACCGCAGCTAGCGCGACATACATGCCCACAAAAACGCAACGGTGGCGAGCACGCCGAGGGCGGTAGCGCACCGCGTGCAGGCCGCCCCATCTGACGATCAGCGCGCGGGTTTGCGGCCCCGCCTGATCGGGCTCGGTCGCCAGCAGCGTGTCGTTGGTGGGCTTGATACCGATCAGCGTCCATGGCCACGGCGCGATCATCGCGATGGCGCCGATCAGAAATCCGGCATGGGAGGCCTGCCACCACGCGATCAATCCCAACAGGAACCCCAGCAGCGCCAGCGGCGCCTGCATCGCGGCGCCGCGCTTGTAGGAAGGCTTCCATTCCCTGAGCAGCGCGCCGTCGTCGAGCGTCAGCCGCGCCGGCTGCTCGGCTACATTCACGTAGACCGCGGCTCCGGTGAAAATGGCGGACGCGATCAGTGCCAGGAGACCGATGGTCATGTGTCAGCCTTTCTTGCGTCAGCCTTTCTTGCCGGCCCGGCTTGCGTGGCCGCCCGGCTTTATCTTACAAGCGGGCCATGGCCGAGACGACCTATTTTCCGCGCCGCCTGATCCTCGCCGGCGCCATGATTTCAGGTGTGCTGCTGGCGCTCGCCGTGCACATGCTGGGCGCACGGTTTGGGCTCGATCTCGGCGGCCTGTGGCGATCCGATACGCGGGAATTCATGCCCGCGGGCGCGGCCCTGGCGTGGTGGCTGATCGCGACGGTCGGCTTCTGCGGCGGCTACTTCACCGCGACGCTGATGGACAGCGCGGTGTCGGGACAAATTCCGCAACGGATGCGGCAGTTCCTGATCGGCGTCGGCGTGCTGGTGTTGGCCGGCGCAGGCCAGGCGGCCTCGGCGCCAAGCCCGATTCCGACGATATCGGGCGTGCTCGCCGGCCTCGCGGCGCTGTGCCTCGGCGCGGCGATGGCGTTTTGCGGCGCGCATTTCGCGCTGCGCAAGGCCTAAGCCAGCCGTCGCGCCGTCTTACTTCGCAATCCGGACCGGTGCCTGCTTCGGCAACTGGACATCCCATGCCAGGCCCAGCAGCACCAGCAAGCGCAACAGCTGGAAGGTCAGGTCGATCTCCCACCAGCGCCGCTGATTGGAGGCGGAGTTCGGCTCGGCGTGATGATTATTGTGCCACCCTTCACCGCTGGTGATGATGGCTACCAGCATGTTGTTGCGGCTGTTGTCGCTGGTCTCATAGTTGCGGTAGCCGAACTGGTGCGGAAAGGAATTGCCGCACCAGGTGACATGCCAAACCAGAATGGTTCTGATCACGACGCCCCACAGCCACAGGCTGGCGCCAAACTGAAGCGCCTCGTTGAACGTCCCGCCCAGCGACAGCCCGACCAGGAAGCCCGCCGCGAAATACAGCACCGACTGGGCCAGCAGGATCCAGACAATGGCGCGTTCGATCCAGCGGTAGAATTTGTCGCGAATGACGTCGCGCGCATAGCGGTCATACGCCACCCTGCGGTTCAGATCGGTATTCTCGATGAACAGCCAGCCCATATAGGCCCAGAACAAATTGACCAGCGGGCTGTGCGGGTCGGCCTGATCGTCGGCGCGGTGATGATGCAGGCGATGGGTGGCCACCCATTTTGCCGGCGTGTCCTGCAGGCAGCAGACCGCGATGACTGCAAATGTGTGTTCGAGCCACAGCGGGCAGCTGAAACTGCGGTGGCTGAGCAGCCGGTGATAACAAAGATTGATCCCGGCGGCGCCGAACACGTAAACGCCGATCACCGCCAGCGCGACACCGCTCCAGCTGAAGAACCAGGGATGCAACGCCAACAATGCCAGCAGGTGATAGCTTCCAACCGCGGATACGTAGCGCCAGTTGATCCGTCTGCCATCTGTGCCGATGGGATGCGCCAGCAGTTCCGGCCGAAAGGCGATTAGACGCGCATCGGTCTGGCCAACTTCCACCATCAAGTGTCCAGACCTGCCATGAATGGGCCATGCACCCGCTCTATGCCGGTACCGGGCTAAAATGTCAACAATGAAATCGAATAGACGGATAAACGACAACGAGGCGTCTGGCAAATCCGTCCGCCGTCATCGCAAAACGTCGCGCGGGCGGTCGCGCGACGATGGCTGATACCAGCGCTAACTGAGGCCGCGCGGGGTTGTTCCTGGCGGTTGCAAAAACGCTCGCGAGGGAACAGCGGGAACATCGCGAGGATTGGAACGGCAGATCACGGTGCCAGAACCCGAGATCGGATCCATCTCGAATATCTTCGGCACCACGCACATATGTACGGCGTGTGACAATCGCCCCGGCCGAATGTTGAAGCTGGCGTTGTCAAGGACTGCACAACGCGGTGTTTTTGCCTTATGGGTCTTCACAGATGGAGCGACTGGCCGCTTGTCATCAATCGGCTCGTTGGGCTTCCAACTTGTTGCCGCCCCGCCGGGAGGACGAATGCATCGACTGCTGACCACGCTGGGGCGTGGCTTCAAGGAACGGATCGGCTGGAAACGGCTCGGAATCGCCGCAAGCCTCCTCATCATCGCCTTCGCGATCACGCACGCTGGTCCGCACCCTCAAGGGCGTCGATACCGGCGTGATCCTGGTTGCGCTGACGGAAATACCGCCTGGCCATATCGCGCTGGCAGCGCTGTGCGTGGTCGGGGCGTTCTGCACGCTGACATTTTACGATTTCTTCGCGCTGCGAACCATCGGCAAGAAGCACGTGCCCTATCGCATCGCCGCGCTGTCGAGCTTCACCAGCTATACGATCGGCCACAATATCGGCGCCACCGTGTTCACCGGCGGCGCGATCCGCTTCCGGATCTATTCGGACTACGGCCTGAGCGCGATCGACGTCGCCAAGATCTGCTTTCTTTCCGGCCTGACGTTCTGGCTCGGCAATACCTTCGTGCTCGGCATCGGCATGGCGTGGCATCCCTGGGCGGCGTCGGCGATGGATCAGCTGCCGCCCGCGATCAACCGGCTGATCGCGCTCGGTGGCCTCGCCGCCATCGGCGCCTATCTGGTCTGGCTCGCCACTCGGCGACAGCCGGCGCGAGCTCGGGCAGAACGGCTGGAAAGTGGTGTTGCCCTCGGCGCGGCTGACGCTGGTGCAGATCCTGATCGGCGTGGTCGATCTCGGATTCTGCGCGCTGGCGATGTACCTGCTGATGCCGGCGCAGCCGGGCATCGATTTTGTCTCGCTGGCGGTGGTGTTCATTCTGGCGACCCTGCTCGGCTTCGCCAGCCATGCCCCGGGCAGCCTCGGCGTATTCGACGCCGCGATGCTGGTGGCGCTGCCGGAATTCGGCAGGGAGCACTTGCTGGCCACGCTGGTGGTGTTTCGGATCCTGTACTTCCTGATCCCGTTCGGCATCGCGATTTCGATCATGGGCATCCGCGAACTCTGGCTCAACGTGGTGCTGCCGTGGCAGGAACGCCGCAGGCTGAATGAGGCGTTCGTGGCCCCTGCCGCCGTGCCGCAGCCGTTCGAGGACCGGCAGCCGCAGCCCGGTGAAACGCCGGCAATCGCAGGGCTGAGAACCGGGCTCATCAGGCCAATCTGGACTGCCAGGCCAAGTCTGGACTGCGAAGTCTGGACTGCGGTTCTAGACTTCAGGGGTTTTTGGGTCGTTTCTTATTTCCGCCCCACCAATAACGTCAAACGCGCCATGGTCCGAATTCACATCCGCCTGATCGTCCTCGCAGCGTTGCTGGCGGGCGCGCTGACCGCATGGCCAATCCAGCCGGCGGCAGCGCAGAGCGCCGCCACTGACGGCGCCATGCAGATTTCGTGGGAGGTCCGCAACCGCTTCCGGCTGTTCCGCGAGGAACGCGATTTCCTGCTCCATGTCGAAAGCGCGCGCGGCCGCAGCATCATCGCCTCGGAACAGGCGCTGGGATTGCAGAGCGACGGCCGCGGCTGGGCGCGCAACACCGTGAACCGCCTCTGCATCGATCTCGGCGGCCGCGTCAGCGAACCCTGCAACCGCGATAACGTCAAGGAAAGCTATCTGACGCCGACCGAGCATCCGGTCACGGTTCGGTTGACCGGTCCGGTACCGGTGGGCGCCACCTGCGCCTGGACGTTCGACGATGGCGAAGGCCCGCGGCAATCCACCTTCGATTGCGCCGAGCCGGTCAATTTCCGGGCGCGCTATGGCCGCCCCACCATCGCCAGCGTCGAGGTTTCCTCGGGCGCCGAGGCGCCGCAGCGTGTCGTGACCGAGATCATGGTGCGCGATATTTTCATCGCCGGCCTCGGCGACAGCATCGCATCCGGCGAAGGCAATCCGGACCGCCCGATCGCCTTGTCGGACGAAGGCTTCTGCTTCCGTTCCTATCTCGGCACGGCGAGTTCGCAATATTACCGTCCGAGCCGCGCCGGCTATAAAGGCGGACGGGCCTGCGAAGCACCGGATACGCTGCAGGTCTGGCAGCGCCAGAGCGCGCTCTGGTTCAATTCGGCCTGCCACCGCTCGCTGTACAGCTACCAGACCCGCACCGCGCTGGCGCTCGCCGTGCAATATCCGCACATCGCGGTGACCTATCTGCCGCTCGCCTGCACCGGCGCCACCATCGCCGACGGCCTGTTCGGCACGCAGCGCGCGCACGAATGCCTGCCGACCAAGTCCGCCAACAGCTGTCGCGGCACCGTCAACGCCCAGCTTGCCGAATTGCGCGAAGCCGTCACCGCGGCGAAGCGCCGGCAGCCCGACCGCAAGCTCGATCTGGTCCTGCTGTCGATCGGCGCCAATGACATCGGTTTTTCCGGGCTGGTCGCCGACGTGATCGTGGATACGCCGACCGAGCGCGCGCTGTTCCGGCGCAGCGGCGTGATGGGATCGGTCGAGGATTCCCGCGCGGCGCTGACGCGCGAACTGCCGCAGGGATTCGGCAAGCTGCGCGAGGCGTTGAAGCCGCTGGTCGGCGACCTGCAGCGCGTGGTTTACGTGTCCTATGCCAATCCGACCCTGGCCGATGGCGCGCCCTGCCCCGGCGGCCGCGCCGGCTTCGATATTCATCCTTCCTTCAACGCCGAGCCGCAGCGGCTGGCCAACGTCTCCGGCTATGTGGAGAACGAATTCCTGCCGCAGTTGAAGGCGCTCGCGCTGTGCCAGTCGGGTATATTGTGCCGCGATCCCGCCGCCGACCGCATGACCTTCGTCGATGCCCATCAGGCGGCCTTCGCCGATCACGGATTCTGCGCGCGCGCCGCCACCGATCCGGAATTCGATCGCGCGTGTTTTTCGGCCAAGGGCGAAAGCTTCGATCCGGACATCGTCACCGCGGCGGCCCAGCCGATGCTCTGCGGCCGCAGCGCCAGCGAATATCGCGCCTATCTTCCGCGCGCGCGCTGGATCCGCGACGCCAACGACAGCTACTTTGCCGCGATGACCTATCCGCAGGGGTTGCCGTCTTCCAGTCAGCCCGTCCGATATCCATGATGCGACCTGGGGAGTTCTGTCGGCCGTCTATGGCGGCGCGGTGCATCCTTCCGCCGAAGGCCACGCCGCGATGGCGGACGCCGCCTTGCCGGCGGTCGGCTTCGGTGCTGCGGCTCGATGCCGCCCCGCCCGAGGCCACGCGAGACCGGCGGCGCCGATCCTGATCGCGCCGGGCGCGCGCTAGCTAGAGCATTGTTCAAGCCAATGGATTATCGCGCGGCACGGGACCGGTACGGGCGCCGGCGCTGTGGTCTTCTTCGCGGCAGCGGGAGCCTTCGCGCACGGCGGCGGCTTCATCGCGGCGGCCTGCGCCGGCAGATATTTCGCGACGATCGCAGGATCGACCTGGGCCATCGCCGTGTCCGGCAGCCGGAACCAGGTCTCGTCCTTGCCGAACAGCGAGATACCGAGATAGCCGCGCATCGTCAGCGTCTGGCCGTCCGGGCTGACGCTCATCTTGGCCTTGTAGATCTTGCCGTCGCGCGGATCGAGCACGTTGCCGTTCTCGTATTTCAATCCCTCGCGCTTCATGTCGCGGATAAAGGAAATTCCGAGCACCGGCGCATTCTTGCGGTCGTCGGTGCATTTGGAGCAGACGTCGGTTGGGTTCTTCGCCGGGCAGCGGAAAGGTCTTGGCGATCACGCCTTCAAAGATGCCGTCGTGATCGACCACGAGAAACCAGCCCACCGGCTTGCCGTTCTCGATCTTCTGCCACAGCCCCGCGGCGGACGGCTCGGCGGCCTGCCCAGGCGCCAGCTCCGGAAGCAGCATGGCGAACGACATCACGAGCCCGACGATGATCGGCAGCGCCAGTCGAAACCTGGATACAACAATCCGCATCGTCATCACCTGATCAATCCATCGAGCGATGGCGCAAGACTACGGCGATTTCGCCGATGGTTCCAGTGCCGCATGACGCCATCAGGCGACATCGGGAAGCGCGGCGCGTCACAAATCTGCCGCAAGTTGAGGTGCCGCGACGGCCGCACGCGCGCCGGCAACCTGCGCGCATCGGCGTCTCGGGCGTCAGTTGACCCCGAGCTTCTTCTGCAGGCTCGACGACGACGTCGTGTACTGGAACACCAGCCGCTTGTCCGGATAGACGTAACGGTGCGCCTTCTGCGCCATCAACGAACCCTCGTGGAAGCCGCACAGGATCAGCTTCAGCTTGCCGGGATAGGTGTTGATGTCGCCGATCGCGAAAATTCCGGGCACGTTGGTCTCGAACGCCGCGGTCTCGACCGGCACCAGATTGTTCTCCAGCGCGATGCCCCAGTTCGCGACCGGACCGAGCTTCATGGTCAGGCCGAAGAACGGCAGCATGGTATCGCACTCGACCTTCGAAATCGGCGTTGTCGTTGCCCTTGACGGTGGCGCCGGTGAGCTTGCCGCCCTCGCCTTCGAGGCCGGTGACCTGACCGATCTTCAAATCCATCTTCCCGGCAGCCACCAGCGCGCGCATCTGCTCGACGCTGTGCGGGGCTGCGCGGAAATCGTCGCGCCGGTGCAGCAGCGTCACGCGCTTGGCGATCGGGCTGCAGATTGAGCGTCCAGTCCAGCGCCGAGTCGCCGCCGCCGACGATCAGCAAATCCTTGTCGCGGAACTGCTCCATCTTGCGCACGGAGTAAAACACCGAACGTGCCTTCATAGGCCTCGATGCCCGGCACCGGCGGGCGCTTCGGCTGGAACGAGCCGCCGCCGGCGGAGATCACCACCACCTTGCACTCGAACACCTGGCCGGCATCGGTGGTGACGCGGAAGCCGGGATCGCCGATCTTCTCGATCGTCTCCACCATCTCGTTGAGATGGAAGGTCGGATTGAACGGCTTGATCTGCTCCATCAGCGCATCGGTCAGGCCCTGGCCGGTGACATAGGGAATGCCGGGAATGTCGTAGATCGGCTTTTCCGGATAGAGCTCGGCGCACTGGCCGCCGATCTTGTCGAGAATGTCGACCAGATGCGCCTTCATATCGAGCAGGCCCAGTTCGAAAACGGCGAACAGTCCGCACGGGCCCGCGCCAATAATCAGCACATCGGTTTTGATCGCTTCGCTCATGTCGCTTCTTTTCGGTTGAACCGCACCGGCGTGGCCAGGCGCGTCTTTGGGGCTGCGCCTGTCTAGCCAACGCCGGCCGGATCGAGGAAAGCCATAAATGGGCAGCTCGGGCTTCCGGGCAACCCCTTGCCGGAGCTGAATAACTGGGCTGTAACAACAGGAAGCTGCCGGAGATCGCCCGTGAACGCGCCTGCCCGTCTCGATTCAACGCCGCGCCTGGAGGATTTTCCCTTTCGGCTGACCGACAATGTGCGGTTCGCCGATCTCGACCCCAACCAGCACGTCAACAACGCCGTCTATGCCACCTATTTCGAAACCGGCCGCGTCACGCCTGATGAAGGACCGCAGTTACGGGCTGATGCCGCCGGGCGTCGCCTGGATGATGGTGCGGCTCGACATGCATTTCCGCGCCGAACTGCGCTGGCCGGGCACGATCGAAATGGGCCTTGGCGTCGCGAAGTTCGGCCGAACCTCCGTGACCTTCGATCAGGTGGTGTTTTCCAAGGACATCTGCGTCGCCTCGGCGCAATCGGTGTCGGTGCTGCTCGACGAGAGCACGCGCAAGCCGACGCCGCTGACCGAAGAGATCATCGCGAAATTCCAGCCCTGGCTGCGGCGCGGGGTCGACTGGAGCGTAACGCGACGCACTGCGCCGTCAGGCCTGCCGCTCCGGCGTCGACACGACCAGGCCGTCGAGTTCGTCCGCTGACCTTGATCTGGCACGACAGCCGCGAATTCGGCCGCACGTCGAAGCCGAAATCCAGCATGTCCTCTTCCATCGGCGACGGGGCGCCGACCTTCTCGCGCCAGGCTTCGTCGACATAGACATGGCAGGTCGCGCAGGCGCAGGCGCCGCCGCATTCGGCCTCGATGCCCGGAATGGCATTGCGGATCGCGGCTTCCATCACGGTCGCGCCGTTCTCGACGTCGATGATGCGGGTTTCGCCGGTATGGTCGACAAAGTGAATCTTGGCCATGATCGCTCGTGCTAGCGGGATGAAAGAGGTCCGGGCAGTCCTATAACGGGTCGATCCGCTCGCGCGCCAGCGGTCGGGACGAAAACCTGCGGCGCGGTTTTGCAGGGGCTTGTTGGCAAGGCCTGGTGGCGAGGCTTGGAGCCCGGATCAGGACCGGCGCAGCATCGCGTCGATCGCCGTCCGCGCCTGCGCGATCGCGTCATCGAGCTCGGCGATGAGCTCGGCAAGCTCCTGGGCCGGGTCGTCGCCGTCCTGTATCGCGGCTTCCAGACGCTCGGCGGCATCGGCAACGCCAAAAGCGCCGATCGCGCGCGCCGAGCCCTTCAGCGTATGCGCCAGCGCGCAGGCATCGGCGGGCAATGCTGCGAGCGAGCCGATCAGGCGTACCGCCTGGGCCGAAAACATCGCCAGCACCTCGTGCTCGAGGCCGGCATCGCCAAGCGTCATGCGCTGGAGATGTTCGATGTCGATCGGACCGTCATCGGGAGCGAGCGGTGGCGATGGCATCCAGGCAATCCGTTCCAGATGAAGCGGCATGGCGATAACCCAAATTTCCCTGCCCGGCCGATTCCGGCAGCGACGTTTTGGCCAGCCAATCACGGAATTGGTTAACGGAACGTTTGGCGTACCTGCCGCAAGTTCGCCTTGTTTTCGGCGAAGAGTCGCCCCAATTGACCGCGCCGGCTGGGAATTTCGAGGCCGCGTAAGGCGTTACGGCGCCGCGCTGTTAACGATGATTAAGATTGTATTAATCGCAGCCATTTCATTCGCATCGCCTAGCCAATAGGATGTTTCCGGATGTGGCGGACAAGCCGGCCGAAGCGCCGCGCTTTCATGACCAGCGTGGGACATGAGGCCGGCTTGGAGCTTGCGAAGGCGTTCACGCAAGACTCTCCGGATGCGTAAAAAGTAACACGAGGGCTCAGACTGAACATGGCGAACAATCCCAAAAAGGTCAAAGACCCTACCGAAGTCGCGCTTTCTGCCATTCAGGAAGCCCTGAACATCAGCGACGTGCCGGTCGACACCAGCCGCGGCTCCGTGCGCAACGATGCGACGCCGGGCAACTCGTCGTCGCCGCCCAAGCTACAGCGACGACGCATTCGACACCCGTGACTCCAGGCAGAGCGCCGATCGGCCGATCTTCGAGCCGATCGAGGAGCCGCGTTCGACCCGCCGCGCCGCCAATGACGACCGCGAAACCATCGGGCAAATTCTGCAGGCCATTCAGAAGGGCCGGCCCGCCCGCAACGTCTATACGCTGGCGACGCTGTTTGCCGGGGTCTGGATTCTCGGCGCCGGACTGCTGACCGTCAGCTTCCTGCCTTCGCTGCAGGCCGCGATCGGCCAGGGCAGCGGCGGCACCCTGGTGCTGGCCGGCCTCGCCGCGTTGTTCTTTGCTCCGGTGCTGCTGTTCTATTTCCTGGCGAGCCTGTCCTGGCGCGGCCAGGAATTGCGGATGATCGCGCAGTCGATGGCGCAGGTCGCGATCCGGTTTTCGGAGCCGGAAGGTGCCGCCAGCGACTCGATGGTCACCGTCGGCCAGGCGATCCGCCGCGAAGTCGCGGCCATGGGCGACGGCGTCGAACGCGCCATCGCGCGCGCCGGCGAACTCGAAACCCTGGTCGCCAACGAAGTTTCCGCGCTCGAGCGCGCCTATACCGACAACGAAGTGCGCATCCGCGCCCTGCTGCAGGACATCGCCCATCAGCGCGACAATCTGGTCGGACAGGCCGAACAGGTTCGCAGCGCCATCTCCGGCGTGCAGATCGACCTGCGCCACGATATCGCGCTGATCTCGGACGCGATCGCATCCCGCGTCGACGAGGTCGCCAAGAGCATCACCGGCGCGCTGGAAGAACGCGGCGCCCACATCACCGGCGCGCTCAGCAATGCCGGCGACAACATGATCCTCGCGCTCGGCGAGCGCGGCGGCGACCTGCTCGACCGCCTCGAGGAAGCCAGCGCCGAGACCACCCGCGCCGTGCTCGACGCCAGCGAACGCCTCACCACCAGCCTCAACTTCAAGACCGGCCACGTGCACGACGAGTTCGTCGATCTGGCCGACCGCGTCCACGAGATGCTGAACGAGCGGATCGACCGCATCACCAGCGAATTCGAGCAGCGCTCCTCCACCATCGTCGACGGAATTTCCGACCGCACCGAACAGGTCCACGACTCGCTGAAGAATTCCAGCGACTCGCTGCTGCTGGAACTCGAACTGCGCAGCGGCGATCTCGTCAGCAAGATCGACGAAGCCGGCAACCGCCTGGCGACCCAGATCCTCACCTCCGGCGACAAGGCCAGCGACGCGCTCGACGTCACCGTCAACTCGCTGGTGGCCAAGGTCGTCAGCCAGACCGAAACCGCGCACGACACGCTGTCGCTGCAGATGAGCGCGTTCGACGAACTGGTGAAGAACCAGGGCGGCGAACTGGCGGAAAAATTCGCGCGCGACAGCGGCACGCTCGGCGCCCTGATCACCCGCCACATCTCCGAATTCGATCGCACCGTCAAAACCTTCGGCGGCGAGATCGTCGATCGCATGGGTCAGCGCACCCAGGACATCGCCGAGACCCTGAAGACCTATGTCGACACCTTCGACACCCGCCTGACCTCGAACGGCGGCGAGATCACCGCCTCGCTGGACCAGCGCCTGGTGCAGTTCGAGACCACGCTTGGAAGCCGCGTCGCCCATCTCGACACCTCGCTCGACAGCAAGATCAAGTCGTTCGACGAATCCATCGACGGCCGCCTCAAATCGCTCGAACAGACCTTCGACACCCGCGCGAAGTCGGTGACCGAAACCATCGACAACCGCCTCGGCACCCTGGCATCGTCGCTGACCGACGGCGCCACGCAAGCGATCCATTCGATCGAACTCGCGTCTCAGCCCATCTCACCTCTCGCTGACCGACGGCACCACGCAGGCGATCCAGTCGATCAACTCCCGCCTCACCCATCTGACGACGTCGCTGACGGTCGGCACCGCGCAGGCGATCGAAGCGGTCGACCAGCGCATCTCCAACGTGACCGAGACCATCGATGGCCGCAGCGCTCAACTGACCGACACCATCACGGCGCGGTTCCAGGAAATCCATCAGGGCATCGAAACCCGGGTCGGCGCCGTCGCCACCGATATCGACATGCGGGTGTCGCAGTTCGAGGACCTCCTGGGTTCGCGCGTCGAAGCCGTGGCAGGCCGCATCGAGAGCAGCGGCCGCCAGGCCAGCGATGGCCTGATGGCCCGCGCCGAGGAACTGTCGCTTGGCATCAGGTCCCATGTGGAGGATGCGGAACGCTCGCTGACCAACCTCGTGGTCAATACCAGCGAGACCATCCAGACCGGCGCGCGCGCCGCGCAGCAGTCGCTGCTGACGGTTTCATCCGACGTCGGCGCCCAGCTCGAAGCTGACCTCTGCGGAAGTCGAGCGCGCCCTCACCGCCGTCGGCTCCGGGGCGGCAAACTCGATCCTGATCAGCGCCCGCGATGCGCAGGCAACCCTGGTATCGGCCTCCACCGACGCGGCCACCGAGATCAAGTCGCTGTCGGCCGACGTCGAACGCACCCTCTCCGCGGCCGGAACGGCGACCGCCAACTCGATCCTGACCAGCGCCCGCGATGCGCAGGCCACCCTGGTATCGGCATCCAGCCGATGCCGCGACCCAGATCAAGTCGCTGTCGGCCGACGTCGAACGCACCCTCTCCGCGGCCGGCACGGCAACCGCCAGCTCGATTGTCGCCGGCGCCCGCGAGGCACAGACCACGCTGGTCACCGCTTCCGCGGATGCGGCGAGCCAGGTCAAGTCGCTGGCGGCCGACGTCGAGCGATCGCTGTCGATCGCCGGCAGTTCCACCGCCGAATCGATCACCGCCGGTGCGCGTGAAGCCCAGAGCACACTGGTTGCCGCTTCCACCGATGCGGCCAATCAGGTCAAGTCGCTGGCCGCCGACGTCGAGCGTTCGTTGTCGATGGCCGGCAGTTCCACCGCCGAGGCGATCACCGCAGGCGCCCGCGAGGCCCAGACCACGCTGGTCAATGCTTCCGCGGATGCCGCCAGCCAGGTCAAGTCGCTGGCCGATCGACATCCAGCGCTCGCTGTCGATGGCCGGAACCTCCACCGCCGAGTCGATCACCGCCGGCGCGCGCGAAGCTCAGACCACGCTGGTCACCGCCTCGACCGACGCCGCCAACCACGTCAAGTCGCTGGCGACCGACGTCGAACGCACCTTGACCGCGGTCGGCGCGGACACCGCCGCTTCCATCCTCAGCAGCGCGCGTGAGGCGCAGGGCTCGCTGGCCGCGACGTCGGCCGAGGCCGCCAGCCAGATCAAGGCGATCTCCGCCGACATCGAGCGGTCGCTCGGTGCGGTCACCGCGAATACCACCGACAATATCGCGACCAGCGCGCTCAACGCCCAGAGCACGCTGGTGGCCGTCTCGAACGAAGTCAGTTCGAAGGTCAAGACGACGTCGGCGGAAATCGAACGCACGGTTCTCGCCGCCAGCGGCACTTTCGGTTCGACCATGACCGGCAAGACCGACGAAATCGTCACCTATGTGCAGCAGCAGACCGACCGTCTGTCGCAGCTGATCGACGGCAAGCGTGGAACGCTGGTCGAGGCGATCGGCTCGAAGACCAACCAGCTCCAGGTCGATATCGACCGCGTCACGTCCGATGCGCTGAAATCGATCGAAACCAGGGGACAGGCGTTCTCGCAATCGATGGCGACCCAGGGCTCCGACGTTGCGCGCACCATCACGTCCGCCGGCGAAATGGCCACCGGCGCCGTCAGCAAGTCGCTGAAGGAACTGGAGCAGTCCTCGCGTTCGGCGATCGACCAGTCGCGTCAGGTGTCGATCGCGGCAGTGACCGAGATGCAGGAAACCAGCAAGATCCTGCGCACCGACACCGTCGCGCTGTTCGAGCGTTTGCGCGAAGGCAATATCCTGTTGCAGGAAGTGCTCACCGGCGCGCACGACAATCTGAACTCGCTGGAACGCGCTTTGGTGACCCGCGTGGCCGACTTCGTGTCCGCCATGAACGACGTCACCTCGCGCAACGGCGTCGCTACCCAGACGCTGGAAGACCAGCTGACCGTCTTCAACGCCAAGACCACCAGGGCGCTGGAAGACCTCGGCTCGTTGTCGACCCAGTTCGAAACCCACGGCCAGTCGCTGGTCGAAGCCGCGGCGGTGGTCGAGCAGAGCCAATCGCAGCACCACCACTTCGGTCGCCGACCGCAAGTCGCAGCTCGAATCGCTGGTCACCACCATCGACCTGCGAACCACCGATCTCGATCAGCGGCTGTCGCGCTTCACCAGCTTGCTGGATGAATCGCTGGCCGCTGCCGAAGAGCGCGCGCGCGATATCGCTCGCGTGGTGGCGGAAACCGCCGGCGCCGGATCTGCGGCCATCAGCCGGCAGTTCGAGGCGGTTCGCTCGGCAGCCGAGGAGGAGCGCCGGCTGACATCCGACGCCATGAACGAAATCTATCAGCAAGGCACCCAGGAAGCCGACGCGATGTTCAAGCAGTCTGCGGACAAGTTCTCCACCATGGTGGCGAGCATGAAGCAGATGGCGGCGGAAATGCACAACGAGCTGGAAACCACCCGCAACGAGCTTCGCCGCGGCGTGCTGGAAATGCCGCAGGAAGCAATGGAGAGCACCGCGCAGATGCGCAAGGTGATCGTCGACCAGATCGAGGCGCTGGCCGAGTTGAACCGGATCGTCGCACGTCACGGCCGCGGCCTCGACGTGGTGAGCGCCGGCCGCTCCAGCGTCCAGCGCGAGGAAGAGCCGATGCTGGCGACTGCCGGCGGACGCGGCGAGGCGCAATCGCGCTCCGCACCGCGCGATGCGCGGCAGCGCAGCGCATCTACCCTGCCGCCGCCGGATCTCGGCATGCCGGCTGCGCGCCGCACCGAAGCGCCGCCGGTTTCGCCCGCCAGTTCCGACCAGGGCCGCGACGGATGGCTGTCCGACCTCCTGAACCGCGCCGATACCGGCAATGGCGGTGGTCAGGCCCCGCGCGGCCGCGCGCCCCAGCAGGGAGCCCCCGGCGGCAACCCGCTGGAGTCGCTGTCGCTCGACATCGGTCGCCTGATGGATCGCAATCTCGCCGCCGAGATGTGGGATCGCTATCAGCGCGGCGAGAGCAAGGCGTTTACGAAGCGGCTCTACACGCCGGCCGGCCAGAAAGCGTTTGACGAGGTCGCCCGCAAATACCGCGCCGACCGCAACTTCAAGCAGACGGTCGACCGCTACATCACCGAGTTCGAGCGCCTGCTCGATGAGGTCGCGCGCGACGAACGCGGCCCCGCGGTGCTGCGCGGCCACCTCACCTCGGAGACCGGCCTCGTCTACACCCTGCTCGCGCACGCGGCGGGACGGCTGGGATAAGGCTCAGGCCGATTACAGATTAAAAAAACGGAGGCAGCGATGCCTCCGTTTTTGTTTTGGGGAATGCCCATTTTCGTAGGACGGATTGGCGAAGCGAAATCCGCCACGGTGTCGGGCGACGCGCGACGGACATCTACACAATCAAAGCAAGCCACCGAATGGCGGATTACGCTTCGCTAATCCGCCCTACAAATTATTGCGGCCTGCGCGGTCCGGCGCCAGCTGCGGGCGCCGGCTTCGGGGCCTCGGCCGGGGCACTGGAGTTGCCGGCGCCGAACAACAGCCGCGTCGGGTTGCGATCGAGATTGTTCACGGCCCGGCTGATGTCGCCGAGCGTACGGCGGCCGTCCGCCATCAGCGCGCCTGAGCGCTTGTCGAAATCCTCGGCGAGTTCCTTGATCGCCTTGACCATCAGCGCCAGTTCGCCGCCGGAGTTGCCGCCCGCGATCGAATTGAGGCCGAGCATGAGGCTGTCGGCCTTGCCCATCACGCCGTCGACCTTGAGCATGACGTTGTCGATCTTCGCGGAATTACGCGCCAGCGACGCCGTGAAGGTCTCGAGGTTGGCCAGCGAGTTCTTCACCGACCCCTGATTGTCGGCGACCACCTTGTTGATGTTCTGCAGCGTCGCGCGGATCGAACTCGGTGACGTCCTGCAACCCGTTCGGATCGGCGGTCAGCATCGGGACGCCGTCTTCATCGAGCGGGACGCCGGGTGCGGTTTCCTCGCCACCCTTCAGCGAGATCGCCGCGACGCCGGTCAGCCCCTGAAACTCGAGCCCCACCAGCGTGTCCTTGCGGATCGGCGCGTTGTTCTCGACCATGGCCAGTGCGACGACTCGACGCGGGTTATCGAGTTTCACCGAAATCACTTCACCTACCCGAATACCGTTGAAATTCACGCTGCCGCCATTGCGCAGGCCGGCGGCCGGGCCTTCGAACACGATGCGCAGCGGGCTGCGGGCCTTGGTGGCGTGGAGGCTCTGGAACCACATCACAAAGCCGAACGCCGCGGCAATCACTGCCAGCGTGAACGATCCGATCAGGACGAAATTCGCCCGCGTTTCCATTTAAACCAACTCCAACCCGATCAACCCATGACGGCGCGGGCGCGCTTGCCGTGGAAATATTGCCTCAGCCAGGGATGCTGCGAGGCCTGCATGTCGGCGATCGATCCTGCCGCAATGATCTTACCGTTCCCTAACACCGCAATCCGGTCGCAGGCCGTATAAAGGCTGTCCAGATCGTGGGTTACCATGAAAACGGTCAGCCCCAAAGTACGCTGCAGGGTCCGGACCAGTTCGTCAAAGTCGCCGGCGCCGATCGGATCGAGGCCCGAGGTCGGCTCGTCGAGGAACACCAGTTCCGGATCGAGCGCGAGCGCGCGCGCCAGCGCCACGCGCTTGATCATGCCGCCGGACAGTTCCGACGGAAACCGGTCGGCGACCTCCGGCTTCAGCCCCACCATGCCGAGCTTGGCCTCCGTGATCTCGTCGAGCAATCGCTGCGAGAGGTTGAGATATTCGCGCACCGGAAACTGGATGTTCTGCCGCACGCTCAGCGAGGAAAACAGCGCGCCCTGCTGAAACAGCACGCCCCAGCGCCGCTCCACGCCGCGTCGCGCCCGGGCGTCGGCGGCATCGAGATCGATCCCGAACACCTCGATGCTGCCGCTGGTCTTGGGAACCAGACCGATGATGGTGCGCGTCAGCACCGACTTGCCGGCGCCGGAAGGACCGACGAAGCCGAGGATCTCGCCGCGCTTCACGTCGAGATCGAGCCCGTCCAGAATCTTGTTGGTGCCGAACTGCACCGAGATATCGCGAACCCGGATGATGGCATCGGAGATTTCTGGCGCCATCGTCACATTCCAATCGATGCGAAAAAGATCGCAAACACGCCGTCCATGACGATGACGAAGAAAATTCCCTTCACCACCGAGGAGGTCGTGTGTTGTCCGAGCAATTCGGCGCTGCCCTGCACCGCAAGGCCCTCGACGCAGGCGACGATCCCGATCACCGCCGCCATCACCGGCGCCTTGATGATGCCGACGATGAAATGATCGATCGAGATGGCGTCGCGCAGCCGAAGCAGGAAGGCTTCGGGTTCGACGCCGCCGTAGAGCCAGGCCACCAGTCCGCCGCCATAGAGGGCGGCCATCGCGCCGAGGAAGGCCAGGATCGGCAGTGCGAGCACCAGCGCCAGCATCCTGCGGCAGGATCAGCACCTCGATCGGATCGAAGCCCATGGTGCGCAGCGCATCGATCTCCTCGCGCATTTTCATCGAGCCGAGTTCGGCGGTGTAGGCGCTGCCGGAGCGGCCCGCCACCATGATCGCCACCAGCAGCACGCCGATCTCGCGCAGTACCAATACGCCGAGCATGTCGACGACGAAGATATCCGCGCCGAATTTTCGGAAATGGAAAATGCCCTGCTGCGAGATGATGCAGCCGATCAGAAAGGTGATGAGCACGACGATCGGCACCGCGCGCCAGCAGACCTGCTCGAGATGATGCACGGTCGAGGTCAGGCGGAACCCGCGCGGGATGGATCATCACCCTGGCGGCCGCGGCAAGCACGGCGCCGAGCATGTCGATCAGTCCGACGACGGTGGCGCCGACGCCGACCACGCTGCGGCCGACCTGATCCAGCATCCCGGTAATCGTCACCGAGTTGCCGTCGTCGGCGGGGGCCGCCTTCACCCGGCGCACCTCGTCGACCAGGCTCGAATAGTTGGCCGACAGCCCGGCGATCTTGGCCTCGACGCCGCCGTCGGTCAGGCTGCGGCGCAGCCGCTCGATCAGCCAGGCCCCGAAGGTGTCGAGCTTGGAGACCTGCGACACGTCGATGAAGATGTTGGGCCGGCTTCCCTTCAGTTTCTCGGCATCGGCCACCATCCGCTCGAGCACCGGCGCAAAGCGGGCGGTCCACGAACCCGCCGCGCACAGCGCAAGTCCATTGCCCTGTGCAATCCGCTCCAATGTCGGGTCGCCGTTCACGATGCCAACTCCTGTGCCGATTCTCCGCTATTCATCGATGGGAAAGATCCAGCAGCCCCGCCGCCTTGTAGAACACGCCCCTAACCAGCCATACTTGGTTGCGCCGGGCAAGCTCACGGTTCAGAAATTGCCAGATTTTAAAATGACTTCCAGCAAATCGCCAACGCTTGGCGCCCGAATCGAACGCTGGCCCATCGCGGGCTCCTTCACCATCAGCCGCGGCGCCAAAACCGAGGCGGTGACGGTGGTGGCCGAGGTCAGCCGTGGCGGCCATACCGGGCGGGGCGAATGCGTTCCCTACGCCCGCTATGGCGAGACCCCGGAGGCCACCTTGGCCGCCCTGCTGGCGATGCAGGAACCGGTCGGCCGCGGGCTCGACCGGCAGGCCTTGCAGGCCGCGATGCCCGCAGGCGCCGCCCGCAACGCGCTGGACTGCGCGCTGCTGGACCTGGAGGCCAAAACCGCGGGCCGGCGGGCCTGGGACCTGCTCGGGCGCCCCGCGCCGGCGGCCTGCATCACCGCCTACACCATCTCGCTGGGAACCCCGGAGGCGATGGCGGCGGCGACCGCCAAGGCCGCGCACCGGCCGCTGCTCAAGATCAAGCTCGGCGGCGACGGCGACGGCGCCCGGATCGCGGCGGTGCGCAAGCTCGGCCCCCGAATTCCGAACTCATCGTCGATGCCAACGAGGCCTGGACACCGGACAATCTCGAGCAAAACCTCGCCGAATGCGCCGAGTTTGGCGTCACGCTGGTCGAGCAGCCGCTGCCGGCCGGCCAGGATGAGGCGCTGGCGCGGATCGGCAGGCCGGTGGCGGTCTGCGCCGACGAAAGCGTGCACGATCGCGGCATCGCTGGACCGGACTGCGCGAGCGCTACGACGCCGTCAATATCAAGCTCGACAAGACCGGCGGCCTGACCGAGGCGCTGGCGATGGCTGACGCGGCGCAGGCGCTCGGATTCGAAATCATGATCGGCTGCATGGTCGCGACCTCGCTGGCGATGGCGCCGGCGATGCTGCTGGCGCGCCAGGCCCGCTTCGTCGATCTCGATGGTCCGCTGTTGCTGGCGCGCGACCGCGATGACGGATTGCGTTACGACGGCAGCCTGGTCTATCCGCCCGACGCCGGCACTCTGGGGATGATCGAGGCGATGCCGCGCCAGCCACATGATGACGGCGCCTGACAGCGCCATCGCGGCCATCACGTAATAGACGCCCTGCCCGTAGCGCGCGAAGATCAGGCCGGACGAGATCGATGCGATCGACGTGACGATGCCGGTGCAGGCGGCAAGATAGCCCTGCCCCCTCGCCATGACATGAATCGGCACATGGCGCACCAGCAGACCCATGGTGCCGACCATGGTCAGCCCGAAGGTAAGGCCATGCGCCATCTGCACCACGGCCAGCACCGCGATCGGCGGATCCTGCGCGGTGATGGACCAGCGCGCCACCGCGCTCAGTGCGGCGATCACCACCAGCAACGAAGGCTGCAACGTGAACCGCGGCGACAGCGCGAACACCACGATCTCGGCAAGCACGCCGAGCGACCACAGCCCGGCAATGGTAAGCCCGCCGAAGCCCTGATTGCTGCCAGGCGATGGAGGCGAACACGTAGTAGGCAGCGTGGCTGCCCTGGATCAGCGCCGACGCTGCGATGATGGCCAGAAAGCCGGGATCGCGCAGCAGCGTCGTCCCGCCGTGAGCAAGCGCCGCGGCCGGCTTTGGACTGTCCAGCGGTTGCAGCCCGAGACTGGCCAGCGCGCCGAGCACGGCCACCGACGTAATCACCCAGATCAGATGTTTGGCCGCGATCACCTCGACCAGCAGCCCGCAGGCCAGCGCGCCCACCACGAACGCCGCCGAGCCCCATAACCGCAGCGGCCCGTAATTCAGGCCGTAGCGCGCCACGCCACGCAGCGCATAGGCGTCCGTCAGCGGCGTCATCGTGCGTCCACAGGCAGGCGGTGACGGCAACGATCAGGAAGATCGCGAGCGGCTGGGTCTGAGTTCCGATCAGCGCAAAGCCGAGCGCGGTGGCGAATGGCCGCAATCATCATGCCGCCGCGCAGCGCCTGTCGCCGCTCGGCAAGCCCGGTGAGGAACGGCAGCGCCGTGAACCGCGTCACCGAGGGAACGGCCGTAATAATACCGATCCAGGATGCGTCGACCCCGATCGCCTTCAGCCACACCGGGAAGAATGGCAGATGGGTTCCGACCAGGCCGAACAGCGTGCCGTAAAACAGCGCCAGCCGCACCGCGAATCGCCTGCGAGGCGTCTTGAGATGCGATGGGGATTTGTGATTCGCTCGGCATCAATTCAATTGCGATTCGCTCGATATCGTGATGATCGTTAGCGTAACGCGCAATGATTTGCGCGATGAGTTTTGTATGGCCGACGAAGCATTCGCCCTGTCTCCGATCTCCGCGCGCGCCGCGCAGCCGCGCGAGGAAGACTATGACGCGATCAGCGAAGCCTTCATGGAGACTTCGCGGGGCCGCTGGTTTCTCGGCGAGTATGCCAAGCGCAACCGCAATTCCGATACCCGGATGGTGCTCGACGCGGTGGCGCGGATCGAACAGAACCTTGCCGCCCAGAAACAGCCGGCTGCCCGACAGCGGCCTCGCGGAAGCGCTTGGCCGCGATCCGCGGCGCGGTGGTCGAGGCCGAAGCCGCCGCAGTCGCGGCGATCGACAGCCTGGCGCTGGAAGAAGCTCTGGCGCCGGTCCGCAAGGGCGCTCGGGTCATCAAGGAAATCGCCTGGCGCTGGCGGGAAATCGGCGCCGACGGCCGGATTTGCGATCTGATCGATTCCCAGGTCGGCGCCATCGAAGGCGCTTGCGGCCACATCTCGTCGGCCGACCCCAAAACCGCGCTGAGCGCCGCGTTCGACCTGATCAGGGAACGGATCGAGGAATTTGGCGACGGCGAAACCACGGCGCGCGCGCCGGACGCCGACGAAGCCCTGCAATCGCCGCCCCCGGCCCCGTCAGAGGAAATGCTTGCCGCCGTCGTCGAGACGGCCCAGGCGGCGAGCGCAGCCGACAGCGCCGAAGCCGCGATCAAGACTTCGCATGCGTCGGCGCAAACCGCCGGTTGCCACAGCCGACGCCGACGAGATGACAGCGGAAGCCGCGGAACCGGCGACGGTAGCGCGCCGAAGCGATGGCCGAACTGAAGTTGCCGAGACGGCAACGGAACTCGCCGAGGCTGACGACAGAAGCCCCGGATCTGACGGACGAAGCCGCCGACGCCCATGACGATGCTGTGCTGGACATGGTCGCGCTGGAGATGGCGGCGCTCGACCCCTACGACAGCGATGAGCCTTCGGATACCGAGGCCGACGAAATTCATGCGGCGGAGGCATCGCCGCTCGACCTCGAACTCGTCGCGCAGAACGCCGAGCCGATGGCCGCGCCGGCGATGGCCCCGGAGATTCACGCCTCGCTTCAAGCTTCGTTCGAACCGCCCGTCGAACCTTCTGTCGAACTGTCGCTTGGCTCGGCGCTGATCGCGAACGGTATCGTCGGAAGGCCCAAGGCAGCCCAGTCCGATCCGCTGGCGCCGATCCGGCGCATGAGCCAGACCGAGAAGATCGCGCTGTTCTCGTGACTTCGCCAGGAACCGGAGCGTTCTGTCATAGGCCGATCAGCCGCGCGAACATATCCGCATCGACGTTGCCGCCCGACAGCACGATGACGACATTCTTGCCGCGCGCATCGATGCGGCCGGCCAGCAATGCCGCGAGGCCGACCGCGCCGCCCGGCTCGACCACGAGCTTCAGCTCCCGAAACGCGAAGCCGACCGCGGTTCCGACTTCCGCGATCGGACGCGGTGATGCCCTGCGCGAGCAGCCGGCTGTTGATGGCAAAGGTGAGTTCGCCGGGGATCGCCGCCATCAGCGCATCGCAGATGGTGCGGCCTTCGGCGCCGATGCGGCTCGCGTTTGCCGGCGCGCAGCGAGCGGGCGTGATCGTCGAAGCCTTCCGGCTCGGCGGACATCAGAATGGCCTGCGGATAGCGCGCCTTGACCGCGGTCGCGACGCCCGCGATCAGGCCGCCGCCCGACGCCGGCGCCACCACGATATCGGGCGTCAGGCCGAGCGCTGCCATGTCCTCGGCGATTTCGCGGCCCACCGTGCCCTGGCCGGCGATCACAAACGGATCGTCATAGGGCGCGCACCAGCGTCGCGCCGCGCTTGCCGGCGATCTCGCGGGCGATGGCCTCGCGATCCTCGCGGTCGCGATCGTACAGCACGACCTCGGCGCCATAGGCCTTGGTGCGCTCGCGCTTGGACAGCGGCGCGTCCGCCGGCATCACGATGGTCGCCTGCATGCCCAGGATCTGCGCCGCATGCGCGACGCCCTGGGCATGGTTGCCGGACGAGAACGCGACCACGCCGCCGCCGCGCGCTTCCAGCGGGATCGACGACAGCTTGTTGAAGGCGCCGCGGAACTTGAACGAGCCGGTCCGCTGCAGCATTTCCGGCTTCAGGAACACCCTGGTTCCGGCGCGCTCGTCGAGCGCGGGCGACGACAACAACGGCGTTCGCACCGCGAATGGCGCAAGCACGCGCGCCGCCGCATCGATATCGGCGGCACTGACGGGCAAGATCGGTGAAAGGTCAGCCATGGTCAGGCTTGTATCGCGCGACGCGCACGGGCCGGCAAGACTTCAGGCGACGAAACGCGGGTGCTTCACCGCGAATTGTACCGCATCGCCTTGCGGATCGAGCGGCGCGGATATCGGCTGATATTGTCGACAAAGGCGCGCGCCGAGGCTTCCCAGCTATGTCTTGCGGCAAAGGCGAGGCAGGCTTGCGGCGAAATGGTCAGCGCGGACAGGCAGGCCGCCCGCAAATCGTCGTTCAACGCGCCGACCGGCGCGGCGCCGATCACGTCGCGCGGACCGGTCACCGGGAACGCCGCGACCGGCAGGCCGCTGGCCAGCGCCTCCAGCAGCACCAGGCCAAAGGTGTCGGTCCGGCTCGGGAACACGAACACGTCGGCGGCCGCATAGGCCTGCGCCAGTTCTTCGCCCTGCCGCGCGCCGAGAAACACCGCTTGCGGATATTTTCGCGCCAGCGCCGCCCGCGCCGGCCCGTCGCCGACGATCAGCTTGGTGCCGGGCAGATCGAGATCGAGAAACGCCTCGAGATTCTTTTCGACCGCGACGCGGCCGACACAGAGAAACACCGGGCGCGGCAGGCCGAGATCGACCGCGCGCGGATGAAAATGGCCGGTGTCGACGCCGCGCGGCCACAGCACGACATTGCGAAAGCCGCGCCCGCGCAATTCGCTCGCCAGCGCCGGCGTCGCCGCCATCACCGCCTGGCTGGCGCCGTGAAACCAGCGCAGCGCCGCCCAGATCCACGATTCCGGAACCGGCAGGCGCGCGGAGATATATTCCGGGAAAGCGGGTATGAAAGCTGGTGGTGAACGGCAATCCGTGCTTGCGGCAATAGCGCCGCACCGACAGTCCGATCGGCCCTTCGGTCGCGATGTGAATGCTGTCGGGCCGCGCCTCGGCGATCAGCCGCGCGATCTTCGCCGGATACGGCAGCGCCAGCCGCAGATCCGGATAGCTCGGCATCGCGAAGGTGCGGAACGATTGCGGCGTGAGAAAGCTGACCTCGACGCCGAAGCGCTTTCGCCGCCTCCGCCATCATGGTCAGCGTTCGCACCACGCCGTTGACCTGCGGATGCCACGCATCGGTCGCGACCAGGATGCGCATCAGGCGGCCCGCGCCGCGACGGCGGCAACCGGCGCCGTCCGCCGCAGCGGATCGGTCCAGGTGATGATTTCGAACCGGCCGTCTTCGTGCTCGGCCAGCGCGGTGCAGCTTTCCACCCAGTCGCCGCAGTTCATGTAGCGGATGCCGTGCTCGTCGCGGATGGTGGCGTAGTGGATGTGGCCGCAGATCACGCCGTCGGCGCCATGACGCCGCGCCTCGGCGGCCAGCGTCTGCTCGAACGCGCCGATATAGTTCACGGCGTTCTTGACCTTCAGCTTGGCCCATTGCGACAGCGACCAATAGGGCACGCCGAACCAGCGCCGGAACAAGTTGACGAGGCGATTCATCTGGATCGCGAAATCGTAGGCCTTGTCGCCGAGATGGGCGAGCCAGCGCGCGTTCTGCACCACGAGGTCGAAGATATCGCCGTGGATCACGAGATAGCGCCGGCCGTCGACGCCCTCATGAATGGTGTTCTCGACGACGTCGATGCCGCCGAAATGCGTGCCGTAGTAGTTCCGCAGGAACTCGTCGTGATTGCCCGGCACGTAGATGATCTTGGCGCCCTTGCGCGCCTTGCGCAGCATCTTCTGCACGAAGTCGTTGTGCGATTGCGGCCAGTACCAGCTGGATTGCAGCGCCCAGCCGTCGACGATATCGCCGACGAGATAGATGGTATCGGCGTCATGGCTGCGGAGGAAATCCAGCAATCGGTCGGCTTGCGAGCCGCGGGCTCCGAGGTGGACGTCGGAGATAAACAAAGTGCGAAAGCGCCGTTCCGGCAACTCGTCACTCATAGCGTCATTCCCATGCGCGAGCAGCTAGCAAATTCCCATGACAGCGCGATGACGGTTCACGATGCCCGGGCCTCGGTCGACAAGTTCATTCGGCCTCAGTCCGATGCGAATCAGTGTTCGCTCATTCATGCCAGCCCGTTGCGACATGCGAGCGACAGGCCGCGGTCTCGCGGGCCTCGTAGGATGTACAGCACTGCAGCGATCATCCTGTCAGCGTAAGCGGCTTCGACCGGTCATTGCGCGTGAACACGGCTTCGCGATCTCGCGGCGCGATGCGCCCGAGGTTTGCCTTTGGTTTCGCCCTCACGAAATCAGAGGGCGCAGGGAAGACCGGGTGCGCGCTGCACCCGCGGTCTCATGTGCAATATTGTGCGTAGTGGCGCACATGAGCATACAGGTTCAGCGGAAACACTCCGGCCTTCCCTGCGCAATGGCTTTACGGCTTATGCCGTGATCTCCCCGGCGACGAATTCTTTCTTGTCACCGTCGTCGGCGAATTAAGGTTTGTCTAAACCCGGTTGGGCTCGACGAGCCTCCGCCAACTTGACATCAGCAACGGATGCCAGAACCACACGGTTTTGCCGTACGCTTCAGCGCCGTTCGTCTGCATGCCGCCGATCGCTCACGAGCCGAAGCCCGCCCTGCAATCACGTGTCACGCCCGACGCTGCCGCGTCCACCGCATCCCGTCCCAACGTTCGTGACGTGGCCGACGCCCCTCTGAGTGGGACGGGACTGATGGATATATATTTGATTTGGGGAAAGTGTGAAGAAAAATATTTCGGAAAATCAGAAAAATAAGAGTTGACAGGAAATTGCTGATTTGCCCGTCGGGTAGATCGATGCGAATGGCAGCGCGTTGCGAGGGAGCGGGCCATGCAACGAACGAACCGTCCAGCGCAGTTTCCAGCAAGCTACCGCCGGCCTGGGCAACGGCCGAACCAGGCACGCCACCACAAGCAGGAGAGAGCTAGCGCGATCAACAATCCGCCTCCGGCGCCAAGAAAGGCGAAGCGGTAGCCGGCCAGGAAGTCGGCGCCAGCTGCGCCATGGGCTTGCAATGTGGTCAAGATTGAAGCGCCGCTGACAATGCCCACGGTCCGGGTCAACAGCGCGAGACTACCCGCAACACCGCGGTCCTGTTCGGGCAGCGTGCCGGTCACCAGGTCTGTGTAAGCGACGTTGAGCAATCCTTGCCCCACTCCTTCGAGTACAAGCAGACATGCCACGATGGGAACGGCAGCTGCGGCGCTTGTGAGCCCAAGCGGCAGAAGACCCAGACCCACGAGCACGATACCGGCAAAGACTGTCGGCCGCGGGCCGAACCACGGGACCAGTCGCGCTGCCAGCGGCGCCCCTGCAAGCGTGCCCGTGTAGGCAAGCGCCAGCAGGAACCCCGTCATAATGGGAGATAGGTGCAGTACGTTCATGAGATAGTAAGGCGTTAGCAACAGGACGGCAAAGCCCGCCAGATTTGCTGACGCGTTCATCACGTTCGGAATCGTGAATACGGCGTCAGCGAACAACTCCGGGCGGATGATGGGCTCCGCAGAGTTCAGGCTACGCATCACGTAGCGATGCAGGAGCACCAACCCAACGACGAGCAGGCTTAGCGCCATCCACCCTGAAGCCGTGGGACGCTGCGACAATACCAGCGCCAACAGTAGCATACCGATGGAAGCCGCGAGCAGGATCGCACCCAACAAGTCGAAGTGCCGTGACTGAATGTGAGATGACGGCAGCGCGCCGGACAAGGTGAGCGCGAGCAGCGCGATCGGCACGCGCACCCAGAACACCGCCTGCCAACCCCACATGTCGACAAGAATGCCTCCCAGGAACGGCCCCACCGTGGCGGCGAGCGACATGGCCATGGCGTAGCCAGCGAGCGCCTTGACCCGCTGCTCGGGGGGGTAGACGGCTGTCGCCAGCGCTGGCGTGCAGGCCAGCGCTAACGCTGTTCCAACACCCTGAACGGTGCGAGCTAACAGGAACATTGGCCAGTCCGGCGCAATAGCGCAGGCGACGCAGCCCACGGCAGTGACCACGAGGCCGATGCGAAAGATCAGACGATGGCCGACCAGGTCGCCCATCTTACCGCACACGAGCATCAGTGAGCCGTAGACCAGAACGTAGCAGACTACTAACCACTGGACGTCGCTGAGGGCGAGAGCGAAATGATCCGTGATTGCAGGCAACGCGACGTTGACGGCGATGTCGAGTGGAGCAGGCGACGCTCCCAGCCCGACGATGCCGAGCTTTGCGATCGGCGATGTCATTCCCAGCGCGGCGGAAGACTTTTCATTCTCCATGTTGCCTGACTCTAAGGGTCCTCGTCCGATCGGTGCGGGACATGTTGGCATTATTCCAAACGTGTAGGCAGTTCGGCGGAAGCTACCGGCTCAAGGATGCCTCGGCAATGGGAGCGGCAGCGTCGCTATAAGCTGCGGGAAAACAGGTTTGTCACAGAGTATCAGTCGCGCCGCGCCAGCGCCGCTGTTGGGGAGAAGCAGACATCAGGTGGCTGACTCGCAGCAACCGACTTTATGAGTACGCACCTGGTCGCTCACCCAGCGCTACGCGATAACCGAAGCGTCACTTCGGGATTCTTTTTAAGAACGGCCGCCGCAGGCTGCCCGTGCTCTCTCCGCAAAGAGCGGGGCGAGGTCAAAAAGGCTGCCTCAATAAAACCCATGAAAATGATGGACCGGGCCATGGCCGTGACCGACCTTAAGCCGATCGGCCGCCGCAATCGCGGCGCTGATCCAGGCTTTGGCGTTGCGCACCGCGGTTTCCATGCCTTCGCCTTTCGCAAGGCCCGCCGCGATGGCGGACGATAGCGAGCAGCCGGTGCCGTGGGTATTTTTGGTGGCGATGCGCGGCGCCGCCAGCGTGTGGCTGGCGTCAGCCGTGATGAGGTAGTCGATACTCTCGGCGCCCTGCCCGTGCCCGCCCTTGATCAGCACCGCGCGGCAACCCATCGACAACAGCCGCTTGCCCTGGCTCTCGATCGCGGTCTCGTCGCCGGCGACCTCTTCGTCAAGCAAGGCGGCGGCCTCGGGCAGGTTCGGCGTGATCAGCGATGCCAGCGGAATGAGCTTTGTGCGCAACGCGTCGACCGCCTCGGCCGCCAGCAACCGATCGCCGGAGGTCGCAACCATCACGGGATCGAGCACGACGTGATTTGGCGACCACTTCCGCAGTCCCGCGGCGATGGCGTCGATCACAGCCAGGTCCGCCACCATCCCGATCTTGACCGCCTTGATGTCGAGGTCGCCGAACACCGCGTCGATCTGCGCGGTGACGAAGTCCGCGGGCACCTGATGAATGCCGGTGACGCCCTTTGTGTTCTGCGCGGTCAGTGCCGTGATTACGGAGGCGCCGTAGACGCGCAGCGCGGCAAAGCTCTTGAGGTCGGCCTGGATGCCGGCGCCGCCGGAGGAATCCGAGCCGGCAATGGTGAGTGCGATCGGTATCGTCATCGCGTGGCCCACCGTAATCCCGGGAGTCCGATCTGGGTCATATCCCTTCCCTAGCGCGGCATGTTATTGCCAGCAAGTTCTCGCCGACTATATTGACCCCAAAGCGCGCCCTTTTGGAGACGACAGCGATGGTTCCCTTTTTCGTCCAGTTCAAATGCAAGCTCGGCCAGTCCTATGCCGTCGCCAACGCCCTCGCCGAGGCGGAAATCGCCTCGGAAATCTATTCCACCGCGGGCGACTACGATCTCTTGGTGAAATTCTACGTCGACAACGCCACCGACATCGGCCATTTCGTCAACGAGAAGGTCCAGGTCATTCCCGGCATCCAGGATACCCACACCATCATTACCTTCAAGGCGTTCGGCACCGGCTAGAGCCTTTTCCGTTTCGATTGAATCGAAACGGGGCTCTAAATTCGTTATTTTGACGCGTTTTCTTGACGCGAACCGGCTCCACTTCGCTGGAAAACGCTATAGAGGCGCGTCGGCGCGCCCGCCGTCAAACACCGAGTGCCGATCTTGCCAACTGAAACCATCGTCACTTTTGGCCGCCTGAAGGCATTCATTCAGGAAGCGCTGACGAAGCTGGGCTTGCCAGATAGCGACGCCATGACCGTGGCGGCCTTGATGGCGGAGGCCGATCTGCAGGGTTCGGACGGCCATGGCGTCACCCGGCTGCCGCAATACGCCAGGCGCATCAAGGCGGGCGGCTTCAACACCAGACCCAACATCCACGTGGTGCGCGATCACATCTCGACGGCGGTGTTGAACGGCGACAACGGCATGGGCCATCTCGTGATGAAGCGCGCCGCCGAGATCGCCATCGAAAAAGCCCGCACCTCAGGCATCGCATGGGTTAACTCGCAATTTTCCAACCATGCCGGCCCCGCCTCGCTTTACGCCACCATGCCGCTCGCCCATGACATGATCGGGCTGTATTTCGCGGTCGGCAACGCCAACCATCTGCCGCCCTGGGGCGGCCTCGACATGCTGCTGTCGACCAATCCGATCGCAGCCGCGATTCCGGCCGGAGACGAGCAGCCGATCGTCCTCGACATGGCGACGACGGTCGCTGCCTATGGCAAGGTGAAGGCCAAAGCGCTGCGCGGCGAGACCATGCCGGAGGGGTGGATGGTCGACCGCGAAGGCAAGCCGCTGACCGATCCGAAGCGCGCCGACGAAGGCATGCTGCTGCCGCTCGGCGGCATGGAGGCCGGTTACAAAGGCTATGGCCTTGCCATGGTCATCGGCCTGCTCGCGGGCACGCTCGGCGGTGCCGCGATGGGACGGGACGTGATCGATTTCAACCATGACGACGACAGCGTCACCAACACCGGGCAGGCCATCGCGGCCATCAACATCGCTGCGTTCGGCGATGTCGCCGACTTCAAGAAAAGCGTCGACGGCCTGGTGCGCGATTTTCGCAACAGCAGCCGCATGCCCGGCGTCGAACGGATTTTCGTTCCCGGCGAGCGCAGCCATGCCACCAGGACAGCCCGGACGCGCGATGGAATTCCGATCGCAGCTGCGCTGATGCGCGGGCTGGACCAGCTTGCCGATGAACTCGGAATTGCGAAACTGGGATAGACCGGGGCTTGTCGCTTGCCTCGCCGCGTTGTTTGGCCGCGGCGGTTCTAATACCCTTCCGGCCTTGCACGAGGGCTGGAAATCCGCAACCATTCGCGCCAATACGCGAGCCTGTTTGCAGCATGGTATTTTGGCGCCCCGTACAGGGCCGAAACAGCGGCGGCCAGGCGTCAATCAGGCTGCAACGACAGCCCCCAGGGAGGAATGGAATGACCTATCGGATCACGATGCTTGCGGCGGTTGCGCTCGCCGGAACCACGGTCGCGGCATCGACGGCGGTCGCGCAGGTGAAATTGCCGCCGACCGTGACGATGACGGCCTATGACACCGGCACGTCCGGATTCAACATCACCGTCGCCGTCGGCAAGATGTTCAAGGACAAATACGGCACCGACGTGCGCGTGCTGCCCGCCGGCAACGACGTCGCCCGCCTGCAACCGCTGCGCCTCAACCGCGCCAGCATCTCGGCGATGGGCGTCGGGGTCTATTTCGCGCAGGAAGGCGTGTTCGAATTCGCGACCCGGGAATGGGGACCGCAGCCCATCCAGATCACGCTGAGCTCGATCGACTGCAACGGCCTTTCGCTGGCGGTCGCCGCCGACACCGGCGTCAAGAGCTACGCCGACCTGAAAGGCAAGCGCATCGGCTTCGTGGTCGGTTCGCCCGCGCTCAACCAGAATGCGCTTGCCGTGCTGGCGTTCGCCAATTTGACGGCGAAGGACGTCAAGATCGTCGAGTTCGCGGGCAACAATGCGATGTGGAAAGGCATCATCAACAACGATACCGATGCGGTATTCGGTTCGACGATCTCCGGGCCCGCCAAGGAACTGCAGACCTCGCCGCGCGGCATCACCTGGCCCGCCATGCCGCACTCCGACAAGGCGGGATGGGAGCGCATGCGCAAGGTCGGCCCGTATTTCACGGAGCACAAGGCCACCTGTGGCGCGGGTGAATTTTCGAAGGAAAAGCCGGTCGAGGTCGGCACCTATCCCTATCCGATCTACAGCGTCTATGGCAGCCAGTCCGAAGACGAGGTCTACATGCTGACCAAGGCGATGATCGAAGGCTATGACGGATTCAAGGACAACGCGCCCGGCGCCAGCGGGCTTGCGGTGAAGGCGCAGGCGAAGAACTGGGCGGTGCCGACGCACAAGGGCGCGGTCAAGGCGATGAAGGAAGCCGGCGCCTGGAGCGACGACCAGGACAAGCACAACAACGCGCTGCTCAAGCGGCAGGAGACCCTGATCGCGGCGTGGGGCGATTTCATGAAGGGCAGCCCGTCGGCCGATCCCGCAAAATTCACCGAGGAGTGGATGGGCGCGCGCAAGGCGGCGCTCGCCAAGGCGGGAATGACCGATACGTTTTGAGTGATGCGGCCATCGTGACAGGGCGCGCACGACGCTGAGCCGGCGTCGTGCGCCGCCGATCGAGCGCTCAGGACTTCTCCGCTTTCTTCGGCCGCGGCGGCCCGTCGATCGGCGGCAGCGATTTGAGATATTCCGCCATCGCCGCGCGATCCTCCGGCGACAATTGCGAGGTGTTCTTGATCACGCGCGCCATCGAGCCGCCGACGCTGTCACCATCCGGCATTTGTCCGGTTTCGAGCAGATAGGCGATATCCTTCTCGCTCCATTCGCCCAGTCTTTTTTGCGTGATGTTCGGCACCCAGCCCTCGCCTTCCGGGTTCGGTCCGCCCGCGAAGCGCTGCGCTGCGACGATGCCGCCGAGAAAATTGCGCGGGCTGTGACATTCCGCGCAGTGACCGAGGCTGTTCACCAGATAGGCGCCGCGATTCCATTGCGCCGAGCGCGCCGGATCCGGCGTGAACGGTTTGCCGTCCACGAACATCAGTTTCCAGATGCCGAGATTGCGCCGGACATTGAATGGAAACGGCACGCCATGATCGCGCACCTTGCCGGACACCGGCGTAAGCGTTTTCAGGTAGGCAAAGAGATCGCGGACGTCTTCCACCCTGGCATGCTGGTAAGACGCATAGGGAAAGGCCGGAAAGTAATGCGTTCCGGCTGGAGAAGTCCCCTTGGTCACCGCGCTGACGAATTCGGCCTCGGTCCACCGCCCGATGCCATCGGCCATATCGGGCGAGATGTTGGGAACGTAGAACGTCCCGAACGGCGAGGGCATCGCGAGGCCGCCGCCGAGCTTCAGGCGATCGGGTTGCGCCGGGCACGGCGTGGCAGGAGGAACATCCGCCGGCATTGAACGTTGTGAGGCCGTTGGCCAGGTTGGGCGTGTGGGCGGGAAGCGAATTCGCAGCGACGACCACCGGAGATCGTCAGCCACCAGAAAACGCCTGATGCGACGACGCCAGCCAGCACGACAACCTGGAAAATTCGCCGCAGCATTCACCGATCCGTCATTATCCGCCTGAACTTCCCGGCCGAGTATGGCCGTTATTCGAGCCATAGACTGCCCGAAAATTCGCGGCGATTTAGGCCGCCTTTCGGGAATAAAAACGAAATCTCATTGTTTTGAGAACTGACATCGTCACTCGATGTCAACAGGGAGAAAACCATGTCGAAAACGACCATGCTTGCCACGCTTGCGCTGGGTGCGACCGTTGCCTTTGCCGGACCGGCCTTCGCCGACAAGATGAAGGCAACGCTGGACGGCAAGTCCTCGGTGCCGCCCAACACCAGCGCCGCCAAGGGTGCCGCCGACATCGACTACGATCCCGCCTCCAAGAAACTCAGCTGGAAAGTGACCTATTCCGGACTTTCCGGCCCCGCGACCGCCGCGCATTTCCACGGGCCCGCGGAAGCCGGCAAGAACGCCGGCGTCGCCGTCGCCATCCCGAATGCCGCCGCGAGCCCTGCCGAAGGCAGCGCCACGCTGACGGACGCCCAGGCCGCCGACCTCGTGGCCGGCAAGTATTATGTCAACATCCACACCGCGGCCAATCCGGGCGGCGAAATCCGCGGCCAGGTGACGAAGTAAGTTTCGCACCGATGATGAAGTCGCCTGGTCACGAGTCACTGCAAAAAACAGGGCGGACGCATCAAGCGTCCGCCCTCTTTCTTTTGCCTTGATCAGATCGAACGTCAGCTCTTGACGCGGTAGGTCTCGTGGCAGCCGGCGCATTCCTTGCCGATCGAGGGGAATGTCGCCTTCAGCGTATCGAGATCCTTGATCTTGGCCTTGGCTTCGGTCACCGCCTTGGCGAAGCTTGCGATCTTGGCGTCGAAGCCGGCCTTGTCGTCCCAGACCTTGGGCGAGGAGCTGAAATCGCTCTCCGGCGGCTTCAGGCCCTTGGTGCTTGCGGGAAACAGCGTCGGAAGCTTCTTTGCGGTGTCCTCGAATTGGGCGAGCGCGGTATCGACCGCGGCCTGATCGTAGGGCTTTTCGCCCTTGACCATCGCGCCCATGGCGCCGGCGTTCCTGCCGTTGCCCTTCATCAGGGTCTGAACCTGATCGACCAGATCCTGCTGCGCCACGACGGCGCCGACGCCGAGCAACAATGTTCCCACAACCACGACAGTTCGCATCATCATCCGCCGGATCCCCTGCTGTTTGACCGCGCCAGTCCGCTATCCGCGAACTGCGCCGATTATGGTCCAACCCCGCGCCCGGAGTTTCATTCCCGGGCGCGCGACAAAATGTCAGAGGCTATGCTGGCGCTGATGCTCGCGGATCGCGATCCAGACCCGCTCGGCGGTCGCGGGCATGTCGATGTGATCGATTTTGTATTCGCGCCACAGCCCGTCGATGATCGCGTTGACGACCGCCGGACAGGAGCCGATCGCACCGGCCTCGCCCGCACCCTTGACGCCCAGCGGATTGGTCTTGCAGGGCACGTTGTGGGTCTCGAACACGAACGACGGCCCGTCGGCCGCGCGCGGCAGCGCATAATCCATGAAGGTGCCGGTGACGAGCTGGCCGTCCTTGGCGTCGTAGACCGCCTGCTCCATCAGGGCCTGGCCGATCCCCTGCATCGCGCCGCCGTGAACCTGGCCGGCGAGCAGCAGCGGATTCAGCGTCACCCCGAAATCGTCGACGATGACGTAGTTGACGATCTTGATGATGCCGGTGGCGGGATCGATCTCGACCTCGGCCAGATGGGTGCCGTTCGGATAGGTGCCGTCGGCGCGCGGTGAAGGTGGCGCTGGCGTTCAGCTTCGAGGGATCGACGCCGGGCCGCTTGGCGAGATCGGCAAAGCTGATGGAGCGATCGGTGCCGGCGATCCGCACCGTGCCCTCGTTGATCTCGAGGTCGCCGGCGCTGGTTTCCAGCGCTTCGGCGGCGATCTCCCGCAAATTCGTGCCCAGCGCGCGGGTGGCGCGCTCGACGCTGACCCCGCCGGTCGGGATCGAGGCCGACCCGCCGGTGCCGAGGCCGGTGGCGATCTGGTCGGTGTCGCCCTGGAAGATGTGGACGCGCTCGGGCGGCAAGCCCGAACTGCTCGGCGACCAGCTGGGCATAGGCGGTCTGGTGGCCCTGCCCGCTCGACTGGGTGCCGATCAGGATCGAGACGTCGCCATTGGGATCGAGCCGCACATTGGCGGTCTCCTCGCCCATGGTGCCGCAGACCTCGACATAGGTGCCCATCCCGATGCCGCGCACCAGGCCCTGCTTCTTGGCGGCCTTGGCGCGCTTGGGAAATTCCTTCCAGTTGGCGATTTCCATCGCCCGCTTCATATGCGCGGTGAAGTCGCCGGAATCGTAGATCTTGCCGGTTGCGGTCTTGTAGGGCATCGCCCGCGGCGAGATGAAATTCTTGCGGCGGATCGCATCCGGCGCCATGCCGAGTTTTCGCGCGGCGGCATCGACCAGCCGCTCGACCACATAGGCGGCCTCGGGGCGTCCGGCGCCGCGATAGGCGTCGACCGGCACGGTGTTGGTGAACACCGTGCGGACGCGGCAATGGAACGCCTGGATGTCGTAGAGGCCCGGCAGCATGCCGGCGCCGCCGTGGGGAATATAGGGCCCGAAGGTCGACAGATACGCGCCCATGTCGCCGATCAGGTCGACGTCCATCGCGAGGAACTTGCCGTCTTCGGCCAGCGCCATCCGCGCCGTGGTGACGTTGTCGCGGCCCTGCGCGTCGCCGATGAAATGATCGGCGCGGTCGGCGGTCCATTTGACGGTCTTGCGCAGTTTTCGCGCGGCGACCGCGATCAACGCGTATTCGCGATAGGGAAACAGCTTGGTGCCGAATCCGCCGCCGACATCCGGGCAGATCACCCGCATCTTTTCCAGCGGCATCTTCAGCACCATGCCGGCGATGATCTCGCGCAGGCGATGGCTGCCCTGGCTGCCGATCGTCAGCGTCAGATGATCGCGCTTGGCGTCGTATTCGCAGACCGCCGCGCGCGTTTCCATGAAGTTGGTGATGACGCGCGGATTGACGATCGATATTTCGGCAACCGCATGGGCCTTGGCGAACGCGGCTTCGGTGGCTTTCTTGTCGCCGATCGGCACGTCGAACAGCACATTGCCGGCATGGCTGGGCCAGACCTGCGGCGCGCCCTTCTTGACGGCATTGACGACGCCGACCACTGCCGGCAGCGGCGTCCAATCGACTTCGATGGCCTCGATCGCATCGCGCGCCTGGTCGATCGTGTCGGCGACCACGAAGGCAACGGCGTCGCCGACATGGCGCACCACGCCATGCGCCAGGATCGCGTAGGGCGGGCCGGTGAACGGATCGACTTCCAGGTTGAACAGGCAGGGCAGACCGCCGAGATCCTTGACGTCCTCGGCCGTCAGGATCGCCGCCACCCCCGGCAGGCCGCGGGCGCGGGTGGCGTTGATGGTGAATTTTGCGTGCGCATGCGGCGAGCGCAGCACCAGCGCGTGCAGCGCCGGCTGCGGCGCGTGGTCGTCGGTGTAGCGGCCCTTGCCGCGAATGAGCGCATCGTCTTCCTTGCGAAGCACGCTTTGACCGACGCCGAATTTGATGGGAGCCATCTGATCTCCGATTGCCGTTTGAATTTTGCGGCATATTGCAGCGGATCGCGCCGAAGCGCAAACGGCTTTAGCCGCGGACCAGCGCCCTCAGCCAGCCCCTGCCGAACAGCAGCAGGATCGAGCCGGCATAGACGACGGCGCCGACCACGATCAGTGACAACAGCGCGGCTTCATCGCGAAGCGCGCTCAGTTGCATGAAATAAACCGCTGCGAACCGCGCGGCGAACCAGAGCGCGGCCGCCAGTACCGCGCCGCACACAACAAACTTCGCCAGCGACTGCATCAGCGCACGGTCGAGATCGAGGTACCCTGCCCGCACCGCAAACCCGATCACCAGCAGCAGATTGATCCAGGCGCCGACCGCGGTCGCGAGCGCGAGACCGACCTGGGCCAGCGTGCCCACCAGCGCAATTTTCAAGCGCGACATTGACGGCGACGCCGGTCAGCGCGGCCTTGACCGGCGTCGCGGTATCCTTGCGGGCATAGAAGGTCGCGACCGCGCTGCGGATCAGCACGAACGGAATCAAGCCGACCGCATAGGCGGCGAGCGTGGCGCCGGCGGCCGCGGCATCGGCTTTCGAGAATGCGCCGCGGGCGAACATCGCCCGCATGATGACGTCGGGCACCGTCAGGAACGCGGCGACGAACGGCACGGAAAACAGCAGCGTAAAGTCGAAGGCCCGCCGCTGCGACGCCATCGCGCCGGCGCGGTCGTTCGACGTCAAGGCGCGCGACATTTCCGGCAGCAGCACCGTGCCGATGGCGATGCCGATCACGCCGATCGGCAGCTGATTGAGACGGTCGGCATAATACAGCGCGGCCAGCGCGCCCGCGGGCAGGAACGTCGCGATGATGGTGTCGGCAAACAACGCGACCTGCGTTCCCATCGAGCCGACGGTCGCCGGACCGAGCGCGCGGAAGAAGGCGCGGACGTCGGCGTCGAGTTTCGGGACCGCGAATTGCGGCAGGATGCCGCTGCGCGCCGCGTCCTGCGCCAGCAGCAAATATTCGAGAACGCCGGCGATCAGGACGCCCCATGCCGCGGCGTAGCCGGCACCGGGAAAGAACGCGGCCAGCGCCAGCGTCGCCATCATCGACAAATTGAGAAAGATCGGCGCCGCGGCGGCGCTGGCGAACCGGTGCATGACATTGAGCATGCCGCCGTACAGCGTCACCAGCGTGATCAGCAGCAGATAGGGAAAGGTGATCCGCGTCAGCGCGATCGCGAGTTCGCCGCGGGCCGGATCGTCGGAAAATCCGGGAGCCAGAATGGCGATCACCTGCGGCATGAACAGCCACGCCACCGCCAGCAGCACGATCTGGGCCGACAGCAACAGCGTGAAGATGCGGTTCGCGAACAGCTTTGCCGAGGCTTCGCTCTGGCCGTGGAGATGGGCGTAGGCCGGCACGAACGCCGCGTTGAAGGCGCCCTCGGCGAAAATCGCCCGGAAATGATTGGGCAGCCGCAAGGCGACGAAAAACGCATCGGCCACCGGACCCGCGCCGAGAATCGCCGCGAGCATGATGTCGCGCGCAAAACCGGTCAGCCGCGAAAGGAGCGTATAGCCGCCGACGGTGAAAATACGTCCGAGCATCAGCCGCTTCTACAGGATCGGCGCGCGATGCAAAACGCCGAAATCAGTGCGATACGGCACCACGCACAGCCTTGATGATCCGCTCCTGCGTCGGTTCGTCGAGATAGGCATGCATCGGCAGGCTGATGACTTCCCGGCCAAGCTTCTCGCTGACGGGAAGGCCGCCTGACGCCACCGGGAAGTGGCGATACGCGGTCTGCTGGTGCAGCGATTTCGGATAGTAGATCGCGGTGGGAATGCCCTGGGCCTTCAGCGTCTCCGCCATGGCGTCCCGCCCGCCTTCGGGCAGCCGGATGGTGTATTGCGCCCATACCGACGTGCAGTCCGGCGCGACGCGCGGCACGATCACGACATTGCCGAGACCTTCATTGTAGCGCTCGCGCGACCGCATCCCGGGCGGCGATCTCGTCGGGGAAGATCTTGAGCTTTTCGATCAGGATGGCCGCCTGGATGGTATCGATGCGCGCCGGTCAGGCCGAGCCGGACATTGTCGTATTTGTCGCTGCCCTGCCCGTGCACCCGCACGCTGCGCAGCGTTTCGGCCAGTTCGGCGTCGTCGGTAAAGATCGCGCCGCCGTCGCCGTAACAGCCGAGCGGCTTGGCCGGAAAGAAACTGGTCGCGGTGGCAAGGCCGAAGGTCCCGAGCGGCTGCCCCTTGTAGGACGCGCCAAAACCCTGCGCGGCATCGTCGAGCACGAACATGCCTTCGGCCTCGGCAATCGCCGAGATCGCATCATGGTCGGCGGGCTGGCCGAACAGATCGACCGGGATGATCGCGCGCGGCTTGAGGCCCTGCTTCTTGGCGGCCGCGATTCCGTTTTTCAGCGAAGCCGGATCGATGTTGAACGTTACCTCATCGACATCGACGAACACCGGTGTCGCGCCCAGCAGCGCCACCACCTCGCCGGTCGCGCAGAACGTGAACGTCGGGCAGATCACGGCGTCGCCCGGTCCGATTTTTCTGGCCATCAACACCATCAGCAGCGCGTCGGTGCCGCTGGCGCAGGCCACCACATGCTTGGCGCCGCTGAAGGCAGCAAGGTCCGCCTCCAGCCGCGCCACTTCCGGACCGTTGATGAACTGGCAATGGGTCAACACCCGCGACACGGCGTCATCGATGCGGCTTCCGAGACGCCGCCGTTGTTCGACGACGTCAATGAACGCGATGGGTTGGGTGGGCATATGCTGGTTCATGGAGCCTTTTCGACGGAGTCTTGCAGGGATTGAGAACTGGATATCAGCCGACGACGCGGCGCGGGCCCTTGCGGGCGGCCGCCGCGGCGGGCTTTGCGGGCGTTTCCAGGCAGCGGATCGCGATCTCGAGGCTGGCCACGCCTTCGTCGCCGGTCACCGCAGGAACGCCGCCGGAGCGCACCGCCTCGAGGAACGCGATCAATTCGGCGCGCAGCGGCTCGTCATGGCCCACGGGCAGATGGCGCATCGAATAGCTGCCGTCCGGCTTGAAGCCGAAACACTCGGTGACCTGGCGGGTGAGCAGATCGCCCATCACATATTTGCCGCGCGTCGCGACCGTGACGTTGCGCGCCTTGAACGGGGTCAGCCAGTTGGTGTTGATATGGGCGAGCACGCCGGAGGCGGTGCGGAACTGCAGCAGCGCGATATCCTCGCGCTCGGCGACGGCGCTGGAGAGCTGCGGCTGCACCTCCACGATATCGGATTCGGTGAACCAGCGGATCAGATCGATGTCGTGCACGGCAAGATCGATCACCACGCCGACATTCGACATCCGCGGCGGAAACGGTCCGACGCGCGTGATCGCGATCGAAAGAATATCCTCGCCCGAGATCGCCGTCTTGATGGCGGCGACGGCCGGATTGAACCGTTCGACATGGCCGACCATCAGCGTGACGCCGGCGCGGCGGGCGGCGTCGACAATGTCGCGCCCCTCCTCCACCGTGGATGCGATCGGCTTTTCGACCAGGATGTGAATCGAGCGCGCGATGCAGGCCAGCGCGATCTCGTGATGCAGATGCGTCGGTGCGGCGATGGTGACGGCATCGACGCCTTCGGCGATCAACTCATCGAGCGTTGCAAAGGTGCGGCAGCCGGCCAGCTCGGTGGCGCGGGCACGATGCTCCGGCAACGGATCGACCACGCCGACCAGCGTGACATCCGGCAGGCCGGCCAGCACCCGGGCATGATTGCTGCCCATGACGCCGGCGCCGATGACGCCGACGCGCAGCGGCGCTTTTGCGTCGGCTTTCACGCCCGCTGTGGACCCCTTGGAACTCATATCATCAACCCCCGGAAGCAGTCGGCGTGGAACCCCCGGTCCCATGCCGTGGGTTCTCTAGCACGTCGCCACAGATGTGGCGAATGGCTGGGAAACCATTCCAAACACGTTTTGATTCAAAGAATTACATCCAAGCGCTCTGGAAACTGAACTCGCTGCTATCGGCGAATTTGCAGCGAATTTACGTGATTTGAGATCGTTTTCATGCGGTAAAACTTCCGAAGCGACGGTGCTGCGGCCATTTCCTGAAAGAGGCGATAAAATCGAGCTGGGAAACTCTGGGCGGTTAACAGCAAAAATATTGCGCAGAGCGGCGAATTGGGCTGTTGAATTTACAGCGGGCTGACCCTGCTCGGCAACGGGCTCGACGCTGGGACTGCCGTTGGCTGTGGGAGCCTTCGCCGCCGGGATCGGCTGCGCCGTGGCGACCGGCTACCTCAGGGAGAACTGCCGCGTGATGGAGGACACGGTGATGGGCATCGTCTTCTCCGGAATGTTCGGCTTCGGCCTCGTGCTGTTCACCAAGGTGGAGACGGACCAGCATCTCCAACCACATCCTGTTCGGCAACATGCTGGGCGTGACGGTGCGCGATCTTATCGAGACGGCAGTCGTGGCCGCCGGCATGCTGCTGGTGGTGCTCGCCAAGCGGCGCGACCTGCTGCTCTACTGCTTCGATCCGCAGCACGCGCGCGCCATCGGCCTGCCCGTGCGCGCGCTGCACTACGGCCTGCTGTCGCTGCTGTCGTTGGCCATCGTCGCCTCGCTCAAGGCGGTCGGCATCATCCTGGTCGTGGCGATGCTCATAGCGCCCGGCGCCATCGCCTACCTGCTGACCAACCGCTTCGAGCGCATGCTGGTGATCGCCGCCGGCGTTGCTGTCGGATCCAGCATTGTCGGCACAATTGTCAGCTTCCATATCGACGGCGCCACCGGCCCCTGCATAGTATTGATCCAGATGGCGGCCTTTCTCCTGGCCTTCCTGTTTGCGCCCGCCTCCGGTATTCTGCGCCGCAGAGCGCTGAAGGCCTCTGCAGCAAGTCGGTCCTCGTACGGTATGCGGTCTTGAGCCAGCCAACTAAGCTTCCGTCGGCGAAGGCGTATCCGCAGCCCTGGCTGCTGCGGGCAACGCGGCAGCGCCTTGCGCTGTGCGAGCTTCTATTTCGTAATGGGGCGCGGCATGTGACGGCCGACTTGCTTGCAAGCGAAGCGGTAAAGTCGGGATTAAAGTGCTCCATGTCCACGGTCCATCGAACTCCGACAATGCCTCGCGAAAATAGGCCTGCTGCGCCAACTGCCCATCGGTGGCAGGCCCGTCTTCTTTGACACCGACCCCAATCCGCACCACCACTACTATTTCGAAGACAAGGGCGAATCAATCAGGTCATGGCGTGCAGGTTCAAGGACTGCCGAGACCTCCGAAGGGCAAGAGGATCAGAACTATAGATGTCCTCGTGCGGCTCAGGCGATTAGTCCCCAACTCCCCTAGAAACGACAGTTTATGTTCGCCAACTCGAGCTGCGTAACTCAAAGAACACTGCCCATCAGATACTCCGCTGTCGTTATGTTCCGGAATTGGCACTCTTTCCCCGGTCGAGAGGTCGGGCAGAACACGGCAGCTCTGCCCGGGTACTTCAGACGTCGATTTTCTCCGCGATATCAAGTGCGTCGTCGATCTCAACACCCAGATATCGGACCGTGCTTTCGATCTTGGTGTGGCCGAGGAGGAGTTGAACAGCCCGCAGGTTGCCAGTCCGCCGGTAGATCAGTGTCGCCTTGGTCCGACGCATGGAGTGCGTTGCGTACTTGAGCGGGTCGAGGCCGATGCTGCTGACCCACTCGCCAACGAGGCGAGCATACTGACGGGTCGTCAGATGCTGATCGGGACCACGGCGACCCGGGAACAAGCATTGCCCTGGCTTTCGGCCGCTGACCCGAAGGTAGTCGTCCAGCGCCTGCCGCGTCACCTCGGTCAACTCGAAGCGGACGGGTCGACCGGTTTTCCTCTGGCGCACGTTGGCGCGGTCGATCGCGTAGCCGTTGGGCGCCACGTCATCGACGCGGAGGGCGACAAGGTCGCAGCCACGCAGCTTGCTGTCGATGGCAAGATTGAACAGCGCCAGGTCGCGCGTGCGCCGCTCCAGATGCAGCGTGGCTCGGATGGACCAGACGTGGCCCGGCCGCAGTGGCGGCTTCGGGCCGGTGAGCTTGCCCTTGTTCCACGCGGGTCGGTCCGGCGCGTATTCGATGATGGGATTGCCGTCGTTCATGGTCAGTCTCCTTGGTTGAGAGACTGCCCAGCTTGCGATCGGGGCCGAGCAACGCGTTGACTTCACGGCAGCTTCCGGGCTGGATTTGCCGTGAGATGGTTACCGGAGCCATCGCCCTGGAAGTACTCGTGCCCTACGATACGGGGCTGTTTCCACCGAGCACATTGCTCGCAAATTTTGTTGTCAGCACTATCGCAATGTGAGCGAGAGCGCGAACACCTACAAGTCGCATTTTCTGGCCTCGGCGAGCCACGACCTGCGCCAGCCGCTGCATTCGTTGAACCTGTTCGTCGCCCAGCTGAGAGGGCGAACCAATCCGGCCGAGCGCAACCGACTGGTCGGTCGCATCGACGCTTCTGTCGGCTCCATAAACGAGCTGTTCGAGGCGCTGCTCGACATGACCAAGCTGGAGGCTGGCATCCTCGAGGCTAGCTCAACCAAGTCCTCCGTCGCGGTGGTTGCCTAGTTGGTCGCAGTGCTATCGCCCCCTTAACCTGGCTTGGACCGTCGCTTCGGCAAGAAGCGCCTCTGCGTCCAGCCACGACGTCGGGAACCCCGATTTGTCTTGAAAGGCCGTCACTCGGCCTCTCGTTCTGCACCCTTGGCCAACTGCGCTTGCGCGGCCTTCTCCAACTGCGCCGCCGCCGCGAGCGCTTGCGCTCCCTCCGAATCAGAGGGCGGTCTCTCAAGCAAGGCTCCGCTGTGCGGCGCAATTAGGCGATAGCACCTAGCTGTCATCCTGAGAACCTTCTGACGCACCTGCGCGGCGCTTCCATACCGTCGATCGCGCATGGATAAATCAGATGGCGCCGGGAAACACCTCAATCGACCTTGCCACGCACGCGGGCGAAGCCACGGCAAGTGATGCCGCGGCCAATGAAGCACGCAAGCTCCTCTTACAATTTGCCTGCGCGCTTGCGCGCATCGCTGCGCGAGAAGATGATGCAGCTGAACGCATTGAGGCTGTGGCCGCGGAGAACTCCAACGAGAGTCCGCCGCAAGGGTGCCCTAACCCGATTGGCTGACGCATGCGTGCGGCGATTTCTGCTCGGTTCTCCAGCGATCTTCAGGGCGAGCGATCCCTCACCGATCAGGTTGCTCTCGCACGGAAGTACGTGGAGGCCCCGGGGGCTAACGCTCTCCCAGGTTTACCAGGACGCGGCCAACTCGGGTGCGTCGACGATGAATCGGCCCGGCTTGCAGAACCTTCTGGCCGACGCGCTGGTCGGGCGCTTCACCATTATCGTGACGGAAAGTCTCGACCGTTTGTCACGAAGCCAAGCCGACATCGCGGCGCTCTATGAACGACTTACATTTCTTGGCATCCGCATCGAAACGCTCGCGGACGGCGCCGTCTCAGAGACCCATGTAGGTCTGAAGGGAACGATGGCGGCCCTCTTTCTCAAGGATCTCGCGCAGAAGACACGCCGGGGACAGGTCGGACGGGTGAATGCTGGCCGTATCCCCGGCGGCAAGAGCTACGGCTACGACATCGTTCATAAGGGCGATGAACACTGAGGCGGAGGTTGTTCGCCGCATCTTCACCGAATATGCGGGCGGTAAGGGCACGCTCGGCATTGTTGCCGACCTGAACAAGGATGGCATACGCGGGCCGCGTGGTGGACGCTGGTCGGCATCAGCACTGCTGGGCTCTCCGAAGCGCCGCAACGGCCTACTGAACAACGAACTCTACAAGGGGACAATTGTCTACAACCGGCAACGCTTTGTGAAAGACCCTTCAACCGGCAAGCGCGTTGCGCGGGAAAACCCGGAATCTGAGTGGCACCGTAAGGAAACGCCGGAGCTGCGGATCGTAGACCAACAGTCGTGGGATGCTGCCCAAAGGAAGCGTGGCGAGCGCGGAGGTCCACACCTCTACCACCGTCGGCGCCCGAAAAGACTGCTGTCAGGGCTCTTGCGATGCGCCAATTGTGGTGGAAGTTACAGCGTCGTGCGAGACGACGTGATGCGCTGCTCGACCCTTGCCAACTCGCGCGGTTGTGACAATCGGCGGACCATCCGCACGGGAGAGGTCGAGGCGCGCGTGCTGTCTGCGCTTCAGCAACACCTCCTCGCCCCTGATGTTGTGGCGGCCGCAGTTGATGCCTACCGCGAGGAGCGTCAGCACCTGGCCACTCGGCGGCGGCGGCGTCATGGCGAAATGTCGCGAGATATCGCACGGTCAAACGCAAGATCGAGTCTTGCTCGAGTTGGTGATGGATCGGGCCATCAACTCCAAGATCGCCGGGCGGAAGCTAATGGAGTTGGAAGCCGACCAAGAGCGGCTTGAGGCTGAGCTCGCTCATGCTCCGGATGCCCACACCGTCTCCGTTCACCCACACGCCTCAACGCGCTACCGCGGGCAAGGTCGCCGAAATCCACGAGGCCCTGAAAAAGGGGGATGGTGCAGCGCGCGAAGCCATACAACTCCTGCGTGACCTGATTGACCACATCGTCGTCACGCCGACCCAACGTCCCGAGCCAGTTGGCTTGCAAGTCGTTGGCAATCTTGCTGCTTTGCTGGTCGATGCCCCCATCGGTGTGGGGGCGCTGAAATCGGTGGTTGCGGGGGTAGGATTTGAACCTACGACCTTCAGGTTATGAGCCTGACGAGCTACCGGGCTGCTCCACCCCGCGTCACCAAATCGGGCTGAGGAACAGTCCCTGCGCCCGAACATCCATCGCTCAATCCGACCAAAAAAGTCCGTCGGATGCCTCCTCTCAGCGCGACTTGAAGCCAGCGGCGCCCCGGCTCAGGGGCGGGCATCCAAGCCGACAAGACAATTCGGCGGACGCATTCCGTGTGGCCAAGGCCTTATAGCAGCTTTTTCTGGCTTGTGAACCCTCTGCGACGGCAGTCGCGTCGCGCTTCCGGCCGCGGCGGTCCGGCGGGCTGGAAGGGGTCAAAATTGCGGCATCCGCGGCTTCAGCAAGCGAAATTTTTGGGGCCGAGCAAAGGGTAACATCGTTCTGGCAGTTGCGATGGGACCAAGACGCACGGCTCCGGATTGAAGGGCGCTCCCTGGCGAGATCAAGCGCTACGCCGGATGCCGTGTGGGCTGTAGCCAGGGCGCAGCGCGCACAAGGCTCGAAGCTCGCAAGGCCTGAAAGGCCCGGGCATGTCGTGTTCTCTCCAGGCAAGCCGGGTCGCCAGGACAGATCGCGATTGTCATATCCAGATCGAAACTTTCAGGAGGTTGTCCATTCGGTCTGAACCAAGCAGCAGTTGCAAGTGCACCAACTTCACACTGGGCAACCGAATGAACGCCCACGGCAATGCCCGCCGGACCGCCGAAGGTCGAGAGGAGATGGTCCGCGCCGCCGCTGACCACCGGCTCAGCATGACCGCTGCCGCCTGACGGTTCAACACCACCCAAGAGCGTCGCCCAGCGGCTCGCGCCGCTTAAGCAGGGGGCGTCGTTGGCTTGCGCGACCAGTCGTCAAAGCCTCTTTCATCGCCAAGCGAAACTTCGCGTGCCACAGCCGATGCCGGCGAGGTTTTGCGCTGCCAGCGCCGCAGCACTGACGACCGCATCCTTGAAGCCACCTCGTGGAGGATCGGCGACCTGCTCAGCCACTTCACGCCGCAGGCGTGCGTCAATTGCCTCGCCGAGGCCGGCTATGCTTCCATATGAGTTGAGCAGGTATTATGGGATGACGTAGATGGGGCTGGACCAGGCTTGGTGGCCGTCTTCCTGTGTCAGGCGGACGTAGAGCGGATTGTCGACGTCGGGCGAGATGTCAGCGATTGTGTGTGGGCCATGTGCCAGGCGTCGTTGGCATCCGGCAGGCGAAACACGCGCAGCCGGCGGCCGAGGCCGCCGAGGTCGACAAATGATCCTCAAAGCCGATGTCGCGACGTCGATGCGGTGGCAGACGATGTTGGAGACGATATCGAGGGCGCCGGCATCGCGATCGTCGAGCCATAGATCGAAGCCCGAGAAATTGCCGGTGGTGACGGTGTCGAAATCCAGCGATGCGCCGTCGCTGGCGAGGCTCAGTGGCTTGTCGGCATTGAAGTGATTGATGGCTTGCGCCCGCGTGAAGCGATTGCCGAGCAAGCCGCGCGGTGCCGCGCCAGAACGTCTCGCGCCCGCGCCCGCGATACTCTGCCCCCTCGAACAGGACGCGGATGCGGCGGCCAAGCTGGTCGGGATCGATAGCCGCGCACTACGGCCACGGCTCGCGCGCGCCATTGAAGAAGGTCAGGCGCTCGATCGGCGCCGAGCCTAGGGCTTCGACGGCGAGGTCGACGGTAGGCCTGCCTTGACGCGCACAATGTCGCCCATCTGAGCGCCGTGCGCGCACGGCGTTTCCGTCGCCGGGCCGAGCTTCGGGATCATCGCTGAGAGCGACCGAACCCTGCGGGCAGCCGCGCCTGCACGTCGAGCAGCAGACGCGCGCCGGTGGTGCCATAGGTGCGGCGCTGGCGCAGGGCCGAGAACAGCGTTGGGCGGTCGAGCCTGGGCATCAGATAGCAGGTCAGGCCGCCGATGGCGCCGAACTGCGAGGCGCCGGGATAGGCGGCGCCGGGCCGTCCCTTGTGATCGTCGCTATGGCAGACGACGCCGACGCGATGGCCGAGCTTGAAGGCATCGTGCAGCAGCCACTCGAACGTGCCCCAGCACGAATGCACCTCGACCGCGCGCTCCAGCCGGCCGTCATGGCCAACCGAGATGTCGGCATAGCGTCCGCCCACGTGCGCGATGACGATGGCGTCCTCGTCCGTCGAGCGCCTCGAACAGATCGTCGACGTGGTGACAATCGGTTCGACGCGCGGCTTGTCCAGCAGCACGCTGGAGGAGCGGCGAATGGTTCGGCCTTCGGTGGCGAAGAAACACATTGCGGTCGCCGCCCATGCCGGTGTTGCCGGACCACTCGTAGCCCGGCAGGGCCACCATCTCGCCCGGCTTGTCGTACTCGGCGGCGAGCCGGTTGATCTCCTCCCAGAACGCGTCGTCGATCTGGAAGTCGTTGGCCTGATGGCCGACGATATCGAGCAAAGCCTTGTGTTTGGCAAAGGCAAAGTACTGGGCGGCCGTGCCGGTGCCGACGGTCTCGCCGCTCTGGCCGTGCAGGTCGCCCCAGTAGTGCAGCAGCGGGCGCATCCGCGACCACCCGCAGCGGGTTGGAACGGCCAGCCGCTCTCCGGACGCGGCATCATGCACGATCGATGCGCACGATCACCAGGCGTTTCGACCATCAGGCCGGTCAACGACCCTGCGGTCCCTCGCCGGCTTCAAGACCATGCCTGAGGCAGGCCGGACACGGGACTGGCTGGGCCTGAGCTCGAGCTTGCGATCGACCTTGTCGCTGACATTGCCCCAGCGGTCTTCCGCGAGCACGCCCAGGCGAAACGGCTGGCCACGCGGCGCAACGTGGGCAGGATGGCCTTGAAGCGTGCGGGCCGGCCGGGGACCAAGTCGAGCCCGGTGATTGGGCACCTCCACAAAGTCATAGGTCGCAAACGCGTCCGCGAACACCTTGAAGAAGAACTTGTCCTCGACAGCCGTCTGCAGGCGATAGCCGGGGCTGCCGCCGCGGCGGTCGCCCAGGCTGCACGGTCAGCGTGTCGCCTTTGCGCAGGAAGCCGTTCGTGACCCGCGGACCAGCAGGGTGGAGACCCAGGGGCGTATGTTGTTGCGGTTGTACTCGAGCGCCAGCCTGGCGCCGTTGCTGGCCACGGCCGTCGTGTAATTCGGGGCCCTGCGGATCGGTGAACTGCGGGCGGCTCGAATCCGATGCGGTGCGCCAGCTCACCTTGATGGCGCCGGTATCGTCCACGCCGAAGTCGCCCGCCGTGTAGGTGATCGTGATTTCCTCGAAGGAGCCAGCCACGAGGGCGCGCATCGGCTCGAAGGTGGCGCTGCCGATGCAGCTGCGCTGGTAGGTCGAGAATGGCATGAAGGGGCGTCCCCGTCTGTCGGCGGGCGTCCAAAGCGCCCATGTTCGTCCGCTGATCCCAGTCGGACAACATGCGGAATACTTGCTGACGATGGGCCGCGCAATACCCGCGGGAGTTCCCCGTGGCAAAGCGCCCGGCGTATCAGCGAGGGCCGAGCTATGCTTAGATGCGCGATGACCAACAAGCTGCTCGACGACTGTTTCCTGCACGACAAGCAACGCCTGCGCCATGACGAGGCGCTGGCGATCCTGCGGGCTCGCCTGCGGCCGGTCGCCGGCGCCGAGCGAGTGCCCTTGGCAGGCGCGGCGGGCCGCATCCTGCACGCCGCCGCGATCGCGCCTCGGCCCGTGCCGGCGCATACCAACGCGGCCGTCGATGGCTATTCGTTCGCCGCCAGCGGCTACGACGCGAAGGGCGGGACGGACTTTGCGGTCGAGGGCCGGGCGGCGGCGGGACATCCGCTGGCCAGCAGGCCGAAGCCTGGTGTGGCGGCACGCATATTTACAGGCGCGGTCGTGCCGGAGGGGCATGACACCGTGGTCATGCAGGAAGATGTGCGAACGGGTGGCGATGCGACCGGCCGATGGTGACGGTGCCGAGCGGGCTGAAGCCCGGCGCCAATGTCAGGAAGGCCGGCGAAGACGTCAAAGCCGGCGAGACAGTGCTTCCTGCGGGCGCGGTGCTGCGGCCGCAGGACCTGGCGGCGCTGGCCTCGATCGGCTTTGGCGAGGTGACCTGCTTCAAGCGCCTGCGGGTGGCGATCATCTCCACCGGCGATGAGGTGGCCCGCGTGGGCAGCGGCGAACTGGCGAGCGGCGCCGTCTATGACGCCAATGCACCGATGCTGGCGCCGCTGATCGCCGCTGCGGGAGCCGAGGCCGCCGATCTGGGGGTGCTGCCTGATGAGCGGGAGACAGTGCGCCGCAAGCTGGCAGATGCAGCCGGCAGGTTCGACGTGATCATCACGACCGGGGGGGCCAGCCGCGGTGAGGAAGATCACGTGGTGGCCGTGCTCGATCAACTCGGCAAGCGGCATATGTGGCAACTGGCCATCAAGCCGGGGCGGCCGATGTCGTTCGGCCAGATCGGCGATTGCGTGCTGGTGGGATTGCCCGGCAATCCGGTCGCCGTATTCGTCTGCTTCCTGCTCTACGTGTGGCCGCTGCTGCGGCGCTTGGGCGGCGCCGAATGGCCGGAGCCGACGCGCTATCGGCTACCGGCCATGTTCGCCTTTGCCAACCGCAAGATGGGACGGCGCGAGTTTTGGCGGGGCATGCTGAAGAAGACGCCGGACGGGCTGGGTGTGGACAAGTTCGCCCGCGACGGGTCGGGGCTCATCTCGGGCCTGCGGGCGGCCAACGGGCTGATCGATATCCCTGAGGACACAGCGGACATCAAACCCGGCGACCTAGTGGCATTCATCCCGTTTTCGGAATTCGGGATTGTCGGCGGCTGAAGAACAACGCGCGTCGGGGGATGACAGGTTTGCGCACGCGCCCGCCGCAGAGACGTCGTAGGTGCGCCACAAAGCTGGGCTACGTGCATCGCCGACGATGGTAGCGGGCATTTAACTGTTCCGCTGATGACTTGGCCGATCCGATGCTGGCGGTGGTTGGACTGCTGTTTCGTGGCCTCGAGCTTCTGCTCGGATTGCCGCTGCGCTTGGCGCGCACCCTCCTGTACATGCTCGCCGCCAAGCCGAACCTCGGACCGTTCCGGCACGTTGTATCTGCGGCCGCTCTATACGTGATCGCCGCGTTCGTGCTCGTCTATGGCTTTGCACCACTGCGCGGGTGGGTTGGTCACTATTTCCTCGCCGACAAGCTGCGCTATGACGCGGAACGGTGGCTGGCAACCGCCATCTACGATTTCGAGCGGGGGTTTCATCGGCGCTTTCGATCCCCGGCTCGATAGTCAGCGCGACGTGAACTATACTGACGCTTCGATCTCGATTGGCGACTACACGGCCAACCCGGATCACAAGTCGATACCCGTGCGCGAGGTGCCTGAGCACTACTGGCAGTGCCTGAGCTACCATGAGGATCGCCATCTCGGTGGCTGGCTCAACCCCTACGGCATCGACCTCGTCGGCGTTCTGAAGATCCTTATTCAACGGTGACACGCTCCATTGCGCTGCGGCGCCCGAGCATCGGCGTCGGGGGCTCGACGCTCCCCATGCAGTTCGTGCGCGTGATCTACAGCACACCACCGAGCGCCAGCGAATTCGGTCCGACCAAGTTCAAGCGCAAGCTGAAGGAATGGTGGCTCGCCCCGGTGATCCACTATGAGCTGACCCGCGGCGGCGACATCACCCCGCTCAAGCAGTGGGCCGCCAACCACATTTGGCTGGCGCAGCGCACGGGCGGCGCACCGCTGCACGGAGTGGAGATCACCAGCCGCGTGGTGTTCGGCAAGGACGCCAAGGACCTGACGATCGCCGAGCAGTTCGTGCTGGCTTCCGCGGTCAACAAGCCGATCATCCTGATGACCGGCAACGACAAGCTGAACGAGGTGCGCCTCGACCGCTGGCGCTACATCACCGAGGTGCGCGCGCGCATCTGTGCCGAAAAACTGATCGCCGACGACACCGCGCAAAAACAGGTGGTGTTCGAGTTGATCAACCTCGCCGCCGGCCCGCCTGATCCCAGGGTCAAGCCGAAGCTGCAGGAGGCGCTCGAAACCCACGCTCCGGCGCTGGCCAAGCGCGCGCTGGCCAATCCCTACATCCGTGCCAATGCGCTGATTTCCCGCTGCGCGATATGGCCTGCGCGAAGAGATGAAACAGACCTACGGGTTTGG
>CAVUNF010000036.1:0-45150 GCA_963742695.1 uncultured Alphaproteobacteria bacterium
CTGATGTATTCGAAATAATCGTCGCCCGCGACATTGCCGGCGCGGTACGCCAGGTCGGATATCGAAGCCGTGCCAAATCGGCCGAGCTTTGGATGAACCGTTGTTTTCATGGAAACCAGCTTCATGCCTGCAATGCCGTATCTTTTGATTATACAGGTACCGTTCCGGGGAACGCTAAATTCGCGGTAGCCCAGCGAGTTTCCGAGGATGCAAGGCGCTGCGGAGGCAGCGGTCGCCGAAAACAAAATCGCCAGAATGCCAAAAAATCTAAACATGGGCCGTTCCAAAAAAGAGACCATCGTATAGCCAACTCCATTCCCAGGAGTCACGCGCCGTGATGAGCGCGCTAAAATGGACCGATGTTAGACAGTCGACGCACAGGGAGCCAAGTTTAACCCGGCGTGCACCACCTTTTGCATCAATCGCATGGCCTTCCTCCCGTGACGATTCTTTGGGCGATCGTCCTCGGCGGCGATGCTACTGCGCAAAAGCGAAGCGGCTACCTCAAATGAAACCGTCGTCAATGCGAGCGGGTCTCGCATCGGCGTTATTTCACCTCGTCCTGCGACATATCCATGATCATGCGCGCCGACAAATGGAGACGCGGCACCCTGCTACGGCTTAACGGGCGTCGTTGTTCCCGGGCCGATGCCGGTGATCTGCACGATGACCTCTTCGTCCTTGGCGCCGTCGAAGTGCACCGCCTTCGCCGGATGCTTCATGTAACTCCCCGCTTTGAGGGGAACGGTTTTGTTCATGTCGAAGTCCTCACCGGTGCCAACATACCAGGTGCCCTTCAGAACCACGATGTATCGGTCTTCGGGGTGGAAGTGAGGGCGCGCCGCGACGCCCGGCGCAAATCTGACCCTTTGCACGTAAATGGCGCCGGGCTTGGAGGGATCACCCTCGATGTTCGAAATCTGCAGACCCTTCATGACCGGGGCGTCCTTCCACTGCACATCTTCCGGGCTGATGCGGACGAAACCTTTCTCGTCCTGAGCAGCAACGCTGAGGCCGGCGAGCGAAAGCAGAAGCAGGCAAAGCATCGCAACTGCGGTTCGATAAGTCATCGTATCCTCCCAGGTCCGTCGAGCGTAGAAGGGAAGATACCCGTGCGGCTGCGGTTGCGCTTTCAGAAGCGCTTCTTTTTCCTTACCGCCAGCTTGTTTTTTCGCTGCCCGCGAGCGTGCTACCATAAATAGCGACCCCCTGAGGCCTCCGACCGGAACCGCGCGTGCGCTATCTTTTTGATGACTATGCTCTTGACACCGGACCGTCGCGAATTGTCCCACGGCGGTCACACCGTGCGACTTGAGCCCCAAGCCTTCGATCTCCTCGAGTACCTGATTCGAAACTGCGAGCGTGTGGTGAGCCGGGACGATTTGCTTGCTGCAATCTGGGGTGGACGCATCGTCTCCGACTCGGCCATGACCACCCGCATCAACGCGGCGCGCAGTGCGGTTGGCGACACCGGCAAGGCGCAGCGTCTCATCAAGACCGTGCCTCGGAAGGGCATCCGTTTCGTCGGCATCGTGCGGGAGGAGGGGGCTGGTGCGATCCTCGGAAAGGACGCCAGTTCGCGGTCGACGACGCCCTATCTTCCCCTCCCGGACAAGCCTTCGATCGCTGTTCTCGCTTTCACCAACATGAGCGGTGACCTGGGCCAGGACTATTTCAGTGATGGCATCACGGAAGACATCATCACCGATTTGTCGAGGTTCTCCGAGCTGCTTGTGATCGCCCGCAATTCGAGCTTCCAATACAAGGGCAAGTCCGTCGATATCCGGCAGGTCGGACGCGAGCTCGGGGTGCGCTACGTGCTGGAGGGCAGCATTCGCCGCGCCGGCGAACGTATCCGCATCAGCGCCCAGCTGATCGACGCCACGACCGGCGCGCACCGGTGGGCCGACCGCTACGATCGCAAGCTCGATGACACTTTTGCCGTCCAGGACGAAGTCGTCAGAACGATCGTGGCGGTGCTTGCGGTGCATGTGAACAGGGCAGAGACCGAGCGCGCGCTCGCCAAGCCGCCCGCGGTGTGGCTGGCCTATGACCATTACTTGCGCGCCGCTCATACTTTGGCTCTCTTCAATTCCTCGTTCAACAAAGCAGAGCTTCTGCAGGCGCGGCGCGGCCTGGAACGGGCGCTGGCCATCGACCCCAACTACGCCCGGGCCCATGCTGCCCTTTCAAGGAGCTCGATGGAGCTGTGGATTCGTCGATGGGACGATAATCGTCCATGGACTGCGGCCATCGAGGCCGCCTATCAGTCAGCTCGCGAGGCGGTGCGGCTGGCCCCGAATTTGTCTGACGCTTACGTGGCGCTCGGCTGGGCATTGAGTTACATGCGGCAGCACGAAGCGGCCATCACCGAGTTCGAGCGCGCAACCCAGCTCAATCCAAATTTCACTGATTATCACTTTGCATTCGCCCTGTTGGTTGCCGGAGAGCCGGCCAAGGCCATCCAAACGCTCGAGGCGCACATGCGGCTTGATCCGTTCTATCAGGCGCGCACTACCGCGATGCTGGGATTTGCCTACTACTTGCTCGGGCGCTATTTGGATGCGCTGCCCCACTTGCAGGAAGCGGCCTCTCGTGCACCCGATCATGGTCACAGCCGTCGCTATTTGGCCGCCACCTATGCCCAGCTGGGTCAGCTCGACAGGGCGAGGGACGAGGCCGCCGAGGCGCTGCGTATCGAGCCCTGGTTCAGAATCAACCAAGGTATCTTCGCGACGATCTGCAAACGACCCGAGGATGCCGTACATTTCAGCAAAGGGCTGCGCAAGGCAGGGTTTCCGGAGTGATGGCCCGCTTGCCGGGCGAGCCGCCGTCCGGTTTATCTACCTTTGCTTCAAATGAGGCCAGCAATTCCAGTATCCGCTTCTGCATGTCCCGCCAGTTCGGCAGGTCCTCGATGCGATGTCGAAAATGTATGTTCCTCCCCTTGTTGATGAAGGAATGGCCGCATGATTTTGGATCGTGGGCCGATGGCGTCTGGCACGTGATCAATGTCGCATCAGGGCCGTCAGCCCTTTCGTCAACGGCGGTGAAATACCGGTACGTCGCGCTCTTCATTGACATGCGGCCTTCAGTAAACATCTTTTGCTTCTGCAGTCCGAACTCGACGCCTCGTTCCATCACAGAGACAGGATCCGAATTTATCGACTCGACAAGCTCTCGAAGACAGGCATGCGTGCGAATTGATAATGATCCAATCGTTGATGCGCTCTTTCGGCTTCGTGTCTTCCCACGACTTGTTCAGCGCATGAAACTCCGGCGCGGAGGCGCCCAGCTGCAACCAGTACCCGGCCGACTCCGCCGCTCCAATGCGCGTGATACGATTTCGGTATGCGATAGGCTTCGTGCGCCGAAAACCTGACGTAGTCGCTGTCAGGTGTTTCGGGGACGATCCACGGCAAGCCGCTTGCGAAGCCGGGCACCGGCTCGCATGCGACCGCGGAGCCGTAGCCTTCCGCTTCTTCATTGCGCAATCCCGGCACGAATCCCGACTGCTCTCGCCAGTATGACCAATGAAACCGCTGCTGCCGGTTGCGGTCGCGGTCGACAACGAGGATGGCATGATGTGAGATGTAGTATCCGTTCGACTGGATCCCCCACAGACTCAATATCGAGAGATCGAGCCATGTGCGGGCCGGCATGTACTTGTTCTCACCGCCTGCTGCGACCTGAATGCAGTAAGGCGAGCCGTCGGCGATCCGCCAGGCACTTTGCACGACGAGAAGCACGCTCAGGACGACCACCATGAGCGAAATGCCGCCGGCGGTGACGATCAGTTTGTATAGTCCTCTCAGAATCATCGTGCGCCGGCCCGCAGGGTTCAATCCGCCCTACGGCTAGCATCATCGCATCAGCGCGATTGCTGATTTCAGTCGCATTGTTTTCGCATTTTTTGTGCACGCGGGGGTGTAGCGAGAGAGTGCGGAGTTACATCCAGACGTCATCGCCCGGCTTGACCGGGCGACCCAGTATTCCAGAGACGCTTGTGATTGAATCGAGAAGGTGCGGCGTACTGGATCCCCGCTTCGCGGGGATGACAGCTCTGTGTGTATTGACGCCAGCCGCATCATCGCAATGACGCGAGGCGAAGTTTCTCCCGCCTCACGAATTCACATGCACGAAATCGCGCAGCAGCGGATAGATCTCGTTGTTCCAGCGCCGGCCGGAGAACACGCCGTAATGGCCGACGCCGGCCTGCATGTGGTGCACCTTGCGGTAGGCGCGCACGCCGGTGCAGAGGTCTTGCGCCGCCAGCGTCTGGCCGATCGAGCAGATGTCGTCCTTCTCGCCTTCGACCGTCATCAGGCCCATTTTCTTGATCGAGGCCGGGTTCACCGGGCGGCCGCGATAGGTCAGTTTGCCCTGCGGCAACAGATGTTCCTGAAACACGTCGCGGATGGTTTCGATGTAGAATTCCGCCGGCAGGTCCATGACCGCGAAATATTCGTCATAGAAGGTCTTGATGGTTTCGGCCTTCTCCGTCTCGCCCTTGGCCAGATGGTTGGCGAGATCCATGTGCTGCTTGATGTGGCGTTCGAGATTCATCGACACGAAGGCGGTGAGCTGGATGAATCCGGGATAGACCTGCCGGAACGCGCCCTTGCATTGCACCGGCACGTAATTGATCAGATTCTCCTCGAACCACTTTAATGGCTTGCTCTTGGCGAAATCGTTGACCTTGGTCGGCTGAATCCTGGTGTCGATCGGCCCGGCCATCAAGGTCAGCGTGGCGGGGCGGGCAGGGTGGTTGTCTTCCGACATGATGGCGGCGGCGGCCAGCGCCGACACCGACGGCTGGCAGATCGCCACCATGTGCGCGCGCGGACCCAACTGGTCGAGAAACGTGATCAGGTGCTCGGTGTATTCGTCGAGGCCGAATTTGCCGGCGTCGAGCGGTATATCGCGCGGATTGTGCCAGTCGGTGATGTAGACGTCATGATCCTGCAGCAGGGTTTTCACCGTGCCCCGCAGCAAGGTGGCAAAATGGCCGGACATCGGCGCCACCAGCAGCATGCGCGGCTGCTCCGGCGAATTTTCCTTCTTGAAATGCAGCAGCGAGCCGAACGGCGTGGCGTAGGTGACCTCTTCGGTCACGTCGAGTTCCTGATTGCCGACCAGCACCTTGTCGATGCCATAAGCCGGCCGTGTATAGGTGAGCGAGGTGCGCGAGACCAACTCCAGCGCGGCGGCGAGCCGTCCGAACAATTTGTCGGAGACGCCCTGCGGGACGAGGTTGAGGTATCTCAGCGCCTGTGCCGCCCCGGTCCGCCATGGCGCCGTCAGGTCCATGTGGTTCTGATAGGCTTGATACATCATCGACTTCATCCGGATCCGCCCCTGCTTCTGTTGCTATGCAATATCGAAGCCAGAGCGGGGGCGAACGGCCTCCAAAACTGGCACGTCGCTTGCTGCATAAAATGCTGGAAGCACAGGCAATGGGCACGGCCGGGGACGCCGGGCCCCCGGCGGACGTTTGAGCGTTGAGGGAAAAGCCTTATGGCAAAAGCGACACTGACCATCAGCAGCAAGAATTACTCGTCATGGTCGCTGCGCGGCTGGCTGCTGACCAAGTTTTCCGGCCTCGACTTCGATGAGATCGTCACCGCGCCGGACGACGCCTCGGCGCGGGCCGAAATCCTGCTGCTGTCGTCATCCATCCTGGTGCCGTGCCTGCGCCACGACGGCGCTACGGTGTGGGATACGCTGGCGATCGCCGAATATCTCAACGAGATCATGCCGGACGCCGGGCTGTTGCCGGAAGACCGTATCTTGCGGGCGCATTGCCGCTCGATCTGCGGCGAAATCCATTCCGGCTTCACCACGCTGCGGGCCTCGCTGCCGGTCAATCTGAAGGGGCATTTCCCCGGCTTCAAGATCTGGTCGCGCGCCCAATCCGATATCGACCGGGTCTGCACCATCTGGCGCGAATGCCTGGCCGAATCCGGCGGGCCGTTCCTGTTCGGCCAGCGCAGCATGGCGGATGCCATGTATGCCCCGGTCGTGACCCGTTTCATGACCTATGACGTGAAGCTGGAGCCGAGGCTCAAGGCCTATGCCGACATGATCATGGCGCTGCCCGAAATGCAGGAATGGATCGAGGCCGCCAAGGCCGAGCCCGCCGACATCGAGGAGCTCGAGGTCGAATATTAGGCAGCGCAGCGCGCCCTGTTGCCTGTTTGACGGGCTCAAGTCCGGGGTGCTTTGGGGCACGCTTTGCTTAACTTGCTGCCACGCCGGCGGCTGCACCACCGGTCCCGCCGAAATCGGCGTCAGCGTCAGATGAATCGGTCAACCCAAATTCTGGTCTGACTCCAGCAGCTTCGGCGCTTGCCAGGCAATCGCCGGCGAATTCGCCGCAGTGCAGCGCGGCTGGCGTGATTTTCGCATAGCACAATCAAACTCACAGCAAGGCGATCCAGCCCTGCCAAATTATTGGTCGCGCGCATTTGAAATGCTCGGATTGGAGGGTGTCATGAATATGCACGCCGCGGTCGATCTCAGAATGCCCGGCCTTACTCGCCCGAACGGCGATCGCCTCCGCCTGAACGACAAGAATTTCGTGGCGATCGATCGCGACAAGGATGCTAAATACGAGGCGACGTATCGCCCGCAGGCGCTCTACAATCGCGCCGACGAAGGCTTTCATGCCAACAACGAAACCCTCCTGCTCCACGAGGTTTCGACCAATCTGCCGATTTACCTCCCCGAGACCGGCCCCACCGATTTCCATCTTCACCTGCCGCCGGGCGGTTACCAGCTCGTGCTGGTGACGTCGGGCACGTTCACCTTCGATTACGATGGCCGGTTTTACTACGTCGCCCCCGGTGCGGTGATGCTGCAAAGCGCGATCGTGCATCGCCAGCTGTTCTACACCTGGTCCGGGTTATCAACGGAAGAAAACCTGAAGACGCCGCAGACCGTGGTGCCGGATCCGATGTCGATGGGGTATTCCGGCAAGTTTCTCGAAGCCTTCATTACCGATCCCACGACCTTCCCCAATCCGACGGTGGTGGGTCCGGATCAGATCAACGAAGCGGAAACGCCCCGCGTGGCCTGGAGCCATCCGCTGCACGATCGCCCGGCCGATGCCTGCTTCTGGCTGCAGGACCCGCTGGAGCTGGACGCACTCTACAAGCCGCTGGCGGCAGGTAGCTCGATCAAATCCGCCGGGCCGGTTTATGTGCGCGATATCGGAATCGAGGTTCCGAGCGGCCACCTGACGACAGGACACATCATTGCGACCGACCCGCGTGGCCAGTCGCTGTTGCCGAAGAGCACCTCGGGTGCTGCGGACACTGCGTTTCTCGACAGGGGCGAGGTCGTGATCTATCGCGTCATTCGCGGCACGGCCGCATTTACCAACAACGCCGGGGAGAATTTCGAACTTGCGACCGGCGATACCGTCACGGCGGGCAAGAATACGATCGATCTCGTCGGCGTAGGCGAAAATACTCAAATTCTGCGGCTGGGCTTGCTGAAAGGCATGGAAAATCTTCGCAGCTGGACGCCGACACAACGTGACGAGATTGACGGCCTGGCTGGTCAAATCATCACGCGGAAGGACGTTCGTCCGCTGCGGACCGAAGGCAAGCCGGTCGGATATTTGTACGAGTGAAGGAGGTGCCGTGGGCGCCGGCTGGCGCGAGCAGGAAATGTGATTTTCAGATACTGATTTTGACCAAGAGGAATTAGTGCGATGTCGTCTCCGGAAGAATTAACGTTTGTCATTGGTCGCTGGCTGCGACCGATCGTGGCGGTTCTGCATGTGGTGCGCCGCATGACGTTCCAGCCGATATCTAGCCGTGAACAGCGGAGCACACGGCTCGACCGCTGATTCGGGCGCGGTTCGTTCCGTCAGCGTTCCGAAACTTAAGATCGCGTCGATCGCCGTTGCATTATGGCACAGCGGCCGCGCCTGAAGGCGTGCGCCAATCGAATCGCGATCTAGCGGGGCAGCCGCCATCCGACCACGGTCGCCTCGACGGCGCCGCCGGATTCGTTGTTGCGCCATCCGCCGTCGACCCAGCGGCAGGCGAACGGCAACTGATATGTGCCGCTGTGATCCTCGCAAAGCACCTGAACCGGCTGGTCTGGCGGCGGTTCGCCGTTGCCGTTGAATTCGGCCAGGCGTCGTTCGCGGGTTGCCATCCAATGATTCTCCTTAGAGCGGGCGCACCCCGCCACCCCGGCGGACCGCGCCCGTGAGCCCGGTTCCGGCCTAAGCCGGCCTAAGCTGGGGTGTTCGTGGCAAAACCTCAACGCGCGAATGAGGTTTCAGTATGATATCTTCGGCGCCCTGGACCTGCTCGCAACAAATTGACCGCGACAGGCGCTGCCGAATGAGGATTTTCGATGATTGCGCGGAACGCTCTGGTCGCGTCGATGCTATTGGCGCCCTGCCTGCTGGTTTCAGCCGCGGTCTCCGCCCAGGACGTGCCCGGCATCGAAATCTGCACCGTCGACAAGACCATGGAGCGGCGCACCAGCTGCCTGCAGAGCAATGTCGATTTCCTGGTGAAGACCATCAACAAGCTCAACGTCGATCATCAGCAGAAGATCGACGCCGCGAACCGCCAGATCGAGGGCCTGAAGGGCTCGGTCGTATCGTTGCAGAAGATGGTGGCCGATCTCAGGCGGCGCAGAAGAAAACGAGCTGAGGATCAGGCCAAAGAAGCCCGACGCGCCGGCAGCAAAGGATGGTGCGAAGTAGAGCTGACGGTAAGCGGCTTGGCCAACGTTCGTCATGCCCGGGCTTGTCCCGGGCATCCACGTCTTAACGGACCGGCCCGCAAGAAAGACGTGGATGGCCGGGACGAAGCCCGGCCATGACGGTTGCTGGTTCCGGTTCCGCGCGGCAAACGACAGCAAGGACTGTCAAACGAAGCGCGTGTGAAACGGTCATGATGCCCAGGCTTCGAACGAAGGCCCTGATTCATAAATCCTGCCCAGAAGGCGCTCTGGTATATCGAAAGCCACTTGCCGGCGCGTTGACCCTCGATGAGATCGCGGGCGTCGGTGGCAGTTTCGCGCTTCCACATGGTGCGGGCGTTCGCCGCTGCGACGGGCTTGTCTGTGATGCGCTATGTGCGTGCCCGCCGGCTGACGGAAGCGGCGCGCGCGCTGGCCAACGGCGCACCCGATATCCTCACGCTGGCGCTGGATGCGGATTACGGCTCTCACGAAGCATTCACCCGCGCGTTCCGCGACCATTTCGGCGTCACGCCCGAGACGGTGCGCAGCTCGACGCGTCTCGACAATCTCCAGCTTCAGGAGCCGATCCTCATGGATTCAACGCTGACACGACAATCTTCAGAAGCCGCGTTTCGAAACCAGCAAACCGCTGCTCGTTGCCGGCATCGGCGAGCGCTGCACCGGCGAAAATGGCGGCGCCGGCATTCCCAACCAGTGGCAGCGCTTTCACCAAAAGGTCGGTGAAATTCCCGATCGCGTCGGACAGGTTGCCTATGGCGTTTGCTGCAACGGCGACGATTCCGGAAATTTCGACTACATCGCCGGCGTCGAAGTGGCCGACTTCTCCGACCTGCCGCGCGAATTCGGCCGCGTCCGGATTCCGGAGCAGAAATATGCGGTATTCACCCATAGCGATCACATCTCAACCATCAGGCGCACCGTCAACACCATCTGGAATCAGTGGCTGCCGGCCTCGGGGATGAAGGCGGCCGACGCGCCCATCTTCGAGCGCTACGACGAAAATTTCGACCCGCTCACCGGCAATGGCGGGCTCGAAATCTGGATACCGGTCAAGGAGTAGCTGGTTCGCCGTTCAGCCGGAAGACCGGTCGCAGAATTCGAGGACGTCGCGGCGCCTGTGGCATCTGACGAACACAAACACATAAGCGAGCAGGACGAACAGCGGACCGAGCATGATCGCAACCGCCGGCTTGCGCACGCCGGCCGGGCCGACCAGAAAATTGCCGAACCCGCGGGCGAGACAGCTGGGAGAGAGTTCGCAGGCGCAGAACAGCAGGAATGCCGGGGTAATGCTGAGCACCGTCAACAGCGCCAGGATGAAGCAGATCACGCGAGAGCTTGGTCCCATCTTTTTCCTCACAGAAGCGCCGAGGCCGGTTGCAACGGCTTGACGATGCGCTGCCGGTTGGCAGCGCATGTGCGCGCCATGTTCAGGATTTGCGGATTCTTGTGCAGATATCGCGCAGATGCCGGATCCAGCCGGCGGCACGCAACGCAGCCCTGCGCGGCCGCATGTCCGGACATTGCTTGGCAAGCGATATCGACTTTGCCATAACCATGCGTAACCATGTTGTTGCGCGTGCGGGATGGCCCCAAAATCCCCCGGCGACCAAGAAAAGCCGGGAGGATTTCGTGTCCAATATTCGCGTTCTCGCCACCGATCTTGAATTTCCCGAGGGTCCGGTGGTGATGCCGGACGGATCGGTGGTGCTGGTCGAAATCCGCGGCAAACGGCTGACGCGGGTCTGGCCCGACGGCCGCAAGGAGGTGGTCGCGGAAATTCCCGGCGGCCCCAACGGCGCCGCGCTCGGCCCCGACGGCAAGATGTACATCTGCAACAATGGCGGCTTCAGCTGGATTCCGACCCGCAACATGATCATGCCGGGGCCGCAGCCCGATGATTATCAGGGCGGCTCGATCCAGCGGATCGATCTGCAAAGCGGCAAGGTCGAGACCGTCATTTCCAAATGCGGCGAGCATGGCTTGCGGGGGCCGAACGACCTCGTGTTCGACAGGCATGGCGGCCTGTGGTTCTCCGACCTCGGCAAGCGCCGCGCCCGCGAAATGGATGTCGGCGGCATGTATTACCTCAAGCCCGGCATGAAGGAGATCGTCGAGGTGGTGCATGGCGTGCTGCCGGCCAACGGCATCGGTCTGTCGCCGGACGAGAACACCGTCTACATCGCGGAGACGCCGACGGCGCGGCTGTGGGCGTACGAGATTTCCGAACCCGGCGCGCTGAAGCCGCGCGACGTGATCTATCGCGGCGAGCGCGGCAAGCCGATCGCCGGTCTCGGCGGTTACCAGATGTTCGACTCGCTGGCGGTCGAGGCATCAGGCAATATCTGCGTCGCGACGCTGGTCTCCGGCTGCATCTCGGTGATCGCGCCTGACGGCACCCTGGTCGAGCAGGTCCCGACCGGCGACCGCGTCACCACCAACATCGCCTTCGGCGGACCGGAATTGAAGACCGCGTACATCACGCTGTCCGGCAAGGGCGAACTGATCGCGATGGACTGGGCGCGATCCGGCCTGCCGCTGAATTTTTTGAACAAGTGATGATGACGAAACGCAACCGTCATGGTGAGGAGCGTCGCGTTTGCGACGCGTCCCGAACCATGGGCAAATTGCCGTAGCCCGATTCTTCGAGACGCGCTTCAAGTGAAGCGCTCCTCAGGATGACGGAGAAAGGAGTAACGAAATGCCCTGGCTTGAACCTGTCACCCTGAGCGGTCCGCACGCGCAGCTAAAACCGCTGTCGCACGACCATATCGACGGGCTGACCGAGGCGGTGAAGGACGGCGAGCTGTGGAAGCTCTGGTACACCTTCATTCCCAAGGCCGAAGACATGGCCAAGGAGATCGATCGCCGGCTTGGGCTGCAGAAGGCAGGCTCGATGCTGCCGTTCACGGTGTTCGACGCCGACGGCAAGATCGCGGGCATGTCGACCTACATGAATGTCGATGCGGCGAACCGGCGCGTCGAGATCGGCTCGACCTGGTATGCCAGGCGGGTGCAGCGCAGCGCGCTCAACACCCAGTGCAAATTGCTGCTGCTCGGCCACGCCTTCGAGAAGCTGGACTGCATCGCGGTCGAATTCCGCACCCATTTTTTCAACCAGCAGAGCCGGCGCGGCATCGAGCGGCTCGGCGCCAAGCAGGACGGCATCCTGCGCAACCACCAGATCGCCCCCAACGGCACGCTGCGCGACACCGTGGTCTACAGCATCATCGCCAGCGAATGGCCGACGGCGAAGACGCATCTGAATTATCAGCTGAATGAAAAGGCGCGGTAGTCTGCCGCCGGAAACCTGAGATGACGGATACATTCGATTACGTGATTATCGGCGCCGGCTCCGCCGGCAGCGTGCTTGCCAACCGGCTCAGCGAGGATCCCGGCACCAGCATCTGCGTGCTGGAGGCGGGCCCTCGCGACTGGCATCCCTACATCCATCTGCCGGCGGGTTTCATCAAGACCTTCCACATGAAGAGCATCAACTGGGCCTACCAGCAGGAGCCCGGTCCCTGGACCGGCGGCCGCAGCATCTACGCGCCGCGCGGCAAGACGCTCGGCGGCTCCTCCTCGATCAACGGCCACATCTACAACCGCGGCCAGCGCCAGGACTTCGATACCTGGGCGCAGCTCGGCAATCGCGGCTGGGGCTATCCGGACGTGCTGCCGTATTTCAAGCGGCTGGAAAGGCGGGTCGGCGAGGGCGAGGATACGTTTCGCGGCCGCGACGGCAATCTCACCGTCACCACCATGGACTGGCAGGATCCGCTCTGCGAGGCCTTCATGGCCGGCGCGATGAGCCTCGGCATTCCGCGCAACCACGATTACAACGGCGCGATCCAGGAGGGCGTGTCCTACGCCCAGCGCACCATCAAGGACGGCATGCGCGTCAGTGCGTCGACCGCGTTCCTGCGTCCGGCGATGAAGCGGCCCAACGTCCATGTGCGGACCCACGCCCATGCCACCAACATCATCTTCGAGGGCAAGCGCGCGGTCGGCGTGCGCTACATCAAGGGCGGCAAGGGCGGCACCCCGGTCGAAGTGCGCGCGGCCAAGGAAGTCATTCTCGCCGGCGGCACCTACAACTCGCCGCAGCTGCTGCAATTGTCGGGCGTCGGATCGCCGGATTTGTTGCGCTCGCTCGGCATCGAGGTGCGCCACGCGCTGCCGGGCGTCGGCGAGGGATTGCAGGACCATTACGCGCCGCGTTCGATCGCCCGCGTCAAGAACATCAGGACCATCAACGAACTGCGGCGCGGCCTGAGCCTCTGGGTCGAGGCGCTGAAATGGGCCACGACGCGGCGCGGCCTGCTGTCGCTGTCGCCGACCATGGTCTATTGCTTCTGGCATTCCGGCGAGACCACCGAGAGCTCCGACCTGCAGCTGACGTTCACGCCGGCAAGCTACAAGGAAGGCGTGCAGGGCCAGCTCGAGGACGAGCCCGGCATGACGGTGGCGTCGTGGCAGCAGCGGCCGGAAAGCCGCGGCTATGTCCGCGCCCGCTCGGCCGATCCGTTCGACGCGCCGATCATTCAGACCAATTATCTGGTGGCCGAACTCGATCGCCGCGTCGTCGTCGCCGGCATGAAGCTGGCGCGGCGGCTGTTGTCATCGGCGCCGCTGGCGCCGTATTTCGCCTATGAGGATTTTCCCGGACCCAACGTGCAGAGCGACGACGAATTTCTCGCCGCCGCGACCGAGCGCGGCACCACCACGTTTCATCCCGGATGCACCTGCCGGATGGGCCCGGCCGACACCAGCTGGGCCGTGGTCGACGACCAGCTCCGCGTGCATGGATTGCAGGGCCTGCGCGTGATCGACGCCTCGGTCATGCCGCGGATGATCTCCGCCAACCTCAACGCCTCGACCCTGATGATCGCCGACAAGGCGTCGGACATGATCCGCGGCAAGGCCGCGCCGGAGGCGGTGGTGATACGATAGCCAAGCCGGTCAACCGCGTATCATGCGATCGAGCACCTGGTCCTTGCGAACGAAATGATGAAAGAGCGCCGCTCCGATATGCGCGGTCAGAAGGCCGGCCATGACAATGCCGATCCCCAGATGGACGGCGAACAGCCGCTCGGACAGGGCGCGGTCCGCCCACCAGATCGGCGGCATCTCGAACAGGCCAAAAAAGGGAACCGGCGCCGGATAGGCTGAGGTCGCGATCCACCCCACGATCGGCTGGATGATGAGCAGCGCATAGAGCGCCCAGTGAACGGAGTGAGCCGCCAGACGCTGAATGGCTGGAATATCGGAAGACAGCGGCGGCGGCTGATGCGTCATCCGCCAGAGCAGCCGGCAGATGACCACGACGAGGATCAGCACCCCGTTGGACTTGTGCAGATTGTAAAGCGTGCCCAGATCGAAGTTGGTGACCAGTATTCCGAGTGGAATTTGGACCAGCACCAGAATTGCGGTGAGCCAGTGAAACAGCCGCGCCGTCAGGCCGTAGCCAGCTATCGGTTCGCCTTGCCCAAGATTTGCCATGACCATGCAGCTTCCGTTGCGCCGCGTCGAAAGCGATGCTCCTTGCCGTCATGCAACGACATCGCCGATTACGACGCAAGGGCGAAGTAGTCCGCGTATCGCAGCCTACTCGTACACGAACGCCTTGTCCCTTAAATCGATCTTCGGAAATTCGTCCTTTTCCACCCAGTAATCCTGGTTGTGCTGCCATTCCGGCTTGTCGCCGCGCTTCGGCAACAGGTGCATGCCGCGCATGATGTAGCCGGGATTGAAGTTTTCCGGATCGATCCACGGCAGCAGCGGCATATTGTGGTCTTCCGGCCGAAGTGCGGCGTCACCTGTTTCGCGCCGGTCTGCCTTCATGTGGGTCAGCAGCCGGCAGACGAAGTCGGCAACCAGATCGACGCGCAAGGTCCAGCTGGCGCGGAAATAGCCGAACACCCAGACCAGGTTGGGCACGCCGGTGAACATCATGCCGCGATAATTCACGGTGTCGGCGAAATCGAGCTTCTTGCCGTCGACGGCGAAGTCGATGTCGCCATCGGTCGAAAGGTTGAAGCCGGTCGCGGTGACGATGATGTCGGCCTCCAGTTCCTTGCCGGATTTCAGCAGGATGCCCTTTGCGGTGAAGCGCTCGATCTCGTCGGTGACGACGGAGGCCTTGCCCGATTTGATGCCCTGGAACAGGTCGCCATCGGGGATGAAGGCGATGCGCTGCCGCCACGGGCGATAGTTCGGCGTGAAGTGCGTCGCGATGTCATAGTCAGGGCCGAGATAGGCTTCGACCGCCGACAGCAGATCCTTCTTCGCCGCTTCCGGCTCCTCGAAGGTCTTGCGGGTGAACGCACTCTGCTCGAACAGGATCTTGCGGCGGGTGATTTCGTGGATCCATTTTTCATCGACCTGCAATTGCCGTAGCTGTTCGGCGATTTCGATCGCGTTGCGGCCGGCGCGGAAATAGGTCGGCGAGCGCTGCAGCATGGTGACATGCGCGCAATCTGCGGCCATCGCCGGGATCAGCGTCGCCGCGGTCGCGCCGGAGCCGATCACGATCACGCGCTTGTTCTTGTAGTCGAGGTCTTCGGGCCATTTCTGCGGATGCACGATCGGCCCCTTGAACAGGGCCATGTCCTTCCACTCGGGCGTATAGCCCTCGGCGTGGCGGTAATAGCCCTGGCACATCCAGAAGAAATTGGTGGTGAAGCGAACCACCTCTTGGCTGTCGGCTTTGACCGCCTCGATGGTCCAGAGCTTCTCCTCGCTCGACCATTTCGCCGAAATGATGGTGTGCTGATAGCGGATGTGGCGGGCGAGATCGTTCTCCTCGATCACCTCGCCCATATATTTGAGGATCTCGGCGGCGGTCGCGATCGGCGCTGATGGTCCACGGCTTGAAGCGATAGCCGAAGGTGTGGAGGTCGCTGTCGGAGCGGATGCCGGGATAGCGGTGGGTGCTCCAGGTGCCGCCAAAGGTGTTCTGGGTTTCGAGCGCGACGAAGCTCGTGCCCGGGCACTGCGTGGTCAGATGATAGGCCGCACCCACGCCGGAAATGCCGGCGCCCGCGATCACCACGTCGAAATGCTCGGTGGTGACGGGCGTGGCGGCGCTGAATCTGTGTTTGAACGTTCATTGTTCTGATCCATCCTCGTCATTGCGAGGAGCGAAGTTGTCAGGTGGGCAAAGGCGCTCTTCGCGCCGTGCCCGCCATGTCTGTGCAAGATCAATGGTGGGCTCGCTTCGCTTAGCCCACTCCTCCGGCGTCCAGCCCCGACCTCACACCTCGCGCCGGCTCAAAAACGCCAGCCGCTCGAACAGATGCACGTCCTGCTCGTTCTTCAGCAGCGCGCCGTGCAGCGGCGGGATCAGCTTGCGCGGGTCGCGCTCCCTGCAGCATTTCCGGCGTCATGTCCTCGTTCAGCAGCAGCTTGAGCCAGTCCAGCAGTTCCGAGGTCGAGGGCTTCTTCTTCAGGCCCGGCACTTCGCGCACCTCGAAGAAGATCCGCAAGGCTTCTTCCACCAGGCGCTTCTTGATGCCGGGGAAATGCACGTCGACGATCCGGTTCATGGTGTCGACGTCGGGAAACTTGATGTAGTGGAAGAAGCAGCGGCGCAGGAAGGCGTCCGGCAATTCCTTCTCGTTGTTCGAGGTGATCATCACGATCGGGCGCAGCTTGGCCTTGATGTTCTCGCCGGTCTCGTAGACGAAGAATTCCATCCGATCGAGTTCGAGCAGGAGATCGTTGGGAAATTCGATGTCGGCCTTGTCGATTTCGTCGATCAGCAGCACCGGGCGCTTTTCGTGGGTGAAGGCGTCCCACAATTTTCCGCGCTTGATGTAGTTGGAGATGTCGGAAACCCTGGCGTCGCCGAGCTGGCTGTCGCGCAGCCGCGACACCGCGTCGTATTCGTAGAGGCCCTGCTGCGCCTTGGTGGTGGACTTGATGTGCCAGGTCAGAAGCGGCGCGCCGATCGCTTTGGCGACTTCCTCGGCCAGCACGGTCTTGCCGGTGCCGGGTTCGCCCTTGATCAGCAGCGGGCGCTCCAGCACGATCGAGGCATTGACGGCGATCTTGAGGTCATCGGTGGCGACGTAGTCCTTGGTGCCGGTAAATTTCATCTAAGCTTTGCCTTGTTGTTTGTTCTTGAGCGCGCGGAGCGCGCCTCGGTCTGAACAGCAAACGACCGCCGAGCCAGCGGTCGTTCGCGAGTTTGAAGGAGATGGTCAGGCGCGCCTGACCAGCGAAAGGATAACGAGCACGATGACCGCGCCAATGGTGGCGTTGACGATGTCGCGCACCGCGCTGCCGCCGAGGCTGACGCCGAGTTGCGGCAGCAGCCAGCTTGCCACCAGCGCGCCGATGATGCCGATCACGATGTTTCCGATCAGCCCGAAACCGGCGCCGCGCACGATCAGGCCGGCGAGCCAGCCGGCGATCGCGCCGATCACGAGTGCAGCTAAAATAGTCATCGATAATGCCCCGTTGAAAAGCCCTGATGGCTCAATTCTAGTTGAAAAACCGGGCAGGTCTAGGCCTCGTCTAGGCTTCGTTGGGCATGGCCGAGGCCCTTGACGTTCACCGCTCGGCGGGCAATCTGTAAGCCCATGTTCTTGCAATTCTTCACATCGCTGCGCGACGCGCAGGTCCCGGTGACCTTGCGCGAATATCTGACGCTGATGGAGGCGCTCAACGCCGACCTCGCCGAACAGACGGTGGAGAATTTCTACTATCTGTCGCGCGCCTCGCTGGTGAAGGACGAGCGCAACCTCGACAAGTTCGATCGCGTGTTCGGCAGCGTGTTCAAGGGGCTGGAAAGCCTGCTCGACGCCATGGAGAAGGCGGACATTCCCGCCGAATGGCTGAAGAAGCTCGCGGAGAAATACCTCACCGAGGAAGAGAAGAAGCAGATCGAGGCGATGGGCTGGGACAAGCTGATGGAGACGCTGCGCCAGCGCCTCAAGGAGCAGCAGGGCCGGCACCAGGGCGGCAACAAGTGGATCGGCACCGCCGGCACCTCGCCGTTCGGCGCCGAGGGCTACAATCCCGAAGGCATCCGCATCGGCCAGGAGAAGAACCGCAACAACCGCGCGGTGAAGGTCTGGGACAAGCGCGAGTTCAAGGATCTCGACGGCAACGTCGAACTCGGCATCCGCAACATCAAGATCGCGCTGCGGCGCCTGCGCAAATTCGCCCGCACCGGCGCGCCCGACGAACTCGATCTCGACACCACCATCAAGGAAACCGCCAACCACGGCTATCTCGACGTGCATATGCGTCCCGAGCGGCGCAACGCGGTCAAGGTGCTGGTGTTCTTCGACATCGGCGGCTCGATGGATTCGCATGTCGAGCAGGTCGAGGAACTGTTCTCGGCGGCGAAGACCGAATTCAAGCACATGGAATATTTCTACTTCCACAACTGCCTCTATGAGGGCGTCTGGAAGCAGAACAAGCGGCGCTTCACCGACCGCACGCCGACCTGGGACGTGCTGCATAAATACCCGCACGACTACAAGGTGGTGTTCGTCGGCGACGCCTCGATGAGCCCGTATGAGATCGTGGTGCCCGGCGGCTCGGTCGAGCACGTCAACGAGGAAGCCGGATCGGTCTGGCTCGAGCGCATCACCCGCACCTATCCGCACTCGGTCTGGCTCAACCCGGTGGCGCAGCGGCACTGGGACTATTCGGAATCCACCACCATCATCCGCCGGCTGTTTTCGGACCGCATGTACCCGATCACGATCGAGGGCCTCGAAGGCGCGATGAAGGAACTGGTGCGGTAAGATAACAATCGTCATTCCGGGGCGACGCGAAGCAGCGAACCCGGAATCTCGAGATTCCGGGTTCATGCTTCGCATGCCCCGGAATGACGGAATTGGGAGATAACAAAATGCCCCAGACCATTCACCGCGGCATCAAGGCGCTGATCGACGAGGCCAATGCCGAGATCGAGACCGTCAGCGCCGCCGACTCCATCAAGGCCGCGCAAAGCGACGACGTCGTGATCGTCGATATCCGCGATCCCCGCGAAATCGAACGCGAGGGCCGGATTCCCGGCGCGTTCTCCTGCACCCGCGGCATGCTGGAATTCTGGATCGATCCCGCCAGCCCCTATGCCAAGCCGATTTTCCAGGGCGACAAGAAGTTCATCTTTCACTGCGCCGGCGGCATGCGCTCGGCGCTGGCGGCGAAAACCGCGCAGGACATGGGGCTGAAGCCGGTCGCGCATATGGGCGGCGGTTTTGCCGCCTGGCGCGATGCCGGCGGCCCGGTCGAAAAGGTCGAGCCGAGGAAGGCGAAGGGGTAAGACCCATCACCGTCATGGCCGGGCTTGTCCCGGCCATCCACGACTTGCTTTCTTCAAGAGAAGACGTGGATGCCCGGCACAAGGCCGGGCATGACGAAAGTTGAGAAGGACATTCGCGCCATGCCACCCACCGACGATCCGCTGGTCTCCACCGACTGGCTCGCCGCCCGTCTCGACGATCCCAAGATCAAAATCATCGACGCCTCCTCCAAATTGCCCGGCATGCTGCCGTTGCCGTCGGAGGAATATCTCGGCGGCCATATTCCGGGCGCGGTGTTCTTTGACGTCAACAGCATTGCCGCGCCCGACGACCCGCGGCCGCATATGTATCCGGACGCCGCGCAGTTCGCGCGCGACGTCGCCGCACTCGGCATTTCCTCAGGCGATACCGTGGTCGCCTACGATTCCGGCAGCTGGACCGCGGCGCCCCGGGCGTGGTGGATGTTCCTGTCGTTCGGCCATTCCAATGTGAAGGTGCTGGATGGCGGCCTGAAGAAATGGCTGCGCGAGGGACGCCCGACGCATTCCGGCAAGGTCACGCCGAAGCCCGGCAAATTCCGCGCGTCGCTCGATGCCAGCTATGTCCGCAGCCAGCAGCAATTGGTGGGCAATCTGGAAACCAGGGCGGAGCAGGTGATCGATGCGCGGCCGCGGCCGCGTTTTGAAGGCACCGCGGCCGAGCCGCGGGCCGGCCTGCGCGGCGGCCATATCCCGGGCAGCCGCAGCGTGCCCTATGCCGGGCTGTTCGACGCCGAGACCGGCGCGATGAAGCCGCTGGAAGAACTGCGCCGGATTTTCAACGACGCCGGCGTCGAATTGACAAAACCGATCGTGACCACCTGCGGCTCCGGCGTCTCCGCGCTGGTGCTGACGCTGGCACTGTATCGGCTCGGCGTGCGCGGCTCGGCGCTGTATGACGGCTCGTGGTCCGAATGGGGCATGCCCGATGGCCCGCCGGTCGCGACCGGGCCGGCTTGAACGCGCGTATTCCGCAAAAGTGGGTACCGGTTTTGCGATCAGAATACGCGCAAACCAAAAACTACCGCGTCCGGGTCGTGATCGTCGGCTGCGAGAACGGATCGGCGGGCTGTTGTTGAGCCGCCTGCCGTGCGCGTTGCGCCAGCCGCTTGCGCTCCTTGGTCCGTTTGGCCTGCAGTCTTTTCTTGGCGGCGCTCTTGTCGGAGGCTGCGTCGGCGGCCTTGGTTGGCGGCTGCGCCTCGATCGCGACCGGCGGACCGCCAAGCGTGGCGATTTTCATCGCGATGAGATCGGCGTCCGCGGATGCGGGGGCCGTGGCCTGCTCGGAGGATACGGCCGGGGCGGGCGTCGCTCGCCGGTGGCACGACCTCGGCAATGGCCGCCATCTTGGCTGGCTCGGCGGCGGCAGCAGGCGTATCGGCTTGCGCCGGCGCTGCCTCACGCGGTGCCGGCGAGTTCGGGTGCCGCGATGTCGGCCTTTGCGGCCTCGGGCAGTTTTGCAGCCTCGGCCGGCGATGACTGTTCCGGCTTCAGCGCGGCGATCTTGTCGGGCTCAGCCGGCGTCACCACGGTTTCGGGTTGCGCCACTGGCTCGATAGCCGCCGGAGCATTGTCGGTGGTCTTCGGTTCAACAGGCGCGGGTTCGACGCGCAGCAGCGCCAGCACGGGCACAGAAGTCTCGCTTGGCTGGGCGAACCTGGGCTCGGGCGCCGGGCGCCGCGATGGCGCATTTGCAATCTCGACATGGGCCGTGCGCAGCAGCGCCGCCGCGCCGAGCCCGAAGATCAGGATCGACATCGTCAGCACGGTGGCGGCGAACAGGAAGCGGAGGCCGGGGAGCATGGACGCGAGTTCCACCTTCGCAAGGCGCGCCTGCGAGGGCACTTGAGCAAACGAAAACGCGGTGACCACAGAACTGACCGCCTTCGCGAGGCGCGGCGGACGGCGCCGGCGCGCAGCGAATCACGTGATTTGAGAATACCGCAACGGATTCGCGGCGCTTGTTAAAAATCGGCGGGACGCCCCCCGGCGGCGGTGCGGAAAACGTTTCCGTGACCGGTGAGACTTCCTTGCAACGCCGCTCCGGCATCATGATAATATGCCGGAATCTGGCGCGAATTGGCCGGATTTGTCTTGAATGCGCCGCTATCTTCCGCCATCTGCCATTAACCGTCCGGTGGTGGCTTGGGGCTATACAAGAGCGATGATGATCAAACACATTCTGACGACTTGTGCTGCGGCCATGGCTGCCTTGGTGGCTGGCGCGGCAGGAACCTCGCTCGCGCTGGCGCAAGGCTATCCGCAGGGCCAGAACCCGGCCTATTCGACGGCTCCGGCGCCCTACCAGCCCGGCTATCCCCTCGAGGCCCGCCGCGGCGCCCCCGGGACGCCGGATTTCGACGCGCTGGACGATGACGACGACGTCCCGAACGCGCAGAGTTCGACCCGGCTGTCGCCCCCCGGCCTCGGCCCGGTAATGTCCCCTGACGATCCGCGCTATGGCCGCCCCATGGGCGCTCCGCCGGTTTATACCGACCGCGGCCCTGCGCCGCAGGGCCCGATCCTGTCGCCGAACGATCCGCGTTACGGCCGTGCTCGACGGACCGCCGCCGGTGATCTATTCGGACCGGCCCGCCGGCCAGCCGCAGCCGACCTATTCGGAGCGCGGCGGCGACAATCGTATTCCGGGCTCCGGGTTTCATCTATCCCGAAGATCGCGGCGGCCTGCGTCCGCCCGAGGGTGTTGGCGGTCCGACCGGCGTTACCGGAACGGTGCAGCCTTCGCCAGGGCGCCGATGGCCGGCCGATGGTGTTGTCGGCGCTGCCGCCGGAAGAGCAGCCCGAAGTCGGTCCCGCGCAACTGCCGCCGCATTTGCGCAAGCAGGAAGTCGCCTTTGCCACCAAGGAGCCGGCGGGAACCCTGATCGTCGATACCCCGAACACCCACCTCTATTACGTCCTCGGTGGCGGGCGTGCGATCCGCTACGGCGTCCGCGTCGGCCGCGACGGTTTTACCTGGAACGGCGTGCAGAAAGTTACCCGCAAGGCGGAATGGCCGGATTGGCATCCGCCGACCGAGATGATCGAGCGTCAGCCCTATCTGCCGCGCTTCATGGCCGGCGGCCCCGGCAATCCCCTGGGCGCGCGCGCGATGTATCTCGGCAACACGGTGTTTCGTATCCACGGCACCAACCAGCCCTCGACGATCGGCAAGTTCGTCTCGTCAGGCTGCATCGGCATGCTGAACGAGGACGTGTCCGACCTGTTCGATCGCGTCAAGGTCGGCACCCGCGTGGTCGTGCTTCCCGGCGGCGCGCCGCCGGCTTCGACCGCGACCGCCTCGGCGCAGCCGGTTCCCGGACCTGCAGGCGCCGCGCCCGCGATGTCGAACGCCGGCACCCAGCCGACCGTCGTGCCGCCGCTGCCCGCGCCGGTCACGGTGCGCTAAGATCTGACAATGATCGTCAAAAAGGCCCGCTGATGCGGGCCTTTTTTTTTCGTCATTGCGAGCGAACGGGTCGCGCGAATGCGCGCCCGATGACAGGCTCCGCGAAGCAATCCAGCTTTTGAAACAAAGAAAGCTGGATTGCTTCGTCGCAAGGGCTCCTCGCAATGACGGCTGTTTTAGCTGGCCATCTCCACACCGGCTCGCGTTCGAACCAGCCGCCTCACCCGCCACATTCGACCGCTTGAATTCATATTCGGTCCGACTACCTGCCGGGCGGGCGGGTGCGACGAATATGAGGATCTCAACATGCGAGTTTTTGTTGCAGGCGCCACCGGCGCCGTCGGCCGTCCGCTGGTTGCCGCGCTGACCGCGGCGGGTCATTCGGTCACAGGTCTCACCCGAACGGCGGCGAAAGCCGAAACCATCCTGCGGATGGGAGCGGAACCCGCGGTCGCCGACGGCCTCGATGCGGCGGCGGTTCGAGCTGCGGTCATCGCGGCGAGGCCCGATGTCGTCGTCGACGAAATGACCGACCTCGCTGCGGTCGACGGATTTGAGGCATTTCGATCGTGCGTTCGCAAAGACCAACCAGCTCCGGACCCGCGGAACCGACCTTATGCTTGCCGCGGCGCGCGAGGCCGGCGTCAAACGCTTTGTCGCCCAGAGCTTCTGCGGCTGGACTTTCGCGCGGTCGGGCGAGGCGGTCAAAGCCGAAACCGATGAACTCGATCCCAATCCGCCGGAGGAACTTCACCGCACGCTGCAGGCGATCCGCTACCTGGAACGAACCGTTACCGGTTCGCCGGATCCCGAAGGGATCGTGTTGCGCTACGGATCGTTCTACGGACCCGGCACCGGGATGCTCTCCAACGCCGTGCTGCGAGGAACTGCGCCATCGCCGCATGCCATTGATCGGCGACGGCGCGGGATGGTGGTCGTTCATCCATGTCGAGGACGCCGCATCGGCCACCGTCAAGGCGATCGAGCGCGGCAAGTCAGGCAATATCTACAATATCGTCGACGATGAACCGGCGCAGGTCAGGGATTGGCTTCCCGCGTTGGCCAACATTCTGGGTGCCAAGCCGCCGTTCCATGTTCCGGCATGGATCGCCCGATTATTGGCGGGCGAACATATGGTCGCCATGATGACCCAGGTGCGGGCGGGCTCCAACGCCAAGGCGAGGAAGGAGCTGGACTGGCAGCCGGCCCATCCGTCATGGCGCGAGGGATTTGCCGAAGTTGCACGCGCATCCGCGAACAGAGATCCGCGGCGTAAAGGACGAGGATCGAGGCCTGCACCGCGATCTTGCAGCGCGGCAAAGACAAGGCTGCATGGGGAGGCGCCTACAACAACCGCGCGGGCGCTTTCATGGCCAAAGGCGACTTCGATCGTGCGCTTGCCGATTACGACATGGCCGTCCAGCTCAATCCTGAAAGTCGCCGCAGCCTGGTTGAACTGCGGGGGGACTTTGGACTCGCAGAGAAAACTTTGATCGCGCCATTGCCGATATCACGAAGGCGATCGAGCTTGATCCTTCGCTGTGGAAGTCATTCAACAATCGCAGCAACGCCTGGAAGGCAAAGGGAGAATACACCAGGGCGAAAGACGATATCGATCAGGCGATACGGCTGGCTCCAAACGAACCGTTGCCGTATGCGCTTCGCGCGGAGTTGTGGCGGCGGTTGGGGGATCTCGACGGGGCCATCGCCGACCTGAACAAAGCCATCGCAGTCATTCCACCAAAAACGCCCGTTCGCCAAAGTCCGATGGCGCTGATCTTGACCTACCGTGGCGACGTCTGGCGCTACCAGGGCGAATTTGATCGGGCGCTTGCCGACTATTCCGAGGCGTTGCGTTATGCCGGCGCCTATGCGTCCGCCTACGTAGGGCGGGGGCTCACCTATGAAAGATTGAGTGACCCCGCGCAAAGCGCGCGCAGAGTTTGAATTTGCATTGCAAAAGCCCACGTTTATCAATGACTTGAATAAATCCGCACAGGATACGGCACGAGCCCGGCTGGCCGCGCTCGATTCCGGGATCGAACAACCATCGATCCCGGCCGCGCCGCGGAAAGCTGCCAGTCAAACTTCGATTCCAACGCCTTTGCTCGCGGCATCCACCGCCAAGTCTGCAATATCCGAAGGCCGGCGCGTCGCGCTGGTGATCGGTAATTCCAGCTACAAGAATGTGCCGGGGCTGACCAATCCGCAAAAGGACGCCGAAGCGATCGCGGCATCGCTGCGCAACATCGGCTTTCAGACGGTGACGCTCGCCGCCGACGCGACCCGCGAAAAGTTGCTTGACGCGTTGCGCAATTTTACCAATGAAGCCGAGAAGGCAGACTATGAAGCCGAGAAGGCAGACTGGGCGGTGGTGTATTATGCCGGCCATGGCATTGAGGTGAACGGCCAGAATTTTCTGATCCCTGTCGATGCGAAAATCGCCTCCGACCGCGACATACAGTCCGAAGCGGTCCCGCTCGATCAGGTGTTGGCTTCGCTGGAAGGCGCGAAGAAACTCAAGCTGGTGCTGCTCGACGCCTGCCGCGACAATCCGTTCACGCCGCAGATGCAAAAGACGGTCGCGCCCGATGCGGTAGCTGTTTCGACAGCCGGCGGGAATGTCGGTACGCGCTCGATCGGCCGCGGCCTCGGTGAGGTGAAAGTGCAGGGCGCGTCGCTCGTGATGTTCGCCGCCAAGCACGGCCAGACGGCGCTGGACGGCGAGGGTGGCAACTCGCCGTTCGCCGTTGCGATGCTTCAGCGCATCGCAACGCCGGGCGTGGAGATCAATAAGATATTTCGCCGGCGCGAGCTTTGCGAGGGCCGCGGGCCTTGGCAGATTGCGCGACGATGAAGGAATGCCGCTGATTTGCCCGACCGTGTCAAATTGCAGGCAGCTAAAATGTCAGTGCCGGCACTTGACGGTATCTGTGCATGGGCTCGTTTTCGATATTTTGGTTGCGAGCGGTGCTCAGGCCAGCCGTCGCACCGGCTCGCCCTTGAACCAGGCGTCGATGCCTTCGACCATCTGGCTGTAATGGTTGCGAAAGCCTTCCTCGGTGACGTAGCCGAGATGCGGCGTCAGCACGATGTTGTCGAGCTTGCGGAACGGATGGTCGACCGGCAGCGGCTCGACCGAGAACACGTCGATCGCCGCACCCGCGATCTTCTTCTGCTGCATGGTTTGCAACAGCGCCGCTTCGTCGACGATCGGTCCGCGCGCGGTGTTGACCAGATAGCTGGTCGGCTTCATGCGCGCGAGGTCGGCCGCTCCGACCAGGCCGCGCGAGCGCTGGCTCAGCACCACATGGATGGTGACGATGTCGGCGGTTGTGAACAATTCCTCCTTGCTGGCGTAGGCGACGCCGACCTCCTTGCATTTCTCGGGCGTGAGGTTCGGGCTCCAGGCGATCACGTTCATGCCGAACGCCTTCGCCATGCCGGAGACCTTGCTGCCGAGCTTGCCGAGGCCGATCACGCCGAGCGTCTTGCCCTCGATCTCGATGCCGACGAATTTCTGCAAGGCCTCGCCGGCGTGCATGCGGGCGCTCTCGCGGCCGATATTGCGGGTCAGTTCCAGGATCAGGCCCATCGTCAGCGGGGCGGTGGGATCGCGGCCCCATTGCGTGCCGCACAACACGATGCCTTGGTCCTTGGCGGCTTCCAGGTCGAGCGCGGCGTTGCGCATGCCCGAGGTGATGAGCAGTTTCAGTTTGGGCAAGGCCGCAAACAGCGCGCGCGGAAACGGCGTGCGCTCGCGCATCGCGCAGATGATCTCGAAATCCTTCAGCGCGCGGCTGCGGCTTCCTGCGAGGCAAAGGGCTGGTTGAACACCGTGACATCGACGCGATCGGAGACCTTGGACCAGTCGGCGATATCAAGCGCCAGTTCGAGATAGTCATCGAGAATTGCACAGCGCAGCCGCGTCATGGGAAGTCCGTTCATGGCGATGATGACGGTTGCGGCAAGCGCGCCCGTCCGGGAAGCGCCATGGTCGCGCGCAATGCCGGGGCGCGCAAGCGCTGCGGGCCGCAAAAAAGCGGTGTGGCCCGCGAAGCGGCCGGCGGTGGCTCAAATGCCGGTCGAAATCAGGTGGATTACAGCTGCGACGAGGCCGTCTGCTTGGCGCGCCAGGCCGGGCCGGGGCCGCGCATATAATGCAGTTCCGGCCGGTAGGGATCGAACGCCCGGGCGACGAACTGGCGCCAGAAGCTGCCGATTTCGCCGAGCAAGCCCGGTTCGCGGTCGCGGCTGCCTGCCGCGGTGGAGAGCGATGCTGAGGTATTTGCCATGACGCGGCCCTGCTTTTTGCCCTTCGGCTTCTGCCGCGGGGAGCGCCCTTCTGAGGCGCGAAAACCAGCTTTGGCCTGATTTATTAAAAGAATGTTTCAAATGCCGTGATCTGCCGCACACATGGTATCCATCCCGTAATGATCCGGGTGAACGGATGGAAAACACCGGCGTGCGGTTGCCCTTTGGGGCCCGCGCCGCTACATCAGCGGCAGCAAATTTCCATAAATCCTCTCGTTTCAAGGGACCGCGATGGCGCGCCAATTCGTCTATTTCATGCAGGGCCTGACCAAGAGCTACCCGACCCGCAAGGTGCTGGATAACGTCCATCTGTCGTTCTATCCGGACGCCAAGATCGGCGTGCTCGGGGTCAACGGCTCCGGCAAATCGACGCTGCTGCGGATCATGGCCGGCCTCGACAAGGAATATAACGGCGAGGCCTGGGTCGCCGAGGGCGCCCGGGTCGGCTACCTCGAACAGGAACCGCAGCTCGATGCCACCAAGACGGTGCGCGAGAACGTCATGCTGGGCGTCGCCAAGCAGAAGGCGATCCTCGATCGCTACAACGAACTGGCGATGAACTATTCCGACGAGACCGCCGACGAGATGACCAAGCTGCAGGACGAGATCGAGGCCGCCGGGCTCTGGGATCTCGACAGCAAGGTCGACCAGGCGATGGACGCGCTGCGCTGCCCGCCGGACGAGTCCGACGTCACAAAACTGTCCGGCGGCGAGCGCCGCCGCGTCGCGTTGTGCAAGCTGCTGCTCGACCAGCCCGACCTGCTGCTGCTGGACGAGCCGACCAACCATCTCGACGCCGAGTCGGTGTCATGGCTGGAAGGGCATTTGCGCAAATATCCGGGCGCGATCCTGATCGTCACCCATGACCGCTACTTCCTCGACAACGTCACCTCGTGGATTCTCGAACTCGACCGCGGCAAGGGCATTCCCTACGAGGGCAATTACACCGCCTGGCTGTCGCAGAAGCAGAAGCGCCTGGCCCAGGAAGGCCGCGAGGACGCAGCCCATCAGCGAACCCTGGAGCGCGAAAAGGAATGGATCGCGGCCTCGCCGAAAGCCCGCCAGGCCAAATCCAAGGCGCGTTATGAGCGCTATGAAGATCTCTTGAAGAAGGCCAGCGAGAAGCAGGCCCAGACCGCGCAGATCACGATTCCGGTGGCCGAGCGCCTCGGCCAGAACGTGGTCGACTTCGAAGGCCTGACCAAGGGCTTCGGCGACCGCCTGCTGATCGACGATCTCACCTTCAAATTGCCGCCCGGCGGCATCGTCGGCGTGATCGGCGCCAACGGCGCCGGCAAGACCACGCTGTTCCGGATGATCACCGAGCAGGAGAAGCCGGACAAGGGCACCATCACGGTCGGCGAGAGCGTGCATCTCGGCTATGTCGACCAGTCCCGCGACAGTCTCGACGGCAAGAAGAACGTGTGGGAGGAAATTTCCGGCGGCAACGAACTCATTCTGCTGGGCAAGCGCGAGGTCAATTCGCGCGGCTACTGCTCGTCGTTCAATTTCAAGGGCGCCGACCAGCAGAAGAAGGTCGGCGCGCTGTCGGGCGGCGAACGCAACCGCGTGCATCTGGCCAAGATGCTGAAATCCGGCGCCAACGTATTATTGCTCGACGAACCCACCAACGATCTCGACGTCGATACGCTGCGGGCGCTGGAAGAGGCGCTGGAGGATTTCGCCGGCTGCGCGGTGATCATCAGCCATGACCGCTGGTTCCTCGACCGTATCGCCACGCATATCCTGTCGTTCGAAGGCGACAGCCATGTCGAATGGTTCGAGGGCAATTTCCAGGACTATGAGAAAGACAAGATGCGCCGGCTCGGGCAGGATTCCATCATTCCGCATCGCGTGAAGTACAAGAAGCTGACGCGATAAGGGCTGCCTTCCACACGGAAACGCGGCTGCGCCAAATGGCCGCTCAGCCCGCATGTCTCAGAATGTGTCATATCCGGTGCTACAGTAGCCGCAATCTCCCGACTGACTTCCGAACAGAAAGTTTGTGCAACCCATGTCGATGACACCGGAAACACCGCTACCCCCAAAGGCCATCAGAGCGGCTTTGCGTCCGATCCCGATGCTGATCTTCGGCTCGCGCTGGCTGCAGCTGCCGCTGTATATCGGACTCATCGTCGCGCAGGGCGTTTACGTGGTGTTGTTCCTGAAGGAGCTGTGGCATCTGTTCGCGCACGCCTTCGATTTCAGCGAGCAGCAGATCATGCTGGCGGTACTCGGGTTGATCGACGTGGTGATGATTTCCAACCTGCTGGTGATGGTGATCGTCGGCGGCTACGAGACCTTCGTCTCTCGCCTCAATCTGCAGGGTCATCCCGACGAGCCGGAATGGCTCAGCCATGTCAACGCCAGCGTGCTCAAGATCAAACTCGCGATGGCGATCATCGGCATCTCGTCGATCCATCTGCTGCGGACCTTTATCGAGGCCGGGGCGCTGTCGTCCGGAAAAAGCACCTACACCGAAACCGGCGTGATGTGGCAGACCATCATTCACACAATCTTCATTCTGTCGGCGGTCGGCATCGCCTATGTCGACCGGCTGTCGAACCTTGCGACCGAAGAAGCAAAGCACGCCGTTTCGCATTGATGGGCGATATCATGTTCGATCGGGTTACAGTCTTGTCTGGACGTGCAGTCGCCGCCACCATCATTCCGCATCGAGTGAAATACAAGAAGCTGACACGGCAAACCGGCGCCTGATGTCGCCGAAGCGGTCGAGAAAGTTGCGCGCGCGGGGCAACGCGTCGTGAAGGAATTGCCCTGGCTCGCGCAGCCAAAGCCCTTCCATTTGCCGCGAGCGCTGTTCCGAGACGAGAACCTCGGTCGGCAAATCCACCAACGTCGCATCCCAGCCCGGAAAGAATCGCCGGCCGCGTGCAAAGCCGAAGGCGAGCAGGCGCTGTTCGGTCGTCAGGCCGTGATAGTCAAAGGCGTTGATTTCATCGGTAACGTAGATGTGGTTGCCGCTGAAGCCGGCTGCGGGTTTGATCCATCGGGCGTGGAAGCCCAGCTCGGGATAGCGTTCGAGGAACGCAAAGGCCAACACCTGACAGGCGCCGTTGGCGAAGAAGTGCCGGTCGGGCCGATGCCACCGCCGGACCGGATCGCTCCTCACATCGAGCTTCGGAAAGAACATCGTGCCGGATTCTCGTTCAGTGCCCCGGGGATCGCACCTGATCGGCTACCCGACCTTCTCCGCCAGCCACATCTTTATTAGTGACTGGTACGGCACGTCGCGCTTGTTGGCGGCGATCTTGATCTGTTCCAGCAGACTCACAGGCAGTCGCAGCGAGATGGCTGTAGTCGATGGCTTCAGGTTTGGGAAGCGCACGCGCTCGGCCTTGCTCAGGTCAAAATAGTCCGCAGTATCGTGCGACTCCCAAAAAGAGCGTTCCTGGGACTCGTTGGCAAATTTGGGGACTTGTCTAAGTTTCTTCGGCATAGCGTGTACGCTCCTTCGCGCTCATCGGACGTACTGAGATAATCCGTAACAAGGTTGCGTCCTGCCTCAACGTGAAAGTGATCTGCAGAAGACGACCTGCATGTGTCTTTCCGTAGGCATGGTATCGCTGTTCCGTCGCGCTGTGTTCGTAGTCGCGCAACAATAGAAGCGGAGCGTTCAGGAACACCTGTTCCGCTTCGGCTTGGCCGACGCCGTGTTTGTCCGCGCTCTTTCGGCTGTTCCCGCCGTCCCAGTCGAAGCCGGCGATCCGCCCAAAGTCGATCATGTTGTATATTACCATAATATACAGTATTGTAAACTGATGCAATACGAAATTGAGATTCGAAAGCTGTTGGGTTGCCTTGTCTTGGTGGCGGCAATTTTGCTTGCACCTGGATCGCTGCTCTTTCCCGCCCGCGCCGCCGATGCCGGCTTCTCGCAATTCATCGCCTCGCTGTGGCCGGAAGCGCAGGCGGCCGGCGTGTCGCGCGCGACCTTCGACGCTGAGACCCGCGGGCTCGAGCCGGACTACAAATTGCCCGACCTGATCCTGCCGGGGCGCCCCGCGACCGGCGCGCCGTCGCAGGCCGAGTTCGTGCAGGTGCCGGCCGATTATGTAAAGGAATCGAGCATCGCGCGCCTGGCTGTGGAGGGGCAAAGGCTGATGCAGAAGCATCGCGCCGCCCTCAGCGCGATCGAAGCGCGCTTCGGCGTGCCCGCCACCATCGTGCTGGCGATCTGGGGCCGCGAAACCGATTACGGTCGCCACACGCTGCCTTATGATGGCGTGCGGGTGCTGGCGACCCAGGCCTATGTCGGCCGGCGCAAGGATCAGTATCGCATCGAGTTCATTACGGCGCTGAAGCTCATCGGTGACGGTGTCGTCACGCGCAAGAACCTGCGCTCGTCCTGGGCCGGCGCCACCGGCCTTACCCAATTCCTGCCCTCCGAACTCGGCAAGCACGGCGTCGACTTCGACGGCGATGGCCGCACCGACATCTGGCATTCGGTGCCGGATGCGCTGGCTTCCGCCGCACAGCAACTCGTCAACAAGGGCTGGCAGCCCGGCGTGCGCTGGGCCTATGAAGTGCGCGCGCCCGCCAATGTCGATTGCACGCTGGGCGTGCCCGAAGTGACGAAGCCGATCGGCGAATGGCTGCGCCAGGGCTTTGTGCCGGTGCGCGGAGAAAAGCTTAAGTCGACCGAGCAGGCCCAGCCGGCCTCATTGCTGCAGCCCGAAGGCATCTACGGCCCGGCGTTTCTGACCACGAAGAACTATTTCGTGATCAAGGAATATAACTTTTCGGATCTCTATGTGCTGTTCGTCGGCCATCTCAGCGACCGCATCGTGAGCCCGCAGCCGTTCGCGACGCCGTGGTCGGCCTCGACCCAGTTGCGCACCACTGCCGTCGAGGCGATGCAGCGGCACCTCACGCGCATCGGTCTCTACAGCGACAAGGTCGACGGCAAGGCGGGCATGAAGACCCGCGCGGCGCTCGGCGCCTATCAAAAGTCGGCCGGGCTCAAGATCGATTGCTGGCCCAGCGAAGCGGTGCTGCGTTCGATTGGTGCTGCGCGCTGAAAAGAAAAACCCGGCCGAAGCATCGGCCGGGTTTTCGAAATCAAGGCGCGGTGGAAACGCGCGCCGGTTCGGTCAGCTCAGCGGCAGACCTCGACGCGGCGGAAGCGCCACTCATAGCCATCCCAGAAGCGCTCGCGCACCATGCGGCAGGCCGGGCCTTCATCCACATATACCGGAGCGGCATAGGCCGGACGGCTGGAGGCGATCGCTCCGCCGATGATCGCGCCGCCGATCAATCCGCCGACCAGGCCTGCGGCGACGCCGCGCTGCGCGCTTGCGGGGGTCGACGGCGAGCGAACCAGCGATCGTTGTGACCGCGATCAAGGCAGCAAATGTCTTCTTCATGTCTTGGGCTCTCCTGGAGGTGGCGCCTTAAGCCAGCGCCGGGTTTAGGGTGATGCACACGCCGTTTTCGAAACTGGCCGTCTCGCTAGAAAGCGCACAACAGTCAATTCAAAGTAAACGCTCTGACGCTGATGGGCGGAAAAAACGGTTTTTTCAGGCCTTTGACGCAAAACGTCCCGGAAAACAGGGTGTTTTCCGGGACGTCGGGTCTGTTTTAATGAAGGTAAACGGGATCAGTCGCAAACCTGGACGTTGCGAACCCGCCAGCCATAGCCGTCCCAGAAGCGCTGCCGCTGGATAATGCACTCTGCGCCATAGCCATAGGGCTCGGCGACATAGGCCGGTCCACCACCGTAATAGCCGTATCCCGGGCCATAATAGCCCGGTCCGTAGCCGCGCTGCGACGCGATCGCGCCGCCAACGATGGCGCTGCCGATCACGCCGGCGGCGATACCGGCGGCAATCCGGCCGCCGCGGGCCTCGGCGGTCTGGGGCGCCGCCACGGCCGAAACAGCCAGGGTGGCGACGGCGCCGAGCGCCAGCAATGTCTTCCTCATGGCGTTACCTTTCTCGAGCAAGGACAGCGGGGGGTGAACAGGTCTGTCGCTCCAAAAGTTCCACATTTCACTTGAATGATCAATGAACGGAGTTGCGGCATTTGGCGACCAAATGCGGGTTGCCGCGGGTGTCTTCTTGCAGCGCACAATAATTGTGCGTTCCCCGCGGCACGGAGGGCCGAAACGATGACGGGCGCGATGACGGCCATTTGCAATTGCGGTGCGGCGCTGTGGCGGCAATTTGCTATCTGGTTGATGGGCGGAGCGGAGCGCCGTGCCGAGCGCAAGGCATCCGGCGACAGCTTCGGATCGGCCGGCGGCCAACTTATGTCGGCGGCGCCGGACAGCTGGACCGCCTCCAGCTGGTTCGGCGGATTCCACAATTCCGGCGGGTCGTTTGATAGCGGCGGGGGCGATAGCGGGGGCGGTGGCGGTGGGGGAGGCGATTAAACCGGTGAATCCAGCGGAAAAGCTGCGGTATTTTGATCTGCCGCAATCCGGTATTTTAGACTCATTCCAGTCTGTATCGGTGCAGTTTGGAATCACTTGAAAAGGCAGCTTTTCCTTTTGCATCCCGTCGCAGTCTTAAATATCGATGGGTGCGCATCACCGAAAGCTCGCTCGTTTTATGATTGTTTGTTCCTGCAACGTCCTCAGCGACCATGATGTCCGCAGTGCTGTCAGCGCCGCGGAAGATCTTCCGCGTAACGCCAAGCAGATCTACGGCTGCCTCGGCTGCAGCGCCGAATGCGGCCGCTGCGCGCGCACCATCAAGACCATCATCGACGAAGCCCTGGGTGCTTGTGCCAAGTCCTGCTGTTCCGGATGTCCGCATAGCCGCGCCGGGACGGAACCGCAGCCCGAAGTCGAATTCGCGCTCGCTGCCTCCTGAAAAGCCCTGAAATTGCGTGGAATTTCCACGTCGCCGCCGATTTCGGCGCGTGGGCTTGCTCCTGCTTGAAATCTGATTTAGAAACGTTCTAAATTAACGAGCGAGGCCAGTCGATCGGCCTCAAATCACTGGAGTGGATCATGCAGGGCGACCCCAAAGTCATCGAATATCTCAACAAGGGTCTGCGCAGCGAACTCACCGCCATCAACCAGTACTGGCTGCATTATCGGCTGCTGAACAACTGGGGCCTGCTGGAAATGGCCAAGGTCTGGCGCAAGGAATCCATCGAAGAGATGCATCACGCCGACAAATTCACCGACCGCATCCTGTTCCTCGACGGATTTCCCAATATGCAGGTGCTCGATCCCTTGCGGATCGGCCAGACCGTTACGGAAATCATCGAGGCCGACCTGGCCGCCGAAATCGGCGCCCGCAGCCTTTATCAGGAAGCCGCTACCCATTGCCACGCCGTCAAGGACTACGTCTCGCGCGACCTGTTCGAGAGCGTGATGAAGGACGAGGAACACCACATCGATTTCCTCGAAACCCAGATCGACCTGATCAAGCGGATCGGGCTCGAGCTTTACACCCAGAAGCACGTCGGCGGGCTTGAGAGCGAGCATTAGAACTGCTGCTCTTCCCAACACCCACAACTGTCATCACCCGCGCAGGCGGGTGATCCAGTATTCCGAGACGTTTGTGATAAAGCCGCAACGTCGCGGCATACTGGATACCCGCTTTCGCGGGTACGACAGCCAACTTTGGTGCAGCTCAGTGCGCAGACACTTGCCCTACAACTGCGTCTTGTAGCGCTCGACGATCTCGGCCTGGGTTTCCCGCTCACCGAGTTGGGTCTGGTCGTGGATCACCTCGCCGATGCTCGGCATCACGGCGCGCTCGACCCGCACATCGGACGACCACAGTTTCGAGCGCATCAACGCCTTGCCGCAATGGAAATAGGCCTCGCGCACCGCGATGCTCAGCGCCGCACGCGGCAGCTTGCCGAACTCCTCCATCGACGCCAGCAGATCCGGCTCCGCCGACAGCTTGCCCTTGCCGCCGACGCGCAGCGTCTCGTCGATGCCCGGCACGAAGAAGATCAGCTGTACGAAACCGGAGCCCTCGACGATGTTCCTGAAACTGTCGATCCGGTTGTTGCCGGAGCGGTCGGGCATCAGCAGCTGGTTCGGGCCGGCGACGTGGACAAATCCAGGATTGCCGCCGCGCGGCGAGGCATCGACGCTGCCGTCGGAGCCGGAGGTCGCGAGCACGCAGAACGGCGACATCTCAATGAATTTTTTCGCGTGCGCGTCGATTTCCGGACGCGCTTTCGCGATCACGCGCGGCGAGGGGGTCGGGTAGATCGTCTTGAGGTCGCTGGCGGCGAGTTCGGTCAAGTTCTGTCTCCCCGAAAGAATGCGTCGTGACATGGCAAAGATACCATCGCGGCCATCGGTCGGCCACCCATCATCGTTTGGAATGATCCTAAGCGCGCCCTCGATCGCGTCAGGTAGACCAAGCGCTGTCAGGTGAAAGCGCTGCGCAGACATGGCTCACTTCCGCACGCGTTTTACATCGCCCGCTGCGGCGCCGTCTGCAGCAATTCCTGCAGCTGCTTGGCATAGAATTTCGCATTGCCTGTGGTGAGATGGCCGCGGGTTTCGGTGCTGGCCGCGATCAAATGGATACGGCCGTTCTTGATGCGCTTTATGGCGGCATCGGTGACGCCGGTTTCCGGCGGGTTGCGCTCGTCGTCGGCGGCGTTGATCGCCAGCAGCGTCGCTTCGATCTTTTCCATCCCGGCGGAAGGATTGTAGTCGCGCGAAGCTTCCCACTGATAGATGAAGTCGTTGGCGTCGGCGGTCACCGGCACGGCCAGCCGGTCGTCAACCATCTTGTCGGCCTTCGCCGCCGTCGGCGCCTGCATCTGGTAGGCCAGGCTGCCGCCAGCAGTCGCAATGCCAAAGAAATTGATGGCATATTTCATCATCCGCGGCTGGGTGACGTAATTGCCGCGATTGTAATCCGGATCGTTGCGAATGGTTTCCAGCAGCATCCGCCGCAGCATCCAGTTGCGCGCCGCCATCTCGGTCGGTTGCGATGCCATCGGCACCACCACATCCATCGCCTGCGGATATTTCACCGCCCAGATCCAGCTGTGCATGCCGCCCATCGAGTTGCCGATCACCAGCCGCAGGTGTTTTACCCCGAGACCTTCCTTGACCAGGCGGTAATGGGCATCGACCATGTCTTCGTAATTGTACTTCGGAAAAGCCATCTTCATGCCGTCGGACGGTTTTAGGGATTTGCCGTGGCCGATGCCGTCCGGAATGATGATGTAGTATTTCGACGCATCGAGCGGCTGGCCGGCGCCGAACAGTTGGCCGGCGAAATCCGCGGTCAGCATTCTCGAAGCGTCACCGCCCGATCCGTGCAGCACCAGCACCGGCTGCCCGCTGGGCTCGCCGACGGTAGTGTAATGCAGCCTTAGCTCCGCCAGGGTTTCGCCGGTGTGGAATTTGAAATTTTTGGCGATCCAGTCGCCTTGTTTCGGTGCAGGGTAATCCGCCGCCATGGCTGTTAATGAACTCAATGCAAAGGCGGCCGACAGCGCCGCGCGCGAAAAACCCATGATGCGTCTCCCCGGAATGCGGCCGCTCTCTTTACCGGAGCCGCTTGCGATGAGGCTAGCACACCATGGCTATTTCGTCGTCACCAGATCGCCGAAAAACGTATAGTTGGCCTTCGGCCCGCGCATCGTCAGGGTCCAGTGCGAAAAGTCGTAGGCGCTGGTGCAGCTGTTGCCGCCGCCCTGCAGGATCATTGTGAGAATCTGCCGCGGCGCGATGCCGGGGCGGAACACGCCGCTGCCGAAAGCCGGGCCAGAGAATTTCCACTCCTTGTACAGCGTCGGTCCCTGACCCCGGTCGGGGCGATCGCGCGGATCGACCTCGAAGATCGAGATGGTGTCCGGACGGGCGAATGACAACGTGCCAGTGTGGCCCTGACCGTCGCGGAACGAGAGTACCAGCCGGTCGCCGTGCCATTTTGCGGCGAGACGGTAGCTCTCCGAAGGCGTCGCAATGCCCCTGACACCTTCGAGGTCACCTTCAGCCATGAACAGCGACGCCTTGGCGGTGAAGCGCAGGCTTTCAATCTCATGCTGCTTGCCGGAATCGAACGCAACCGTCCCGACACTGCGCTGGCCTAGATGGGTACAGCAGGCGCAGGCCAACGCGGAGGGCGTGTAGGCAAGTGTCAGCAGCGCAACGGCAATGCCGCGGCAGAGGGAGAGAAAATCCGGCAGTCCCATGTCCCGTCTTCCGCTCAGACGGCACGCGCCGCCGGGCGCAATGCGCCGTCAGTTGGACGCCGCCGCGGCGGATCAGGTTCACATATCGCTGGCTGGAATGCGCGTTCGACCTAAGGTTTGTCCTCGACGTCGGTCTCCGGCCGGTCCCCGCCCGCGGCGGTCTCGGTGTGCCACTTGCCGTCGGCGGTTTCATATTCAATCGCTTCGGTGCGGCCGGGAACACGCTGCTCGGCGGCAGCCCGCTTGGCGGCGGCCAGCGCTGTGGCGTGGTTCGGAAACGGTTCCGAAAATACACCGTCGACGGTGTAGGCCCAGCCGCCGTCATGCTCGACGATCTTGTAGGTGACGTGGCTCATGGGGAACTCGGTTTTTGTTGGCGGAGGCGGCGACAGCAGCTGAATCTGTCGCCTATTCTATGACAAAATGGGTGCCGATGTCGCATTTTACGAATCTCGATCGTCCTCGGGTCGAGGAACCGGAACAAGGATCGCGCACCGGCCTGCCAGCGGGTTTGGCAAGGGAGAAAACAAATGTGCCGCAACATCAAGACGCTGTTCAATTTCGAGCCGCCGGCGACCGAGGACGAGATCCGCGCCTCGGCGCTGCAATTCGTGCGAAAACTCTCCGGTTTCGGCAGGCCGTCATCGGCCAATGCCGAGGCCTTCGATCTCGCCGTTGCGGAAGTCTCGGACGCCGCCCGGCGGCTGCTGACATCGCTTCACACCAGCGCACCGGCGCGCGATCGCGAGATCGAGGCCGAGAAGGCCAAGGAACGCTCGCGGCTGCGGTTCGGGTGAACGATGTTTGCCGGATTCCGTGATCCAACTCACGGTGAGCCGAAGCGGCAGCGCTCATGATGGCCTGAATTATTTTGGCCTTGGGAGCAAAGTCATGAATGCTGCAACGCGTCTAAAATGGTGCGCGATCGGTTTCACGGTGTTCTGGACCGCAGGGATGCTGTGGTGGAGCGGATCGTTCGACATCCCCAGCCTGCTCATTTTCCCGATTTGCGGCGGCCTCGCCGGCTATTTCTGGTACCGCGCCATGCGCTGGCAGTTTGAACGCATGGGCATGCTGTCTGGTAACGAGCCCTCCTCGGAAGTATGATCGGCGCCATGAAGCGACTTTTCGCTATCGCCGGTTTGATCGTGTTGATGGCCACCTCGTCGGCAGCGGTCACATCGGCAGCCTTCTCATCAGCAGCCTTGGCCGCCACGTCGGAAGCCTACGGCAAGGGCGGATGGATCAGGGATTTCCAGCCCGAAATCGATCGCGCCAATGCCAGCGGCGAGCTGTTTCGCATCAAGGGCCACTGCCAGTCGCTTTGCACGCTGTTCCTCGGGCTTCGCAACGTCTGCGTCGAGCGCAGCGCGCGGCTGTTGTTTCATGCCGGTCACGACCGCCAGCGCAACATTCACGCCGGCTCCACGCAGCGCATGATGAATGCCTACAACGGTTCGCTGCGGCAATATCTCGTCAACGGCCGCTACATGGAAACGCTGGCGTTCCACACCATTTCCGGCGCCGCCATGATCGACAAGTTCGGCTACAAGGAATGCCCGCGGTAGTGAGCTTTCGCGCCCGCTAGCTTGCGTCCCATTGCACCGGCAGATTCAACAGCCCGCGGAACGCCCAGCCGCCGATCCGCACCGGCTCGCTGGGGTCGAGCCGCAGGCCCTTCAATCGGGCAAAGATGCTCGGCAAGGCGACGTCGGCGACCATCGCGCGCGAGGCAAAGGCGCCGGCGCAATAATGCGGGCCGGCGCCGAACGCGATGCTCTTCTGGGTATCGCGGGTGATGTCGAAGCGATCGGGATCCTTGAAAACGGCTTCGTCGCGGTTGGCCGAGCCGAACATGAAGAACACGCGGTCTTCTGGCTCGAAATCGACGCCGCCGAACGACCACGCCTTGGCCACGCGCCGCGGCGACATCCCGATCGGCGCGATCCAGCGCGCATATTCCTCGAACACGTCGAGCCATTTGGCCTTGCCGCCGCGCACCAGCGCCAGCTGGTCGGGGTGCGTCAGCAGCGCCCAGATCGTGCCGGCGATGGCGTCGCGCGGCTCGTTCTGTCCGCCTGATATCGCCAGCTTGATGTTGGCGCGCACGCTCTCCATCGGCTGGCCGGCCGCCAGCAGCGCGCTGAGGATCGAGGTGTTGGGATGTTTGGTCACCACCGGAACCATGTCGTCGATCGCGGCATCGATGCCGGCGGTGGCGGCGTGGCAACGCGCCTCGACCTCCTTGTTGCCGCTGTAATTGGCGATGCCGTCCATCATCGCCTGCGACCACGCGTCCATATCCTGAAAGCGCATGTTGGTGAGGCCGGTGATATCCTTCAGGCACTCGGCCGACAGCGGCAGCGCCAGCGTCTTGCAGAGGTCGGCCTGGCCGGCGGGCGCCAAGCCATCGAGAATACGGTCGGCATGGGCCTGGAACTGGCGGCTCCAGGTGTCGCGCACGGTGCGCGGCGACACCGCCGGGAACATCGCCGCGCGCTCCTTCATGTGCGCGTCGCCGTCCTTGCGCATCATGTTGTGGCCCATCAGCGTGTTCATCAATCCCGCCGGCTGATGCGACGAGAAGATATCGATGCGCTTTTCCTGGCTGAAGATATCGTCGCGCCGGGTGAAGACGGTGGAGCCGAGCTGCGGCACGAACGCGATCGGCGCCATCAGGCGCATTTTTGCGAGATCCGGATAGGGATCGGCCCAGAATGCCCTGACGTCGATGTCGAAATGCGGCGCGTTGGACATGCGTTGCTCCACCCGGGACTTTCCGCCCGGCTGGCGCGCAGCCTAGCGCGTATTCCGCAAAAGTGGGTACCGGTTTTGCGATCAGAATACGCGCAAAGCTAATCCATGTGCACGGGCACGTCGATTCCCTCGGCGCTGTACTGCCGGATCTTGTTGCGCAGGGTGCGGACCGACATCCCCAGCACGCGCGCGGCGCGGGTACGATTGCCGTCGCAGCGGCCCAGGGTTTGCACCACCAGTTCGCGCTCGATCTCGCCGACGGTGGACCCGATCAGCAGCGGCACGACATCATTGGGGGCGAGCGAGGGCGGCGGAATTTCCGGCGCGGCGGTGGTGAGCGGGGACAGCAACATGGACGGGAATAGGGACTCTTGGGACATCGACACACCTCCCGATCGGATCCGCTCCAGACGTGGAACGAAGCAATCGTGAATCAACAAACCCTACCCCGCGCGGAGGGTGGGATGATTTGGTTAACGAAATCCTAACGGGGCAATGGAACCCGGACGTTGGCCCTCACCGCACCTCACACCGTCCGGTACCCGCCATCCACCATCACGATCGAACCGCTGACATAGGCCGACAGGTCGGAGGCGAGGAATACGGCTGGCCCGACGATATCCTCGGCGGTGCCGGCGCGGCCGAGCGGCGTGTGTGCGATGAAGGTTTTTGCCAGCTCCGGATTGGTGGCGCGCACCTTTTCGTTCAGCGGCGTTTCGATGAAGCCCGGCCCGATCGCATTGACGCGGACGCCGTCCTTGCCGAGTTCGGCGGCGAGCGCCTTGGTGAAGCCGAGCACGCCGTGCTTGGAGGCGGTATAGGCCGGCGAGCTCGGCGTCTTCAGATGCACGAACGACTGGATCGATCCGATATTGACGATGCGCCCCTTGGCGGCGCGCAGCGGTTCGAGAAACGCATGGGTGACGTTGAAGACGCCGGTGAGGTTGATCGCGATGATGTCTTCCCAATCCTTGATCACGGCCTCGGCGGCGCCCAGCATGCCGTTGCGGCGCGCGATGCCGGCATTGTTGACCAGGATCGAAACCTGCCCGACTTTCGCCGCGACTTGTTTGGCCATCGCCACGCAATCCTCGCGCTTGGTGACGTCGAGCGCGAAACTCTCTGCCTTGCCGCCCGATCCACGGATTTCCCCCGCCACCTCGGCCGCCGCTTTCTCGTTGACGTCGAGCAGCACCACCCGTGCGCCCTCGCGGGCATAGCCTGTTGCGATGGCGCGGCCGATGCCGGAGCCGGCGCCGGTGACGACAGCGATGTGGTTTTGGAGCAGGGCCATGGTGTTTCCTTTGTTTGTTCTTGGGCGTTCGGGACAAGCTAATTCAATATGGAGCGAAGCGAAACGCAAACTGACGTTGGCGCGTTGCTGTTATGCTCAACGGACACACGCCCATGGATCGACAATTCAACGAATGGAAACGCGAGGTCGAGCAGCTGTGGTCGGCCGCAGCGCCCGATCACCGGCAAGCCGCGCAACTGGTGGAGAAGATCGCGCGCGGCGCCGAGGACGCGACGTTGCGGCAAGCGGCGATGCAGGCCTTGCCGAGCTTGCGCAGTGCCTCGGCCAGGAAGGCCGACCAGGGCACCAGGAATCTCGCCTGGCGCCGTTTCAGCGTGGTCAGGGACGCGCTGCACACGCTGACCTTGCCGCGGTTCGGCAAGCGCGGCGTACCTTCGCCGTCGCTGACGCCGGAGCAGCATTACCGGCAGTTGCTCGGGTTGCCGTTCGGCCGCCGCCTTGCGGGTTCGGAAATCCACCAGGCCTACAAGCGCGCCGCCAAGACCATGCATCCGGACGGCGGCGGCAATGCGCGCGAATTTCAGGAGCTGTCGCAGGCGCGCGATGCGCTGATGAAGGAGCACTGAGGCAGGCGGCGCTACGGCGCTTTCAGGCAGCTCGGATAGGGTGCGGCTTCGCCCGGCACGATTCCGCAGAGCCGGATCGGCATCAAGTCGCGCAGCCGGTCCTGCCATTTGGCCTCCTCGATCGCAGGCGTGGATGTCCCCGGTGTGCGCTCGGCCCACTGGATGGTGTAGCATCGGAGGCGCCCTGGACGGCGACGATCAGCGCCATCTCGCTGTGCTTGTCGGCGCTGGCGTTGACCCTGCCGCAGCCTGCCACGAGGACATAGGCATCCCGATCGCCGAACTTGGTTGTCCCGAAACCCTTGATGACGAAGCTTTCCGGACACGCCTTCTCAAAACCCTTGGCGATCTGGGCGGCGAGGGCGCGTGGCGAGAAATGCGGCGCGGCTACCAGGCCGCGGGCGCCGGTCACCGTGATCATCTGCGACCATTGCTTGGCGGTTTCGCCCTTCAGTACGGCCTCGCGAATATAGGAATTTTCTTTGGTGCTTTCGAAGGCGGCAGTGAATCCGGCCGGCATCGAGAAGCGTACCAGATGGCCCCAGATCGGCGAGATCACCGTGAAGGATTTCGGCGCGTCGTTTTTCTTCGCGGGGCTTTGCGCGAAGGCAGCGCTTGCTGCCAGCGCGGTCATTGCAGCGATGGCGGCCAGTCTCGCTATGATCGATTTCATCAAGACCGGCCGCCTCGTGTTGTCTATTGTCAGATCTTGCAGGCACCCTTTTTCAACATGCCGTCCTTGACGGCAAGGGCGGCGGCGAAAGTCGGCACCGTCCTGCTGACGGTCTTGTAGCTCGACGGGAACGGTTTGATCGGGAGGCTCTTGTCCCAGATCTGGCAGGCGCCGATGCCGTCCCAGCGAATGATGTTGAAGGCGGCTTCGGCGGGGCTGGTCGCGGCAAGGGCGGTCAGGCCAAGGCCGGCGGCGGCGCTAAGAGCAAAAATTCGACGCATGTGCAAATCTCTCCTGTTGAGAAATATCCGGCCGGCGCCCCACAAGATTAATTGGGAGGACCGGCGTCCGTTTTTGATCCGGACAGGGAGTGAGTGTGGCAAAACCGTGATTTGGTTCAATGTATTCCACCATCCGGGCGCCAGGAACGCGCCGCCCGTTGGCTAATCCGCCCCGCAGGGTAAGGTCGTTGAGGTGCTACTCGATCTGATTCGTCACGCTGCTCGCAAATCCCGAGGAAACACATCCATGAAGATCTCATCCGCCATCCGTGCCGCGCTGTTCGCGCTGACCGCGTTCGCCGCCACAGCACTTTCCTCCGTCTCGCATGCCGACAGCGGCACCGTGTCGCTGACCATCTACAAGGCGGGATGGATCATCGGCGGCTCCGGCGGCGGCGGCGTGCTGAATTTCCGCGGCCAGCGCTACGCGCTGTCGGCCGGCGGCATCGATTACGGCCTGGTGTTCGGCGGCTCGAAGACGGTGCTGCGCGGCCGCGTCAGCAACATCTTCCGCCCCTCCGATGTCGCCGGTGTCTATGGCGCGGCCGGTGCCGGCCTCGCCGTCGGCGGCGGCGCCCGCGCCATCGTGCTGACCAACCAGAAGGGCGCGGTATTGGAACTGGCCGGCCAGCAGGTCGGCCTGATGGCCAACCTCGATCTCAGCGGGCTGGCGATTTCGCTGAAATAGCCGCACTACCCAATTCCGGGTTCCGTCCTATATCCCGGCGATGAACCGCGATGAATTGGTTGCCGCCTACACGGCGCCGGGCCGCCACTATCATAATCTCACGCATATCGAGGACTGCCTCGGTGCGCTCGCGGGCGTGGAAAATCTCTCGGCCGCCGAGCGCGAAATCCTGACCGAGGCGATCTGGTGGCACGACGTGGTCTACGATGCGACGAGGTCGGACAACGAAGAACTCAGCGCGCAACTCGCCGAACAAAACATCCGCCCCGATCTGCGTCATGAAGTCGGCCGGTTGATCCGCCTGACCAAAACGCACCAGGCCGAACGCCAGGATCGCCTCGGCGCCATCCTGATCTCGATCGACCTCAGCATCCTCGGTGCTGCGCCCGCGCGATACGACGCCTATGCCGCGGCGATCCGCAAGGAATTCGCGCATGTGCCTGATGGCGACTATCGCGCCGGCCGCTCCCGCGTGCTCAGCCTGTTCGCCGCGCGGCCGTTCATCTTCCCCGATGCCGCCTTTGCCGAAAAATACGACCGGCAGGCGCGTGAAAATCTCGCCCGCGAAATCGCTTCGTTGAGGTGAGGGCCGTCGCGGGTTGGCGTTACGCACAGCCTAGCAACGTCATTGCGAGCGAAGCGAAGCAATCCAGCTTCCTGCGAGGTGACAAAGAAAGCTGGATTGCTTCGTCGCAAGCGCTCCTCGCAATGACGCGGTGAAAGTCCTGATTCAAATTTCAAACAGCAAATACGCGTAGCAGATACACGTCCGCATTCTCGCGGCGCGATGCGCCCGAAGTTTTGCGATTAGTTTCGCCCTCCGAAAAACAAGAGGGCGCAGGGAAAGCCGGATGCGCGCTGCACCCGCGGTCTCGTGTGCAAAATTGCACAAAAAGCGCACACGAGCATACAGGTCCAGCGGAGAACACCCGACTTTCCCTGCGCAATGGTTTTACGGCTTATAACGCGATCTCCCCGGTGAGCCGAGCTCTGTTGCCACCGTCGCCCCTGAGAACTTGTTCTCAAGAACTTGGCGCCAGCTTCGGGCGCCAGAACCACGCGATTTCGCCGTACGCTCGAGCCACGCGCGTCAGGCGCAGCTCAACCGTCCACCGCATCCCACCGCGCGTTCGTGACGATCGCGACCCGCCCCTCTCATCGGGTGAGACGGGTGAGATATGGGCTGATTTGCCATTTCGGAAAAGCAGAATATTTTTTCAGAGGGGCTTGACAGGTTTTGGGTGATTTGCCCGTCGTGTTGATTTGTCGCGGGTGGGGCGCGAGATTTCGCTTGCGTGTGAGGCGAAGCAGTTCGCGAAGATGCGATTACGTTGAAGTAAAGGCCGAGTGCGCGTAAGAAAGGCTTGACGGAACCGTCGCGGCCAGATGTCCGAGAGTTGGCGGATTGTCCCCCACTATACGACGTACACACGGCTTTGATTGTCGCGAGTTGGGGATTGGTTGCTCAAACGAGGAAATGTCATGACTGTGAAAATCGTGCGAACCCATCCCCGTCCAGGCGCCGCAGAAGCCCCAATCGAAAGTGATCGCGGCTTCGAGTTTGGTGGATCGAAGGATTACCGGTCAAAAGAATAAAGTCGAAAACTCAACCTTTGTGAGGTCGATTGACGGAGCCGCTTACCTTGTTGAGCAGGGGTTCGCAATTCGTATGGGTGCGCTCGGTAAACGAGCTTCTCTGATATCGCCTCAGAGCCTCCGGATTATGCGTAGCTAGAAAAGTCGAGGCATTCTAAACAAGTGCCGGTCAGCAAGACGCAGTCTGTTGCTTAGGAGTGCTATGCTGCGCTAGTCCACCCTACGGCTGCGGGATGGGGTTAGACGGGATTGAATGTGAGAAACCTGAATGTCAGGCCAACCCCCATTTAGACTTGGCGGCGAAACCGACCCAAATGCTGGGCATTTTTCGCGGCTTGGCGAGGAAGGGCCGCTTCCTAACCCCGC
>CAVUNF010000037.1:0-451960 GCA_963742695.1 uncultured Alphaproteobacteria bacterium
GCCTGGATCATCGCCCCGATCTGATGGCGCTTCTTCCACCACGCAGCTTCATCGGCAGTCAGGGTCGATTTGCGCGACTGGTAGCGCTGCAAGTCGAACGCGCGCACGGCGCCGGCCACTATGAGGAGCGCGACACACGCCCAGATCAGAGATTCTCCCGTCTTCAGCGCGGTCACGCCGGCCGCGATGACTCCGAAGACGATACCCGTAAGCAGCGGACCGGGCGTTTCGAACAGCGAGTCGATCAGCGCCGCGCGAATCGACGGCGATATCTCTTGATGGGAATCTTGGGTCTGGCCGGCAAGCTGCATGGGGGGACGCACGTCCTTTTCAGGTTCCGTACTCTTACCCGCCGCAGATGAAGTCTTTCTGAGGGAACAGGGTTACCAAATCATTGTCACGCGTTTTCCCAACAGCAAATCTGCCCGATAAATCAGCAAGCTAGGCAAGCTTTGCCGGTGGGCGGCACGACAGCATCGGCCAGGTTGCAACGCCGATCTCAGGACAGCAGCGGCGACCACGCCGGATCCGACGCAAAGCCCGGGGTCGGCACCCGCAGCTCGTTGCGGCCCGAAACGTCGATGGTGAACAGCGCGGCCCGCGGCGCGCCGGGTTCGCGGAAGAACATCAGCGACGCGGCCGTTCGGCGCGAAGTCGGCCCTTCGTGTGGAGATCCCGAGGTGAGCAGCCGCTCGCCCGAGCCGTCCGGCTTCATGATGCCGATCGAGAACTGGCCGCCGCCCTGCTTGGTGAAGGCGATGAAGTCGCCGCGCGGCGACCACACCGGCGTGGAATAGTTGCCTTCGCCGAACGAGATGCGCTGCGCGGCGCCGCCGGCTCGCCGGCATCACATAGATCTGCTGCTTGCCGCCGCGATCGGACTCGAAGCAGATACGCTGCCGTCGGGCGAATAGGACGGCGAGGTGTCGATCGCCGGCGTGTCGGTCAGGCGCGTGGTCGATTTCGAGCGCAGGTCCATCACGAACAGGTTCGAGTTGCCGCCCTGCTGCAGGCTCATGATCACGCGCTGGCCGTCGGGCGAGAACCGCGGCGAGAACGACATGCCGGGAAAATTGCCGACCATCTCGCGCTGGCCGGTCTCGATGTTGAAGCAGATACACCCGCGGATCGCCCTGGCCGAATTCCATGTAGGTGATTTCCTCGCGTCGACGGCGAGAACCGCGGCGTCAGCACCAGATCCGCGCCCGCGCGTCAGGTAGCGGACGTTGGCGCCGTCCTGATCCATCATCGCCAGCCGCTTGACGCGGCGATCTTTGGAGCCGGTCTCGTCGACGAACACGACGCGGCTGTCGAAATAGCCCTTCTCGCCGGTCAGACGCTCATAGATCTGGTCGGAGATGATGTGCGCGATCCGCCGCCAGAATTCCGGCGAGGTGAAATACTGTTGGCCGGTGAGCTGCTGGCCGGCGGCGACATCCCACAGGCGAAACTCCGCCTTCAGCCGGCCGTCGGGCTGGCGCGTCATCCGGCCGGTCACCAGCGCCTGCGCGTTGATGGTCCTCCAGCTCTGGAATTGCGGCGCCGCGTCGATGTTGGTGATCTTCTCGATGAAGGCGGCCTGATCGATCGGCGCAAACAGCCCGCTGCGCTTGAGGTTGTTGGTGATGACCTGCGTCACGCCGCGGCCGACCTCGTTATCCGCCGGCGAGCCCGCGACGAAATTCGGGATCGCGATCGGGAGCGGCGCGATGTTGCCTTCGAACTGCAGGCTCGCGTTTGCGCGCCGGCCAGCGAAGGCAGCAGCAACCGCGGCGGCGCGCACCAAGCGCCGCCATCAGGAAACGCCTGCCGGCGGTTAAACGGCAACGGAAGGATCGAAGCGTCGATCGTCGGCGCGCATTACTCAGGATCATATAACAAAAACGGCTTTCAACGCTGCGAAAAAATCTATTCTTTAGAAGGAACTGAACATCGATGTCCAGGCAATCCCACCCGTCCGTAAGTCTCGCCGCGCAGAAAGTAATAGGGCTGGCATTGCTGGATGGCGCGACCGCGGATCCGCGCTTTCGCCGATAGGCGCGGCGAGGCCCCGTCGACACCACCTGCGGCGGCCACCGGCAGCCTGCGAGCCATTCCAGCGGGATCCGGATCTTGTGCAGCTCAAAGTAGAGCGCGAAGCGCTTCGATGTTCTCGGCGTCACGCGGCCGAGGGCATGTTCCAGCAGCGCTCGACCTGCAGGCTCGGACATCCAGCTCGGAGTGCGACAATTTCGCCGCGGTGCCGCGGCGGTGCCGAGCGAGGCGTCGGATTGAGCGTCGCGCCGGTCACCGCCTGACGGGTCGGGTCGCGCTTGTCGAGCAGCGCCGCGATCTTCGATTGATCGAAGGTGCGCTCCTGTCTTCGGCTTCGGCGGCTTCTGCGGCCGCCGCCTTGGCTTCTTTCTTCGGCGCGGCTTCTTGTTGTCTTCCGTTTTTCAGCGCTTCGGCGATCGGATCGACCTTGGGCGGCTCCGGCTTCTTCTCGACCGGCTTCGGCTCGTCCTTGGGCTTTCTCGGCGACCGGCTTCGGCGGCTCGGGCTTTTTCTCGACCGGCTTTTCAACGGCTTCGGCGGCGGCTCCGGAGCGAGGCCGTCACGACCTCCTTCTTTTCGTTCACCTTGCCGACGGCGTCGTCGATCGGCTTCGCATCGCCGACCTTCTCGACCAGCGGTTTCGGATTTTCCTTCTCGCCGGTCTTGCGTGCCGTTGGTGATCTTCGCAAGCTGATCGGCGGAAATGATATCGACCGGCAGCGACTTCCGGCGGCGGCGCATCGAGCGAACGCGTCGAGAACGACACAAGTCCCCAGCCGATCACCACGACGTGCAGGGCGACCGACGCAACCAGCGACTTGTCGATCTTCATCTTCACCTTCAGGTACCCCTGCTCCATTTCGGTGACCAGCGCCACGCGCTTGAAAGCCGGCGGCCGACAGCCGCCCCATCACCCGCATCACGGTGCCGTAATCGACCTTCTTGTCGCCGCGCACGAAGATGCGTTCATCCATGCCGCCGCGCGCGTCGGTGATCGCGTTCAATTTCGGGCACCAGCTCGTCGAGCTTGATCTTCGGTGTCGTTGAGAAAGACCTTGCCCTTGAGGTTGACCGACAGCGTCAGCGGCTTCTTGTCCTGATCGAGGCTTTTAGCCTGGGTCTGCGGCAGATCGAGCGGCACGCCGACCGTCAACAGCGGCGCCGAGACCATGAAGATGATCAGCAGCACCAGCATCACGTCGACCATCGGCGTGACGTTGATCTCCGCCATGACGGCGGCGCGGCGCCGGCCGCGGCGACCGCCGCCCCGACGCGCCTGCCATGTTCATCCCCATGATCTGATGCTCACGATGCGCTCACAATATATCGACCCTCACGCCGTTTGTCCGGGGCATGCATCATGCGCGTTCGTCGATCTGCCGTGACAGGATCGCTGAAAATTCGTCGGCAAAGCCTTCAAGGCGCTGGGCCTGCCGGTTCACCTCGGAAGTGAACTTATTGTAGAAAATAGTCGCCGGAATGGCGGCGATAAGGCCGATTGCTGTGGCGAACAGCGCTTCCGCGATACCCGGCGCCACCACCGCCAGCGAGGTGTTCTTCGAGGCGGCGATGGACTGGAAGCTCGACATGATGCCCCAGACGGTGCCGAACAGGCCGACAAAGGGGCCGGCCGAGCCGACCGTCGCCAGCACCAGCAGCCGCCGCTCCAGCCGCTCGATCTCGCGCGCGATCGAGACGTCCATCACCTTTTCGATCCGCATCTGCAGGCCGGCAAACGAGCGCGCCTGGCTCTCGAACGAGCGCTTCCATTCGCGCATCGCCGCGACGAACAGGCCGCCATCGATTGCGTCGGCTTGGCCGAAGCGCGCGGTAAAGCTCCTCGATCGACTGGCCGGACCAGAACGCCTGCTCGAAGCGGTCCATCGCCCGCTTGGTGCGCGCGTACATAAACATCTTGTCGATCGCGATCGCCCAGACCCAGACCGAGCAGGCCATCAGGCCGAGCATGACGGCTTTCACGATCCAGTGGGCCTGCCAGAACAGTGCGATCAGCGATACGTCGGCGGATGCCAGCGGCAAGGCTGACTGAGCCACGTCGGCCGGGATTCATAGGCGGTATCCTCTCAAAGCAAGATTCCGTTCTCTTTAGGCTCGGGCGCCGACGGCTGCCGGTTCCACAGCCGCGCGTCAGCCGTGGCGGTAAGCGCCAACGCGGAAGCCTTGATGTGTCGCATGGGGGGCCCGTCCAAAGCCGGATCCTGCATCCCCTGCCAACATGTCAAAACGAGGGCTATTCGCGCGACTTTCCGCCCCTAACCAGACGCTAATCATGGTTAATGCGAGGTTACCAAAGGGGATTTGGGCTGCATCAAATCGGACCCGGCGGGATCAAATTAAGGCCCTGACCCTGCCCTCCCCAGGACACTCGGCCTAGGCCGGAACCGGCTCGGGGCAATTGACCAAGCGGGCGGGAACCCCGACCGCCGTACAGCCGGCCGGCACGTCGTGGGACACCACCGCGCCCGCGCCGATCTTGGCAAAATCGCCGATGCCGATGTCGCCGAGGATGGTGGCGCCGCCGCTCAAACAGGCCCCCCTGCCGATCCGGGGCGCGCGGTCCGGCGCCTCGGCCATTCGTCCGATGGTGACGTTCTGCAGGATCGTGACCTCGTCGCCGATGGTGGCGAACGCCCCGATCACGATCCCGGTGGCGTGATCGAGATACACCGAGGTCCCGATCGATGCGGAGGGATGGATGCTAACCTGAAGCGAATCCGACACTCGCTCTGCAACAGCAGCGCAAGGTCGCGCCGCTCGCGCCGCCAGAGCCAGTTCGACACCCGCCAGGCCTGCAGCGCGACATATCCCTTGAAATTGAGCAGCGCCGGCAACAGCCCCGCCTTCGCCGGATCGTGCAGGACGATCGCCTCCAGATCGCGGCTCGCGGCATCAACGAGATCGGGCGCGGCGGCAAACGCCTCATTGGCGGCGCGCGTAAACAGCCGCCGGTCGCCATCGCTTTTGCCGAGCCGTTGCCCGATCTGATGGACACCGCCGCGCCGAGACCGAAATGATCGAGAATCGAGGCCGATAGCGAGCGGCCTAATATCGCGTCGCGGGCCAAGGCGGCTTCCGCCTCGTGCCGGACCCTGAGCCACAACTCGCCGCTTGGTGAAATTCCGTCCGGGACCATGTCCATCCGCCGATTCAGCACTGGATCGCGCCAGCGACGCGTTTCACGTTATTCCCTGATATAGCGTCGTCCCGTCACCGCGCCAGTGGACGCGGGCGACCACGATTGAATATGGCTTCGCGTTCTCGCGGCGCAATGCGCCCGAGGCTTGCATGAACTTCTCCCAAAAGAGGGCGCAGGGAAGACCGGGTGCGCGCTGCACCCGCGGTCCCGTGTGCAAATGCACAAGAGAGTGCGCACACGAGCATACAGGTCCAGCGGAGAGCATCCGGCCTTCCCTGCGCAATGGCTTTACGGCTTATGCCGTGATCTCCCCGGCGACGAATTCTTTGTTGTCACCGTCGTTGACGAATATGGTTTGTCTAAACCCGGTTGGGTCGACGCGCCTCCGCCAGCTTGGCATCAGCAACGGATGCCGGAACCACACGGTTTTGCCGTACGCTTCAGTGCCGTTCGTCTGCGTGCTGTTGATCGCTCACGAGCAAGCTCGCCCTGCAATTACATTTCACGCCCGACACCGCCGCGTCCACCGCTACCCGCCCCGCGTTCGTGACGCTGGCCAACGCCCCTCTTGATAGGACGGGATGGGAAGATATAAATTGATTTGGCGAAATAGGAAGAGAAATATTTTCTGAAAATCAGAAAAATATGATTTGACAGGTTTTAGCTGATTTGCCCGTCGTGTTGTTTTGTCGCAGGCCGACGGATTTGTAGGGTGGGATAGGCGAAGCCGTAACCCACCGATCTGACGATGAAGGTGGTGGGTTACGCTTCGCTAACCCACCCTACAATCGCACTGGCAGTTTTTGAATGTCGCCTGTCAGCGACTCGCCGCTTCGGGATTCCAGCTGCTCCAGCGCATACTGGCGAGACTTTGCAGGTCGGTTGCGACCGGCCGCCTGCTTCGCCGCTCGTGCGCAGCGACGCATCGCTCGGATTCCGCGATCTTTCGATTCAGGATGGCGATGGTTTTTTGCGTTTGATCGCGCGAAGCCGCGTTATCGCCGGCCCTGAAGCGGGCGATTTCCAGGGCCTTGACGGCAGCACGGTTCTTTTTGAGCTGAACCCTGTGCCAGGCGATGTTGCTGTTGCTGTCGGCAATCACGGAGCAACGTCCATTTCTTCAGGCCAGCCCGGGTCGGAGCCAGCGGGTAAAGGTGAACGCTAAAGGTCATCCCGTCTTGGTTAACGAGCGGTTAAAGCGCGCCGCACAATGCAGAGGCTTTCGTCTCGCCAAGCGGCGCGTTCGCAGTCTACGATCCAGTGAGTCGCATCGGGCGAAACTTGGGTATTGGGAGACCGCCGTGGGGATCAGAAGTCATGCCGTTGCGGCCACGGCAGTTCTTGCACTCGGACTTGCCTTCGCGCCGGCGGTTTTCATCGCCGTCGTTTCCCCTGCCATGGCGCAAACGGGCACACTCACAAAACAGCAATCGGATGCCCTCAATACCTACAACGATGCGCTGAGAAAATTCGAGGAGATCCTGGGCCAGCGGCGCGCGCAGATCAGTTCGAAGCAACCGCTGCCGAACCTGCCGGGGCAAGCGATCTACCTTGCACGCAACAACATGATCAGCGCCCACAAGGACCTCACCGACGTTCTTCCCTCCAAAATCGGCAGGCCCAATAAATGGGGAATCCCACCGGCGTATTTCGACGCCGACAAGGAGCCGCTGCTCGATGAGTACGTCAAGATTTTTGCTCTGATGCAGGCGCCGCCGGCCAATGCGCAAAAATCAGATACGCCATTCAAGGACGTTGTCGATCTGGGGACGGTCATTGCGCGCGCCAAGGGCCTCGATGCGGCGACGGCCGACGCGGCGGGCCGGATCAGCATCGGACTGTTTTTTGCCGAGACCAACGGCAATCAAAACATCGGCAATGCGCGCTCCAACAAATACAAGGGAAGTTTTCAAGCCGGCACGTCAGAAGATCAGAATGGCCGCAGGAAATGGGCAGCCATCAAAGCGTCGATAGCCGCCCTTGATCCTGCCCTGAACCTTCGCGACGACAAGGAAGAGGCGCGGGTTGGCAATCTCGATCATCGCTACAACCACTGGACCGCGGTGCGGGACGCCTTGATGAACGCCCACGCAGATGTTTTTCCGCAGGTAACGGCGATCATTAAAACACTGCCGGATCCGATCGATCAAATGAAACTGTTCGAACTGATCCAGATCGTTCCTTCACCGACCAGGTCCGCCATCGGTTCAGGCAATCTGCTCAAATACCGCGTTTCCGACCCGAAGATCATGGGGTATCTGCGCAACAACAGCATGTTCGCCTTTGGACAGGCCGACAGGGCAAGGACATCCGCCACCTACCGCGAAATTCTCGATGCGATGTGGCTGTTCAATCCCAAATTCGAACAGGCGCTTTCGAAATTCAACGAGGTCAAGGCTGGGCAAAAGATCTGAGACAACGCCGTCATGCCCGGGCTTGTGCCGGGCATCCACGTCCATTTGGTGCATCAGCAAGCAAGGAAGGCGTGGATGGCCGGGTCATAGGCGAGCGGAAGCGACGCCGTCCTTCGGACGGCTATGCCCGGCCATGACGGGGAACGAAATGCTGGCTGCTTTTTCGGTCAGGCTCTAAGCTGTCATGATACGTGAAATAAAAATTACTCTGGGGAACTAGGGATTGCTGTCGTCAGCTGGAAAATTCGCTCGCGCGGGCTTTGGCGTCTGGCCTCGCCGCCGCGCCATCATCGCCGCGATGGCCGCGTTGCTGCTGTTGCCGGTCGAGGCCAGCCATGCCAGTTGGCTAACGGATCTCTTCAAGGGCTCGTCAAAAGGACAAATCGTCCAAGCGCGTCGCCTCGCCGAAGCCGGTCACCCCGGCGAAGCGTGCCGCGTCGCCAAAGCGCCACGCCGCAAAACCTGCCGCGCCGAAGCCGGCCGGCGCGATCCGGTCGGCTGCGAAACCGGTCGCGCCGAGGTGCGATCCCCCGAAATTCCGGATCGTTCTGGATGTGGGACATACCGCCGTGTCAGGCGGCGCGCTCAGCGCCCGCAACGTCGATGAGTTCGTTTTCAACCTGCGCCTGGCGCGGCGGATCGAAGAACAATTGAAGGCCGATGGCTTTGCCGAGACCAAGCTGCTGCTGACCGAAGGCAAGGCGAGGGCCAGCCTGGTCAAGCGTGTCGCTGCGGCCAACAATCTGCCGGCGAATCTGTTCCTGTCGATCCACCATGATTCCGTGCCCACCAAATTCCTCGAGAACTGGGAATTCGGCGGCAAGAAGAGCCGTTTCAGCGACCGCTTCAGCGGTCATTCCGTGTTCGTCTCCACTGACAATCCGGAATTCAAGATGAGCCTTTCCTTCGCCGAATTGCTGGGCAAGGAAATGAAGGCCCAGGGCCTGCAATATGCCGAGCAATATGGCCAGGCCATCATGGGGAAGCATCGGCATCCGCTGCTGAACAAGGAAACCGGTGTCTACAGCTACGACAAGCTGATCGTGCTGAAGAAGACCCGGATGGCTGCGGTCCTGTTTGAGGCGGGTTCGATCATCAACCGGGACGAAGAGCTGCTGATGGACTCGCCCGAGCGCCGCAACATCATCAGCAGCGGTGTCGCCGCGGCGGTGAAGGAGTTCTGCGATCCGCGATGGGGTATCCTCGGTCCGGTCTAGAGCCCATTTCGATGGAATCGAAATGGGCTCTAAATTCTCATTTTGACGCGTTTTCTTGACGCGAACCGGTATCCACTTCGCTTGAAAACGCTCTAAGCCTTCACCGGTCGATTGGCATGGCTCACCTGCGGCACGCCGCGGTTAAGCGACATATGCGAATGCACGCAAAGCCAACCGCCGGCATTCCCTGAAAACACCAGGGTGGCGCGGCCGGGACGCGGAAACGCCTTGCCATCGGGATGATAGCCGGTGCTGGTCCATGGTGCGATCACGATCGCCATCTTGCCGTCAGGGGAAGCCAGCACCGAGGTCTGCTCTGCAACGAAACGGAAGTCGGTGGTCTTCGGCCAGACATTGTCCCATTGCGTCGCGATCCATACATCGATGCCGGAGATGACGTCGTTGTGGGTGCCGAAGGCAAGCACGTCGGGATGAAACAGCGGCTTCGCCGAGGCATAGTCGACGTCACGGACATAGCCCGCAAATGTTTCCAGCCACTGGCGGAAGAACTGCGTTATCTCAGCGTTGGCGGTCGGCAAGGGCGACATTGCCTGCTCCTGTTCGGTGACGAAGCTTCAACGGACCAGAAAAACCAGCTTGCCGCGAAAGTGGCGGGACTCGCTTACCTCGTGCGCGGCGGCAGCCTGGCTGAGCTGATAGCGTGTCACGATGGGCGGACGAACCGCGCCCTGCGCCACCAGCGCCACGATGCGTTCGAGATGCGGCCGATCGCGTCCGACGCTGGGCCGCAGCGCCATGACATCGCTGCGATCCGGCTTCGGCGCCTGTGCGCCGGAGGCAATAAAGGCCGCGCGCCCGCCCGGTTTCAGCACCGCGAACGACCGTTGCGCGACGTCGCCGCCGACCGTATCGAACACGGCGTCGCAGTCTTTCACGACGCTTGTAAAATCCACCGCATTGTAGTCGATGATCTCGTCGGCGCCGATTTCGCGCAGGTAATCATGGTTCGACAGCGCTTGCGGTGGTGATGACGCGGGCACCCAGATGTTTTGCCAGCTGGATGGCAAAGCTCGCGACACCGCCGGCGCCGCCCTGGATCAGGATGGTCTCGCCGGCCTTCAGTTTCAATGTGTCCTCGATGGTGCAAATCGCCGTCAGGCCGGCCAGCGCCAGCGCCGCGGCATCGACATGGGACAGATGACCGGGCTTTTTGGCGACGATGGCGGCCTTGATCGCGATCTTCTCGGCGTAAGCGCCCTCCTGGCCGACGTCGCAGACGGCGAACACCTCATCGCCAACACGCAAGTCTCCGACACCTTCGCCGACGGCTGAGACGACACCGGAGAAATCCCGTCCGAGAATGTAGGGAAATTTCGAAAGCTGGCCCGATTTTCCGTCACGCACCTTCCAGTCCGCGCCATTGACGCTGGCGGCGACAATATCGACCACGACCTCGCCGGATGCCGCCACCGGATCCGGCATCTCGCCGAACTTCAGGACTTCCGGCCCGCCATGTCGCTCGATGAAAGCAGCCTTCATGGGAATTCCTCACTCTTGCGATTTGAATTTGGGATTTGATTTTGGTGTCCGGCGATTTGCGCTCAGCCTTGCTACCCGCCCGTGACGCGCCAGATCACATCGCCGACGTCGTCGGCCACCAGAAGCGAGCCGTCGGCACCGAGCGTGACCCCGACCGGCCGTCCGTAGGATTCCCGCTCGTCCGGTGCGAGGAAGCCCGACAGAATATCCCGCGCCGGCCCGGACGGGCGTCCGTTTTCGAACGGCACGAACACGACCTTGTAGCCGCTCAGCGTGCTGCGATTCCATGAGCCGTGTTGGCCGATGGCCATGCCGTCCGGAAATCCCGGAAGCGTGCCGGCCGGCATCCAGCACAGACCGAGCGACGCGGTGTGCCCGCCCAGCGCGTAGTCCGGCGTGATCGCCTTGGCGACCGCGGCCGGATCCTGCGGCACCCGATCGTCCACCGTCTGCCCCCAGTAGCAATAAGGCCAGCCGTAGAATCCGCCCGATCGGACCGAGGTCAGATAATCTGGCGGTGTCTCGTCGCCGAGGCCGTCGCGTTCGTTGACAACCGTCCAGAGCACGCCGGTCTGCGGCTCCCATGCCATGCCCACCGCGTTGCGCAGGCCGCCGGCAAAGATGCGGCTAGTGCCGTCAGCCAGATCGAGCTCGTAGATCGCGGCGCGGCCTTCCTCGACGGCCATGCCGCCCTCGGCGATATTGCTCTGCGAGCCGACGCCCGCGTAGAGCTTGCGGCCGATCGGGGCTCAGCAGCAGGCTTCGCGTCCAATGTCCGCCGGGCTTGAAGGTAATGAGTTTCCGCCCTGGCGCCGTGATGCGGTCCGCGCCCGCCACATAGGGGAAGGCCACGACGCCGTCGGTGTTGCCGACATAGAACGTGTCGCCCGCCAGCGCCATGCCGAACGGCTGGTTCAGCCCCTCCATGAAAACTTCGCGCCGTTCGGCGATGCCGTCACCATCGGTGTCGCGCAACAAAGTGATGCGGTTGGCGCTGTCGCCGAGCGCGGAGGCGCGCCGCATCGTCGCCTGCATCGCGTAGCTGAACACGCTTCGGGCCGGTCCGGCGACCTGGTTCGAACTCGGCAACGAGGACGTCGCCATTGGGCAGCACCTCGATCCAGCGCGGATGTTTCAGGCCGCGCGCAAACGCATTGACCTTGAGCCCCGGCGCCGCCACAGGAATTTGTCCGTCGGTCCAGCCCTCTGGCCGACGGCATCTTGAGCGTCGGGAGGCTGCCCTGCGGCTTCGCCACCGGCACCAGGGGAGAACTGCCCCAGGCCGGCTCGGGTGCCGCGCCCTCCGCAACCGGCGCCACAGCAGCGCGGCAGCGCCGATCCACGCCACGATCCGCGCAAAAATACCGGACAAGGTCATGTCATTCCCCTCATTGATCGCGCGCACCCTATCCAACACCGGCGCGCGTTAAAACCTTGTCGTCGAGGTTTTGAGCGCGGCTGCCATCGCCAATTCCGTCATTGCGAGCGAAGCGAAGCAATCCATGCTTTCTTTGATGCGGCAAGATGGATTGCTTCGCTTCGCTCTCGCAATGACGGGTGGAGCGCCGCAAAAACAAAACCGCCCGTCTGCTTTCGCAAACGGGCGGCTGTGTCGCCATCAGGTGTTATGGGGGCATGACGCCTGAGGCTTGAAGATTCCGATCAGGCTTGCGGCTGACCGTCGTTGGGCGGGGTCGGACGCTGCTTGTGCTGCGCCATGAACTGGTCGAACTCTTCCTTGTCCTTGGCGTGGCGCAGACGATCGAGGAAATCCTTGAATTCGGTCTGCTCCTCTTCGAGGCGGCGCAGCGTTTCGACGCGGTATTCGTCGAAGGCGCGGTTGCCGCTCGAGGGCGGACCGCCGAAGCCGAAGCCGCGACGCTCCATGCGGCCGCGCATGCGCTCCATCTTGTACTGCATCCGCTCCATCTTGTTGGCAAAGCGGTCCTGATTGCTCCAGCAACCCATTTTTCTGCTCCCGAGTGTGAAAAAGAGAAGGGCGAGGCCGATCGGCCACCAGATGATGAAACCCAGCACGGTTACGGCGATCCAGCCGGGGTGCCAGGGCGAATCCAGCATGTGCGGGCGCTGGTAGTGCTCCCGCTCAGCGTCGGGGCCGCGCCATCGATTGACATCTGCGGTGTAGGCCATTTCCCTCTCCATCATCGGCGATCACGCCGTTGTGAATGTAAATAACATTTACATACCTAAACCATCCAGCTTTTTTGTCAAGCGGGACGCTTGCCGCAGCCCAAGATTTATTTTGGGGACCCCCAGGGGCCGGCCGGCGGCACCGGCGGTGGGGTAGCGGCCTTTTCCGAAGAATCCTTCTGGGCGGACGGCCTGCGGTCGGTCGGAAAGCCCAGTCCGCGCAGATAAATCAGCACTTCGGCTTCCAGCAGATCCTCCGCCGACATCGGCAATTTGCGGCGGGCCTGGTCGCCGCGCGCGAACAGCGACGCCACGCCGTGCGACATCGACCAGATGTGCAGCGCCATCATCATCGCCGGCGGCCGCGGCATGCCCGGCGGCACCAGGGCGGCGAGGCGTTCGGCGGCAGCCCTGATCACGCCGAAAGCGCGTTCGCTCGCTGCCTGCAGGGTAGGACTGAGATCGACCGGAAGGCCGGATTCGAACATCGCCGAATAGAACGCGGGCTCGTTGCGCGCAAAGGCGAGATAGGCTTTTCCGAGCCGCTCGAACGCCGTGACGGTGTCGGGGCGGCCGTCGTCCCAGGCCTGGGTCAGCAGCGCCTCGAACTGCTCAAAACCGCGCTGCGCAATGCTCGACAGCAATTCGTCGCGGTCGCGAAAATGCCGGTAGGGTGCGGCCGGGCTGACGCCGGCCATCCGCGCCGCGTCGGCAAAGGTGAATCCACCAGGGCCTTTTTCGGCGATCAGGCCCAGCGCTGCCTGCAGCAGCGCCTCCTTCAGATTGCCGTGGTGATAGCCGCGCTCGGCGCGGCGTTGTTCCTTGCGCCAGCTCATGTGAAAGGCTTTTACATGAGCCGCGGACAAAGGTCACTAGGTGGTATCGCCCGGCGGCGCGTCATTCATGTGAATGAACGCGGTCCCGCCAAAAGTTAACCACCCGGAATCGGCAGCACAGGCATCACCTCCACGGCTTCGCCGGGAAAGATCGCAAAATGCGGATGGTTCTCGAACATCCCAGCCGCGGCCTGGTGCGATTCGGCGCGAACGACGCTAAAGGCGCCCATCTCGTTGCTGACGTCGGCAATGCCGTCCGGGCCGACCCGCTTGGTCTTGCCCAGCGGTCCGCCGATCGCGACGAGTGCTGTCTGGTGCTTTTCCACCCACGCCTTCCAGGCGGCGATGCCCTCTTTCTCCCTGGCCTTTCGCTCCGTCTCCGACAGCGCGTTCCACGCGGCCATTTTCGCACTGGTTTTGCTGCCGACGAAGACGGCCAGATAGGTATCGCTCATCGAGTATCTCCCTTGATGGCTGTCCGGATCATTTCTTGCTGCCCCACAGGTCCGAAAATCCTTCGGCGGCCTGCTGCACCTCGGGCGAAAAATCTGACATTTCCTGCACCTGGCGGATTTCGATGATCTCGTTCTCGGAAGCCGGGCACTTCTCAGCCCAGGCGATCGCCTCCTCCTTCGACTTGACGTCGATCATCCAGTAGCCGCCGAGCACTTCCTTGGACTCGGCAAACGGGCCGTCGGTGACCATCGGCTTGCCGCCGGGGAATGAAACCCGTACGCCCATCGACGGCGGATGCAGGCCATCGAGCGCGATCAGCACGCCGGCGTCCTTCAGGGCCTGGTTGTATTGCATCATCGACTTCACGCGCTCGGGATCGAGCTGGACGTCGGGCGGCGCGGTCTCGTAGCCCAGCGGGATCATCAGCATCATGAATTGCATGGTGGGGGTCCTTGTTGTTTCGTCATTCTCGGTCATTCCGGGGCGATGCGAAGCATCGAACCCGGAATCTCGAGCTGAACATCTCTGGATTCCGGGTTCACGCGAAGACGCGTGCCCCGGAATGACGGTCTTATTATCGTTGGCCCGCCTGCTTGCGCAGACGGTCTTCCTGCTCGCGCAATTCGGGCGTCAGCGCCTCGCCGAAATCCTCGGCATCGAACACCTGGCGAATTTCGATTTCGGCGCCATTGTCGAACGGTGCGCGCTTCATCCACTGCGATCGCCTCGTCCTTCGACTTGGCCTGAATCAGCCAGAACCCGCAGACCAGATCGCCGGTCACCGCGAACGGGCCCTGGCTCACGGTCGGCTCTTTTGCCGAATATTTGATCCGGGTGCCCTTCGAGGTCGGGTGCAGACCCTCGCCTGCCAGCATCACGCCGGCCTTCACCATTTCTTCGTTGAACTTGCCCATCGCCGTCAGCAATTCGGTGCTCGGCATCACGCCGGCTTCGGTGTCCTTGCTGGCCTTCACAATCACCATGAAACGCATTGTCGTTCTCCGTTGTGGCATTTTCGTTTCGGCGAGGACGGGCGGTTTCCGCCACCCAAAACCCTGCTCTGTCCATATGACGAACAGGGTTTTGCGGCACCGACATGTCCGGGAATTATTTTGGAGGTAATTGCCTACTCCGCCTCATCTAGGAGGCATAGCAAGACGTGTGCCCGGGATGGACAAGCCCGGGCACGACTTTCAATGCACGCCCACTCATTGGGCCGTATTTTTGACGCACCTACCCCGGAAACATCGCGAAATAGGGTTCGGCTTCCCGCAGCACCCGCGCGTAGGACGGCCGCGCCTTCAGGCGATCGAAATACGCCGCGACGTATCCGTGGTCGCCGAACGGCGCCACCTTGTTGGCGTAGAACAGCGCCGGAGCGGCGGCGCAATCGGCGAGGCTGAAGGCCTCGCCCATGGCCCAGGTCCGGTTCGCCATCTCGCGCTCGATCATGCCGTAGGACGTTTTCAGCCGCGCCCTGGCCTCCTCGACGCCAAAGGAATCGTTCTTGCCGGCCGGTCGCAGCCGGTCGACGACGATCTTCTGCATCGGCTCGTGCACATACAGATCATAGAAACGATCGGAGAGCTGCGTCCGCCACGCCGTGTCGGCATCGGTGGCAATGAACCGCGTGTTGCCGGGATAGTACCGGTCGAGATACTCGATGATGACGGTCAATTCCGGGACGGTTTGATCCCTGGCGTCGTCGCGCAGCACCGGAAACTTGCCGATCGGCCACAGCTTCAGCAGCGCGGCGCGCTCGGTCTCGTTGCCGAGATCGACAATGATCGCTTCGAACGGCGTATCGTTCTCATACAGCGCGATCAGCGCCTTGTGGCAGTACGACGCCAGCGGGTGAAGATAGAGTTTGAGGGACATCTTCTTGACTCCAAGTTGGCTTTACGACGACGGCAGCTTCGCGAACACGCCGTTCTCATAGGTGGCGCCGAAATAGACATCGATGCGTTTGATCCGCGCGCCGTCGAATTCGAAAAACTCGGTGTTGCGAAAGCGCTTGCCGCCCTTGGCCGTGCATTGGTAGGTCACGAAGGCTTGATCGCCTTCGACCAGGATCCGTTCGAGTTCATGCCGCTCGATCCAGTCGGGGACGCGCCAGCAGCGCGCGAAGTATGTCGCCTTGTCGATCTCGTCGTCATACGGACTGGTGAAGCGGAAATCGCCGGTGAAGCAATCCTCCACCGCCCCGCGGTCGCCGGCGAGATAGGCCGCAAACAGCGCGCGGATGATTTTTGCCTTGTCATGATCTGGCATCGCGCATTCTCCGTTATTTCGCGGGCTGATAACGCAGGATGACGACGCCGGTCGACAACGTCCTGGAATCCAGCAGCTTCATCTTGACGCGTTCGCCGGCCTTGAACAGCGGCGTGCCGCCGCCGAGGATGACCGGATTCACGGCGATGCGATACTCGTCGATCAGTCCGTGCGGAACCAGCGAGCCTGCGAGATCGGCGCTGCCGAACAGGAAGAGATCCTTGGCGCTTTCACGCTTCAGGCGAGCGATGGTGCCGGGCACGTCGGCGCCGAACATCTGCGTGTTGTTCCAGTCCGACCGCGTCAGCGTGCGCGAGAATACATATTTCGGCGATGCATTCATGAAATCCGCGATCTCGCCGGTGGCGTTGGGCCAGTAGTTCGCCATCAGTTCATAGGTAACGCGGCCGAACACCAGCCCGCCGGCGGCGTTCAACTGCTCGGTCGAGAGCTGCTCCAGTTCCTTGCCCCAGACATCCTCGTGCCAGGAGATGTCGCGGTTCGGACCTTCGACCATGCCGTCGAGGGTCATCAGGTTCCACATGATCAGCCTTGCCATCTTGCTCTCTCCATACTGCTTGCATTTTGCAACTGGTTGCAGTCTGGGATAACTGGTGCAATATTGCAAGTGGTTTTTTCGAGGCATTTTTGCCGCAGGTCTGGACACCCGCCCATGAACGAAGCGCAACGCTCCGGCTGCCCGATCAATCTCACGCTCGAAGTGGTCGGCGACAAATGGAGTCTCCTGATCATCCGCGACATGATGTTCGGCAACCGCCGGCATTTTCGCGAGCTGTTGATCAAATCCGACGAAGGCATCTCGTCGAACATCCTCGCCGACCGGCTGAAAACCCTGCTCGAGCAAGGCATCGTCAGCTGGGCCGACGACCCCAGTCACAAGCAGAAGGGAATCTACTCGCTGACCGAACAGGGCATCGAGATGCTGCCGATCCTGGCGCAGATGGCGGGCTGGGGATTTAAATATCTTGATGTCACCGAAGAACTCGGCATCCGCGCCAAACTGTTGAGCGAGGGCGGCCCGAAAATGTGGGCCGAATTCATGGACGAATTGCGCGAGACCCATCTCGGCGCGAAGCGGGCGCGGAAGACCGGACCGAGCGTCGGCGAACGGCTGCAGGCGGCCTACGAGAAGGTGGTGGCAAGGAAGGCGAAGGGGTGAAGGGGCGCAAGGCATATCGTCTCGCGCGTCATGGCCGGGCTTGTCCCGGCCATCCACGTCTTCGGCATCCGGTGAAGCAAGACGTAGATGCCCGGGACAAGCCCGGGCATGACGGCTGTTAGCATTTCTTACGCCGCCGCCCACCTTCTCGTCATCACCGTCTCGCCTTCCACCATCGCCTCAAACATCGGCGACGCCAGCACGGCGTGAATGTGCAGCGTCGTGGTGCCGGAATTGCGGAAGCCGTGCATGCGGTCGGCCGGCACGATCAGCGACTGGCCCGAATAGACGGTCAGCCGCTGCTCGCCCATCCACATCTCGGCCTCGCCTTCGCGCACGGTCAGCACTTCCTCTACGGGGTGCGAATGCGTCGGCGCGCCGGCGCCGGGCGCGATCCATTGCTCGAAGATGCACAATTGCACCGCACCGCTGCGGGCCGAAACCAGCATGCGGGTTTCCACGCCCAGCCGCCATTGTTCGGGCGACATATCCCTGACGTCGACCACGATCATTGAACTGGCCCTCCGTAAGACTGTCGTTTCCTGCACCCACATGAAGCGTGCCCCGGATACCGCGCCGTCCGCAAGCGCCCCGTCGCCGCAGCCGAACCATGCTGCAGCGCGTCCGGGACAGGGTGGCGCCGGTGGTCTATAGAACCCTCAATCGATCAACCGCAGGCGGACCGCCGATGACCCCTCCCCCACCAAAAAGTCGCGCTGGTGACCGGCGCCGCGCGCGGCATCGGGCTTGCCGTCGCCAAGCGGTTTCTCGCCGAGGGCTGGCGCGTGGCGCTGCTCGACATCGAGGGCGCCTTGCTGGATGGCGCGGTCGCAGCTCTGGCGAACCCGGATGCGACGATGGCGCTGCATTGCGACGTCTCCGACGCCGACGGCGGTGACGGACGCGATCGATCGGGTCGGCAAACGCTTCGGCCGGCTCGACGCGCTGGTCAACAATGCCGGGATCGCGGTGTTCGCACCGCTGCTGGAAACCTCCAATGAGGACTGGAAGCGGGTGCTGGAGGTCAACCTCACCGGACCGTTCCTGTGCACCAAGACCGCCGCACCGCTGATGCGCGAACATGGCGGCGGCGCGATCGTGAACATCACCTCGATATCAGCGGTGCGCGCCTCGACGCTGCGTTCGGCCTACGGCACCAGCAAGGCGGGCTTAGCCCATCTGACCAAACAGCTCGCGGTCGAACTGGCCTCGCTCGGCATTCGCGTCAATGGCGTCGCCCCCGGCCCGGTCGAGACCGCGATGGCGAAGCAGGTTCACACGCCGGAAATCCGCGCCGACTATCACGACGCCATCCCGCTCAATCGCTACGGCCTCGAGGAAGAACTGGCGGAAGCGGTGTTCTTTCTGTGCAGCGACCGGGCGAGCTACATCACCGGGCAGATCCTCGCCGTCGACGGCGGTTTCGATGCCGCCGGCATCGGCCTGCCGACGCTGCGCGGCGAGCGGCGCAACGGGTAGGCCTTCTTCTCCCTCTCCCGCTTGCGGGGAGGGTTGGGGTGGGGGCGCTCCACATTGACGGCGCAGAATTCCCCCACCCGCCGCGCTCTTCGAGCGCGTCGACCTCCCCCGCAAGCGGGAGAGGTGAAGAAAAAATCAGTCTTCTTCCATCGGGCAGTTGACCATCCAGGGAATGCCGAACTGGTCGACGCACATGCCGAACCCCTTCGAGAAGAAGGTCTTGGCGAACGGCATGGTGATGTTGCCGCCTTCGGCCAGCGCCTTGAAGCGGCGCTCGGCGTCGGCCGGGTCCTCGACCTGCAGCGAGACCGCAAAACCCTGCGGCTGCTGGAAATGGCCCGGATAGGCGTCGGACGCCATCATCACCTCGCCGTCGATCGTGATCCTGGAGTGCATGATCTTCTTTTCCCATCCCGGGGGAATCTGCATTCCTTCCCCGCCGTTCTCATAGGGCAGTATCGCCTCGATCTCGGCGTTCAGCACTTTCTGGTAGAACTTCAGCGCCGCTTCGCAATTGCCGTTGTAGAACAGATAGGGATTGACCTGCATCGGATGGCTCCTGGAAAAAAAATGGGTGCTTCGAACGTCGCGCTATTTCTCGGTTAGCCGTTTCAGGTTGGCGAGTCCAATCTCAAAATCCTTGCCGACCATGCGGTCCATATTCATGAACACGTGCATGATCTTGCCGATAAACGGTGACGGGCCATGCATCAACCAGGTGACATTGGTGGTATCGCCCTGTGGCAGCATTGTGAATTCGGCGGTGTTGTGCCCCTCGAACGGGGTGAAGAAATCGAGCTTGATGACGATTTTTTCCGGCGCCGAGGCCTCCAGTATTTCCATGCGGCCGGAGCCGACATTCTTGTTGCCTTCCCAGCCATAGACCGCGCCCTTGCCGCTGGCGGCGCCGCTATAGCTGCGCTTCAACGCGGGATCCTTGTGCTCGTAGGGTGACCAGGTCACCCACTGGCGAAAATCATTGATCAGCGCAAATATCCGGTCCGGCGGCGCCTTGACCTTGATCGCGCGCTCGACGCGGAAGATGTCCGGCTTGGTCGCGGCAAGGATCAGCACGACCGCGATGGCGATCGCAAGCACGATGACGATGATGGCAATGATCTCGAACATGGCAGGCTCCGTTATCAGGCTTCAATAATTGTCCGAAGGACGGATGAGACAAGCGAAATCCGACAGGGTGAGATCGAGTTTTTGCACGGTGCTTTCTTCTCCCCTCCCCTTGCGGGGTCGAGACGAGCGAAGCTCGTCCTAGGAGGTCGGGGGTGGGGGTCCGCGGGCATTGAGCTTGCGGCCACCCCCCCAACCCTCCCCCGCAAGGGGGGAGGGAGCGATCAATGCATCGCTTCTACTTCCCCGCCTTGGCGCCGCGCGGCTTGCTGTCGCGCATCAGGCGGTCGAGATGCATCCGGATATGAGCGGCTTCCGCCGAGGTGTTGGCGAGCGCGATGGCGCGGTCGAACGCGATGCGGGCTTCATCGTTGCGGCCGAGCTGCATCAGGAACGCACCGCGCACCCCGAAGAAATGGAAGTAATTCGATAGCCGCTCGCCCAGCGGCTCGATCATTTCCAGCGCCGCCTCGGGGCCGCGCACCTTGGACACGGCCACCGCACGGTTGAGCGTCACCACCGGCGACGGCTGCATCACTTCCAGCGCGCCGTACAACAGATCGATCTGGGTCCAATCGGTATCTTCGGGTTTTTCGGCGCGCGCATGCAGTGCCGCGATCGCCGCCTGGATCTGATAGGGCCCGCTGCGGCGATGCCGCATCGCCTTGTCGATCAGCGCCAGCCCTTCCGCGATCATCTTCTGATTCCAGCGCGAGCGGTCCTGGTCGTCGAGCAGCACCAAGGCACCGTCGGCATCGAAGCGCGCCGCCGCACGGGCGTGCTGCAGCAACAACAGCGCGGTCAGTCCCATGATCTCGGGCTCGGCCTGGAACAGCCGCAGCAGCAGCCGGGCCAGCCTGATCGCCTCCTCGCACAGGGGTGCGCGGATTTCGACGGTATCGCCGCTGGCGGAATAGCCCTCGTTGAAAATCAGGTAGATCATCGCGGCGACCGCGGAGAGCCGCTCGGTGCGCTCCACCGCGCCCGGGGTCTCGAACGGCACCTCGGCATCGGCCACGCGAGCCTTCGCACGCGTGATGCGCTGCTCCATCGCCGCCTCCGAGACCAGGAACGCGCGCGCGATCTGTTTTACCGTGAGACCTGAGACGATGCGCAGCGCCAGCGCGATCTGTTGCGTCGCCGGCAGATCCGGATGGCAGCAGATGAACAGCAGCCGCAAAATATCGTCGCGGTAATGCGAGCCGTCGAGCCGCTCGGCCAGCTGCTCCTCGGCATCGCCAAGATCGGAGATCGCCTCGTCCTCGGGCAGCGGCTCCTGCTTGCGGCTGCGCCTGATGTCGTCGATCGCGACATTGCGCCCGACCATGATCAGCCACGCCGCGGGATCGCGCGGCGGCCCGTTCTGCGGCCAGCTCTTCAGCGCACGCAGGCAGGCGTTCTGGAACGCTTCCTCGGCGGTATCGAGATTGCGGAAATAGCGCAGCAGCGCGCCGACCGCCTGGGGACGCGCCGACGTCAGCGCCGAATCGATCCAGGCGGCATCGGTCACGTGCTGATGCTCCCAGGCTTGAACACGCCCACGGGGCGGACCTCGTAGGCGCCGCCGGGATTGACCGCGGCGAGATCGCGGGCAACGTCGAGCGCCTCGTCGAGGTTCTTGCAGTCGACGACGTAGAAGCCGAGCAATTGTTCCTTGGTCTCGGCATAGGGGCCGTCGATCACGACCGGCGGGTTTTCCCTGCGCAGCGTGGTCGCCGATGTGGTCGGCAGCAGCCGCGCCACCGGGCCGAGCCGGCCCTGTTTGGTCAGCTTGTCCTGCACGACGGCGAGCTTGCTCATGACCGCTGCGTCCTGTTCCCTGGTCCAGGAACCGACGGCGTCTTCGTCATGATAGCAAAGGATGGCGTAAAGCATGCGGATGGATCTCCGTTTTCCCAAGGACGAGCGACTATGCCCGGAGCCGACAGTAATCGGAAATATTTTGCCCTGACAGCGCCGACCGCTAAGGTCGCCCCAGGATTCCGCATGGACAGGACCAAATTCCGATGAATAAAGGCGCGCTCGCTTTGCTGGTGCATGGCGGTTCCGAAAACTGGTCCCCCGCGCGCTGGAAGGCGCGGTTCGGCGAGGTCTGCGGCGACCGCCGGGTCTTGCTGCTGCCGGCTGCGGAATTCGATCCCGCCGAAGTCCACTACGCCGCGGTGTGGAAGCCGGCGCCGGGCGAGCTTGCGGCGTTTCCGAACCTGCGGGTGATTTTCAATCTGGGTGCCGGCGTCGACGCGCTGATGGCCGATTCGAGCCTGCCGAAGGTGCCGCTGGTTCGCGTCGCGGTCGGCGACCTCACCGCCCGGATGACGGAATATGTCGTCCTGCACGTGCTGATGCATCATCGGCAGGAGCTTTATTTGCGCGCCTGCCAGCGCGAGAAGCGCTGGGAGCCGCTGATGCAATGGCCGGCGAACGCACTGACGGTCGGGATCATGGGCCTCGGTACGCTGGGCGCCAACGCCGCCGAAGCGCTCAGGCTGATCGGCTTTCGGGTGTCGGGCTGGAGCAACAGTCCCAAACAGATCGAGGGTGTCAGCTGCTTTCACGGCAAAGCGCAACTCGATGCATTTCTGCGGCAGACCGATATCCTGGCCTGCCTGCTGCCGCTGACGGCGGATACGAGCCGCATCTTGAACCGGGATATGTTCGCAAAACTCAACCGGAACAGCCCGATGGGCGCCCCGGTCCTGATCAATGCCGGACGTGGCGGCTTGCAAGACGAGGCCGACATCCTGCAATGCCTGGATGACGGCACGCTCGGCGCCGTATCGCTGGATGTCTTCGCCAGCGAACCGTTGCCGGCGGACAGTCCGTTCTGGACCCACCCCAGGGTGGTGCTGACCCCACACAACGCCGCCGATACCGACCCCGACGAAATATCGAAATACGTGGCCCGCCAGATCGAAGGTTTCGAGGCCGGCGGGGCGCTCGAGAACGTCGTCGATCCCGCGCGCGGCTATTAGCCGGATCGCGAGTTACCCCGGGAAAATACGGGGTTTCTGTATCCTGCCCATTCATCCTTTATTCAGGGGGCTCGCCCTAATCCGCCGCCAGGTGCTAAGTGGATGGGATGCATATTTTGTCTGAAAATTTTGACCCGATCGCGGTGGCGGTCGATTGGCTCGACGCGTGCAGGGCCCGCGACCTTGATTCACTTCTCGATCTCTACGCCCAGCAAGCACGCCTCGAATGTATGTGCGACGGCCTGAAAATTCATGTCGGCCGAGCCGAACTGGAATCGTATTGGCGGCCGCGGTTAGGTGATTTTTCGCCGCTGGCGTTTGGTCTCGAGGAAATCGCGCTCGATGGCGAGGGCGTCGTGCTCGATTATCAAAGTTACGAAGGAAAGCCGGTCCGTATCCACTTCGCGTTCGACCGGGACGGGAAAATTACGCAGACGCGCTGCGGAAAATTTCAGTCCGCATCCTGATCGGTCGGAAGCCGGGCGACCAACCGCTCGCCGCACCACAATTCCACGATCTGACCCTGGAAACTCTGCTTGGCCTTGTCGATCGCCTCGCGATCGTTCTCACAGATCACGGGCTCCCACGCGGCGATATGCCCGTCGGATCCAATGGCATAGGCGCGGTATTCGACCACCCGAATTCCCCAGAATGCCCGCATCGCACAGCTCGGCGCTGCGCACGATTGCCACTTTATCCCTAACATCATTCCGGGAACAACCGGCAATTTGCTGGGTTCTCACGTGGTACCAACCGGAGGAGAGGAACCATGCCTGTATTATTGTTGTGGGCCGTGCCGACCGTGATTGTCATCGGCGGCGCCGGCTATTGGTTACTTCACGCGCATTAAAAAGGGCGGCGGGAGGCCTGAACCGGAGGGGTCGGGCTTCTCGCCGGGGCGGCGCGTTGTCGAGAAGCAGACGGCGCCGAGGGCGCGCGCGGCAACGACGCCCGTCAACATTTTCATATTTTGCTTTCGGTCTGCCCCGTCGGCAGGCGGCACTGAATGGTGGTGCGGGCGTTCGCCCGCAGCAATTGCAGCGTACCGCCAAGGGCGCGGGCCCGCTCCTGCATTCCCGTGAGACCCCGGCCGAAAATATTCGCCTGAGGACCGACGCCGTCGTCGGAAACCTCGACCACCACCTGGTCGGGGGCCATCTCGGCCCTGACATGCATCGAACTCGCCTTGGCGTGTCTAAGCACGTTCGTCACCCCCTCCTGAATCACGCGATAAATGGTCTGGGACAGGATACCGTCGACACCGGCAAGACGGGCATCGATCTCGGCGGTCAGCTTTAGTTGCGGTGCCTGCGACTGCGCGTTTCGAAGCAAGGTCTGGATGCTGTTCTCGAGCCCCAATTCGTGGATGTAGAGCGGCCGCAGCCGGTCCAGGATGCGCCGGTTCGCCTGCTGTAACGCCTCGACCGATCGAATGACCGCCGCGGTGCCGGCGTCCAGTTGCTGCTGTCCTTCGGGAAGGTCGTCCGCAAGCGCCACGGCGTTGGCGCGAATGCCAAACAGCAACGGCCCAAGCTCATCATGGAGTTCCCGCGCCAGGTCTCGCCGCTCGTCGTCCTGCAACGATACCATCCTGCGCAACAGGGTTCGGTTGTCGTGGCTCAACTGCTTCAAGGTGCGGGCAAGCTCGTTGGCCTCCTGAGCGCTTTGACGAATCTCGGGAGGACCCGCGGGCGCGATGAGGTGGTCGTAGTCGCCCTTCCGCATCCGGGTCAGCCCCCGCTCAAGGTCGCCAAGCGGTCCGAGCGCTGCACCGGCGATGAAGTAGGCGATGATCCCGGTCAACAGCGCCAGCCCGACGCTTGAGTACGCGATGGCCAGAAATGCAATCCATTTCTCATAGACGTCCGCCGACAGGTCGGGTGCGAATATGACGTCTCCGACATGGCTGCCATCTATCTGCAGCGGAGCTGCCGCGCCTATCTCGGGCATCACAAGGAGATCGACAAACCAACCCGGCACCCGCCCGAACGAGGGCGGTGACGCAACCGGCGGAGCGGCTCCGGCGCGGCGGAACAGAATCGGGCCAGCGGCGCCAAGCGATTGGGCGAAGGCATCGAGGGTTTGTTGCGGATTTGGCGAATTTCGCAGCGTCGCGTTGAGTGCTTCGGCGAGCTGCTGGACAACCCGCCCCGCCGGCTCGTGTTCATCAGCCAATTGGGCCGACGCAAAGATGCGGAGTAGCACCGCCCCCAGGACAAGCGCTGTCACAAACATGGCGCCGAGCGGCCAAAACAGCCGCTTTCGCAGGGTAAGCTCTTTCCACATTTGAACGATTATAACTCCGGGCCCGGCTTTTCGCTTTTCAAGCGTCGACAAAGACTTATGTAGGAGGGAGGGGACGAGGAATGGTGCAGGATACCCAGAAAACCTCCACGAGGATATTGATCGTCGACGACCATCCGGTGATTCTGTCCGGTTGCAAGTCGTTGTTTGCCGGGGACACTTCGGTGAAGATCGACGAGGCTGGCGACGCCAAGTCCGGCCACCGGGCTTATTTTCAGAAGAAGCCCGACGTCACGATCATCGATATCAACCTGCCCGACGTATCCGGCTTCGAGTTGATGCGAAGAATTCGAAAGGGCGACCCGGACGCCAAAATCATCATGTTCAGCATGAACGACGACCCGGCCTTCGTGGTCCGCGCGGTCGAAATGGGCGCGCAAGGCTATGTTTCAAAGGGCGACGATCCCCGGCTGCTGGTGAAGGCGGTCCGCAAGGTCGCCGCCGGGGATAATTTTATCACGCCGCAACTGGCCCGGGCGGTGACGTTTTCAGGTGCGGCGATCAAAGCCAATCCGGTGTCGCAAATGACGGCTCGCGAGCTGGAGATCCTGAGACTGCTCGGGCGGGGCGACAAGATCGCCGAAGTCGCCGATGCGCTGGACATTTCCTACAAGACGGTTGCCAACACGACCTCGCTGCTGAAGCAGAAGCTTGGGGCGAAGAACCATTCCGACCTGATCCGCATCGCGGTCGAAATAGGACTGGAATAGTCGGCTGCGAACCCTGCCCTGAAACAGAAACCGGAATTGGCGGCTCGCAATGAGCGCCAATTCCGGTGGTTGAAAAGCAGCTCGCTTGCCCAAGCACAGCGATGGCGAAAGCGAGCCTTCAATGCTCAGCGATGGCCGCGTCCGCGACCGCTGGCCCCTGCCCCAGCCACGATGGACCTCGTCCGCGATGCATATGCCGTCCGTGTCCGCGCCCGCGCTTGACCTGAATCGGTGCGTCGCCCTGCACAGCCAGGGTGTTGCCTGGTCCGATTCCCAACCGCGCGGAAGCGGGCAGTGCCATGATGATTACCGACGCGAACGTCGCGATTCCAATCACTAACAAACGTTTCATTTTTTCTTTCTCCAGGTCGCGGAGTGCGACGCACGGAACAAGTTTTCGGTGGCTAACTGGTTCCTGCACTCAGTGCCAGTTCTTGAAATAAGACTATGAGCAGACTTCTGCCAGAGGCGGAAAAGCGGATTACTGCTTTCTCCCGAATTTATGCGCCCCTGCACGGCCTGGGAACCTTATGAGCGAGCTTCGCGGCTTACCATCTTGCCGTCCAAACCTCAGGAGAAGCGCCGCCATAGCTTGCTACGCGCTTGACGGGTTTGCGCGCCTTCGCTGGAAGCCTCCTGCAGCGGAACTCGGCAGCGCCTCAGCGATCGCAGAACGTGCCGACCGCGCCGGCGCCGGAAGCTGCGCGAAGGCGTCGCGAGCGGGCTTCTCGACGGGGGCAGCAGCGACGGCCGTCGGCGGCACGATCGTCGGCTGGCTGGTATCGAACACCACCGCCTCGGGCCATTTGTGCCGTGATTGGATGCGGATGATGGAGCGGTCGACGTCGGTGCGGCCTGGATTCGATCGATGTCTTCGGCATGTACCAATCGGCGAGGAAGAGCAGGGCAAGAAGGAGGCTTCCGGTGAAAGTGAAATATCGACCGAGCGGCATCAACGCATCCCTGTTTCTTCGTTTGCCTCGATCAAACGGGAAGAAATGGCAATGGTTCCTCGAGCCGGCGCAATTCGAAAACAAGAAAATCCCGCCGGCGCGCGAGGCACCGACGGGATACGGCTTGGCTGCCGATTTATTTGTCGTACGAGAATTGCGGCATCGCCCGACGGGCGACGTTCCGACCAGTCGGGAAAAAATGGCAATCTGACCGGAACCGTTCGGCGCCTGTCCGCTTTATCTGGAAACGGGAGCGTAACTCATGGCCAGCGACGGTTCGGCAAGACTCGCCTTTGAACGGGCCTGGAGCGTCTATCTGCTGATCAACAGCTCGATCGACCCGAACGACGAGCGGCAAGCGACGCTCGAGCGTTACATTTCCAAACGTTGCGAGGCCGGCGAACAGGATCCCGACGCGCTGACCGTCGAAGGCCTTGCCTACCTGAAGAAGCTCGACTGTCTCGGAGCGGATGCGTTTCGATAATCCACGACGGAAAGCAACTCACAGCCAGGGCGCGGGCCTGTCCATCGCGATCAGGGCGTCGACGTCGAGGCGAGGCCGCACCACCGCGTATTGATCGTCCTTGACCAGCACTTCCGGCACCAGCGCGCGGGTGTTGTAGGTGCCGGACTGCACCGCGCCATAGGCGCCGGCCGTCATGATGGCCACGAGATCGCCGGACTTCGGCTCCGGCATGCTGCGCCCCAACGCCAGATAGTCGCCGGTTTCGCAGACCGGGCCGACCACGTCGGCAACCAAAGTGGGCGCGCCCTGGGCTGGCCTGGCGAACCGGCAGCACATCGTGATGCGCCTCGTACAGCGTGGGACGGATCAGGTCGTTCATCGCGGCATCGACGATGACAAAATTCTTGGCGTCGCCATGCTTCACATAGATCACGCGCGCGACCAGGATGCCGGCATTGCCGACGATCATCCGTCCCGGCTCGAACATCAGCGAACAGCCGAGATTATGCGTCACCCGCTTGACCATCGCGGCATAGGCCGACGGCAGCGGCGGCGCCTCGCGGTCCATGTGATAGGGAATGCCGAGGCCGCCGCCGAAATCGACATGCGAGATGGTGTGGCCGTCGGCGCGCAGCACCTGCACGAATTCGGCCAGCAGCCGGAACGCGGTTTCCAGCGGCCCGAGATCGGTGACCTGGCTGCCGATATGCACGTCGACGCCGGTGACCTTGATCCCCGGCAGCTTTGCCGCGCGGGCATAGACCGCGCGGGCATGAACCAGCGGGATGCCGAACTTGTTCTCGGACTTGCCGGTCGAGATTTTTGCGTGCGAACCGGAATCGACGTCGGGGTTGACCCGAACCGAGATCCGCGCGATCCGGCCCGCCTCGGTGGCGAGCCGCGACAGCAATTCGAGTTCGGGCTCGGATTCGACGTTGATGCAGAGAATGTCCGCCGCCAGCGCCGCGCGCAGTTCGGCCTCGGTCTTGCCGATCCCCGAGAACAGGATCTTGTTCGGCGGAAAGCCCGCGGCCAGCGCCCGCTTCAACTCGCCGCCGGAAACCACGTCGGCGCCGGCGCCGAGCTTCGCCAGCGTGCGCAGCACCGACTGATTGGAATTGGCCTTCATGGCGTAGCAGACCAGCGCCTTCTCGTCGGCGAAGGCCTCGCTGAACACCCGGTAATGGCGCTCCAGGGTCGCGGTCGAATAGCAATAGAACGGCGTGCCGACCGCATCCGCCAGTTCGATAAGATTGACCGCCTCGGCGTGAAGCACGCCGTTGCGATAGTCGAAGTGATTCATGGCGAGCTTAGTCCAGCAGCGGATCGAGAACGAAGGATCTCCGGCGCCCTTTGGGCGCGGTGGGCGTTGCGTCGGCGTTCGGATTGAGCACGCCTTGCGGGCTCACGCCCGGCTCGTGGTCGGCATCGGCCTGCGCCGCGGCCGCCGCCTGCGGCGACGCGTTCGGCGGCAAATCGAGCCCGCCCTTGCGTCCGCAGCCCCCGAGCGCGAGCGCCGTCACGCCGAGCAGAATGATGGCCCATCCCCTGGATGTTGGGCGGTAGTTACGATTCACGACAAAATCCCCAATGCGGCGGCACCATACAAAGATTGCCCGGTTCTGGCGAGGGCTGGAGCACGATGAAATTGCAGCTGATTTCGCCGGCTCAGCCCAATTTTCGCTGTTTTTCCAGTCGCCTGCGCCACGCTTTGGCTTGCGCCAGCACGTTCTTCGGCGCGGTTCCGCCATAGCTGTTGCGGCTTTTCACCGAGGCTTCGACGGAAAGCACGCCGAGGGCCTCCTTGGTGATCCGGGGTTCGACCGCCTGCATCTCCTTGAGGGGCAGCTGGTGCAGTGGAACGCCCGCTTTCGACGCCATGGCGACGATGCGTCCGGTGACATGATGGGCGTCGCGGAACGGCATTTTCAGCGTCCGCACCAGCCAGTCGGCAAGGTCGGTGGCGGTGGCATAGCCCTCGCCGGCGGCAGCCTTCATCCGCGCCTGGTCCGGCACGAGGTCAAGCACCATGCCGGTCATCGCCCGGATCGCCAGCGAGAGTGCTGCGAACCCTTCCATCGCGCCCTGCTTGTCCTCCTGCATGTCCTTTTGATAGGCCAGCGGCAGGCCCTTCATCACGATCAGCAATCCGGTCAGCGCGCCGATCACCCGGCCGGTTTTCGCGCGAACCAGTTCGGCGGCGTCGGGGTTGCGCTTCTGCGGCATGATCGAGGAGCCCGACGTGAACTTGTCGGACAGCCGCACCAGGCCCACCAGCGGCGAGGTCCAGAGCACGATCTCCTCGGCGAAACGCGACAAATGCATCGAGGCGATCGCCGCCGCCGACAAGGTTTCCAGCACGAAGTCGCGATCCGACACCGCGTCGAGCGAATTGGCCATCGGCCGGTCGAAGCCGAGCGCCTTCGCGGTGGCGTCGCGATCGATCGGGAACGAAGTGCCGGCCAGTGCGGCGGCGCCCAGCGGCGATTCGTTGAGGCGTTTGCGGGCATCGGCGAAACGGCCGCGGTCGCGCGCCGCCATCTCGACATAGGCCAACAGATGATGCCCGAACGTCACCGGCTGCGCGGTCTGCAAATGCGTAAAACCCGGCATCACGGTGGCGGCATGTTCCAGCGCCCGCTCCACCAGCGCGGACTGGAACGCGGCCAGTGCGGCGTCGGTCTCATCGATGGTGTCGCGGACATAGAGCTTGAAATCGGTCGCCACCTGATCGTTGCGCGAACGCGCGGTGTGCAGCCGCCCGGAGGCGGGCCCGATCAACTCGCCGAGCCGGCTCTCGACATTCATGTGAATGTCCTCGAGCGCGCGCTTGAAGTTGAACGATCCCTTGCCGATTTCTGACAAAATCGTGTCTAGACCGCCTGCGATATTTTTCGCATCGTTTTTGGTGATGATGCCTTGCGCGGCAAGCATCGCGGCGTGGGCCTTGGACGCGGCAATGTCCTGGGCATAGAGGTGCCGATCGACGTCAATGGAGACGTTGATTTCCTCCATGATCGCATCGGGGCCCTCCGTGATCCGGCCGCCCCACATCTTGTTGCTCATGACTTATCGCTCATGATCTGCCACTCATCGTCACGACCGCGAAAGCGCTGTGCCGTTATCGGCTCAGCCGGCTGCAATATAGGCTCTGCATAGCCGTATCTGGTACAGGATGACAAACGATATGCCCGAACTGCCCTCCCCCACCAAGGCCGCCACGCGCCGGATTCCGTTCGCGATCGGGGCGGTGCTGATCGGGGGTGTGATCGGGTTTGCCGTCGTCTCCGGGATTGGCGGGCTGAACCGCCAGCCGGCCGGCGACCCCGCCTGCCGTCCGGCGGTCGATCTGGCGCGCAAGATTGCGCCGCTGGCGCATGGCGAGGTGGCCGCGCTGACCATGGCGACGGCGCCGCTGCGGCTGCCGGACCTCGCCTTCGAGGACGCCGACGGCAAGCCCAAAAAGCTCTCGGACTGGCGCGGGCGTACCGTGCTGGTGAATTTGTGGGCCACCTGGTGCGTGCCTTGCCGCAAGGAGATGCCGGCGCTCGATCAGCTGCAAACCAAGCTGGGCGGGCCTGACTTCGAGGTGGTCGCCATCAATATCGACACCCGCGACCTCGAAAAACCGAAAAACTTCCTGAAAGAAGCCAATCTGACCCGGCTCGGCTATTTTAGCGACCAGAAAGCCAAGGTTTTTCAGGATCTTAAAGCCGCAAATCGGGCGCTGGGGATGCCGACCTCGGTATTGGTCGACGGCGCAGGCTGCGAGATCGCCACCATTGCGGGACCGGCCGAATGGGCCAGCGACGACGCCGTCAAGCTGATCAAGGCGGCGCTGAAGCCTTCGAGCTAGCACCGTCATTCCGGGGCATGCGCATCGCATGAACCCGGAATCTCGAGATTCCGGGTTCCGGTCGCTACGCTCGCGCCCCGGAATGACGAAAGGGAAAGATCAGGCTGAAACGTCGAGATTGCCGCCGACGCCGGCGCCGAGGTTGGCCTGCGGCGAGCCGGTGCCCAGCAGGGTCATGACAGCGGATTTCTCCGCATCGGCGTTCGATTTCATGATGGTGGCGGCCACCTGCATCTGCGTGCCGGCCGTCTTCATGGCCAGAAGACTGCTCACCATTGCCATCATATCCATACGCAACTCCCCCAACGCCCGGCACCGTACCGGGAGGTGGTTAATGAATGCTGGAAATGGGGGACGTAGAAGAACGTAGGGGACGGCTTTCTCAGCGCGTCGGAACCGGCTTTTCGCCGCGGTAATCGTAGAAACCGCGCTGGGTCTTGCGGCCGAGCCAGCCGGCCTCGACGTATTTCACCAGCAGCGGACAGGGCCGGTATTTCGAATCCGCCAGCCCCTCATGCAGCACCTGCATGATCGACAGACAGGTATCGAGCCCGATGAAATCGGCCAGCTCCAGCGGGCCCATCGGATGGTGCGCGCCGAGCTTCATCGCGGCATCGATCGCCTCGACGTTTCCGACGCCTTCATACAGCGTGTAGATCGCCTCGTTGATCATCGGCAGCAGGATGCGGTTGACGATGAAGGCCGGAAAATCTTCCGACACCGCGATGTGCTTGCCGATCCGCGTGACGAATTCCTTCGCCGCGTCGAAGGTGGCGTCGTCGGTGGCGATGCCGCGGATCAGTTCGACCAATTCCATCAGCGGCACCGGATTCATGAAATGAATGCCGATGAAACGCTCGGGCCGGTCGGTGGAAGCGGCCAGCCGCGTGATCGAGATCGACGAGGTGTTGGAGGCGATGATCGCGTCCGGCTTCAGCACCGCGCAGAAATCGTGAAAGATCTTGCGCTTGACCTCTTCCTTCTCGACCGCGGTCTCGATCACCAGATCGCAATCGGAAAGCCCGTCCATGGTTTCGGTGGAGACGATCCGGTCCAGCGCCTGCTTGCGGGCGTCCTCGGTGATGATCTTCTTGGAGACCTGGCGCGACAGATTGCCGTTGATGGTCGCCATGCCCGACTTCAGGCGATCGGCGGAGACATCGTTGAGCACCACGTCGAGCCGGCCAGCGCCGCCACATGCGCGATGCCGTTGCCCATCTGGCCCGAGCCGATCACGCCGACCTTCTTGATCATTGCCGCCATCTTGTCATCTCACCGGAGCCAGGCGCGGTGCCCGCGCCTGCTCATCCTTTTTGCATAAACACCGGCCGGAGTCCGCTCATCCGGCTAAACGTCAGTTATTTTCCGAGCTTGCCGAGCGCCTCGGTCAATTCGGGAACCGCCTGATACAGGTCCGCGACCAGGCCGTAATCGGCGACCTGGAAAATCGGCGCGTCCTCGTCCTTGTTGATCGCGACGATCACCTTGGAATCCTTCATGCCGGCGAGATGCTGGATCGCGCCTGAAATGCCGATGGCGACATAAAGTTCCGGCGCCACCACCTTGCCGGTCTGGCCGACCTGCCAGTCGTTCGGCGCATAGCCGGCATCGACCGCGGCGCGCGAGGCACCGACGCCGGCGCCGAGCTTGTCGGCGAGCGGCTCGATATATTTGGCAAAGTTCTCGCGGCTCTGCATGGCGCGGCCGCCGGACACGATGATCTTGGCCGAGGTCAGTTCGGGGCGGTCGCTCTTGGCGACTTCCTCGCCGACGAAGCTGGAAAGGCCGGGATCGGCCGCCGACGCCGCATTCTCAACCGATGCGCTGCCGCCGTCGCCGGCCGCGGCGAAGGTCGAGGTCCGCACCGTGATGACCTTCTTGGCGTCCTTCGATTTCACGGTCTGGATGGCGTTGCCGGCATAGATCGGCCGCTCGAACGTATCGGGCGAAACCACCTTGATGATTTCCGACACCTGCATGACGTCGAGCAGTGCGGCCACGCGCGGCATCACATTCTTGAAGCGCGAGGTCGCGGGCGCGACAAAGGCGTCATAGGACGGGCGCCAGCGCCACGATCAGGGCAGCCAGCGGCTCGGCGAGATCGTGGGCATAGGCGTCGCCCTCGGCGACCAACACCTTGGTGACGCCGGCGAGCTTGGCGGCAGCCTCGGCGGCCGCCTTGGTGCCCTCGCCGCCACCGGCGACCAGCACATGGACCTCGGCGCCCAGTTGGGTCGCCGCGGTCAGCGCCTTGTTGGTGGAGTCCTTCAGGTTGGCGTGTTCGTGTTCGGCAATCAGCAGCGTCGTCATCAGAGAACCCCGGCTTCCTTCTTGAGCTTCGACACCAGTTCGGCGACGTCCTTGACCTTGACGCCTCCCTTGCGGCCGGGCGGTTCGGACGTCTTGAGGATTTCCAGATGCGGCGGTGAGATCGACGCCGTAATCGGCCGCGCTCTTGTCGGCGATCGGCTTCTTCTTCGCCTTCATGATGTTGGGCAGGCTGGCGTAGCGCGGCTCGTTCAGCCGCAAATCGGTGGTGACGATCGCCGGTCCCTTCAGCTTCAGGGTCTGCAGGCCGCCGTCGACTTCGCGCGTCACCTTGAAATCGGAACCATCGACTTCGAGCTTGGAGGCGAAGGTCGCCTGCGACCATCCGAGCAGCGCGGCCAGCATCTGGCCGGTCTGGTTGGAATCGTCGTCGATCGCCTGCTTGCCGAGAATGACCAGGCCGGGCTTCTCTTCATCGACAATGGCTTTGAGGATTTTCGCCACCGCCAGCGGTTCGACATTGCCGTCCGCCTTGACCAGGATGCCGCGGTCGGCGCCCATGGCAAGACCGGTGCGGATGGTTTCGGCCGCCTGCGCGGGGCCGATCGAGACCACCACGACCTCGGTTGCCTTGCCGGCCTCTTTCAGGCGCAGGGCTTCCTCGACCGCGATTTCATCGAACGGATTCATCGACATCTTGACGTTGGACAATTCAACGCCCGATCCGTCGCTCTTGACGCGGACCTTGACGTTGTAATCGACCACCCGCTTTACCGGCACCAGAACCTTCATCGACCCTCTTTCGCTTGAATTTCAGGTTTGATCAGCTTGGGCGCGGAACCTAAAGGTCCCGCCAACCCCGGTCAACGCGCGAGGGCCAAAAATCGCCCCCGGACATATGCGTTTAGCGGTTCTGGCCGGGCACCCAGAGCACGTCTCCGGCGCCATTATTGTTGGCGGAACGGCTGGCGACGAACAGGAAGTCCGACAGCCGGTTCATATACTGGATGGCGGCATCGCTGACCGGTTCATCGGGCTTGGCCGCGAGTTCCACCATCATCCGTTCCGCCCTGCGGCATATGGTGCGCGCCAGATGCAGATGGGCCGCGGCCGGCGTGCCGCCGGGCAGCACGAACGAGGTCAGCGGCGCCAGCTTCGCATTCAGGCTGTCGATGTCGCGCTCGAGCCGATCGACCTGGCTCGACAGCATCCGCAGGCGTTCCGCCTTGCCGTCGCGCTGGGGCACCGCGAGATCGGCGCCGAGATCGAACAGATCGTTCTGGATCAGGCCCAGCATCGCATCGAGATCGCGCGCCTCGGCCAGATGCAGCCGCACAATGCCGATCGCGGCGTTGGTCTCGTCGACGGTTCCATAGGCGCCGATGCGCAGATCGTATTTCGGGCGGCGTTCGCCGCTGCCGAGCGCCGTGGTGCCGTCATCGCCGGTGCGGGTGTAGATCCGATTGAGGACGACCATGCGTCGATCTCCCTTCCTAGCTCGGACTCTCAGCGGCCCATCGCCCAGACCGCGAGCATGGTGATGACGATCGCGACGAATTGCAGCAACACCCGCAACCGCATCAGTTTCTGGGAGCGGTCCGGCGAGCCGCCCCGCATCATGTTGATGAGGCCCAGCAGCAGCACCAGCGCAACGGCGCCGACCGCGATGGGAAGCAGAATCGAACTCAGGAAAGATGCCATCGGCGCTACATAACACCGCGCCGGGCGCTCCGCCATCGCCGCACGGCGCATGCAGCCCTGATGCAACGATCTGGCTTTTAGTTCAATAATATCAGAAGCTAGCGCGGTTCGCCGATCGAATCGCGTCCGTCCAGGCCAAGGTGAAATGTGAGGCAGATCCGCTACGTCTATCGATGTCTGCATGGACGCGTTCTACACGTTTCTCGCCGATGACGGCTGGGCGATCGCCAGCCACATCGCGCTGTCGACGCTGATGGCGCTGTTTCCGTTCCTGATCGTGCTGACCTCGCTGGCCGGCTTTTTCGGCTCCAAGGAACTCGCCGATCAGGCCGCGGGCTGATGCTGCAGGTCTGGCCGAAGCAGGTCGCCGATTCGCTGTCGGGCGAGATCCACGACGTGCTGACCACCACCCGCGGCGACATGCTGACCATCGGCGCCGTGCTCGCGGTGTATTTCGCCTCGAACGGCGTCGAGAGCCTGCGCGTGGCGCTCAACCGCGCCTATGCGGTGATCGAACCGCGGCGCTGGTACTGGCTGCGGCTGGAATCGATCGGCTACACGCTGGTCGCCGCCTTCACCTCGCTGGCGATGGCGTTCATGATCGTGCTCGGCCCGCTGATGCTGGAGGCGGCACGGCGCCATATTCCGCTGATCGTCGAGACCAACGAGAACTTCCTCAACGTCGCGCGCTACGGCATCACCATCGCGGCGCTGATCATCGCGCTCTTTATCCTGCAGCTGTGGCTGCCGGCGGGCCGCCGCGGCTTTCTGCAGATCCTGCCCGGCATCATCTTCACCATGGTGGCGTCGCTGGTGTCGGGCATCGTGTTCGGGCAATATCTCGCGCGCTTCGCCAACAACTACGTCACGATGTATGCCGGCCTGGCGTCGGTCATCATCGCGCTGGTGTTTCTGTATTTCATCGCCGCGATCTTCGTCTATGGCGGCGAATTGAACGCCGCGATCATCAAGTCGCGGCTGCCGCACGGCGTGTCGCTTCAAGCAGCACAGTCGCTAAAGCCCGCGGACTCACAGGCTTGACCAGAAAGGCGTCGGCGCCGGCGGCGCGCGATGCCGCTTCGTCATCGCCGCGGCCCGATACGCCGATGATCGCGATGCGGCCGAGCGGCGCGTTCAGGCTGCGAATTCGCCTGATCGCCTCGATGCCGTTGATGCCCGGCAGCACCATGTCCATCAGCACCGCGTCGAAGCCGCCCTGCGCGATCCGCTCGGCGGCGGCCTCGCCGCGGCCGATGAATTCCGCCTGATGTCCGAGTTCGGTCAGGATCGCATTGAGCACGACGCGGCCGAACGGATTGTCCTCGACGCTGAGAACGCGCAGCGCCCGCGCCGGCTCCGACGACGCATCGGCATCGGCGCCCGACTGGCCGCGCTCGGCGCCTTGGCGCGGGTCAAGCGTCACCGTCAGCGTGAAGGTCGTTCCGCCACCGCGCCGCTGCGTGACGACGATATCGCCGCCCATCGCGCGCGCCAGCGCCTTCACCGACGACAGGCCGAGCCCGGCGCCGCCGAAGCGGGAGGCGATGCTGACATTGGCCTGCGAGAACGGACGGAACAGCCGCTTGATCTCGGCCAGCGTGAGCCCGATGCCGCTGTCGGAAATCGCGAAGGCGACGCCGACCTTGCCTTTGACGCCGCGCGTCGTCGACACCGCCAGCGCCACGCCGCCGGTTTCGGTGAACTTCACGGCGTTGTCGATCAGGTTTTCCAGCGCCGCGCGCAGCCGAACCGGATCGCCGATCACGAAGGCCGGAAGCTTTTCGGAAATCTCGACCGGCGATTGCAGGCCCTTGGCGGTGGCCCGGCCGGCCAGCGAATCGCCGGCGTTGCGCGCCAGCGCACGCAGATCGAAGAAATCCTGCCGCACGCCGAGCCCGGAGCTGCCGCTGCGCGCCGCATCGACGAACAATGTCGCGAGGCTGGCGAGATGTTCGGCGCCCGCCTTGATGGTATCGACCCAGCGCCGCTCGCGCTCGTCGAGGTCGGACGTCGCCAGGAGATCGCTGATGGCGAGAATGCCGGTGAGCGGCGTGCGGACCTCATGCGCGAAGGCGGCCAGCGCCGCCTCGACCATGCCGGAGGCGGCAGTCGCGGCGGCGCGCTTGCCGCGCGGCTTGCGGGCGGCAGCGCTGGAAGCACGCTTTTTTGCCGGCCGCCGTTTCGGCGGCCGCGTGGTGCGCTGTGAGCGCGATTTCGGCGCCATGATTCCCCCGACCCCGGCCGCCACCATGCCATGGCCGGGCGCCGGGAGTCACGCCGGAGGAGTCGCCGTCCTGCGACGTTTGCGGCCTCGGCAACTAGGCCAGGCCGACCAGGCGGCGGATATCGGCCGGCGTGGCTCCCCCGGCGCGGAGTTCGCGCAAGCCGGTGGCCGCCGGTCGACTTCGAGAGCTTGCGCCCCTCGCGCATCGAGCACGAGGCGGTGATGCCGGTAGGCCGGCTGCGGCAGACCGAGCAGCCGCTGCAGCAGCCGATGCACGCTGGTCGACCAGAACAGGTCCTGGCCCCGCACCACATCGGTGACGCCCTGCAAGGCGTCGTCGATCACCACCGAGAGGTGATAGCTGGTCGGCGTCTCCTTGCGCGCCAGGATGACGTCGCCCCAGGCTTGCGGCCGGGCGGCCACCGCGCCGGTCTCGCCGTCGGGACCCTCGCCATGCTCGATCCAGCCGAGGTCGCCGGCGCGCGCGCAGCGCCGCCGCCATGTCGAGCCGCAGCGCATAGGGCACGCCGGATTCAAACAGTCGCGCGCGCGCATCCGGCGCCAGCGATTTCGCCATGCCGGGATACAGCGGCGCGCCATCGGGATCGCGCGGCCACGGCGCGTTCGCCTCGCGCTCCGCCACCAGTTTTGCGATTTCGGCGCGGCTTTCGAAGGCGGGATAGACCAGGCCCTCGGCTGAGAGTTTTTCCAGCGCCTCGCGATATTCGGCAAGATGTTCGGATTGCCGCCGCACCGGCGTCTCCCAGGCGATGCCGAGCCAGGCGAGGTCTTCGTAGATCGCGGCCTCGAATTCCGGCCTGCAGCTGGTGGCGTCGATATCCTCGATGCGCAGCAGCAACCGGCCGCCGCCTGCGCGCGCCAGATCGAAATTCAGCAGCGCCGAATAAGCGTGGCCGAGATGCAGATAGCCGTTCGGGCTCGGCGCAAAGCGGAAAACGGGTGGCGGCATTGATCTCGTCATGCCGGGCTTGCCCGGCCATCCACGTCGCAAGAGTCGACATGACATGCGTCACGTTATCGCCATGGATGCCGGAACGTCGCAATGACTCATCCACCTCAACACCCAGGCCGACCTCGAAAACGCCATCCACGCGCTGGTCAAGCAGGATCCGCGGCTGAAGCCGGTGCTGAAGATCGCCGGCATGCCGGCGCTGCGGCGGCGCGAGCCCGGCTTTGCCGGCCTGGCCCACATCGTCTGCGGCCAGCAGGTGTCGACCGCCAGCGCCGCGGCGATCTGGGGCCGGGTCAGCGCCGCGTTCGATCCGTTTCATCATGACGCCCTGCGCAAGGCGCGCACCGACCGGCTCGGGCGGCTTGGCCTGTCGGGGGCGAAGATCAAGACCCTGAAGAATCTGGCGCGCGAGATCGCGTCGGAACGGCTCAATCTCGACGTGCTCGCGAACGAGGATGCCGACGCCGCGCACAACACGCTGACCGCGCTGCACGGCATCGGCCCGTGGACCGCCGACGTCTATCTGCTGTTCTGCCTCGGCCATGGCGACGCCTGGCCGGCGGGCGATATCGCCGTGCAGGAAGCGGTCAAGATCGGCCTCGGCCTGCCGACGCGGCCGACCGCCAAGCAGATGGCGCCGCTGGCGGAACCGTGGCGTCCGCTGCGCGGCGCCGCGGCGCATCTGTGGTGGAGCTATTATCGCGTGCTGAAGAAGCGCGAAGGCGTGATTGGAAAATAGCTTCAGCCGCGCAGCATCACCCGATCCTCGCGCGCGCAGGCCGTGACAAAGCCGATCACCGCGCGCACCGCGGGCAGTTCGACCAGATCGGGATGCGCCAGCAGCCAGAGATCCGAGACGCTGCCGAGTTTTTGCGGCGCGACCCGGACCAGATCGGGATAGGCGGCGGCGACCAGGCAGGACAGCGCCGATATTCCGAGCCCGGCCCGCGCCGCGGCGAGCATGTCGCCCTGCGACGAGCAGCGCATCACGACGGTTCCCTGCCGCGTGATCAGATCGCTCCAGCGCGCCAGATGCGCATTGGATTCCCGGTCGGCAAAGCCGATGACGCTGTGGCCTTTCCATTCGTCGCGCCGCTCCGGCAGCCGGTGCCGCGCCGCGTAGTCGCGCGAGGCATAGAAGCCGGTGCCGAGGCGGCCGACCTTGCGGCCGATCAGGTTCTCCTCGCCGCTGTCCACCGGGCGCAGCACCACGTCGGCCTCGCGGCGGCGCACGCTGGCCGGAAACGGATGGGTGATGATCTCGAGCTGCAGATAGCCGTGCTCGCGCAAGAACGCGCCCATCCGCGGCATCAGCCAATGGGCGGCGAGCGTGGCGCCGATCGACAGCTTGACGACGCCGCGGGCATGCTGCCCGGTCGCCGAGACCGCGGCTTCGGCGCGCAGGGCGGCAGCCGCCATCGCCTCGACGTGCTCGCGAAATTTGCGCCCCTGCGCCGTCAGCGACAGGCCTTCGTTGGAGCGCGCAAACAGCCTGGTGCCGAGCTGAGCCTCCAGCTGCGCGATCTTGCGGCCAACCGTCGGATGGCTGCTGCGCAACTGCCGCGCCGCTGCCGCAAAGCCATGGGTCTCGGCCACCGCGACGAAGGTCTTGCAAAGGTCCCAGTCCATGACTGTCTCCCGTGAGGCACTATCGGCGAACACTGTTCATTTCTGAGGCGCCATCCGTTCAATATTGAACAAGCGCCGACTTGCGTCCAGCCCTATAGTAACCTTCAAGTCAGTGCGCCCGACCGAAGTCGGCCTCGCGTTATCGAAGGGATGAACCGAATGCCGTTACCCCCCGCGCTCGTCGATACGCTCGAACTGCCCGTGGTGGGCGCGCCGCTGTTCATCGTGTCGGGTCCCGAACTGGTGATCGCCCAATGCAAGGCCGGCGTGGTCGGATCGTTTCCGGCGCTGAACGCGCGCCCGGTCGAAAAGCTCGGCGAGTGGCTGACGCGCATCGAAAACGAACTCGGCGAGTACAAGGCGCTGCATCCGGACAAGAAGGTCGCGCCCTACGCCGTCAACCAGATCTGCCACGTCTCCAACGACCGGCTGATGAAGGACATGGAGACCTGCGTCAAACACAAGGTTCCCATCATCATCACTTCGCTGCGTCCACCACAGGAAATCGTCGAGGCCGCGCATTCCTATGGCGGCGTGGTGTTCCATGACGTCATCAATGTGAAGCATGCGCGCAAGGCCGCCGAGCAGGGCGTCGATGGACTGATTTTGGTGTGCGCCGGCGCCGGCGGACACGCCGGCACGCTGTCGCCGTTCGCGCTGCTGCGCGAAGTGAAGCAATGGTTCAAGGGCACCATCCTGCTGTCGGGGGCGATCTCCGACGGCTGGAGCATCGCCTCGGCGCTCGCGCTCGGCGCCGACCTCGCTTATATCGGCACCCGCTTCATCGCCACCGAAGAGGCCAATGCCGATCTCGCCTACAAGAAGGCGCTGACCGATCACGCCGCGCACGACATCGTCTATTCCAATCTGTTCACCGGCGTGCACGGCAATTATCTGGGGCCCTCGATCGTGGCCGCCGGTCTCGACCCGAATAACCTGCCCGTCGCCGACAAGTCGAAAATGAATTTCGGCTCCGGCGGCAACATGAAGGTCAAGGCGTGGCGCGACATCTGGGGTTCGGGCCAGGGCATCGGCCAGATCGCCGATGCGCCGCCGGTCGCCGAACTGGTGGCGCGCCTGAAGGCCGAATTCGCCGAGGCCGGCGATCGACTTTCTCAAGCGGGCACGCGCCTAAGCGCGGTCCGTTACCAAGTATAAATGAGCAAAGGGAGCGGGACGATGAGACTATCGCGACATGCATTGGCCGTCGTATTCGCTTTCGGCGGTATCGGCGACTGCCGCCGACAGCGGCGACAAGGACGAAATCCGCATCGGCCAGACCCTGCCCTACAGCGGGCCGGTGTCGGGATTCGGCATCATCGGACAGGCACAGGAAGCCTATTTTGCGAAGGTCAATGCCGAGGGCGGCATCAACGGCCGCAAGGTGAAATTCATCAGCCTCGACGATGCCTATTCGCCGCCGAAGACGGTGGAGCAGACCCGCAAACTGGTCGAACAGGATGAAGTGCTGCTGATGTTCGGTTCGCTCGGAACCGCCACCAACAGCGCCGTGCACCGCTACCTCAACGGCAAGAAGGTTCCGCAGCTGTTCGTGCTGAGCGGCGCCACCAAATGGGCCGACCCGAAGAATTTTCCATGGACCATGCCGGGGATGGCGACCTACGAGTCCGAAGGTGTCGTCTATGCCAAGCACATCCTGCAAACCAAGCCGGACGCCAAAATCGCGATCCTGGCCCAGAACGACGATTTCGGCCGCGACTACGTCGCCGGCTTCAAGCGCGCGCTGGGAGCCAAGGCCGCGACCATGATCGTTGCGGAAGCGAGCTACGAGACCAGCGCGCCGACCATCAACTCGCAACTGGCGACGCTGAAGGCTTCCGGCGCCAATGTGATGTTCGGCGTGGTGCTCGGCAAATTCACCTCGCAGATGATCAAGGGCGCGGTCGAACTCAACTGGAAACCCGATCTGATCTTCGTGCCGACCTCGGCGTCATCGATCTCGTTCCTGGAGCCCGCCGGACTGGACAACGCCGTCGGCCTGATCGCATCCAGCAACCAGAAGGACCCGCTCGACGCGCAATGGGCCGACGACACCGGCGTGAAGGATTACCTCGCGTTCATGAAGCAATATATGCCCACTGCCGATCTCAACAATTCGAACTATGCCGCCGGCTATCACTATGCGGACCTTCTGATGAAGGTGCTGAAGGCGTGCAAGGACGACTTCAGCCGCGAGAACATTTTGAAGCAGGCCACCTCGCTTCGCGAGCTTTCGCTGCCGATGTTGCTGCCGGGCATAACGGTTTCCACCGGTCCGGACGATTATCTGCCGTTCCAGCAGCTGCGGCTGCGCCGCTTCAACGGCAAGAGCTGGGTCGGCTTCGGCGAAATACTGGATGACCGCTGAGCGGCCGGGAAAGCACCGATGATCATCAGCGGCGACCGCAGCATCAGCTACCCCGAAATTCACGCCCGCATCGCTCGGGCCGCAACGGGATTGCGTGCGCTCGGCCTGCGCGACCGCGCGCCGGTCGCCATGATGCTGCGCAACGACTTTGCGCTGTTCGAAGTTGCCGGCGCCGCGGCGGCGCTGGGCAGCCCGGTGGTGCCGATCAACTGGCATCTGAAGGCCGAAGAGGTCGGCTACATCCTGGCCGACAGTGGCGCCGATGTCCTGGTCTGCCACGCCGACCTGCTGCCGCAGATCCAGGGCGGCCTGCCGGATCAATTGCGGCTGCTGGTGGTAGCCACGCCGCTGGAAATCGCCGCGGCGTTCAACATCGCGCCGGCGCTGACGCAGAGTTCCCGACGGCATGACTGACTGGGACAATTGGCGCGACACCCACGCGGCATCGACCGAACCGGCGATCGGCGGCTCGCCGATGTTTTATACCTCGGGCACGACGGGCCTGCCGAAAGGCGTCAACCGGAAGCCGATGCAGCCCGATCAGGCTGCGCTATCGGCCCGGGTGGGCACCATCGCCTATGGCATCAAGTCCGGCGACGATCAGGTCATCCTGATGAACGGACCGATGTACCATTCGGCGCCGAATTCCTACGGCATGATGGCGTTCCGCAACGGCTGCACCATCGTGCTCGAACCGCGCTTCGATCCCGAGGACATGCTGCAACTGATCGCGCGCCACCGCGTCACCCACATGCACATGGTGCCGACCATGTTCGTGCGGCTGTTGCGGCTGCCGGAAGAAATCAAAGGCCGTTACGACCTGTCGTCGCTGCGTTTCGTCGTTCATGGTGCCGCCCCCTGCCCGCCACAGACCAAACGCGCGATGATCTCCTGGTGGGGGCCGGTGGTCCACGAATATTTCGGCTCGACCGAAACCGGAATTCCGGTGTGGCATTCGGCAGAGGAAGCGCTGGCCAAGCCCGGCACCGTCGGCCGGGCGATCGAAGGCGGCATCGTGAAAATCTTCCGTCCCGACGGCGAGCCGTGCGGCGTCGATGAACCCGGCGAAATCTTCATGCGGCAGAGTTCGGTGCCGGACTTCGACTACCATGGCAAGGCCGAGGCGCGCGCCGAGGCCGGGCGCGACGGCCTCGTCAGCGTCGGCGACGTCGGCTACCTCGACGCCGACGGCTATCTGTTTCTGTGCGACCGCAAGCGCGACATGGTGATCTCGGGCGGCGTCAATATTTATCCGGCGGAAATCGAGAACGCGCTGATCGGCATGGCCGGCGTGCGCGACTGCGCGGTTTTTGGAGTTCCCGACGACGAATTCGGCGAGCGGCTGTATGCCTGTATCGAACTGGAACCGAATGCTGTGCTGTCATCAGCTGCGGTACAGGATTTCCTGCGCGGACGGCTGGCCAATTTCAAGGTTCCAAAGGACATCCGGTTTCTCGATGCGCTGCCGCGCGAGGCCAGCGGCAAGATCTTCAAGCGCAAGCTAGGGATCTCCATGCCGAAGGCCGCCTCGGCGCCGGCGGCTGATCGAAGGAACAGCAAAAAGCGAACAACGTTTTAAGCAAGTTGCTTGTTGCAAAACGGTCATCGGCGCGCGCAATGATTGCCGGAGCAGAACGACACCGGGATCGAAGCCATGAAATCCACCGACTTCATCGTTGCGAAAAATGATTTGCAGCAAAGCAAGGTGATCGAAACGCAATTGCCAGACGCTGCGGCGCTGCCCGACGACGCGCTGCTGGTCAAGGTCGATCGCTTCGCGTTCACCGCCAACAACATCACTTACGCCGTTCTCGGCGACCAGTTGAAATACTGGCAGTTGTTTCCGACGCCGAAAACGTTCGGCAACGTTCCGGTGTGGGGATTTGGCGACGTGATCGCTTCGCGCCATCCCGGCATCGCGACCGGCGAACGGCTGTTCGGCTATTTCCCGATGGCGACGCATCTGGTGATCGAGGCCGCCGACGTCAGCAAGCGCGGCCTGCGCGACGCAGCCCCGCATCGCCAGGGCGTGGCGCCGGTCTACAACGCCTATTCCAGGGTCAGCGGCGATCCCGCCTTCGAAGGCCGGCAGGGCGATTACCAGGCGCTGCTGCGGCCGCTGTTCATGCTGTCGTTTCTGGTCGACGATTTCCTGGCCGAGAACGAGTTCTTTGGCGCCCGCAGCGTCATGCTCTCCTCGGCTTCCAGCAAGACCGCATTCGGCCTCGCCCATCTCCTGCATGTGCTGCGCAAGCCGATACGCGTGATCGGACTTACTTCGGCGTCGAATGTGGAGTTCGTGAAGTCGCTCGGTTGCTACGACGAAGTCGTGACCTATGACCGCGTCGGCTCGCTGCCATCGGATTACCCGGTTGCCTATGTCGACATGGCCGGCAACAGCGCGTTGCGCGAAACACTGCACCGGCATTTCGGCGAGCAGATGAAATACTCCGGCCGCGTCGGGCTGACGCATCGCAGCACCATACCGGATGAAGGGCAATTGCCTGGCGCCCAGCCGACCTGGTTCTCTGCGCCCGACACCATCCGCAAGCGGGCGAAGGAATGGGGACCGGGCGGCATCGAGGCCAGGTTCGGCCCGGCATGGGCGGGTTTTGTTCCGATGCTGGACCGGTGGCTCAAAGTCACCGAAGGCCGCGGGCCGGCGGCGGTAAGCAAGGTCTATCTCGACACGCTGAATGGCCGCGTTCCGCCGGATCAGGGCCATATGCTGTCGCTGGCGGAATAGGCGGCATCTCCTCCCGGCCTTTCTGCGCGATCCGAAATGGGTATAGGCTCGCCGCCAGGGAAACCGCCGCGAAGACGGCCGGTGACGAGAAACGCGCATGCTCGATAAAACGGACGATCTTTCGGTAGCCGTCGACAACTGGCTCGCGCAGTTCGAAGACGCGCTCGCCAAGCCTGATGGCGGTGCGCTCGAAATCCCTGTTTCATCCCGACAGCTATTGGCGCGACGTGCTGGCGCTGAGCTGGAACATCCAGACCAGCAACGGCGCCGACGCGATCCTGAAGGAGTTGCGGGCTCACGCCATCAGCGCCGCGCCCAGCGGGTTTGCGATCGACCCCGATCGCGCAGTCCCGCGCAAGGTGACCCGCGCCGGCACCAGCGCCATCGAAGCAATCTTCAAGTTCGAGACCGCGCAAGGCCGCGGCAACGGCATTCTGCGGCTGACGCCGGATGCCGGCGACGGCAGCACCTTGCGGGCGTGGACGCTGCTGACGACGCTGGAAGAATTGAAAGGTTTCGAGGAACAGCTCGGCGTCGCCCGGCCGCGCGGCAATGCCTATTCGCGCGACTTTCGCGGACCGAACTGGCTCGACCTGCGCAAGGCCTCGGCTGAATATGCCGACCGCGATCCGGCGGTGCTGGTGATCGGCGGTGGCCAATCCGGCCTGTGTATCGCTGCCCGGCTCAAGCAATTGCAGGTCGACACCCTGATCGTCGACCGCGAGGCGCGGATCGGCGACAACTGGCGCAAACGCTATCACGCGCTGACGCTGCATAACCAAGTGCAGGTCAATCACCTGCCCTACATGCTGTTCCCGCCGAACTGGCCGACCTACATCCCGAAGGACAAACTCGCCAACTGGCTCGAAGCCTATGTCGAAAGCATGGAGCTGAACTTCTGGACGTCAACGGAATTCGAGGGCGGCAGCTACGACGAGAAGGAAGCGCGCTGGACGGTGACACTGCGCCGCGCCGACGGCAGCAAGCGCACCATGCACCCGCGCCATGTGGTGCTGGCGACCGGCGTCAGCGGCATTCCGAGCCTGCCCGATATTCCCGGCCTCAAAAATTTTGCCGGCACGGTGATGCATTCCAGCCGGTATACCGACGGCGAGGAATGGAAGGGCAGACGCGCGATCGTGATCGGCACCGGCAACAGCGGCCACGACATCGCGCAGGACCTGCATTCGAGCGGCGCCGACGTCACGCTGGTGCAGCGCAGCTCCACGCTGGTGGTCAGCATCGAACCGTCGGCGCAGCTGGTGTACGAACCGTACAATCAGGGCACGCTCGACGATAACGACCTGATCGCGACCTCGATGCCGCTGGCGTTGGCGCGCAAGAGCCACGCAATGACGGCGGTGAAATCGAAGGAACTCGACCAGGAATTGCTCGATGGCCTGGCGCGCGCCGGGTTCAAGCTCGATTTCGGCGAGGACAATACCGGCTGGCAATTCAAATATCTCACCCGCGGCGGCGGTTACTATTTCAATGTCGGCTGTTCCGATCTGATCGTGCAGCGGCGACATCGCGTTAAAGCAATTTTCGGACATCGAGGGATTTGCCGCCGAAGGCGCTGTCATGAAGGACGGCAAAACTATCGCCGCCAACCTGGTCGTGCTGGCGACCGGCTACAAGCGCCAGGAGGAACTGGTGCGCAAACTGTTCGGCGAGGAAGTCACGGCCCGCGTCGGCACCATCTGGGGCTTCGGCGACGAGCAGGAACTGCGCAACATGTATATGCGCACCCGCCAGCCCGGCCTCTGGTTCATCGCCGGCGGCCTCGCGCAGTGCCGCATCAATTCGAAATATCTGGCGTTGCAGATCAAGGCGGTCGAGGAAGGGTTGTTGCCGGTGGCGGTACAGAGCTGAGCCTGAGAGCTACAACAACAAACACGGACCTCATCCTGAGGAGCGGCCACTTGGCCGCGTCTCGAAGGATGGCCGCGAGTCCGTGAGCTGTCGCCATCCTTCGAGACGCATCGCTTCGCGATGTTCCTCAGGATGAGGTCGGGAAAGGAGGGCTCAGCCCTGCAGCGCCGCGAGCAACTCGTCGGGCCGCTCGGTCATCATCATGTGGCCGGCGCCACGCAGCACCACGGTGCGCGAGTTCGGCAACGCTGCGGCCAGTGCCTTGCCGGAGCGGGCGGGCGTCATCATGTCGCGTTCGCCGAGAATGAATGTCGTGGGCACTGTGACCCCGGCGGCGGCGGTCAGCGCATTCTGATAGGTGTTGCAGGCGGTGAGATCGCTGAACAGCACGCCGGGCCGGCACTTTTCCAGCACCCGTTGCGCACCGGAATGCATCCACAGGCCGGGCGCGAGGCTGCCGCCGAGTTCGGCCTGAAACCCGAGGCCCCAGATCGAGACCATATCGATGGCGTCGCGATCGTTGGCCTCCGCGGCTTTCAGCAGGTCGGGCCCTACGGTCATGGCGGCCGCCGTTCCGATCAGGCCCAGCGCCGAAACTTTTGCCGGGTGCCGCGCCGCGGTCTCGATCGCGATCAGCGATCCCATGGAATGACCGATCAGCTTTGCCTTTGCCGCACCGGCCGCGTCGAGCAGCGCCGCGGTCCAGTCCGCCATATCGGCGATGGTCGGGAGCGGCGCACCGCTCGAGCGCCCATGGCCCGGCAGGTCCGGCGCCAACACGCCAAAACCGTGATGCGCGAACCACCGCGAGTGCAGCGCCCACGTGGTCTGGTCGAAGCCGGCGCCGTGCAGCAGCACGATGGTGGGCAGGCTGTTGTCGAATTCCCGGCCGCCGGTGGCGACGAAGGCCTCAGTGCCGTTGACGGACAAAAGCATGCTCAAGCCTTCTGCGAAATACGGAGCGCCTGGCCGAGATCGTCGATGATATCGGAGACGGTTTCGATGCCGACCGACAGCCGCACCAGTTCTTCGCCGACGCCGGCAGCCTTGAGCTGGGCAGCGTCCATCTGCTGATGGGTGGTGCTGGCGGGATGGATCACCAGCGTCTTGGCATCGCCGACATTGGCGAGATGGCTGATCATGCGGAGCGCTTCGATGAACTTCTTGCCGGCGGCACGGCCGCCCTTGATGCCGAAACTGACGATTGAGCCCGCGCCGCGCGGCAGCAAGCGTTTTGCGAGTTGATAGTCCGGATGGCTCTCCAGCGAGGGGTGCCAACCCACTCGACGGCCTTGTTGGCGGTCAGGGCCGCGAGCACCGCATGGGTATTTTGCATATGCCGGTCCATGCGGACGCCCAGCGTCTCGACACCCTGCAGCAACTGGAACGCATTGGTTGGCGACAGGCACGCGCCGAAATCGCGCAAGCCTTCGGTGCGCGCCCGCATGATGAAGGCGGCGGAGCCGAATTGCTCGTCGAAGACGATGCCGTGATAGCCGGCATAGGGTTCGGTCAGCACCGCGAACTTGCCGGAGCCGCGCCAGTCGAACCGGCCGCCGTCGACGATCACGCCGCCGATGGCGATGCCATGGCCGCCGATCCATTTGGTGGCCGAGTTCATCACGATGTCGGCGCCAAGCTCGATCGGACGGCTGAGATAGGGCGTCGCAAAGGTGTTGTCGATCAGCAGCGGAATCTTGGCGTCATGCGCGATGGCGGCGACCGCGGGGATATCCAGCACTTCGAGGCCGGGGTTGCCGATGGTCTCGCCAATCACGAGGCGCGTATTGGGCCGGATTGCGGCACGAAACTCGTCGAGTGCGCGCGGCTTGACGAAGGTGGTGGTGATGCCGAAGCGCGGCAGCGTATGCGCCAGAAGATTGATGGTGCCGCCGTACAGCGAGGCCGAGGCGACGATGTGGTCGCCGGCATTGAGCAGGGTCGCGATCGCCAGATGCAGCGCGGCCATGCCGCTCGCCGTGCAGACCGCGCCGACGCCGCCTTCCAGCGCGGCCAGCCGTTCCTCGAGCACCGCAGTGGTCGGATTTGAGATCCTGGTATAGATGTGCCCGGCGCGCTCGAGATTGAACAGCGCCGCGGCGTGGTCGGAATCCTGAAACACGTAGGACGTGGTCTGATAGATCGGCACCGCGCGGGCGCCGGTCACGGGATCCGGCTGCTGCCCGGCATGCAGGCTCAGGGTTTCAAACGCGGGCGGTTTGGGTGCGGGCATGTTTTCAACTCGGCGGCGATGCGGTCATTCAGCTATCACGGACTGCGGCCATGCGCAAAAGCCGCTCGCGCTGCGGCCCGGCCTCTGCGACACTTCCGCCCAACAAGGCGTCACATCTGGGAGGGACATATGCCGGCAATTCTCGGTTCGGGCGAGCATCGCTACCGCGTAGTGGAGAATTGGGCGAAGCTGCCTGCGGAATGGAGCCTCACCGACGTCGCATCGGTCGCGGTCGACAGCAAGGACCGCATCTACGTTTTCAATCGCGGCGCCCATCCGATGATCGTGCTCGATCGCACAGGCAATTTCATCACCAGCTGGGGCGAAGGCCTGTTCAACCGCGCCCACGGGCTGCACATCGACGCCGACGACAATCTGTATTGCACCGATGACGGCGACCACACCGTGCGCAAATGTTCGACCGAGGGCAAGGTGCTGCTGACCATCGGCATTCCGAACAAGCCCGCGCCGTTCATGAGCGGCGAGCCGTTCCACCGCTGCACCCATACCGCACTGTCGCCGAAGGGCGAGATCTACGTCTCGGACGGTTACGGCAATGCCTGCGTCCATAAATACACGCCGGACGGCAAGCTGATCAAAACCTGGGGCGAGCCCGGCACCGATCCCGGCCAGTTCAACATCGTCCACAATATCGCCACCGACGCCGACGGCTGGGTCTATGTCGCCGACCGCGAAAATCATCGCGTCCAGGTGTTCGACGGCAACGGCAAATACGAGACGCAGTGGAACAATCTGCACCGGCCCTGCGCGCTGTGCCGTTGCGGCGGCGGCAAGTCGCCGAACTTCATCATCGGCGAACTCGGCCCCGGTCTGGCGGTCAATCGCAAGGTGCCGAATCTCGGTCCGCGCCTGTCCATCGTGGATTCGAAAGGCAAGCGCATCGCCCGGCTCGGCGGCGAAAACGGCCCCGGCCTCGAGGCCGGCAAGTTTCTCGCGCCGCACGGCATCGCGGTGGATTCCAAGGGCGACATCTATCTCGGCGAAGTCGGCGTCACCGACTGGAAGACCAGTTTTCCGGATACCGAGATGCCGCCGGAGGTCAGGGTGGCGCGCTGCCTGCAGAAGCTGGAGAAGATTTCCGGCTTGAGTTCGTCATGCCCGACCTTGTGCCGGGCATCCACGTCTTGGCGGCGTTGCAGCGAGAAGGACGTGGATGGCCGGGACGGGCCCGGTCATGACGAACAAGAAAACGATCGTTCCGTTGAGCGACCTGCCGGTTCTCCATGCGGCCCGCTCTTCCTCAATCCACCTTGATGTTCGACGCCTTGATGATCGGCCACCAGCGTTCGCTCTCGGCCTTTTGCAACGACCGCAACGCTTCCGGCGATTGCTGCGCCGAGGGCGCGATTTCGATGCCGAGTTCTTCGAAGCGCTTCTGCACCACGGGATCGGCGAGCACCTGCACCATGGTGGCGTTCAGTTTGGCGACGATGTCCTTTGGCGTGTCCTTCGGTACCCACAGACCGTACCAGAGCGAGGCGAAGAAGCCGGGCAGCCCGGCCTGGTCCGCGGTCGGAATATCCGGCGACGACGACAGCCGCGCCTTGCCGGTGATCGCAAACGGCTTGACGCTGGAGGCTGCGACCAGCGATTTGAAATTCGACGCCGGCTCCATCATGAAATCGATCTGCCCGGACAACAGATCCTGCATCGCCGGCCCGTTGCCGCGATAGGGCACGAATTGAAAATTGGTGCCGGTTTCCTTCTGGAACGCAATGCCGCTGAGGTGGCCGGTGGCACCAACCCCGGGGATGCCGACCGAGGCCTTGTCGGGATTGGCCTTGAGCCAGGCGATCAACCCTTTCAGATCTTCGACCGGCAGGCTCTTCTTGCCGACGATCAACAGCGGTTCGCTGCCGATCTGGATGATCGGTTCCAGATCCCTGAACAAATCGAACGGCAGGGCATAGAGTCCGCCGGTCAGCATATGCGTGGTCGAGGTGCCGATGCTCAGCGTGTAGCCGTCGGCGACTGAGCGAACCGCGCGGCCGACGCCGATGCTGCCGGCCGCTCCCGCGACGTTCTCGATGACGATGGGCTGCCCCAGAATTCCGCGCATCCGCTCGCCCAGAAATCGCGCCAGGGTGTCGGTGGCGCCCCCGGCGGCGAACGGCACGATCATGGTGATCGGCCGCGCCGGATAGTTTTGGGCACCGGCAACGCCGGCCCCCGCCAGACTCACAACCGCCGCGAATCCGACGCCCAGCCATCCACGCATGCCGCCCTCCCATGGTCCCGGACGCATCAAAACGCCCCATTCGCGGTGCCGGCCACGCGAGCCCGCGCAGTTCCGCCCCGCTGGATAAGCCCCTCAATGCTCTTCACAATCCCGTCACGCTGCCTGTAGTATGTCAACACATGCTGCTTCGCAGCTAAAACGGGGGCCAGGAGCGTTACTTGAACGCACATGTCTCGCAAGGTGGTTGGCCGGTGTTGGTGTTGAACGCCGACTTCCGGCCGCTGAGTTACTATCCGCTGTCTCTGTGGTCGTGGCAGGACGCGATCAAGGCGGTGTTCCTCGACCGCGTCAATATCGTTGAGCACTACGACCGCGCGGTGCGCAGCCCCTCGTTTGAGATCCAGCTGCCGAGCGTGGTGTCGCTGAAGTCCTTCGTCAAGCCGACCACCCATCCCGCCTTCACCCGGTTCAACGTGTTTCTGCGCGACCGCTTCGTCTGCCAGTATTGCTCGGCCCATGACGACCTCACCTTCGATCACATCGTGCCGCGCTCCAAGGGCGGCCAGACCACCTGGGAGAACGTGGTGGCGGCGTGCTCGCCGTGTAATCTGCGCAAGGGCAATCTGACCCCGCAGCAGGCGCGGATGTTTCCGCGCCAACCCCCGTTCGCGCCGACGGTGCATCAGCTGCACCGCAACGGGCGATCTGTTCCCGCCGAACTATCTGCACGATAGCTGGCTCGATTATTTGTACTGGGACACCGAGCTCGATCCGTAGGCTGCGATCGAGTTTCGAACAGCCAAGAAACCGTCATCGCGAGCGCACGCCTCATCCTGAGGAGCGCGCCCTTGCGCGCGTCTCGAAGGATGGCCGCGAGTTCGTGCGCTCTCTCCATCCTTCGAGACGCCGCTTCGCGGCTCCTCAGGATGAGGACCCCCCACCTATTCCTCGCTGATCCGCGCGACGTAGCGCGCCACTGATGCCGCGACCACCTGCTTGCCGTTGGCGTCGATCTGGCCGCGGCCGGAAAACGCGCCGTAGACCGCGTCGAAGGCGAACGGCTCCAGGATCTCGGCCATGCGCAAAACCCTGGCGGCGGAGAGCGGGATCAGGTTCGGGTAAGACCACATGAAGCTGACGTGCCCGCTCGGGACCACCTGCAGGATGTCGCCCGCGAGCACGACGCCGCGGCCTTCGCTCCAGTCCGCCCAGTGCAGGATGGTGCCGCCGGCGAAATGTCCGCCCAGCCGGATCAGCGTGAGGCCCGGCCCGATCGGCTTGGTGTCGCCCTCCCAGAACTGCACCGCGGGGTCCGGCCGCATCACCCACTCACGATCCGCCGCGTGCAGGTAAATCGGCACGCCCCCGAACGCGCGGCTCCATTCCAGCATCGTGGTGTAATAATGCGGATGCGAGATCGCGATCGCGGTAATGCCGCCCATGCCCTTCACCAGATCGACCGTGGCGTCGTCGATCAGGGCGATGCAGTCCCACAGCACGTTGCCGGCTGGCGTTTGCGCCAGGAACGCGCGCTGGTTGATGCCGAATGCAGGAGTGGTCTCGATGGTCGTGAGCCCGGCCGCAAGGCGGCGAAACTTGTTGCTGTGCCCCTTCCGCAACCGCTCCAGCGTGGTCCAGGACTGGCCCGAGGCCGGGACGAACTGCCGCTCGTCGACGCAGCTCGGGCACGCATCGGGCGGAGCCTCGGAGGGCGGATACTGCATTCCGCAGGCGGAGCAGATGAAGGCTGGCATGATCTCACCGTTTTGGTCGTTGGCTGTCGTGGCACTCAGTACACGCCGTGAGGCGAACGGAAGCAAGATCCCTAAGACCGTCATTGCGAGACGAGGTCGGCGCCACGCAATGACTCGCAGCAACGGAAGGAAGCTGGATTGCTTCGTCGCTACGCTCCTCGCAATGACGTCGTAAACACGGCTTCACGATCTCGCGGCGCGTTTCGCCCGAGCTTTGCTTGTCCGCTCTCGCCCCCAGAAATCAGAGGGCGCAGGGAAGACCGGGTGCGCGCTGCACCCGCGGTCCCGTGTGCAATTGCACAAGAGAGTGCGCACACGAGCATACAGGTCCAGCGGAGAGCATCCGGCCTTCCCTGCGCAATGGCTTTACGGCTTATGTCGTGATCTCCCCGGTGAGCCGAGCTCTGTTGCCACCGTCGCCTCGCCGAATAGCTCCGACAAGCTTAGCGCCAGCTTCGGGCGCCAGAACCACACGATTTTGCCGTACGCTTCAGACGCCCTTCGTCACAAAGAGCGCATCCGCGTCCACCGCATCCCGCCCCGCGTCCGTGACGATCGCGAGCGCCCCTCTGTCGGAACAGGACGGGAGGGATGTAGGGTGATTTGGGCAAATCGCGAAGCAGAATATTTCTGAAAATCAGAAAAAAATAACTTGACAGTGATTTGCTGATTTTCCTCGTCGGGCTATCGCTGGCGGCGTGTTGACCGGCAAGCCTCCATAACGCGACTACTTGCGCGTCCCGTCCTCGATGATCTCCACGACGCGTGACATGTCCTGCTGGGCGCGGCCCTGGAACACCCCGTGCTTCAGCACGAGCCGTACCGCCTGGCTCACCCACATGGGAACGCCGAGGTCTTCGCCTTGTTCGATGGCGAGATCGACATCCTTCATGAGGATCTCGATGGTGGCGCCGAAGTCGAAGGTGCGGGGCAGCACGGCGTCGGGAAAGATGTGCGTCGTCGCAAAATTGCGGCCGGTCCCGTTGTTGAGAATTTGCAGCATGGCGTCGGCCGGAATGCCGGCCTTGCCCGACAACGTCATGGCCTCCGAGGTCGCGACCAGCGCGACGGCGCAGAGCATGTTGTTGGTGAGCTTCATGGTCTGCGCAGCGCCGGGCCTGTCACCGGCAACCACGATCGTTTTGCCCCAAAGCTGGAACACCGGCATCAGATCGGCAACCTTGGCTGGATTGCCTGAAACCATCATGGCCAGCGTTCCGGCCCTGGCTCCGCCGACGCCGCCGCTGATCGGGACATCGATGACGGTGACACCGGCCGCGGCGCATTCCGTCTCGATCTCGCGGATGAAGGTCACACCGACCGTGCAGGTGTTGACCAGCGTTTTCAAAGCCTTTCCCGCGAGCAAGCCGTCGGGTCCGGAAAGCGCATGCCGAAAAATCTCAAGCGTCGGCAGGGAAACAATCACGGTGTCGCAGGTGTCGGCCAGTTCCTTCGCCGAGGTCGCCCGCCGCGCCTGACGCTCGAGCAGAGGCAGCATGGCTTCCTCGCGGACATCATAGAGCCAAAATTCGTGCCCGGCGTCGAGCAACTTGCCCGCCATGGGTTGGCCCATATTGCCGAGGCCGAGGCAGCCGATGCGCATCGTGTCACTCCAGTGAGGATGTCAGAGCAAGCCATCAGCGTCCGGCTATGCACCGGGCGACTTGTAGTCGGTCTGGTGGACCTCGACGATCGTGCCGTCGGGGTCCTGCAGGAAGATCTGATACCAGCCGGCGACGGCCCAAACGCCGTAGTCGGCGAATTGAATATTCTTCTCTCGCAGCATGGCCTTGAACGCCTCGATATCGTCGGTACGAAACGCGATGTGGCCGCGATCGACCGGGTTGAGACTCTGTTTGGTTCGGAAGGCGACGCCGAGATCCTGCGGCGAGATGTGAAACTCGGTGGTGCCATCGGTGAGAAACTCCACCTTGCCGTCGTAGCCCTGCGAAGTCGATCCGCGCACCTTCGTAGCTCGGCACCGGCTTCATGTTGAACAGCGACCGGTAAAATTCCGCGACCGCGCCAACGTCCTTGGTCGAATAGTTCACGTGATGGAGCTTGAGTTCCATGGGATTGCCTTTCCTGTCGATCAGACGATGAACCTACGCCGGAAGCCATCGATCACAAGGGCGGCCGCGGCGCGACCGTTCGAAGTGATCGAATGACTTCATGGCGGCCCCCTTCAGGCGCTCCGCCTGGCGGACGGAAACTGCGGTTCGCGCTTTTCCCTCACCGCGGCGACACCTTCCTTGGCGTCCTCGCCGAGGAAGCACAGCATTTCGAACGCGAGCGACGCATCGAACGCCGGCTGCGACATCCGCATCCAGTTGTTCAGGGAGCGTTTGGTGTAGCGGATGGCGAGCTGGCTGCCGTTCGCGAGCTTGTTCGCCGTCGCCATGGCCTTGTCCATCAACTGCGCTCTCGGGACGCACAAGCTTACCAGACCGATGCGCTCGGCTTCCTTTCCGTCGACGAAATCCGCGGTCATCAGATAGTATTTTGCTTTCGCCATGCCGCAAAGCATCGGCCACAGGATGACGGCGTGGTCGCCGGCGGAGACGCCGATGCGGACGTGCCCGTCGGTGATCTTGGCTTCTTCCGCCATAATGCTGATGTCGGCCATCAACGCGACCGCGAGACCGGCGCCGACGGCCACGCCGTTGATGGCCGATATGATGGGCTTCTCGCACGCCAGCATGTTGAAGACGAGGTCGCCCGCCTCCTTCAAGGTATCGGCCACCTTGTCGGGATTGCCGACGGTCTCCCCGATCCACGACAGGTCGCCGCCGGCGGAAAATGCGCGATCACCGGCACCGGTCACCACGATCACGCGGACCTCGGGATCGTGGTTCACCACGTCCCAGACCTTGGTCAGCTCCCAATGCATGCGCCCATTGGTCGCGTTCATCGCCTCCGCGCGATTGAGGGTGACCAGCAGCACCCCATTGGGTTTCGGATCGAACTTGAGAAACTGAAAATCGGCGTAGTTCATGATCGTGGTCCCTTCTTCTGATGGCGCGGGTTTAGTCCGGTTATGAATTGCAATAGCGAATGGCAGTTGTTGACGCCCGAGAGCCGAAAAGCGGCCGTTTCCCTCAGGGACGCCGCTTGCCTTTCTTCCGCTCCCGTCGCGGTTGCTCAAGGCTGACGGTGGTGAGGAAGCGCTGCAGTGCGTTGAGATAATGTGCGAGGGCGACGCGGTCGTCGAATTTGAATCCGCTGACGGCCTGATCGTAGAACTGGAAGATACGTTCGCGGAGCTCCTTCCAGAACGCCAGCCCTTCCCGCGTGAGCCTGCACCACCCGCGCGCGCTTGTCCTGCGAGTCCATCACCCTTTCGACGAGACCATCACGCTCGAGGCGCTTCAGGACGCCGTCCAGATTCTGGCGGCTGACAACGAGGAAGTCGGCCAAGGTACCGACGGACATGCCGTTGGTCGGCCGGGGATCAGACAGCGCGCCGAGCACGGCCCATTGCACCGTCGTGACGCCGAGTTCCTTCACGGCCTGTTTCTGCAACGTGTTCGCGACCTGAAACAGCCGGAAGAATATCCGGTTGTTGAGGTGGTCGGCGACGCGATCGGGCTTGCCCAGCACGGGAGTACCGGCCTCGTCGGCGGCAACCATCTCGGCAACGTTCTTGCGCGAATTTTTCAGCGAAGCCATTGGGTGGGCCGATCCAGAGTGCAGGTTGCGAAATCGTAGTGGGAATCATGAGAACAGCCGCAACGCAACGACGGGCGGCCGGCAATCCCTGTGAAACTCTATCCGCTCATGGTCAGGCCGCCGGACACGCTGATCACCTGGCCGGTGATGAAGTTGGCGTCGTCGCTCGACAGGAAAACGATCATGCCCGGAATGTCTTCGGGCTGACCGAGACGCTTCAGCGGGATGGCGCGCTTGAGGCCGTCGTAGATCTTTTGTCCGTATTCACCTTCGCCGACAAAGGATCGCAGCAGCGCCGTGTCGGTCGGACCGGGACACACCACGTTGACGCGGATGTTGTCGCGCGCGTACTCCCGCGCGATGGTTTTGGAAAACGCGATGAGGCCGCCCTTGCACGCCGAGTAAACCGATTCACCCGACGATCCGACCCGGGCCGCGTCGGAGGCGACGTTGACGACCTTGCCGCCGCCGCCCGCGATCAAATGCGGCAGCGCCGCCTTGTGCAGGTTGAGCGGCCCCTTGAGGTTGATCGCGATGATCTTGTCCCAGAGATCGGGCTCGGTCTTGAGAAACGGCGCCGCGACGTCCCAGCCCGCATTGTTGACGAGGATGTCGAGCCTGCCGAATTTCGCGGCGCCGCGTTCGACGGCATCCGTGACCTTGGCGTAGTCGGTGATGTCGACGGTGACGCAGAACAGCCGTGTCTCGTCCGCAGCGAGATCGGTGGCCAACTGCTTCAGGGCATCCGCATTGACGTCGAGGGCGACGACGTTGGCCCCCTCTTCGATGAAGCGGCGGCATATCTCCCGACCGATGCCGCCGGCGGCGCCGGTCACGATCGCGACGCGATTTTCCAAGACCTCTCATTCGTCTACTCCGGTATCCGGTTTACGTTCATGCGCTCTGGGCTCGATCGCGCAACTTGAATTTCTGCACCTTTCCGGTCGAGGTGCGCTCGATCGGTCCGAAAATGAACTTCTTCGGAACTTTGAACCTGGCGAGCCGCGCCCGGCAGAACTCGAGCATGTCATCGGCGGTGACCTTGCCGTCGTGACCTTCCTTCAGCTCGACGAACACGCAAGGCGTCTCGCCCCACCTTTCGTCCTTCATCGCGACGGCGGCGGCGTAGGACACCGAAGGATGCTGGAACATGACTTCCTCGATTTCGATCGACGAGATGTTCTCGCCGCCCGAGATGATGATGTCCTTGGAGCGGTCCTTGATCTCGATGTAGCCGTCGGGATGGGTCACGGCGAGATCGCCGGTCCTGTACCAGCCGCCGGCAAAGGCCTCGTCGGTCGCCGCCGGGTTCTTCAGGTAACCCTTCATGCCGTTGTTGCCGCGAAACAGGATCTCGCCGATCGTGGTGCCGTCGCGCGGAATCGGCTCCAGGGTCACGGGATCGCCGACGATCATGTCGTCCGTCACCACGTTGCGCACGCCCTGCCGCGCCATGCGCTTCGAGCGCTCGTCCGCGGACAGCGAATTCCATTCCGAATGCCAGTCGCAAAGTGCTGCGACGCCGTGCATTTCCGTCATTCCGTAGACATGGCGCACCGTGAACCCGAGTTCTTCCGTCGCCTTGAGGATGGGCGCGGGCGGAGCCGCTCCCGCCGTCATGATGGCGACGGCACGGTCCAGCTTGATGCCGGTTTTTGCCGCGCCTTCGATCAGCATGCCGAGCACGGTGGGCGCGCCGCACATATGGGTCACGCCATATTTGTCGATCGAATCGAAGATTTCGCGGGGCAGCACCCTTCGCAGGCAGACATGCGTACCGCCGATCGCGGCCATACCCCAGGAGAAGCACCAGCCGTTGACGTGGAACATCGGCAGCGTCCAGAGATAGACCGAGTCGCTGTTGAGTTGATGGTGGACGAGCTGGCTCAACGTGTTCAGGTAGCAGCCGCGATGATGGTAGAGCGCGCCTTTGGGGTTGCCGGTCGTTCCCGACGTGTAGTTCAGCGTGATCGCGTCGAACTCGTCGGCGGGCCACGTAATTTCGTCGTCGGGGTTGCCGCTCTTCAGGAAGGCTTCGTAGTCGAGATCGCCGATCAGTTCGCCGCTTTCCGCGTAGGGATCATCGATGTGAACGACCAGCGGACGCGTCTTCAGATTGGACAACGCCGCCTTTGCGACGTCGCTCCATTGCCGATCGACGATGAACACCTTGGCTTCGGAGTGTTCGAGAATGAAGGCGATGGCTCCGGCATCCAGGCGGGTATTGAGCGTGTTGAGGATCGCGCCGGCCATCGGCACGCCGAAATGGGCCTCCAGCATGGCCGGCGTGTTCGGGCACAGGATCGCGACGATGTCGCCGTTGCCGGCGCCGCTGTTTCTCAGCGCCGCCGCCAGCATCCTGCATCTGCGGTCATGCTCGGCCCAGGTAAACCTGATATCGCCGTGAACGACGGCGGTCCGGTCGGGAAAAACGTCGGCGGCGCGCCGCAAGAACTGGATCGGCGTCATCGGGCGGAAATTGGCCGGGCGCCGCTGCAGGAAGTCCGCGCTTACATCAATCGGCATCGATGCTCCCTCATCCCTGCTATTTTGCTTCGCGGTCTTTGGGCCGCTTCAAATGCGATTGCCGAGGATCGCGCCTTCGTAGATGGCGCGCTTGGCGTCGAGTTCTCCGGCGAGCCGCGCGCCCCCGATCACGTGCGCGGTTTGGCCGTTCGCGGCGATTTCGTCCGCGATGCCGCGATCGGAATCCTGGCCGGCGCAGATGACGATGGTGTCGGCCGGCAGCACTTCATTGCGGTCCGGCAGGGCGATGTGGAGACCCTCGCTGTCGATCTTCAGATAGCGCGCCTCGGCGATCTGCCGGACTTTCATGTCCTTCAGTTCCTGCCGAAGGATCCAGCCGGTGCTCTTTCCAAGCGTGCGGCCGAACGCGCCGGGCGAGCGCTTGACCATGGTGATCTGCCGCCTGGCCGGATGAGTCTTCGGCTTGCCGGCGATGCCCCACCGGTCGATGAACTCTTCGCGCGTCTGCCGGCGGCCGTCGGTCTCCATGGCGAGGAAAATCGCGACGTCATGCCCGATTCCGCCGCCGCCGATGACGACCACCCGCTCGCCGGCCTTGACGGTACCGTCGAGCAGCTTGGTGTATCCGACGACCCGGGGATCGTCGCCGCCGGGAATGTCGATCAGTCTCGGCGTCACTCCGGTCGAGACGATGACTTCGTCGAAGTTTTCGCGCTTGAGCGTTTCCGGATCGACCGCGGCGCCGGTCTTGATCTCGACGCCGGCGGCGGCCAGTTGCGCTTCGTAGCTTTTCAGTGAGAGGCCGTAATCCTCCTTGCCGGGGATGACGGCGGCGAGCGCGAACTGGCCACCGATCCGCGGGGCCGCCTCGAACAGCGTCACATGGTGGCCGCGGCGTCCCGCTTCGAGTGCGGCGGCCATGCCGGCGACGCCGGCGCCGATCACCGCGACACGCTTGCGTACCGTCGCCGGCGCATCGGAGAATTCGTTCTCGCGCGCGGCGCGCGGATTGACCAGGCAGGTAATGACCTGGTCGGTGAAGTAGTGGTCCAGACAGGCCTGGTTGCAGGCGATGCAGACGTTGACGAGGTCGGAGCGTCCCATCGCGACCTTGTTGACGAACTCGGCGTCGGCCAGCAGCGGCCGCGCCATCGAGACCAGGTCGGCCGACCCTTCGGCGATGATCCGCGCGGCGTCCTCCGGCAGATTGATCCGGTTGCTCGCCGTGACCGGAATCTTGACGACTTGCTTCAGCCGGCGTGTCCATTCGACGAACGCCCCGTGAGGGACGGGTCCGGCGATCGTGGGTACGGCGGCCTCATGCCAGCCGACCCCGGTGGAGAGGCAATCGGCCCCGGCTTTTTCGACTTCCCTGGCGAGCCAGATCGTCTCGTCCTGCGTCAGGCCGCCCTCGACCAGTTCAAGCGCCGATATCCGGTAGGAAATGATGGCGTCGCCGATGGCGGCTCGAACAGCCCTCACCACCGAGATCGGGAACCGCCCGCGATTTTCCAGCGAGCCACCCCACGCGTCGGTCCGGTGATTGGTGCGCGGCGCCAGGAATTCACTGATCAGGTAACCTTCCGAGCCCATGATCTCCACGCCGTCGTAGCCGGCTTCGATCGCAAGACGCGCGGTGTTCGCATAGTTCCGGATGGTCTCTTCGATCTGCTCGGGCGTGAGTTCGGCGGGCACGTCGCGATTGATCGGAGACTTGATCGGAGACGGCGCGACGACGGCGGGATGATATCCATAGCGTCCCGCATGCAGGATCTGCAGCAGGATCCGTCCGCCGGCGGCGCGCACGGGACCGGAAATCTTCTTGTGGTCGGCGACCTGATCGGCGCGCTCGAACGTGCCGGGCTCGTTCTTCATGCGGCCCGCGAAATTCGGAGCGAAGCCGCCGGTCACGATAAGACCCGCCCCGCCCTTGGCGCGCTCGGCGTAGAAGCGCCCGAGTTCGTCAAAACGCTCCGGATGACATTCGAGGCCGGTGTGCATCGATCCCATGACGATGCGGCTCGACAGTTCTATGGAGCCGACCCGGATCGGATCGAGAAGAATCGACTGAGCATCCATCGTGCCAAGCTCCAGCGCTGGGAGGTGCCGAAAAAGCGACGTTGCATCCCCGATAAACCATCGTCCGAGATATATGTCAATATGTTTATATACTTTGTCGGTAGGCGAGTTCCGGCGCTGCCAAAATCCGCTGAAAACACCGGCGATGACGGTAATAAGTGCGGCACGTGTCGAACGAGGACACGTTGCGAACTTGATATGAAACAATATGTTGTTAGGAGTGCAAGGATGGGCTGGCGGACGGTCTGCACCGCCGACGCAATCAGCCAGAAATTTCTACGCTGCTTTAGCTCAGCGACATATCCAGCGGCGGCGCGACGTCGGCCGGCAGCGGGCTGACATAGGGCGTGCGGGCGGTGCGTTTCTTTAGATCAGCCTTGGCGGCCGTGATCAGCTCCGGCTCGCAAAACGCCTTGACGCCGAGGGCGGCCATCGCCTTGGCGGCCTGCACCATGGCCTTGTGCGCGGCCGGGGTCTTGCCTTGCGCCACGATCTGCCAGGTGTGGAACGGCGTGCCGATCGCGACCGTCGGGGCATGAACCTGAACGGTCGGGACCACCCAGCTGACGTCGCCGACATCGGTCGAGCCGATCTGGGGATTGCGCTTCGCATCCAGCGGCACGGTGAAATCGGCCAGCGGGCGGTCGGTGGGATCCATGCCGATCGCGTGATAGACGGCGGCGATATCCTTCTCGCTCAAAGTTGAGCGGATTTTTGCGGCGAATTTTTCGTCGGTGTCGTCGAAACGCGGCGGACCGAGATCTTCCATGATGCCGTGCAGCGTCTGTTCCAGCGGGGTGTTGGACAGCACATTGGAGACCGCGGAAATGATCCGCATCTCCATTTTCGTTTCGGTCATCAGCGCCGCACCCTGCGCAATCTTGCGAACGCGCGCCACCAGCTCGTTCATCCCGGGCAGATCGCGGTCGCGGATCGAATAGCGCACGCGGGCGTGGGCCTGCACCACATTGGGCGCAATGCCGCCGGTGTCGAGCAGCGCATAATGGACGCGGGCCTCGCTCGGCATGTGCTCGCGCATGTAATTGACGCCGACATTCATCAGTTCCACCGCATCGAGCGCGCTGCGGCCGAGATGCGGCGAGGCGGCGGCGTGCGAGGCGCGCCCGGTGAAGATGAAATCGGCGCGCGTATTCGCCAGCGATGGCGTCACCGCCACTTCCCAAAAACTGTTGGGGTGCCAGGTGATGGCGATGTCGGCGTCATCGAAGGCGCCGGAGCGCACCATGAAGGTTTTCGCGGCACCGCCCTCCTCGGCGGGGCAGCCATAATAACGCACCCGCCCCGGCGCGTTGTGGGTGGCAAGCCAATCCTTCACCGCGGTGGCAGCGAGCAATGCTGCCGAGCCCAGCAGATTGTGGCCGCAGCCGTGGCCATGGCCTCCCGCCTCGACCGGACGAGGTTCCGCGACGTCAGCCTCCTGGCTGAGACCGGGCAGCGCATCATATTCGCCGAGGAAGGCGATGACGGGACCGCCCTCGCCCCATTCGCCGATCAAGGCGGTGGGAATGCCGGCGACATTCTCGGTGATGCGAAAACCCTGATGGCGCAGTTCGGCCAGATGTTCGGCGGAAGAGCGCGCCTCGGTGTAGCACACCTCGGGCATCGCCCAGACCCTGTCGCTCAAGGCGACGAAACGCGGTTTGATCGCGTCAACGCCGCGCCAAATGTCGCTGCGGTTGTCCATGCTGTGTTCCTCGACGCCTGCGAGAGTGAAAACGTTACCAGCTTCGATCAGCCATGCAACGAGCAATATTCTTGCGGCCTTTCCTGAATCGCGCAAGGATGCGCCGGCTGACAGCATAACAAAGGGGGGCACGGATATGCAGCCGACGAATCGAAAACGAATGCAGGCTGGCTTCTTGATCGCGGCCTCGACGGCTCTGCTTTTCTCTGCTTCGCCGACGCTGGCCGCGCCGGCGCACCTCCTGAACAAATCGCTGACGCTAAGCTGGACCAGTTCGATGATGCAGCGAGCCTCTGACGGCCGCGAACATGGACGTCAGATCTCGATCAACAAGGTCATCTACATCAGCAGCGCGGGCCGGCTATTCGAGCGGGCGCGAAGAACCTCGGACGGAGGGATGAGGGGGAAGAGCGACGTCGGGCCCGGCGATGGGCAGATCAACGGCCAGGCGCGCGGACTCAAGTTTTCCGGAGATAAGTTGATCGGCAACATGGCTTACGCCAGCGGCGCGGTTCAATACGTCGTGAGTTTCAGCGGCGGCAGTTGCAGCGTCAATGTCGTTCAAGGCCGGTCTGGCGGCAATATGCGCGTCAAAGGCCTCGACGGCCGGATGTATGAGATACTGTCGATGAGCGTATCCGGACAAAGCTGCTCGATCCGCGACGGCAACGCATTGGCGAACTAGCAACCAGGCGAAGCCCGCGGGAGCACCAGCATGCTGATTCCGATCGCCGACGTGCCGCGCTGGTACGCCGAACGCAAGCCGAAGGATGCGGTTGCGATCAGCCATGGCCAGGACGCGCTGACCTGGGAACAGCTCGAGCGCAACGCCAACGCGCGCGCCCGGGCCTTTGCCGCCAAGGGCGTGAAGCCCGGCGACTTTGTTGCGATCGGCCTGCCCAACAGCAACATCTTTTTCGAGACCACCTTTGCGGTGTGGAAGTGCGGCGCGACGCCGACCTCGCTGACCTGGCGGCTGCCGCGCGGCGAGGCCGCAGCGGTGCTCGAAATTCTCAAGCCTTCGCTGGTGGTCGGCGGCCAGCCGGACTGGAATGCGCCGAACTCGCTGCCCGCCGATTTCGTGCCGGACGGCTTTTCCGGCGAACCGATCGTCAATCCGGTGGCGCGCTACTGGAAGGCGATGACCTCAGGCGGCTCGACCGGCCGGCCCAAGGTGATCCTCGATCACAGGCCCGCCGTGATCGACACCGCCGGACCCGCAGTGCTCGGCATGCCGCTCGGCGCATCCCTGCTCAACCCCGGCCCACTCTACCACAACGCCCCCTTCATTGTTTCGCACACCGCGCTGTTCCACGGCGGACGCGTCACCGGCCTCGTCAAATTCGACGCCGAGGAATGCCTGCGTCTGATCGAGGCCAACCTGATACAGTGGGTCAATTTCGTGCCCACCATGATGCACCGGATCTGGGCGCTGCCCGACGAGGTGCGCAACCGCTACGATCTGTCGAGCCTGCAGATCGTGTTTCACATGGCCGCGCCGATGCCGCCCTGGCTGAAGGAAAAATGGATCGAGTGGCTGGGGCCCGAGCGCATCTACGAACTCTATGGCGGCACCGAAGCACAGGGCGCCACCATCATTTCCGGCGTCGAATGGCTGGCGCACCGGGGCTCGGTCGGCAAGATCGCCGAGACCTCGAAACTGCGGATCATCGGCGAGGACGGCAACGATGTCGCGACCGGCGAGACCGGTGAAATCTATTTCCTTCCCAATGACGGCGCCGGCAGCAGCTATCACTATCTCGGCGCCGAGCCGAAGCGCCGTCCCGACGGCTGGGAATCGCTCGGCGACATCGGCCGGCTCGATGCCGAGGGCTATCTCTATCTCGGCGACCGGCTCGCCGACATGATCCTGCGCGGCGGCGCCAATATCTATCCGGCCGAGGTCGAGGCCGCCGTGATGGCGCATCCGCAAGTGCGCTCCTGCGTCGTCGTCGGCCTGCCCGATCCCGAACTGGGGCAGCGCGTCCACGCCATTGTCGAATTGATCGAGACGGCCGAGGCGCAAGCCGTGATCGACGGCATGGCGGGCTTCCTCGCCGATCTGCTCAGCCGCTACAAGCAGCCGCAAAGCTTCGAGATCGTGGCCGTCGGCCCGCGCGACGATTCCGGGAAAGTCCGCCGCACGCTGCTGCGCGACGAGCGCGCGGCGTGGCTGCAAGAGGGCCGCGCGTTCCGGATCATGCCGTCGCGGGATCAGGTGAAGGCGGCTGGGTGAGAGACTGAAGGGCGGGCGCTTTCTTATCCCTCCCCCTTGTGGGGAGGGATAAGAACGGCACCGCCAACAGATGCGATTTCAAAAGAATTCTTTCGCGTTCCGGGGTGGCAATAATACGCAGAGCTTCCCAGATGATTTCGATATTACCTGGCGACGCGAGATGTGATCCAATCGGCGAAATGCCGATGTTGAGCGAACCGGAGGACCGATGGCCTCGTTGACTGAATGGAAAGTACCGCTGGTCAACCAGCCGCGCGCGGAGCGACTACGGCTTCGACCTCGACCGCGCGCTGGCCTCGGTGGTCGGCCTGCATTCCATCATCCCCGGCGACGCCTTCACGCGCCGATACGCTGGGCACCGAGCGCGCCGGCAACGGTGTGCTGATCGACGACGGCCTGGTGCTGACCATCGGCTATCTGATCACCGAGGCCGAGGCGGTCTGGCTGCATCTCGGCGACGGCCGCGTCGTGCAAGGCCACGCGCTCGGCTTCGATTCCGAAACCGGCTTCGGCCTGGTGCAGGCGCTGGGCCGCATCGACCTCGCGCCGCTGCCGCTGGGTTCCTCCAGCGCCGCTGACATCGGCGACCGCGTGGTGCTCGGCGGCGCCGGCGGGCGCACGCGCTCGGTTGCGAGCCGCATCGCCGCCAGGCAGGAGTTCGCCGGTTACTGGGAGTATCTGCTGGACGAGGCGATCTTCACTCACCCCGCGCACCCCAATTGGGGCGGCACCGGATTGATCTCGAACCGCGGCGAGCTGATCGGCATCGGCTCGTTGCAGCTCGAGCGCGAACGCGAGGGCAGGGCCGAGCATGTCAACATGATCGTGCCGATCGACCTGCTCAAGCCGGTGCTCGACGACCTCAGGAAATTCGGCCGCGTCAACAGGCCGGCGCGGCCCTGGCTCGGGATGTATCTGCAGGAGATCGAGAACCGGGTGGTGGTGTTCGGCATCGCCGGCAAGGGGCCGGCCGCGCGCGCCGAACTCAAGGCCGGCAACGTGATCCTGGCCGTGAACGGCGAAAAAGTCTCGAGCCAGGCCGGCTTCTACCGAAAACTCTGGGCGCTCGGCGCCGCCGGTGTCGACGTGCCGCTCACCGTCTACCATGAGGGTGTCACCTTCGACGTGGTGCTGACTTCGACCGACCGGGCGAAATTGCTGAAGGCGCCGCGGCTGCATTGAAACACGAAGAAGGCCGCAATGTCGGAGCACGCGATGAGCGAGGCGGTGGTGGACGACATCGTGGCGGTGCTGCCGCCGCTGCTGCAGTCGCTCGAAGCGATCGGTTTCATCGCGCGTCACCTGAACCCGCCGGATTTCGGCCGCGTCATGGAAGCCGCGGGCTCCCCGGACCAGGCGCTGCAGGCGGTGCGTGCGCGGCTGGCCGGCTGGCCGGAGGAGTTCGCGCATCTGCGCGCGCCGTTGGAGACCGCGAGCGATGCGGCGCTAGCGGCATTCGCCGGCTTGCGCGCGGTGCAGAATGGCAGTGGCGACCTCATGACCGTATTCCGCGCATTGCGTCACGCGCCGCGCGCCCAGGAAGCGTTGTATCCGCTTGCCGCAAAATTGCCGCCGGTGAGCAGCTTCTTCACCGACCCCGGCCTGCGCGATGACGAAGGTCTGGAAGCGCTGCTGGCGCAGCCGGCCCACGAAAACACCGGAATCATTCACGACCACAACGAGCCCGGCAGCCGTGGCGGTTACTCGCTCTACGTGCCCGAATATTACACGCCGGACCGCGCCTGGCCGCTGGTGATGGCGCTGCATGGCGGCAGCGGCAATGGCCGCGGCTTTCTGTGGAGCTGGCTGCGCGACGCCCGCAGTTTTGGCGCGATCCTGATCGCGCCGACGGCGACGGGCCCTGCGCCAGAAAAAACTACCTGGGCCCTGATGGGCGACGATACCGACACTCCGAACCTCGTCCGCATGCTCGATTCGGTGCGAAGCCGCTGGAACATCGATCCCACCAAAATGCTGCTGACCGGGATGAGCGATGGCGGCACGTTCTGCTACGTCAGCGGGCTGGAGAGCGCCTCGCCCTTCACCCACCTCGCCCCGGTCGCCGCCACCTTCCATCCGCTGATGGCGGAAATGGCCGATGCCGAGCGGATGCGCGGCCTGCCGGTCTATCTCGTGCACGGAAAGCTCGACTGGATGTTCCCGGTGCAGGTGGCGCGGCAGACGCAACAGATATTGGCGATGGCCGGCGCCGAGGTGACCTACCGCGAACTCGACGATCTCAGCCACACCTATCCGCGCGAGATCAATGCGGAGATTTTGAAGTGGCTGGGTGGGGAGTGATGACGATCGGGACGCTCAACTTTTTTGACAGAGCAACCGACCCGCTTTCAAGGTCCGACCAGAGATCCCGACTTGAGACGAACCTCCGGCAACTTGCCGATTCGATCTCGCGCGTTACGCAGAACTTCCCGATCGGCGGTGCCAAGCGCGGTTAGATCTCCATCCTCGAAATAACCGAGGGCGCGCAGGACTTGCGCCGGTTCGCCACCGAACATTTGCCGGAAAGCACTCAAGCCGGACGGTAGGGACACCCCTGCAGAAATCATCTCGGCGATGTCTCGATAATCTTTGGCCTCCGCACGATCCTGCGTTGCCTTGAGCTTGGTCGCCATCAGGTCGCCAAGAGAGGCGACCAGCAATATGCCATCTCGGGTCTGCAGCGGATCGTCAACGCGACCAAATCCAATTCCGCCGAAGAATGAAACCTTCACGAGGCCGGATGGCATGCGAGCGAGCACGGCTAGCGTGTCGGGCATATCCTGCAATATTGTAGCCCCGGCGACGAATCCGAACGCCGTGCGGATTTGATCCTTATCCAGCGGTTCGGACCGAAAAAAATCGAAATCCAGCGATTCTCGATGCCCAAGCTGGAGGGCAACCGCGGTCCCGCCATACAGAACAAAATTGAATTGGGCCGCGGGCGCCAGATGAGCCCAGATTTCCCGTTGTGCGGGCGGCAGGATGGAAAACTTCGCTTCAAGACGTTGCATGAAACGCCCGTCGCGGTGCCTTGTTCGGAATTGTCGCCCCGGTGGCTAACGACAACCGTCCGCGCCAGAATTCCCAGGAGCGATCGCTGATCCATCCCGGCTCCGCATGCAGCATGATTTCGACCAACCGCGCCTTTCCGACCGTCTGCTCCAGCAGAAGTATGTCGTCGTATGTCGCGAGATTCATCGTCTGGGCGATGATGCGATCTTCGGAAAACGGCAACTCCACCGACCGGCTCCCACCACAGGTATTTGCGGCCAAACTCGGCGATCACGTCTGTCAAAACGTCGTTCGGGGTCATGCGTCATGGTAGCCGATCTAGCTACAACCTTCCACAGCCGCCGACATAATCTCGTCGGAATTTATCTCCAGATACTAATGGCTTAGCGAGCAGCGGGGGCGCTGTTCAATGGTTTTTGAACCTCACGGAACCTCATCATGCCCCCGAACACTGCCTTTGCATCCCAGGCCTCTGCGTCGCGCGCGTCCACTTCATTGCTCTTGGCCAACGGCGTCGCCCGGCTCGAAGTCACGCTGAAACTAACCACCGCGATCCTGGCGCTGGCGGCCGGCGTCTACACTTATCTCGGCGTTCGCGAACTTCTGAACGGCAGCCCGACCACGGTGTTCTTTGCCGCGGTGATCTATTCGGTCGCGGTATCGGTCGGCATCTACGCGTTCTGGATCTTCCTGATGCAGTTCATGCCGCATGTGATGGACCGCACCGGCCGCGGCCTGATGTTCGGCTGCATGCTGCTGGGCTCGCTGATGATCGTGGCGATGTCGTCCTGGCTGAATGCCTCGGCGCTGGCCGGCGCGGCGGCGATCCAGCAGCATCTCTCCATAACCGTGCAGAATTACACCCGCGACCTCGATACCGCCAACAGCAACGCCATCGCCGCGCAAGGTCTGCTGCCGGATATCCAGCTGGCATCGTCGCGATTCGCACGGCTTGCCGATGCCGAGCGCGCCGGCTCGCTGACCGGCACCGCCGGATCCGGCACCGTGGTGCAGCTGTTGACGCAGATGTCCGGGCAACTCGACAGCCTCGGGCAGGAAGTGCAGGCCTCGGGCAAGCGCGTCTCGGGCCTTTACGAACAGGGCGGCAAGCATCTCGCCAAAATGCGCGAGCTGATCAGCGATCGCGGCCCGATCTCGACCCGCAGCGATGCCTTCGCCGCCGAGTCGCTGGCGCTGATGGGCGTGATCGCCAATCTGCAGCAAACTTCGGTGGCGCCTGCGGTCAAGCGCGCCGCAACATCGCTGTCGTCGGGCTTCATTGCGCCGGCTGCGGGCGGCCGCAGCTCCGACCTTGCGGATCGCCAGACCGCCGTGGTCGGCAAGGTCGAAAGCTCGATCGCGGCGCAGGCGTCGTCGCTGTCGGACGCCGCCGAAAAGATTCTCGCGACGCCGCGGGTCGAACCGGCCAGGTTCCAGTCGATGTCGCCGGCCGAAGCGGTGTTGCGATACGCCAGCGATTTCATCCCGAGCTGGGCCGGCGCGATCTCGATCGACCTGATGCCGGCGGTGCTGGTGCTGATCCTCTGCGTGGTGCATGCCGCGATCCGGCGCGAAGGCCTTCCCGCCGTCAGCGCCTCCAACATGACCGCGGGCGAACTGGTCGCGGCATTGCAGATGGCGCGGGAGGTCGAAGCGGCTCGGCGCAGCCATGCCGACGAAATTCCGCCGACAGGGTCGAAGCCGGAAGCCGCCGTCGCAGCACCGGAGGCGGCCGAGGAAAACGTTACCTCGCTGTCGTCTGCGCGGCACACCAAATAGATCAGCGCCATGTCGCAATCCTCCACCCTGCAGCAACGCTTTCGCGCCTGGCTGTCCGATCATCCCGACGAAGTCGTGCTGCGCTGGATTTTTCGCAGCGTCGTTACCATTACCATCGTCGTGCTGGCACTCGACCTCGCCGGCATGAACGGGCTGTTGCGCAGCTCGGAGCTTGCTGCCGCACCGGCCGAGATAAGGCCGGATTCGCCGGCGCTGGATCTTCCCAGCATGGTGCCGGCGGTGCTGGCGCCGTTGTTGCCGGGCGGCGACAAGCGTCTGATGCCGTTGCCGCAGCCGGACGGCGCGCTGGCCAAACCGATGACGTTCGAGTTGGTAAGCGGCGGCAAACTGATGGCGACCGGCACCATCACGCCGGGAATTTCCGCAAGCTTCGCCGCGGAGATCGGCAAGCGCGGCGACTATATCAAGACGGTGGTACTGAATTCGCCGGGGGGTTCGGTCAGCGATGCGCTGGCGATGGGGCGGCTCATTCGCGAGAAAAAGTTCGCAACCGAAGTCGAGTCCGGAAAATACTGCGCCTCGTCGTGCCCGCTGGTGTTCGCCGGCGGTATCGAGCGGCGCGCCAGCGAACGGTCCACGATCGGGGTGCATCAGGTGGCAGCACTTTCTTCCGCCGCCGCAGGTGCGCCGCGTGACGAGATGAGCGTGGCGCAAAACATTTCCGCGCGCTGCCAGCGCTACCTCGGCGACATGGGCATCAGCCTGCAGGCCTGGGTGCATGCGATGGAAACGCCACACGATAAGCTGTTCGTGTTCAAGCCGGACGAACTGAAATCGCTCAATATCGTCACGGTGGCGGCGCCAGCGACGACGGTCGCACCGGCGCCAGTCGTAGCGCCTGCGAGGACGCGTTCCTGACGGGCGGCGTCATCCTGAGGTGCGCGCTTTTGCGCGCCTCGAAGGATGGCCACGGGTAATGAACTTTCATCCTTCGAGGCGCGCCGAAGATGGCGCGCACCTCAGGAGGACGGCGGTATGTGTGTGTGGTTCCAAATGGAACTATCTCGCCTCAGCAACGTTATCCGCGCTCATTGGAGAATTTGCCATGCGCGTCTTTCTGGGAATGATTTTGGGTGCGCTGCTGCTGGGCTTCGGCGTTTACATCTACATTTCGCAATCGACCTCGACGGTCGCGAGCGGTCAGGGTGCGTCAGCCAATCGCACGATCGTGAACTGGGATGTCGCGGCGACCGAGTGGAACTCGTTGAAGCGGCGCGCGCAGGACGACTGGGTCAAGATCTCGTCGAAATAATCCGGTAGCACCATCGAAAGCGCTCTCGCTGAAAAGCGAGGGCGCTTTTGCTATTTGCCGCTACAGCTTTTTCTCCGCCTTGGCCTTGCGCGCGTCGGCAATCACCTGCTCGAACTGCACCATGGTCAGGACACCCGGCACCCGGAATTTGCCGACGATGAACGACGGCGTGCCCCGAAAGCCGAACGCCTTGGCCTGATCGCCGTTGCGGGCGATGATGGCGTCGACCGCCTTGGCGTTGGTGGTGAGGTCGCGGTCGAGGCGGTCGAGATCGATGCCGGCGCCGGCCAGCAATTCGCGGACCCGCGGCTCGGTCAATTTCGAACTGACGCCGATCAGCGCCTCATGCGCCGGCAAGAATTTGTCCTGGTATTTGCTCGCCAGCGCCATCCGCGCGGCTGTTACCGAGACCGGCCCCAGGATCGGCCAATCCTTCAGCACCAGCCGGACCTTGCCGTCGTCCTGCACCACCTGGTTGATCTCGGGCGCGACCTTGCGGCAATACGGGCAATTGTAGTCGTAATATTCGACGATCGTGACGTCGCCATCGGGATTTCCGGTGGCGGGAATTTCGGGATCGCGCAGCACCAGGGCTTCCGTCAGCACCGTCTCGTCGCTTTGTCCCAGCGCCCGGCCCGGCGCGAGGCCGAGCACGGCCGCGCCTGCGCCGAGCAGCCCGAGCGCTTCGCGCCTTGAGCGGGGCGCCTTCGGCCCGGCGGAATCGATCGATCTGGTCATGTCTGGTCTCCTGGCGGCGGCACGGCGCGCCCTCTCGAACGCTCAAGATAAGGACAAGTTACGCGCCAGCATATAGAGCGCCACCGCAATAATGACGACGGCGAACACAATGTTGAGCGCGCCGCGCCGTTCCGACAGCAGCCGCGCCGACCGGGTGCCGATCAATCCGCCGGCGATGCCGCCCGCGACGAACAAAGCGGCGAGTTCCCAGGAGATCAGCCCGGACCAGGCGTAGCTGGCGGCGGTGGTCAGGCCGAACGCCGTCACCGCCACCAGCGACGAGGAGACCGCGTTCATGATCGGCATTCCCGTCGCCAGCATCAGGGCCGGCACGATCAGGAAACCGCCGCCGATGCCGAAGAACCCGGACAGCGTTCCGGTGGCGAGACCGAGGCCGGCGATGGCGGGCATGTTTTCCCGGTTCATCTGCACATCGGGCAGGCCGATCCGCGACCGCGTCTTCAGCATCAGCGCCGATATCACCAGCATCAGCAGCGCGAACAGCGCCAGCAGCCTTTGGCCGTCCATCATCTTGCCAAGCACCGAGCCCGCCAACGCGCCGACAATCCCTGCCGCCGCGAACGGCAGCGCGCAGGACCAGATCACCGTGCCGCCGCGGGCGTGATTGGACAGATTGACCGCCGCATTCGCCGCCACCGCGATGGCGCTGGTGCCGATCGCGACATGGGGCTCGGAGACGCCGACCACATAGACCATCAGCGGCACCGCGAGGATCGATCCGCCGCCGCCGACCAGGCCAAGCGAAAACCCGACCAGCGCACCCGACGCCAGCCCGAGCACGCCCTGCATCGCGGAAATCATCAGAAAAGCAACTGCGCCGGCATGGAAGAGAGCCTAGAGCGAAACGCTACAAATCTCCATGCCGAGGAATGAGAGCAGAACGATTATCCAGAGTTCGTCATGCCCGGGCTTGTCCCGGGCATCCACGTCTTCCTTTTAACGTCGTAAGAAAGACGTGGATGGCCGGGACAAGCCCGGCCATGACGAGGAATTGGGTCAAGGCGGAAAACGCTTAGCGCCGCGGCAGCGCCATCAGCGTGCCGGTCATGGTCGCGATCAGGTTTTCGACGTCGCCGATTTGCGCAAACGCCCGGCCCTCGCACACCGTGAGTGTCCGGCCGGGCTTGACGACGACGGCGCGGAAGAAAAATCGCTCGCCCTTGGCCGGCGCCAGCAGGTTGGTCTTGAATTCGACGGTCAGGATGTCGGTACCCGCCGGCATCAGCGTGAAGGCGGCGATACCGCAGGCGGTGTCGAGTCCCGCGGTGATCACGCCGGCGTGCACGAAGCCGTTCTGCTGGGTCCAGTCGGGATGATAGGACATCGACAGGTCGACCTCGCCGGCCTCCAGCCGTGCGATCGAAATGCCGAGCGACCGCATCGCCGCTTGCGAATCGAAGGTCACGGTGGCGATCTTCCGATAGTCGGGGTTTTTCGGCTCGAAGCGCGGCATGGCCGGGCTCATGCGCCGGCCGCCTCGGCAACGGCGAGTTGGCTCATTGCCGTCGCCCGTATCGCCTCGCCAAAGGCCGTGGACTTGCGCGCCTGCCGGTCGAGGTGAACGGCGGTGATCTCGCAAGTTGCGGCGACCTCGCCGGTTTCGGCGTTGCGCATCTCGTGCATGAAGCGGACCGATTTTTCGCGCACTTCGAGCACGACGCTCGTCACCTCGACGATATCGCCGGCCACCAGCTCGCGTTTGTAGGTGATGTTCTGCTGCACGCCCGCCATGCCGCAGCCGGATTCACGCAAGTAACTCGGCGTCACCCCGATCCGCGCGAACAGATTCCAGTTCGCCTCGTCGAACTTGCCGACATACCACATGATATTCATGTGGCCGATGTGGTCGCATTGCCAAGGATAGACCGTGCCGCGATAGGTCGCTGCTGACGCCATCGATCGCTCCCGCCCCAAATTTTGATACGGTAGCGTATCAGGGCGCCGGCGGGTTAGCAATACGGTACCGTATCAAAATCGGTGAGGGACGAATCATGGCCGATGGCAGAGGCGACAGCTGGATCGAGGCCGGATTCGAGGAGCTGGCGCGGTCCGGCGTCGAGGGCGTGCGGGTCGAGGTGCTCGCCAAGAATCTCGGGGTCACCAAGGGCGGCTTCTACCGGCGCTTCCGCGACCGCGCGGCGCTGCTCGCCGGCATGCTGCAAGACTGGAGCGCGGGACGCATTGCGGCGATCGAGCAACAGACCAGCCTCGACGGCAGCCAACGCGCGCGATCGCTTGAGGGCGCTGATCCGGCTCTATTCGGAGCGCATGAACACGCAAGGCATGGCGGTCGAACTGGCGATCCGGCAATGGGCGCGGTCCGACGAGGCCGCCGCCGCCGCGGTGGCGAGCGTCGATGCCGCAAGGCTCAACAATGTCGGGCAGCTCTATCGCGCCACCGGCCTTGCACCCGAGCAGGCCGACGCGCAGGCGTTCCTGTTTTATTGCTTCATCTTCGGCCAGAGCCTGTTGTTTCTCGAGCGCGGCCCGCGCAAGCGCGCGCAGCTGATCGCCAAATCGGCGGAAAAATTGCTGGATGAGGGGTCGTGAATGGGACGGCCCTTCTTACCCTCCCCTGGAGGGGGAGGGTCGGCTCGACATGGAGCGCAGCGAAATGCGAGACGGGGTGGGGTGACGCGTCGGATCCAGAGCTCTTCACCCCACCCCGCTCGTGCGTTACACGCGCGATCGACCCTCCCCGTCCAGGGGAGCGTAAGCGGGATCAAACCTTCAGCTTCTTGTTGCACTCGCTCCAGAAGCCGCCGCCCTTCTCGATCCACCTCATGCCGCCGGTGGTGTTGGCGGCCTTGTTGGCTTTCCACTGATCCGCACAGGTGTGCATCCGGGCCTGGCTGGCCTTCTCCTTGGAATATTTCGGATCAATAGCGGAGGGGAACGTGACGGGACCGGCCGGTGCGGCCGACGTGGCGGAAGCGGGCGCGGCTTCCTTCTTCGGCTTGGCATCGGCGTCCTTCGCCGCGGCAGGTGCTGTGGCAGTTGCGACGACGGCGTCGGATCCGCATTCGGCCTTGCGGAAATCATTCCAGGTCTTGCCGGCGAGCGTGCCGGCGGTCTTGGCCGCCTGATACTTCGCACTGCATTCCTGCGAGGTCAGGGCCTGCGCCGGCGATGTCGCCGCGAACACCCCGAAAGCCAACACCGCAACTGTGCCTAAGAACTTTGCTTGAATGGTCATCCCAGAATTCTCCCCTAAAGGATGTGACGATTGAACGGCTGCATCCTAACGCAGCCGAGGTGTGCGACGGCGTGGAGGTTTTGCGGACGGCCACCATTTACCGAGCAAAGCGCGTGCAGAAAGTTTGCAGACGCGTTGGCCAGCGAGGTCTATACTCGGCGAACGCGCTACTCCCTGGTTCATTCACCCGCGGTTCAGCATCGCGGCGCGACGCTGCCCCCTTCTCTGATAGAGGTGCTCTCATGATGAAGATTTCCTCCCGCGCAACCGCGACCGCCTTTGCAACCCTGCTGTTGATGGGGGCTGCCTTTGCGCAAGCCACGGCGCCGGCCACGCCTGCGCCGACGGCGAAATCCGACCGCGGCGCCTGCTGCCAAGAAAGCCGAGAAGCCGCGGACCGCAGCCTCGCTGGAATGCTCGAAGGAAGCCGATGCCAAGGGACTGCACGGCAAGGAGCGCAGGAAATTCCGTTCCGCATGCAAGAAGACCGCGGCCGCCAAGGCGAAGTAATTGCGCGTTCGCAAGGCACGGCAAGTCTAACGCATTGCTGTCGTGCATGAGCGCATTTGTCCCTCACGCACGGATTTGCCATAAGGCGGCGTGAGCCAACCCCCTGCATCGACGACACCAGCCATTTCCAGCCGCGCCAAAATCCTCAGCGCGGTCGAAACACTTGCGATCGGCACCGCCGGCGGCGCGCTGTTCCTGTGGGCGAATTTTCCGGGCGGGTTGATTTCCGGCGCCATGATCGCGGTCGGCATCGCCGCGATCATGGGCCGGCCGCTGTCCTTGCCGCCGATCATCACCCAGGCGATGCTGGTGCTGCTCGGGATTTCGCTGGGTTCGCTGGTGTCGCAGCAGATGCTGCACAATATGGGCGCCTATCCGCTGACCATCGCGCTGCTGGCATTGTCGACGGTCTGCGTGACCTTCGGCTGCAGTCTTTACCTGCAGCGTTTTCACGGCTGGGACCAGACCTCGGCGCTGCTGGCCGGAAGCCCCGGCGCGCTGTCGCAGATCACCATGCTCGCCGCCGAGAAAGGCGCCGACGTGCCGGCGATCGCCGTGGTGCAGACCATCCGCGTCATCATTCTCACCGCGGCACTGCCGATGCTGCTGGCGCTGACCGGCATCGCGTCGTCGTCCGCGCCTGTTATCGCGGCGGCCGTCGCCTCGCCGCTCGAACTCGGCGCACTGATCGCCGCCGCTGTCGCCGCGGCGCTGTTGCTGCGGCTGATCAAATTTCCGGCGAGCTGGATGTTCGGCGCCATGATCGGATCGAGCTTGCTGCACGGCACCGGCGCGATCGAGGGCGGCCTGCCGCCGTGGGCGCGCGCCGTGGCGCTGGTCGGGATCGGCGCGCTGATCGGCGTGCGGTTCGCGCGGGTGTCGCCCAAAACCCTGCTCAGCCATGTCAATGCCGCGCTGGGGTCGTTCGTCACCGCCATCGTGGTTTCCGCGGCCTTTGTCGCCGTGATCGCATTGACCACCCCGGTGCGGGTCGCCGACGTCATCGTCGCCTTCGCGCCGGGGGCGATGGACGCCATGCTGGCGCTGGCGCTGACGCTGCACATCGACCCGATCTTCGTCGGCGCGCATCATCTGTCGCGTTTCGTCTTTGTCAGCATCACGACGCCGGGCATCGTCCATCTGTTCGGACGGCCGCAGGAAGATGTCGACGATTAGGTCTGCCTTAGGTTTGCCTGGCAGTCCTGACCACGCCCCAGCCCGCGATCGCGGCCATCAACAGCGAGATCAGCACGTTGTAGCCGGCCAGCGAAAGTCCCAAAAAGCTCCACTGCACCTCGTCGCAGCGGATCACTTTGACGGTGTCGAGGCGCTGCAGCAGGCTGCCGGCGCTGCCGAGATTGGCGACCGGGCCGGAGCACTCGGTCGGTCCCTGCCAGAATTTCCATTCGGCCCCGGCGTGATAGACCCCGAGCCCGGCATTGGCGAGAGCAGCGACAGCGAGAATCGGCTAGCGCGCCGATCAGCACGATTCGCGAAGAATCCCGGGAGGCGGCGAACGCCGTGAGCGGGCCGAGCGCCAGCGCCAGGTAATAGGCGTAACGCTGCTCGAGGCAGAGCGGACAGGGCCGGATATCCAGCACCAGCTCGAAGAACCAGGCGCCCGCCAGCGTCGCCGCGGCGATGGCCGTGATCGCGAGCGCCGCCGTCAGCGCCGGATTTGCGGCATCGCGCGCCTGCGAGGGGGTTGCGGTGGCGTCCAAGGTCACGTTGATCTCCTGTATCAAAGGGTCCTATCCCGCGCGCATGGCGCTGTCGAGACAGCCGCGATCACACTGGGTTGACCGCCGTGGCGCGCCCGCTATATTCCGCCGGCTTCGCGACCCCGGCCCCTGGGCTGATGTCCCGAATGCCCCTGTGGCGGAATTGGTAGACGCGCTCGAACTCAAAATCGAGTTCCGCAAGGAGTGCTGGTTCGATTCCGGCCAGGGGCACCACGCTTCGCTGCTGTTCAACAGCTCACCCTAATGCTCAACCCGGTACAGGCGCCACCGTTTCGGCACGCCTTTGAGTTGGTGAACGCCGCGATCCCTGAAGCGGATTCCTGACTGCGACGTCAAATCCTTGACCGCGCTCGAGACCAGGACTTCGCCGGCACGCGCTTTCGCGGCGACGCGCGCACTGATGTGGAACACGAGACCTATCAGGTCAGCTCCGCTCACTTCGTATTCACCCGCGTGCAGCCCCACCCTGATCTCCAGCCCCAGCGTGCGCACCGCCTCGCGGATGGCGGCCGCGCAACGGATCCCGGCCGCCGGCGCATCGAACATCGCGAGCAGTCCGTCCCCGGTCGTCACGACTTCTTTTCCGCGCAAGGTCTTCAGCTCTTTGCGGACGGCGGCGTAATAGTGATTCATCACCTGTATCCAGCGCGAATCGCCCAGCCGCGCGGCATTTTCGGTGGACCGGACGATATCGACGACCAGGATCGTCGCGAGTGCTCGTTCGAGCTCGGCGCCACGCTTGGCAGATCGGCGCCGGATCGCAATACTTCCAGCCAGCAGTTCATAGCGATGGTTGCGTCGCCGCGCGATGGCGGCACTGGTATAGTCCTTGGCGCGCTGCACCGTGCCGCAACGAATTGTTTTCGCCTGCGGTGAAATCGTCCAGTAGATCTTTCGCCCATCTCCGATGCCGTGGACCTCCACGGCGCCCCACTTCAGGAGAACCGTCGAGCCAACCCGGCGAACCCACCATGCCTTTGACGTGTATCCGGAAACGTTCGACCGATGGACTCCGATGCGAAGGAATTTGGGCATGTGCGTGTGACCGATCGAGAGACCGTTTAGGCCTACCGAGGGTAGAATGTGACCTTACATTTCCAAGTTGGCAACGGTACTGCCAACGAAAATTGCAGATGGCTCGCGGATTATCGAGCATCGGTCACGTCGTTGCGCCGGAAAGCCTGTCATCGCGACGCCAAGCTTGCTATGACGCACTCCACGCCACGGCCGCCGCCGTCCGCCACATCACGGGAAAAATGCTAGCTCTGGAACTTGGGATCGTCACGGTCCTGATCGTCATCAACGGCCTGCTGTCGATGTCGGAACTCGCCATCGTCTCCTCGCGTCCGGCACGGCTGGCCGCCCTGGTCGAGAAGGGCGTCACGGGTTCGCGGCGCGCGCTGGTGCTGGCCTCCGACCCCGGCAAATTCCTGTCCACCGTGCAGATCGGCATCACGCTGATCGGCGTGCTCTCCGGTGCGGTTTCCGGGGCGACGCTGGGGCAGCGCTTGACCGCGTGGCTGGTCGAACTCGGATTACGCCAAGGGCTTGCCGAGGTGATCGGTGTTGGTCTCGTCGTCACTACCATTACCTATGCCTCGCTCATCGTCGGCGAGCTGGTGCCGAAACAGATCGCGTTGCGCGATCCGGAAGCGGTGGCGGTGCGCGTGGCGCCCGCGATGGCGCTGCTGTCGAAGGTCTCATTGCCGCTGGTCTGGCTGCTCGATCACTCCGGCCAGGCCTTGCTGTGGCTGCTCGGCCAGCGCGGCGCGGCCGGAGACAAAGTGAGCGAAGACGAGATCCGCACCCTGGTGGTCGAGGCCGAAAACGCCGGCGTGCTCGAGCCCGGCGAAAAGGAAATGATCGCGGGTGTGATGCGCCTCGGCGACCTCCCGGTCGGCGCGGTGATGACGCCGCGCCATGAAGTCAGCATGATCAACCTGACCGATACGTCCGAGACGATCAATGCCGCGTTGGCCGGCAGCGCCCATTCGCGTTTCGTGGTGTTCGAAGGCGACGGCAATTCGGCGGTGGGGATTATCCAGGCCAAGGAGCTGCTCGATATCTATCTCGCTGGCGAAACCCCCGATATTCGAAAGCTGGTCCGCGACGCGCCGGTGATTCCGGAATCGCTCGACGCCCGCGACGTGGTTTCGATCCTGCGGGATTCGCCGGTTCATATGGGCCTGGTGCATGACGAGTACGGCACCTTCCAGGGCGTCGTCACCTCGGCAGATATCCTGGAGTCGATCGTCGGCAGTTTTCATACCGACGAAGGGCCGGCCGAACCCGCCGCGGTGAAACGCGACGACGGCTCCTATCTGATCTCGGGCTGGATGCCGGCGATCGAGTTTTCCGAATTGCTCAAGATCCCGCTGCCGCCGTCGCGGCAGTACCAGACCATCGCCGGTTTCCTGTTGCGGGAATTCGGCACCATTCCCGAAGTCGGCGAGCACGTCGAGGCCCACGGCTGGCGGTTTGAAATCATCGATCTCGACGGACGCCGCATCGACAAGGTGCTGGCGAGGCCGACGGTGGAAGTTGAGGAAGGTTGAGGGGCTGGAGCTCATCGAATGCGGCGCTGTGTGTCGTCATGCCCGTGCTTTTCGCGGGCGGTGCGTTTGTAATCGCCGTCGATGGCATCTCAGGACGCCCTGCCCCAGTTCTGCGATGCCTTGAACAACGCCATCGCCGGAGCGGTCGGAGGCAAAGTCTCGGGAACGATCAGTTTGATCTCCTTGGCGAGTTCAACCCCTTCAATCCGAAGCGCGACAAGCTGCTGGGCAGCAACTTCATCGGCCACCGATGCTTCCATGACGATCGACGCACCGCAACCGGCGCGAACCGCGCGCTTGACGGCCTCCGTGCTGCCGAAGCCATCGATTATCATGAGAGAGTTTCGCGAGTGGTCCCAACCGACGGCGCAAGAGATGACCGGTTCCGGTGCCGGATTCACCGCCTAGCAGTGGCTCGCTTTGCAATTCGGCCACGGACAAGGACTTCAGCCTGGCCCAGCGATGATCCGGTCCGACGATGACGACGAGCGGCTCCCGCGTCCAGGTGCGCGCGGCAAAACCCTGCCTCTCCGTCCCACCATTCCATTGCAGCAAGATCAGCTTCGCCGCGTTCCAGCCGGGCGATGACATCCAGGTTCGAGCCAATCCATTGTTCGACCGGGATGCCGGCGCTTCGTTGAAAGGCAGCGAGGTGAGGCTGCAGCAAGTAGGTGCCGACGTTGCTCGATGCGGCCACTCGCAGCGTCGGAAGGTGGACGAGGCTGTGCACGCGCCCGGCGGTTTCGACAAGCGAACGTGCCAGCGGAAGAAAGCGCGCGCCCTGATCGGTCAGCATCGCTCCGCCGCGCCGGCGCAATACCAGGGGCGCCGCCAGAACCTCCTCGAGCTGGCGAATATGATCCACGATGGTCGAAGGCGCCAGATCGAGCTGACGCGCTGCGGCACGAACGCCGCGGGTGGCGATCACGGTCAGAAAGGTTCGGGCATGGGTCAGGTTCAGCATTTTATCCGGTCAATGCGATATCGCGATTTTCGGGTCGTTGACGAGCCCGGCCGGCAGCTTGCCAGCCAGGGCCTCAAGGATGCTGGTCGCCGCGGATAGCTCGATCTGCTGCCGCGCGGACATCACGGCCGATCCGATATGCGGCGTCAACACCGTTCGTGCACCCGGCGCGGTCAATCTCGCATCGATCGACATCGGCCGATGGGGCCGCGCCCAGTCCTCGCATTCAAACACATCGGCGGCGTAGCCACCCAGATGACCGCTCTCGAGCGCATCGGCCACCGCGGCTTCATCGACCAGCGACCCCCGCGCGGGATTGATGAGCAACGCCCCGCGCCGCATCCGGCCTATGGTCTCCGCATCGATCAATCCGGTGGTGGTCTCGGTCAGCGGCAAGCCCAGCACCACGAAATCCGCCGAGCTTCAATACATCGTCGAACGCCACCCGCTCGATGCCGACGCTCTCGTCGAAGGACTGGGCGTCGAACGCGACGATGCGGCAGCCGAATCCCTGAGAGTCGACGTGCGATGGCCTGGCCGACCAGGCCAAACCCGACGATCCCGACCGTCGAATTGCCGATGCCCGTTCCATAAAGCTGAGGCCGCCAGCCGGCGAAACCCGATTGACGAATTCCGGCATCGCCGAGCGGGATATGCCGCCCGAGCGCGATCATCAGTCCGATCGCCAGTTCCGCGGTCGGTTCGGTGAGGAGATCCGGCACGATCGTGACCTGGATGCCGCGTTCGCGCGCGGCATCGACATCGATGTTGTCATAGCCTTTCAGCGCCGCACCGATGACTTTCAGCTTTGGGCATCGCTCGAGAAATTCCCGATCGATGCAGTCGGTCATGAATGCCATCAGCCCGGTCGCTTCCCTGCACCGTTCGATCACCTCATCATGGCTCCATGGCGCGGAATCCTCGTTCGCAACGACGCGGCCAACGCGTTCCAGCGCGGCGCGCGTTTCCGGGAAAACCCGGCTGGTCAGAACAATCGAGGGGCAAGTTCGTCATCGCAGCACACGTCACTTGAGTGATTTTCGCAGGTATGCGCCGACACTGTCGACCATCACGACACAGGCGAGGATCGACAAGCAGGATGGCCGATACCTGATCGTAGTTCAGCAGCCGCAGCGCCGCGATCAACTCGAAGCCGATTCCCCCGGCGCCTACGATGCCGAGCACGGCCGAGGCCCGGAAATGATACTCCCACCGGTAGATCGTGACATCCGTCAGCTGCGGCAGGACCTGAGGCAGAACCGCGTGCATGAATGACCTGCATCGGCGTCGCACCCGCCGCCCGCGCCGCTTCCAGTGGCTTGGGGTCGACATGCTCGATGGCCTCCGCATAGAACTTGCCCACCATGCCGATCGAATGCAGCGCCAGCGCTAGAACCCCGGGAAGCGCGCCGAAACCGACCGCGGCGACAAACAGAACGCCGAGGATGATTTCCGGCACCGAACGCAGAAAGGCCAGCAATGTCCGCACCGCCAGATAGACAATTGGATGCGGGCTTGTATTGGGAGCGGCAAGAAGAGCCAGAGGCAAAGAGAACACCACGGCAAGCGCAGTTCCCGCGATCGACATCGCCAGCGTATCAAGCAACGGTCGCAACCACGTCCGCCAGCGGCTGAAATCAGGCGGCACCATTTCCGAGGCCAGCGTCGCTATCGCAGGTCCGCTTTCGATGAACCGTTGCGCATCGAAGAACCCGGTTGCCGCGAGCGCTGCGACGCAGGCCGCGACGATCAGGCCGACCAGCCCCGCGCCGCGTAACGCGGAGCGTCTCTGGTCGGCGAGAATGGCGTCAAAGGTCTGCGAAGCGGATTTCATTACAGCTTGGCGATGTCGAGTTGCAGCACCTTCGCCATGTCGCGCAGCACGTCGTAATCCTTGTCGGTTGCCGCCGCGATGGCTTCGACACGGAACAGCTTGAGGATGACCGGATCCTTGAGGTCCAGGAATGCCTGCCGGATCGCTTCCTTGAGTTCGGGCTTCAGAAAGCCCTGCAGCGTGATCGGATAGTTCGGGATGGGCTCGGACAGCGCGAGCTGCCTGAGTTTGGTCGGGTCGACCTTCTTGGTCTCGACCAGGATCCGGTAGATCGATTCCGACAACGCCCCGGCAGGGACCTGCCCGGCAGCGACGGCGCGCGCGACCGCATCGTGCTGGCCCAGATGCACGACCTTGTAATCGGTATCTCCGATCAGCCCCTGCTTGGCGAGAAGAGCACGCGGCGCAAGATGGCTCGACGTGGAAGCCCGATCGCCGAACGCGAACGGCTTGCCCTTGATATCCACAGACTTCCTTCACCGGACCGTCCGCGGTGGCGATCAGGATCGACTGGTAATTGGGCTTGCCCTTTTCAACTCCGACGCCGAAGGGCTCGATTTCCGGCGCTTTCGACTTGGCGAGCACATAGGAGAACGGGCCGAAGTATCCGACCTCGATCCGCCCAAACCGCATCGCCTCGATCATCGAGGAATAATCCGTGGTGACGATGATCTCGACCGGCTTCTTGAGCACGCCCTCGAGATACGCCTTGAGCGGCTGCGCGTTCTGAATGATGGTCGAGGCATTCTCGTCCGGCAGCAGCGCGATACGCAGTCTGTCGGGATTGGTCTTGTCGGCGAGCGCCGGGCCAGCAAGCACGCTGAGACCGGTCGCGACCGATGCCAAAAGGAAATCGCGGCGTTGAATCATGTATTCTCTCCATCCTGTTAAAGGGCTCGTTCAGGCGGCTTCCGCCATGCTCTGACGTTCCGTCGCGTAGATATGATCGAGCGTGAGCGACCCGAGCTGGTCGGGCGCGCCGTCGAAAACGATGCGCCCCTGTGCGAGGCCGATAATGTGATCGGCGAACTGGCGGGCGAGATCCACCTGATGCAGGCTGACGATCGCGGTGATGCCGTCCTCGCGGCAAATCCGGTGAAGGTCCTCCAGCACCCGGACCGACGTGGCGGGATCGAGGCTTGCGACCGGTTCATCGGCGAGCACGATCTCCGGCTTCTGGGCCATGGCGCGCGCGATTCCGACACGCTGCTGTTGCCCGCCGGAAAGCTGATCGGCGCGGTGCAGCGCCCGGTCTGCCAGACCGACCCGGTCGAGAGCCTCCAGCGCCAGCAGGCGGTCGGCGCGCGGCAAGGGAAACATCGAGCGGAGGGCGCCATGGGCGGCGAGCCGTCCGGTCAGAACATTGTCGAGCGCCGACAGACGGCCGATCAAATGATGCTGCTGGAACACCATGCCGGTCCGACGTCGATGGGCCCGCAGCTGGGCCCGGCTGGAGAAAATCGATCCGCGCCCTTCAACGCAGACCTCGCCGGAAGTCGGTCGCACGAGCCCGTTCAGGCTGCGCAGCAGCGTTGATTTTCCGGCCCCCGAGGTGCCGAGAAGCACGATGAATTTCCCACGCTGGAACACCGCAGTGGTCGGCCGCAACGCCACAACGCCGTTGGGATATGTAACGGCCACATTCGCGAGCGATAACATTTTGAACCTCGGAGAACTGAAGCCGCATGTTCCGTATTACCGAACAAACCAGGCCAGTGTTCACTCCGCCCGACTATCAAGCCGCCATGACGAGGGGATGACAGTCTGTGGAGAAATCCACAGCACGCAAGTCAACTGCGCCACGGACCGGATAGCGCGCCGAGCCGAGACCGGCGCGGAGTCCCGCGGACCCTGATGGGTGGCAGGATCGGCGATGCCATAAACCGAGGGCGCGACGGCAGCCCCTCGGCGTAGCGATATCTTGCGCCTTGCATGAAATCGTTCAGATCTGCGCTGTGAATACCCCCATGAATATGGCTGTCGCAAAATGCCTTGCCGGGGTTAGACTGCGCCGCATGGGCTCGCGGAAAGGCAGCCGGGGCACGTTTGATGACCTTGTTGAACGATCAGCGCGCTTCGCAGGCAATCAGTGTTTTGCTGGTCGAAGATGACGCGCCGACATCCTGGCGGTTGCAGGACGCGCTGGCCAAGGCCGGATTTCAGGTCACGGCCGCAGCTAGCCTGGCCGAGGCCCGCGCCTGCCTGGCCCAAAGCGATCCAAAAGTGTTGCTGACCGACCTGCAACTGCCGGACGGCCACGGCATCGATCTGATCCGCGAGACCCGGCGGCGCTTTCCCGATACCGAAATCATGGTGATCTCGATTCTCGGCGACGAAGCGAGCGTGATCTCGGCCATCACCGTCGGCGCCACCGGCTATCTGCTCAAGGACGCCTTCCCCACCGACATCGCCGCGACCGTCCACGAACTGGTCGCCGGGCATTCGCCGATATCGGCGTCGATCGCGCGTTTCATCGTGCGCAGGACGCAAGCCAGCGCCGAACCGCCGCCCGGGCCGCCGCTCAATACCGCCAAGCTAACGCCGCGCGAGATCGATATCCTGTGGGGCATCGCCAAGGGCTTCAGCTACGCCGAGATCGCAGGCCATCTCGGTTTGTCACGGCAGACCGTGCCGGGCCACATCAAGAGCATCTACCGCAAGCTCGAAGTCCATACCCGGGGCGAAGCGGTATTCGAGGCGCTGCAGCAAGGCTTGATCAAGCTGTGAGCGACGCGGCGCCGACGACCATTGTTTCCGGCCGTCGCCGCTGGCCGAAGCGGACGTCGCTGCTGGTACAGTATCTCCTGCTGCAGCCGATCATCATTGCGCTGTGCCTGTTCGTGCTGCGCGTGCCGCCGCCGGAACCTTCTTCACGCTATCTCGTCACCGATTTCAGCCTGCGGGAGGACGGCGTCGAGCGCAGCGTGACGCTGCCGCACTTCACCGCCTCGCGTTTCTCGCTGAACGATCCGCCGCTCTACAGAGGCCAGTTCACATGGCCCGCCAGCGAGACGCGTGACGCGTGGTCGGTCTTGCTGCCGCGCTTCACCAACGCTGTCGAGGTGGCGGTCAACGGCGTCGTCATCCTCGACAGCCGGCGCAACCCGGCCGCCAACCGGCCCGATCGCAATACGCCTGAAATCGCCGTGATCCCGGCATCGGTGCTGCGGGACGGCGCCAACGACCTCGCCATCCGGTTGTTCGTATGGCGCCCGATCACCGGCTTTCTCGACCGCCTCTATGTCGGTCCCGACGCGATGCTGCGGCCGAGCTACGACACCAGGACGCTGCTGTTCGTCACACTGCCGGTGGTATTTTCGGCGTGGCAGGCGATCCTTGCCGTGATCCTCGCCATCATGTGGGTGATGCGGCGCCACGAACCGGCCTATGGCGCCCTCGCCGCAGCGATGGCGATCGGCGTCGGCCAGGCGTTTTTTACGACACCGCTGGAAAATTCGCCGTACTCCCGGCTCAACGCCATCCTGATCTCGGCGGCACCGCTGGAGAGCGCTTTCGTGCTGACCTTCGCGCTGTTGTTTTTCGGCTGGAAATGGCCGCGATACGGTTGGCTTTTCTTCGTGCCGGGCCTTGCAGTCGCCGCCGCCGCACTGGTCGGCGATGCCGCGCTGAGCCGCGAAGCCTTTCTGCGGGTGGGCGCGCCGACGGTCGGCGTGTTTATCGTGGCGCTGACGGTGATCGTCGGTCACGCGGTCTGGCGCCGGCAGGACGCGGTCAGTTTCATGCTGGGCTGCGCCCTTACCATCGTGCTGACTTGCTGGGTGCTCGATTTCCTCTCGGTGCTGCAGCTGATGCCCAACCGGCGCATTCTGCTGGCGCGGCTGTCCTACTCGGCGATGCTGGTGGCGATCGGCGCCGGGCTGACCTGGCGATTTGCCCGCGCGCTCAACCAGGTCGACGGCTTTGCCGCCAGCATGGTCACGCTGGTGCGCGAAGCCGAAGACAAGCTGAAGGCCAGCTTCGTCCGCGAGGAGCAGCGCGCACGCGCCGCGGCACTGGCGCTGGAGCGGACGCGATTGATGCGCGACCTTCATGACGGGCTGGGCGGCCAGCTCGTCAGCATCGTCGCGCTCAGCGAGCGCGGCAATGCCGGTGCGCCGATCGGCGACGCCGCCCGGGCGGCGCTGAAGGATCTCCGCGTCGTCATCGATTCAATGGACGATATCGGCGGCGACCTGATGCTGGCCTTGGGATCGTGGCGCGAGCGGGCCACGGCGCAGCTGCGTCCGCATGACCTTGTACTGGACTGGCGGGTGGTGACGCCGCAAGGCCTGCCGGTTCATCCCGAGCTGCGGCCCTGGCATGTGATCCAGATCGTGCGGCTGCTCGACGAAGCCCTGACCAACGCCGTCAAGCATGCCGAGGCACGGCGCATCACGGTGAGCATCGAGACGCTCACCGACGCGTCGGGCTTTTCCTATGGATGCATCACCGTCGAAGACGACGGCAAGGGTTTTGCACTCGCAGATGACGGAACGGCTATCGACGGCCAGAAAGCAGCGCGCGGCTTGCGCAACATGCGAAGCCGCGCCGCGCGTTGCGGCGCCGAACTCGAACTGGCGTCCGGCGCCGGCGGCACCAGCGTGAGGCTGAAATTGCCTCGCCGCTTTCCTGACAGCGATGCCGCCGCCGGCTGATCCTTCCCGATCATGCGCCCCGTTCAGCGGCGGCCGATGCGGTTGACCGGACCCCCGCGATTCCACGCCGTGCCGGGGCGGACACCGACACCTCGCGCGCCGACGCCGACGACGCCAACGCGTGCGACGCCGACAGCGGGTGTCACCACCGCGGCCGCCACCGGGACGCCCGGCCGAACCACGCAGCCCTGCGGCACGCCGACGGTCTTGCAATAGACCACCGCGGCCTGCGCGGGGCCGGCGCCCAGCGAAACCGATGCCAGCGAAAGCGCCGTCAATGTCAGACCGGCGCTCAACCATCCTGCTTTCTTCAACATCTCATTCTCCCTGATTGGCGTGCAGCCTTGCGATCGACCGATCGGTCACCGCTGCCGACGCAGGGTGGTGATGCGCCAGCGCCGCGCGCTAAAACATCCCATGAAGATGGGGCATCGGCGGAGCGGCCATTCAGCCGGCATTCATCGCGTCATGCCTTGGCAGATGCATCGGTGACGGCGGCATCTGAGATGCCATGAACATGGCATGGACGATGATCGCCGGCTCGACGAGGTTGCGGGCGCCTGAAGGCAAACCCTGCAAATCAATTGGTCGAAAGGTGATCCATGAAAAGCCCACTGCAAAAATCAGTCTATGTCGCGCTTCTGCTGGTGATGGCCGGCGCATCGCCGGCATCGGCGCAATCCGGGCCGAGCCCGCAAGAGCAGATGGCCTGCCGTTCCGATGCAGGCAAGCTCTGCGCCGAACACATCGGCAAGCCGCCGCAGATGAATGCCTGCCTGCGCGAGCACAAGGCCAAGCTGTCCGACTCCTGCCGCAAGGTGGTGGAAGCCCGCGGCGGGTAGCGTCGAGGCGTGTTGCCGGCGTGAAGCAATTCAGCTTGATCGCAGCAAAGCTGGATTGCTTCGTCGCGGTTGCTCCCTTGCGCAAACGCTTCGCGTTTGTCGCAGGCAATGACGTGAACATCCTTAAAGCGTCGGCATCACCTGATCGAGCCAGCCGTCGGCGGCGTTCTTGACCCACTCCAGGCCCAGTCGCCGCTGCAGGTTCACCCCTTCCGGCCGCAACAACCGGACTTCGGGATGGACGAAGCTGTCGGGAATCAAACAAAAGCCGAGGCCGGCGGCGACCATCGCAAGTGCGCGGCTGTCGCTGTCGGTGCGGGCAATGACACGGGGTTGAACTTTCCATTGGTCGAGAATTCGCGAGGCGGATTGCAGCTGCTCGCAATGCACCCGCACGATGAGCGGCTGGCCGCTCAGTATTTCCGGCGAGATCTGTCCGCGAGGATAGGCACGCGCGGAAACCGCCAGCGCCTGCCGGTCGGTCGTCAGCTCGATTTGCCGGTGGCCCCGCGCCGGGTGTCGCCAGATGGGTCAGGACGACATCGTAGCGGCCGTTCGCGAGCCGCTGCCTCAGCTTGGCCAATGGCGCATCTTCCGTCTGCCATGTCCGCGCCGGATCCAGACCCTGGAGGCGCGTGAGCGTCGCGGTGAGGAATTCAGGCGGCAAGGTCGGCAACAACCCGATCCGGAGACGTTTACCCGGTGGCAAATCGCGGGCAGGCGCCTTCAGCCGTTCGGTCTCCCGCAGGATCGACCGCGCCGTTTCCAGCGCCTCCAATCCCCGGGTCGTCAGGCTGACACCACGGGCGTTGCGCTCGAACAGCGCAAAACCCAGTTCCGCTTCGAGCGCGGCAATGGCGGCCGATAGCGTCGGTTGGGTGACAAAGGCGCGTTTGGCGCCGGCGCTGAAACTGCCGGCATCCGCGACGGCGACGAAATAGCAAATCTGCTTCAGGTCCATCTATAGAGAGTATCTATAGCTCGGTATCGATACAATCGGGATTGCCGATCGCTGAGATGCCCGAATAGTTTGGATGCACATTCGAGCAAGCACTGAGACAGCAGGCATGACCGAGGACGCACTCTTCAAACTGGTCGAGGCGGTCACCTCGGCTCCGGGATACACCAGCAGCATCGGGACCCGCGTTCTCAACGTAGAAGCCGGGCATGTCGAGCTGGCGCTCGACCGCAGGCCTGACCTCGTGCAGATCAACGGCTTTTTCCATGGCGGGGTGATCGCCGGGCTTGCAGATCACGCGGCGGGTGGCGCGGTCACGACCGCGATGCCGAAGGGACGTTTCGCGGTGACGGTGTGTCTGCAGGTCAATTTTCTGGCACCGGCCAATGGCGAGACGCTGATCGCGCGCGCCAAGGCCATTCAAGTCGGCAGCACGATCGGCGTGGCACGGGTTGACGTCGTTTCGGTGGCGGGCGGGATCGAGACACCATGCGCGGTGGCGACGGTGACGTTGCGCGGCGTAGCGATGCCGGGACACCACGGCGCTGCATGAGAGCCGCCGTGCGACCGCAGCTGATCAAAGCGAAGATTTTTCAGTCCATCCCGAACAGCCGGATCACCGGCATCTCGCTGCGCACCGGCTCCGCAGCAAACTCGCGCCTCGGCACGGTTTCTTCCCTGATCGCTTCCTCGACCGCGCGCAATTCCAGATCTTGTCGCGATTGAGAATCTTGCCGCTGATAATACCGGCGCTTTTCGGCCCATTGCTGACGGCGATCGACCTTGCGCTTTTCGGCAGTTCGTTTGCCGTCGGCTGCTGACGGTTCTTCACGCGCGGGCGCGGCGCGCGGCTCTTGCTGCGCAGGTTGCGTCGCCGCCACGACGGGTTGTGGCGCCGGAGCGGCGGCCGGCTGCGCTGGCGCAACGGGCTGGGCCGACGTCGCTGCCGCGACCGGTGGCGTCGCGGGCGGAACGGCATTGGCGGGATTCGGTTGCGCGGTGCTCGCCTGAACCGGGGACGGCGCAGCAGCATTTTCATTCGGTGCCGCAGCCGGAGCAGGCGCGGCGTTCTTGACCGGTTCCGACGGTGCGGCCGCCGCCTGAATCGGCTGCTGCGACATGCGCTGGTCCAGCTTCGTCAGTTCCGGCTTGGGGGCTGTCGGGCTGACGATATTCGCAAACAACAGGCTGCCGCCGAAACCGATGACGATGGCGGCCATCACGGTTCCCGCTCCTGCAAAATAGGCTGTCGAAGCGCGCATGTTTCCTCTCCACGTTCGACCGGGCAACGCGCGAGGCAGAGTGATGTTCCTAATTGGTGCATGTCCCCGCACGAAGGGAACCAGCGGGAACCGACGAAACGACCAAACAGCAACGCGCGCATCGGCTGTGGCGATGGCGCGCTTTGCAGGTGCTGGGCAGTTGGTGTGTTGCCGCTGTCAGCCGCGGATCGCTATCGAACGAAAGGCTTTATCGAACGAAGCCCTTGCGGCATCGAACGAAGCCCTTGCGGCCCCGCTCAGATCATCGAGGCTACTTTTTCCAGTCCGATGAGGCGGGCGAGCGTGCGCACCTCGCGCTTCTGGTCCTCGCGCAACTGGAACAACAGCGGCATCGCCGCCGATTTCAGCTGCTGCACTTCCTCGGCGTCGGGATCGATCGGAACACCCGTCGCGTTCGGATCGCCCTTGCGCGTCGTATGGATCTTGCGGGCGATGGCGCGCAGCGCGGTTTCCACCGCGGGCCAATAGGATTCCTGGCTGGCCGAAAGTCTCAGGCGCTCCTTGATGCCGGCGATCTGCACGTCGCTCAGCAGCGCGTAGGATTTTTGCACCGGCGGCTTGGCGACAACCTTCGGCTCGGGCTTCGGCTTCGCGGGCGCGACTGCGCCGGGCGCTGCGAATTTCGGTCCCTCGATGTCGACAGGGGAAGTGGAAGCGAAAGCCAGCCGCAGCGATTCGCCGGCGCTGGTAGCCTGGTCCTGAGCCGGGGCCTGGATTTGCGCGAGAGCCTGGGCTTGAGCCGGGACTTGCGCTTTAAGCGGGGCTTGGGCCTGAACTTGAGCCTGCGGCGGTTCGAACGATGCCAGGGCATAGCGGACGACCGCCAGCCGATCCTTCTTGGCTTCCCGGTTCGCGACCGGACTTTGGGCTGACGGAGAAGCCATCTTCGTCCCGGCTGCCGGCACGCTGTCGCGGGCGAGAATGCTGGCAGCGGCCGCGCCGACGACGAGGAAACAGGTCAGCGCGATGATGGTGATGTGCCGCGTCAAGCAGCTCTCCGTTTAAGAACCACGCTCAGTTTCCCTAGAACTGGGCACAAATTAAGGCTTTACCGTGCCGTCGTGGCGGCGGGGGCCGATTCAATGCCAAATCGACCTCTGGGGGCCGGAAATCAGGCAGCAATCGCAAGATCATAGGCTTCCTGGATGTCGGCGACGATGTCGGAGGCCTCCCACAGCGCGTCCGGCGCGACCGAACGCAGGCTGATGGTCCAGTTGCCCCTGGCGGTACGGGGCATGCTGACGATGTCGAATTGCACGCTGCGGCACAGCGGGTGCCGGTCCAGCGCGTAGGCAACCCGCGCCCTGATCTCGTCGAGGGTGGCCGGGGTCTTGGCATCATAAAGCGTCTCGAAATTCATCTCGCATCCCCTTTTGGCGGCAGTCTTTTGGCGGCAGTCTTGGGCGCGCCCTCCACGTGGAGCCGGGGGAGAGCTTCGAAAGGCGATTGTTGGGGCGTGTTGGTTAACGGCGCGTTAAGGGGCGGAATCCGGGGCCGCATCGAACGCGCTGACGGCTGCCGGCGACCAACCTGCATGGCGGGACCGGCAGCGGAAATGACAGCAGAGGCGCCGGCCCGGCCCTCGGTCCGCGGCTGCCTGCTGGCATGTTCGGCGGTGTCATCGCTGGCACTGTGGATCGCCGCGATCGAAATGCCGATGTCCGACATGCCGGGTTTTGTCTTCTTTCCGGTAATGCCGCTCACCGCGCTGGCGTTTCTCGCCTGCTGCCTGTGGTCGGTGTTTCAGTTGACGCTGATACGTCGACACGGCGTGCGGTTTGCCTTTCCCCTCATCGTCTGCGCGCTGACGCTGGCGGCGCTGGCCTGGGTGCCATTCACCGAATTATGGCTGCAGGGCAATTTCCGGCTCTATCGAACCGATCGCGAGCGCATCGTGGCGCAAGTCGAGACCGGCGAGCTCGTACCCAACGTGGCGCATAACCGCAACCTGGTCGCGCTCGGCGACAACGCGCCCAATGTATCCGTCGGCAATGACATCGTGATCGACAAGACCGCTGACGGCACCTACGTGCTGTTTCTGACGCTGCGCGGCTTCCGGCATTATTTCAGAGGCTTCCTGCACGTCCCGCCCGGCGGCGATCCCGCAAAATTCTTCGAGTTCGAGGACAAGCCGCCGAAGCTGAACGTTCGCTACGGCAAGGATTGGTATTTCGTGGCGAATTAGCCCCCCTCCTCCGACCGGTACTCCGCGAGCGTGCGCGCGACCAGTTCGTCCACCGACAGCACTTCGGTAACGCCTGATGTCGAATGCCCCGCGCTCCAGATCTCGCGCCAGCGTGCCGGGCGCGCCTCACGCGCGCCGACGTCGATATCCTTGCCGATGTCGATCGCACCGCGTTGCGGCAGGTTGTCGGGATCGAGTCCTGCCGCTGCTATCGAGGGCCGCAGCATGTTGGTCTGCAAGCCGGTAAACGCCGTGGTCAGCAAAATATCGTCGGCGCTGCTCGCCACCAGCATCGTCTTGTATCTGGCATCGGCCATGCTCTCGGCGGTGGCGATGAATTTTGTGCCCATATAGGCGAGATCGCAGCCGAGCGCCTCTGCCGCCCGCAAGCTCTGGCCGTCGCCGATGCCGCCGGCCAGCACGATCGGCCCGTCGAAGAACGCGCGCACCGCACGGACGAACACGAACGGATTGAGCCAACCGGTCTGGCCGCCGGCGCCCGCCGTCAGCAGCACCAGCCCGTCGGCGCCGGCGGCCACCGCGCGCTCGGCGTGGCGGATGCTGGCGACGTCGGCGAACACCAGCGCGCCTGCATCGTGCAGCGGCGCCAGCACGCCGGCCGGCGATCCAACCGAGGTGATGACGATCTCGGGCTTGTGCCGCAGCAGCACCTTTAGATCCGCTTCAAGCCGCGCGTTGGAACGGTGCACGATCAAATTCGGGCAGATCGGGGCCGCAGGTTTTCCGGTCTCGTCGCCATGACGGCGCAGCCGGGTTTCGATGTCGACGAGCCAGCCATCGAGCTGTTCAGGCTCGCGGCAATTCACCGTCGGAAACGCCCCGATCACGCCGTTGCGGCAAGCCGCCGTCACCAGTTCGACACCGGAGACCAAAAACATCGGCGCCGCGATCAGCGGCAGGCTGAGGCGATTGTCAAACCGCGCAAGGGAATCGGTTTTCTTCAAAGTCATTGTCCCGGCTTCGGCACTGATGCTAGCGTTTCCCCAACATTGGCACGACCAAACGCCGATGACAAAACCCGCCGGAGGAAACGATGTCCGATCCGCTCTATGCGTTTCCACCAGCCTGCGAACAGACGCTGCGGGCGCTGGCGCGCTATCCGTCGCGGGTCGCGTTCTCCTGGCCCGGCGGATCGCTCAGCTATGCCGGCACCACCGAACTGATCGGCCGCATCCAGAAGGTGTTCATGCAGCTCGGCCTTGCGCCCGGCGCGCGGGTCGCCTTCCTCACCGCCAACCGCGCCGACACCTGGTGCGCCGGCGTCGCCGCACAATTATCGCGGCTATCGATCACCTGGCTGCATCCGCTCGGATCGCTCGACGATCAACTGTTCCAGATCGAGGATTCGGAAGCCGAGATGCTGGTGGTTGACGCCGATACCTTCCGCGACCGCGGCGGCGACCTCGCGGCAAAAGCATCCCAGCCTCAAAACCGTATTCACGCTCGGTCCCGCCGGTTACGGCGTCGATCTGCTGGCCGCGGTCGATGCCGCGGGCACCGCCAGCCCGCGTAATTTTGCCGGCCCTGACGATATCGCGGTGCTCAATTACACCGGCGGCACCACCGGAAAATCCAAGGGCGCGCTGCGCTATCATCGCCAATATGGCCCCTGGGCCAACGCCACCCTGGCCGATTTCGAAATCCCGGATACGCCGAGCTATCTCACGGTGGCGCCGATCAGCCACGTCGCCGGCACCAAGGTGGTGCCGACGCTGATGCGCGGCGGCACCGTGCACATGCTGAAAGGCTTCGATCCGGAGGCGGTATTCAAGACCATCGCGCGCGAACGCATCAATTTCACGCTGTTCGTACCGACCATGATCTACGTGCTGCTGGACCACCCCTTACTCGACAAGACCGACCTCTCCTCGCTGGAGCTGTTGCTCTATGGCGCTTCGGCGATGTCGCCGAGCCGGCTGGTCGAGGGCATCGAGCGGATCGGCCCGGTATTCTCCCAGCTTTACGGCCAGACCGAATGCTATCCAGTGTCGGTACTGCGCAAGGCGCGACCACGATCCGAAGACGCCGGAGCTGTTTTCATCCTGCGGCTTTCCGATCACGGCCTGCCAGGTCAAGATTCTCGACGATGCCGACCAGGAAGTCCCGTCAGGCGAAGCCGGCGAGATCTGCGTGCGCGGGCCGCATGTGATGGCCGAGTACTGGAAGCGGCCGGAGCAAACCGCCGAAGTCCTGAAGAACGGCTGGCTGCATACCGGCGACATCGCGCGATCGGACGAGCGCGGCTACCTGTTCATCCTCGACCGCAAGAAGGACATGATCGTCTCCGGCGGCTTCAATATCTTTCCGCGCGAAGTCGAAGATGTATTGTCGCAGCATGCCGACGTCGCGATGGTCGCCGTGGTCGGCGTGCCCGACGACAAATGGGGCGAAGCCGTCACCGCGGTCGTGGTGTTGCGCGAAGGCGCCCGGCCGAGCGAAGAGGAATTGATCGATCTGGTGAAGGCGCGAAAGGGTTCGGCGCATGCGCCAAAGCACATCAAATTCGTCACCGCGCTGCCGATGACCGGTGTCGGCAAGGTCGACAAGAAGGTGCTGAAGGCGGGCTTCTGGGTCGGCCGCGACCGGATGGTGGGGTAAGCAAGTCTCGTGGCCCGGAGCGGGCCGACCTCTTTTCGCTGCATTGCGAGGAGCCGAAGCGACGGAGGCAATCCGGCTTGCAGCGCAAAGAAGGAAGCTGGATTAGCTTCGCACTTCGCTCGCAATGACGGAAAAGCGCTGGGCAGATCGCGCAGCTCCCTCACCCCAGCAACTGATCGAGCCGGTCGCGCAGCTGGTCCTGGTGATACGGTTTGGCCAGCCGCGGCAGATCGACCTGGATGCCCTCGGGCAGTTCGGCATAACCGGTCGCCAGCAGGATCGGCAGCGTCGGCCGCACCTGCTTCGAGGCCGCCGCCAGTTCAATGCCGGTCATGCCGGGCATCACATGGTCCGTCATCATCAGATCGATCGGCTGCTCGCTCCTGAGGATGTCGAGCGCATGCAGCCCCGAACTGACGCCGATGACGTGGTGGCCGAGGTCTTCCAGCATCTCCGTGGTCGACATCGCGATCAGCGGGTCGTCGTCGACAAACAGGATCACCGCCGAGCGATTGACCTTCTGCGCCGCGTTGCACCGGGCTTTCGGTCTCGGGCGCCGATGTCGCGACCGGCAGCACCAGCGTCGCGGTGGTGCCCTTGCCGACCGCGCTGGAGAGCTGCAGCGCGCCGCCAAGCTGCACGGCAAGCCCGTGCACCATCGACAGGCCCAAACCGGTGCCCTTGCCGAGCGGCTTCGAGGAGAAGAACGGCTCGACCGCCCGCTTCAGGATCTCCGGCGTCATGCCGGTGCCGGTATCGATCACCGAGAGCTTCAGATAGCTGCCGGACTTCAGCGCCGGATCGCCCTTGGCCTGATATGTCGCGACCTTGATATCGATCGACGCCGCCATCGGGCATCGCGTCGCGGGCGTTGATGGCGAGGTTGAGGATTGCAAGCTCGAGCTGGTTGGCGTCGATCCGCGCCGCCGGCAATCCCTCCGGAATATCCAGCCGCAGCGCGATACGCGGACCCAGCGAACGTTCGAGCAGGTCGATCATGCCCTGGATCAGGGCGCGCAGGTCGACCGCCACCGCGCGCAGATCCTGCTGGCGCGCGAACGCCAGCAGGCGCTGCGTCAGCGACGCGCCGCGCTCGGCGCCCTGCAACGCGCCGTCGATCAGCCGGTGCAGGCGGGGATCGTCGGGCATGCGCTTGCGCAACAGATCGAGATTGCCCATCACCGCCATCAGCAGATTGTTGAAATCATGCGCGACGCCGCCGGTGAGCTGGCCGATGGTCTCCATCTTCTGCGCCTGCCGCAACTGCTCCTGCGCCTTCTCGCGGGCGGCGACTTCCTTCATCAGATCGGCGGTGCGCTGGTCGACGCGCTGTTCCAGCGTCGCGGTCAGTTCGGCCAGCGCCGTGCGTTCGGCCGCCAGCTGCGCCAGCAGATTGTCGCGTTCGATTTCGGAAACTTTTCGCGCGGTGATGTCGGAGGAAACGCCGACCAGCGATTTGAGGCTGCCGTCGGGCCGGCGAACCGCACGCGCGCGCACGTCAACCCAGTGCTGCGAACCGTCGGGCCAGATTATGCGGTATTCGATGCTGTAGTCGGTGCCGGTCTTGATGGCCAGCTCCAGCACGTCGCTGCGCCTCGCCCGATCGTCGGGATGAACCGCCGCCAGCAAATCCTGATACGAAAAGTCATCGCCCGGCTTGCGCCCGAAGAACGCCTTGCAGGTATCGGAGGCCTCCAGCTCGAACTCCGGCAGATGCAGCTCCAGCGCACCGAGATGACCGGCGTTCAGCGCGGTCTGCAGCAGGCCTTCGCTTTCGGTGAGATCCTCGAGAATGGCGCGGGTCTGATATTGGCGGCGCCGGCCCCGCACCGCGGAGCCGACAATGCTCACCAGCGTGGTGGGATGGAACGGACGTTCGATGAAGGTGACGTTGCCCAGCACCTGGCCGAGCCGCACCGCATCGGGATTGCGCTCCGGACCGCCGCCCTGATGCGTCAACAGCACGATCGGAAAATCCGACCATGACGGCTGCCCGTTCAGCCAGCGCGTCAGGTCGCGCAAATCCGCTGTCTTGATCGCCTCCTCGGCGATCACCGCGAGGCCGGCGCCGCCTTCGATCTCATGCATCAGCGCGGCGAGATCGCCGCAGATATTGGCGTAGTAGCCGGCTTCCTTGATCAGCGCCGCGGCCACCGAGGCGTCGCGGCCCGTGGGCGCGAGAATAACGGCACGCTCGGAGGAAGCGCCGGGTTTCACTGGGTTTGCTCGGCCAGCAACGGCTGGCCCTCGCCCACATAGACCGGAACCCCGCGCAGCACGCCCTGAAATCCATCGAGCGGAGCGCCGATGGTGAGGCCGCGGTTGTCGATGCGGTATTCGCGAATCGTCGCTTCATGCGCGCCGGTGCGCTTCTTGATGATCGACATCGCGCGCCGCACCGTGCCGAGCGCCTCGAAATAGCGCAGCAGGATCACGGTGTCGGCGAGATACGTCACATCCACCGGCGCCTTCATGTCGCCGACCAGCCCATGCTGCGCCACCGTCATGAAGGTCGCGGCACCGCGGCGGTTCAGATACTGCAGCAATTCGTGCATGTGCAGGATCAGCGAATTTTCCTCGGGCATCGCTGCCTGGTAGCCGTTGAGGCTGTCGATCACCACGGTCTTGATCTGATCTTCATCGACCCGCTTGCGGACCCGGTGCGCGAACTCGCCGGGCGACAGCTCGGCGGCATCGACCTGCTCGATGGCGAGCTTGCCGCTGCGCTGCATCGCCTGCAGATCGATGCCCATGCCCTTCATGCGCGCGTACAACAGGCCGAGTTCTTCGTCGAACACGAACAGCGCCGCTTTTTCGCCGCGCGCGATCGCGGCGACGATGAAGGTAATCGAAACCAGGGATTTTCCGGTTCCCGCGGGTCCCAGAACCAGGGTGCTCGATCCCGCCTCGACGCCGCCGCCGAGCAGTTGGTCGAACTCGGCGAGGCCGCTGGACTTTGTGTGCCTGTCAAAATCGCTGCGATATTCCGAGGCCACCAGCCGCGGAAACACGTTCAAGCCGCCGGTGGTGATGGTCGCGTCATGATAGCCGCCACGAAACTTCACGCCGCGGTATTTGATGACGCGCACGCGCCGCCGCTCCGCGCCATAGGCCGGCGCCAATTCCTCGAGCCGCACCACGCCATGGGCGACGCTGTGCACGGTCTTGTCGCCGAGTTCGGCGGTCAAATCGTCGAGCAGCATCACCGTGGTGCCGAACTTCGCGAAATAATGTTTGATCGCCAGGATCTGCCGCCGGTATCGCAGCGAACTCTGCGCCAGCAGCCTGATCTCGGACAGGCTGTCCAGCACCACCCGGCTCGGCCGCACCCGTTCCACCACCTCAAAGATCTGCTTGGTGGTCTCGCCGAGTTCGAGGTCCGATGAATAGAGCAGGCTTTGCTGCTGGTCGGAATCGAGCAGGCTTTCCGGCGGCAGCAATTCGAACACCTCGATGTTCTCGTCGAGGATCCAGCCATGGGAGGCCGCACTGGCGCGCAGCTCGCGTTCGGTTTCCGACAGCGTGATGTAGAGGCACTTCTCGCCGGCCCGGGCGCCCTCCATCAAGAACTGCAATGCAATCGTGGTCTTGCCGGTGCCGGGCTCGCCTTCCAGCAGAAACACGTGCCCGCGCGAAAATCCGCCCGCCAATATTTCGTCGAGCCCCCAGATCCCGGTGGTGGCCTTGTCCGACAACGCCTGTACAAAGTTCATGATACCCCCTAACCCGGGGCTAAACCTGCACGACATCAAACGGTTCCGAACGAAATGGAACTTTTTTCGCGACACCGAATTTGTTGTAACGGTCTCGCTTGTCTAGCGCCGCTCGATGACGAGGCTTTGCATCACGCGGCCGAAATAGCCCGTCGTGTCGGCGAGCCTTGCCGCGGCGAAGCCTGCGCCATCACGGCCGATGCAGGTTTCCGCATCGACCAGGATCCAGTCGCCGACCGGCTGGCGCGCCAGGCTGACTGACAGGTCGGCGTTGATGAAGGTCCATTCCCGGAAATCCAGCGCGGCCGAAGTGCCGTTGCAGAGATCGGCCGCGACCACGGCGCGCATTGCCTGCGAAACTCCAAAACCTTCGACCAGCGGCCGGTCGACCCGATACCAGATCGCACCCGGACCGCGCATGCCGAACCGGCCGCGCGCGGCCCGCATCGAAATGCCCCTGACAAAGGGACTGCCGGAAAAGTCCGGGTTCTCCTCGCGCAACTGATCGGGCCCGGGAAACATCACGGGCGGATCGGTCACGTCCGCCGGCAGCGTCAACGCCTGCGCCTTGATCTTGAGAACGGTGGCGCCGGCCACGACGACGCCGTCGGCCGATAGCCTGACCGCGCACAGCTGGATCTTGCGCCCCTCGCGCAGAATTTCGGTCTGCAGCGTCAGCGGCGCCACCGGCACCGGGCGCATCAGGTCGATCGTGACGCGCGCGATGTGCATCGGCGCCCGCGTCGGAATTGCTTCGGCAGCCCATACCACCAGCGACGCCGGCGCCGAGCCGTGCTGCATCCGCGGATCCCAGGGTCCTGCGGCGTCCGGGCTGGTGACGACGCGGTCGCCGTCGACGCGATAGATGGCGTGCATTGCTGGAGGTCCTGTGGATTAACGTGAGCGCCGCACTTCTTCTCTTCTCCCCTTGTGGGAGAAGGAAGTAAGCGAGCGTCAAAACGCGGGATCGATCGCTTCGTCGTATTCGCGTCTGAACCGCGCGATCAATTCGGCGGCGGGCAGGATCTTGGCGACACTGCCGACGCCCTGGCCTGAGCCCCAGATTTCCTTCCAGGCCTTCGGCTTGGCGCGCTCGCCCGAGGCGTCGGTGCCAAAGCTCATTTTCGAGGCGTCGGATTCCGGAAGATTGTCCGGGTCCATCCCGGCGGCGACGATCGACGGCTTCAGGTAATTGCCGTGCACGCCGGTGAACAGGTTCGAGTACACGATGTCTTCCGCGGTCGAGGCGGTGATCATCTGCTTGTAATTCTCCACCGCATTGGCCTCCTTGGTGGCGATGAAGGCGGAGCCGATATAGGCAAAGTCGGCGCCCAGGATTCTCGCAGCGCGGATGGCGCGGCCGTTGGCGATGGCGCCCGACAGCGCGATCGGGCCGTCGAACCATTGCCGGGTCTCTGCCACGAACGCCAATGGCGAGATCTCGCCGGCATGGCCGCCGGCGCCGGCCGCAACCAGGATCAGACCGTCGGCGCCCTTCTCGATCGCCTTGTGGGCGAATTTCTGGTTGATCACGTCGTGAAACACGATGCCGCCCCAGCGATGCGCCGCCTGGTTGAGCTCCTCGCGTGCGCCGAGCGAGGTGATGACCATCGGCACCTTGTGCTTCTCGCACAGCGCCAGATCCTGTTCGAGCCGGTTGTTCGATCGATGCACGATCTGGTTGACCGCGAACGGCGCCGACAGCCGGTCAGGATGCGCCTTGTCGTGCGCGGCGAGTTCTTCCTTGATTCTGACCAGCCACTCGTCGAGCAGCGCCGGCGGCCGCGCGTTCAGTGCCGGAAACGATCCGACGATACCCGCCTTGCATTGGGCGATCACCAGATCGGGCACGGAAATGATGAACAGCGGCGCTCCGATCACCGGCAAAGACAGGCGGCCCTTGAACAAGGCAGGCATGGACATTCAGAAAATCCTTTTCAGCTACCGGAGAAGCGCGATGCAACGGCCTTAAAGATGCCAGACATCATACCAACAAGGCAATCGCACTCTGCGCCAGCAAATTACTGGCAGAGCGCGCTGGTGACGTAATTATCGGTCCGGCAATCGTCCGGTTTGCGCGTTCGACCGGGGATCAGCACTTTCGCCGAGCAGGCTTCCGCGGAATCGGTATTGAGGCTTTTGCCTTCCTTGTAGCCCTTGCTCTGGCAGAGCTTGTCGGCGCCCACCTTGCAATCCGGGGCGCCGTTGCTCGAAACCGGGCATATCGATCGCCCCGTCACCATCGAGGACGGCTTGGTGATGCGCGACAGGCTTTCGCCGGCATCCTTGGTGGCTTCCCTGGCGCGCGAATTCCAGTCGTCGAGGGTCTCGCCCGGACTTTTCAGCGTCGGCAGGATCGACAGGGATTTATCCCACAGCTTTCCCATTTCGTTCAGAAGGCCGGGATTTTCCCCGCGCGCGGGCGGAGGCGGTGGCGGTGGCGGTGCTGGCTCGCTTTGCGGGGCCGGCGACTGGACGCCGAGCGAAGGTGCCGGCGGCGCGGCCTGCGGCCAGCCAGGGCCGGACGCCATCAACAGCATCGACAGCGCCGCACCGGCGGTCGCAACCTGCGTCCTGAACAGCAGAAAAGGGTTGCCGGATCGGTCAAACATCGGATCGAGCGTAGCCTGAAGCCGCCACGCCGAAAAGCGTTTCACGTCGAGGTGTCAGATCAACTTCACTGCGATGACAAATCCGAGCACCAGCACGATGGCTCCCAGCGCCACCCACAGCCCGAGGCGCTTCTCGATCTGCGCCCGGATCCACTCGCCGTAGCGGTTGAGCAGGATCGCGACCACGAAGAAGCGGCCGCCGCGCGCGATGATCGAGCAGATGATGAACAGCCAGATGTTGTAGCCGGCAAACCCCGAGGTGATGGTGACGAGCTTGTAGGGGATCGGCGTCAGGCCCTTGCCGATGATGATCCAGGCGCCCCATTCCGCATAGGAGGCACGAAAAGCCTCAACCTTGCCGCCGAGACCATAGATCTCGATCAGCCATTGCCCGAGCGAATCGAACAGCAGCGCGCCGATGGCATAGCCGACGATGCCGCCGGCCACCGAGGTCGCGGTGCAGACCGCGGCGTAAAACCACGCCCGCTCCGGCCGCGCCAGCGACATCGGAATCAGCATCACATCCGGCGGTACCGGGAAGAACGAGCTTTCCGCGAATGACACCGCCCCCATGATCCAGAGCGCGTAGGGCTTGTGTGCGGCGTCGATGCACCAATCGTAAATCCGTCTCAGCATGGCGCGATGAACCACCATGGAGCGGATTTGTCCATGCCAGGAATGAGGAGAAATCGAGGGGGTTTAGTGCCGCTTGCGTAAGGAGCGGGCGCCTTCCAGCGCGACAATTCGTCGCCGGACCGCCGGAGGCGTCACGGCCTTGGTTATTGCCTTGGGCGTTCGGGCCGTTTTCGGCAGTTTCTCGGCAATGCCGAGCAGATGCTCGCGGCGCGCCATTTCGCGCCAGACATCGTCGGGCCGCACCCCGGCCGACGCCCACAGAACCGTGAGATTATAGAGCAGGTCGGCACTCTCGCGGACCACCGCCTCGGTCTTGCCGTTGACGGCGTCGATCACGACCTCGATGGCTTCTTCGGCCAGTTTCTTGGCCATCTTGGCCGGGCCGCGCTGAAACAGCCGTGCGGTCCGCGACGTCGCCGGATCGAGATCCTTGGCCGCGATCACCGCCAGATATAGCCGCTCGAGCGAATCACTCATACGTTGAAAATAATCGAAACCGGTGGCCAGCGTGTTAACGGCCGGTTTCGATCCGCCATTAACCCAAACAAAACCCGCCGGCCGCGCAAGGCAGCCGGCGGGTCAATCGGTTCAGCAGAGGCCGCGGTTACGGAATCGGGAAGGTATTGCGGTATCCGTGCCCGTACTGGAAGCCGTAATGGCCACCGCCATAGCCGCCGTAGTAAGCCGGGCCGGGATCGTAAACGACCGGGCCACCCCCGTAATAGACGGGGCCGCCGCCGTAATAGCCGTAGGAATCGTCATAATAGTGGCGACGGTTTTGCGATGCGGCGATCGCGAAGCCCGGTGCCGACGATCCCGGCAAAGGCGGCTGCCGCCGCGGCACCTCCGCCACCATAATGACGGCGCCGGGCGCTGAAATCAGTGGCATCGCTTGATCCCGTTTTGCCGGACACGCCTGATGGCGCCGAGCCGGCCAGAGCCGGCGACGGCTCGACGGCGGTCAGTGCCATCGCCGCGACGGCCGCCATCGCGGCGGTCCGGCCAATGGACGAAAACAACACTTTTCGCGCGAACATCTTGATGTCCTCCGTGGGTAGCCTGGCCTGACAGGCCTTCGGTGAGCCAACCACTGACCTCAATTTAGGTTCCCCAATCCGAATGCAGGCTGAACGATAAGTGTCCAAATCGTGGCGGTCATCCGCCGTTCAGCTTGGGTTCGACAAAATGCTTGCAACCGGCGCACTTCAGGCGTCATGAAACAAACACAGCCGGCGCTGCAATGGTGTCCGGTCCCGATGTATTCTCAATGCGAACAAATTCGACAGTGATAGGCGGCTGGTTTCTGGCTTCGCTGATGGGCCTGCTGGTTTTTGCGCAGCTGGCCGCGGGCGAGAGCCGGGCCGCCGGCGAACCCCGGCCGCCGGTCGCCATCCAGTTTTCCTTCGACCGTCCGATCGATGCCAGCGCCGCCCCTTTCATGCTGGCGGCGAGCCAAGGGTTGTTCGGCGCCGAGGGCCTGGCGGTCGCGACCAATATCGCCAGCGGCCCGGCGGACGCGATTGCCCGCGTCGCCAGCGGCGCCAGCGATTTCGCCATGATCGACATCAACGGGCTGATCCGGTTTCGCGACAAGTCGGACGCGCCGCCGATCAAGTCGGTGTTCGTGCTTTTCAACAAGGCGCCCTATGCCATTATCGCGCGCAAGAGCCGGGGGATCCGCGCGCTGTCGGATATCGAGGGCAAGACCCTCGGCGTCGCCGAGGGTGATTTCTCGATCTGGTTCTGGCCGGCATTGGCGCGTCAAAACGGAATCAAGCTGGCCAGCGTCAAGCAGGCCAAGCTCAGCCCGGCGGTGCGGGAGCCGATGCTGGCGGCGGGCCAGGTCGATGCCGTGACCGCATTCTCCTATCTGGCAGGGATCAATTTGCGGGACCGCGGCATCCCCGCCGACGATCTCGCCGTGCTGCGCTATGCCGATTACGGCTGCGAGGCCTATGGCTTCGCGCTGATCGTCAATCCGGCATTCGCGGCCGCCAAGCCCGAGGCGGTGAAGGGCTTCCTGCGCGCGGTGGTTGGCGGCACCCATCTGGCGATCAAGGATCCCGGACGCGGGGCGGATGAAATCGTCAGCCGGATCGACGGCGGCTCGCGCGAGCTCGAACTGGAGCGGCTGCGCGCCGTCATCAGCGACAACATCCTCACCGACGAAGTGAAACGCAGCGGGATCGGCGGCATCGATCGCAGCCGCTTCGAGCGCTCGATCGACCAACTGGCCGAGGATTTCAAGTTCAAGAAGCGGCCGTCCGCGGCGGATATTTTCGACGACAGCTTCCTGCCCCCGTTGGACGGCCGGCTGATCAATTGAGTAAAAGTCGAGCGGCCGCTGTATCTCCCACGCAATCCCTGACTAGAATGCAGACTTGTGATTAGGATACAGTGCTGGGCGATCTCCCGCCCCGCTAGCCCCTGAGCCCCGACGGCATGTCCCTGCTTCGCCTCTACACGCGCGTCCTCGAGCTGCTCGGCAAGGAGGCGCGGCTGGGCTGGATCCTTGCCGGCGCCAATCTGCTGCTGGCCGGCGCGCAATTCGCCGAACCGGTGCTGTTCGGCCGCATCGTCGATGTGCTCTCGGGCAAGCCCTCCGCGGGTCCGCTGGCGTCCTCGTCGGCGTGGCCGCTGCTGGCGGCCTGGGCGGCGTTCGGCCTGTTCACCATCGGATGCAGTGCGTGGGTCGCGCTGCACGCCGACCGGCTGGCGCATCGCCAGCGCCAGGCGGTGCTGACCAATTATTTCGAGCACATCATGCAGTTGCCGCTGACCTTCCACACCGGCACCCATTCCGGCCGCCTGATGAAGGTGATGCTGAACGGCACCGACTCGTTGTGGCGGCTGTGGCTCGGATTTTTCCGCGAGCATTTCGCCGCCATCATGTCGCTGGTGGTGCTGCTGCCGCTGGCGCTTTACATCAACTGGCGGCTGGCGATCCTGCTGTTCGTGCTCTGCGTGGTGTTCACGGTGCTGACCACGCTGGTGGTCCGCAAGACCTACGGCATGCAGAGCGAGGTCGAGGCGCATTACAGCGACCTCTCCGCGCGCGCCTCCGACGCGCTCGGCAATGTCGCGCTGGTGCAGAGCTTCGTGCGCATCAATGCCGAGGTGCAGGGCCTGCGCTTCGTCGCCGACAAGCTGCTGGCGGTGCAGATGCCGGTGCTGTCATGGTGGGCGCTGGTCACCGTCATCACCCGGGCGTCGACCACCATCACCGTGCTGGCGATCTTCACCGTCGGCATCGCGCTGCATCAACAGGGCCTCACCACCGTCGGCGAGATCGTGATGTTCGTGAGCTTCGCCACCATGCTGATCCAGAAGCTCGAACAGGTGGTTTCCTTCATCAACAGCGTGTTCATGGAAGCGCCGCGGCTGCAGGAATTCTTCAACGTGCTGGATGCCGTGCCCGCGGTGCGCGACCGGCCCGATGCGATCGATACCGGACGGCTCTCCGGCCTGGTCGAATTCAACGACGTCTCGTTTTCGTATGACGGCAAGCGGCCCGCGGTCGAGGACCTGTCCTTCACCGCGCTGCCCGGCCAGACCATCGCGCTGGTCGGCCCGACCGGCGCCGGCAAATCGACCGCCATCGCGCTGCTGCATCGCGCGTTCGATCCGCAGTCGGGCTTCATCAGGATCGACGGCATGGATGTCCGCGGCCTGACGCTGACGGCGCTGCGGCGGAATATCGGCGTGGTGTTCCAGGAAGCGCTGCTGTTCAACCGCTCGATCGCCGACAATCTGCGCGTCGGCAAGCCGGATGCCACCGAAGAGGAGATGCGGATCGCGGCGGCCCGCGCCCAGGCGCTGGAATTCATCGAGCGCGGCGAGCACGGGTTCGAGACCAATGCCGGCGAGCGCGGGCGGATGCTGTCGGGCGGCGAGCGGCAGCGGCTGTCGATCGCCCGCGCGCTGCTGAAGGACCCGCCGATCCTGATCCTCGACGAGGCGACCAGCGCGCTCGATGCCGTGACCGAAGCCAGGGTCAACGCCGCGCTCGACGAGGTGATGAAGGGACGCACGACCTTCGTGATCGCGCACCGGCTCTCGACCATCCGCAACGCCACCCGCATCCTGATGTTCGACAACGGACGCGTGATCGAAAGCGGAACTTTCGATGAACTGGTGGCGAAAGGCGGCCGCTTTGCGGAACTCGCCCGCGCCCAATTCATGGTTCAGGAGAATGCGCGCGCCGACATTGCCGCCGCGACGGCCGACAGCGCCGCTGTCAAGTAATAAGTATTGCCGAAATTCGGCCTATTTCGTCCACGATTTAATCGCACAGGCCTCTGTTCTGGACCCATCAGCCGGTATAGGTTTGCAGCCGCCGGATACGCTTGAAACCCGTACATCACATGCCAGGACCTCCTGCTCGCAGGCGGGTCTCAAAGGACCGGAATCGGATAGTGCATTTTCTTCGCCCGTTGCTTCGCAAGCCATCGTTGAACTGGATCGTTATCGTCGCAGCGCTCGTCGTTATCGCGCCGCGCGTCGTGCATGCCGAAGCGCTGCTGGTGGTCGAGGCCGATACCGGAAAGGTGCTGCAGGCCGAGAACGCCACCTATCCCTGGTATCCGGCATCGGTCACCAAGATGATGACGGCCTACGTCACGCTCAAGGCGGTCAAGGAAGGACGGCTCACGCTCGATACCGTGCTGACGGTGTCGCCGGTCGCGGCCTCGCAGTCGCCCTCCAAGATGGGCTTCCGGCCGGGCACGCAGGTCACGGTCGAAAACGCGCTGCAAGATGATGATGGTGAAGTCGGCCAACGACATGGCCGTGGTGCTTGCCGAAGGCGTCGGCAGGTTCGATCGACGGATTTTCGGCGCAAATGAACCAGACCGCGCAGCGGCTCGGCATGACGCAGACGAGCTACGTCAATCCGAACGGCCTGCCGGCCGACGGTCAGATCACCTCGGCGCGCGATCTTGCGATCCTCGCCCGCGCCATCATTCGCGACCTGCCGGAATACGAATATTTCGTCCACATTCCCTCGATCCGCTTCGGCCGCAGGGTCACGCAAGAATTTCAACAAGCTGATCGGACGCTATCCCGGCGCCGACGGTTTCAAGACCGGCTTCATCTGCGCCTCCGGCTACAATCTGGTGGCGTCCGCCACGCGCAACGGCAAGCGGCTGATCGCCGTGGTGCTCGGCGCATCGTCGGGCCAGGCGCGCGCGGTGAGGGCCGCCCAACTGCTCGATCGCGGCTTTGCCAACAACACGCTGTCGTGGCTGCGGCCCTCGCTCGGCACGGTCGACAATCTGGCGCCGATCGACGCCTCGCCGCCGAACCTGCGCGACGAGATGTGCAGCGGCAAGCGCAAGCGTCCGGCCACGCGACGAGGATGCCGACACCACAATGGCCAGCGCCGGCAACGGCGAATCCGGCATCTCGTTCTTCGCCGCCGGCCTGCAGCCGCCGATGGCGAAGCCGTCGGAACTGATGGCGGCGGCGCCCGCGCCGTCGGAGCCCGTGATCGTCTACACCGGCCCGACCAAAACCGGCGCCGCGCTGATCGCCGCCGTCGCCGTCGGACGAGCAAAAGCAGACGTCGAAACGCGGAAAGAAATCGCGGGTGGCGAAAAAGCCTGCGGAGCAGACGGTCGAGCCAAGGACGCAGCCAAGGATGCCGGCAAGGATGCCAAGCCCGAGGCGAAATCCGCCGCCAAGCCGGCCGCCGCCAGACACGCCCATGCCAAGCCGGACGCTGCGGCCAAGGATGCCGCGCCAAAGGCTGGCGCAAAGCCGGCAGCGGCCGCCGACAAGCCCGCTGCGGCACCGGCTAAGCCCAAGGCTGCCGAGAAACCGAAGGCAACCGAGAAGCCCAAGTCTGCTGAGAAGCCGAAGGCTGCCGCCAAGCCCAAGGATGGCGAAAAGACCAAGCCCGCGCCCAAGAGCAGCGAGGCCAAGCCGGCTGATCAGAAACAGCCGGCGCCCCGCGCAGTTAACCGGGTTTCGGCCGGCCAGACCGGCTTTTTCGGCCAACAATGCGTCGAACCCGTACAGCGGCTTGCCATCGGGCGCCGCATTGCTCAATACTGCCCAAAATCAATATTGCCGAAACAAGGCGGTCCCGGCCCCAAGGCGACCGGGAAGTAAACCAGAGGGGAAATACCATGGAGCGCATCTGGCTCAAGCAATATCCGGCTGGCGTGCCCGCCGATATCGACGTGACCCAGTACACATCTCTCGTCGAATTGCTGGAAGAAAGCTTTGCGAAGTTCCGCGACCGCAAGGCCTTCATCTGCATGGACAAGTCGATCAGCTATCGCGATCTCGACGAGATGTCGCTGGCGCTCGGCGCCTATCTGCAGAGCAAGGGCATGCAGAAGGGCGCCCGCGTCGCGCTGATGATGCCGAACGTGCTGCAATATCCGGTAGCGACCGCCGCCGTGCTGCGCGCCGGTTACGCGGTCGTCAACGTCAATCCGCTCTACACCCCGCGCGAGCTTGAGCACCAGCTCAAGGATTCCGGCGCCGAGGCGATCATCGTGCTGGAGAACTTCGCCACCACCGTGCAGCAGGTGATCGCGAAGACCGCGGTGAAGCACGTCATCGTCGGCAGCATGGGCGACCTGCTCGGCTTCAAGGGCGTGATCGTCAATCTGGTGGTGCGGCGCGTGAAGAAGATGGTGCCGGCCTGGTCGCTGCCCGGCGCGGTCGCCTTCAACGACGCGGTCGCGGCCGGCCGCGGCATGAAGCTGAACAAGCCGAAGCTCACGCCCGACGACGTCGCCTTCCTGCAATATACCGGCGGCACCACCGGCGTCTCCAAGGGCGCGACGCTGCTTCATCGCAACATTCTCGCCAACGTGCTGCAGAACGATGCCTGGCTGCAGCCGGCGCTGAAGAAGCCGCCGCATGTCGACCAATTGTTCATCGTCTGCGCGCTGCCGCTCTATCACATCTTCGCGCTGACGGCCTGCTTCCTGCTGGCGATGCGCGCCGGCGGCGTCAACCTGCTGATCCCCAACCCGCGCGACATGCCCGGCTTCATCAAGGAGCTGATGAAATACCAGGTCAACAGCTTCCCGGCGGTCAACACGCTCTACAACGGCCTGTTGAATTCGCCCGGCTTCGACAAGGTCGACTTCTCCAAGCTGAAGACCTCGTTCGGCGGCGGCATGGCGACGCAGAAGGCGGTCGCCGAGAAATGGCTGAAGACCACCGGCTGCGCGCTGTCGGAAGGCTATGGCCTGTCGGAAACCTCGCCGACGCTGACCTGCAATCCCGCCGATACCGACAAGTTCTCGGGCTCGATCGGCATTCCCGTTCCCTCGACCTATCTTTCGATCCGCGACGACGACGGCAACGAAGTGCCGCTCGGCAACGCCGGCGAAATCTGCGCCAAGGGCCCGCAGGTGATGGCCGGCTACTGGAACCGGCCGGAAGAGACCGCCAAGGTGATGACCGCGGACGGCTTCTTCCGCACCGGCGACATCGGCGTGATGGACGAGCGCGGCTACACCAAGATCGTCGACCGCAAGAAGGACATGATCCTGGTCTCGGGCTTCAACGTCTATCCCAACGAGATCGAGGAAGTGATCGCCATGCATCCCGGGGTGCTGGAATGCGCCGTGATCGGCGTCGAGGACTCCAAGTCCGGCGAAGCGGTGAAGGCCTTCATCGTCAAGAAGGACCCGAACCTGACCGCCGAGGACGTGATCAAATTCTGCGGCACGCAGCTGACCGACTACAAGGTCCCGAAGCAGATCGAGTTCCGGACCGACCTGCCGAAGACCAACGTCGGCAAGATCCTGCGCCGCGAATTGCGCGACGAGAAGAAAAAGGCCGCGGCCTGAGCGGACACCGGCGGACGTCTGACGTGGGTGAATCTGACGTCGCGCCGGCCGATATTCTGGCCTTCTGGCGCGACGCCGGCCCTGAGCGCTGGTACAAGCGCGATGACGCCTTCGATGCCGAAGTGCGCCGGCATTATCTCGACCTGTGGCGGAAGGCCGCCGCCGGCGAATTGTCGTCATGGGAAGCCAGCGATGACGGCGCGCTGGCGCTCGTCATCGTGCTGGACCAGTTCCCCCGCAACATGTTCCGCGGCGACGCCCAGGACCTACGCCAGCGATGCGCTGGCGCGGGAGGTAACGCAGCGCGCCGTCAGCCGCGGCGTCGACGCGCGGGTCGATCCTGCTTTGCGCCAATTCCTCTATTTGCCCTTCATGCATTCGGAGCAGCTGCCCGACCAGTTGCGCTGCATCGAGCTGTCGCGACAGGCAGGCAATGCCGAAAACCTGAAATGGGCCGAGCACCACGCCGATATCATCCGCCGCTTCGGCCGCTTTCCTCATCGCAATCGCATCCTGGGCCGTGCGACCACGCCGACGAGCAGGCATTCCTGGACCAGGACGGCTTTTCCGGCTGATGACGGAACCGTGAACGGCGGCCACCGTTGCCGTTTCGCGGCTGATGAATATTGTGCCGGTCATCCGCCCGGTCTAAGAAACATCCGCACATTCAAGGAGATTGACGATGACCATCAAAGTTGGCGACAAGCTGCCCGAAGCAAAGTTTCGCGTGATGACGGCGGAAGGTCCGCAGGTCAAGACCACAGACGATATCTTCAAGGGCAAGAAGGTCGCGCTGTTCGCGGTGCCCGGCGCCTATACCGGCACCTGCCACAAGATGCATCTGCCCAGCATTTTCCTCAACGCCTACGCCATCAAGGACAAGGGCGTCAGCACCATCGCGATCGTCTCGGTCAATGACGCCTTCGTCATGAACGCCTGGAAGCGCGACACCGACCAGCGCGACGAAGCCACCTTCCTCGCCGACGGCAACGCCGAATTCACCAAGGCGATCGGCATGGAGCTGGACGCCTCCGGCAACGGCCTCGGCATCCGCTCCAAGCGCTACTCGATGCTGGTGGATGACGGCGTGGTCAAGAAGATCAACCTCGAGCCGGCGCCCGGCAAGGTCGAGGTTTCCGGCGGCGACGTGCTGCTGGGGCAGCTGTAAGTCTTGCGCGGCGAGTCGCCACAAATCACAACTGTCGTCGCCCGGCATAGCCGTACGAAGGACGGCGTCGCTTCCGCTCGCCTATGACCGGGCGATCCAGTACGCCGCGCGCTTTCGGCGTCTATCGCAAACGCTCTGGCATACTGGGCCACCCGCTTTCGCGGGTGGTCGACCGCCTCGTCTACCGCTCTTCAACCTCGCCATCGCCACGCCGTCGCGCGCGAGTTGGTCGGCGCGCTCGTTTTCGTCGTGGCCGGCGTGGCCCTTGACCCAGTGCCAGCGCACTTCATGGGTCTTGAGGGCGGCATCCAGCCGCTGCCACAGATCGACATTCTTGACCGGCTTCTTGTCGGCGGTGCGCCAGCCGTTCTTCTTCCAGCCATGGATCCAGCCGGTGATGCCCTGCCGCACATACTGGCTGTCGGTGTAGAGATCGACCGTGCAGGGTTTTTTCAGCGCTTCCAGCGCCGAGATCGCCGCCATCAGCTCCATGCGGTTGTTGGTGGTATGCGCCTCGCCGCCCTTCAATTCCTTTTCGACGTCGCCGAATTTCAGGATCGCGCCCCAGCCGCCCGGCCCGGGATTGCCCGAGCAGGCGCCATCGGTGTGGATGATGACCGATTCGACGGACTTGGAGTGAACTCACGCCACCAGTCCCGCGGCGGCGACGCCGTAATCGCGCATGCTGGCGACGCCCTGCTGGAAGCGCAGCTTGCGGAAATATTCCAGCGGATCCTTGGGCCGCACCAGCGCGCCCTCGGGCACGTTGAGAAAATCGACCAGCCGCGTCAGCAGGAAGCGCAGCGCGGCACCCCGCGCCAGCAGCGGCAGCGCATCCTGCTCGGCGCCGCTCAATTCGCGCTCGCGGCCATAGGCGCCGAGAAACGCCCGCGCCTTGGTGACGTTGAACGAACAGTCGCTCTCGAAACACCAGGCGTTGAGGCAGATCGCGACGTCGTAGGCCAGCATATCGTTGCAGGCGAAAGTGAAATCGATCAGGCCGGACACCCGCTCGCCGAGAAAGAACACGTTGTCGGGAAACAGATCGGCGTGGATCACGCCTTGCGGCAGAGCGGCCGGCCAGATGCCGGCTTCGAGATAATCGAGTTCGGCGCGGATAAAATCGCGCAGTCCGTGCTGCAGCTCATCGGCGCGCGCTGCGGCCGCATCGAACAGCGGACGCCAGCCCGATACCGACAGCGCGTTGGGCCGCGACATCGGAAAATCGCGCCCGGCCAGATGCATTTTCGCCAGCGCCTGGCCGACGCCGGCGCAGTGCGCGGCGTTGGGCTTGCGCGGCCAGATGCCTTCGAGAAAATTGATGATGACGGCGGGCCGGCCGGCCAGTTCGCTCAACGCCTCGCCGTTTCTGTTCTTGAGCGGCTCCGGGCAGATGATGCCCCTGGAGGCGAGATGCGTCATCAGGCCGAGAAAGAACGGCAGCTCGCTCTTGGCGACCCGCTTCTCGTACAGCGTCAGGATGAAATAGCCGGCCGAGGTGTGCAGCAGGAAATTGGAATTTTCCACGCCCTCGGCGATGCCCTTGTAGGACAGCAGTTCGCCGATGTCGTAATGGCCCAGAAATTCCGCAAGTTCGTCGGCGGCAACGTCGGTGTAGACCGCCATGGCTGTCTACGCCGCGTCGGGCCGCAGCGAACGCGGCAGCGGGAAGAATTCGTTCTCTTCCGCGGCCGAGACCGTCTCCACATGCAGTTCGTAGCGTTCGGCGAACGCACCCATGATCTCTTCGACGATCACTTCCGGCGCCGAGGCGCCCGCGGTGATGCCGAGGCTCTTGATGCCCTCGAACTTCTTCCAGTCGATATCGCTGGCGCGCTGCGCCAGCACCGAGACCGGGCAGCCCTCGCGCTCGGCGACTTCGCGCAGGCGCTGCGAATTCGACGAATTCGGCGCGCCGACCACGATCAGGGCGTCGACCACCGGCGCCACCTTCTTCACCGCCAGCTGGCGGTTGGTGGTGGCGTAGCAGATGTCTTCCTTGTGCGGGCCGGAGATGTTGGGAAAGCGCTCCTTCAGCAACGCCACGATCTCGGCGGTGTCGTCGATCGACAGCGTCGTTTGCGTCACGAAAGCGAGGTTGTTGGGATCCTTCGGCGTGAAGGTCTTGGCGTCTTCCGCGGTCTCGATCAGCGTCACCGCGCCGACCGGCAATTGCCCGAGCGTGCCGACCACTTCCGGATGATGGGAATGCCCGATCAGCAGGATTTCGCGGCCGCGCTTGAAATGGATCGCCGCCTCGCGGTGCACCTTGGTCACCAGCGGGCAGGTCGCATCCAGCGAGAAGAAATTGCGGGCGCGGGCGTCGGCGGGCACCGATTTGGGCACCCCGTGGGCGGAAAACACCACCGGCGCATTGGTATTGTCGGGGATTTCAGCCAGTTCCTCGACGAAAATCGCGCCCTTGGTCTTGAGGCTGTCGACCACATAGCGGTTGTGGACGATCTCGTGGCGGACATAGACCGGGGCGCCATAAATGGTGAGCGCCCGTTCCACGGTGTCGATGGCCCGCACCACGCCGGCGCAGAAGCCCCGTGGCGAGCAAAGCACGATTTTCAGGGGTGGTTTGGCTGGCATAAGGACCATCTCGGACCGAATTACCCTCACCGGCGGGCAGGGAACGGCCAATTCGAATAAAGGGCAATTAGCCAAAGGACTTGGGACGGCTTTCGGGCGCTGTCAAGGCCGGTCAGCAAACCATTGCGCGGTTAGCCCCAGACGGCTTATATAGGGCGTAATTCCCGTCATCGCTGATGACCACGGCTTCGCCTCCCAGAGGTGGGCGAAGCGCAAAGGAGATTTGCCATGAGCAATGCACCGCTGATGCCAAAAGCGACTGCCGTGTGGCTGGTTGACAATACCGCGCTGACCTTCGACCAGGTGGCCGATTTCACCAAAATGCACCCGCTCGAGGTCCGCGCCATCGCCGACGGCGACGCCGCCCAGGGCATCAAGGGCATGGACCCGATTTCGACCGGCCAGCTCACCCGCGACGAGATCGAAAAGGGCGAAAACGACCCGAATTACCGCCTCAAGCTCGGCGAGAGCAAGGTGGCGCTGCCGCCGCAGGCCAAGAAAAAGGGCCCGCGCTATACGCCGGTTTCGCGCCGCCACGAGCGGCCGAGCGCGATCCTGTGGCTGGTGCGCAACCATCCCGAGCTGAAGGACGCCCAGATCATGCGGCTGGTCGGCACCACCAAGACCACCATCGCCAGCGTGCGCGACCGCACCCATTGGAATGCCTCTACATTGACCCCGATGGACCCGGTGACGCTCGGCCTGTGCTCGCAGATCGAACTCGATTTCGAGGTGCAGCGCGCCGCCAAGGAAAAGCCGATCGACACCGCCTACGGCGGCGCCACCCTGCTGCCGGCCTCCGAAACCACCCCCGCAAGGAGCCGGAATTCGAGCCATCCGAAAAGCAGCGCGACGACCTCAATGTCGACGCGGTGTTCGCCAAGCTGAAGACCATCGGCGGCAAGAAGCAGGACGAGGAGTAAGGGCAGTGCTTGAGCGCGCCCGCGACAGCGCATTACGCCGTCCCAGGCCGGCTGTCATCCCCGCGAAAGCGGGGAGCTGGATCCGGCTACGCCGCAATCTTCTCGGCAGCGACCGTCGGATGCTGGAATACTTGGATCCTGCCGTCGTCGTGCATAGACGACGAGCTTGCTGACGAAATCGGAAAACGATTTGGCGACCTCGATAAAGCAGCCCTGCACGTCGATCATGAACGCCAGCGCCTGATCGGGGCTTCCGACATCGACGCCCTCGCTCCTCCAGTTCATCGGCGTCCGAGAATACCTCGTGGTCGACGAAGTAGATCTTGCCTTTCGCCTTGCCCTTGTAAATCTGGATGATCGGATCGCCCCCCGGACCCTCGCCAACCGGATAGGCGAGCGCGCGGAACGGGTTGTCCCAACCTCCCGGTATCGTCAGATGCGCCCGCAGGTCGTTGCATTGAAAACCGGTGTCGACGCCATACAGATAGCGAATGAAATCGAAAGTCTCGATGCCGGGCGCGAGCGGCGCGGCCTTGCTCAGCCGGTCGAAATCGACCCCGTTATGCGCCTTCAGAAACGCCAGATATTCATCTGAAAATTCCAGGCCGTATTGTGCGGCGAGCTCGCTGATAGGCTTGTCCGTCACCGGTTCGACCTTGTTGCGCCAGGATGATCTTCGAACCTGAACTCATTCGCCATAGGACAGACTCCGCGGCAGTGTGAGGGATGTGCCTGTCTTGGTGTCATCGCCGGCAGACCTTGGTTCAACGGACGGCGGTTCACCCGCTGCAGCCTGTCACGGGCGGGCGTTGCTCGCCCGCGCAAATCCCGTAGTCGCCCGGAGATACTTTCTCCCGTCGGACGCAGATAACAGCGTCGAATCGGAGCGGTATTGGATGGCGGGAATTCTCATTTCTGGTGACGGTGCTGCTCGGTGGAGCCGCGTTCGGCGGCCTCGCGATCATGATCGCCGGAATCGCCGCCGAGCTCGGCGACCTCACGAATTGATCGCGAGCAGCAGCCTCACGCCTTCTTCAAGAACTCCGTGCGCAGCACCAGGCCCTTGACCTTGTCGGTACGGCCTTCGATTTCGTCGGCGTCGTCGGTGAGGTGAATGTTCTTGATCACGGTGCCGCGCTTGAGCACCGTGGAAGAGCCCTTCAGCTTCAAATCCTTGATCAGGGTGACGGTGTCGCCCTCGGCGAGAGCTGCGCCGTTTGAGTCCCTGACCTTGATGTCCATGTGGTGACGTCCTCTGGAGAAACGGTAATTGGCGTGATTGCGGTCGTGAGCTTCACCGCATGGTCGCGAGCTGTACCGCGAGCGCGCACGCCCGGTCGTACTCGTCGAGATTGATCCACTCGTCGATCGTGTGCACCTCGTTCTGCCCGGCGCCGAAGGTCACGGTCGGAACACCGTGGCGGACCATCCAGTTTGCATCCAGCCCGCCATTCGCGGCGCGGATGACCGGCGCTCCGCCGATGCCGGACACGGCCGCGACCGCGCGTTTGACCACGGGCAGGCTGTCCTTCATGCGGAACGGATAATAGTCGGTCTCGGCCTTGAACTTGACGCGGCCTGACTTGCCATCGCTGTTCTTGACGCGCTTGGCGGCCTTCTCGAACGCCGCCTTGTAGGCTTTGGTGATCTCCTTGAAGAACTTGCTGTCGTGGCTGCGGCTTTCGCCGCGCACATGCACATAGTCGGTGACGACGTTGGTGGCGTCGCCGGCCGGCCGGCCTTCGCCGCCGGTGACGGGACCGACATTGCTGGTGCCCTGCCGCTTGCCTTTTGTCACCTTGCCGAACCAGCCGCCGGCCTTCAGGTCGGCGAGCGCGAGCGCCAGGATCATGGTCGAACTGATGCCGCGCTCCGGCGCGACGCCGGCATGCGAGGCGCGCCCAAAGATCTCGACCTGCCAGCGATCCGCGCCGACGGCGCCGATGGTGACATTGGAGGCCGAGCCGCCGTCGTAGTTGAAGGCCATGACCGGCGAGCCCAGGTCGGCGGTCTTGACGTGGCGCGCGCCATAAAGCCCGCTCTCCTCCCGCACGCAGAACAGCAGCGTGATCGGCGGATGATCGAGCTTCTGCTTGGCAAGCTCGGCCGCCAGCGTGACGAGCACGCCGCAGCCGGCGCGGTTGTCGCCGCCGAGCGCGGTCTTCGCCTCATTGACGATTTTGCGCCCGGCAAGCTTCGGCTTCGCTCCGGCGCACAGCGGCACGGTGTCCATGTGGGTCATGAACATGATCCGCGGCTGGTTGTGCATCGCGCCGCGGCCGGGCAGATCGACAATGAGGTTGCCGGTCTCGGTTGGCACGGGAATGCGCGTGTTGGCGTCGTCGAGGCGGATCGCGTCAGCCGGCACGCCGCTTTCCTGCAGCGCCGCGGCGAGCTCGCGCCCGATCGCCGCCTCCTGTCCGGTCACGCCCTCGACGGCGAGAAAGCGCATCAGGCGGTTAGTGGCGGCTTTGACGTCGACAGGCATGACTGAATCCCTCGATGAGCGGAGCTTTTTGAGCATCCTCGCGCGGCCGCTTGCGTTCGCAAGCCTTACCCCAGATCGATCTCTTCGGTGATCTCATGCGTCAGGCTGATGCCGCCGACGGTCAGGACCATCTTGGCCGGCAGCTTTTCGTTGCCCTTGAGGCGGCCGGCCTCGACCGCGTCGCGCACCGCCTTCTCGATCTCGCGCTGCGAGGTGATGCCGACCTTCTTGAGAAATCCGCGCAGGCTGGTGTTGAAAATATCTTCGTTCATGAGCGCCTCCTGATGTTTAAGGCCGTACCGGGTTGTTCAGCATGTATTCGCCGAGATTGCGCTGCCGCCGGTCGGCGCGGGCGTTGGCGTTGTTGCGCTGAACGTCGCGGTCCTTGCGGCAGGCGACATATTCCGGTCGAACCGACCGCGACTTGCTGGCGCGGCAGAACGCATCGTCGTCATCGCCGCCGGCATTGACCATGGTCGGCTGGCCGCGCTCAAGGCAGCCCGCGAGCAGCGGGGCGATCAGGAGCAGCGGGAAGAGGAGTCGTGCGGAATTACGTCGCATGTGGCCGATCCATTATCTCGTTTCGTCATTGCCGGGCTTGACGCGCGAGCCGTCTTCATCGCAAATGACACGGCAATCCATCGAAATCAAGGCATTTGTCCTGACGGATGACGGAACAAAGGTCCGCTTTAGTCATGCGAGCGAGGCCCGAAGCAATCCAGCTTCCTCGCGCAAGAAAGCTGGATTGCTTCGTCGCATCGCTCCTCGGAATGACGGCTTTGCAGCGACTCACACCCTGCCCTTCAGCGCCTCGCCGATTTCGTCCAGCACCTTGGGATCCTCGATGGTGGCGGGCATGGTCCAGGCGTCGCCGTCGGCGATCTTCTTGATGGTGCCGCGCAGGATCTTGCCGGAGCGGGTCTTCGGCAGCCGCGCCGACCGTGATCGCGAGCTTGAACGCCGCGACCGGGCCGAGCTTTTCGCGCACCAGCGCCACGATCTCCTTTTCGATCTCGGCATGGCTTCTGGCGACGCCGGCCTTCAGCACCAGGAAGCCGCAGGGCACCTCGCCCTTGATCGCGTCCTTGATGCCGAGCACCGCGCATTCGGCGACGTCGGGATGCGAGGCCAGAATTTCCTCCATGCCGCCGGTGGAGAGCCGGTGGCCGGCGACGTTGATGATGTCGTCGGTGCGGCCCATCACATAGACGTAGCCGTCCTCGTCCTTGTAGCCGGCGTCGGAGGTTTTGTAGTAGCCGGGGAATTCGTTGAAGTAGGCTTCCTTGCAGCGCTCGTCCTGCTCCCACAGCGTCGGCAGGCAGCCCGGCGGCATCGGCAGTTTGATCACGATCGATCCCATGGTGCCGGCCGGCAGCGGCTTGGAGGCCTCATCGACCACGTCGACCTGATAGCCCGGCATCGGCACCGTCGGCGAGCCGTGCTTGACCGGCAGCATGCCGAGCCCCACCGGATTGCCGGCGATGCACCAGCCGGTTTCGGTCTGCCACCAGTGATCGATCACCGGCACCTTCAACTGCTTTTCCGCCCATTCCACCGTCGGCGGATCGGCGCGCTCGCCGGCCAGAAACAGCGTGCGGAATTTCGACAGGTCGTATTGCCGGATGAATTTGCCGTCCGGGTCTTCCTTCTTGATGGCGCGGAACGCGGTCGGCGCGGTGAACAGCGCCACCGCCTGGTGTTCCGCGATCACCCGCCAGAACGCGCCGGCGTCGGGCGTGCCGATCGGCTTGCCCTCATACATGATCGAGGTCGCGCCATGAAACAGCGGCCCGTAGATGATGTAGCTGTGGCCGACCACCCAGCCGATGTCGGAGCCGCACCACCAGACCTCGCCGGGCTTGACGCCGTAGAGATTGAACATCGACCATTTCAGCGCGACCAGATGCCCGCCATTGTCGCGCACCACGCCCTTGGGTATGCCGGTGGTGCCGGAGGTGTAGAGAATATAGAGCGGATCGGTCGCCAGCACCGGCACGCAGTCGGCGGATTTTTTCGCCGCGATCGCCTTGGCGCGCAGCTCGGCCCAGTCGTGATCGCGGCCGCTCGACGAGATCGCAAGCTTGCTGCGGCCGCTGCAGGATGATGCAGGCCTGCGGCTTGACGCTGGAAAGTTTGATCGCCTCGTCGAGCAGCGGCTTGTACTGCACGATGCGGCCGGGCTCGAGCCCGCAGCTTGCCGAGAAGATCAGTTTCGGCTTGGCGTCTTCGATCCGGGTCGCCAGTTCCTTCGCCGCAAAACCGCCGAACACCACGCTATGCACCGCGCCGATCCGCGCGCAGGCCAGCATCGCGATCATGGCTTCCGGCACCATCGGCATATAGAGGATGACGCGGTCGCCTTTGGTCGACGCCGAAATCCTGCATGATGGCGGCGAGCGTCTTCACCTCGTGCAGCATCTCGCGCATAGGTGAATTTGGTGATCGTTGCCCGCCAGCGGCGAATCGTGGATCAGCGCCACCTGATCGGCGCGGCCGCCGGCGACATGGCGGTCGAGCGCGTTGTAGCAGGTGTTGACCACGGCACCGGCGAACCAGCGGCCATACAGCCCCATCGAGGGATCGAAGATCTTCTTCGCCGGCTCGATCCAGTCGATCTCGCCCGCCGCCTCGCGCCCAAAAACCCTCGGGATCGCTGAGCGAGCGGGCATGGACCTCGATGATAGCGGCTGTTGTCCTGGATGTTCATGGCGTCGTCTCCCGGCGATCGACCCATGCTTCCTCGTCATGCCCGGCCCTGTGCCGGGCATCCACGTCTTTCTGCCTCGACAGCAAGGCAAGACGTGGATGGCCGGGACGAGCCCGGCCATGACGACGCGGGCGATCGTCATTCTTTCCGCCATTGTCACGGGAAGCGGCGGGAGATCAAGCCGGAACAGCTTGGCGGTACGGCCAAACCCTACTGCCGGGCAATGGTCTTGAGCTTGTCCAGCCGCTCCTCCATCGCCTGGCGCAGGTCATAGCCGCGGCGGCCGAACGAGGCGTTGCGCTTGTCGATGAAGTCGCGCTGCTGCCGGGTCAGCGCCAGAGCGGCGCGATGGCTGTCGGATTCCGCGCTCGCGACCACCCTCAGGAATACGTCGTTGATGTTGCGGTCGAGCTGGGCAAGGCCGGGATCGGCGCAAATCGCCTTCTCCACCTGACGCTTGGCGGTCGCGCAATTGAAGCTCGTCAGGTTCTTCTGATAGGTCAGCGCGCCCAGCCGTTCGATCTCGAGCGCAATCTCGTGGTGGTTGGTCGGCCGCGGTCTTGTCCGAGGGATCGAGGCGGACCGCCTCGGCGTAGTCCTGCAACGCCCGGGCGCGATCGCCCTTCTTGCGCCAGGCCGCGCCGCGGTTGTTGTAGGCGCGCTGAAATTTCGGATCCAGTTTCAGCGCCGCGTCGTAATCCGCGATGGCGCGGTCGTAATCCTTCCTGGCCTGATAGGCGTCGCCGCGATTGGTCAGGAATTTCGCCGCGGGATGCAGCTTGATCGCCTGGTCGTAATCGGCGATCGCGCCCGCATAGTCGCCATCGCCGGCGAGCTGCAGCCCGCGATTGTCGAAGAATTCCGGCTGCGACGGATCGATCCGGATCGCCGAGGTGTCGTCGTCCAGCGCGCGGTCGTTGCGTCCGAGCTTCTTGTAGGCGGCGCCACGGTTGGCATAGGTCCGCGCCCGGTTCGGGTCGAGGCGGATCGCCTCGTCGTAATCGGCGATCGCCTTCTGATATTCGCCCTTGAAATACCAGGCGGCGCCGCGATCCGAAAACGCCTGCGCGAAATCGGGCTTGAGCCGCAGCGCCTCGTTATAGTCTTCGATGGCGCGATCGTATTTGCCGGCATTGTTGAAGACGTTGCCGCGGCTCGCGTAGCCGTTGGCATTGTCCGGCTCCAGCCTGATGGCCTGGTTCAGCGCTTCAAACGCCGCCTCGATCTTGCCGCGTGACGCGAAGGAATTCACCGCGGGCGCGGAAGGCGCGGGCGCGCTGCGGGTCTTTGGCAATGACCGCGTCGATTTCGGCCAAGGCCTTGTCGGTCTGGCCGCTGCTCAGGAGCGCGGCCGCACGGGTAATCATCGCATCGAGACGATCGGCGTCCGGCGTCGCGGCATTGTCGATCACCGCGGTGCAGCTTTCGATCAGCTTGGCGGGTGGCGCCACCGTCAGGGCGGCGCAGATGACCGGCGGCTCGGCGGCCGTTTCGGCGCTGGCCATGGCGGAAAACAAGACAGTGAAGGCCAAATGCCGCGGCTGCGGCAAAAGGCGAAACTAATGATCGCATGATCGGCTCTCGAAATACTGGGGGTGCTGGGCGGCAATGTCGGGTTCGACGCTTTGTCGCCGCAGCGTCCCACAAGGTTCGAACGCCGGGCCATTGATGTCTGCTGCCTTCCCGCGACCGGCCGGCTAGTAGCCGTCGACGCCGACGATTTCTCGCAAGCGCGCCTTCATCGCCTTACGCAGGTCATAGCCCGGCCGGCCGAACTCCGCATTGCGGCGGGCGATGAACTCATCCTGCGCGCGCTGCAACTCGCGGGCGGTGCGGGGATTGCCTCATGTTGTCCTTGACCACCTGGATGTTCATGTCATGGATCTCGCGATCGAGATCGGCAAGTTCGGGATTGGCGCAGATCGCCTTTTCCACCGCGCGGCGGGCCGTCGCGCAATTGAAGCTCGGCTTGCCGGCGACCGCCATCTGCGACGCCGAGCCGCTCCAGCTCCTGCGCCAGCGATTTGTAATTGGCTTTTGCGGCCGGGTGATCCGGGTTCAGCTTGATCGCGGCGCCGAAATCGGCCAGCGCGCGGGGCCGGTCGCCCTTCTTGCGCCAGAGTTCGCCGCGCGCGTTGAAGATTGTCCGCGACCGTCGGATCGATCCGCAGCGCGACGTCGTAATCGCCAATGGCGCGGTCGATCTGGTCCTGGCGCTGGTAGGCGCCGGAGCGCGCGATCAGCGCCTTGATGCGGTCGGCCTTCAGCGTCTTCTCGCTTTCGATCAGCGGGCTGCAGGCGGCGATGATCTTGTCGGCGTCATCGGCCGCCGCGGCGGCGACGCAAGGCGCGGGGTCGACCTGCGGCGGCGTGGCGGGCTCGGCGCCGGTGGCGAACGCCGTGGGCAACGCCGCCCACAGCATCAGAGCGCGCGCCAGGCCAGCGTCAGGCGGCTCGAAGCTTCGTCCGCGCGATCATGACGTGACGCGCGTCCTTGGGCACGGCGGCCTTATCAGAATGCCGCAGCGACGGAACTCCCTGCTGACCGCAGCGAAACGCCGCGGCAGCGTCGCAATCAGCGATCCGCACCGTTGCGATCGAACAGGCATCTCATCACCTCACGCTTTCACCGTGATCCCGCCATCGACGATCAGTTCGATCCCGGTGACATATTTCGATTCGTCGGAGGCGAGAAACAGCGCCGCGTTGGCGACGTCCCAGGCATCGCCCATGTGTCCCATCGGCACCTGGGCGTCGCGCGCGCGCCACATCGCCTCGACGTCGCCTGCCGCATAGCTCGACGCCAGGCCGGCGGAATGCTCGACCATCGGCGTCTTCATCAGGCCCGGCAGGATGGCGTTGACGCGGACGTGGTCGCGCGCGAATTGCACGGCGGTGGTGCGCGTCATCTGGTTCATCGCCGCCTTGCTGGTTCCGTAGCTGACATAGGAAATGCCGAGATGGCGGATCGAGGCGATCGAGGAAATATTGATGATCGAGCCGCCGCCCTGCTTCTGCATCACCGGGATGACGTGCTTCATGGCGAAGAACGCGCTCTTGAGGTTGACCGCAAACACGCGGTCCCATTCCGCTTCCGTGACCTCGACCACGCTGCCCATCTCGGCGATGCCGACATTGTTGTCGAGCACGTCGATGCGGCCATAGGCCTTGAGGCACGCCGCGACCATCGCCTCGACCTCGGCGGCGCGCGACACGTCTGCGGTAAACGCCGCCGCCTTGCCGCCTTCGCCGGTGATGATATCGACGGTTTCCTGCGCCGCCTTGCCGTTGCGGTCGACGCAAAACACCTGCGCGCCCTCGCGCGCAAAGGTCACCGCGGTCGCCTTGCCGTTGCCCCAGCCCGGCCCGATCGAGCCGGCGCCCACCACCATCGCAGTCTTGCCCTTGAGCCGTTGCATCGACTTCTCTCCCTGTTCGAATTCGTCTATTGTTCGCACGCACTCATCTTATGACATTGGCGCCGATCGGATGGCCAAAAATTTCCGACAGCGTCCGGCAATTTCCGCTCCAGCACAGCCGCCATTCGCCGGCGGCGCCGGAATTGCCCAGCACCACCTCCGGCATCGGCGCGCGCTTCGGCTGCCATTGAAACCAGCCATCGACCAGCCGCGCCTCCGCAGGCGGCTCCATGCCGGCGCCGGAGCCTTTTACCCGCGCCTGCGCCAGCTCCAGCCCTTGCGGGGTGACGCGCCAGTCTTCCTGCCATTCCACCTTCTCGATCGAATGCGTCCAGGCCAGCGTGAAGGCGGCGATCGACAGCGTCTTCACGACGCCGGCTGAGGCGAGGCAAAGGCTCAAGCTGCCGCCGCCGCGGCGCGCGGCCGCTGCCGCCACTGCCAGAGCACGCACGGCGATGGTCAGCGCGAACCCGCAGGTGTCGCTGAAGCGAAATTCCCCGAGCAGGCACAGCGCCGCGGCCAGAGCCACGACGCGCTCGAGCAGCGTCAACCGCGCAAACAGGAAGCCGATCGCGACCATGCCGAACAGGCCGATCGCGACCAGCGCCTTGAACGCGGCCAGCGCCACCGCGCCATAGAAGCCGAGTTGCGCCTCCATCGGGTCGCCGGCCTGCAGCATCAGCGCCGGCGAATAGACAAAGACGAACGGAATGACGTAGCCGGCAAGCGCGATCCGCATCGCCTCCCAGCCGATCTTGTCGGGATTTTCCTTGGCGATCGGTGCGGCCGCCAGCGCCGCCAGCGCCACCGGCGGCGAGAGATCGGCCATGATGCCGTAGTAGAACGCGAACATGTGGCTGGCGATCAAGGGCACGCCGAGTTTGGCCAATGCCGGCGCCGCCAGCGCCGCAGTGATGATGTAGGTCGGGATGGTCGGGATGCCGGTGCCGAGCAGGATCGACAGCAGCATGGTCATGATCAGCGCGAGAAACAGGCTGGTCTCGCCGAGCCCGATGATCCAGCCGCCGAAGATGGTGCCGACGCCGGTCTGCGTCATCATGCCGATGATGGAGCCGACGATGGCGCAGGCCATGCCGACCGTCAGCGCCGACTTGGCGCTGTCGGCCAGCGAATCGCGGCATGCTCGAAGCGTTGCCCGGCCGCCGCGCGTGATCGCCGATATCAGCACCAGGCCGCCGACCACGCACGCCACCGGCACGATCTCGAGGCCGTCGCGCGACACCGCGGCGGAAACCAGCGCCAGCCCGATCCAGAAAACATATCGCAACGTGTTCGAGGACAGGCCGAGCGCGATGCTGGCGCCGAGAATCAGCGCCACCGTCAGCGCCAGGCCCATGCTGCCGGCATAGAGCGGCGTAAAGCCTTCGAACAGCATGTAGACCAGCGCCGCCAGCGGCAACACCAGATACCAGCGCGCCACCAGCGCGTTCCAGGCGCTCGGGATTTCCGAACGCTTCATGCCGACCAGGCCATGCTTGCCGGCTTCGAGATGCACCATCCAGAACGCGGAGGCGAAATACAGGATCGCCGGGATCATCGCCGCCTTGACGATGACGGAATATTGGACGCCGAGCGTCTCCGCCATGATGAAGGCGACCGCGCCCATCACCGGCGGCATGATCTGCCCGCCCATCGATGCGGTGGCCTCGACGCCGGCGGCAAAGGCGCGGCGATAGCCGAACTTGATCATCAGCGGAATCGTGAACTGGCCGACGGTAACGACGTTGGCGACGCCGGAGCCCGAGATCGTTCCCATCATGCCGGACGCGATGACCGCGACCTTGGCCGGGCCGCCGCGGCTGCGGCCGAACAGGCCGAGCGACACGTCGGTGAACAGCTGGATCATGCCGGCGCGCTCGAGGAACGAGCCGAACAGGATGAACAGGAAAATGTAGGTCGCCGACACGTAGATCGGCACGCCGTAAAACCCTTCGGTGCCGTAGGACAGATGGGTGATGACCTGATCGAAGTCGTAGCCGCGATGATTGAGCGGCGCCGGCAGATACTGGCCGAAGAACCAGTACAGCAGGCAGGCGCCGCACATCAGCGGCAGCGCGAGGCCCATCAGCCGCCGCGTGCCTTCGAAGATCAGCACCGCGAGCAAGGTGCCGACCACGAGATCGAGCCGGGTCGGATCGCCGTCGCGCGCGATCAGGTCGGCGTAAAATACCCACTGATAAAGCCCGCACAGGAACCCGGCGCCGCCGATCAGCCAGCCGGCGGCACGGCCGGCATCGCTTTTGGCGGCGAAATTGCCGATCAGGCCGAAGGTCAGAAGGATCAGGAAGCCGACATGAACGCCGCGCACCACCTGGGTCGGCAGGTAGTTCCAGGCCGCGGTGACAAGCTGAAACACCGCGAAGGCGATGGCGATGGCATAGGCGAGATGGCCCCAGCCGCCGGGGCCGAAGCCGGCCGGAAACCCGTGCTCGAAATTATCGAATTCGACCTTGACGGGCGCCTCGGCGCCCTCAGCCTGCAACATTTTTGCCGTCCCCACGACGGTATCAGCGACGCCCTGCTTAAACGCCTTTCTTAAATGAATCGGTATTCCAAAATGAGTCGGTACAAATACGTGGATGCCCGGATTCCCGAGCGAAGACGCGCACCACGCTTTCGAGGGCCTTACTTGATGAGGCCCTTTTCCTTGTAATAACGGATCGCGCCGGGATGCAGCGGCACCGGGCTGCCGACCGCCGCGGTATCCAGCTTGATTTCCTTGCCGGCGGCATGCGAATTCGCCAGTTCCGGCAGCGACTCGAAGATCAGTTTGGTCATTTGATAAGCGAGATCGTCGCTGACCGTGGAACTGGTCACCAGGTAGTTGATGACAGCCGCGGTCGGGACGTCCTTGTCCTGCCCGGCGTAGGTATTGGCCGGGATCTTCACCGCCACGAAGGGCGGGCCGATCTTGTCGACCACTTCCTTGGGCACCGATACCACGGTGATGTCGGTCGACGTGCTCAGATCCTTCAGCGACGCCACGCCGAGACCGGCCGATTGCAGGGTCGCATTGAGCTGGCGGTTCTTCATCAGATCGACCGATTCGGCGAACGGCAGATATTCGACCTTGCCCATATCCTTGTAGCTCAATCCCGCCGCGCCAAGGATGGCGCGCGAGTTGAGTTCGGTGCCCGATTTGGGCGCGCCGACCGAGAGGCTCTTGCCCTTCAGATCGGCCAGCGTCTTGATGCCGCTGTCGGCGGTCGCGACGATCTGGATGTAGTTCGGATAGATCGCGCCGATGGTGCGCAGCTTGTCGAGTTTGGCCTTGAAGCCGGCCTCCTCGTCGCCCTCCCAGGCCGCCTTCAGCGAGTCGCCCAGCGTGAACGCAATCTCGCCCGAGCCGCGCTGCAGCAGTATGAGATTCTCGACCGAGGCCTTGGTGGCCTGCACCTGGGTCTTCACGTTCGGAATCTTGTCGCTGAAAATCTTGCCGATCGCGACGCCGAGCGGATAATAAACGCCGGAGGTGCCGCCGGTCAGCACGTTGATGAATTGCTGGGCGCTGGCGGCCGGCGCCGACAGGACCGCCCCGATCGCCACCGCGGCGCCCAAAAATCTCGAACGCATGAATATGATTCTCCCCGAAATTGGCGCGAAATTGAACGCGCTATGGCCCGGGGTCAACCCGTCTCCCTACCCAAAACCGGGTGATGGCCGCCATTTCGGGCTTTTCCAATAATCCCAAAGTTTCGGCTGTATTCGCTTGCCACGGTTCCCCAAAACCGGGATCAATGCGGCCCGATCAAGGATCGCGGCCAGCACGCCAGGCCATGTAGAATGCGTTTTGGAGAAAGCATGGCCGCAGACAAACCAGTGCCGGGCAAATCGCCGCCTGCTGACGATCTCGTGGTCGTTTCCAACGAAGCGCTGCTCAGGGCCGAAGCATTCGTCGAGGCCGACGAAGGTGCTGCCAACCGGCTGATGGGCTGGTGCGGGATGGATCTCGACCTCCATCGCCGTGGTCATGAGCCTGTTCCATCTCTATGCGGCCTACGCGATCGTTCCGACCCAGGAACTTCGCTATACCCACGTGGCGTTCACGCTGGTGCTGAGCTTCCTGCTGTTCCCGCTGGCGACGCGTTTCCGCAATCGGGTGCGCTGGTGGGATGTCGTTCCCGGCATTTTCGCGGTGGCGACCATCGCCTATGCGCTGTGGGGCGGCGAGGATTTCACCGACCGCGCCACCTCGCCCGAGCGCTGGACATCATCGTCGGCCTCGTTTTCATCGTGTTGCTGCTGGAGGCGACCCGCCGCACCACCGGGCTGATCATGCCGGTCGTGGCGGTGCTGTTCATCGCCTACGCCATGTTCGGCCCGTATCTGCCGGCGCCATGGACGCACCGCGGCTACGACCTGCCGCGGCTGGTCGGCCACCTCTTCATCACGCTGGAGGGCATTTTCGGCGTCGCGGTCGACGTGTCGGCGACGCTGATCATCCTGTTCACGATCTATGGCGCGTTCCTGGCGCAATCCGGCGCCGGCAAATTCTTCATCGATTTTTCGCTGGCGCTGATGGGCGGCAAACCGAACAGCGCCGGACGCACCGTGGTGCTGTCGTCGTTCCTGCTCGGCGGCCCCTCGGGCTCCGGCGTCGCCACCACCGTGATGATCGGAACCGTGGCCTACCCGATGCTGGAGAAAGCCGGCTTTGAGAAGAACGCCGCCGGCGGTTTGCTGGCGGCCGGCGGACTTGGGGCCATCCTGTCGCCGCCGGTGCTCGGCGCCGCCGCGTTCCTGATCGCCGAGTTCCTCAAGATCAGTTATCTCGACGTGATCTGGATGGCGCTGATCCCGACCTGTCTTTATTACCTGTCGCTGCTGATCATGGTCGAACTCGACGCCAAGAAATTCGGCGCCAAGGACGTGAATTTCAAGCCGGAGATGTCGCTCGGCCAGATGACCCGGCGCTACGGCTTTCACTTCATCTCGCTGCTCGCCGTCGTCGTGTTCATGGTGATCGGCTACTCGCCCTCGCTGTCGGTGTTCTACGCCACGGTGGTCACCTTCGCGCTGAGCTTCCTGCGCAAGGAAACCGCGCTGGTGCCGACCAAGCTGGTGAAGGCGCTGGCCGACGGCTCGATCGGCGCGTTGAACGCCGCCACCACCTGCGCCTGCGCCGGCATCGTGGTCGGCGTCGTGACCCTGACCGGCCTCGGCCTGAAATTCTCGTCGATCGTGATCAGCTATGCCGGCGGCAGCCTGCTGCTGACCGCGATCTATACCTCGCTGATCGTCTGGATCATCGGCCTCGCGGTGCCGGTGACCGCCTCCTACATCATCTGCGCGGTCATCGCGGCGCCCGCGCTGATAAAGCTCGGCGTGCCCGATTACGCCGCCCACATGTTCATCTTCTATTACGCGGTGCTGTCGGAAGTGTCGCCGCCGACCGCGCTGTCGCCGTTCGCCGCCGCCGCCATCACCGGCGGCGACCCCTACAAGACCACGCTGCAATCGTGGAAATACACGCTGCCGGCCTTCCTGGTGCCGTTCGTGTTCGTGCTCGACCCGCAGGGCGTCGGCCTGTTGCTCTCGATCCCCAAGGGCGGATCGTGGGTCGATATCGTCGAGATCACGATCAAGACAACCTGGGGCTGCTGGTGCTGGCCGCGGTTGCCCAGAACTGGGCGCTGCGACAAAATACGCCGCTCGAAGGCGGATTGCTTCTGCTATCGGGACTGCTGCTGGTGTTTCCGAGCCTGATCGAGGCCATCGTCGAATGGCTCATCGGACGCGACATCAGCTACACCTACGTGCCGGGCCTGATCATCGGGCTTGGCGTGCTGCTGTGGCAGGTCAGAACGCCGGCGCCAAAACGACCGGCCCTCACAATCTAACAGGGAGTAAACTCATGATGACGCCAATGAAGAAGACCGCGACGATCCTGGCGCTTGCCGCCTCGGTGGGGCTTGCCCTCGCCGGCATCGTCCATGCCCAGCAGAAGACCATGGCGATCGGGACCGGCGGCACCGGCGGCGTCTACTATCCGCTCGGCGGCGCCGTCGCCAACGTGCTGTCGAAGAACCTTCCCAACGTGCAGGCCACCGCCGAAGTCACCGGCGGTTCGGTCGACAATCTCAAACTGATCGCCTCGGGCCAGAGCGAGATGGCGTTCACCATGGCCGATGCCGCGCTCGATGCGCTGCAGGGCCAGGACAAATTCAAGAGCGGCAAGGTGCCGCTGCAGGCGCTGCTGGTGGTTTATCCGAACCGCATGCATGTGGTGACCGTCGAAGGCACCGGCATCGAGACCATGGCGGACCTCAAGGGCAAGCGCGTTTCCACGGGATCGCCGGGCAGCGCCACCGAAGTGATGGCGTTCCGCGTCATCGAGGCCGCCGGCCTCGACAAGGACAAGGACATGAAGCGCGAGCGGCTCGGCGTCGCCGAATCCGTCAATGCCGTCAAGGATCGCAAGATCGACGCGTTCTTCTGGGTCGGCGGTATTCCGACCGCCGCCGTGACCGATCTCGCGGCAACGCCGGGCATGAAGATGAAGCTGATCGACCACGCCGATACGGCCGAGAAGATGAACGCCAAATACGGCAAGCTCTATACCGCCAGCAAGATCAAGGGCGGCTCGTATCCGGGCGTCGACAAGGACAACGCCATTACCGAAGTCTGGAACCTGATCGTCACCGGCGACAAGATGAGCAATGACGACGCCTATGCGATCGTCAAGACGCTGGTGGAAAAGAAGGCCGACATCGTCGCCGTGCACAAGGAAGCCGCTGAGCTTCTCGCTCGACAACCAGGTGCAGGAGCGCTCGCCGATCCCGTTCCATCCCGGCGCGCTGAAGTACTTCAAGGAAAAGGGCATCGGCGGCTAACGCCTGCTACCGGATCGTAGGGTGGGCAAAGCGAAAGCGTGCCCGCCATCTAGGTTAGCAATCAAGTGAGATGGTGGGCACGGCGCAAGAGCGCCTTTGCCCACCCTCAGCCGGTCGCGCCCAGCCGTGTACGGGCGCGCCCATGCTGGTCGAAATTGTCGTCGCAAATGACGGATCGGCGCCCTGCGCGGACGGCCAGAGTTCGCCGGCATGTTCGGGGCTGAGCGGTTCAAGGCGCACTGACCGCCCCTGGAACGAAAGCCGTTCAGGTAGCGGCCACGGAGGCGTCGTCAAATCCGCCGTGGACACGGCGGTCGCGATCACTCGAACTTCATGTCGAGGCATTTCGACACGTCGGAGCCGAGGCCGGACGCGATGATGATGCAGCCGCGGACCTTCCGCGCATTGTTGTCGCTGGCCCACACCGCATAGCCGCCGGTGCCGAAAAACGAATTGGTGTTCGGCGGCTCGGTTTCGGTGGCGTCGAACGAGTAGTTGGAATCGGTCTCGAAGATGCGCGGCCGCTTGGCGCAGCTGCCGTCGTTCTGGACGTTGATGACTTCCTTGTTGTCCCGCGTCAGCGCCAGGGTGACCTGGCAGCGGAAATATTCGGAGGTCTTGACGTTGAAAATATAGGCGTAGGACCGGCACGTCGCGGTGTTGAGCTTGCCCGGGCTGAGGCCGCGGCTGCAGGAAATGCGCTGGTTGTTGCTGAGCTTGAAGTCATCGGCATGGGCGACGGAACCCAGCGTCACGAACGACAGCCCGGCGGCCAAACAGATTTTCATGACGTGGTTCATCCGAATCATCCCTATGAATTATTCTGAAAGACAGGTTCTAGACCGAAACGGGAAGATAGTCGCGAAGCGGGACACGGGAAATCACAAAGTCATCAGGCCGGGCGTCGCTGCGGCGAATCGACTGGTCGTATTGACGGGAGATCGCCGTTCGTGATTTGTTCAAAATCAGTCCATTTTCGGACCGGTTGCTGGGAGAATGCACGATGACGAGATTTTCGACCAAGACCCTGTTGATGGCAGCCGCGCTTATCGTGGCCGCGGCGCTTGCCGCGCCGACGACATCCGCATTTGCGCAAGCACCGGCGCCGACGCCCTGGGTGCTGACGCCGGACATGGGCTATGGCTACGGCAAGGACGGCAAGACGTTTTCCTACAAGATGGGCACCAACAATGCGGGCCTGCTGTTGAAGGGCGCCAAGAAGGTGCCGAAGGGCACGCTGTTCTTCATCGGCCAGAACGGCCAGCTCTATATCCGGACCGGGCCGTACCTTGAAGGCGACGGCAAGTTCATGTTCGGGCCGGAGTGAGGGGACGCTTCGCCCGCTCTCCCTTGTGGAGACGCCGACAAGAGAAAAGCGCCGGGACGACGGTCGTTCCAACGCGAACTAAAACGCCGCCGCCAGTTCTTTCGCGCCCGGCAGGTTGCTGTTGCTGTCCATCCGGTCGTCGGTGATCGCCAGCAGTTTCGCCACCGTGTTGTGGCGGATCGCCACCGGATTGCGCTCGTAGCCGCCGCGCTGGAAGAAATTCGAGGTCGGGACCTGCTCGCGCATCGCCTGCGGCATCGTCACCATGTCGAGGCCGGTGCAGTCGCCGGTCAGGTTCATCATCTCCAGTTCGGCGGCGCTGAGCGGTCTGGTATAGCCCTTGGCGCGCGCGAACAGCACCGAGGTCAGCAGCTTGTGGGTCTGCAGCAGCGGGCCGACATCGATGTCCAGCACCATGGCATGGACCCCCCAGCCCTGCGGCGTATTGGCGAGCTTCTCGTGCTCCGACCATTGCACCGGCACCGAGCGCGTGAACGCCACCATCCGCTTCAACACCGCCAGTTTGTGATCCATCGCCTTGCGCGCCGCCCCTGACAGCGGCGCGGCCTTTTCCGTCAGCGCCTTGACGATTTCATGGCCCTGTTCGGCGAGCAGCGAGACGCTGTTGGTGGTGAGCAACTGGTTGTAGCCGACCGCCGTCGAGATCGCGCGCGAGCCCGGGCGCGAGGCGCTCAATCCGGATTGCATGTCGTGATTGCCGTTGCCGCCGGTCTCGAACGAATAGACCCGCACGATCTGCTCGCGCGTCAGCCCTGACGCCAATGCGACGCGGCCATAGGCGCGCTTGAACTCGACCTCGCTGGCGGGCCGCTGCGGCGTAAACTGGAAATGCACGGAAGCGGCTTTCAGGAAATCGGCGACCACCGGCAACGGCTTGCGCTCACGGGGCGGCGTGTCGTCAGGCTCCGGATTCACCGGCCGCTTCGGCCCGTCGTAAAGCGGCGGCTGCGTCAGGACATAATCATCGAGTGTGATGGCCTGGCGCTCGCGCCGCTTGGCGTTGCGGCCGCGCCGTTTTTCGGCAATCGAGGCCCAATAGGGTTCGGCTTGCTGCTCGAACGCGGCGCGCGCTTCCTGGTATTCCCTGAGCTTGCGGCGGTATTCCGCGATCGCCTGCGGCGAGGCCGCCTGCGCCATCGCCTCGGCGGTGGCCGGCGGCAACGGACTTGCATCGATCGCCGCCGCCGGCGGCGCGATCAGCAGCAGCGCGAGCGCGGGGAGGCTCAGGTGAAAGCGAATCGGATGAGGACGCATGCGACCTGTTTAGCAAGCGGGCCGCTGAAGTCAGCCCCGAAACGACGGGTCCGCTTGCCTCACTCCTGTTCCACGCCGCTGGCCTTGACGAGGCCGGCCCACTTCTTTTCGTCCTTGTCGATGAAGCCGGCATAATCTTCCGGCGTGCCCGGCGTGATCTCGGTGCCGTCGAGCGCCAGCTGCTTCTTCACCTCATCGGACGCGAGCGCGTCCCGCAATGCCTTGTTGAGCTTGTCGATCATCGGCCGCGGCGTACCGGCCGGCGCCACCAGGCCGTAATAAAGCGAAGCGTCGAAGCCGGGCAATGCCGACTCGGCAATGGTCGGCACATCCGGCAGCAGGTTGGAGCGGGTCGTGCTCGTCACCGCCAGCCCGCGCAGGGTTCCGGCCGCGATGTTGGCATGCGAGGCAGGAATCGGCGCGAAAGCCATCGGGATGTGCCCGCCCAACAGATCGGTCAACGCTGGTCCGGTGCCTTTATAGGGAACGTGCACCAGCTTGATGCCGGCGGTACGGGCAAAATATTCGCCGGTGATGTGGCTCGCGGTGCCCGCGCCGGCCGAGCCGAAATTGACCTTGCCCGGGTTGGCCTTGGCATAGGCGATCAGTTCGGCGACGGTCTTGGCCGGGAACGAGGGATGCACCACCAGCGAATTCGGCGCGTTGCCGATCATGCCGATCGGCGCGAAATCCTTGCGCGGATCGTAGCCGACATTCTTGTAGAGCGAGGGTCCGATCGCCAGCGTCCCGGTATAGCCGAGCAAGAAGGGTGTAGCCATCGGGCTCGCTCCTTGCCACCGCTTTGGTGCCGACGGTGCCGCCGGCGCCGGGGCGGTTGTCGACCACCACCTTTTCGCCCAGCAGTTCGCTCATCTTGTCGGCAACACCGCGGCCGACGATCGAGGTTGAGCCGCCGGGCGCGAACGGAATCACCAGCGTGATGCTCCGGTTCGGAAAGGTTTGCGCCTGGGCGAGACCCAACGGACAGAGCCGAGCGCGACGGCGGCTGTGCCAAGCAAAGTGTTCCAGATGCGCATTCGGAAGCCTCCCTTTGAGGTCGTCATTCTTGTTGGCCGCATCGTCGCCGAAAGCGCACCATTGGGACAGCTGTTCGCAACGTCCGGCTTCCGAATGACAGCCGTCACTTCCACGCAAACACCGGCTGTTCCAGCTCGGCCACGCGGGTATCGCGGCCCGCCAGCACTTCGCGGAACTGATAGATCAGCGCCGCGGTCGGCGCATGAATGAACTGGCCGAAATGACGAAACCGGATCACCCGGCGATCGCTTTCGGGAATGGCGATGAAGTCGAAGGCATCATCCGGTTCGATCGCCTCCAGTGCGATGCGATGCACCGACGCGACCTCCTCCGGGTTGGCCGATATCGCGGCGCGCGTGTCCGCCCACAGCACGACCGGCGTGATCAGGTAGCCGGAGCGCGTCGGATAATCGTCGAGCAGGCCCAGCACATCGTCAGGCCCGAGCTCGAGGCCAAGCTCTTCGTGCAGCTCGCGCAGCGCGGCCTCGACCGGCGTCTCGCCCTCGTCGCAGCGTCCGCCCGGCAGCGCCCATTGATTGCTGTGGGCGCGCAGGCCCGCCGCGCGCAGCGTCAACAGCAGCGCCGTGGCGCCGGCGCGTGTCGGCTTCGGTGAGCGCGATGGCGACAGCGGCCCGCTTCAGCGCCGGCGCCGGTTCGCTTGCCACCGCGCGCGTAAACGCCGCGCAGCGCTCTGCGATATTCCGCCGTGTGGTATCCAGGAATGGCCAGGTCATCCCGCTTGACTACAACACGTCGGCGTTTGATGAAATGACCAACGACCCCGGAGAGAGCGACATGACTGACAAGGCCGCCGCGAAACTCAAGTCCGACGGATGGAGCATTGTCGAAACATCGGGGTTTCTGCACCTGATCGGGCCGCTGTGGCAGCGCGTGGTCGACGGCGAGCATGAATACGCGCTGGTCGCGCAGGACAAGCACCATAACCGCCGCGGCCTGGTGCAGGGCGGCGTCTTGATGACGTTCGCCGATCGCACCTGCGGCATGACCGCCCGCTACGTATCGGGAAAACCCATGCTCGCCACCGTGCAGCTCGATACCCATTTCGTCGAGGCCGGCAAGATCGGCGAAATCCTGACCTCGAAACCGCATGTCGTCCGCTCCACCCGCAGCCTGATTTTCATCACCACCGAGGTGAGGGTCGAGAAGCGCTGTATCGCCATGGCCAGCGGCGTGTTTAAGATATTGAAGAATGATCCATAGCCCCGCCGTCATTCCGGGCGATCCGAAGCCAACCCGGGTCGCAATGACCGAGTCCGATGCTTCGATCGCCCCGGAATGACCCATAGAGGACCCCCCATGCAATATCGCCCACTCGGCCGCAGCGGCCTGAAAATCTCGCCGATCTGTCTCGGCACCATGATGTTCGGCGGCCCGACCGATGAAGCAACCTCGGCGCGGATCATCGCCAAGGCGCGCGAGGCCGGCATCAATTTCATCGACAGCGCCGACGCCTATAATGGCGGCAATTCGGAGCAGGTGGTCGGCCGCGCCATTTCCAACAGCCGGCACAATTGGGTGCTGGCCACCAAACTCGCCAATCCGATGGGCGACGATCCCAACCGCGGCGGGCTGTCGCGACGCTGGGTGCTGCAGGCCGCCGAGGAAAGCCTGAAGCGGCTCGGCACCGACTACATCGACATCTATTACCTGCACAAGGAAGACCATTCGACGCCGCTGGACGAGACCGTGCGCGCGATGGGCGAACTGATGCGAGCAGGGCAAGGTGCGCTATTTCGGCGTCTCGAATTACCGGGCCTGGCGGGTCGCCGAGATCTGCAACATCTGCGACCGGCTCGGCATCGCCCGCCCGATCGTCAGCCAGCCCTATTACAACGCGATGAACCGCATGCCCGAGGTCGAGCATTTCCCGGCCTGCAATTACTACGGTCTCGGCATCGTGCCCTACAGCCCGCTGGCGCGCGGCGTGCTGACCGGCAAATACGCACCCGATGCGGCGCCCGACAAGGAAACCCGCGCGGGGCGCAACGACAAGCGCATGATGCAGACCGAGTGGCGGCCGGAATCGCTGCAGCTGGCGCAGGAGATTCGAAAACATGCGGAGGCCAAAGGCATCACCGCCGGGCAGTTCGCGGTGTCGTGGGTGCTGAACTCCTCATTCGTCACCGGCGTGATCGCCGGCCCGCGCACCGAGGAGCAATGGGACGATTATCTGCGCGCGCTGGACTATCGCTTCACCGCCGAGGACGAGGCCCTGATCGACCGGCTGGTCGTGAGCGGCCATCCCTCGACGCCGGGGTTTAACGATCCCGGGTATCCGATCGAGGGGCGGCGGCCGCGGACGGCCGCCTGAAAGAAAACCATGGCTATTCGGGCTTAAAAGGCGCACACGTCGGGTGTTCGCCTCAAGCGCCGGATGCCAGGGCTGTGTTCCCGGCTGCGAACCGAAGATTTGCAAAAAGCCGACGAGAAGAGCGCGAAAGCGATTCAATCCGATTGAATCGCTCGGAGTCCGCGCCGATGCGAGGGATCTTGACGAGGTCGCGACGCGAAACGGTGACATTCAGGCATCCGTTCCGGATCAAGGGCATCGAACGCCAGCTGCAGGCGGGAGCCTACGAGGTCGTGACCGACGAAGAGCTGATCGAAGGCCTGTCGTTTCCGTGCTTCCGCCGCGTCGCCACCATGATCATGGTCCCCGCCGCGCCGCCGCACCATTCCTCGACCGAGATGATTTCGATCAGTCCGGTCGACCTTGCCGATGCGCAGCAGGCCGACGCGGTCGCATCGCCATGAATAACCTTACCGTCACCATCAAAACCGCGCCTGGCGTTCTGCCGAACCCTCACCGCTAAAGGAACTTCCATGCAAATTCTTTCCGCCCGTCACGTCAAAACCGAAGAATCGCTGCGTCTCGGCGTGGTGTCGGGCTGGTACTCCACCAAGGTGAGCGGCACGTTCGTCACCGGCCCCCACACCACCCAGGAAGATTGCCTTTCGAAGATCCTCGAACTCAATCCGCCGCCGGCAAGAAAGAAGTTCTGAACGCCGACGGTTCAAGCGAGGAGGTCGACATGGCGCTGACGCGTGGCGATTTCGGGGAATACGACTTCAACCGGATGGTCGTGGTGTTCACGATGAAGAACGACGAGGCCAACGTCGCCTGCGCCATCTCCACCGACGCGATGGACCAGCTCGAAGGTTCGTCGCGAACCCAGCCCAGCCAGCGCGAGGAGCAATTTCTGCGCCTGCGCGACCGCATCGAGGCACGCGCGGCGCGGAAATTCAGCGATGTCGAACTGGAGGGCAATCCTCCCGGCATCATCCTGCGCGCGATCGATTTTCGGTGATCGCCATCGAGGTAAGGATGGCCGTGACGTGTGCCGGCCTCCTGGACCGGAGGCCGGCACGAAGGCCATTGCCGCCGGGCCGTTCGGGCTGCCCACCGGCCTGCTGGCGCGCGGAGTGCGGCAGGTGCGTGGGCGCAGAACCGTCAGCCGGCCGGCAGCGCGGCAAAAACGCATCCGTCTTTAGTCTAACATCGCGGCAAAATCCACGGTAATCCATCCTTTTCAGCCGCAGGCTGGGCATAAGTCCGGAGTTTGTGGGTTGATGCTCAGTCGCGACCGGTAGGAGCGCCGCTCACTTTCCAGTTGCCAAAGTGCTGCGCAAGCCTTTGACTTGTCGGCAAGACAAACCAGCCCGCGCCAATAGCGGGCGATACTTCAACCGGGGAGGACTTCATGAGCAAGCCTAACGATACAAAAACCACGCGCCGCCGTTTCCTGACGGCAGCGGCCGCCGGCGGCGCGGTGATTGCGATGCCGCAAGTGAGCCGGGCGCAGACGGTGGCCCTGAAGATGCAGGGCTCGTGGGGCAAGGCCGACGTCTTCAACGAGATGGCCGAAGATTATGTGAAGCGCGTCAACGAGATGGCCGGGGGCCGGCTCCGCATCGACTATCTGGTCGGCGGCGCGGTTGTGCATCCGTTCCAGGTGTTCGACGGCGTGCATGGCGGCCAGATCGACGCGGCACACACGGTGACGGTGTACTGGTACGGCAAGCACAAGGCAGCGTCGCTGTTCGGCACAGGTCCCGTGTTCGGCTTTAACGCCAACGAAGGTCTTGGCTGGATCCATAACGGCGGCGGTCGCCAACTGTTCGAAGAGCTTCAGAACCAGATCATGAAGGTCAATATCAAGAGCTTCTTCGCCATGCCGATGCCGACCCAGCCGCTCGGCTGGTTCAAGAAGCCGATCACCAGCGCGGCTGATCTCAAAGGCCTGAAGTATCGCACCGTGGGCCTTGCCGCCGATCTGTTCCAGGCGATGGGCGCATCCGTCGCGCAGCTTCCCGGCGGCGAGATCGTGCCTGCCATGGAGCGCGGCGTGATCGATGGATTCGAGTTCAACAATCCGACCTCGGACCGGCGCTTCGGCGCGCAGGACGTCGCCAAGAACTACATGATGGGCAGCCACCATCAGGCGACGGAATACTTCGAGATCATGTTCAACAAGACCAAGTTCGACGCGCTGCCCGCCGAGCACAAGGCCATTCTGCAGTATGCAGCGGAGGCCGTGTCATCGGCCAACGAATGGAAGGCCATGGACTACTACTCCAAGGACCTGCAGGAACTGATGACCAAGGACAAGGTCAACGTCGTGCGGACGCCGAAGGGGGTATTCGACGCGCAGATCAAGGCATGGGACGGCCTGATCGCCCAGCTCGGTTCGGATCCATTCATGAAGAAGGTGATGGACTCGCAGAAGGAATGGGTGCGCCGCGTGGTTTACTATAATACGTATAATGCGACCGACTACCGGGGCGCCTTCGAGCATCACTTCCCGGGCGTGATCAAGATCTAACGGCTTCGCGGCACGTCACAGCCGCTGTATGAATGAAGGCCGGCGCAGCAGAAGCGCCGGCCAACTACCATGGGGTGGGGACTTTCGGATGTACGACTCGGCGCGAGTTGAACTCGCATGACGAAATTTCTGTTTTTCATTGATGAACTCAGCACATGGGTCGGCAAGTCGTTCGCCTGGCTGATTCTCGTCCTTACGCTTGGTGTCAGCCTACGAGGTGTTCGTGCGCTACGTGCTGCGTGCGCCGACCACCTGGGCCTTCGACATCAGCTACATCACCTATGGCGCGATGTTCCTGATGGCCGGCGCTTACACGCTCTCGCGCAACGGCCATGTGCGCGCCGACGTGGTCTACCGCCTCTGGTCGCCGCGCACCCAGGCGAAGATGGACCTCGTCCTCTATATGTTGTTCTTCCTGCCGGCGATCGCGGCGCTGATGTATTCGGGCTTCAACTATGCCCAGATGTCGGTGCGCTTCCGCGAAGTCAGCATCTTCAGCCCAGCCGGCGTGCCGGTGTTTCCGCTGAAGGCGCTGATCCCGATCACCGGGTTCCTGCTTTTCCTGCAGGGGATAGCCGAAATCATCCGCTGCGTTCTCTGCATTCGCACCGGCGCAATGGCCGCAACGCTTGCACGACGTGGAGGAGACCGAGAGCGTCGTCATCCGCGAACATCAGCAGACTGCCACGCAGCAGAGCGAGAAGGGAGCCGGCGCATGACCGATCCCCAACTCGGCATGATGATGCTGGTCCTGTTCATCTTCATCATCATGCTCGGCTTCCCGATCGCCTTCACGCTGATGGCGATGGGGGTCTCGTTCGGCTACTACGCCTACTACACCGCCGGTCAGGACTTCTTCCAGAATCGCGTCTTCACGCTGCTGGTGCAGAAGACGTTCGAGGTCACAACCAGCGACGTGCTGGTCGCGGTACCGCTATTTCTGTTCATGGGCTATCTGATCGAGCGCGCAAATATTCTCGACCGGCTGTTTTTCGCGCTGCAGTTATCGATGAAGAATGTGCCTGGCGCGCTCGCGGTGGCCACACTGATCACCTGCGCGATGTTCGCGACCGCCACCGGCATCGTCGGCGCTGTCGTCACGCTGATGGGCCTGCTGGCTCTGCCGGCGATGCTGCGGGCCGGTTACGACACCAAGCTGTCGGCGGGCGTGGTCTGCGCTGGCGGCTGTCTCGGCATCCTGATTCCGCCGAGCATTCTGCTGATCGTCTATGCGGCCACCGCCGGCGTTTCCGCGGTCAAGCTCTATGCGGCGGCGTTCTTTCCGGGGTTCATGCTGGCGGGGCTTTACGTCGTCTATGTAATCGTGCGCGCGATGATCAATCCCGCGCTGGCGCCGAAACTGCCGCCCGAGCAGACCAATGTGCCTATCAAGACGGTGATCTGGGCGCTCGCCACCTCGTTCCTGCCGCTGGCGCTGCTGATCGTTTCCGTGCTCGGCGCGATCCTGTTTGGCCTCGCGACGCCGTCCGAGGCGGCCGCGGTCGGCGCCGTCATGGCCATCGTCCTGGCGGCCGCCTATGGCTCGCTCAACTACGAGATGATGCGCGAATCGGTCTACCTGACCGTGCGTGCCACCGCGATGGTCTGTTATTTGTTCATCGGGTCGTGGACGTTTTCCGCGGTGTTTGCCGTGCTCGGCGGGCAGACGGTGGTCGAGCAGTTCTTCGCTTCGATGAACCTGTCGCCGCTCATGTTCCTGGTGTTGACCCAGGTGATCATCTTCCTGCTCGGCTGGCCGCTGGAATGGACCGAGATCATCATCATCTTCGTGCCGATCTTCCTGCCGCTGTTGCCCACCTACGGCATCGATCCGATCTTCTTCGGCATCCTGGTTGCGCTGAACACGCAGACCGCGTTCAACACGCCGCCGGTGGCGATGGCCGCGTTCTATCTGAAGGGCGTGGCGCCGCCGCAGGTGAAGCTCACCGACATCTTCTCCGGCGCGCTTCCCTTCGTCGGCCTGGTGTTCCTCACCATGCTGCTGGTCTATGTCTTCCCGGGGATCGTGATGTGGTTGCCCGACTACCTCTACGGAAACCGCTGAGCGTGGGCATCGGTCTCAATGCGCTCGGCCTCGCGGAAGCTGCGGCGGGAATCCGCGACGGCCGGCTCAGTTCGGCGGAACTGGTCGGCGACTGCCTCAAGCGTATCGATGAGGTCGATCGCGACATCGAGGCGTGGGCGTTTCTCGATCGCGACCACGCGATGCGGCAGGCCGAGGATGCTGACGACCGTCGCAAGCAAGGCAAAGCCACAGGCCCGCTGCATGGCGTGCCTGTGGGCATCAAGGATATCTTCGACACCGGCGACATGCCGACGGAATTCGGGTCAAAGCTATGGGCTGGTCGCACGCCGCGCCGCGATGCGGCGGCGGTTGCGCGTTTGCGGTCTGCAGGAGCCGTGATCCTAGGCAAGACGGTGACCACCGAGTACGCCTACTTCAATCCGGGCAAGACCCGAAATCCGCACAACCCGGATCACACGCCGGGTGGTTCGTCCTCGGGCTCCGCCGCGGCGGTTGCGGCGCTGATGGTGCCAGGTGCCATCGGCTCGCAGACCAACGGCTCGGTGATCCGCCCCGGCGCCTTCTGCGGCGTGGTCGGTTTCAAGCCGACACATGGTCTCATTCCGCGCAGCGGCGCGCTGCTCCTGTCGCGGGCGCTCGATCATGTCGGTGTGTTTACCCGCTCGGTCGACGATGCAGCACTGCTCGCACAGACCCTGGCCGGCTTCGACGAAGAGGATCCGGATACCCGCCCCCTCGCTCGCCTGCCCTTCGTCGATGTCGCCGCTAGCGAGCCGCCCTTGCCACCACGCTTCGCTTTCGTCCGTTCGCCCGGCGTGGAACCATGCCGAGAAGGTGACCACCGAGGCGTTTGCCGAACTGGTGGAATCGCTGGGGGATCGTGTTTCCGAAGTCGAGATCGGCCAGAGCTTCGATCGCGCCATCGACATGCACCGCACGATCATGGAAGTGGAGATGGCGCACAACCTGCAACGCGATTTCGAGCAGGGCGGCGAATCCTTGAGCAAGGTGCTGCGCGCATTGATCGAGCGCGGCCGCAAGGTTGTTGCCGTCGATTACTTGCGCGCGCTGGCCGGCAGCGCGACGTTAAACGCAGCGCTCGACGGCGTGTTCGACGAATATGACGCGATTCTGACCCCGGCGGCGCCGGGCCCGGCACCGCGCGGCCTCGACAGCACCGGAAACCCGGCGTTCTGCTCGATGTGGACTTATCTGGGCACACCGGCGGTGACGCTGCCGCTGCTGCAATCTGAAAGCGGCTTGCCGATCGGCGTGCAGCTGGTCGGGCGCCGCGGCAACGATGCGCGGCTGTTGCGGACGGCCAATTGGCTCGTCAAAAATCTCGGAAAACGCCACCGCAGCGCCGCCGCGCCTGCCAAGACCAGTGCGCGCCGCGCGAAGACAGGGAGCAGCAGATGACGAATTTCATCACCGGAATGATAGGCATTGCCGGCATCTGCGCGTTTCTCGGCATCCTGCTCTGGTGGATCAAGGCGGTGCCGCTGATCATCATCTGCCGTGCTGGTGGTGGCCCTGTTGATTTGGGATTTCTACAAATCGCTGCGCGCCGACGACAATCGGACGCGATGAGGCGCGACTGGCCTCGGCGAGGCTAGATCTGGCGGTCCATGATGGCTGCCGAGGTCGCCCGTGTGATCCATCGAATACACCACCATCAGCCGCGGGTGACGGCAGGCAACGCCGCGCATCAGTGAGATCTCCATTCGCCGGCGTGGTCGACCGGGTTTGCGACCTGTTCGGCTCTATCGCCAAATGGCTGGTGCGCAGCACCTACAATCGCGACAGAGCCGGAAGCACGCGGGTGCGGGCGATTTCGTGCGGGAAGTCGCCGCGGTTGGCGAGCAGCAGGATGCCGACCTTGCGCCCGGGTACCAGCCCTATATAGGCCGACGCATTGTTGAGACCGCCCGGTTTGTCGACGATGCTTGCGCCGTCCACATAGACGGTTTCCCAGGCCATCGCTTGTCCGAACTGCGGGCTGACGCGGAACATCTCGCGCTGCGTCATCTGCAATGCTTCGCGTAGCTGCGGATCGGCCACGCCGTCGCCGAGGCAGGCCGCGAGGAAGAGCGCGAGATCCCGCGCCGACGTGAACATCTGTCCGGTACCGGGGAAATCAAAATAGCCCTGCTGGTTGCCGCGCGGACCGATGGCCATGCCGCTGTCGGAATAGCCCTGGACCAGGCGCTGCATGAACCCCTCGCTCATGATGGCCCGGTGGTCCGGCCCCCGTTCGGGAACCAAAGTCGATTTCATGTTGAGAGGCCTCAGGATGCGGCTCTCAATCAGTTCATTGATCGGAAGCCCGTAGCGGCGCTCGAGCGCGAGCTGCAACAGCACGTAACCGGCGTGCGTGTAGATACGTTGCTTGCCCGGCGCTTCGCCCGCGTGCGGCGTCCAGGCGTTGAGCATGCCGATGAATTCGGCCAGCGAATATGACTCATTGGGCCAGGGCGGGTGATCGGTTCGCAGCAACAGGCCGGAAGTATGGCTGACGAGTTCGCCAATCGTGACCCGACGCATATAATCGCCGCGCAGTTCGGTGACGTATTTGCTGACCGGATCGTCCAGCCTCAGTTCGCCGCGAATCGTTCCGAGCGCGACCAGGGTCGCCTCGAACAGTTTGCGCAGCGACGCGATATTGAACAGCGAGTCCGGCGTCATTGGCTGTTTCGCTGCTTGATCGGCAAGGCCGTAGCCAAAGAACAATGGGTGTCCTGCGACGTAGACCACCGATGCAAGCCCGCCCGCATGATCGGCGGTGGCCTCGGGAGCGATGGTATCAGCCAGGATATCCTGAACCCGGGAACGCATATCAGGGTCCGCCATGTCGGTTCGCGCCAGACCGGGCATGAAGACAAGCAGAAACGCCAGAACTGCGGTAGACGTGCCGTAACACCGCCATCTGATCAAGATCATACCCTCTGGGATATTCGCATCACCGCAAACGCACATCGGCTGAAGCGAGTTCCTGAGGCCGTATGCTGCGAGCACGAACATGCCGAAAACGTGACACACACCAAAGGCAACGGCGCGTTGGACGCATAACACTATAGCGGACGGCGCATTGCTCGCCGCCTGGAGAAAACGCTTTAGTGCCCGAGCCCGTGCCGGCTCGCGAGCAGGAAAACAACGACGCCGGCCAGGATCAGGCAAACGCACTTCCAGAACAGCAATGGATTGCGGTCCAGCAGCGGCGTCGCCGGGGCGTTGAGATATCTGGGATTGGGGTGGCGCAGGTCGTAAAGATATTCGGACAATTCGTCGTAGCGTCTGCTGGGGTCGGGATGCACAGCCCGCTCGAGCACCCCGTCGATCCAGGCCGGAATTTCGCGCTGGTCGTCGAGCACCGAACGATATCTCAGCTTGCGCTGCTGCGATTTGGTCCGGGCCTGCGCGACCTTGGCGCCGAAAGGCAATTTGCCGCTCAGCATCTGATAGGTGATCACGCCGAGGGAAAATATGTCGGAACGCCGCGAGCCGCCTTCGCCGAGAAAATATTCGGGTGCCGCGTACTGCACAGTGCCGAGAATTTCAGAGCGGTCGGCCGGCGGCGCGCCCTCCATCACGCCCAATACCCGGGTGGCGCCGAAATCGATGATCCGGACCGTGCCGGTCTTGTCGATCATGATGTTCTCGGGACGCAAATCCTGATGCAGCATTTCCTTGCGGTGAAACGCGCCAAGCCCCCTGGCGATCTGGTCGACGATCCCGCGGACGGTTTCCAGATCGGGCTTCGGATTGTCGATCATCCATTGCGCCAGGGTTTGCCCGTCGACGAACTCGGTCGCGACGTAAAGGTAATTGCGCTTTCGCGACACCGCACAGGGCTTCAGGACATGGGCGCTGCTGATGCGCCGGGCCACCCACTCCTCCATCATGAAGCGCTTCAGATAGGCCGGATCATCGCGCAGGTCGATCGATGGAATCTTGAGGGCCACCAGCGCGTCATCCTCGAGATCCGCGGCCAGATAGATGTGGCTCCGGCTGCTGCCGTGCAGCTCGCGAATAATTCTGTAGCCGTCGAACAGCATCCGCGCTTCCAAGAGCGGCGGCAGCGGCATTTCGGAGCTCTGGCCGTAGACCTCGCCGGCCTCGCGGTCCGGCAGCGCATCGATCCGCACGATCTGAATGGTGAGGTTATCGGGGCTGTCGCGGTTGAAGGCTTCTTCGACGATCAGCCTGGCGGCACCGTCGAGGTTTTCACCGTGGGCCTTGATGGTATCGGCGATAAAGCGGGCGCTCGCATGCTCATAGACGCCGTCGGTCGCAAGGATGAAAATGTCGCCCTTTTCGACGCGAACCGCCTGGTAGTCGATTTCGATTTGCGGGTTCATCCCCAGCGCGCGGCCGAGATAGGCCTGCTCCGACGAAATCACCACCCGATGATCGTTGGTGAGCTGCTCCAGCGAATGGCCATCGAGGCGATAGACGCGGGAATCGCCGATATGGAAGATGTGCGCCGTGGTCGATCTCACGATCATCACGCTCAGCGTGCAGACATAGCCCTTGTCCTTGTCGTAGGGATTCTGGCTGCGGCGGGTCTGCGCATGCAGCCAGGAATTGGTGGCGGCGATGACGCGTTGCGCCGAGGTTTTGACGGACCATGACTCGGACGTGCAGTAATAGTCCGTCAAAAAACCTTTGACCGCGGATTCACTCGCGACCCGGGCGACGCTGCTGGAGGAGATGCCATCGGCCAGAACGATGGCAATCCCCTTCAGGCCGAGGATCGGCTCCTCCGGAATCAGCGCGCCATAAAAATCCTGATTGGTCTGTTTGCGCCCCTTGTCCGAGTGCTGCCCAATCGAGAGTTTCAGTTCACGCGACATCTGGCTGCCGGCGGCAAACGCGCCTTACCTTGTTTGGGCGAGGCTTGTTGGTTGAGTAAGGCTCGGCGTAGCGCGGTGGGCCCGATCCACATCGCGCTTCGGTGCCGTTTTGACGTGCGTGGCATAAAGCGTCAATCCCGTGAACGAAAGCCCGCCGACCAGATTGCCGATTACGGTGGGGATCTCGTTCCAGATCAAATAGTCCATGATCGAGAAGTTTCCGCCCATCAGCAGCGCCGAGGGAAACAGGAACATGTTGACGATCGAATGTTCGAACACCATCGCAAAGAACACCATGATCGGCATCCACATCGCGATCACCTTGCCGCTCACCGTGGTGGAGATCATCGCGCCGACGACGCCGGTGGAAACCATCCAGTTGCAGAGCATGGCGCGAATGAACAGGGTCAGCATGCCGGCCGCACCGTGTTCCGCGTAACCGAGCGTGCGTCCTTCGCCGATGCCGGCAATCACTTTGCCGACCTTGTCGGGCGGGGTCGAGAAGCCGAAGGTGTAGACGATCGCCATCATCAGGGCGACGGTAAAGGCGCCGCCGAAATTGCCGATGAAGACCAGGCCCCAATTGCGCAGGATGCCGCCGATCGTCACGCCCGGGCGCTTGTCGATCAAGGCCAGCGGCGTCAGCACGAAGACGCCGGTCAACAGATCGAAGCCCAGCAGATAAAGCATGCAGAAGCCGACCGGAAACAGAATCGCGCCGATGATCGGATAGCCGGTCTGGACCGTCACCATGACGGCGAATGCGGCGGCCAGTGCGAGGATCGCACCCGCCATGTAGGCGCGGATCACCGTATCGCGGGTCGACATGAAGATCTTGGACTCTCCTGCGTCCACCATCTTCGTCACAAATTCCGAAGGTACCAGATAGGCCATTATCGTTTTCCTTGATTTCGTGGATCGTGAAACGCGCGCGACAAATCGCGTCCGATCGGAAACAGGAAGCGCAAAGCCATTGGATTGACTTCACGACGACTGCACTAAGCTTCCTCGATGGGCTGCTTGGAACTGTCCCTGAGCCCTGGCCAGCAGTGGCCCAGGCAATCCGATGGACGGCAGTCGTCATTGACATCAAGGGTATATGCAAGCCGCGTGCCGGAAAATTACTCAGAGCTGCCTAGGAAATCATTGGGATTTTCCAGCCCGGGCAGGCCCCGCTCCCCTCCCGCGCCGATAGTTTGCGCAGATGCACAGATTTCACGCAGGCCCGCGCATTAGGCGTTCCCTGCCCCATCCGCCCGAACGAGGTCAAAAGACCTGGGCACTGCCGGCCCGAGCACCGGCACGGCAAGTGATGCAATGGAGTTCACTGCGAGGCGGAAGCCTTGTTTGCCTCGGCAATATTGTTTTCGGTCAGCAACCCCATCAGGCGATCAGCGACCAGCCTGTGGCCGGCCGGCGTCCAGTGCGCGCCGGTGCGCCCAGGATAGGCTTCGGCGCCGTCGAGCGTAACGAAGGGGATTCGCTCGGCCTGCAGATATTGAATGAGTTTGTCGTCGCCGTGTTGCAGGCCGACCAGCAGCCTGGCTCCGCGAGCTTCGACGAACCCGCGAATCTTGCCAAGCAGCCGCTCGGTCGGATCGGGCACCCATCTTTGCCGATGCCGGATCTCCACATAAGCGGCGGTCACCAAGCGGGCGAGCCACACATGACGCACCAGCCAGTCTTCCCTGATGTAGAGCTGACGCGATCTGGGCACCGGCTGCCCACGCAGCACCAGCGTGCCATCGGCGGCTGTGTCAAAGTACGGCTTCCGGTTGCCGCCGTAGCGAACATTGGTGGCGTTATCCGACCGGTCGTTGGCGGTGCTAAACATCAGTACGACCACCGCGGGCTCGATGTCAGGCCACAGGCGCTGAAGCCAGAGATATTCCTGGTCGGTGCCAAACCCCGAAACGCCGGCATTCACGATTGTGTGGTTGGCAATGCGGCTTCTCAGGAGGTCGGTGAAGCGTTCGTTGGCCTCGGCATCTGCGGCCCAGACCATCGAATCGCCGAGAAACAGCATCGCCGGGCGGGCTCCGCGCTCAAACTCGATATCCCGGAGGCCCAGGCTGTTATGCCGTGCATGGATCGTCCGTTCCATCGTGACGGCCGAACTCGAATGGGGTGTCGGCGCCCAACCTAGCTCCGCATCGTAATTATAGGTAAGCGAGCGCTCGGTCTTGTCTTCCCGGAATATCCTGGGATTAACGATGCGAAGCACGATCTCGAACGCCACCAGCGTCAAGAAAGTTGCCAACAACACCGGACCGGTCGATCGCAGAGCCTGACGGACCCGTTCACGCATGCTGAGATGCTTCCTGCCATGGCTCACGGCCCGCGTCGGACACGCATCAAAGCCTGCTTTCTGACCCGGAAGTTCGCACAAATGCAGCCATTGTTCAAATGACGCACGGCTGCCCGCGATGGCGCGTCAGCGGCGCCCGGCGGTTTCGCGCTGGGGCGTGACCACCGCGCCGTCGGGACCGACGATCGCGACGCGCACGCAAGGCGGCATGTTGCGGCGATAGACCAGCCTGAGTTCGGCCTCTCGCGCCACCGCCATGCGCTCGGCCTCACTGCGTTGGTTTGCCGCCGCGACGATGGTCTCGTCGCCGCACAGCACGGCCAGGCTCCAACCTCGGAAAACGGCGGCGAGCTTTGCACCGCAACTGTTGACGCGGCGCGACATCGCCTTGCAGTTGCGGATCGCGGCGGCGATCGCTTGTCCGGTGTCGCTGTCGGTCGCGGTGCCCCACGAGCCGTCGCGCGCCAGCGTCAGCACGGTCAGATCGAGGTTGTCATCCCGCTCAGCATCGGCGGTCCAGCCCGGCGACGCGCCGAGCCACAATCCGAGCAAGAGCGCCGCCAGATACCGCGCAATCGGCAGATTGATGGACATCGCCATTCTCCGCGCTGCACCCGCGATCATGGCCGTCGACCAGGAGTGATCGCATCAAGATAGTTCGCGGACGGGGCTCTCGGTTATGAGATGGTTCACACTTGCCAAGTGCCGAAACCAACTGACTTCAGGAGAATGAGTCACTGAAACGTCATGCTTCGGGGATTGCGCGATGAGGTTCAGAATTAATGCACGATGCGCGTTATTTGCTCTCGTAATCATGCGCACCAATACCTATCTCTGAGTCAGGAAGGAAATTCGACCCAAGGACAACACTCCGAAAAGGAGCCATCCATGGCGAATGTTCTAACCACTGGGGCCTGGCTTTCTGCCCCGACCAAAAAACCCTCGTTTTTTTCCCGATTGTTGCGCGCCCACCTCGAATCACGGCAGCGGCGGGCTACCCTGCTGGTTGAGCAATACATTGCCACCCGCGGACTCAAGCAGACAGACGCCGCCGAGCGGCAGATCGAGCGCCTGTTTTTCAAGGCGGGCCGGTAGCCATGATCACGCTCTTCATCGTGCATATCGGCAACAAGCTCGCTCGCCTTGGCAGAGAGGTTCGTGAGACGTGGCTGGAAGCCCAGCGTCTTCGTCGAACCCTTCCCGGTCCAACCGAGGAATAGCTGCACGCGGCGGGGCTTATTTCGTTTGACCCCGCCGCCTGCTGCCCGACCCTTGTCTCAGGCTCTCGCTTAACAGCCTATTCGATCACCTCGTCGGCGGTGGCGAGAATGGTTTCGTGAATTGATACTCCGAGCGCTCTCGCGGTCTTCAGATTGACTGTGAGAACGAGGCGTGTCGGTTGCTCCACCGGCAGATCGGCAGGCTTTACCCCATCCAGAACTTTCTTCACAAAGAAAGCCGACCGCCGATAAATCTCAATCCGATTGGGCCCGTAACTGATTAGCCCACCGGCACGGGTGAGCTCCTGAATGGTAGAGATGACCGGGATTTGATGTTGAAGGCCAAGGGCAGCAATCGCCTCTGCCAAGGCCGCGATCGCATTGTCAGGCACTACCAGTATCGCGTCGGGTTTTTCGGCAACCGCCGATGCAACTGAGCTGTTCAGATTAGCCGGGGCGTCGGCTTCCACCGCTCGGACGGCAATTCCCGTTTCGCCGAGCTTGGTACGCAAGTTCGCCAGCATGGCGAGGTTTGACGGGTTCAACGGGTTGAACAGCACGACAACTGCCGCCGCTTTTGGAATTATGCCTTTCAGGGATTCCACCATCTTCGGCGTGATATCCTCGTTCAATGAGGCCATGCCGGTTGTGTTGCCGCCGGGCCTTGCAAGGCTCGTGACGAGGCCGCTGCCGACAGGGTCATTGATCATCCCCATGACGATAGGAATGACCGACGTCTCGCGTTGTGCTGCCCGGGCGGCTGCAATGGTGGTGACAATAATTACTGCAACCTTCTGCTCGACGAGTTCGCGGGCAAATGCAGCGAACCGTTCATAGTCCCCGTCTGCCCAGCGCTGCTCGAGGCTGTATTCCTTGCCTTCCACCAACCCGTTTTCGCGCAGGCCCTGCTTTATTGCACCCACCATCGACATGCTTTTTGCGGCAGACCCTGCCCCAAGAAAGCCGATGACAACTGATTTTTGCTGCGCAAAAGCAGCGAGCGGCCACGCCGCCGCTGCGCCTCCGAGAAGTGTGATGAAATCTCGCCGCTGCATTTGCCCCCCGCCTGGCTTGTGGCGCCATCCTACGGTTTAAACCATCGACGTCATAGCGTGATTAGAGCAGTCTGTTCGATCACGGTGTCGGCACGCAGGGAGAGGCAACGGACAGAGGCGCGAGTGCCTGACCACGGCGTCGGGAGTTCGCATGTTGAAGTCGCTGTGTGATCTATCGCATGCACACGCAGCATCGTCCGGATCGTCCGGCTTTCGCAACGCGCGCGGTGAACCTGCCTGCTGCTGCGCTGCGACCAAAGAGCCCTGACATCACAGCAACAGAAAGCATCACCAATGTACCGCACTCGTCTCTCACGCGCTTTGCTCGCAGCCCTTGCGGTTGCGACGCTGGCGTCCGGCAGCACTCTCCTCACTTCCAGCGTTTCCAACGCCGGCAGGGTCGACCCCGGCCGTGGGCCCACCCGCATCGATCCGGGGTTCGGCCGCGGCCCTGCTCAGATCGATCCGGGCTTCACCAAGAGCACCGGCGGCGGCGGCCTGCAATACTTTGCAAAGGGGGGAGAGATTCCGGCCTGCACTCGCATTGCCGCTGGATCGACGGGCCAGTCAACGTCGGCGCTCCCCAGCCGAAGCATCCGGGGCAGCACGGCAACAAGGTCAAGGTTTGCCGCTGATTGATTGGATCAGTCCGCGCATTCATCGGAAGAACCGGCTCCGGATTTGCGGGGCCGGTTCTTGCCGTTGCGTATTTTGGTCAATCCAGCAGCACGATATCGTCGCCCGGGCAAACCACGCCCTCCACCAATACGGCAGCGTAGACGCCGGCTGTACCGTCGTGGCTCTTTGCCACATGCCGTAAAATCTCTGTTGTCTCGTGCAGAGACTCGGGATCGATGCTGATCATGCGGCAGCGAGGATCGCGTTCCAGCACATGAACAATCAACTTCTCGCCGATGCGCAATTGCCGCCCGACAAATGCGTCTTCGGCGAAGCCTGCGCCGGAGATGAGATCGAGATAGAAGTTGGCGCGAAAGCGGCGCTTGTCGAGCGTGAGACCCACCGCGCCGCCAATTGCGTCAATCGTCCGGGTCGCCAACAGCGAAAGCGGCCGGCAGTCGGTCATGGCACGATCCGAGCGTATGATGGTCAGATCGGAAGCGCGCAGCTTTGGGCCCGCAAGCAAACCCAGCAGTTCCGGGTCCGACAGTGGCATGGTTCTTCCATCGGGCGTTTCGATATCAAGCGCCAAATCCTCGCTGGACGGAAACAGCGGCGTCACCCCCGGACCAAGCGCTTCGGCATCCGCGAGGTTGCGCGGGACCAGCGTTCGTTCCGGATGACGAAACCGCGGATGAAATCGCAACATTTCCTTCGCACTTCGCGCGGTGAGGAACGGAAACGCCGGCGTCGCACCCGCATGATGGACGCCGTAGATCCGGTCGCCGAGCACACCGGCAAAGCCGACATGGGCGTGAGATACGGATTCTCCCGCCATGCTTTTGACCGGGTAGCGCCAAACGCTTTCAAGACGGCCGATGACATTCATTCGAAATACTCGCGGGAAAATTTTCTGATCGCGTGACTCCTGCCGCTGCGTCACTTTACCTGCTCGGTGCAGCAATCAAATATGCTGGCGAACAGGGCGTCGGCATAAACATTATCGGAAGGAACAACGAGACGCTGTGAGCATAAACACGGCTCGTCAGGCGCGGGCATGCTCCCCTTTCGGCAAATGGCCGGCGTGGACATCATTGGCTTGCGGCGACGTGGAAAAGTGGTGCCCGGGGGCGGGATCGAACCACCGACACTGCGATTTTCAGTCGCATGCTCTACCAACTGAGCTACCCGGGCACTGCCCGGCACGGGGGCCAGGGAGCGCCGGTTTATAGTCAGGCCGGGCAGCCATGTCCACCCGGCTTCGCCTGCGGCTACGCCGGGCGCGGCCGGTGTGCCGTAGGGAGTCAAATCGCTGGGAAAGCTGGCTTAATCCGCGTCCTCGTCGGCTTCCGGGCGGCCCGGAACGACGTAGGAGCCGGACAGCCAGCGGTTCAGGTCGACGTCGCGGCAGCGTTCGGAACAGAACGGTTTTGAGGCCTCGACCGCCGGCTTGCCGCAGATCGGGCACTTCTTGGCCGATCCCTTGCCCGCGCCGGCATCTTTGGGTGGCTCAGCTGGCATTCAACCAGCCGAATCGGATCGGAAAGCCCTCGCCGCCGAGCAGCGTGATCGACTCATACAGCGGCAGGCCGACGATATTGGTGTAGGAGCCGACCATCTTGACCACGAAGGAGCCTGCGATGCCCTGCACGGCGTAGCCGCCGGCTTTGCCGCGCCACTCGCCGGAGCCGATATAGGCCTGGATGTCGTCCTCGCTGAGCCGCTTGAAGCGCACCCGGGTCTCGATCAGGCGCTGGCGAAAGGCCTCCCTCGGGGTCACCAGGCAGATCGCGGTATAGACGCGATGGTTGCGCCCCGACAATAGCCGCAGGCATTGCGAGGCTTCGTCGACCAGATTGGCCTTGGGCAGGATGCGGCGGCCGACCGCGACCACGGTGTCGGCGGCGAGAATGAAAGCGCCGCGCAATTCATCGTCGAGCTGCACCGATTTGAGCGCGGCATCGGCCTTGGCACGGGCCAGCCGATTGGCGCAGGCGCGCGGCAGCTCGCCCCGTTTCGGGGTCTCGTCGACGTCGGCCGGGCGCAGCGCATCGGGCTCGATGCCGGCCTGGTTGAGCAGGCCGAGCCGGCGCGGCGAACCGGAAGCAAGAACGAATTTGGGGCGGCCTAGCATGCTGATTTTTCGGCGGGAGGACGGGGCGGGAATCCGCGCGGAACCTATCGGAAGGTGCTTGGGGAGACAACTGGGCGGGGTGTTCCCTCGGTGGCGAAAATGCGAACTATGGCGCCGTCATTCCGGGGCATGCGCAGCATGAACCCGGAATCTCGAGATTCCCGGGTTCGGTCCTGTCGGACCGCCCCGGAATGACGAACTCCAACCTATCACCCGCTCGCCGCACCGACCTTGGAAAACCGCTTGCGGATCCGCATCGACAGGGTGTCGCAGACCTCGCGATAGGCTTCCAGCTTCTGTTCGCGGTTGCCTTCGGCGCCGGTCGGATCATGGGTCGGCCAGTATTCGACGTCGGCGGCGACCGTGCGCGTCAGTTCCAAAGCCTTGTGATGCGCCTCCGGCGACAGCGTGATGATGAGGTCGAAGTTGAGCCCCTCCCAATCGTCCAGTTCCTCGAAGGTGGTCGGCTTGTGCGCCGAGATATCCTGGCCGAGTTCCGCCATCACAGCGACCGCGAACGGGTCGAGCTCGCCCTTCCTGACGCCGGCGGATTTCACATACAGCGCCTGGGGAAACATCTGCTGCAGCAGGCTTGCCGCCATCGGCGAGCGGACGCTGTTGAGGCCGCACGCGAACAGCACGGCCTGCGGAGCGCGCACGCGCGGTGGCGCGTCCATTGCCTACGCGGCCCTTCGGATCAAGCGGGTCATCCCTCGCCCTTCCAGTGCAGGACCGAGATCAGCGTGAACAGCCGGCGGGCGGTTTCGAAATCGACCCGCACCTTGCCTTTCAGGCGCTCCTGCAGCGTGCGCGAACCTTCGTCGTGGATGCCGCGGCGGCCCATGTCGATGGCCTCGATCTTGTCCGGCGTCGCGGTGCGGATCGCCTGATAGTAGCTGTCGCAAATCATGAAATAGTCTTTGACGATTCGCCGGAACGGCGTCAGCGACAACAGATGCGCCACCACAGGCGTGCCGTCCTCGCGGCGGATGTCGAACATCAGCCGGTTGCCGGTGATGCCGATATGCAGCGTGAAAGGGCCATTGTCGGCGCCCTCCGGCGCGAACAGGTTCTTTTCGACGAGATCGTAGATCGCGATCGCGCGCTCATGCTCGATGTCGGGACCGGAACGCCCGATCGATTCCTCATCGAGCGTCACCGCGACGATGCGATTGTTGGAATCCTCTTCTGGCGGCGGTTTGGTCATGTGAGGTTAAGGCGCAGTCCCACCGAGCGCGCATGGGCATCGAGGCCTTCGGCCTTGCCCAGCGTCATCGCCGCCGGTCCCAATGCGCGCAGCTGGTCCGGCCCGCATTTGAGGATCGACGTTCGCTTCATGAAGTCAAGCACCCCGAGGCCGGACGAAAACCGCGCCGATCGCGCCGTCGGCAGCACGTGGTTGGAGCCGCCGACATAGTCGCCGATCGCCTCCGGCGTATGCGGCCCCAGGAAGATCGCGCCGGCATTGCGGATCCTGGCCGCGATAATTTCCGGATCCGCCGTCATGATTTCCAGATGCTCGGCGGCGATGGTATTGGCCAATTCCACCGCCTGGTCGAGCTGCTTCACCAAAATGATCGCGCCGAAATCGTTCCACGAGGCGCGTGCGATGTCGGCCCGCGGCAACGTGCTCAATTGCGATTGCACCGCGCGCTCGACCTCATCGGCAAGGGCCTTGCTGTCGGTGATCAGGATCGACTGCGCGTTGACGTCATGCTCGGCCTGGGCCAGCAGGTCGGCCGCAATCCAGCCGGCATTGCCGGTGCCATCTGCGATCACAAGCACTTCCGACGGGCCGGCGATCATGTCGATGCCGACCTTGCCGAACACCTGCCGCTTGGCGGCGGCGACATAGGCATTGCCGGGGCCGACGATTTTGGCGACCGGCGCGATGGTCGCGGTGCCATAGGCCAAAGCCGCCACCGCCTGCGCGCCGCCGACGCGATAGATTTCCGAGACACCGCCGAGCGAAGCCGCCGCCAGCACCAGCGGATTGAGCTTGCCGTCGGGCGACGGCACCACCATCACCACGCGCGGCACACCGGCGACCCGGGCGGGCACCGCGTTCATCAGCACCGAGGACGGATAGGCCGCGGTGCCGCCCGGCACGTAGAGGCCGACGGCGTCGATCGCGCTCCAGCGCCAGCCGAGTTCGACGCCGAGCGCATCGGTGAAGCGCTCGTCTTTCGGCAATTGCCGCTGGTGAAAGATTTCAATGCGGTCGCGCGCGAATTTGAGCGCGTCGAGCGTGGCGGTGTCGCAGGCTTTCAGCGCCGCGTCGATTTCGGCCGGTGTGATGCGCAAGCCGCCGGCGTCCAGTTCGAGGCGGTCGAACTTGCGCGTCGCCTCGAGCAGCGCGGCATCGCCCCGCGCCGCCACGTCGTCGACGATGGCGCGGGTCGCCGCCTCGATATCGGCGGATACCTCGCGCTTGGCGGCGAGGAAATCCGCAAATCCCTTGGCGAAATCGGCGCTGCTGTGGTCGAGACGAACGGGCATGGTGGCCTTCCGGTGGTCAATGCTCAATGGCGCGGCCACAAACCGCCGTCAACCCTTTGCTTGTCGGTGATAAGGGTTCGTCATTCCGGGATGGTCCGCAGGACCAGACCTCAGAATCCCTGACATCGGGTCGATGCTTGCGCATTCCGGGTTCGACGCATGCGCATGCGCCCCGGAATGACGCTGTGCTACAATCACGCACCCCACCCCGACGGCTCCGCGCCTTCGCCGAGGCCGCCGGTCCCGAATTCGTCGGCGCCGAGGTCGGCGAGCTCGCATTCGAGGCATTCGACGTCGAGCCGGAGCGCGCCGCCATGGGCGAACATCAGCACGGCGCTGCCGCCGGGTGGCTCGCCGGCGTGAAACTCGATCCCGATCAGCTCCAGGGTGGTTTCCGGCGCCTCCAGGTCGATATTGCGCGACTTGCACGACAGCACCCGGTCAAAGCGCAGCGCCGCGATCAGGCGGCTTGGGGTGGTTTCTCCCGACAGCGTCTGCTCCCAGTCCAGCCGGCTCATGCCGACCACCAGCCGCTTGTCGCCTTGCCGCCAGATGATGTCGCGGGTCTGCACGCGCGCATCCTGAACATGCGCCGATATCACCGCGAGATCATCGGCGTCGAGGGCGAACAGTTTGAGTTGAGCCGTCACCGAATACACCCTGATTCAATCGCTGATGCGCTCGATCGAAGCGCCGCAGGCCGAGAGCTTTTCCTCGAGCCGCTCGAAGCCGCGGTCGAGATGATAGACACGGTTGACCATGGTCTCGCCTTCGGCGGCGAGGCCCGCAATCACCAGCGACACCGAAGCGCGCAGGTCGGTCGCCATCACGGGCGCGCCGCGCAGTTTGGCGATGCCATCGATGGTGGCGGTCTCGCCGTCGAGGCTGATCCGCGCGCCGAACCGCGCCAGCTCCTGCACATGCATGAAGCGGTTCTCGAAAATCGTCTCGGTGATATGCGAGGCCCCGCCGGCGCAGGCCATCAGCGCCATCAGCTGGGCCTGCAGATCGGTGGGAAAGCCCGGAAACGGCGCGGTCGAAACCCTCACCGGGTTGATCCCGGCGCCATTGCGGGCAACGCGGATGCCTTCATTGTTGACGGAGATCACGGCGCCGGCCTGGGTCAGCACGTCGAGCGCCGATTGCAGCAGCTCGGGGCGGGCGCCGGCCAGCTGCACATCGCCGCCGGTCATCGCCACCGCCATCGCATAGGTGCCGGTCTCGATCCGGTCCGGCAGCACGGTGTGCCGCGCGCCATGCAGCTTGGCCACGCCCTCGACGACGATGCGGGACGTGCCGGCGCCGGTGACGCGCGCGCCCATCTTGTTCAGGCAGTCGGCGACATCGAGGATTTCGGGCTCGCAGGCGGCATTGGTGATGACGGTGGTGCCCTTGGCCAGGGTCGCCGCCATCAGGGCCACATGCGTGCCGCTGACGGTGACCTTGGGGAATTCGATATTGGCGCCCTTGAGGCCGCCGGGGGCTTTCGCGATCACATAGCCGCCGTCGATGGCGATCTCCGCGCCGAGCTTCTCCAGCGCCATGATCAGGAGATCGACCGGCCGGGTGCCGATGGCGCAGCCGCCGGGCAGCGACACCTTGGCCTCATGCATCCGCGCCAGCAGCGGTGCTACCACCCAGAAGCTGGCGCGCATTTTCGAGACCAGTTCGTAGGGTGCCGTGGTGTCGATGATGTTGGCCGCCGAGATGTGCAGGGTCTGGCCCTGATATTCACGGTCGCCGGGGCGCTTGCCGGCCGACATGATATCGACGCCGTGATTGCCGAGAATGCGCTGCAAATTCACCACATCGGCGAGCCGCGGCACGTTGTCGAGGATCAGCGTTTCCTCCGACAACAGCCCCGCGATCATCAGCGGCAGCGCGGCATTCTTCGCGCCCGAGATCGCAATGGTGCCATTGAGCTGGCGGCCGCCGACAATGCGAATGCGATCCATGCCCGATCCCTGCTTTTTGCTATGCACAAAGTATAGGGCGAATGCGGCCCCGATGGCAAAACCTATGAAATTTGCGGCGATTTGATGGGGTTAGCGACGGATTCGGTCTCCAGGCCGCCGCGCTGACCAAAATATCGAAAACGAGCCCATGCAAAGATAGCCGTCAAGGCCTTTTGTGCATCCCGATCCCGTCCTCGCCTGCACCTGTTTGCATGGTTCATCCCATTGTCCCGACAGCCAGCGCATTGTTGCCAGCCAGGGATTTTCGGGGCCCAATCGGTTGAACAAGAGCGGGAATTTCGATGAAGATCAGCACCCCAATTGCAGGGCGGCTCATGATGCTGGCCGCGATGACGAGTTTGCTCATGACGCCAGCCATTGCCTCCGATCCGGTTCTCCTGCATGCGGCCGGGAGCCTGCGCGGCGCGCTGACGGAAGTGAGCCAGGCGTTCGAGAAGTCTGCAGCCCTCAAGGTGCAGGCGAAGTTCGGCGCCTCGGGCCTGCTCAAGGACGAGATCGCCGCGGGCGCCAAGGCGGAAGTGTTTGCGTCGGCCAACATGGAGCATCCGCAAGCGCTGGCGAAGGCCGGCAAAAGCAGGCCGGTGGTTCTGTTCGCGCGCAACAGGCTGTGCGCGCTGGTGCGTCCGGGCCTCGCAGTGACCAGCGATACGCTGCTCGCGCGCATGTTGGATCCGGAAGTCAAACTCGGGACATCCACGCCAAAGGCCGATCCGTCCGGCGACTACGCCGTCGAAGCCTTTCGTTAGTGAATAGAACCTGCCGCAACAGGAAGGGAAGTTTCAATGAAGATCAGTGCGCGCAATCAGCTCAAAGGCACCATCGTCGATGTCGTGAAGGGCGCGACCACCTCGCATATCCGGATCGATATCGGCGGCGGGGTCATCGTGACGGCCTCGATCACCAATGAAGCGGTCGATGAACTCAAACTGGCCAAAGGCAAGGCGGCGATCGCCGTGATCAAGGCCAGCGACGTCATGGTAGGCGTCGATTGATCGACCGCCGCACCCTGATCGCAGGCCTGTCGGCGGCCCTGATCGCGCCGCACTCAGCCTTCGCGGAGACCATGAAGGACTCCGCCGGGCGCAGCGTGCCGATCCCCGCCAAGGTATCGCGGGTGTTTCCGGCCGGGCCGCCGGCGGCGATCCTGCTGTACACGCTGGCGCCGGAATTGCTGATCGGCTGGCCGCGCGCCAACCGGCCGGAGGAATGCGTCTACATGCTGCCGGAGATCTGCACCCGGCCGGAAGTCGGCCGCATCACCGGACGCGGCAATACCGCCAATCTCGAAACCGTGCTGGCGCTGAAGCCCGATCTGATCCTCGACGTCGGATCGACCAGCGCCACCTTCGTCTCACTGGCGGATCGGGTGCAGGAGCAGACCGGCATTCCCTACGCACTGCTGGATGGCCGCTTCGCCGCGATCGCGAAATCCTACCGTTCGCTCGGCGAGTTGATCGGACGAAGCGAGGATGCCGAGAAGCTGGCGCGCTACGCGGAAGACACGCTCAAGACCATCCTCGGCCGCATCGAGCCGATTGCCGTGAAGCGAGCGGCCAAAGGTTTATTACGCGCGAGGGCCGCGCGGGCTTGCGACCGGTCTCGGCGGCTCGATCAATGTCGAGACCATTGAATTGCTCGGCCGCAATGTCGCGGGAGAGACATCCGGCGGTCTCGTCAATGTTTCGATCGAACAAATCCTGGTGTGGAATCCCGACGTGATCGTGACCATCGATCAGGAATTCGCAGCGTCGGTGCGAAACGACCCCTCCTGGGCGTCGGTCAAGGCGGTGCGCGACAACCGGGTGCATCTGTCGCCCAAGATGCCGTTCGGCTGGGTGGATTTTCCGCCCTCCGTCAATCGCCTGATCGGGCTGTGGTGGCTCGCCAAGATTCTTTATCCGGAACGGTTTCCGGAAGACCTGCGGACGCTGACGCAGGAGTTTTATACCCGCTTCTATCATGTGACGCCGTCGGCAGCGCAAATCGACCATGTACTTGCGGGCCGGGATTGATAGCCTTCCGATACCAACAACGAGATCAACGAGTCGCTTGCTGCCCATGCTTCGAGACGCTCGCGTCGCTCGCTCCTCAGCATGAGGTTTGTTATGCTTCAACGGATTAAGCCTCATCCTGAGGAGGCCACGAAGTGGCCGTCTCGAAGGATGGGCAGCAACACAGATTTGTGAATCCGGGTACTAGATGAGCACCTCCCGCTCCGCCGTCCCCGGATTTGCGATCGCCGTCGCGGTGTTGATCGCCGGCCTGTTGCTGGCGCTGACCGTCGGCCGTTATCCGGTCAGCCTCGGCGATCTCTTCAGCGTTATCTATGCGAAGATCGCCGGCCACCGCGCCGACGTTGCACCCGCGGTCGAAAGCGTGATCTGGCAGGTGCGCGGGCCGCGCGTGATGGCCGCGATGCTGGTCGGTGCGGCACTCGCGGTCGCCGGCACCGCGTTTCAGGGACTGTTTCGCAATCCGCTGGTCTCTCCCGATATTCTGGGGGCATCGTCGGGCGCTGCGTTGGGCGCCGTGGTCGGCATCTATCTCTCGCTCAGCGTGTTCGCGATCCAGGCCATCGCCTTCGTCGGCGGCCTGATCGCGGTCGGGGTGGTCTATGTGATCGGCGCCTCGGTGCGGTCGCGCGACCCGATCCTGGTGCTGGTCCTGACCGGCGTCGTGGTCGGATCGCTGTTCGGCGCCGGCGTCGGCCTCGTGAAATATCTCGCCGACCCCTACAACCAGCTTCCGGCGATGACGTTCTGGCTGCTGGGCAGCCTGTCGGCGACCGGGGTATCGGATCTGCTGCCGCTGTTCGGTCCCGTCGCCGCCGGCACGGCGGTGCTGGTCGCCTTGCGCTGGCGCATGAACGTGATGTCGCTGCCGGAGGAAGAGGCGCGCGCGCTCGGCGTCGCCACCGGGCCGCTGCGCATCGCCATCGTCGCCGCCGCGACGCTGGTGACATCGGCCAGCGTCGCCACCGCCGGGATCATCGGCTGGGTCGGGCTCGTGGTGCCGCATCTGGCAAGATCGCTGGTCGGCCCGGATTTTGCGCGGCTGCTGCCGGCGGCGGCGATCCTCGGCGGCGGCTATCTTCTGCTGATCGATACGCTGGCGCGCACCATGGCGCAGGTCGAAATTCCCCTGGGTATTCTTGACCGCTGTGATCGGCACGCCGTTCTTCATCTGGCTGCTCGCCAGCGTGCAAAAGAACTGGTCATGATCCTCGAAGGCCACCAGCTCAGCATCGGTTATCCCGACCGCGTCGTCGGTAGCGGGCTCGATGTGAAACTGGAGAACGGCGAGGTGCTGGCGCTGTTGGGGCCCAATGGCTGCGGCAAGACCACGCTGCTCAAGACGCTGCTGGGATTGCTGGCGCCGAAAGCCGGCGAGGTGCGGCTCGACGGAACGGCACTGGCGTCCCGCACCGTGCGCGAACGCGCGCGGCTGATCGCCTATGTGCCGCAAACCCACGTCGCGACCTTTGCCTTTCCGGTGGAAACGGTGGTGCTGATGGGCCGAACTGCGCATGGCGATCTGTTCGCCCGCCCGACGCCGAAGGACCGCACGGTTGCCGCTGACATGCTGGATCGCCTGGGGATCGCAGAGCTGGCGGAGCGCCCCTACACCATGATCTCCGGCGGCGAGCGGCAGCTGGTGTTGCTGGCGCGGGCGCTGGCGCAGGAGCCGCAGTTCATCGTGCTGGACGAGCCGACCGCCAATCTCGACTTCGGCAACCAGGGCAAGGTGATGCGCGAGATCCGCGCGCTGGCCGCTTCCGGCCTCGGCGTGCTCTTCACCACCCACGATCCCAATCATGCGCTGCGCGCCGCCGACCGCGCCTATCTGCTGCGCGGCGGCGAGCGCCTCGGCGAGGGACCGGTGCAACAGATGCTGACGCAGGAGAAGACTGGAAGCGCTGTACGGCGCGCCGGTGCGGGTGATCAGCGATGCGAGCGGGACGGCGTTTATTCCGGGGTGAGAGTGGATACCCGCGCTCACAAGCAATCGTCATTCCGGGGCGTGCGAAGCACGAACCCGGAATCCAGAGATGATCATCTCGAGATTCCGGGTTCAGTCCTGCGGACTGCCCCGGAATGACGGCCGTTAAATGGAATTGATATCTTCGCTCTCCAGCACCGGTCTTGCAATAACCATCGCGCGCCACCTTGATCATGGCCCGCCCCAGCTTTTCCGATGTCGTCATGATGCCCGGCCTGACGCGGGTCAGGTACGACAACAGCGGTGCTGTCACCAGATAGACCGCGTTGATCCACGCCGTCTTCGAGCGCACGCCGTGCAGCGGCTGGATGCCGGCGGGACGAAACATGTAGGCGGCCTTGAACGGCAGTTTGAGCAGGTCGTTCTCGGTCTTGCCCTTGACCCGCGCCCACATCAGGTTGCCCTGCTCGGTGGAGTCGGTGCCGCGTCCGGTGACATAGGTGAACACCATTTGCGGATTGAGTTTCGCCAGTGTCGTCGCCGCGGCCATGGTGATGTCGTAGGTCAGATGCCGGTAGCGTTCCGCATCCATGCCGATCGAGGAGACGCCGAGGCAGAAGAAGCAGGCGTCATAGCCTGACAAGCTCGGATTCAATCGCGGAGAAATCCGTGAAATCGCCGTGCATGATTTCGCGCAGTTTTGGGTGGGTCTGCCCGGTCGGGCCGCGCCCGACCGAGAGCACGCTTTCGACGCCGGCATCGAGCAGGCATTCGCGCAGCACGCCCTGCCCGACCATGCCGGTGGCGCCGAACAGGATGGCTTTCATTGGCTTACCTGCTGGTTCGGTCACGCGTAGGACGGCAGCGGCCGAAACCGCCTGATCGCCCCGATGATCACGATCACGAAGAACACCAGCACGATGCCTTGCGCGATCGCGAACGGCGGCTCGGCCGGCGGCACGCTCGGCGCCAGCGCATGCAGCGCCGGCACTTTCAGGAAGCTCTGGATCACCAGCACGAACACATTGAGATAGAGCGAGATCAGCGCGGTCAGCACGTAGATCCAGCGCCACTTGCCGGAAAGTTTCTGGCCATAGAGCGCAAAGCAGGCGACCGCCAGCAGCGCCAGCGAAAGAAAGCCGAACAAATGCGACGGGAGAAGTTTCTCCGTCACCAGCGGCGGAATCAGAAAACCGGTGGCGCTGGTCAGGATCGTGAGCAGCAGGAAGATCGCGGTCAGGCCCGGCATCCGGTTGGAGCCGAGCATTCCGAACATGACGACAAGGCCGGCGACGATGGCGACCAGGCTGACGATCGTGTGCACAGCCACAAATGTAGACAAACTCATTCCCAAAATCATGATGCACTCCCCCTTTTTAGAACCCGCCGGATGCTACGGCGCTCACTCCGAAAATTCCATTCACCGATCCGTGCAGCAGTCATGCAAATTACGCGCCGCTGAATTCGTCATGCCCGGGCTTGTCCCGGGCATCCACGTCTTCCTTCTGACGCTCAAGAAAGACGTGGATGGCCGGGACGAGCCCGGCCATGACGGATGTAGGTAAGCCGGGGTACAAACTCGCCTAGCGATTGAGAAACTCCACCAGCTTCGGGATCACCTCGTCAGGTGCTTCCTCCATCAGCCAATGTCCCCGGCCCTTGACGAGCACGCCCTCGACATTGGTCGCAACCATTTTGCCTTGCTCGATCAGGAACGTACCGCCGGCCTTTTCGCCTGACAGCACCAGCAACGGCATCGTCAGTTTGGTCCTGGCAAATCCGGCGAAATCCTTGGCATCCCTCGGGAAATGCGCTTGAAAACTTCCATCCCGGCGGCCATGCGACCGGGCCTCGCGTACTCGCTCTGCATAGAACCGGCGATCGGCCTCCGAGACGGATTTCTTTGGGTCGGCGGCAAAATCATTCCAGAAATGCTCGAGATAAATCCGCTCGCGGCCGGTGACCAGCGCCAGCGGCGTCTTGCCGTAGAAATGGAAATGCCAGAGGTCGCGCAGCAGAAAGACATTATTCCAGTCGCCGACGCCGGGCAGGAAGGCTTCCATCAGCACCAGCGCGATCGACTTCGCCGGGGTATTGCGCCGCATAGGCATAGGCGACCATCAGTCCGATATCGTGCCCGACGAGGCGGATGCGGTCGTATTTGAGGCTCTTCACCAGCGCGTGGATGTCCTGCGCCATCGCCGCCTTGGTGTAGCCGTCCGCCGGCGCCGCCGATTGCCCGAAACCGCGCAGATCCGGCGCGATCACGGTGTGCTTGTCGGCGAGCTTGGCGATCAACGGCCGCCACATGTGGCTGGTTTCGGCAAAGCCGTGCAGCAGCACGACGGGGTCGCCCTTGCCGGCGACGAGATAATGCAGCTTGACGCCGTTGACCTCGGCGAATTTGCTCTGCGGGGCCTGCGCAAACGCCGCGTCAGGGCTCGATAATGCGACCGAAAATGCCATCAACGGCTGATATGACGACGGCACGACAGATTTTCGGCACGCAGTGCATCGGCTCTATCCTCATTCTTCGTTGAAAGAGGCGTCAATCATAGCGCGGGATCGGCCCGTTGTGTGGAGTTTTTCGGTCTGGACAGGTCGAACACCACTTCATCGACGTAGCACCAGCCCCAGCCTTCCGGCGGATCGTAACCTTCGATCACGGGATGGCCGGTGGCGTGAAAATGCGCCGTCGCGTGCTTGTTGGGAGAATCGTCGCAGCAGCCGACATGGCCGCAGGTGCGGCAGATCCGCAAATGCAGCCATCGGCTGCCGCTCTTCAGGCATTCCTCGCAGCCGAGCGCGCTCGGCGTCACATCCTGGATGCCGGCGATATGGCTGCAGCCCTTTGACATGATGAAGTCCTGTTTTCAGTTTTGTGGCCACATATTCCGACCTCATCCTAAGGAGCCGCTTTTTCAGCGCCGTCTCGAAGGATGACGCGAGTGCTGAATTGGCAGCCATCCTTCGAGACGCACGCGCAAGAGGCGCGTGCTCTCAGGATGAGGTCGGAACTGGGTTTAACCCGAATCATCTCGCCTATAGCGCCGGTTTGGCGCTGTCGCCGAGAAAGCCGTGCAGCGCCGCCACCACCTGCGCGCCCTCGCCGATCGCGCCGCCGACGCGCTTGACCGATCCGGAGCGCACGTCGCCGACGGCGAATACGCCGGGCACCGAGGTCTCCAGCATCGATGCCGGTTGCCCATCGTTCTTGTTGCATTGCGCGCCGGTGACGACAAAGCCGCCGCGATCGACCATGACGCCGCAACCGTCGAGCCAGCCGGTGGCGGGATCGGCGCCAACGAACAAAAACAGATTGCGGATGTCGGCGGCGATCTCATCGCCGCCCAAACGGCTGCGCCAGCGCACGCGCTCGAGTGACACCTCGGGAGTGCCTTCAAGCGCGACCACCTCGGTGTTGAACAGCAACTCGATGTTCGGCGTCGCCTCGATCCGCTCGATCAGATAGCGCGACATGCTGGCGCCGAGGCCGCCGCCGCGGATCACCATATGAACCTTGCGGGCGTGGCCGGCCAGGAACACCGCCGCCTGTCCGGCGGAATTGCCGCCGCCGACCAGCACGACTTCCTGTTCCGCGCAGAGCCGCGCCTCGATCGGCGAGGCCCAGTACCAGACGCCGCGGCCCTCGAAGGCCTCGAGGTTTTCGATGCCCGGCCGCCGATAGCGCGCGCCGCTCGCCACCACCACGGAGCGCGCGCGCATCAGCGCTCCGCAGTCGGTCGCCAGTGCAAAGGCGCCGTCGCTGCGCGAGCAATCGAGCGACCGGACCGAGACCGGGATCAGCATCTGCGCGCCGAATTTTTGCGCCTGGTTGTAGGCGCGGCCGGCCAGCGCCATGCCGGAAATGCCGGTGGGAAAGCCGAGATAGTTTTCGATCCTGGCGCTGGCGCCGGCCTGACCGCCGAACGCGCGCGCGTCGAACACCGCGACCGACAATCCCTCGGAGGCCGCATAGACGGCGGTGGCCAACCCCGCCGGCCCGCTGCCGACCACCGCGACGTCGTAGAGCTTTGCATGATCCTCGCCGCCGATCATGCCGATCGCATAGGCAATGGCTGCCTCGGTGGGATTGCGCAGCACCGTGCCGTCGGGGAGCACGACCAGCGGCAGATCGGCGCGCGAGGTGGCATAGCGCGCGACGAGGTCGGCGGCGTCCTTGTCGGTGGCGGGATCGAGCAGATGGTAAGGCTGGCCGTTGCGCCCGAGAAAATTCTGCAGCCGCGCCATGTCGCCGAGCGTGTGGGCGCCGATCAGCACCGGGCCGCCGACGCCGCCCTGGATCAGGCTGACACGGCGCAGGATCAGCGCGCGCATGATGCGCTCGCCGAGATCGGCTTCGGCGACCAGCAGCGCGCGCAGCCGCTCCGGCGGAATCAACAGCGTCTCGACCTCGCCGTCGGCGTGGCCGTCGACCAGCGCGACGCGGCTGGAGAGCTGGCCGATTTCAGCGAGAAACTGGCCCGGTCCCTGATCGATCACCGGCGTGATGTGGCCGAGGCCGTCGCGCTGGGTGATCGCGACATGACCGGACAGCACGACGAACATGCCCGGACCGACCTTGCCGGTCTCGAACAGCGCTTCACCGTGGTTGTAATGGCGCACCTCGCCGAACCGGCGCATCCGCGCGATCTCCGGCGCCGTCAGCGCGGGAAAGGTCTGTTCATGGCGGGGAAATGCCAACGACGACGGCGCGCCGCCCTGTGTCTGGCTTGTTGTCGTATCGTCCACGGCCATCCCGATCTCACTTCATCACAACAAAACAATACTCGCGGGACCTACCGGTCCGGCTTGCCGTCGCCGTCATGTGGGGAGACCTCCGCGCCATTGGAAGATGCGGCGTCGGCATCGCTTCGTCCCCGCGCCTGCGATTTCCGCCGCTTGAGATTTTCGCGCAACGCCAGCTTCAGCCGCTGCTGCCGTCGATCCTGCTTTGGGTCCTTCCTTGGATCATCGCTCATCGTGGACCGTCGCTGCTCGGGGCCGCTGGCATCGGGCGCTCGCGATCGGCGGCCCGCTGCCGGACATAGTGTATTTCGACCGCCATTCCTGCAATCGCCGATTCCCGCAGCGGAATTTGCCGCCAATCACGCCAAATCGCCGACTCAAGCGGCCCTTGGCAGGGAAATGGGGAACCGGGCCGGGCCAACTGACGGGCAGCGGCCATTCTCCGCTGATTCGGGCCATTTTCAGGGCCTCGCCGGCCCGTCCCGCGCTTGCGCGGCAAGGGGCCTTGTGGCAAGGATCGGCGCGCCTTGGTGGGCCCCTTTGGGCCGATTCTCGTACTCCGGGCACGCTGCCGTAGCTCAGTGGTAGAGCACTCCATTGGTAATGGAGAGGTCGACAGTTCAATCCTGTCTGGCAGCACCAGCCGCCTTCTCTCGCGCATCTGCGGGACGCCGGTCGCCAAGATGGCAATGCCGATCGCTCGGATCCTGGTGCCAACTTGCTCCTGGCAGAGTCTCACTTGCCCCAGCGCAGCACCAGCGTGCCAAGGCTGTTCGCGATTTCGATCAGGCCCGCCCGAACCGCCGGATGCAGCGGCTGCAGCGGAAGACGAACGGTTTCGTGCTGGATGACGCCGCCCTCCTTCATCAACGCCTTGCATGCGATCAGGCCGCACTGACGAATTCTCATAGTTGATCAGCGGCAGCCACCGCTGATAGGCAGCAACCGCCTCGTCGCGGCGGCCGGCGAAATACGGATCGGTGATCTGACGGATTCCGTCGGGATAACCACCGCTGGTCATCGTGCCGGTCGCGCCGGCATCGAGGTCGGCCATCAGCGTGATCCCCTCCTCGCCGTCCCACGGGCCTTCGATCGCCTCGCCGCCGAGCGCAATCATCTCACGCAACTTGGCGGCAGCCTGGGGCGTCTCGATCTTGAAATAGGCGATGTTCTCGAGCTCCCGCGCCATGCGGGCGAGGAAGGCCGCTGACAGCGCCGTGCCGGCCACCGGCGCGTCCTGGATCATGATCGGAATGGAGATCGCGTCCGAAACGGTGCGATAGAACTCGTGGATCGCGTTTTCACCGACCCGGATGGTCGCACCATGATAGGGCGGCATCACCATCACCATGGCGGCTCCCGCCTGCTCGGCCCGCCGCGAGCGTTCGGCACAGATATGCGAGGCAAAATGCGTCGTCGTGACGATCACCGGGACGCGACCGTCGACATGTTTCAACACGGCGTCGAGTATAATATCCCGCTCGGCGTCGGTCAGCACGAATTGCTCGGAGAAATTGGCAAGGATGCAAAGTCCCTGCGAACCGGCATCGATCATGAAGTCGACGGCACGTTTCTGGCCATCGGGATCAAGCCTGCCCTCGCCGTCAAACACGGTTGGAACGACTGGAAAGACACCTTTATAGGGTCGCTGAAGGGTGGAACTTGCCATGACCATTCTCCGTTTTCGCTTCAACCTGCGCGCGGTGACGGCGTACGCCGTTGAAGCAGTTGCGAAATCACACAACGGGCCAAGGCAAACGATAACAATCTCCGATGCTGGGCGCAAAGCGGTTGCGCTAACGCCGGCGAATCATCGACGAACGATAAAATCCGCCGCTTTCCGGCGCTGCTCCCAGCCGGCACGCTCCAGCTCCGGGCTGACGTCCTCAGCCTGCGGATAGCCGAGGCAGAAATATCCGATCAAATGCCAATCGCCGGGGATATCGAGAATCTTTCCAATCACAGCGGGATCGACGATCGACACCCAGCCCATGCCGACACCCTCGGCGCGCGCGGCCAGCCACATCGCAAACACAGCCGATACCACCGAGTAGTCCGCCATCTCCGGCATCGTGCGCCGGCCTAACCCGTGGCCGACCGCCGTGGCACGATCGGCGAACACAGCGAGATGGCAGGGCGCCTCGCGCAGACCGGCGAGCTTGAGCGCGGCGTATCGGGTCGACAGGTCTCCGGTGTAATCGCCGAGCGCGTCGGCGTTGCAGGACTCGAAATTGTCCATCACCGCCTGCCTGCGGCCGGGATCGGCGACGACCACGAAACGCCAGGGCTGGCTGAGCCCGACCGACGGCCCGAGGCAGGCGATCTCGATCAGCCTTTCCAGCATGCCCGCGGGCAAGGGATCGCTGCGAAACCGGCGGACGTCGCGGCGCCAGCCAAACAGATCGAGCAGGCGGGCGCGAAAGGCCTCATCGAAGTGCGGCGCGGCTGAGGATCGTTGGTCATGCTTGTCGTTGCCTGTGTTCGCCGGGACGAGAGAAAATACCGATTTGCGCCAAATCCCGATCGGAAACCATCGATTTGGCGGCTCGCCGGGTTTGAACTGGCGTTGGTATTGTGCTTTTATTTTGCCACTGTCATCGGTGCCTTCGCAGGAAGGTGAAACGGGAATGCGGTGCGAGGCTCACGCCCCAATACCGCAGCTGCCCCCGCAACTGTAAGCGGTTATTCGCGATCCAAACGGCCACTGGACTTCTTCAAGTCCGGGAAGGCGGATCGCGAGACGCCCGCGAGCCAGGAGACCGGCCGATGACGCACATAAACTCGTTCGACGGTGGGTCGACGGAAGGGGCGTCATGGGTTTGCGAAAGTATGCTGCCGTTTCGGCAGCGGTCGTTGCGCTAGTGGATTGTCACAGCGCAGCGTTCGGGCAGTCGAGTTCGAGAGAACTTCCAGCAGTCGTGGTCAATCCGGACACGCCGCCGAAGCCGACCGGACAAATTCGCCGGGATCGGGATCGCGGCAGGACCGGCCGCGTGCAGGCGCCGCCGGTCGCTCCCGCCCCGCCGCAGCCGGTCGAGATGGTGGTGACGGCCGACCGGGAGCCCGAACCGATCAGCCGTACCGGCAGTTCGATCAGCGTGGTCAAGGGCGAGACGCTCGCGACCAGCAATCCCGGTTCGCTGGTCGACGCCCTGCGCACCGTTCCCGGCCTCGACATCAGCGAAGCCGGCGGACCGGGCTCGACCTCGCAAATCCGGCTGCGCGGCGCCAATACCGGCCAGACCCTTGTCATGATCGACGGCATCCGCATCAACGATCCAACCGCGGCCAGCGGCGATTTCGATTTCGCGATGTTCGCGCCGAGCTCAATTGAACGCATCGAAGTGCTGAAAGGCCCGCAAAGCGCGCTGTATGGCTCGGACGCCATGGGCGGCGTCGTCAACATCATCACCAAGAAGGGCTCGGGGCCCGCGCAGTTCAACGTGCGGACCGAGGGCGGGAGCTATGGCACCGCGACCACCAACGGTTCGGTGACGGGATCGCAGGGTCCATGGTCCTATGCGGTCACCGGCGGCGGGCAACACAGCAACGGCTTCTCGCGCTTCGGTTACCGCATCCCGCCGCTCGAGGCCAAATTCGGTCCGCTCGAACGCGACGGCTTCGACCGGCTCGGCGGCTCGGCCCGCGTCGGTTACGACGCCGGGGAAGGCGTGCGGCTGGAAGGCGGCGTGCTCTCGTCATTCACACGCTCCGCCTACGATATTCGCCACCGGCACGTTCCCCGACACGCCTTCGAGCGCCACACGGCAGCTTAATCAGGTCTGGGGACGCGCCGCGGTCGATACCTTCGGCGGTATCCTCACCCATAACCTCAGCGTGTTCGACACCCAGATCGATCGCTCCTTCAACGAAGTGAGCTACGGAATCAACAAGCTGCCAGCAAATACGAAGGCGGTCATTACTGACTTCATCGGCAACAGCACCGGCGCGGAATATCAGGGCGATCTGAAACTTGGGCCGCTGGGATCGCTCATCGTCGGTTCCAGAACCCAGCATGAGACGGCAAACACCTACTCCACCAATCGGCTGCCGATTCCCGGTCCACGAATTCCGCTGATCGGAAAGGCGCAAGACACCAATTCGGTGTTTGCGCTGTGGAAGTTGCCGATCGGTGAGCGGCTGAACATCACGCTCGGCGGTCGGGTCGACGACGTGGTGAATGTCGCACAGTTCGAAACGTGGCGGGCGACAGCGGCCTATACGATTGCCGAGACCGGCACCAAATTCCGCACCAGCGCCGGTACCGGCGCCAAGGCGCCGACCTTGTTTCAACTCTACGATCCGCTCAATGGCACACCGGGTCTCAAGCCGGAGCAGAGTTTCGGTTACGATGCCGGCATCGATCAATCGCTGTTCGGCGGTCGCGTGGTCGCTTCACTGACGGGCTTTTCCAACGACTTCAGCAACCTGATCAATTTCGTATCGGTGCCAAATAGAGGTCCTCCATGCACCCCTACCCAGACCGGGTGCTACATCAACGTCGCGCGCGCCGAGACCAGCGGCCTGGAAGTGGGCACCACGATCGATGTGCTGCCCGGCCTCGTGAAATTCAATGCGGCCTACACCTATCTGCACGCGATCGATCTCGCGACCGGCCTCGTGCTGGCGCGGCGGCCGAAAAACCTGGCGCGCTTTGCGGTGACCATCACGCCCACGGATAAATGGCTGATCGAACCCCGAATTGCTCACGGTGTCCAAGCGTTTCAGCGGCGCCGGCCAGACCAATCGGGTCGATGCCTATACCCGCGTCGATATCTATACCGAGTACAAGCTCGACAAGAACTGGAAGGTGTTTGCGCGCGGCGAAAACATCCTGAACGAACGCTACCAGGAAGTTTTCAACTTCGGCACCACCGGTCCCGCCGCCTATGCCGGACTCAACGCCACATGGTGACACTGGATTCGCGCAGCCGCCTGACGATGGTGACGGCGGCGCTTGTCGCGCTGGTGACATTGCTGGCGCTTGTTGCGCTCGGCACCGGACCGGTCAGGCTGCCGCCGCTGACCGTGATCGACGCGCTGCTCGGCGGCGGCACCGACATCCATCAGACCATCGTGCGGGAGATTCGCCTGCCGCGCATGATCCTCGCCTTGTCGATCGGTGCCATTCTCGGCCTGTCCGGCGCGGCACTACAGGGCCTGCTGCGCAATCCGCTGGCGTCGCCTTCCCTGTTCGGGGCGCCGCAATCGGCGGCGTTCGGCGCCGTGCTGATGATCGCGCTGGGCTGGGCCGACGTCCGCTCCTATGCGCTGCCGGTCGCGGGCATCACCATGGCATTCGTGTCGGTGTTCGTGCTGCTCGGCATCGCCGGCCGCAGCGCCGGCCTGCTGTTGCTGATCCTTTCAGGCCTGGCGATTTCCAGCCTGGCGGGGGCCGCAACCGCGCTGGTCATGAACCTGTCAGCCAATCCCTTTGCCGCGCTCGAAATCGCGTTCTGGCTGCTGGGTTCGCTGGAGGATCGCAGCTTCCGCCATGTCACGCTGGCGTTGCCGTTCGTGATCGCAGGCGCCATCGTGCTGATGAGCCAGCGCAACGCCTTTCGCGCGCTCAGCCTCGGCGAAGAGACCGCGCAAAGCCTCGGCGTCGATGTCGGCCGCTTGCGGTTGCTGGTGATCGCAGGCGTTGCGCTCGGCGTCGGTGGCGCTGTAGCCGTCAGCGGCACCATCGGCTTCATCGGCCTGGTCGCGCCGCATCTGATGCGGCCGCTGATCGGCCACGATCCGGCGCGCCTGCTGGTGCCGAGCGCGCTGACCGGAGCGGCGCTGCTGCTGGCCGCTGATATCGCGGTGCGGATCATTCCATCCACCACCAACATCAAGGTGGGCGTGCTCACCTCGATCATCGGCGTGCCGTTCTTCCTCTATCTGATCGTGCGCGAACGCCGGACACTCGGTGGAGGCGTCGTATGAACGACAAACCGATGCTTGCAGCGCAACATCTCGAGGTGACGCTGTCGCGCCGCGTCATTCTCAACGACGTTTCGCTGTCGCTGCCGTCAGGACAGCTGGTGGCGCTGGTGGGACCGAACGGCGCCGGCAAGACCACCCTGCTGCGCGCGCTGGCCGGTCTGGTGCCGTCGACCGGCACGATCGAGGTCGGCGGCGATCCCCTGTCGTCGCTGTCGCTGCGCGAGCGGGCCAAACGTTTCGGCTATCTGCCGCAGGGGCATCTGGTGCATTGGCCGCTGCCGGCCAAGGATGTCGTCGCGCTCGGGCGTTACCCGCATGGCGCGACCGATCCGGCGCGGCTGCCGCCGCATGACGAACAAGCCGTGTTGCGCGCGATGCAGGCCACCAATGTCGTCGCCTTCGCCGAACGCCCCGTCACCGAATTATCCGGCGGCGAGCGCAGCCGCGTCGCGCTGGCGCGGGTGCTGGCGGTCGAGGCGCCGGTCGTGCTCGCGGACGAACCGACCGCCTCGCTCGATCCGCGCTACCAGATCGACGTCATGATCAATTTGCGCGCTGCCGCGGACCGTGGCGTGCTGGTGGTGGTGGTGACGCACGATCTCGGCCTCGCCTCCCGCTTTGCCGACACCGTATTGGTGATGTCGGACGGCCGTCTCGTCGCGGAGGGCAAACCCGCAGCAAGCGCTGTCGGAAAAAATCATGGCCGATGTGTTCCGGGTCAGCGCCTACCGCGCCGATTATCGCAACGAAGCCGTGATACTGCCGTGGGCGGGAGTTTAGCCCGATGGCCCGGCTAGTCGCGCAACGCCGCCGCCAGACGATCGAGGCCTGCGGCGTCGGCGGGCAGGCCGAATCGCAGGAGATCGTCGGCCCAATCGAAACTTCGGCACCAGATATGCCGCCGCGCCAGCGCGGCATGCAGCTTCAGCGCATGGGCATGCCGGGCGAGCCGAAACAATGGCGTGCCGCCGGCGATCGCCAAACCCGGCCTTCACCAGAACCTCGTCGAGCTTACGGGCCTGCTGTTGCAGCGCGCTGCGCGTGCGATCGGCCCATGGCTGGTCACCGAGCGCCGCAGTGCCGATCAACAGCGCCGGTCCGGAACACGCCCATGGCCCCAATGCCGTGGCGATGCGCTCGACAATGCCGGGCGCGGCGATGGCAAAACCGAGCCGCAGTCCGGCGAGCCCGTAGAATTTTCCGAACGAACGCAGGATCACGATGGGCCAATCGGGGCACAGGGCGACCGCGCTGATGTCAGGCACCACGTCGGCAAAGGCTTCATCGACGACAAGCCATCCGCCACGATCTTTCAGCCGCGCCGCCATCCGCTTCAGCGCAGCGAGATCGGTGACGCGGCCATCGGGATTGTTGGGATTGACGACGACCGCGTGAACCGCGCTGTCGGGGCACGCGTCGAGATGGTCGATCGCGATCACGGGATGACCGGCGTTGCGCCAGGCCAGCGCATGTTCGCTATAGGTCGGCCCGACGATCGCTACCGGCCCCGGCGCCGCGAGATACGGCAGCAACTGGATCAACGCCTGCGTTCCGGCGGCGGCGACGATGTCGGCGCCATCGGGCACGCCATAGGTTTTACGCGCAGCTGTTATCAACGCATCCGCTGCGGCGCGGGCCGGCAAATGGTGCCATACGCGTTCCGGCAGATGCTGCGGAATTGGCCACGGCCGGGGGTTGATCCCGGTCGACAGATCAAGCCAACTCTCGGGCGCGCCGCCATGGCGCGCGATTGCCTCGGTGAGGTCACCACCATGTTTCATGCGCGCTTCATGCCATCATCAGCCCGGAAATGCGAGGGGCTGCGAAGCGCCTTTGGCGCAATCGCCGTCCTGATCTGTCTCGGCTTGCCCAGCGCGTCGCACGCCGCGGAGCTGCCTCGGCTCGCCTCGATCAATCTCTGTACCGATCAGCTATTGGTGACGCTGGCGGACCCCGCGCAGATTCTCGGCCTCAGCCCCTACTCCCGCGACCTCGCGCGATCCTGGGATGCGGCCAAGGCCGCGCAATTCCCGAAACTCTCCGGCGAAGCCGAGGACGTGCTGGTCCTGAAGCCGGATGTCGTCGTCGCCGGGCGCTTCACCAAGCGCGCGACGCGGGAATTGCTGAAGGAGAAAGGGCTGCGCGTCGTCGAGTTCGATGCCGCGCTCTCGCTGGACGACGTCAAGAAGCAAATTCGGCTGATGGGCGATCTGGTGCAGCATCCCGACCGCGCCGCCGCCGAAATCAAGCGGCTGGATGCCGCGATTGCGCATGCGCGCGAAGTCGTGTCGCGAAAACCCTATCGCGTGCTGGCGCTGTCGCGGCGCGGCTGGGTGTCCGGCGGACAAAGCCTGACCAGCTCATTGCTGGCGACCGCGGGTCTCAGCAATGCCGCTGGTGATCTCGGCTACAAGTTCGGCGGATTTGCCTCGCTGGAAGCCATCGTCAGCCTGAAGCCGGACTTCCTGCTGGTATCCGAGGCCGGTGATTTTGCCGAGGATGAAGGCCGCGCCTTCATGCTGCATCCAGCGCTGGAGCGCTATTATCCGGCGTCAAAGCGCCTCGTGATCCCGGAAAAGCTCACCGTGTGCGGCGGGCCGCAACTCGCCGAAGCGCTCGATCGCCTCGCCTCGGAGCTCGAGCGCGTGGCGCATTGAGATGTTGATCTCTGGCGATACGCTCTTCGTCGTCGTCGCGGCGCTGGCGTTCGACGCCTTGATCGGGGATCCCGATTGGCTATGGCGGCGGCTATCGCATCCGGTGACCCTGATCGGTTCCTCCATCGGATTTCTCGACCGCGCGCTCAATCGCGAGGCATGGTCGCCGACGCAACGAAAATCGGCTGGCGTCGCGGTCGTCGTCCTGCTTCTGGTCGTTTCCGCTTCGATCGGATTCCTGATCGAGGCCGCGTTGCGGCACGTCCTGTTCGGAAACTTGCTGCTTGGCCTCGTGGCTTCCGTGCTGATCGCGCAGCGAAGTCTCTATCAGCACGTCTCGCGGGTGCGCTCGGCGTTCGCCGATGGCGGGCTCGCCGAGGCGCGCGAAATCGGTCTCCATGATCGTCGGCCGCGATCCGGATCAGCTTGGACGAGGCCGGCGTGTGCCGCGCGGCGATCGAATCCTGCGCCGAGAATTTCTCCGACGGCGTGGTGGCCCCGGTATTCTGGCTGGCGTTGCTGGGCCTCCCCGGATTGATCGCCTACAAGGCCATCAACACCGCCAACTCCATGATCGGGCACCGCAGCGCGCGTCATGAAAGCTTCGGCTGGGCCGCGGCGCGGCTCGACGACTTCGTCAATTTGATTCCGGCACGCCTGTCAGGGCTGCTGCTTGCCGTCGTCGCACCCGTCGCCAATGGCGCCGTTGCGACGGCGCTGAAAGTGATGCGGCGCGACGCCCCAAAACATCGTTCGCCGAATGCCGGCTGGCCGGAAAGTGCCATGGCCGGCGCACTCGGCCTGGCGCTGGCAGGACCGCGCCGTTACGGCGAACACAGCGTCGATGATCCCTTTCTCAACGCCGAGGCGCGCAAGGACGCTGGCCCAGACGACATCGGCCGCGCCCTCGATCTCCTGATGGCCGCATGCGTGCTGGAAGCCGCGGTCTACGCCGCGCTGGCGTTGGTGGTCTGACGGCTGCGCGCGATCTTCAGGATCTGCTCGATATCGAGATGCGTTTCCAGATGGTCGGCGAGGGCGTCCAGCGCCGATTCGATGCTGGCATCGTAAGCCAGCGACGAGGCGATGCCGAAATGCGCCAGCCACGCCTTGCGAAAGGCATCGCCGGTGAACAGCCCGTGCACATAGGTGCCTTGCACCCGGCCATCGGCCGAACAGGCGCCGTCGGCGCGGCCGCCGATGTCAAGCAAAGGCCGCGAACAGTCCTGACCCTCGCTGCGGCCGAGATGAATCTCGTAACCCTCGATCGCGGCGCCGGTCGCGCGATGCGTTCCCGTGACCAGCGTGGTGGATTTGTCCCCGCTCATCACGGTCGCGATATCGAGCAGACCCAGCCCTTCGACGGTGCCGGCACGGCCATCGACGCCATCGGGGTCGGCGATGGTTTTGCCGAGCATTTGATAGCCACCGCACAATCCCAGCACATGGCCGCCGCGGCGGACATGCGCTGATATGTCGACGTCCCAGCCCTGCGCGCGCAAGAAGGCGAGATCGCCGATGGTGGACTTGCTGCCGGGGAGAATGATGATTTCAGCCTCGGCGGGAATAGGCTCCCCCGGCCTGACGAAAACGAGTTTGACGCCGGGCTCCATCCCCAAGGGATCGAGATCGTCGAAATTGGCGATGCGGGCCAGCACCGGCACCGCAATCACACGCGTCGCGGATGAAGCATGGGTGCGGTCGAGATCGACGGCATCCTCCGCCGGAAGCCACGCGGCCTGCGGCAACCACGGCACCACGCCGAGCGAGGGCCAGCCGGTGTGGCCTGTGATCGCCGTCAGGCCTTCCCGAAACAATCCGACGTCGCCGCGAAACTTGTTGACGATGAAGCCGTGAATACGCGCCCGCTCGTCCGGCTCCAGCACGAGATGCGTACCGGCAAGACTCGCGATGACGCCGCCGCGGTCGATATCGCCGAGCATCACCACGGGCACGTTGGCGGCGGCGGCAAATCCCATATTGGCGATGTCGCCGCTGCGCAGGTTGATTTCCGCCGGACTGCCGGCGCCTTCGACCAGCACGATATCGGCGTCGCGCGCCAGAAGCGCAAAACTTTCCAGCACCGCCGGCAGCAAGGCCGCTTTCTTCTCCAGGTAATTTTGCGCGCGCAAGGTGCCCCAGCGCTTGCCTTGCACGATCACCTGCGCGCCGGTGTCGGTCTCGGGCTTCAGCAGCACCGGGTTCATGTGCACACTCGGCATCATCCGCGCCGCCCGCGCTTGCACCGCCTGAGCGCGACCGATCTCGCCGCCCTCGATCGCCACGGCCGCATTGTTCGACATGTTCTGCGGCTTGAACGGCGCCACCTTGAGGCCGCGCCGCACCAGCGCGCGCGCGAGCCCTGCGACGATCGTCGACTTGCCGGCATTGGAGCCGGTGGCCTGGATCATCAGCGCAGGTGTCGACCGCTGCATCAGAATTCGATGCCCTTCTGGCCCTTCACGCCTGATCGGAACGGATGCTTCACCAAGGTCATTTCAGTGACGAGATCGGCCATCTCGATCAATTCCGGCTTGGCATTGCGGCCGGTGATGACGACGTGCTTGTCGGCGGGTTTTTCGTCGCGCAGGAAGGCCAGCACTTCGTTGATATCAAGGTAATCGTAGCGCAGCACGATGTTGAGTTCATCCAGCAGCACCATGCGGTGGCGGTCGTCGCGGATCAGCTCCTTGGCGCGCTCCCAGCCCTTGGTGGCGGCGGCAATGTCGCGCTCGCGGTCCTGGGTTTCCCAGGTAAAGCCTTCGCCCATGATGTGCAGCGTCACCAGTTCAGGAAATTTCGCCAGCAGCCTGGCTTCGCCGGTGTCCCATTTCGGCGATTTGGTGAACTGCACGACGCCGACGGGATAACCATGGCCGATGTGGCGAAACACCATGCCGAGCGCGGCTGAGGTCTTGCCCTTGCCGGTGCCGGTGTTGACGATCAGCAGGCCCTTCTCGCCGACCTTGGTCGCCATGATCTTGTCGCGCGCGGCCTTGTGTTTTCGCGCTTTCTCCCGGTGCCGCTCATTCTCGGCTTCGTCTGATTCAGTGGGAGTTCCGGTCATGCGATTTCCTTCTGCGCGTTCGGCAAGAGTTCGGCGATCAGATCGGCAGCGCGATTGGAGCGCGGCGTCCACAGCCCGCGCCGGATCGCCTCGGCGAAGCGGTCGGCGGTTTCGCGCAGCGCCGCCGGGTTGGCGGACTGCATGAAGTTTCGTACGCGCTCGTCTTCCAGATAGGAAGCGAACAATTGATCGAAATGATGGTTGGAGACCGCATCGGTCGAGGCGGCAAAGCCGAACAGATAATCCACCGTTGCCGCGATCTCGAATGCGCCCTTGTAGCCGTGGCGCATCACGCCGGCGATCCATTTCGGATTGGCGGCCCGGCCGCGCACGACGCGGGAGATTTCGTGGCTGAGCGGCCGCGCCAACGGCGCCTCCGGGCGCGAGGTGTCGATATGCGCAATGCGCGGCGCGCGCCCGCGCAGGCTTTGCACGGTCGCGGCAAGGCCGCCCATGAACTGATAATAATCGTCGGAATCCAGAATATCGTGTTCGCGGTTGTCCTGGGCCTGCGCCACCAGATCGGTATCCCTCAAGCGTTCGGCGAAATCGCCCCGCGCGCCCTCGCCTTCGGTACCGCTGCCATAGGCATAGCCGCCCCAGTCGAGATAGACATCGGCAAGGTCACCACGATTATTCCAGCCGCCCTCATCGATCAGCGCTTGCAGGCCTGCGCCATAGGCGCCCGGCTTCGAACCGAACACGCGATAGGCCGCCCGGCGTTGCGCAGCCTCGGGAGCCATACCCTCGGCTTCAAGCGCGCGGCGCCGCATACGAACGTTGGCGGCAATCGGATTGGCTTCATCGGGTTCATCGAGCAGGCGATGGCGTTGATGGCGCTGCCGATGATGTCCATCTGGGTCGGAAAGGCATCACGAAACAGCCCGGAGACGCGAAAGGTCACATCTACCCGCGGTCGCTTCAGTTCGCTCAAGGGCGTGATCGCGAAACCGGTAACCCGGCCCGAGGTCTCCTCCCACAACGGGCGCGCGCCGATCAGCGCCAGGGCTTGCGCGACGTCGTCACCGCCGGTGCGCATGTTGGCGGTGCCCCAGGCCGACAGCGCGATCGCGCGCGGCCACTCGCCGGCTTCCTGCCAGTAGGCTTCGACCAGGCGTTCCGCCGCAAGCTGGCCGATCCGCCAGGCCGAAGGGGTCGGCACCGCCCGCACATCGACCGCGAAGAAATTGCGCCCGGTCGGCAGCACATCCGGCCGTCCGCGCGTCGGCGCACCGGATGGACCGGGCCGCACGAACCGGCCATCGAGCCCGCGGAGAAACGCGCTGATCTCGGCCGCGCCACAGGCGTCAATGACGGGACGGAGGGTTGTGTTGATCCAGCTCAGGACCGCCTGCGTCCGGGTCCACGTGTCGTCGCATTTTTTTACATCCGCCACCAATTGAAGCGCGAGCAACTCGATCCGCTCGACGGTATCGCCTGACGTGCGCCACGCAGCGGTACTGATATCAGCAAGGATCGCGGGACGCGGTCCCTCGAAATTCGCAGCGAGATCGCGGGTCAGCGGATCGAAAGTGCCAAGGCCGAGATCGAGCGCCAGCGCGCGATGCAGTGACGCATCCTGCGGCTTCAGGTCCGAACGCGGCAGCCGCGCGATCGATACGATGAGATCGTTGCGCTGGCTATCGATAGGTACGCGACCGAATATGTGCAGGCCGTCGCGGATCTGCATTTCCTTGAGGTCGCAGAGATGCGCATCGAGCGCGCGCAAGGCGTCGTTGGTCGGCGTGTCCCGCGTTACGTTGACATCGGCATCGAGCCGCTGCGCCCGCGCCAGCGACAAAATGTCCTCGGCGAGCATGGTGGCGCGCTTGGGATCGAGGTCGGCCGCCAGCGCATATTCGTCGACCAGCGTTTCCAGCCGCGCCAGATCGTCATGCAACTCGGCGCGGGTCATCGGCGGCGTCAGATGGTCGATGATGACAGCGCTGGCGCGGCGCTTGGCCTGGATGCCCTCGCCGGGATCGTTGACGATGAAGGGATAGAGATGCGGGAGCTGTCCAAGCACCGCATCGGGCAGGCAATCGGCCGACAGGCCCGTGCTCTTGCCCGGCAGCCATTCGAGATTGCCGTGCTTGCCCAGATGCACGATCGCATGCAGGTCGAATTCGCGGCGCAGCCAGAGATAAAATGCGAGGTAATGGTGCGGCGGCACCAGATCGGGATCGTGATAGGTGCTCTTGGGATCGATGTTGTAGCCGCGCGCCGGCTGCACGCCGACGACGGCATTGCCGAAGCGATGCAGGCCGAGGCGGAATTTTCCGGCGACGAGATGCGGGTCCTGCTCCGGTTTGCCCCAACGCGCCTCAACCGCGCGCTGCACGCTCTCCGGCAGGGTTGAGAACGCCGTCTTGTAATTCGCCAGCGGCCAAGCCACGCCGCCAACACGCGAGGCGCGTCCTTCGAGCGCGTTGGTCGGACCTTGCTGCAGCAGATCCATCATCGCTGCAGCGTCGTTGGGCGCCTCGCTGACGAGATAGCCCTCGCCGCCCATCGCGGCGAGCACATCGATCAGGCTTTGCGGCGTATCGAGACCGACGCCGTTGGCGAGCCGGCCGTCGCGGTTGGGATAATTGGCCAGCACCAGCGCGACACGGCGCGCAGGCGGTTCGGCCCGGCGCAATCGCACCCAGGCCAGCGCCAGATCGGCGGTCGCATCGATGCGGTCGGCCACGGGCTGGAAGGTCGTCGGCGCAAAGCCCGCAAAACTGTCGCCGCGCTCCTTGAAGGCGATGGCATTGGCAAAGATGCGGCCATCGACTTCGGGCAGCACGACATGCATGGCGAGATCGCGCGGGTTGAGCCCGCGGGTCGAGGCTTCCCAGCTCGCGCGCGACATGCCGGCCTGCGCGACCTGAAGGATCGGGCAATCGGATGTCGCGAGCATGCCGGCATCGTCATTGGCGGTCGCGGTGGCGAACGCCGTGGCGTTGATGATGATGTCGGGCGGATACGCCGACAGCGCCGCGCGCAGGAACGCGGCCGATCGTTCGTCCTTCAGGCTGGTGACGAACAGGCACACCGCGTTGAGGCCGCGCGCCAGCAGTGCGGTCCGCAGCGCATCGATCCCGGCGGTGTCGCCGCCCGCGACCAGCGCACGGTAGAAGATGACAACGGCGTTGGGCCGCTCGTCGATTCGCCGGCTCACCGCGCCAGAAGCCGGCCGACGGCATCGGCCTTGCCCGCGGCGGACGCTCGCCATGTCCGATCAGATGCGCGGCGTAGCGCAGCGCCAGTTGCGCGTTCTCGACGCCGCCCTCGCTGCAGTAACGCCAGAACGCGTGGGTCTCCTCGCCGCCGAGCGTGCCGCGCGCCGCCAGTGCGGCGTTCCAGTCCATCTCGCCGGGCAGGCAGGCGAACAGCGCACCGCGCCGCAGCGCGTCGCTGCGCAGGCTTTCGACGCCATGCGGCCAATAGCTTTCGCCGCCGAGCATCCGCAGCACCACGATCTTGGCATCGCACAGCGTGCGCTCGACATAGAGATCGACCGAGGCCGGATGCCCGAGCGCCAGCAGATTGGTCAGCCGCACACTCGGGAAATCGCCTGACAGCGTCGCATAGGCCGCACCGAACGCCGAGAGGTCGCTGTCCGCCGCCGACAGCACGACGATGTCGGCGGGGTCCTGCCCGAGATCGCGGGCCAGTTCGCCATCGTCGATACTGCCGCTGCTGTCGAGCTTCAGGTGCATGTGTGTGGAAGACCCTTGCTACCCCGCCAAGGCGCGGCGGACGGCGTCGCCATCAAATCCCTTCAGCCCGATCACCACGAGATGCTCGGCCTGTTTCACATCGGGCCGCGCGAACGCGAGTTCGACGCGGCCGCCGACGCCCTGCACCACGATCGGCGCCGCCTTGTCGGCGATGCGGGCGTGGCCCTTGACGCGCAGCACGCCGGTGAGATTCAAGGCGTCGCTGACGCGCGCGCGCATGATATCGACGCTGGCAGCCGCCTTCGGCATCACCACGATGCTGTCGAAATCGTCGTGGTCGTGCTCTTCTTCCTCGCCATGATGGCCGGCGCGCGCCGCCATGTCGTCTTCCGCGGCGGAATTCAGCCCGATCAGCACCGCCGGCGCCAGATCGCCTTTCGAGCGCACGATGCTGACGCCGGGCCGCAGCACGGCTTTGAGACGCGCCTCGATCTCGGCCAGCGCCGCGGGCGTCACGAGGTCGCTCTTCGACAGCACCACCAGATCGGCGCAGGCGAGCTGGTCCTCGAACACTTCCTCGATCGGATCGTCGTGATCCAGTGAATCGTCGGCAGCGCGCTGGGCGGCGACGGCATCCTCGTCGAGGGTGACGCGGCCTTCGGACAGCGCCAGCGCATCGACCACCGTGACGACGCCGTCGACGGTGGCGCGGGTGCGCACCGCAGGCCAGTCGAATGCTTTCAGCAGCGGCTGCGGCAACGCCAGGCCCGAGGTCTCGATGACGATGGCGTCGAGCGGCCGGTCGCGGGACAACAGCTTGTCCATGGTCGGAATGAAATCGTCGGCGACGGTGCAGCAGATGCAGCCGTTGGTCAGTTCGACGATATCGCCGGGCGCGCAGGCCTTGGCCGCGCATTCCTCGACCAGTCCGCCGTCGAACCCGGCGTCGCCGAATTCATTGACGATCACGGCGATGCGGCGGCCATCGGCCTGCGTCAGCAGCGAACGCAGCAGCGTGGTCTTGCCGGCGCCGAGAAAACCGGTGAGCACAGTGACGGGGACACGGGACATTTTCAAAATTCTCCTTAAGGCGAACGCTTCAGCCAGAGCGGAAGCCCGGCTGCGATGAAGACGACATTGGGAACGGTAGCGGCGACGATCTGGTTCAGGCGGCCCTGCGCGTCGCGAAAGGCGCGGCCGAGCGGCGTCTCCGGCACCAGGCCCAGGCCGACCTCGTTCGACACCAGCACGACGGGATGTTTCGCAACGCCGAGAAACCTCGTCAGCCGCCGCGCTTCGATTTCGGGATCGCGCTCCGCATGCATCAGGTTCGACAGCCACAGCGTCAGGCAATCCACCAGCACGGCGCGGCCATGGGTCGCCTCCCGCGTCAAGGCATCGACCAGCGCCAGCGGCTCCTCGACGGTGGTCCAGCCGTCGCCGCGCTGCGCGCGGTGATGCGCGATGCGAGCGCGCATCTCATCATCGCCTGCGGTCGCGGTCGCAAGGTAGATCCGCGCCAAACCGCTGTCGCCGACCAGTTGTTCGGCAAAGGCTGATTTGCCGGAGCGCGCGCCGCCCAGCACCAGCGTGGTGGCAAGCGCTGTCATTTCGGCGCGCTGCCGTCGTCCGGCGACCAGCGCATCGGCGGCACCCGCGCCACCATGCCCTTGCGCAGCACCTCGGCGCGCTCGCGCCATGGCACCAGGCCGTAATCGGACTTTTGATAGGATTTGACGAAGGACACCAGAGCGGCGGTGCCGCTCTCGGTCTGCAGGTCGCCGAACAAAAATGTGTAACCGTCCGGGCTTGTCACCGCGACGGTCGCGGGCCGCTTGCAGACGCTGAGGCATTGCACCGGCCGCACCTGCACGTGATCGGACGGACCGATCGCGGCCTTGACCGATTCGAACATGTCAGGCCCCACCACGGTGCCGTCATCGGCGGTCTTGCAGGTGACGCAGACGCTCACGACAATGGGGCCGTCAGGCACATTGCTGCGCGCAGGCTCAATCAACGCCACATCAGCGGAATCTCGATCAGCGCTCTTGCGATCCATCACCGGCTCACATCAAGGCCTTAAAGCGGCCACGAGCTTTGTTGGGTCGCGCCGATGGCGACCGCCATCAGGCTCGCTCCCGTCCGGTGCACCCCGCCCCGACGACGCCTCCAAAGCACAGTTCGTGATGGCAGGTCTCCTGGCTCGCGGGTCGCTGCCATCAGCCGCCTTCCCGGGGAATTCCCAGTGGCATCGGCTTGGGGCTCGTCGCTTACAGTTGCGGGGGCAGCGCCGGCGTTGAGCGAACTCGCACCGGCTTCCCTTTTCACCTCCCACGCGGGAGGACCATCGCCGATGACGCTAGCCGCCGGGGTGGCTGGGGTCAACCGGAGTTGACCGGACGCGGGCGTGTTGGGTCAGTTAGCCCTGCAAAAGGAACCCGATGCCGACCGAATCCCAGTCTCCGTGGCAGCCGCCCGCCATTGCGCCGCTCGATCAGGCGCTGCTGGCGGCGATGCGCGCGCGGATCGACGGCAAGGCCAAGCCGCCGGGATCGCTCGGACGCATCGAAGACCTTGCCGTGCAGCTTGGCATGATCGCGCATCCGGCCGCCCCGCGCGGTGACAAGGCCGTGCTGCTGGTGTTCGCCGGCGACCATGGCCTCACCGCGGAAGGCGTGTCGCAATATCCGTCCGCGGTGACGGTGGCGATGGTGAAGACCTACCTCGCCGGCCGCGCCAGCGCCAACGCCTTTGCCGCCGCCAGCGATGTCGGGATACGCGTCGTCGATGCCGGGGTCGCGGCCGAACTGCCTGCGCATCCCAATTTGATCGACGCCAAGATCCGGATGGGCACCGGCCAATGCCGCGCGCGAACCGGCGATGTCGATGCAACAGGCGCGCGACGCGCTGGCAAAAGGCTGTGCGCTTGCGATGGCCGAGATCGACGCCGGCGCCGACATCATCGCGCTCGGCGAAATGGGCATCGGCAATACCGCCTCCTCCGCGCTGCTGGTGCATCGGCTGGCACCGGCGCCGCTCGATGACTGCATTGGTGTCGGGCGCCGGGCAGGATGATCAGGGCATGGCGCGCAAGCACGCCGCCATTGCCAGGGCCGCGGCGCGCAGCGATGCCAGCTCTCCGCTGGATGTTCTCCGCGAATTCGGCGGGCTCGAAATTGCGATGATGGCGGGCGCGGTGCTGGGCGCGGCTTCGCGGCGGCGGCCGGTCGTGATCGACGGATTTATTTCCAGCGCCGCCGCGCTGGTTGCGATCCGGCTCGCTCCGGCCGCCCGCGATTATTGCGTGTTCGCGCACCGCTCGGCCGAAAAGGGCCACGACATCGTGCTATCAGCGCTCGATGCCAAACCGTTGCTCGATCTCGGGCTGCGGCTCGGCGAAGGCACCGGCGCTTTGCTTGCGGTACCATTGCTGCGCGCCGCGGCGCGGCTGTTGACCGACGTTGCCGATCTCAGCGACGTGCTGGCCGGGAATATCTGAGATGAGCGAGACCGAACGCTTCCTCAACGCCCTACGGTTTCTCACCATCGTGCCGGCACCATCATCCGACATCGCATCGCAGCCGGACTGGCTGGCGCGGTCCCTGAAATATTTTCCGCTGGTCGGAATCGGTATCGGCGCGGCATCCGCCTTGGTGTGGCTGCTGGCGGGGCAAATCTGGGGGCCGTTCATCGCGGCGCTGCTGGCCGTGATCGCGGGCGTCGCAATCACGGGCGCGCTGCACGAGGATGGTCTCGCCGACACCGCCGATGCCTTCGGCGGCGGCTGGAGCGTTGAGCGACGGCTGGAAATCATGAAGGACAGCCGGATCGGCAGCTACGGCGCACTGGCGCTGGGGTTCGGCATCGCGTTGCGCGTCGCCGCGCTCACGCAGCTGCCGTTATGGGCGGGCGCCTTTGCGCTGATCGCCAGCCATGCCGCCGCGCGCGCCACGCCGGGCTTTGTCATCAACGCCATGAGCTATGCCGGCGATACCAATGCCATGAAGGTCGGTTATGCCGAGACGCCGGTACAATCGGACGAATTATGGTTCGCCCTCATCGCCGTCACCGTCGCCGCGTTGCCGCTGGTTTTCGTTTCCGTTTCATCGGTTGTGTTCGGCGCGTTGCTCGGCGCCGCACTGGCCACGGCACTCGCCATCTGGTCGCGACGGCTGATCGGCGGTTACACCGGCGATGTCCTCGGCGCCATCGAACAAATGTTCGAGATCGGGTTCCTGCTCGGCGTCGCCGCGATCATCCGATAGGCCATGACAACGGCAGTCGATACGGCTCGCCCTCGAAGGCATCGGCGCCGCGGCCGATGCGATTGATCGCCTCGATCATCCGGCCGCCTCGCCCGAGCAGATCATCCGACAGCGCCACCATCAACCGGTTCGGCGTTACCGACGGCGCGCGGCGGCGCAGTTCGTCGGCGATGTCGTGCTCGAAGCCCGGATTGCGGTCGCAGGCGATCACATAGGCCGCCGCGCTGGAGCGGCTGATACCGGCCCAGCAATGGATCAGCATGGCGCGGTCTTCAGCATGGCGGGCGAAATCGAGGATGTCCTGCATGATCGCCCTGTCAGGCGCGACCAGACCGGGCCTCGCCTCCGCGATATCGTGAAACGACAATTGCAGATGCCGTTCGCACGCCGTCACGCGATGGTCGTCGCCGGCATGATCCGGCGACAACAAGGTCAGCAGATCGAACCGGCCGAGACCAGCCGCAAGGCCGGAGAGCCCGCTGAGCGGACAGACATGCAGCGCGGGCGCGTCCAACGGAATTTTCATGGCGTTGGCCGTTCCGATGCGTGGCTCACCACTTGAAGGAAGCGGCCACCTCGTAGCTGCGGGGAGCACCGAGGATGATCTGGTCGTTGTATCCGGGATCGCCCCATGCCGCGTAGAGCTTGTTGGTCAGGTTCTTGACGCGAAAGCTCAACCTCGTCCGCTCCACGCTGTTGAACACCGTCTTCGGAATGTCGACGAAGGCGTAGGCATCGAAGGTGGTGTAGCTGTTCATGGTGACGAAATTGTCCTGGAAATTGAAACGATCGCCGACATGGCGCATCGACGCGCCGATCTCAACCGGCAATGCCGATTCAAATCGGTACGATGCACCCGCGTTGGCGACAAAGGTTGGGATGTTGGGCGGGGTCATGCCGGAATAAGACTGAGACACCCCGTTGTCGTCGACATAGTCGAAGTCGACAAATCGCGATTGAACGATCGAGGCATTGCCCCACACTTTCAAACCGCCAAACGGATTCGCCGCCGCGGCGACTTCGAATCCCCTCGATGCGATCTTGCCGGCAACATTGAACAGTCTTCCGGTCTCCGGAATGTAGACGTTCCTGCGCTCGATATCGAACGCCGACACGATGAACTCCAGCCGCTTGTCGGCCGACAGCAGCTTGACGCCGGTCTCATAGGTCCGCGACGTCGTCAGCAACAGCGGCTGCGTCGGTCGCAGGATGAAGATGTTGGCGACAGTCGGATCGGCCGCGGTGGCGTACTGGCTGTAGAAGGTTACTCCCGGCACGGCTTCCCAGGTATAGCCGGCGCGGCCGGTCACGGGATTGAAAGTCGTGGTGAACGGATAGTTGGCGGCAAGCACGCCGGTCGGCGAGAACCGCGTGCGCGACAGTTCGATGTCCTCGACGCGGATACCGCCGATCAGCGCAAAGTTGGACGTGACCTTCAGCCGGTCCTCGAACGAGAGCGAGACGTTGTTGACGTGGGTGGAGATCTTCTCGTCGCGTCGATCGCCGTAGAGGCCGCGATCCGGATTGACCAGCGCGACGGTATCGGCGCCGAACACCGTATCCTGCGAGACGTTGAACTGCAGGCTGCTGGCCGCGACCGTGGTGACGAAGCGGTTGTCCATCCCGCCGAGGTTCGAATTGATCGTCAGGTCGGTGACGTTGCCGTAGAGCCTCTGGGCATGGTCGAGCGCGAGCCGCTCGCGATAGATTTCGCCCTGCGCGCCGAGGGTAGGCGTGGGGCTGTCGTTGAACGTGTTATATTCGTTGTTGAACCAGCTGCGGTGCGCGTCGTAGCCGTAGACCTGGCTCCTGAGCGATACGTTGCTGGTGATGTCCCACTGGAAGCCGCTGCGCAGCCATAGCTCCTTCGCGCCGCTGTGGTTGTCGAGCACGTTGTAGTTGGTCCTGAGCGTCCTGGCGTCGATGGTGACGGGGTTCCGAGGTCCGGTGGGACCCGCGAAATCGAACGGTCCTGGATAATACTGGGTCCACAGCCCCGAAACGACACCCGTGGTCGGAACGATGCCGGGCGCATTGGCCGGCACCAGCGGCGTGCCCCAGTAGAACTTGTCCTTGTCCTGCTTGTATTCGAAGGCGCCCCAGATCTTGAAACTATCTGTGACGCGATAGTTGAGCCCGCCCGAAACATTGCTGAGTTTCGAATAGGTGTCGTCGATGAAGCCGACATTGTTGGAGTGGCTGATATCGAAGCGATAATCCAGGCCATTGATCAGCGTGCTGCCGCCGGAGCCATAGCCCGCGCGATAACCCTTGAACGAATCGAACGACGTGAAGGCGTCGTTGACGATCGGCCCGGTGTGCGGCGCCTTGGTCACGTAATTGATCGCGCCGCCGGTGGCGCCGATGCCCGACAGCAGCGAGGCCGGCCCCTTCAGGATCTCGACCCGATCGAGATTGAAGGTGTCCATCGGACGCCCCGTCATGGTCGCCGGGCCGATCTTGATGTCGTTGTACAGCGTGTTGAGCTGGTCGCCGGCAAAGCCGCGCATGGTGAAGATCGCAGGCGCGCCCGGCGAATCGCCGCCGGTCACGCCGACCGCGGCCTTGGCGATGTCGGTGGTGGTCCGCAGGCCGCGATCTTCGATGACCTGCTTGTCGATCACTTCGACCATCGCGGGCGTCTGGCGCGGGGTAAGACCGAGTCGCGACCCGACCTCGGTTACGACGTTGGAGTTGAGCGGGGTTTGCGGGACCTGTTGTGCGCCGGTCACGACCGGAATGGCGACGGCCGGCGCGCGCGGGCGACCGGCAACGCGGGCGGGGGTTCGCGCGCGCTGGTTTCCGGATCCCGCCGCAGTTCTCGGCTTGCGCTGCGGCGGCGTGACGATCACGGGACCAATATTGTCGGGTTTTCGCTCCGCTTGCGGCGTGGCCTGCGCCGACGCCGGCGACACCGCCCCGGAGGCGACGAATACCAGCAGACCGAGCGGCGCCACGGATGAGCGCAACCAGCGCTTGATGTCGACACCACGGGATTGGCAGGACTGCAGCTGCGCGCACGACAGGCGTGGCGCAAGATGACCATTATTTCCAGAATTGAACACGGTACCACTCAACGGCGAAGCAACTTCCCGTCAGCGCGGTTGCCGTCACATTCTGCCCTCGCCCCAAGCGGCAGATGCACCAGCTACTCTTGCGACATCGGAGCACCCCGCCCGACGCGTTCGCGCATGACCATGACCGGCAGCAGGTTTCCTGGCTCGCGGGTTATCGCCTCCGACCACCTTCCCAGAGAGGTTAATCTCCAGTGGTATTTATGGCCGTCGGCTATCCGCCTACAGTTGCGGGGGCAGCCGCGGATTTGCACACCGATGTGCGCGCACCGCATTCCCTTGGTTAGCCCTTGCGGACACTACCGATCACAATCGTGGCATCCGTTCGTGTTGAGAGTCAATCGCAGAATCGACCTTCATCTGGCAATGCCATCGCTGTAGACAAAATGCGCGGGCAAGTTGCCGCGGGGCCACACCGACGATCGCTTGATGTCACTGAGCAAGACACCCATTTGGCGTGACGATATTGACGCGCTCGCATTTCAGCCGCGCGGGCACGCCGGCCTCTGCATGGTGCACCGTCGCGCGTTCCGGACGCTGCTGCGGGCGACGCCCTCGCCGCAGCAATGCGTGGATTACTACCTCGGCCACGAAGCCGCGTTCCAGGCGGCCGCCCGCGCCAAACTGCTTCGCGCTGCCGTGGCCGAGACGGCGAATTTTCACCTCACAAGCCGCGATGTGGTCAGGCAATTGAAAATTTAGGGTCGCGCCGGCCGTTATTCTCGGTTAAATAAGCGCATCTGCGCCGAGGATCGACATGCAACAGTCCCACACCGCCCAACTGCCCGCCGTCACAGCTCAATCGAGCGTGGTTGCTCAAGCCGTGCTGGCGATGGCGCTTGGCCTTTTCATTGTCGGCGTGGTCGGCTTTTCGCACATCAGCGCCGTTCATAACGCCGCCCATGATGTCCGCCACGCCAATGCGTTTCCCTGTCACTGACGTCCCATGCCTGTTTTCAGATCGATTGTATTTTCGGCAGCGCTTGCCGGCTTGATTGTCGGCGTGGTGATCTCGGTTGCGCAGTTCTTCGGAACGGTGCCGCTGATCCAGAAGAGCGAAGTCTACGAACGCAAGGCTGCGGTCCCCAGCCAGCCGGCCGCGCAGCAAGCCGTCGGCGCGCATGATCACGGCAAGACCCAAAGCCAAGACAGCGCATGGGAGCCCGAAGACGGCTTGCAGCGCAACGCGTTTACGGTCGGGGCCAATGTCCTGACCGCGATCGGCTTCGCGCTGCTGCTCACCGGAATCTATGCGATCCGCGGCCTGCCGGTGACGTGGCGGGAAGGTTTGTTGTGGGGGCTCGCGGGCTTTGTCGTATTTACGGCGGCGCCCGGCCTCGGACTGCCGCCGGAATTGCCGGGCATGCCGGTGGCCGACCTGACGGCGCGGCAGACCTGGTGGATCGCCACCGCCGCCGCCACGGCCGGAGGACTTTGCCTGCTGGCGTTCCGCCCCGCCGCCTGGGCCGCGGTGCTCGGCCTCGGCCTGATCGCGCTGCCCCATCTGATCGGCGCGCCGGTTGCGCCGGAATCCCACAGCGCGGTTCCGGCCGCGCTGTCGCATCGGTTCGTCGTCGTGGTGACGCTCTCGAGCCTGCTGTTCTGGGCTTTGCTCGGCGTCTGCACCAGCATCACGTTCGGACGTACCTCGCGCCCGTAAGGCCGATCGCGGTGGGCTTTGCCGGTCAATCCCTTTACAATGCGGCGCGAGCGCGCAACAGGATTGGAGGAGACCTGCCATGAAGAACCATAGTGCGGGCGACAAGCCCCCGGTCCAAACGCAAGACGAGCTGCGTGCGCATTTCGGACAGGTGAGCCCGCTGGCCGAGAAGAAGGTCCTGCATCACCTCGACAGGTTCTGCCGCGACTTCATCGCGCTCTCCCCGTTTCTGGTCCTCGCCTCGGGTGACGGGAAGGGCAACGCCGATGCGAGCCCGCGCGGTGACGGGCCGGGCTTCGTCGCGGTACTCGACGACAAGACCCTGTTGATCCCGGACCGGCGCGGCAACAACCGGGTCGATACGTTCGGCAACATCCTGGCCTCGCCCGGCGTTGGACTGATCTTCTTCGTACCCGGCATCAACGAGACGCTGCGCATCAACGGCAAAGCGGAGATCGCACAGGATCCAACGCTGCTGGCGCCGCTAACGGTGCAGAACGTCACGCCGACGATCGGCCTCAAGGTGCATGTCGAGGAGTGCTATTTCCATTGCGGCAAGGCGCTGATGCGCGCGAAGCTGTGGAATCCCGAGGCGCAGGTCGAGCGCCACAGTTTTCCGACCCTCGGCCGCATCATCGCGGAGCAGACGGCGGCGGTGTCAGTGGATGTGGCCGAGAAGACCATGGAGGAAGCTTACCGGTCGAGGCTTTACTGACGACATCAGGTCATCGGCCAAACGCACGTCGCATTGTTTCGTCGAAATCTCTCTGCCGTTCTCTCTCCTCCGCCTCACGTGTCCTGGTTTCCTCCTTGCGACGCTTGTCCGCGTCCTCCCAGTATCTTCGCTCTTCGCGCGCCTTGGCTCGTGCATCATGCACCTTGTCCTGCCCGGGCAACTCCCAAAATCCCCAGAGGTTGGCAAGCACGGCGACGATGCCGATCAGCGGAACGATAATCTTCACAGTCTCCCACCACGATATCGCCCTCGGGCTCTCTCCCATCGCCACGACGTCTGACTTCGGTACGGCGCGAGCCGCAGTGTTCTCAGGAGCATCCGCATTGCTCCCTGCCGCCGGTACATGCGGCACGCTTGTTTTCGTCGGCGCAGGTTGATCGCGAAACGCAAGCCAGCGGGCTTCGAGGGCTTCGCGCAGCGGCTGCGGCTCGACCGATACCAGCTCGTGGTGCAAGGCCACCTGGACCAGCGCGCCCTTGGCAATGAAGTTGGCCTTCCAGCCGGGACCGCGCAGCAAGAATGAACGGACAAAGATCCGCGAGTCGTAAAATTGCTTCGACACCAGGAACACGGTGACGTTGCGAAAGATCACGGTATTGTATCGCGGCAGCCAAATGCCGGAGGATGAGTACGGCGGCGACCAATAGCCTCCTTCGACGTCGATCGTGTCGACACCTCGAACTTCGCGCCAGGGGATGAGCAAGGCCTTCACCCAGGGAATCCGGTAATGGATGCCCTGCGGCGAGAGCGTGAACAATGGCTTGCCGGCACGCAAGGCGCTCCAGAGCGCCGTCCCGATCACGCCGACCCCAAACAAGAAGCAGAGCCCGATCCCGATCAGCGTTCCCAATTCGCGGTCGGTATCCACCAGCACAAGCAGGGCAAGGCCGAGGAAGATCAGCAACAGGCCGGTAGGAAGCAGCCGAACGATGGCTGTGGCCATCCGGTATTCCAGAGTCCGGTGAACGTCGTGGCCGCTGACATTCATGGCTTCAGCTCCCGGTGCTGGGATATGGCTTCACGCCACCAAAACACTGAGACTCACATTTGCGGCATCAGGTTCACCGAGGGATCGGTCGAAGTGCGATCAGTGAGCCGACGGCTCCCGGGCCAGCCCGGTTTCCTTGATGGTCGGCATCCACAATCGTGCCAGCACCGGGATCACCAGCAGGCTGCAGATCGGCGACAGCAGCATTCCGCCGACGATGACGCAGGCCAGCGGCTGCTGAACCTGCGAGCCGATCCCGGTCGAGATCGCCGCCGGGACCAGGCCGATACACGCCGACAGCCCGGTCATGAAGATCTGCCGCATCCGCGTTTCGGCGGCGCGGATGATGGCGTCTTCCGTGCCCATGCCTTCGTCGATGTCGCGGCGGATATAGGACATCAGCAGGATGCCATCCATCGCGGAGACGCCGAACAGCGAGATGAAGCCGACCGCGGCCGAGACGCTGAAATTCAGCCCGCCGAAGTAGAGCCCGAGAATTCCGCCGGCGACCGCGAACGGAATGCCCGACAGCGCCAGCAGGCTGTCGCGTATCGAATTGAACAGGCTGTAGAGCAGCATCAGGATCAGCAGCAGGCTCAACGGCACGATCAGCGCGAGCCGCTTCTTGGCGTCGATCAGCGCGCCGTATTCGCCCGACCATTCCAGCGAGTAGCCTTGCGGAAGCGGGACGTTCTTGCCGACCCGCTCCTGGGCCTCGAGCACGGTCGAGCCGAGATCGCGGTCGCGGACGCTGTATTTCAGCGGGATGAAGCGCTGGCTGTTCTCGCGGTAGATATAGGCCGCACCGCTGACGAGCTTGATCTCGCCGAGATCGCCGAGCCGGATATAGGCGGTCGGCGTCTTCGGATCCGAATTCGGCAACGCGACCGGGATGCTGCGGATGGCGTCGACATCCCTGCGGAATTCCGGCGCCAGCCGCACCGTCAGCGCGAAGATCATCTCGCCTTCATAGACCTTGGAAACTTCCTGGCCGCCGATCGCGGCCTGGACCACGGAATTGATGTCGCTGACCGAGAAGCCGTAGCGCGCGGCCTTGGCGCGATCGATCTGGACGATCAGATTGGGCTGGCCGAGCAGATTGAAACTGGCGGGGTCGGCGACGCCGCGGACGCCCGAGAGTTCGGTCTTCACCGATTTGGACAGCCGTTCCAGCTCGACGAGGTCCTTGCCGAAGATCTTGATCGAGTTCTCGCCTTTCACGCCGGAGACGGCTTCCTCGATATTGTCCTGGATGTATTGCGAGAAATTGAAATCGACGCCGACGAATTCGCGGTTGAGCCGTTCGCTCATCTGCTTGACCATCTGCTCCTTGGTCAGTCCCGGCGGCCATTTGTCGGCCGGCTTGAGCGGCACAAAGAACTCGGCGAGGAACGAGCCGTCGGGATCGGTGCCTTCGTCGCCGCGGCCCTGCTCGGAAAACACGGTCTGGACCGGCGGATAGCTCGAGATGATGGCGCGGATCTTGGCCACCGTGTCCATCCCGGCCTCGAGCGTGATGGTCGGCGGCATCACGGCCCGGATCCACATATTGCCCTCTTCGAGCTTGGGCAGGAATTCGGTGCCGAGCCGAAAGCTCGAGACTGAGGCACAGCGCCAGAAACACCGCGGCCACGACCGCCGCGCGGCGATAGTTGCGGACCGCGCGCACCAGAACGGCCTGGTAGAGCGTGCGGATATGCCGGACCACGAAGGTTTCGACTTCCTCGACATGCGCCGGCAGCAGGATCGAGGCCAGCACCGGCGTCACGGTGAAGGTCGCGATCACGGCGCCGAGCAGCGCATAGGCATAGGTGCGCGCCATCGGCCCGAAGATCTGGCCTTCCACGCCCTGCATCGTGAACAGCGGCAGGAAGGCGGCGATGGTGATGATCACCGAAAAGAAGATCGCCTTGTCGACCTCGACGGCGCCGGTCAGGACCGGTGCAGCTTGTCGCTGAGCCGCGCAGGGCGATCCGCCGGCGCCGCGGCGTGTGATGGGCGATATGGCGGAAGATGTTTTCCACCATGATCACGGTGCCGTCGACGATAATGCCGAGATCGATGGCGCCGACCGACAGCAGATTGGCGGACTCGCCCCGCATCACCGTGATCATCACCGCCAGGAACAGCGCCACCGGTATCGTCGCCGCGACGATCAGCGCGCAGCGCAGATCGCCGAGAAACACCCACTGGATCAGGAAGATCAGGGCGATGCCGAACAGCAGATTATGCAGCACCGTCTGCACCGTGATCGCGACGAGATCGCCGCGATCGTAGAACGGCACGATCTTGACGCCCGGCGGCAGCGATCCGTCGGTATTGATCTGCTCCACCGCCATGCGCACCCGCTTGACCACGTCCATGGTGCGTTCGAGCTTCTGCATCAGCACGATGCCGGTGACGACGTCGGTCTTGTCGTCGCGGCCGGCGAGGCCGAGCCGCGGCGCGAAGCCGATCTGGACCTTGGCGACGTCGGACACCAGCACCGGCACGCCGCCCTGCTGGGTCAGCACGATATTGCCGATATCGTCCATCGAGGTGATGACGCCGATGCTGCGGACATTGACCGACTGTTCGCCGATCGCGATGGTGCGGCCGCCGACGTTGGAATTGCTGGCCGAAATCGCGGTCATGATCTGCGGCAGCGTCAGCCCATAGGCCATCATGCGGTCGAGATTGATCTCGGCCTGGAATTCCTTGGTCTTGCCGCCGAGCACCGCGACGTCGGCGACACCGGGCACGATCCGCAACTTGCGTTCGACCACCCAGTCCTGCAGCGTCTTGAGCCGCATGACGTCCATGCCCGGGGGTCCGACCAGCTCGTAGCGAAAGATCTCGCTGATGCCGCCGGCCGGCGAGATCACCGGCAGCACGCCGGCCGGCAGCACCGCATCCTTCAGCCGGTTGAGGGTCTGCTGGCGCACGAAATGATAGTCGCGGCCGTATTCGAACTGCAGGCGGATGAAGCCGAGCCCATAGACGGTGTTGGAGCGGATGAACTTCAGGCCCGGCGTGCTGGCGACCGCGATCTCGATCGGAATCGTGATGTAGCGCTCGACCTCTTCGGGCGACTGGCCCTGCTGCTGGGCGATGATCTCGATGATCGGCGGCGCCGGATCGGGATAGGCCTCGATGTTCAGCGTCAGGAAGGCACGTAGCCGAGGCCGAGGAAGGCCGCGAACGCGACCATCACCAGCAGCCGCCGCGACAGGCAAAACGCGATCAGACTACGCAGCATCGAAAGGCTCCGGCCCGCCTGATCATTGACGCCACTCGTTATCGACGAAGATCGCCCCGCGCGCGACCACCAATTCGCCGGCAGCGAGACCGCTGCGAATCTGCGTCAAACCATCCTGCTGGATCCCGATCTCGACCACGCGGCGCTTGAACAGCATCGGCTCGGTCTCGACCCACACGGTGGCAACGTCGCCCTCGCGGATCACCGCATCCGTCGGCACCGCCGGGGCGGCCGATGGATGCTCCGATGCTGATCTTGAAGCTCGCGAACATGTCGGACTTGAGCAGGCCATCCGCATTGGCGATTTCGGCGCGGACGACGACACGGCGCGTCGTCAGGTCCGAAGCCGAATTGATGGCGCTGATGCGCGCCTTGAAGGTCCGGTTCGGCACAGCGGAAACCCTGGCCTCGATTTCCTGGCCGATACGCACGAGCGCGATATCCTGCTCGAAGATCTGGGCCTTCAGCCACATCGTCGAGAGGTCGGCGATCGTATACAGGGCCTCGCCGGAATCGGCCTTGACGTACTGTCCCGGCCCGACCTTGCGCGCGATAATGGTGCCGCCGATCGGCGCGGTGATCGGGGTGATGCGGCTGAGCGCGCCGTTCTGCTCGAGTTTGGAAATTTCCGCATCGGTGCGGCCCAGGATCCGCAGCCGCACGCGCGCCGCTTCGAACGCGGTGTCGGCCGATCGCATGTCGTTCTCGGCGGCGGCGAGCTGCGCTTCGGCCTGCTGCAGATCCTTGAAGGGGGCAGCCTTGCCTTCATAGAGATCGCGGATGCGCTTCTCGAGGATCTGCGCCAGATTGAGCTGCGAGCGCGCCTTGTTTCTGGCGGTCTGTGCGGCGATGAAGTCGTTCTGCGGCACCAACTGCTCGGGGCTGTCGATTTCCAGCAGCGGATCGCCGCTCTTGACCTGATCGCCGACCTTGGCGATCAGGCGGGTAACCCGGCCGGAGAACGGCGTCAGAACGATGGTGCTGGCATCTTCATTGAAGCCGATCTGGCCGATCGCCGATCTCTGCGCGCGGAACGCATAGTGCCTCGACCTTCACGACCTCGAGTTGATGCATCTGATCGGGGACGACACGGACAAAGTCATTGCCCTTCGCCGGGCCTTCGGCCGCGGCAAGCGACGTCGTCAACGCTCACGCCGGCCAGCAGGGCGACCAGAAGGCGCAAACAGGTCCTGGAAGAGCATCGGACATACTTATGAACGATACCTTCGCTTTAGCCGGCTGTTCAGGCCTCATTCACAAGCTCCAGCGCAAATCTTCGTTGACCGGACACTGGATTTGCCAATCCGCCCGGGCTGAGGATGGCATAGCGGACGCGGCTTACAGTTCGCCAGTAGCAGGGGGGAGGGAAAAACGGGATAGTCCGGGCCTATGGCGACGGATCACGACCACGTCATACCTGTCCTTTACTAAAGGCTGTCAAAGCTGAAAACGCTTGGGGCCAGGGGAACAGGGCCGACGGTCTCCCGTTGAGGATCATGCTCACGAGAATTGCCCATAGCGTTACGAAGCTTGACCGCCGGCTGGCCCTCGGCCTGGCCGCAGCGGCGCTTGGTTTGGCGGGCATTGCCGGCTTTCTCTATTCAGGCAAGACGCCGGATGCTCATTCCGAGATGTCGAGCCAATCCCGAACCGGATCGCAGCGCTACAGCCTGACCCCGGCCGAATGGGCGAGCCTGGCGATCCAGCCCGTGACCGAGCGGGCTTTCCGCGCCGAGCATGTCACCGAGGGCAGAATCGCGGTCGATGAAGATCGCTCGACGCCGGTGTTTTCACCCTACGCGGGCCGGGTCACCAAATTGCTGGCGCGGCCGGGCGAAATCGTCGCGCAAGGGCAGCCGCTGTTCGTGATCGAGGCGGCCGATAATGTGCAGGCGCAGAACGATTTTGTCGCTGCGGCCAACGCCCTCAGCAAGGCCAGGTCGCAGCTCGATCTGGCGCAGTTGCAGGATCAGCGCGCCAGGACCCTGTTCGAAGGCAAGGCTGTCCCGCTCAAGGACTATCAACAGACGCAAGCCACCCTGTTTCAGGCCCAGGGCGACCTGCGTTCCTAGCAGACAGCACTCGAGGGCGCGCGCAACAAGTTGCGGATGCTCGGCCTGACCGACGAGGCGATATCGGCCTGTCAGAATAAAGGCCGTCATCGACCCGGAAACCATCGTCTACGCGCCGATCGCCGGCACCGTGGTCCAGCGCAAGATCGGTCCCGGTCAATATGTGAACGCCGGCGCCAGCGACCCGGTATTCGTGATCGGCGATCTTTCCAGCGTATGGCTCACCGCCTTTGTGCGGGAGACCGAAGCCTCCGCGGTAGCGGAAGGCCACGAACTGACGTTCAACCTGCTGGCCATGCCCGGCCGCACCTTCACCGGGCGCATCAGCTATGTCGGCGCGGCAATCGATCCCACCACCCGCCGGCTGATGGTCCGTGCCACCGTGGATAATTCAAGTGCACGGCTGAAGCCGGAAATGTTCGCCACCGTGACGATCTATCGGCCAGACGACCGGCTCTCGGTCGGCGTTCCCCGGCAGGCGCTGATGGTCGAAGCCGACCAGGTCCGGGTCTGGGTCGCCCATGACGACCGGACCGTCGAACTGCGCCGGATCAAGACAGGCCTCATCAAGGGGGATCTGGTCGAGGTGCAGGAAAATCTAAAGCCGGGCGAGCAGATCATTACAAACGCCAGCCTGTTCGCCAACCGGCAGCCGGGAAGCTGATCCTAGACGGCGATTGCCGGCCGCCCCGTCACCTTCATCCATCAACATCTCGATCCAGCAAAATCCCGGCGCGCGTGGGGTCGCGATAACGGCCGGCACGCCGTAACGCGTGGATCAATGATTCGTGAGACATCTTTGACTCACCAATCGCTGCTCGACGAAATTTTCTGACGCGACGAAGCGTGCGCGGCATACCCATCACGGCGAAGTGAAATGTGATCGAACCATTGAAAAACCTCCAATCGAGCTCATCACGGAAATTCGCAGCGCGGAAATGCGCGATATTCGATCGCAACGCGCGCAATTAACGTCTGCTATACGCGGCGCGCTGAAATTAAGGCCTCATTTAGAATTCATTAAGGCCTAATTAAGCACGTAAAAATCGATGTAACTTGAATCGAGCGGAACTCTCTCGGTGTGACCGATGGGTGACAGCTTTTTTCTCGAAAGCTGTCTAAGTGCGCGCCATGGACGACGCCGCTGCGCGGCAAATCTTGAAAAACTCGAAAAACGAATCTCTGGAGACTAAAACCAATGAAGAAGTTCCTGCTCGCTACTGTGGCCCTCGTCGCTCTCGGCGCGACTGTGCCAGCACTTGCAGCCGATATGGCCGCGCGTCCCTACACCAAGGCGGCTCCGGCGGCGTACGCCCCGATCTACAACTGGACCGGCTTCTACATCGGCGGCCATCTCGGCGGCGCGTTCGGCGGCATCGACGGTTTCGCCGGCACCACCAACAACAACAGCGACGGCCGCTTCCTCGGCGGTTTGCAGGTTGGCGCTGACTATCAGTTCGCTCCGAACTGGGTTGTCGGTATCGAAGGCCAGTACAGCTGGCTCGGCAGCAACAACAACGGCGTTGCCTTCACCGGCGCCGGCGCAGGCTTCGTCTACACCCACAACCAGCGTGGCCTCGGCTCGGTGACCGGCCGCCTCGGCTACACCTGGGGTCCGGCACTGCTGTACGTCAAGGGCGGCTATGCCTACTCCGACTACAACGAGTCTCTTGACGTTCCTCGGCGCAGCCGGCGGCGTTCACGCTCAACAGCAGCCATCATGATGGCTACACCGTCGGCGCGGGCCTCGAATACATGTTCGCCCAGAACTGGTCGGCCAAGGTCGAGTATCAGTACTACGATTTCGGCAAGACCAACTTCGTGACGCCCGCCGTGCTCACTGCTTTCGGCAGCACCCGCAACGACGAGCATACCGTCAAGGCCGGCCTGAACTATCGCTTCAACCTGGGCGGTGGCCCGGTCGTCGCCAAGTATTGATCCGCGTCTGACGATTCTCGGAAAAGGCCGGCCATTGTGCCGGCCTTTTTTGTTTTCGAATGGCGGCCGGCAAACATCAGCGCTCGTTGCTCGATTAGGCCTTTGTTAAGGATACCAAGCTGCTGTTGCCCGATATCGCATGACCTTGGTGCGCTTCGGCCCGCCGGTTGACGGCATTTTATTAAAAAGCTGGCTGAGTCCCCGATGAACGGCGCCGACGTTTCGGCTGCCTTGAATATCTGGGGACCTACGCCAATGAACAAATTCCTGCTCGGTACCGTCGCCGCTCTCGTCGCACTCGCTGCGGCCACGCCGGCATCCGCCGGCGACCTCGACACGCGCAGCTACGGCAAGGCGCCATCGGCTGCACTGGGGCCGATCTTCAGCTGGACCGGCTTCTATCTCGGCGGCCACGTCGGCGGGGCCTTTGGCAGCACCGAAATCTTCAACGGCCTTGCCACCGGCAACAATAACAATGGACGATTGCTCGGCGGTCTGCAGGCCGGCTTCGATTACCAGTTCGCGCCCAATTGGGTGGTCGGCGTCGAGGGCCAGTACAGCTGGCTCGCCAGCAACACCGACGGCATCCTGTTCCCGGGCGGATTCATCTATACCAACACGCGGCCCGGGATCGGCTCGCTGACCGGCCGCGTCGGCTTCGCCTTCGGTGCGGCGCTGATCTACGTCAAGGGCGGCTACGCCTACTCCGACAACCGCGAGACATTGACGCTGGCCGGCGCTCCGGTGGCTTTCGCGTTCGATAAGGGCCATAGCAACGGCTACACCGTCGGCGCCGGCGCCGAATACATGTTCACGCAGAACTGGTCGGCCAAGCTCGAATATCAGTATTACGATTTCGGCAGCAGCCGGTTCATCGCACCGGTGGCCTTCGCGCCCTTCGGCGCCTTCCGCAACGACGAGCACACCTTCAAGGCCGGCGTGAATTATCACTTCAACTGGTCCGGCCCGGTTGCGGCCCGGTATTGATCCTGTCGTGATCGCGCAAAAAATCGCGCGAAATCGTCAGATCTTCGCGATTTTGTTAACCCGGTAACGCGATACTGCCGCCCGATTCATCCAGAGGGATGAAAACGGGGCGGGGCAAGCAGCATGGCGTTACGGTCCACCTTTGCCGGCATCGGCAAATTCGCACGGCTTGGCTTTCTGCGCCCGCAATGGGGCGTCAGGGGCAGCCTGTTCGCCGCCTTCTCCGTGATCGCCGGCATGGCCATCGTCATCAGCGCCGGCGCCGGCATGGTGCTGGGGCATCTCGGCGGGGCGATGGTCGAACTGAGTGGACGGGATATTCCCCGCCTCGCGGCCAGCCTGCAGCTCTCCGCCCAGAGCGCCGGCCTTGCCGGCCAGGGACCGGCGCTGCTGGCCTCGCAGAGCGAAGAGACGCTGAAAGAGCGCTCCAGCAAGATGAAGGAAGCCCAGGCGGGCACGATGGCCAAGCTCGGCGAGATCACCGCGCTCGGCGCCGACAAGGCGGTGGTGGAAGCCCTCGCCGAGACCTTGAAGAACATCGACGAGATGATCAAGAGCCTGGGTGGCGCGGCACGCGAGCGTCTCGAGGCCGCCGCCCAGCACGAGAAGCTTTACGGCGCCGTGCGCACCGCCCAGACGGCTTTCGTCAAGGCGGCCGGTCCCACGATGATCGCTGCCCAAACCGAGCTTAATGCCATCTTCGGCGCCCCCAGTTTCAACCAGGACGAAGCAACCAAGGCGGAGCAGATCGTCGACCAACTCGGCGAAGTCATCGCCGGCGGCAATCTGATGGCGTTCAACCTGATATCCGCGCTGTCGTCCGACAGCGGCGGTACGCTGGAAACCATCGACAAGGAATTCCGCACCGCGCAGAGCCGCGTGAAGAAGAATCTCGAGCTGCTGCCCAAGAGTTCCGCGACCACCGCGCTTCACACCGCGGCCTCGGGCCTGATGACGCTGGGCGAGGGCAAAACCGGCGTCTTCAAGATCCGCCAGAAGGAACTGGACGCCGCCGATTACGGCCAGACCATTCTCGATGAAACCCGCAAGCTCAATGTCGGCCTCGGCATCAGCGTGCAGCAGCTGGTGGATGGGGTGCGGAGCGAGACCGATGCTTCGACCTTGCAGGCGCGCAAGGAGATTTCGCTGGCGACCATGATCATGCAGGCGCTCGGCGCCCTCACCTTGATCGGATCCGTGTTGTTCGTCTGGCTCTATGTCGGCCGCAACATCCTGCGGCGGATCGGCAACCTGCAACGCTCGATGCAGCTTCTCTCGGACGGCGATCTGGAGTCGGAGGTCTATCGTTCCAGCCAGCACGACGAGATCGCGGCGATGGCGAGTTCGCTCGAGATCTTCCGCGAGAGCATGATCGAGGCCCGCACCCTGGGCGCCGACCAGGACAAGGATCGCATCGCCAAGGCCGAGCGCGCCTCGCGCATGGAGACCCGGATCGCCGAATTCGAAGCCACCGTCCGCACCGCGCTGGACAGCCTGCAGACATCGGCCAATTCGATGCAGACCACGGCGCAAAGCATGTCGGCGACCGCCGATCAATCCAGCGCGCTGGTGAGCGCGGTGGCGTCCGCCGCCGAGGAAACCTCGGTCAACGTGCAGACCGTGTCCTCTGGCACCGAAGAGCTGTCCACGTCGATCTCCGAAATCGGCCGTCAGGTGATCACTTCGGCGGAGATTGCCCGCAAGGCGGTCGAAGAGGCCGGCGCAACCGACGCCACCATGCAGGGCCTCGCCGAAAACGCCAGCCGCATCAGCATCGTGGTCGATTTGATTCAGACCATCGCATCGCAGACCAACCTGCTGGCGCTCAACGCCACCATCGAAGCGGCGCGCGCCGGCGAAGCCGGCCGGGGCTTTGCCGTGGTTGCCTCCGAAGTGAAGAGCCTCGCCAGCCAGACCGCGAAGGCCACCGACGAAATTCGCGGGCAAATCGTCAGCATGCAGCAGGTGACGACCTCGGCGGTCGGCGCGATCCGCAACATCGGCACCACCATCGGCGAAATCAACGAGGTGACCACCGCGATCGCTGCCGCGGTCGAGCAGCAGGGTGCCGCGACGCGCGAAATCGCCCGCAACATTCAGCACGCGGCCGGCGGCACAGCCGAGGTGTCCAGCAACATCGTCGGGGTCTCGACCGCCTCGGCCGAAGCCGGATCGGCCGCCAGCGAGGTGCTGAGCGCGTCGGGCGCGTTGCGCCGCGAGGCCGACGTGCTGCGCTCGGAAATCGACGCGTTTCTGTCCAACATTCGGGCGGCGTAGAGGACCCAGTCATTCCGGGGCGCGCGCAGCGCGAACCCGTGCGCCATTGCGCACCGGAATCTCAGATTCCGGGTTCGATGCTCCGCATCGCCCCGGAATGACAGCTATGCGTAGACTGATTTGCCGGCTGGAACGCCCATCGGTCGGCATTTTGCCGAATATCGCTATTTGCTTTTTCGGCTGGCGCCGCGCCGATTGTGCGGTTAAGCCGATAACAACAATCGCGAAACCCAACCGATGCACACAAAAACAGACACGCGTTCAGTCCTCAAGCGAGGCGCTGCGCTACCCCTGGGAAAGTCATCCCGGCCACAACGAGGTCGTCGAGGTGAGGCCCGGGGTATTGTGGGTCCGGCTCAAGCTGCCGTTCCGTCTCAACCACGTGAACATCTATCTGCTCGCCGATGACGACGGCTGGGCGATGGTGGATTCCGGATTCGGCAACGAGGAGACGATCGCGGCCTGGACCGCGCTGTTCGAGGGGCCGCTGGCCCACGTCAAAATCAGCCGGCTGATCGTGACCCATTCGCATCCCGATCACGTCGGTCTCGCCGGATGGATCGTCGACCGCTTCAACTGTCCGCTGCAGATGTCGCAGGTCGAATATCTGCAGTCGGTGTACCACCAGAACCGCGGCACCGAAGACCGCCGCAACGCGCAGCGCCTGTTCTTCCGGCGCCACGGCATGGACGAGAGCCTGACCGACCAGTTGCTCGGCCGCGGCCAGGACTATCTGAAGCGGGTCTCCGTCTTGCCGCCGTCCTATCGCCGTATCGCGCATGGCGAGGAAATCTCGATCGGCACACGGCGCTTCAAGGTCATCACCGGCGGCGGCCACGCGCTCGATCAGGTGATGCTGTATTGCGTCGCCGACAAACTGTTCCTGTCCGCCGACCAGGTGCTGAGCAAGATATCGCCCAATGTCAGCGTGTGGGCGGTCGAGCCCGACCAGAACTCGCTCGGCGAATATCTGGCCTCACTGGCGAGCCTCACCACCACGCTGCCCTATGACGTGCTGGTGCTGCCCGGCCACGGCGTGCCGTTCTACGGATTGAAGACCCGCATCAAGCAATTGGCCGACCATCACGAGGAACGTTGCGGGCTGATCGCCGACGCCTGCCGGGAAGTCCCGCAAACGTCGAGAGAGCTGGTGCCCGTGGTGTTCCACAAGTACCCGCTCGACGTGCACCAGATGGGTTTTGCGGCCGGCGAATTGATCGCCCATGTCAACTACATGCTGGTCGAGGGCCGGCTGACGTCGGAGGAAGCCGACGGCGTGCTGCGCTTCAGGACGACCTGACCGCGTCGAGAATCCCGCTCCAGCTCTAACGACTACTTTTTGACGGCCTTGCCGGGCTGCAGCCCGCCGGTCTTGCGGGCTTTCGAGCGCGGCTCCCCAGAGCCTCCCGCGAAGCCCGGGAACATGGTCATCGCCGTGGTGGCGGCAAGCCCGAAAAAGCTGGAGCGGCTCATGCCGAGTTCGGCGGCGCGGCGGTCGACCCGGCCGATCAGGCTTTTCGGCAGGTAGACATTGACCCGCTCCGACGGATCCGGCGGATCGACGCCGACAATGAAATAGGCCACGAGGTCGCAGCCCCTCGGCAGCACGATCCGCTCGATCGGCGTCGCCGCCGGAAGCGCCTTGTCGTGTTCGGCCATGCCGTCAACCGCCTGCGCCAGGGCGTTCTCCGCCCGCTCGATGGCTTCCTCCTGCGATTTTCCGCCGGCGACGCAGCCCGGAAAATCGGGAAACCAGGCGCCGAACGTTGCCTTGGGACCGCGCTCCAGAACCGCCGGATAGAGCCGTCTTTGTCATGTGTGGCCTGTTCTCCGTCCCGTGCTGTTTCACGCGAACTCGGTGTGTTTAATCGCACACCACCTTAACACCGATCCGCGCCGCGCAAAAGGCATCGGGCCGGCTTTTCGGGGTCGCCGCCGGGCGACGGATTGCCGGCGGCGCAGAGCAGCCTTGATCCGGATCAACACCCGGATTCTCGCTCGACATTAATTGTAGAAACGCTCTAAAAAGGCGCTTGCCGCTCCGGCTTCACGCTTGGTTCCAGGTTTTGCGATGGATTACAGCCAATTTTTCAGTGCCGCCCTCAGCCGCCTGCATGACGAGCGGCGCTACCGGGTTTTCGCCGATCTCGAGCGGATCGCCGGCCGGTTCCCGCACGCGGTGTGGCATTCCCCGAAAGGGCCGCGCAACGTCGTGATCTGGTGCTCCAACGACTATCTCGGCATGGGACAGCACCCCAAGGTGGTCGGCGCCATGGTCGAGACCGCCACCCGTGTCGGCACCGGCGCCGGCGGCACCCGCAACATCGCCGGCACCCATCATCCGCTGGTGCAGCTCGAGGCCGAACTGGCCGATCTGCATGGCAAGGAAGCCTCGCTGCTGTTCACCTCGGGCTACGTCTCGAACCAGACCGGCATCGCCACCATCGCCAAGCTGATTCCGAACTGCCTGATCCTGTCGGATGCGCTCAACCACAATTCGATGATCGAAGGCGTCCGCCAGGCCGGCTGCGAGCGCCAGGTGTTCCGCCACAACGATTTGGCGCATCTGGAGGAACTGCTGATCGCGGCAGGTCCCGACCGGCCCAAGCTGATCGTTTGCGAGAGCCTGTATTCGATGGACGGCGATATCGCGCCGCTGGAAAAAATCTGCGATCTCGCCGAGCGCTACGGCGCGATGACCTATGTCGACGAGGTTCATGCCGTCGGCATGTACGGTCCGCGCGGCGGCGGCATTGCCGAGCGCGACGGCGTCATGCACCGCATCGATGTTCTGGAAGGCACGCTGGCCAAGGCCTTCGGTTGCCTCGGCGGTTATATCGCCGGAAGAGCCGACATCATCGACGCCGTGCGTTCCTACGCGCCGGGCTTCATCTTCACTACAGCACTGCCGCCGGCGATCTGCTCGGCGGCGACCGCCGCGATCCGGCACCTGAAAACCTCGAGCTGGGAGCGCGAGCGCCATCAGGACCGCGCCGCCCGCGTCAAGGCGATCCTCAACGCCGCCGGCCTGCCTGTGATGTCGAACGAGACCCATATCGTGCCGCTGTTCGTCGGCGACCCCGAAGCCTGCAAGCGCGCCTGCGACATCCTGCTGGAAGAGCACAACATCTATATCCAGCCGATCAACTACCCGACCGTCGCCAAGGGCACCGAGCGCTTGAGGATCACACCCTCGCCCTACCACGATGACGGCCTGATCGATCAGCTCGCCGACGCGCTGTTGCAGGTCTGGGAGCGTCTCGGCCTGCCGCTGCAGAAAAAATCGATGGCGGCCGAGTAAACCTGCCTCCAAAATCCGGAATTTGGGGCGGTGGCGCGATGCGCTGCCGCCCCATTCCGTTTATAGTGCCTGCTTGCGACGGCCATGATTGGCCGAAATCGCGTGGGAGGTAAGCAGCGATGCTGCACGACTGGGGCGTGATCGCAGCCGCGTTCGGCTACATCGGGTTCCTGTTCCTGGTCGCCAGCCATGGCGACCGGCTGTCGCCGACCCAGCGCGGCCGCGCCAGCGCGTTCATCTACCCGCTGTCGCTGGCGATCTACTGCACCTCCTGGACGTTTTTCGGCTCGGTCGGATTCGCCACCCGCACCAGCATCGACTTTCTCGCGATCTATCTCGGGCCGATCCTGATGATCGCGTTCTGCACGCCGCTGCTCCGCCGCGTGATCCAGCTCGCCAAATCGCAGAACATCACCTCGATCGCCGATTTCATCGCCGCGCGCTACGGCAAGAGCCAGGCCGTTGCCGCCACCGTCGCGATCATCGCGATCGTCGGCTCGGTTCCCTATATCGCGCTGCAGCTCAAGGCCGTGGCCTCCTCGCTGCAAACCATCCTGAGCGAAGACCAGGCCTTCTCCTCGATGCCGATCATCGGCGACATGGCGCTGGTCGTCACGCTGGCGATGGCGGTGTTCGCCGTGCTGTTCGGGACCCGCCAGACCGACGCGACCGAACACCAGCATGGCCTGATGCTCGCCGTCGCCACCGAATCGATCGTGAAACTGGTGGCGTTCATTGCGGTCGGCGCGTTCGTCACGTTCTGGATGTTTTCGCCGGTCGAGCTGATCGAACGCGCGATGAAGACCCCGGAAGCGGTGCGGGCGATCAGTTATACGCCGTCGATCGGCAATTTCCTGACCATGACGCTGCTGTCGTTCTTCGCGATCATGCTGCTGCCGCGCCAGTTTCACGTCAGCGTGGTCGAGAATTCCAGCGATGCCGAAGTGGGCCGGGCGCGCTGGCTGTTTCCGCTGTACCTGGTCGCCATCAACCTGTTCGTGATTCCGATCGCGATCGCCGGTCTGGTGACCTTTCCGTTCGGCGCTGTCGACAGCGACATGTATGTGCTGGCGCTGCCGATGGAGGCGAACTCTCCCTTGCTCAGCGTCGCCGTCTTTGTCGGCGGCCTGTCGGCGGCAACCGCGATGGTGATCGTGGAATGCGTGGCGCTTTCGATCATGGTTTCCAACGATATCGTGCTGCCGCTGGTGCTGCAGCGGAGCCGCGAGTCGCGCGCCGGCCAAAAGGACTTCGGCTACTTCGTGCTCCGGGTGCGCCGATTTGCCATTTTCGCCATCATGGTGATGGCGTATTTCTACTATCGCGCGCTCGGCAACACCCAGCTGGCGGCGATCGGGCTGTTGTCGTTTGCAGCTCTGGCGCAGTTGGCGCCGGCGTTTTTCGGCGGCCTGTTCTGGCGGCGCGCGACCGCGCAGGGCGCCATGGCGGGCATGGTGGTCGGCGTTGCGGTGTGGGTCTACACGCTGTTTCTGCCGAGCTTCCTGGACGGCAGCACCGAGGGCATGTTGTTCTTGCAGCAGGGTCCGTTCGGGATCGAGGCGTTGCGGCCGCGCGCGCTGTTCGGCGCCGATCTGCCGCCGCTGATGCACGGCGTGCTCTGGTCGCTCTCGCTCAACCTCTTGACCTACATCGTGCTGTCGCTGGTGCGCCAGCCGTCCTCGATCGAACGGCTGCAGGCCGACCTGTTCGCGCCGCAAGCGCTGGCGCCGATGACGCCGAGCTTCCGGCGCTGGCGCACCACCGTGACGGTGCAGGACATTCAGAGCACGGTGGCGCAGTATCTCGGCCCCGAGCGCGCCCGCAATTCGTTCGAAGCCTTCGCGGTGACCCAGCGCACCGTGCTTGACCCGGCGGCGCCGGCCGATTTCGAACTGTTGCAGCACGCCGAGCATCTGATCGCCTCCTCGATCGGAGCGGCGTCCTCGCGCCTGGTGATGTCGCTGCTGCTGCGCAAGCGCACGGTGTCGGCCAAGGCCGCGCTGAAGCTGCTCGACGATTCCCATGCCGCGCTGCATTTCAATCGCGAGATCCTGCAGACCGCGCTGAACCATGTGCGGCAGGGCATCGCGGTGTTCGACGCCGATCTGCAGCTGATCTGCTCCAATCGCCAGTTCGGCGAGATTCTGCTGCTGCCGCCGCATCTGGTGCAGATCGGGATTCCGTTGCGGGAAATTCTCGAATTCATGGGCGCGATCGCGCCGCCCGGGTTCGGCGACAGCGAAGCCGTGATCGAAATGCGGCTGGCGGCTTACACCACCGTGGGCGAGCCGTACCTGGAACGGTTGCCCGATCGCCACATGGTGATCGAGGTGCGCAGCAACCGGATGCCGGGCGGCGGACTGGTCATCACCTTTTCCGACGTCACCCCGAGCTTCGAGGCGGCCGAAGCGCTGGAGCGCGCCAACGCAACCCTGGAAAAAAGAGTGCGCGACCGCACCGAGGAGTTGACCCGCCTGAACTCGGAACTGGCGCTGGCCAAGAGCACCGCGGAAGACGCCAACATCTCGAAAACGCGCTTCCTGGCGGCGGCGAGCCACGACATCCTGCAACCGCTCAATGCGGCGCGGCTCTATGTGACGAGCCTCGTCGAGCGTCAAAACGGCGGCGAGGATTCGCGGCTGGTGGAAAACATCGACGATTCGCTGGAAGCGATCGAGGAAATCCTCGGCGCGCTGCTGGATATTTCGCGGCTCGACGCCGGCGCCATGACACCGTCGATCACGAGCTTCAAGATGAGCGACCTGATGCGCTCGCTGGAGATCGAATTCGCGCCGATCGCGCGCGCCAAGGCACTGAAGCTGACATTCGTGCCCTGTTCGCTGCCGGTGGAATCCGATCGGCTGATGCTGCGGCGGCTGCTGCAGAACCTGATCTCCAACGCCATCAAATACACCCCGCGCGGACGGGTGCTGGTCGGTTGCCGGCGTCGCGGCCAAAGCCTGCAAATCGGCGTCTACGACACCGGCGTCGGGATTCCCATTCTCAAGCGCGGCGAAATCTTCAAGGAGTTTCACCGCCTCGAGCAGGGCGCGCGGATCGCGCGCGGGCTCGGCCTCGGGCTGTCGATCGTCGAGCGGCTCGCGCGCGTGCTCAACCATGGCATCGCGCTCGACTCCAATGTCAGCGGCGGCTCGTTCTTTTCGGTGACGGCGCCGATCGCGAAGGCGGTCAACTACACCGCGGCGGTCACCGCCGCGACGCCATTGTCCATGACGCCGATGAGCGGCGCGCTGATCGTTTGCATCGAGAACGATCTGGCGATCCTGGACGGCATGAAGACGCTGCTGACGGCGTGGGACGCCGAGGTGATCGCGGTGGCCGATCCGGATGTCGCGATCGAGGCGATCGAGGCCGCCGGCGGGCGGGTCACCGGCCTGCTGGTCGACTATCATCTCGACCGCGGCAACGGCGTTGCCGCGATCCGGGACATTCGCCGCCGGTTCGGCGACAACATTCCGGCGATCCTGATCACCGCGGATCGCAGCCCGCATGTGCGGACCGCGGCGCGCGACGAAAACATCGCGGTGCTCAACAAGCCGGTCAAGCCGGCCAGCCTGCGCGCCTTGATCGGCCAGTGGCGCGCCCAGCAGCTGGTGGCGGCGGAGTAGCTCCAACGGAGCAATTCCAATTCAATTTTGAAAAGAGCACAAAGAACGAATCTTACTTTCGTAATGTGCGGGCTGGTCCCGGGCTTGACGAGCATGAGCCTTCCCGCGACGCAGTGCGCCCGAAGTTTTGCAGATCGTTTCGCAAGGCGTTTACGGGCGCAACTCGCGCAAAGAAGATTTGGTTCAAGTCGCCGTCCAATGCGGTGCGCCCGCAGCAGTTCGTCAATCATTCTTGGCAACATATAAAGGCAAGGGATTAAACTGCGGGTGGCGCGATCCCCGAAGGCCGAACGTCCGTTGACAAAATCCTCTCAGCTCGCCTGCGAACGCGCATTTGATGTCGGAGGAATGGTGCGGTTGACTGGACGCTCGGCTTGGCGCAGTCTCTACGAAACAATAAAAGACCAATTTCGGGGGAGGATGCACGATGACGCAATCTCGTAAGATTTTGCTTGGAGTGATACTTGGCATCGCCGCAGCGCTCCCCGCAAGCGCCCAAAATAGCCCCAAGGTTGCGTGGAATCTTTCCGTTTGGGGGCCTCCGCGCGCGTTCACTGCCGGTATCGAGGCGCTAGCCAGGTACGTCGAGAAAGAATCTGGCGGTAATTTCACCATCAAGATTCACTATGGCGACGCACTCTCCAAGGGACCGGATAATCTCGACAACATCAAGCTTGGCGCCTTCGAGATGGCACAGATCTGCACCGGCTATCATCCGGGCAAGAATCCTGGCCTCACGGTGCTTGATTTGCCCGGTCTGCCGCTCGCCGACCCCGACGTCCACGGCAGGGTGCACGACGCAATCTACAAACACCCCTTCATCGTCGCCGAGTTCAAGAAGTGGAATGCCATTGCCTTCATGTCGGTATTGCAGCCGCAATCCGAGCTGATGGGTGTCGGCGACCCGCCGAAGACAATGGATGGATTCAAGGGCATGCGCGTTCGTGCGCTCGGTGGCACCGGCGACGCGCTGAAGAATTTGGGCGCGGTGCCGACTTCGGTGCCGGCGCCGGAAGTGTACAACGCGCTCGAGCGCGGCGTTTTCCGGGCGGCGGCGTTCCCGTTTACTTACGCCTTCGCAGCTTACAAGATTCCCGAAATCGCCAAGTGGTACACCAAGAACCTGGCGCCAGGCGCCAACAATTGCCCGACCATCGTCAACCTGCAGGCATATCAGGCATTGCCGCAGAATTATCGCGACATGATGGAGAAAGCGAAACCACTCGCCTATGAGGCACTCAAGGAGGCGCAAGCTGCCACCGACAAGAAGAGCTTCGAGGAGTGGAAGAAGAAGGGCATCGTCGAAATCGTTTTCCCGCCGGAAGAGCTAAAAAAGTTCGCCGAGGTCGGCGCCAAGCCAGTGTGGGACTCATGGATCAAGGCGCAGACCGCCAAGGGTGTTCCCGCGCAGGAACTTGTCAACGCGGTGCTGGACGAAACCGAGAAGGCGAAGAAGGCGCTCAATAAGATGTGAAGTTTCAGCGCGTGCCCGATGTTTCCATCGCCCGCGTCGTCCGTCCTTGTCCGGTGAGAAATCAATGACGATACGGGGCGGCGTAGCACTCTCGGCGGCGGACCGGTTGCTGCGGCCGATTGAGTTCGCAACCGTGGTGATCGCCGGCCTCGTTATCTTCTTCGTGATGTGGGTGGGCGTTGCTGAAATCTTCTCGCGTAAACTGTTCAACTATCCGCTTTACGGACAGCTCGACATCATCGAACTGACGATGTCGAGCTATGCTTTGCTGCCGATTTCGTATTGCTGGCGCGCGGCGGGGCACATCCGCGTCGAGATCGCCATCAACCATTTCGCGGGCCGGCGCCGGTGGTTGATGGAGTTGGTTACCACGGTGCTTGCTTTGGTGCTGCTCACGGCGATCTTGCCGGGCGTGCTGCACTTCTTTGACAACGCCTATGATATCGGCGACTCGACGATAAACACCCAGTGGCCGACCTGGCCATCGAAATTCGTGCCGATTGTTGGATTTTCGATTCTGTGGGTGCGCCTCGTGGTCGAGACCATCGCCTACATCCGGCTGGTCCTCGATCCGGACGCGGCCCCGGTGGCAATACCCGAGCATCACGACGTAATCGCCGAGACCATCGCCCAGGCCGATGAGATCGCGGGTGGGCCAGCCGCCAATGGCGGTAATTGAGATGCTCCCTGTTCACTACGGCCTGATCGGTATGGCGGCGCTGGCGATCCTGATCGGGCTCGGCGTACGCATCTTCGTGGCGGCCGGCGTCGTGGGTTTCTGCGGATTGTGGGCACTCCTCGGTTTCACCAAGGCGGTCGGCATCGCCGGGCATATCCCATATTCCGACACGACCAATTATGCGCTGTCGGTCCTGCCACTATTCATTCTGATTGGGCATCTCGCCCATCACGCCGGTATCGTGCAGGGGGCGTATCGCTGTGCGCGCGCCTGGCTCGGATGGCTGCCGGGCGGGTTGGGCATCGCAACCGTGTTCGCGGCAGCCGGACTTCGCGGCGGTATCGGGCGCGAGCACCGCGACGGCGGCCGTGTTTAGCCGGATCGCGCTGCCGGAACTCCTGCGCTACAAGTACCAGCCGGGCTTTGCGGCGGCGGTGGTTGCGGCCGGCGGCACGCTTGCATCTCTGATCCCGCCGTCCGCAATCATGGTCGTCTACGGGATCATCACCGAGACCTCGATCGGCGGTCTGCTGCTCGCCGGGTTCATACCTGGCGTCATCTCGGCACTGGTCTACTCGGCGACCATCCTGGTGCGATTCCACTTCAACCCCTCGCTCGGCGAACCAAGTGTCGGCGGATCATGGCAGGAGCGCTGGACCACGCTGCCTGAAGTCGCTCCCATCGTCATGGTGATCGGCGTCGTTATCGGCGGCATGTACACAGGTTGGGCGACGCCGACTGAGGTGGGCGCGCTCGGCGCGTTCATCATTTTCGTGATGGCGCTGTTGCGGCGCATGATGAGCGGTCGCGCGTTGCTGAATTCGCTGATCGACACCGCGAAGCTGAGCGTGATGATCTTCTCCATCATCTGGGGCGTACTGATTTTTGTACGCTTTCTCGCCTTCGCTGGCATCTCGGCCTCGTTTCAGGAGTGGATTCTCGCGCTCGGGGTCTCGCCCTATCTGGTGCTGTTCTGCGTGATCCTGCTCTACATCGTGCTCGGGATGTTCATGGACGGCATCGGAATGCTGCTGCTGACCCTGCCGGTGATCCATCCCGTGATGATCAATCTCGGTTTCGATTCGATCTGGTTTGGCATCATCGTGGTGAAAATGGTGGAGGTCGGGTTGCTCACGCCACCGGTCGGACTGAACTGCTATGTGGTTGCGGGCGTGCGGCCGGACATTCCCCTGCAGCAGATCTTCCGTGGCATCTGGCCGTTCGTGATCGCCGATCTGATCTGCGTGCTGATCTTTACCCTGTTTCCTGCGATCGTGACTTTCCTGCCGAACCTCGTGCGTGGATAAAGATCTGATATCGGTTCCGGGCCCCTAGCTAGCATTCATCGACATACACATATGTGTTCGCTTTTGCGTTTCAGTGCATTTCTGGCACACGAAACCCTCACCACAGGCAGCGGCGAAGCTCTCCATTAATCAGGCGCGGGAAACTACGCCGAAAAGGGGGATGCACCGTCAAGCTCGAAATGGCCATTTGGTGCATGGGGCTGCAACAAATTGCCTGCCATCAATGAGTTCGGCCTGCTTACGAGGAGTTCCCGGCCAATATTCGCAATGTGAAGCAGCGTCATCGCAATCAAAGGTAGGACAGGATCAGATAGGCGGCCAGCATGATGGTCATCCAGAAGGCCATCGCACCGGTCGGCCAAGTGCGGGCGAGAATGCCATTGGGTCCGTGGTAGCGCTCGATCCCTGCAGAAACTCCGCGGGCAGCGTCGCCCTGACGAGTTTACGACGTAGCTCCAGGCCGCTTCTCCTGCTCGCGTGCAGTCGTTGCGCTACCGCGAGGCCGAGCCTGCGGTAGAACCAATCGACGTCGAGCGTGATGGTCAGCGTGCGCTTGAGCCAGCCGAGCATCAGGAAGAACGCGAGGCCGGAGAACAGCAGCAGCTGCAGATAGAACACCACGTGGCTCGCCGTGTAAGGGACGTAGTCGACCGGATACGGCAGGAGCGCATAGAGCGGTCCGGGCAACACACCGATGCCGATGCAAAGCGCCGCGAACAAGACCATGGCGGCGCGCATGTTCCAGGGCGGATCGGCCGGCCGCAGCCCCGAGTCCTTCTGAAAGAAGACGAACCACGGAAACTTGATGCCGGCGTGCAGGAAGACGCCGGCCGAGGCGGCGGCGAGCAGATACCACACCACTTCCAGCTGCTGCATGCCCGCGGCGTCCGAGATCATCGATTTCGACACGAAGCCCGACGTCAGGGGAAAGGACGAGATCGACAGCGCGCCGACGATGCCGCAGATGGTCGTGAGCGGCATGGTGCGGAACAGCCCGCCGAGATCGGTGCATTTGCGCTTGCCGGTCATGTAGAGAACCGAGCCCGCCGACATCAGCAGCAGCGCCTTGTAGATGATGTGCGTGAAGGCATGGGCGGCGGCGCCATTGAGCGCCATCTCGGTGCCGATGCCGATGCCGGTCACCATGAACCCCACCTGATTCACGATGCTGTAGGCCAGGATGCGGCGCATGTCGTTCTCGAGGATCGCGTAGATGATCCCGTAGAACACCATGAACAGCCCGACATAGATCAGCAGCTCGGTGCCCGGAAAGCCGCGCAGCAGCACATAGACCGCGGCCTTGGTGGTGAAGGCCGAAAGGAACACCATGCCGCTCCACGAGCTTTCGGGATAGGCGTCGGGCAGCCATGCGCGAGAGCGGCCAGGCGCCGGCATTGATGAGAAACCCCGCCAGGATCAGCCAGCGCGGCAGGCTGTCGAGTGCCAAGCTTGCCGAACGCGAGCGAGCCGGTCGCGGCGATCTCGCCGGCGATGCCCGCCATCAGCAGGACGCCGCCGAGGAGATGGATCGCGGCGTATCGCAGTCCCGCTCCGCGCGCGGACGGCCCCGCGCTCCACACCACCAGCGTCGAGGCAATCGCCATCAGCTCCCAGAAGATGAAGACGGTGAGCAGGTCGCCTGCGAACACGACGCCGATCGCGCTGCCCGCGTAGCAAAAGGCCGCCGCAAGTTCGACGACGCGGTTCTGGTTGAGCGCGAACAGGCCGCCGGCGAACGCCATGATGGCAAACACGGTCGCGAACAGGCGCGACAGCGCATCGCCCTTGACGAGCGCGAGTTCGTAGCCGAGGAACGGAAGCTCGCAGCGCCACCCCGTCGGGCACCTGCCAAACGAAGATAGAGCGTAACCAGCGGCAGCACGAGAAGGACACAGCCAGCGCAGCCTGCCCGTGCAGCAGCGGCAGGATCAGGCCGCCGATGATCAGGACAACGGCCGGCGGAAGGATGACGCTAGCTGTCATAGTAGGTATCCGGCCGCTTCAGGACGGCACCCAGCGCCTTGGCGAACACGATCATGGCGACGCAACACGCGAACCCGAACCAGGCGCCGAAGCCGAACGTGCCGTCGAGCCCGAAATACGGATGGTGCGTCGATCACAAGGTCCATCAACACGGTTGCCGCCAGCACGATGGCCGAACCGATCCAGAGCCGCTTGATCGTGCTTTCGCGGGTGAGCCAGTGGTCGTCCATGATCTCACCGTCCGATCATCAGTTTTGCCAGCGCATAGGGAATGCCGGGCAGGAAGAACATCAGCACCGAGCCGGCCGCCGTCGCGGTCAAGCGCAAGCACGATCGGCCACGGCGCTTCGCCGTGACTTGGTGTCCGTGCGCCGATGCGCCCGGCGGCTCGCGGAAGAATGCGCGGAAAACGATCGGCAGGAAATAGCCGGCGTTGAGCAATGTGCTGACGACGATCACCCCGACCGCCAGCCAGTTGGCCGTCTGCATCGCGCCGGTGAGAATGAACCATTTGCCGAGAAAGCCGGCGGTCGGCGGAATGCCGATCATGCCGAGCGCGCCGATCGCGAAGGCCGCCATGGTCCACGGCATGCGGCGGCCGATGCCGTCGAGCTGGCTCACTTCGGTCAGGTGCGCGGCGGTGTAGATCGAGCCGGCCGCAAAGAACAGGGTGATCTTGCTGAAGGCGTGGGCGGCAATATGCATCGCGGCGCCGATCACGGAGATCGGCGCCAGGATCGCGACGCCGAGGACGACATAGGAGAGTTGCGAGATGGTCGAATAGGCGAGCCGGCGCTTCAGATTGTCCTGCCGGAGCGCGACGAAGGAGGCGGCGATCACCGTCGTTCCCGCGACCACCGTCAAGCCAGGCGGATTGGCCCAGAGAGCTCGAGATTATCGATGCCGAAGATGAACATGGCCACCTTGAGGATGGTGAAGACGCCGGCCTTGACCACCGCCACCGCGTGCAGCAGCGCGCTGACCGGCGTCGGCGCCACCATCGCCGCCGGCAGCCAGAAATGCAGCGGCATCACCGCCGCCTTGCCGATGCCGAAAACGTAGAGCGCGAGCAGAACGGCGATCACGGGCGCGCCGGCCTTGCCGGCGAGGATGCCGCCGGGCGTGAAATCGAGCGTGCCGGCGAAGACCCAGGTGGCGATGATCGCCGGCAGGAACAGCAGCAGCGACGTGCCGAGCAGCAGCAGAAGATAGATGCGGCCGGCGCGAACGGCTTCCTCGTTCCGCTTGTGCGTCACCAGCGGATAGGTCGAGAGCGTCAACAGCCTCGTAGAACAGGAACAGCGTGAACAGGTTCTTGGCGAACGCGATCCCGATCGTGCTGCCGAGCGCGACGGCGAAGCAGACGTAGAATGTGGTCTGCCGCGGCTCGTGGTTGGCGCGCATGTAGCCGATCGAATAGATCGAATTGACGATCCACAGCGAGGCGGCGACCAGCGCGAACAGCATGCCGAGCGGCTCGACCTTGAAGGCAAGGTCGAGGCCCGGGACAACCCGGATGATCTGCAGCTTCCGGCCTGGCGCCGTCGAGCACCGGCCCGAGCAGGCTGAAACGTGACGAGGCACAGCGCGCCCGCCGTCACCAGCGTCACCGTCTCGCGCAGGTTTGGAGAGCTTGCGAAACAGCGGAATGATCAGCGCGCCGACGAACGGCGTCAGCACGGCCAAGAGAACGAGGCTCTCGGGCGAAAGGGCCGCCCTCATCGCAGCCCCCCGAGCAGGGTCTTGGCCGCCGTGCTGGCGATTCCCGCGGTCCACTCGGTGTCGATGCCGAAATAGATCGTGGCGGCGGCCAGCACGCATGAGCGGCAGCAGCATCGACAGCGGCGGGTCGCTGGCATCTGCGATTGCCGGCGACGGCTCACGCAGCCAGACGACTTCGAGGACGCGGCCGACATAGACGAGCGCGATCAGCGAGCTTGCCACGATCAGGAAGACCAGGACCCACCAGCCCTTTGTCGAGCGCGCCGAGCGCCAGATACCATTTGGAGATGAAACCGGCCGTGCCGGGCGTGCCGACGAGGCCGAAGCCCGCGATCGTGAAGGCCGTCATGGTGAGCGGCATTTTGCGGCCGATGCCGGCAAGATCCGACAGCCGCACCGAGCCGACGCGGAAGAAGATCGCTCCGACCGCGAGAAACAGCGCCGCCTTCATCAGCGCATGATTGACGATGTGGACGAGCCCGCCGGTCAGTCCGGCCTGGTTGGCGAGCCCGATGCCGAGCGTGATGTAGCCGATCTGCGCGACCGAGGAATAGGCCAGCATGCGCTTCAGATCGGTCTCGAACACCGCGATCAGCGAGGCGACGAACATGGCCGCGACCGACAGCGCGATGATGATTTCGGTGACCGGCAGGTCGCGGAAGTCGATCGCGACGCCGAAGATCGAGAAGTAGAAGCGGACCAGCAGATAGATCGCGACCTTGGTCGCGGTGGCGGACAAGAAAGGCGGTCGCCCAGGACGGCGCATAGGCATAGGCGTTCGGCAGCCAGGCATGGAGCGGGAACAACGCGAGCTTCAGGCTGACGCCGACGGTAATGAAGGCCAGGGCCGCCACGATGGCGCGCGAGTGATTGGCCCACTCGGGTCCGAGGCGCTCGGCGATATCGACCATGTTGAGGCTGCCGGTCAGCAGATAGAGCAGGCCGACGCCGATGACGTAGAAGGTCGCCCCGATCGTGCCCATGATCAGGTACTGGAACGCGGCAAGCAGCGCGCGCCGGTCGCGGCCGAGCGCGATCAGCACATAGGTCGACAGCGACGATATTTCGAGAAAGACGAAGGCGTTGAAGGCGTCGCCGGTCACCGCGATGCCCAGCAGGCCGGTGAGGCAGAGCAGGTACATGCAGTAGAACCAGGCCTGCTGTCCTTCCTCGATCTCGAACGCGACGGAGCGCCGCGCGAACGGCATGATCACGGCGCCGACCGTCGAGACCAGCACCAGCACGAAGCCGCTGAGGACGTCGACCCGGTACTCGATGCCCCAGGGCGGCGGCCAGCCGCCGATGTGATAGGAGATCGGGCCGGTCGCCAGGACCTGCCACAGCATCGCGCCGGCGATGAACGGCATCATCCAGCTCACCACCAGCGCGAGCGCGAAGGCCGGGCCCGGCGCGGCGCAGGAATCCGACCAGCACCGCGCCGAACAGCGGAATGACGACCTGCAATGCGGGAAGATGCGGCCAGACCGCGTTCATGTCTCGCGGTCCCTTTCGAAAATCTCGTCCTCCTCGATCGTGCCGTAGGCCTCGTTGATGCGCACCACCAGCGCGAGGCCGAGCGCGAGCGTGGCCACGCCGACGACGATGGCGGTCAGGATCAGGACATGAGGAAGCGGGTTCGAATAGACCGTGAACGCCGGATCGATGATGGGAGCGGTGCCGCCGATGATCTTTCCCGGCTCGACGTAGAGCAGATAGACGGAGGTCTGGAAGATCGACAGCCCGACCAGCTTCTTCACCATGTTGCCGCGGGCGACCACGATGTAGAGGCCCGCCATCATCAGGAAGATGGTGATCACGTAGTTGTAGTGATCGATGACGGCTCGTCAGCGTCGGCATCAGCGGCCTCGCTCGACAAAGGCGTAGAACAGGGACGTCATGGTGCCGGCCACCGTGACCAGGACGCCGGCCTCGACCAGGAATATGCCGAGCTCGTGCCCGTGGGCGGGGTCGTGGGAAAGCACCGAATAGTCGAGATAGTTCTTGCCCATCAGCAGCCCGGCGACGCCGGTCCCGGCATAGATCAGCACGCCGAGCGGGACCATGCGCTCGACCAGCGGCCTGCGGCGCGATGCGATGCGCCAGATCGAGGCCGAAGGTGATCGCAAGCAGGATCACCATGCTGGCCGTGATGACGCCGGCCTGGAAGCCGCCGCCCGGGCCCGTAATCGCCGTGGAATTGAACGTAGAGCGCGAACAGCAGGATGAACGGCAGGATCAGCTTGGTGCCGACGCGCAGAACGAGATCGAAACTCATCGCGATGTCTCCGCGTCATCGCGGCGGCCTCGCCGCCGGGCCTTGCGCAGCAGCAGCATCACGCCGATGCCGGCGGTGAAGATCACCGTCGTCTCGCCGAGCGTATCGTAGCCGCGGTAGTCGGCCAGCACCGAGGTCACGACGTTCGGAACGTTGGTCTCCTTGATCGAGTCGGCGAGTAGCGCGGCGCGACATGCTTGTGGATCGGCGGCGTCGGGGGTGCCGAACGGCGGCAGCACCAGCGTGCCCCAGACCAGAACGGCGCCGGTACCGAGCGAGACGAACAGCGGCAGCAGATGGGGGCGGACCAGCTGCATCTCGGTGGTCTTGATGAGATGCAGGGTCGCGAGCAGCAGCACCGTCGACACGCCGGCGCCGACCGACGCCTCGGTCATCGCGACGTCCACGGCGTCGAGCACGATCAGCACGCTCGCCATCAGGAAGCTGTAGATGCTGGCAAGAATGACGACGCCGAACAGGCTGCGTTGCCGGACGATGGCGATGGTCACTACGGCAAGCAGCGTCAGCAGCACCGTGTTGATGAGGGTTACTATGGCTGGCCTCCCTTCGTCCGGATCAGCCGGCTGCGGACGAGCCGTGCCGCGGCGGTCTTCCGCCAGCAGCGGCTTGATGCCTTCATGCAGGCACGCCTGCGCCAGCGCATGCGTCACGACGGGCCCGGTGAAGAAGAACAGGGCGAGGAGAAACAGCAGCTTCAGCGTCACCAGGCCGAAGCCGGCCTGCAGGCCCATGCCGAGGATCAGAAAGCCGACGCCGAGCGTGTCCGTGACGCTGGCCGCATGCATGCGGGTGAAGACTTCCGGCATGCGCACGAGCCCGAACGCCCCGACGATGGTGAAGAACGATCCAAGGAGAATGAAGCCCCAGCTCGCAATCTCGACGGCCAGCATCATGAGTTCGGCTCCTCGTCGGCGTCGTAGGCGAGATCGCCGTGGCGGAAGAACTTCAGGACGGAGAGGGTGCCGATGAGATTGAGCAGGCCGTAGGTCAGCCCGATGTCGAGGAACTCGGGACGCCCGGTCAGGAAGCCGACCACCGCGAGCAGCATGATCGCGAGCGTACCCACCGAGTTGCCCGCGAGCACGCGGTCGAACACCGTCGGCCCTTTGATGGCACGGGTAATGGCGAGCGCCAGAGCGACGAGAATGGCGGCGGCGGCGGCGGCGAACATCACGTCATGCCTTCGAACTGGCTGACGCGGCGGTCCATCCCGCCGCCTTCGAGGTCGAGGGCGCCGTCGCGCATCAGCGCATGAACGGTGAATTCGTTGCCGCTCACCCCGACGGTGATCGTGCCGGGCGTGAGCGTGATCGAGTTGGCATAGGTCGCCATGCCGGCCGGCGTTTTCTGGCTGGCCCGCACAACCGTCATGGTGGGCGAAATCGGAAGGCGCGGATGCAGAATGACTTTCGTAACGCTCCAGCCCGATTTGGCGATCTCAAGGGCCAGCCATGGAAAATAGGTGATCGCTCCCCGGAACAGCTCGATCGGGTGTCCTTCCGCATCGGCGGCGCGCATGCGGATCGCAGCGAGGACGCATGCCACCGCGCACACCGCGCCGGCGGTCACCAGCATCGGCGTGTAATGCCCGGACAGAGCCAGCCAAAAAGCAAACAGGAAGCCTGCCAGACTGAGGTACCGCATGCCCTCTCCACACTCGTCGTCTCGTCGCCGCTACGGGTAGTTGCCTCAGACCGCAGTCGCTTTCAATGCGCCTTCTTAACGCGCGCCGCGACAATGACCAATGCACTTAGCGCGCCAACGTACCGAAGGCGCGCTTATTAGCCGCAGAGCAAAGCATCGCGGTCGGCCACCGTTTGGCGCCTCGGCCGCTTTAAACTCATAATGTAGCAGTTGCTTTGAAACCGGGATCAAAGATGATCCCCATCATTCTGGAACAAGATGAAGAACAGATCCGGCTCCCAACCCGATCGCTGCCAGGCAAGCTATGGCGACGGTCATTGCGATGAGAACAGCTAAAAATCCACGCTTGTGGGATAGGTTGCTTGAATTGTCTGACTCGCGAACGTGATCTTCGTTGCGGAAGCTGGGAAGGTCGCCGGACATTCTGCTGGTCCTATTACGTTGACGGCGTGCCTTGCCGCCACTGGCCGCCGGAAATCTTGGCCGCCGCGATCACCGCCTGGGTGCGGCTCTCGACGCCGAGCTTCTGCAAGATCGCCGAGACATGCGCCTTGATGGTCGCTTCCGAGACGCCAAGCTCATAGGCGATCTGCTTGTTGAGCAGGCCCTCCGACAGCATCATCAGCACCCGCACCTGCTGCGGGGTCAGCGTCACCAGCCGGTCGCGCAGCCGCGTCATGTCCGGATCGGTGGCGGACGACAGATCGGTGTCCGGCGGGATCCAGACGTCGCCGGCCATGATCTTCATGACCGCGTCGCGCAGCGTCTCGACCCCGAATCGCTTGGGTATGAACCCGGACGCGCCGAAATCCAGCGAGCGGCGGATGGTGCCGCCGTCGTCGCTGGCGGACACGATCACCACCGGGATCGCCGGATATTGCGCGCGCAGGTAAATCAGGCCGGAGAAACCGCTGATGCCCGGCATCGCCAGATCGAGCAGCACCAGATCGACGTCGGAATCCTGCTCCAGCAGCGCGGTCAGTTCGTCGAAGGTTCCGGCCTCGTCGATCTGCGCCGACGTCACGACGCTCGCGACCGCCTGCCGCAATGCATCGCGAAACATCGGATGATCATCTGCAATGACGAGGCGTGTGCTGGCAGGGGCAGTCATTTACTTCTTGCGTAGGGCGTTGCGGCAAACCGGTGAGCGTTATGCAGGCCTGCCAAGCGGTTTCTCAATTGTCCCCTGCCCGGCCGCCGCATGCAAGCGCGCAATGTTGCCACGCCGCAAGGCGGTTAACCGCCCGATTTGTGCGCCGCAACAAGAGACTTCTCAATCCTTGAACAGGAGGTCGCGGGCCAGCTCACCGACAGCTGCTACCGCTGCAAGCGCCACACGCAATCGGTCGCGATCGCGGGCCGACAATCGCTTCACCAGGACCGTGTTGGAGGGCGGTATTCCGTGGGCGATATCCTCCAACTGCTGCGACACGATGAGATCGAGGAATACGCCCTGCGCCTCGCCCAGCGCGTCGAGATCGATCTCGCTGACATGGACCACCGCCTTCACGCCAGCGAGCCGCGCCGGCGTCGACCGGTCCATCACATGGTAGCGGATCGCCATCGCACGCGCCGCGGCGACGACCCCGAACAGCCCGGCGGCCTTCAGGTCGATGCGGCCCGCTTCGGTGCGGATGCCGCCGAACAGTTTCAGGCTCGCGGGGGTGCTGATGCCCTCGACCAGCAGCTTGGCGAATGCGGTCTGACCCTCGGCCGCCGCGAAGGCAGCCTGCCTCACGCCGACGGCAAGGCTGCCATCGCCGTGGACCGCCCGCAGATCAAAGAAAATATCGACGGACAGCAGATCCTCGGGATTGGAGCGCGAGATCCAATGGTCGATGCGGTTCCGCCAGGTTGCGACCGAGCCACGCCACGGCGCGTTCTTCGCCATGACGCCGCCCTTGCAATAGGGCACCCCGGCCTCGTGCAGGATGTCAGCGACATGGGTCCCGAACGCCGCGAACCAGCGATCCTCCTCGCCATCCGGCTCGCCGCGTTCGAAGATCACGGCATTGTCCTGGTCCATCGCCAGCAGGCTTTCGCCGCGTCCAGCCGAGCCGAGCACGATCATGGCGTAGCCGCATGGGGGATCGCCCTGGCCGCGCTCCCGCATGATCCGCTCGGCGATCGCGGCGGCCTGCCCGGTGAGCGCGCCGAGTTCATGGGAAATCACTTCCGCAATGTCGCGGCCGGACAGTCCTTCCGCCAGCAGAGATTCCGCGACCCTTGGCAGCTTCGCCCAGGCGACCGCCAGGGCATGCGCGTCGGCCGCGTCGTCGATCTCATCGTCGAGCGATACCGCCTCCCCGGCACGCAGCCGCAGCAGATCGCGCGCCGACAATGCGCCGACCACACAGCCGGATTCATCGACGACGCCGAGATGGCGGGTCCTGAGCCGATTCATGCGACCGATGGCGCGATAGACGAAGGCGTCCGCCGGAACCGCTGCGAGCGGCGCACTCATGATCTGACTGACCGGCAAATCGAGCGCAGCGGCACCGAACCGGGCAATCGCGCGCAGCAGGTCGCGTTCGGTGACAATGCCCGCCTCCGCCGCCTTGATCGCGCCGGAAACCGCTGATGGCGCCACGTAGACCGCCGATATTTTCTCGCTCGCCAGTCGCGCCACAACGCTGTGGACCGACGCGCTGGATTCCACGAAGACCAGCGGCGTCCGCATGACGTCGCGATTGCGATGCCGATAGGCATAGCTGTCGAAGCGCCTCAGGGTTTGTTCTGCGTCGGCGCGCGCCGGGGCCGCGACGGCCTCGATCCAGCCGGCCCGCGCCTGGTCGTCCAGCACGGAGGTCAGCGCGAGGCAGGCCCGTTCGGCCTCGGCAATGGTGCGGATGCCGTGGTCGCGCAGCTTCGGCACCAGCGCCAGAAACACCCGCGCGGTGGTACTGGCGTCGCCGAGCGCGGAATGGCGGTCGACGGCTTCGATACCGAGCCAGGCGGCGAGCATCTCCAGCGCATAGCCGGGGAGCTCGGGTTCGGCGATCTGCGCCAGCAGCCGGGTGTCAAGGGTGCGCGGCCGTATCCAGGGCAGGCCGGCGAGATCGCATTCGCGCTTCAGCACCGCAAGGTCGAAGCCCACCGAATGCCCGACGACGACCGCCTGACCGAGAAAGGCGTTGAAGCCCGGCCAGACTTCGGCGAAGCCCGGCGACTTGGCGACCATGGCATCGTCGATGCCGTGGATCCGCGTGGCCTCGGCCGGGATCGATTCGCCGCCCGGCCGCATCAATTGACGGAACGAACCGCCGTCGACCAGCTTGCCGCCCCGAAGCCGCAGGCCGGCAAGCTCGATCACACGCGCCTTGCGCGGGTCCAGCCCGGTGGTTTCCGTATCAATGACAATGGCATCGAGCGACAACAGCGGGGCGGCGCCAATCGTCCTGTCCATTGCCGCTCCGCTATCCCGCGACCCCCGGGATCAATGCCCGTTGCAATGCTGCGAGGTCCGCACGCTCAATCAGTTCATCGTGGATGTTGCAAAGGCTGACGCGCAGGTAGTTGCGCGTTGTGGCGAAATCCCGGCCGCGGAGCTTTTCGTGGATCGGCATCAAGGCAAAATAGGCTTCCGCCAGCGGATCGGGGATGTCCATCACCCGTTTGCGGGCATGAACTCCGACCAGATCGAGCCGGTGCGCGAGAACGCCACGCGCTTCAAGCCAAGCTTGCTCGCCGATCGATGGCGGAACTGGATAGCGGTCGAACACCCCAAGAACGACTGGTATCAACTGGTCGAGCATTTGCCGGCGCTGGGTGCCGGCCTCGGGAGGCCAATACCCCCTCGACCATTTCGCCTACCCATGCGAGCCCGAGCGGATAGGCTTGCCACCGCGCGTGTTCGACCGATTTTGCAAATCCTTCCTCGCGAAACAGCACCTTGGCATAGTGGCCGGCGCGCGCGCGGGAATATTCGTAGATCCCTTTTTGCACGATGAAGGCCGATTGCGAATCGATGAAGTCGGCAAGCGCCTCCCGGTCGCGAATCGGCGGGCGGGCGCGAAACAATTTTTCGAACAGTCTCATCGCCGCCCCTTTCCGCAAGATCGACCCAAGCCGGTTCGCCAGTCTATCTGGTATCTGCCAGGATCAATCTTCTCAACGCAGTATACGCGCTACCCCCCACCTAAAGTACTATTAAGAACCAAGCGTTCGTAATGTTAGCGTTCGCTATCTCCAAACTGGCCCAAGACCGGCTGGAGTGGCGGCTATGGGGGGCGCCGCGCTGAAGGGATTTCGCATTCCCCTCGATCATTCAATCCGGCGCATTGCGACCGGTGCTTTGAGGAGGATTTGCGACCCATGGCTGACTTTACAACAAGCATGAAAGAGAGAGAAGAAGCCCACTGGGCAAAAACCTCCCGACTGATGTTCATGCATCTCGGGGTCTGGTTCTTCTTCGGCTACGTTATCCACATGTTCGTGGTGCCTCTCAACAAGATCACGGTTCCGATCCTCAACTTCCCGCTCGGCTTCTACATGGCCGCGCAGGGTTCGCTCATTGTGTTCGTGGTCATGCTGTTCATGTTCGCGAAGCAGCAGGACAAGATCGACCGTGAATTCGGCTTTGCCGAGGAAGATTAAGGGGAAACGGACATGGCTACACAATCTTCATCAGGCAGTGGTGACTTTCTCAACAACCTTGGGCGGGTCTACGGCCTCTACACCGGAGGCTTTCTCGCCTTCGTCATTTTGATCGCGGTGCTCGAGCAGATGGGGGTCCCGAACAAGATCCTCGGCTACCTGTTCGTGTTCTTCACCATCTCGGTCTACGCCATCATCGGCGTTATGTCGCGAACGGCGCAGGTTTCGGAGTATTACGTCGCCGGCCGCAGCGTGCCGGCATTCTATAATGGCATGGCGACCGGCGCCGACTGGATGTCGGCGGCGTCCTTCGTCGGCATGGCCGGCACCCTGTTCCTGCTCGGCTACGACGGCCTCGCATGGGTGTTGGGCTGGACCGGCGGTTTCGTGCTGGTGTCGATCCTGATCGGGCCCTACCTGCGCAAGTTCGGCGCCTATACGGTGCCTGACTTCCTGGCGTTCCGGTACGGCGGCAATGTCGCCCGCGGGCTGGGCGTGCTCGTGCTGGTTGCCTGCTCCTTCACCTATGTGACGGCGCAGATCTACGGCACCGGCATCATCGCCTCGCGCTTCCTTGGCATGCCGTTCGAGTTGGCCGTTTTCGCCGGACTTGTCGGCATTCTGGTTTGCTCGATGCTGGGCGGCATGCGCGCGGTGACCTGGACCCAGGTGGCCCAGTACATCGTGCTGATCATCGCCTATCTGACCCCGATCATCATCCTTTCCACCAAGAAGTACGGGATTCCAATTCCCGAACTCACCTACGGTCAGGCCATCGCTGACATTACTGCTCGGGAGCAGCAGATGATTGCGAGCGGTCTTGCGACCGTGGCCAATCTCAAGCCGCACATTCAGCCCTTCTTCAACTACACCCCGCTGAATTTCTTTGCGATCATCCTTTGCATGATGGTCGGAACGGCTTCGCTACCGCACATCCTGATGCGCTACTTCACCACTCCGTCGGTGCGTGCGGCACGCCAGTCGGTGGCATGGTCGCTGCTGTTCATCTTCCTCTTGTACTTCTCGGCGCCGGCCTACGCGGCGTTCTCGAAGCTGGAGGTCTACACCAACGTCATCGGGCGGGATCTGACGGCCATTCGGCCATGGATCTTCAACTGGGGCGAACTCGGCCTGGTCCAGATCTGCGGCAAGAACGCGTCAAGTATCGACGCTATCGTCGCCGCCTGTAAGGCGATCGCCGGTCATCCCGGCGTCGTCAGGCTGCAGGACTTCATCATCAATACGGACGTGATCGTGCTCTCCACCCCGGAGATCGCGGGACTTCCGTATGTGATCTCGGGCCTGGTTGCCGCCGGCGGTCTCGCCGCCGCGCTGTCCACCGCTGACGGGCTGCTGCTCGCCATCGCCAACGCCTTGTCTCACGACGTCTACTACAAGATGGTCGACCCCAACGCGCCAACCGTACGCCGGCTAATGGTCGCCCGCGTGCTGCTGCTGATCGTCGCCGTGATTGCGGCCGCGACGGCCGCAACCAAGCCTGGGGATATCCTGGCCATGGTCGGCTGGGCGTTCTCGCTTGCGATGGCCGGCAACTTCCCGGCACTCGTGATGGGCGTCTGGTGGAAACGTGCAACGGCGTCAGGAGCGGTGGCAGGCATCCTCGCCGGCTTCGGACTGTGCCTGTTCTACCTCGTGACCACCCGGTACTTCCCGGGCATGGGAGTGAAGTACTTCGGCATGTCGTCGCTGACGAACGCAGCGACGGGGTTACCCCTGGTTGATGTCGCGAAGGCCATGGCGTTGCCCAATGCCATGGAAGGTTGGACGACGCTGGCTCACCCGCTGGCCAATAAGGTCGGCTGGTTCGGCCTTACCAACATCGCCTGCGGGATGTTGGGAGCGCCGCTCGGCTTCGCCGTCATCTACGTGGTCAGCCTAATGGGCAAGCCGCCGTCGGCCGAAATGATGGCCTACGTCGACGACATCCGGAAGCCTCGGGGCAGAACGACGCTCGAAGAAAAGACCGCTTAGGAGCATAGCGACACATAACGGCAAACGGGGCCCTCCGGGGCCCCGTTTTGTTTTCGGCGATCTTGCGTCCGCTCTTGCCCGGTAAGTCGGCGCTTGCCATTGTTACGCACGATCGTGCTGTCGTCGCACACACACCGGTTCGACGATTGCTGAAGCACCGCAGGAGCATCGGACTTGGATACCGCAACCTCCATCGCTACCTACTGGTATTACCACCTGCCAAACTTCGTTCTGGCGGCGTTGATGTACACCATGCTCGGCCGCTTCCTGCTGGGCCTGATGGTCGACGCCGATTCGCCGAACTATATCTGGCGGTTCTTTTGCCGGTTCACCGATCCCGTGATCGGCGTCATCGCGATCGTGACCCCTAAAGCGGCTCCGCCGGCTCTGCTTTGGCTGCTCGGCTTCGTCTGGATGTTCTGGCTGCGCGTCGCGCTGCACTACACATTGCTGCTGCTCAATCTTGCGCCCAAGTTCGGTGGAGCGGCATCATGAACCGCAATTTTTACTTCATCGGCATTGCGTTCTTCGGAATGATCAACGGCATCTTCAACCAGCTCGCGTTGATCTTCACGCTGCTGTACGTCCAGTTGCTCGCCGGACCGCTGCTGTTCGGCAGCCTGTCGCTGACACTGATGTTCGCGTCGCTGATGGTTTCAACCGCCACGGTTATTCTCGGTGGAATTCCGGCCGCGATCTATGAGCGGGTCACCGGCGCCTCCGAATCAAACAATGTGTCGCTCTGGATCTGGCTTGCCGGGACCGCGATTCTGGCATTGCCCGCCGCCGGTAATTTTCTCAATATCGGCCTTTGATCGGGCAACCTGCGGTTGAGGGTCGCAGAGCTTGCCGCTACGCTCAGCGGCAGGCCTTGCCAACGACGGAGTGGCGGTTCATGGAAGATATGCGCCGTATTGCCTATGAAACGGTGCTGCGCGCGTGCGGATTCGGCTCGCTTGCCATTTTCTGCGTCCTGATCGCGCATGTCTTTTGTTCCGCGCCTGGCCTTTCAGGCCGGAGGCTTCCTGAGCATGCTGATGACGCTGGTGCTCGTGCTGAAAGCCCATGAGGCGCGGACCAAGGATCACCGCCGGACCGAGATGTGGCTCTATCTGCCCAAGGCAAACCGTCCGCCTCAGGCTGCTGCGCAGCAAATGATTTCAACGCTGATGCGCGAAATCTATCTGCAGTTCGCGCGATGGTCCGCGATGGTCTCCATCGTGATGTGGGCGATCGCGCTGTTCTTCTCGGCCGTTGGAATTTAGCTCGAAACGGCCAGCGCGCCCACGAACTGCAGCACGATCTCGCGCCGGTGCGGCCGGCGGCGGTGCTCGATCAGGTAGATTGCCTGCCACGTTCCCAGCGCCAGCCTGCCGTTCAGGACCGGGACATGCAGCGAGGTCGCGGTCAGCATGGTCTTGACGTGCGCCGGCATGTCGTCGGGACCTTCGGTGTCGTGGCTCCATCCGGCATTTTCAGGCGCGAACTTGCCGAGCGCCGTCAAGAGATCGTCGAGCACACTGGGATCGGCGTTTTCCTGAATCGTCAGCGAGGCCGAGGTATGGCGGATGAACAGCGTCACCGCGCCTTCCCTCGCGCCGGCGTCTTTTACAAATTTCGCGATCTCGTTGGTGAGGTCGCTGAAGCCGGCTCCGGAGGTTTCGATCGTCAACAGCGAGGACACGATGGTGGTGGCGCTGACCGTGGACGGCGCGGAGCGGGAGAGTGATTTGGGTGCAGGCATCAATAATCTCTCGTCGTCCCGGCGAACGCCGAAACGATAGGCTTCTAAATCTTGCCGGTGACGTCTTTTTGCACCCGGTTGGCCATCTCGATCAGCCGCTTCCAGGCCTGCTCCAGGAACGACATCACGCGATCCATGTCGCGGTCGCTCGGCAGCGGGATTTCGATCTTGCGCTCGCCTTCGGCTACCTTCGGCTCCGGCTTCTTCAGTGAGTTGGTTTTCGGCAGCGGCTCGTCGATCTTGCCGCTGACGGTTGGCTCGCGCGACGCCAGTTGCGCCTTGAGCTTTTCATTGTCGGCCCGAAGGCGGCCGATTTCCGCATCGAGCGCGGCGCGCTCGTCGATCTTGCCGCTGACGGTCGGCTCGCGCGACGCCAGCTGCGCCTTGAGCTTTTCATTGTCGGCCTGCAGCCGGCCGATCTCCGCGTCGAGCGCGGCGCGCTCGTCGGGCACCGCATAGCAGGCCCAGCCGGTGCCGGTATTGATGCAGGTCGCGACGGCGCCGGTCCGGGTATCCAGCTTCATCACGCCGCCGGCGATCGGCGACAGCGCGTAGCGGCCGTTCTCGGGGTCCGGCGCCGATTGCGCCGTGGCGGCGCCAATTCCACCGAGGCAAAGCAGCAGCGCGGTGGCCGCGATGGCGATGAACTCGAAAGGCGATCGGGCTTTCATCATGGGTATGCTCCGCCTCAAGACCTTCAGGCGCTTGCCTATCCTACACCTGCGAACGGTAGGGTGCGCGGCCTGACTTCAACGCGTCCGCCAGCAATTCGATCCGGTCCTGGCCCCAGAATACCTCGCCGTCGAGCACGTAGACCGGCGAGCCGAACACGTCGGCCGCCAGCGCATCCTGGCGATTTTGCTCGTAGGCCGCGCCGATCTCCTCGGACCCCGAACGTTCGACCAGCTGCTTGCCGGGAAGCCCTGATTCGTCGGCCATTTTGACCAGTACCGCGGGGTCCGCCAGATTGAGCTGGTGTTCCCACACGCCGGCAAAGCCGCGCTGCAGAAAGGGATCGGGATCGTGGCCGGCTTCGAGTGCGGCGATCACCACGCCGTCGGCGAGCCGCGCGTTGAAGGGCCAATTCGCCGGCTGAAGATGAAACTTCAAGCCGCGCTTGTCGCGCCAGCGCTGCAGCTCGACCATCCGGTAGCGTTGCCGCACCGGGTGACGCTTCATCAGCGGCAACCCGCCGGTTTCCGAAAACAGGTCGACCAGAACCACCGGCCTGTGATTCACCTTGAGGCCGTAGGTATTGACGACTTCGCGGAAGAACTTGTGGCCGATATAGGCCCATGGGGATTGAAACGAGAAATAGTAATCGACCTGGCGCGGCATGCGGGCTCTCTGTGGAAAAGTCGGGAACTTTGGCCTATCCCAACAGACCCGCCAGGGCGATGCAAGGCAGCCAAATCGCCGCGCCATCAGCCGATCATGGCCTGAGCTGTTGCACTGCGGTGATGGCTCCCCAGCGCATTCGCCGCAATCCGAATAAGAACAATGGAATCAACGCACTAACTGGTTAGCACGCAATCTTGACTTGATTAGATGCGCTCAGTATGGTCCGCGCGGCTTTTGAGGGTGACGGGGCGTCATTTCCATCAACCGCGGCTTGTTTCGGGTCTCCACAGCATGGCTGAAGGCACGAATGACGGCGGAAATGGAAGTCGCGATAAGTCGGCGCCTGACGAAGCTGCGCTTTCCGCAAGGCTCGGAAGTCTGGATCAGCGATTGTCCGAAATTCGGGGCAGCCGCAAAATCGAGACTGACCGGTCCGGAAACGAGCAGGACGCGGCCCAGGCCAAGGCATCCGCCATGGCCATGGGGCTTCGCCTCTCCTCCGAACTGGTTGCCGGCGTTCTTGTCGGAGCGGGTCTCGGCTGGGGTTTCGATCGCCTGCTGTCGACTTCGCCCTGGGGCCTCATCGTTTTCTTGCTGCTTGGCTTTACCGCCGGCGTGGTCAATGTGATGCGGACGGCGGGCGTGATGGCGAAGCAGTCCGAAAGACTCTGACCGACATCGCGAAGCGCAACAGAACGTTCGACACGATCCGCGAGAGATCGCGAAACCGATAGACTGAGAGACGAATGGCCGCCGATCCAATCCATCAGTTCGAAATCACCAAGCTCTTCACCATCGGTCACATCGGCGGACACGAAATCGCGTTCACCAATTCGTCAGCCTACATGTTCGCCTCGGTGGCGGTGATCTCGCTGCTGATGATCGGCACCGGGCGGCAACTGGTCCCCGGCCGCATGCAGTCGGTGGCCGAGATCAGCTTACGAATTCGTGGCCAGCACCATCCGAAGCACCGCCGGCTCGGAAGGCATGAAGTTCTTCCCGCTGATCTTCTCGCTGTTCATGTTCATCATGGTCTCGAACATGATCGGGATCATTCCCTACACCTTTACGGTTGCCAGCCATCTCATCGTCACCGCCGCGCTGGCGCTGCTGGTGTTCTTCACCGTGCTGATTTACGGCATCTACAAGAACGGCCTGAAATTCTTCAAGATATTCGTGCCATCGGGTGTTCCGATCGCGATCCTGCCGCTGGTGATGTTCATCGAGATCCTGTCGTTCTTCCTGCGGCCGGTTTCGCATTCGGTGCGTCTGTTCGCCAACATGCTTGCAGGCCACATCGCGCTGAAAGTATTCGCGAGCTTCATCGTCATGCTCGGCGCGATGGGCATTGCCGGCTGGGTCGGCGCCGTGTTGCCGCTGGGGCTGACCATGGCGCTGACCGCGCTCGAGCTGCTGGTCGCGTTCCTGCAGGCCTACGTGTTCGCCATCCTCACCTGCATCTACCTCAACGATGCTATCCATCCGGGCCACTGATCGGCCCCTCACGCAAACCCGTCTCTCTAGCAAATCTCAACAAGGAGTTCGTTTCATGGATCCGATGGCCGCAAAATACATTGGCGCTGGTATTGCCTGCATTGGCATGGGTGGCGCCGGCGCTGGCGTGGGTATCATCTTCGGCAACTACCTCGCCGCAGCGATACGCAACCCCTCCGCCGCTCAGGGCCAGTTCGGCAACCTGATTTTCGGCTTCGCCGTGACCGAAGCGCTCGGCATCTTCTCGCTGCTGATCGCGCTGTTGCTGCTGTTCGCACTCTGATCCATCACCGATCTGGCCGATGAGGTCCGTGATCCGGACCTCGATTGTCCGACGAGGAGAAGCGCGTGGCTGAGAGCAACGCCAAGGGCACGACGGCCCACACCGGGGCAGACGGCGGCCACAAGGCGCCGTTTCCGCCGTTCCAGAAGGACACCTATGCTTCGCAGCTGGTGTCGCTGGCGGTCGCGTTCGTCGCCCTTTATCTGATCGTCTCGCGTATCGCCTTGCCGCGTGTCGGCAAGACGATCGACGACCGTCAGGCCGCGATCGAAGGCGATCTGGCCGAGGCCCAGAAGCTGAAGGACGCTTCCGACAGCGCCCTGAAAGCCTATGAAAGCGAACTCGCCGCGGCGCGCTCGCGCGCCCAGGCGATCGGCACCGAGACCCGCGAGAAGCTGAACGCGGCCTCCGAGGCCGAGCGCAAGACGCTGGAAGAGAGCCTGTCGGTCAAGCTCGCCGAAGCGGAAAAGACCATCGCCTCGACCCGCGCGGCGGCGATGAGCAACGTCCGCGGCATCGCCGCGGAGGCGGCTGCCGCGATCGTGCAGCGGCTCACGGGTCTTGCTCCCGATGGCAAGTCGGTCGACTCGGCCGTCGACGCCTCGTTGAAGGGATAACGCCGATGCTCGCCACGCCGGAATTCTGGGTCGCCGTCGCCTTCGTCATCCTGATGGGCCTGTTCGCCTATTTCGGCATCCATCGCACCGTGCTGAAGTCGCTCGACCATCGCGCCGAACGCATCAAGGCCGAACTCGACGACGCCCGCCGCCTCAAGGACGAGGCCGCCGAGTTGCTGGCGCAGTACAAGGCCCGCCACGCCAAGGCGGAAGCCGAAGCGCAGGAAATCATCGCCTCCGCCAAGGCCGAAGCCGAGCGCATCGCCGCCGAAGCCAAGACCAAGATGGAAGATTTTGTCGCACGGCGCACCAAGACCGCCGAGGGCAAGATCGCGCTGGCCGAAGCCCAGGCGCTGGCCGACGTCCGCGCCGCCGCAGCCAACGCCGCCGTGACCGCGGCTACCAGCATCCTGTCGCAATCGGTCAAAGGCCAGGTCGCCGACGATCTGATGGCCAAGGGCATCGTCGAAGTTCGCGAAAAGCTGAACTGAGGGATTTCAATCCAAATAGCGAAAGCCGGTGCGAGATGATCGCGCCGGCTTTTTTGTTGGTGTCGTCACCCGCGAAAGCGGGTGATCCAGTATTCCAGAGACGTCAGTGATAGCGCCGAGAAATCACGGCGTACTGGGTCGCCCGGTCAAGCCGGGCGATGACGGCTTTTCATGTGATCGCTACTTCTTCCTCGGCGCTTTCGGCTCCGGCTTCAGCGCCTGCGGATCGAACCCGATATAGAAAATATAGGAATCGCCGACCGCGCCCGGCGGCACCGGATACACCATGTCTTCCGCCACCAGGCTGAACGCCATGCTGGCCTCGGTCATCGACACGGTGGTGCGATAGACCTTGGTGGCGATGGTCTTTTCCTGGATGCCGCCCTGCACCACCGCGACGCGAATCGGAACCTCGACGGTCGCCGGCGCTCCCGAAGGGCCGGCAATGACGCGGCCCTCAATGCCGATCCGCGCGACGATCTCGCCGCCGTTCTGCGTGCAATCGCGCGCGGTGCGGGAAATCGTCGCCTGATAGCGCAGATCGTTGCCGACCGCCGGCTTGCCCGGCACTCCCACCGCATAGGTGGAGGCTCCGGCGCGAATGGTCACCGGCGGGCAGCTCAGTTCGACGGCTTCGGGCGTCACGGTCGTTCCCGATCCTTCCGATTTGCCGCCGCCGAACAGGCCTTTGAATCGATCGCTGAGCGACTGTGATGATGCTGACGAGACCCACATGCTGCAGCCGATGCCAAGCGTCAGCGCAGCCAATACCGAGATCCTGCGCTGCCGGGCGGCGATCAGGATTCCACGTTGATCATTCATATGACGTCTTTGCCTCACGTCTTCCCATCTTGCCCCCACGCGCCGGGTTATAACAGCGCAATGGCGGCCAACCCAAGGCATGCTTAAGACCAACATGAAAACAGAAAAGTGAAAGTTAGCCCCGAAAATCCTCATGCAGCAGGCCGAACAGCAGGTGATCCTGCCAGACGCCGTTGATGCAGAGGTAGCGCCGCGCCAGCCCCTCGCGGGTGAAGCCGCATTTCTCCAGCACCCGGATCGACGGCGCATTGGAGGGAATGCAGGCGGCCTCGACGCGGTGCAGATTGAGTTCGCCGAACAGCGACGGCAGCAGCACCCGCAGCGCCGCGGTCATGTAGCCGCGATGCGCATAGGGCTCACCGACCCAGTAGCCGATGGTGCCGGCCTGCACGATGCCGCGGCGGACATTGGCCAGGGTGACGCCGCCGACCATGGCGCCGTCGGCTTCGCGAAACACGATGAAGGGATAGGACCGGTCGGCCGCGATGTCTTCGGCATAGCGGCGCAGCCTGCGCCGGAAGCCGGCGCGGGTGAGGTCGTCGGACGGCCAGATCGGCTCCCATGGCGTGAGGTAGGCCCGGCTGTGTTCGCGCAGCTGCGCCCATTGCAGAAAATCGGCCATCTGCGGCGCGCGCAGCAACAGCCCATGGCCGCGCGGGGCAAGTGCGGCCGGTCCGCTGGATGGCAAACGAAACAGGGCCATGCGTAACTTCTCCCCTGCCCGTATCCGGACCTAGTGCAGCAGCGTCTTGGCCTTCGACCTGGTCAATCCTTCCGCGAAAGCCACCGCCGTGTCCAGACCCCTGCCGCTGCCCAAGCGCAACGACCGCGGGCCGGCTGCGCGACAACAGGCCGCGCGCGGCGTTCCGGGTCGATTCCACGCTCACGGCATCGATCCGGGCGACCAGCTCTTCCACCGTCAGCGGGCGGCCATAGGCCAGCACGTGGCGCGCCAGCTGCTCGGCCCGGGAGCTGCAGCTCTCCAGCGCCATCAGCAGGCCGGCCTTCATCTGCGCCTTGGCGCGGGCGACCTCGGCTTCGGTCAGGGTCTCGACCGCGTCGTTGATGACGTCGACGATCACTTCCATCATTTCCGGCGCGTCGCTGGGGGTCGGTGCCGGTATAGAGCCCGAAAAACCCGGTGTCGGTGTAGGGCGCGTGGAAGGTGTAGATCGAGTAGCACAGCCCGCGCTTCTCGCGCACTTCCTGGAACAGCCGCGACGACATCCCGCCGCCCAGCGTGTTGGTGAAGACCTGCAAGCGAGAACAGCGACAGATCGGTTTGCGGCACGCCTTCGAGCGCCAGCGTCAGATGGGCCTGCTCGAGTTCGCGATGCACCACGCGGGAGCCGCCCTTGCCGAACATCGCCGGCTGCGGCTTCGGCGCCGGGCGTGGCGTCGAAGCTGGAAAAGCGCTCGCGTCACTTCCTCGACCACCCGCTTGTGATCGACCGCGCCGGCCGCCGCCACCACCATGTCGGGCCCGCGATAATGCGTCGACAAGATAGCCGTGCAGCGTATCGCGGTTAAAACCCTTCAGGGTCTTTGCCGTGCCCAGTAGCGAGCGCCCCATCGGCTGATCCGGGTAGCACAGCTCGTTGAGATGTTCGAACACCACGTCGTCAGGGGTATCCTGCGCCGCGCCGATCTCCTGCACGATGACGCTCTTCTCGCGCTCCAGCTCGTCCGGCACGAACGACGGGTTGGTGAGAATGTCGGAGAGCACGTCGAGCGCCAGCGGCACGTCCGCCTTCATCACCCGCGCATAATAGGCGGTGGTCTCGGTCGAGGTGCCGGCATTGAGATCGCCGCCGACCGCCTCGATCTCCTCGACGATTTCGCGCGACGAGCGCCGCGTGGTGCCCTTGAACGCCATGTGTTCCAGAAGATGCGAGATGCCGTGCTCGTTCGGCTTCTCGTCGCGGCCGCCGACGCCGGCCCATACCCCGAGCGCGGCGGTTTCCAGATGCGGCATGCTGTCGGTGATGACGGTAAGGCCGGAGGGCAGCTTGGTGACATCGACGCTCATCCGGCAACTCCTTGCTTCGCGGCGCGGCTGACCGACAGCACGAACCGTTCGACTTCAGCCTGATCGTTCTTCATGACCTTGATGTGTTCGGGCTTGGTCATCAGGCCCTCGAGCCAGGCCGGCAATTCCGGGCGCACGCCGCAGGCGGCTTCGACCGCATCGGGAAATTTCGCGGGATGCGCGGTCGACAGCACGATGTTGGGAAGCTTCGAATCCGAGGTGTCGCGATCGGCCACCGCCAGCGCCACCGCGGTATGCGGGATCGACGAGATCGCCGGCCTCGCGCCAGGCGGCGCGGATCGCGGCTGACGGTCTCGGTCTCGTCGGCGCGTCCGGCGTCGAATTCCTCGCGGATCGCGGCAAGCGTCGCGTCGGGCAGCACGAAGCGCCCGGATTGTTTCAGCGAGCCCATCAGCCGGCGCACGCTGGCGGCATCGCGGCCGCTGGCCTCGAACAACAGCCGCTCGAAATTCGAGGAGACCTGGATGTCCATCGACGGCGAGGCCGAGGCGTGAACCTCGCGCACTTCATAGATGCCGGTCTTGAGCGTGCGCGGCAGGATGTCGTTGATGTTGGCGGCGATCCGCAGCCAGCGAATCGGCAAGCCCATCCGCTTGGCGACATAGCCCGCAAAGATGTCGCCGAAATTCCCGGTCGGCACGGTGAAGTCCACGGTGCGCGCGGGCGAGCCGAGCGCGACCGCGGAGGTGAAATAATACACCACCTGCGCCACGATCCGCGCCCAGTTGATGGAGTTGACGCCGGACAGCGAAACCTGGTCGCGAAAGCGGTGATGATTGAACAGCCCTTTCACGATCGCCTGGCAATCGTCGAAATGTGCCTTCGATCGCGAGCGCGTGAACGTTCGACGCGCCCGACGTCGTCATCATCCGCCGCTGCACGTCGGAAATGCGGCCGTGCGGAAACAGCACGATCAGATCGACATTGTCGAGGCCGGCGAACGCATCGACCGCGGCGCCGCCGGTATCGCCCGAGGTGGCGACCACGATGGTGGTGCGTTGCGCGCGCTTCGCCAGCACGTGATCCATCAGCCGCGAGATCAGCTGCATCGCCACGTCCTTGAACGCCAGCGTCGGACCGTGAAACAGCTCCAGCAGGAATTGATTGGGACCGATCTGGTCGAGCGGCACCACCGCCGGATGGCGGAACGTGGCATAGGCCTCATTGGCCATGCGGCCGAGATCGGCGTCGGAAATCTCGCCGCCGACAAACGGCCTGATCACCTCGACCGCGACTTCCCAATAGGGCCGGCCGAAAAATCCGGCGATGGTTTCGGGCGAAAGCTGCGGCCAGGTTTCGGGCACGTAGAGGCCGCCGTCGCGGGCAAGCCCGGTCAGCATCACGTCGCAGAAACCTAGCGTGGGGGCCTCCCCCCGCGTCGAAATATACCGCGTCAAACCGCCCTCCAAAGGCTTAGGCCTATCGCCAAGCCTTTGATATCAATGGATAATGTAAACCTGCTGATTGCAAGGTCGTGCGGCACCATAAAGCGTTTTCGGGGCAATGGGAAATGCCACAATGGCGCGGCTTCTTGCTTCGTCGCCGTCTGCCCTCCCTAATGCCCGCCGACATCCACATCGATGTTGGCCGCCTTCAAGGCGGCAATGACGGCAGCAAGATGGGATCGGTCCTTGGTCTCGATCACCACCTCGAGCACCACCGCCTTGGCCGGCAGATCGGTGAAGATGCGCTGATGCGACACCTCGACGATGTTGGCGCCGCTGTTGACCGAGAACCGCGACGACCATGCCGAGCTGACCGGGCCGGTCCACGATGTCGAACTTCAGTTGCGACAGCCGGCCCTCCCTCGCCAGTTGGCGGGTCAGCACGCCTGACAGCAGCCTGGTGTCGATATTGCCGCCGCTCAGCACGAGGCCGAGCGTGCGGCCCTTGAAGCGCTCCGCGTTGGCGAGCACCGCCGCGAGGCCGGCGGCACCGGCGCCCTCGGTCACGGTCTTCTCGATGGTGATGAGAAGGCTCACCGCGTGCTCGATCTGCGCTTCGCTCACCAGCACGATGTCGTCGACCAGCGCGCGCACGATTTCCGAGGTGATCTTGCCCGGCGCCTTGACCGCGATGCCCTCCGCCAGCGTGTCGCCGCGCATCGGCAGCTGCTCGCCCTTGATGAGGTTGTACATCGACGGATACAGCGTGGCCTGCACGCCGACGATCTCGATGCCGGGCTTGATCGACTTGGCGGCGACCGCCATGCCGGAGATCAGGCCGCCGCCACCGATCGGCACGATCAGGACGTCGAGGTCGGGCACCGCGGCCAGCATCTCCAGCGCTGTCGTGCCCTGGCCGGCGATGATCAGGGGATCATCGTAGGGATGGACGAACGTCAGTTGCTGTTGGCGGCCAATCTCGGTGGCGAGGGCGGCGGCCTCCTCGAGCGTTGCGCCGCCTTCGATCACGGTGGCGCCGTGCCGGCGCGTGTTCTCGATCTTCACGGTCGGCGTTCCCACCGGCATGACGATGGTTGCCGGTATCGAAAGGTTGGCGGCGTGATAGGCCACGCCCTGGGCGTGGTTGCCGGCCGAGCAGGCAATCACCCCTCGGCGCCGTTCATCGGCCGACAGCGCCGACAGCCGGTTGAGCGCGCCGCGCTCCTTGAAGGTCGCGGTGAACTGCAGGTTTTCGAATTTGAGCCAGATATCGGCGCCGGTGATGTCGGACAGCGTGCGGCTGCGCTCGAAGCTGGTCCGCTTCACCAACGCCTTCGAGCACGCCCGCCGCCGTCTCGACGTCGCGCAGCGTGACCGGCAACTGCGCAAGGGAGGTTTTCGGCGTCTCGCTCATTGTCATCGACCTTGTGGTCCACACCAGGGTAGGCGTAGCAGCGTCGGCGCATTGTCAGCCGCCGGTGGGCACGGCGCAAGGGCGCCTTTGCGCCACCCTACCCGATTTGCGCGCGCCTCAACGCTTCTCGCAGCGCCGAGATCGCCTCGGCCGCCGAGACGATGCGGGCGAATTCGCCGTTGAGATTTGACAGCGTCATCGCGTGGATCTCCTCGGCGGAGTGGGCGTCGCCGTCGGGTCCGATCCGGTCGAAGGTCCAGGTCGCGTCGCGCACCAGGGCTGCATCAAATCCGAGATTGCCGGCCATGCGGGTCGTGGTTTCCACGCAATGGTTGGTGGTCGCGCCGCAGATCACCGTGGTCTTGATATCGGCCGCGCGCAGCCGGGCTTCGAGGTCGGTGCCGATAAAGGCGCTGTTCACCCGCTTGACGATGACGGGCTCTCCGGCCAGTTCGCGCGCCTCATCCTTGACCGGATAGCCGCTCCCGCCCGGAAGGAAGGAGGAGTTCGGCTTGGTGCCTTCATGACGAATGTGAAAAATCGGCGCGCCATGGTTTCGAAATGCGTCGAGCAGATCGGCGATCCGCGCCACGGCCTGCGGATTGTTGCGCCGCTTGCCTGCGGCCTCCCATTGATCGAAGGCGCGCTGCACGTCGACGACGATCAAGGGCTGTGCGGGATGTCGGGTTGTTGCTCATGGTACGAAATCTCCAAAGGATGATCCTGCCGGCATGCACCGGGGTGCCACGCCGGCACGAAATTCGAAATGGCATTTTTCCCTCGTTTCGCAGCCTTATTGCCGCCGCCGCTGCCCCCGCCACCACACCCCGAAGGCGATCACCACCGCGCCGGCGAGGCCGAACCAGGTGATGGCATATTGCAGATGGTCGTCCTTGAGATGGACCGTGAGCGGGCCCGGTTTCGGGATGCCGCTCTGCGGGCACCGGCGCTTCCAGGTCGATGTAGAACGGCGCGACCTTTTCCCAGCCGAGCGCGCGCGCCATCGCCAGATGATCCCGGGTGAACCACAGCCGCTTTGTGATGTTTTCCGGCGGCGTCAGCGTGCCGGCCTGTTCCGGAAAGCGGAGGTAGCCGGTCAAGGTCACCGGGGTGCCGGTGATGAGCCGCGTCACCGCGCGATCCTGCTGGGCGCGGTCCTGCATCGTGTTCTGCACGAAGCCGGTATTGATCGCGACGGTCTCGCCGTCCGGCAGCGTCGCCGGCAGGAACGCCCAGGTGCCGGGACCGGAAATATCGTCGCGCACGGCGGAGCCGGAGCTGTAGACCATGGCATCGGGGGATCGATAGGTCGCCGCAAACTGGACGCGGCGGAATTCGTCGCGGGCCGGCGTCGAGCGCGCTCCATTGCGCGAGGCCGCGGCAACGCCGCCGGCGGCGCCGCCAGCCGTTCGGTCAAGGCCGCGATCAGCGCGTGCTTCTCGGCCCGGCGCTGCAACTGCCACACCCCGAGGCCGACGCACAGCGCCACCATCGCCAGCGTGAATCACGGCAAAGCCGGCGACGCCGCGCCGCGGTCTGGAAGCAGCGACGGTCATTTCGGCTCGCGGTCGATCAGCTGGCCGGGGGCGGCCTTGTGATGGAACTGCAGCGCGATCAGCAGCGACTTCATCGAGCGCAGCGGCAGCAGCGTGGTCGCGAGAATCAGCGGCAGCCACAGCACCGCATGCAGCCAGAACGGCGGCTGGTACTTGATCTCCACGATCAGCGCGCAGCCGACCACGATGGCGCCGGCAATCATGATGATGAAGATCGCCGGGCCGTCGCCGGTGTCGATGAAGGCATAGTCGAGCCCGCAGGCCTCGCAGTTCGGCCGCAGGTCGAGGAATCCCGCATACAGCTTGCCCTTGCCGCAGCGCGGGCATTTGCAGGCAAGCCCGCGCAACGCGCTCTCGGTCACCGTGGGTATTTTCTACGTCCTGCATGTATCGTTCCTTCCCTTCTCCCCTGTGGGAGAAGGTGGCGCGGACGAAGTCCGTGCCGGATGAGGGGTCTCTTCGAGTCGAGAGGCTTACCCCTCACCCGTCTCGCATCTGCATGCGAGCCACCCTCTCCCACAAGGGGAGAGGGAAACAAAAAGGGCGGCCCTGCGGCCGCCCCTTGTAGCACAATCAGCTCTGAAATCAATGCGCGGCCTTCGCCATGGTTTCGCCGCCGTGGCCCCAGACGTAGATGACAGATGAACAGGAACAGCCACACCACGTCGACGAAATGCCAGTACCAGGCGGCGAATTCGAAGCCGAGATGCTGGGTCGGCGTGAAGTGCCCGGCATAGGCGCGGAACAGGCAGACCAGCAGGAAGATGGTGCCGACCAGCACGTGGAAACCGTGGAAGCCGGTCGCCATGAAGAAGGTCGCGCCGTAGATGTTGCCGGCGAAGCTGAACGCGGCGTGGCCGTATTCATAGGCCTGCACGCAGGTGAACGGCGCGCCGAGGATGCACGGTCAGGATCAGGCCGTATTTCAGGCCCTTGCGGTCGCCTTCCAGCAGCGCGTGATGCGCCCAGGTCACCGTGGTGCCCGAGGTCAGCAGCAACAGCGTGTTCAGCAGCGGCAGATGCCAGGGATCGAAGGTCTCGATGCCCTTCGGCGGCCAGACGCCGGCCGATGCAGCGCCATCGCGGTGCCGGCGCCGCAGCCGAAGATGCGTCGCGGGTGGCATGGACCGGATCGGCGGGGAACAGCGCCGAATTGAAGAACGCCCAGAACCAGGCCACGAAGAACATCACTTCGGAGGCGATGAACAGGATCATGCCGTAGCGATGGCTGATCTGCACCACGCGGGTGTGGTCGCCCTTGTACTGGGCTTCGCGGATCACATCCGCCCACCAGCTCGCCATGGTGTAGAGCACGCCGATGGTGCCGATGCCGAAAATGATCGGCGCGGCGGCCGATCATGTGGTGCATCCAGCATGATGGCGCCGACCGCCATGATGAAGGCCGAGATCGAGCCGACGATCGGCCACGGGCTCGGATCGACGAGATGGTAGTCGTGGTGCTTGACTTGCGCCGTAGCCATTGCGGTGTCTCCGTTAGCAGTGCCGTGCCGTCCGGCACGTATTGGTCTCAAAAATCAAATCCCGAATCAAGCGGGCTCATCCAAACAGACCTGGATCTAAAGATTGCCCTTGCGCTTGTCCGGCTCGCTCGCCGCCAGCGGCTTCGGCGCCGGCTCGCGCACGGGGTAGAAGGTATAGGACAGGGTGATGGTCTTGAGGCCGTCGTTTTCACTGTCGGCGACCAGCGCCGGATCGACATAGAACACCACAGGCATCTCGCGCTTCTCGCCGGCCGCCATGGTCTGTTCGGTGAAGCAGAAGCAGTTGATCTTCTGGAAATACGCACCCACCGTCAGCGGCGCCACATTGTAGGCGGCCTGCCCGGTGGTGGGCCGCGCCGCCTGGTTGGTCACGGTATAGAACACGGTGACGACTTCGCCGATCTTGACCTCGATCTCGGTCTGCTCCGGCTCGAATTTCCACGGCAGCCCGGGCGCGACATTGGAATCGAAGCGCACCGCGATCTTGCGCGCCAGCGGCCCGCCCGACGGCGCCGAGGTCGCGACCTGCGTGGTGCCGTTGAAGCCGGTGGCGCGGCAGAACCAGTTGTAGAACGGCACGGCGGCGTAGGACGCGCCGACCATCAGCACCACCACAAAACCGCAGATCGCCGCCACCATCGCATCGCGGCCAAGACCTCGAACGAGGCCGCGACGTCGCATCAGCCTTGTTGCGGCTTGCTGGTCGGCGGTTGCGGCATCGGTGGCTTGTTCTCCATGTCGATTACATCGGCCGCACGAGCACGCCCGGCCCCTTGACCATGGTGACCGCGAAAAACAGCACGACCAGCACGCCGAGCGCCAGCGCGATGGCGATCGAACGCTCGCGGCGGCTTTTCTTCTGCGCCTCGGTGAGGACGATTCCATCAGGCTCCTGCTTGTCATCCATTCGCTCATGCGCCCCCTACCAGATCGACGGTGCGATGGCATGAGCGACGACCTCGAGCAGCAAGGTCGCGAACAGCACGAACAGATAAACGATCGAGAACGCGAACAGCTTTCGGGTCGCGCGCAGCGCCTCGGCGCCCTCGCGGCGGCGATAGACGTTGATCGCGAGCACCAGCATGCCGGCGCCGAGCACCAGCGAGGTCACGCCATAGACCGCGTCGAAATAGCCGAGCGGCCACGGCGCCAGCGCGACCGCGACCAGCACGATGGTGTAAAGCAGGATCTGCAGCCGCGTCGCATCGGGGCCGGCGACCACGGGCAGCATCGGCACCCCGGCGCGCGCGTAGTCGTCGGTGCGGAACAGCGCCAGCGCCCAGAAGTGCGGCGGGGTCCAGAAGAAGATGATCAGGAACAGCAGCAGCGGCTCCATCGACAGCGAGCCGGTCGCCGCCGCCCACGCCACCACCGGCGGCAGCGCGCCGGCGGCGCCGCCGATCACGATGTTCTGCGCGGTCCAGCGCTTCAGCGCCATGGTGTAGATCACGACATAGAAGAAGATCGTGAAGGCGAGCAGCGCGCCGGCCAGCCAGTTGACGAGGATGCCGAGCGTCATCACCGAGAAGAACGCCAGGATCATGCCGAAGGCGAGCGCTTCCGGCCGGGTGACGCGGCCGCGCGGGATCGGCCGGTTGGCGGTGCGCGACATCAGCGCGTCGATATCGCTCTCGTACCACATGTTCAGCGCGCCGGAGGCGCCGGCGCCGACCGCGATGCAGAGGATCGAGGTGAAGGCCAGCACCGGATGGACGTGGCCCGGCGCGATCACGAGGCCGACCAGCGCGGTGAAAATCACCAGCGACATCACCCGCGGCTTCAGCAGCGCGATGTAGTCGGCAACACTGGCCTCGGAGATGCGAGGCGACGCGAGATCGATATGGTGTTCAACGATCGACAATGGTCACACTTCCCAAGCCACACGGTAGGTCTGCCCCCTCTCCCATGGGGAGAGGGTTGGGTGAGGGACGGCCATCGTTGGCCTAACCCTCACCCGGATTGCTTCGCGATCCGACCTCTCCCAGGGAGAGGTGGAGAACTTACTGCACGCGCGGCAGCACTTCGAACTGATGGAACGGCGGCGGCGACGGCAGCGTCCATTCCAGCGTGGTGGCGCCGGCGCCCCACGGATTGTCGGCAGCCTGCTCCTTCCTCACGAACGCCTGGATCACGCCGTAGATGAAGATCAGCACGCCGAAGCCCGGAGATGTAGGAGCCGATCGAGGACACCAGATTCCAGCCGGCAAACGCGTCGGGATAGTCGACGTAGCGGCGCGGCATGCCGGACAGGCCGAGGAAGTGCTGCGGGAAGAACACCAGGTTGACGCCGATGAAGGTGACCCAGAAGTGCAGCTTGCCGATGGTCTCCGAATACATGTAGCCGGACATTTTCGGGAACCAGTAGTACCAGCCGGCGAAGATCGCGAACACCGCGCCGAGCGACAGCACGTAGTGGAAGTGCGCGACCACGTAATAGGTATCCTGCAGCACGCGGTCGACGCCGGCATTGGCCAGCACGACGCCGGTGACGCCGCCGAGCGTAAACAGGAAGATGAAGCCGATCGCCCACAGCATCGGCGTCTTGAACTCGATCGAGCCGCCCCACATCGTGGCGATCCACGAGAAGATCTTCACGCCGGTCGGCACCGCGATCACCATGGTGGCGGCGACGAAATAGGCCTGCGTCGCCGACGACATGCCGACGGTGTACATGTGGTGCGCCCACACCACGAAGCCGATGCCGCCGATCGCGACCATCGCATAGGCCATGCCGAGATAGCCGAACACCGGCTTCTTCGAGAAGGTCGAGACGATCTGGCTGACCATGCCGAAGCCCGGCAGGATCAGGATGTAGACTTCGGGATGGCCGAAGAACCAGAACAGATGCTGGAACAGCACCGGATCGCCGCCGCCGTCGGCGGAGAAGAACGTGGTGCCGAAATTGCGGTCGGTCAGCAGCATGGTGATGGCGCCGGCCAGCACCGGCAGCGCCAGCAGCAGCAGGAACACCGTCACCAGGATCGACCACACGAACAGCGGCATCTTGTGCAGGGTCATGCCCGGCGCGCGCATGTTGAAGATCGTGGTGATGAAGTTGATGGCGCCGAGGATCGACGAGGCGCCGGCCAGATGCAGCGACAGGATCGCGAAATCGACCGCCGGTCCGGGATGGCCCGAGGTCGACAGCGGCGCGTAGATGGTCCAGCCCGCGCCGACGCCGTTGGCGCCCGGCTCACCCTCGACGAAGGTGGAGATCAGCAGCAGCGCGAAGGAGGCCGGCAGCAGCCAGAACGAGATGTTGTTCATGCGCGGGAACGCCATGTCGGGCGCGCCGATCATCAGCGGCACGAACCAGTTGCCGAAGCCGCCGATCATCGCCGGCATCACCATGAAGAAGATCATGATCAGGCCGTGCGAGGTCACGAACACGTTGTAGGTATGGGTCTCGTGGAAGATCTGCACGCCGGGATACATCAGCTCGATGCGGATCGCGATCGACATCGCCGCGCCGATGACGCCGGCGATGATCGCAAACACCAGGTACATCGTGCCGATGTCCTTGTGGTTGGTCGAATAGACGAAGCGCCGCCATCCGGTCGGATGGTCGTGCGCGTGATCGTCATGCGCGTGGGCGTGATCGTGGTGAGCCGGTGTCGCGGTCGTTGCCATTTTCAAATCCTGCCTTGCAGTCTCTTTCGGACCTTGCGGTCCCGTCGCCCTTGTCCCGATCGATTGCGCCTGAAGCCCGGCCTTCAGGCCCGGCTTACTGCGCCGCTGCGCCCGCCGAGGCGAACGAGTTCGCCGGGTTGGTCGCGAATTTCTTCTTCGCGGTCTCGACCCAGGCCGCGAATTCCTGATCGCTCACCACCCGCACCGCGATCGGCATGAAGGCGTGATCCTTGCCGCACAGTTCCGAGCACTGGCCGTAGAACATGCCTATCTTGGTGGCCTTGAACCAGGTCTCGTTGAGCCGGCCGGGCACCGAGTCGATCTTGATGCCGAACGCCGGCACCGCGAAGGAATGGATCACGTCGGCGCCGGTGGTCTGGATCCGCACCACCTTGTTGACCGGCACCACCATCTCGTTGTCGACGCCGAGCAGCCGGCGGCTTCTTGTCCTGCGGCCATCAGCGAATTCGAATTCGAACTTGCCGTTATCGGGATAGGCGTAGCTCCAGTACCACTGCTTGCCGGTCGCCTTGATGGTCAGATCGGCCTTGGGAATGTCGAGCTGCTGAAACAGCAGCCGGAACGACGGCACCGCGATGCCGACCAGGATCAGCACCGGAATCAGCGTCCAGGCCACCTCGATCAGGGTGTTGTGGGTGGTCTTGGAGGGGACCGGATTGGCCTTGGCGTTGAACTTCACCACGACGATGACCAGCAGCGCCAGCACGAACAGCGTGATGACGGTGATGAGCCAGAACAGGAAGTTGTGGAACCAGACGATGTTGTCCATCACCGGCGAGGCCGATTCCTGCAGCGTCATTTCCCACGGCGCAGGCTGCCCCAATTCGGCGAATGCCGCTCCGCCGGCCGACCAGCGCAACGCCGCGCAACCGCCAATCCCAGCAACCGCCGGCCCGTCTGGCCCTTCGACATCTTCATGCCGCTCGCGCTCCCTTGATAAATCCCCAAAGCATTCCGCCGGACGGCGACAAATGCTGCACGATCCGCCCCGACAAACGGCCTTGGGAAGTACCTTAGAAGTACCGGGGCCAGATCGCTAGAACGCGTCGAAATCCAGCCTCTCAAACCATAATTCGCCGCCTCTCGCAATGCAGTAGTACGGCGCGCAGCGATGCATCACCGGCTGATTCGCCGATCGTCACATTTTCCCGTGAAATCAGGCAAAACTGCCGTTTTGGCACCCCGGCGGCGCTTGACAGCCGGATTGCCCGATGTAGGCACAGACGGGGTGCTCCACAGGAACCTGATTCGCTGACGTGGAGCGGCCCGACCGGCGCTGCGACCGCTTGAAGACCGCCTTCAAGGCGCCGTCATTGCCGTATCAGTCCAGGGTTCGGACCGATATTTGCCAAGGGACTGCTCAAGCAATACTCAGAGGGATCGACCCCGATGGGGCCTTCGAAACACCGCTTCGAGCAGCCGACGCGCGAGCCGCCTGTGACCGCGGCCGGTCTCGGCTGCGGCTCGCCATCGCGTTGTTGCTCGGCCTGACGGCCGCGGCCAGCGCCCAGGGCGCGGTGCGGTCGGTCCATGGCGACTGGCAGATCCGCTGCGACACCCCGCCGGGCGCGCAGGGCGAGCAATGCGCCCTGATCCAGAGCGTGGTGGCCGAAGACCGCTCCAATGCCGGCCTCACCGTGATCGTGCTGAAAACCGCCGACCAGAAGAGCAAGCTGATGCGGGTGGTGGCGCCGCTCGGCGTGCTGCTGCCCTCCGGGCTCGGCCTGAAGCTCGACAATGTCGATGTCGGCCGCGCCGGCTTTGTCCGCTGCCTGCCCAATGGCTGCGTCGCCGAAGTCGTGATGGACGACAAGCTGCTGGGCCAGCTGCGCACCGCCAAGACCGCGACTTTCATCATTTTCGAGACCCCCGAAGAGGGCATCGGGTTTCCGCTGAGCCTGAACGGGCATCGGCGAAGGGTATGACAAGCTGCCGTGAGGCATTGTGCCCCGTCACATGTCCGTTGGCGGACCCTCCCCTTTTCCGATCATCGTGCCTATCTTCGAACCGTCGTCGTCCGGCCAAGCGAAGCGCTGATGCGGGACCCTAACCACAGGTTACCGTGTTGTAAGATGAGCTGCCTCAATCCGTGTTTAAACATCGAACCTGTGGTTATGGGTCTTCGCGTTCGCGGGGACGACAGCGTATCTGCATCGGAGTCCTCATGACCAATCTCGCCACAACCTCCCTGCTCGACCGCGCCAACCTCGACCGCGATGCCGTGCGCCATGAAATCGCGCGCGGGCTGGAGGGCGCCGACGACGGCGAGCTGTTCCTGGAATACAGCCAGTCCGAAGCGCTGATGTTCGACAATGGCCGGCTGAAGCAGGCCACCTACGACACCGCGCAGGGATTTGGCCTGCGCGCCGTGAAGGACGACGCGGTCGGCTATGCGCATTCCTCCGACGTTTCGCTGCCGGCGCTGATCCGCGCCGCCGATGCGGTCGCAGCGGTGCGCGGCGGCTATAGCGGGAATTTCGCGGCGGCCCCGCCGCACACCAATGTGCGGCTCTATGGCGACGACAATCCGCTGGATGCGCCGGGCTTTGAGAGCCAAGGTCAAGCTGCTGGCCGAGATCGACGCCTATGTCCGCGAAAAGGATCCGCGGGTGCGGCAGGTCACGGTCAGCCTGATGGCGACCTGGCAGGTGGTGGAAATCCTGCGCCCCGACGGCGAGAGCTATCGCGACATCCGCCCGCTGGTGCGCGTCAATGTTTCCGTGGTCGCCGGCCAGGGCGACCGCCAGGAAAGCGGCAGCAAGGGTTATGGCGGCCGCGAGGGCTATGCGCGCTTCATCGAGACCAAGGCGTGGCGCGAGGCCGCCGACGGCGCGATCCGCGAGGCGCTGGTCAATCTGGAATCGGTGCCGGCGCCCGCCGGCGAGATGGACGTGGTGCTCGGCGCCGGCTGGCCCGGCGTGATGCTGCACGAGGCGGTCGGCCACGGGCTCGAAGGCGATTTCAACCGCAAGCAGACTTCGGCGTTTGCCGGCCTGATGGGCCAGCAGGTCGCCGCCAAGGGCGTCACCGTGGTCGATGACGGCACCATTGCCTCGCGGCGCGGCTCGCTGTCGATCGACGACGAGGGCACGCCGACCAACCGCACCGTGCTGATCGAGGACGGCGTTCTGGTCGGCTACATGCAGGACCGCCAGAACGCCCGGCTGATGAACATGAAGCCGACCGGCAACGGCCGCCGCCAGGGCTATGCCCATGTGCCGATGCCGCGCATGACCAACACCTACATGCTGGCGGGCAGCCACGATCCCGCCGAAATCCTCGCCTCGGTGAAGAACGGAATCTATGCCGCGAATTTCGGCGGCGGCCAGGTCGACATCACCTCGGGCAAATACGTGTTCCAGTGCACCGAGGCCTACAAGATCGAGAACGGCAAGCTCGGCGCGCCGCTGAAGGGCGCGATGCTGATCGGCAACGGGCCGACCGACCTGCATCGCATCACCATGATCGGCAACGACCTTGCGCTCGATACCGGCATCGGCACCTGCGGCAAGAACGGCCAGGGCGTGCCGGTCGGCGTCGGCCAGCCGACGCTGCGGATGGAAAGGATCACGGTCGGAGGAACGGGCTAGTGAGCGTCGAGAAGACAATCGACACCGCCGAAAGCCGTTCGGCTGGCGCGGCCAGGTCGTCCAGTTCGCGGCGATCGTGCTGGCGGTGTTCGTCGCCAAGGGCGCGCTCGCCGAACCGTTTTATGTGCCGTCGGGCTCGATGGAGCCGACGCTGCTGATCGGCGACGCGCTGCTGGCGTCGAAATATCCTTACGGCTACGGCACCGCCTCGCTGCCGATCCAGATCACGCTGCCCGAGACCGGGCGCGTGTTCGCCGGCACGCCGAAGCGCGGCGATGTCGTGGTGTTCCGCTGGCCGGGCGACCGCTCGCAGGCCTGGGTCAAGCGCGTCGTCGGCCTGCCCGGCGACCGCATCCAGATGCGGCAGGGCCAGCTCTTCATCAACGACCATGCCGCGTCGCTGAAGCCCGACGGCATCGGCGAGGCCGAAGACGGCAGCGGCGGCAGCGAACGGGCGCATCGCTACATCGAGACGCTGCCCGGCGGCGTCAGCCACGCGATTTTCAAGATTCGCGACAACGGCCGGCTCGACAACACGCCCGAAGTGACGGTGCCGCCGGACCGGCTGTTCGTGATGGGCGACAACCGCGACAACTCCGCCGACAGCCGCGTGCCCGGTCGCCGAAGGCGGGGTCGGCCTGCTGCCGATGGACAATCTGGTCGGCCGCGCCGACGCCGTGGTCGGATCGTGGGACCTCGGCATCCGCAGCCAGCCGGTATGGACCTGGCTGTCCGGCTTCCGCGTCGCGCGGTTTTTCACCGCGGTGCATTGAGGAGGTCTCGACTCGTCATGGCCGGGCTCGTCCCGGCCATCCACGTCTTCGCTGACTCTCCGAGAGAAGCAAGACGTGGATGCCCGGGACAAGCCCGGGCATGACGAGACTGAGACGCGACTCAGGATGAGGGCAACATTGCCATGACCTTCGACGACATCAGGAAAATCGCGCTGGCCTGGCCCGAGGTCGAGGACGGCACCTCCTACGGCACGCCGGCGCTCAAGGTGCGCAAGAAATTACTGGTGCGGTTGAGGGAAGACGGCGACAGCCTGGTGATGCCGGGCGTTCCCCACGACGAACGCGACATGCTGGTGGAAAGCCAGCCGAAGCGTGTTTTACTTCACCGATCACTACAGGGATTATCCGATGGTGCTGATCCGGCTGTCGAAGGCCAAGCGCGCCAGCGTCGAGCCGCTGCTGCGCCGGCAATGGCGGGCGCTGGCGTCGAAGAAGGCGGTTAAGGCGGAATTGTAGATTCGTAGTGCGAGCAAAGGCGCAGCTTCGCGCCGTGCCCACTGATGCTTCGTCACGGACGTCAACGGGTGGGCACGCTCCGAACTCTTGCCCTCGCACTGACGAATTGCGCATGAACCAATCCGAATTCCTCGCGCTTGCGCTGCACAATCCCGTCAATGCCGCGGTAGCGGATGAATTGTTCAGTTCGCGCTGCCGGATGCCTGGATCGTCTCGGGATGCCTGGTGCAGACCGCATGGAATGTGCTGACGAGCGCGCGGTCGATTACGGCATCAACGACTACGACGTGTTCTATTTCGATCCCGACATCTCGTGGGCAAGCCGAGGATGCGGTGATCCGGCAATTGCAGGGCCGGCTGACGAAACTCGGCGTCAAGGTCGAGGTCCGCAACCAGGCGCGGGTCCATCTCTGGTATCCGCAAAAGCATGGCCTGCCCTATCCTGCGCTGCAGTTCGTCGAGCGAAGGCATCGACCGCTTCCTGACCAAAACCACCCAGGTCGGAATTCGCCGCACGCAGGAGGGCTACGATATCTATGCGCCGAACGGCTTTGACGATATCGCCGAGATGATCGTGCGGCCCAATCCCGGGCCGAATTTCTCGGCGGCGAATTACGAGGAGAAGGCGGCGCGCTGGAAGGCGCTGTGGCCGGAGATCACGGTGTTGCCGGCGGATGAGCGGTGACGTTATTCTCGTCATCGGCGAGCGATGCAAATCAGACCGTCATATGCCGGGATGGCTCCGCAGGACCAGACTCGGAAGTCTCGAGATTCCGGGTTCGATGCTTCGCATCGCCCCGGAATGACGGTATGCTCTCTACCGCACCACGCCCGAGATAAATCCCGGCTTGCGCCGCGGCGGCTTGATGTCCTTTTTCAGGAAGCAGTGCGCTTCCTTGCCGGCATATCCCGGCCGGGCATAGGTCCAGGCCCGGCATTTGTTGTCGTCGGCGCAAGCCGCCTTGCAGGCCTCGCCGCCCTCGCTGCTTTTCAGCCCGAAATTGCGGTAGTCGCCGCCGAAGCGGTCGATCGAGGTTTCGGTGGTGCCGTTGCGCGGTTCGACCACGCCGGCGCCGCGCACGCCGGAGACGCAGCAATTGTCCTTGGGTGCGCGCCGGCACGTTGCTCTTCAGCCAGCACACCGCGCCGCCGGATTGCCGGTCGGATAGTTGAAGCTCCACGCCCGGCAGCGCCGGTCGCGTTCGCACACCAGCGCGCAATCCGCCGGATCGCCCGATGGGACCTGCGAACTCTGATAGTCGCCGCCCGGACGATCGAAATTGGTTTGGGCCAGCGCCGGGCGCGTGGATGTCACGGCCGCCGCAAAAGCGAGCGTACACCAAACACGCCCTCAGCAGGCGGCCTCTCCACATACGCGATTGCTTTCGACTGATGGGTCTTGACCCGCGGTCCCGCGGGCTGCCATTTGATCGCCATCAACCTGTACGGCGGATGAACGGCACAAAATCCTGATCTAGAACGCGTATTCGTCATAGGCCGGCTCCACCGAGCCCTGCCAGGGGCCGTGGAATTTTTCCAGCATCTCCTCGGCCGGGGTGCGGCCAGCGTCGATAATCCGCTCCAGCGGCTCGAGATGGCGGGATTCGTCGCGGCCGAGGTGGTCGGCGCGACCGCGCCGCCGCAAGCCCGAATGCGCCAGCGCCAGGCATTCCTTGGCGATCTCGAACAGATAGCGGTCCTTGATCCTGGCCTTGAAGCCGAGGCGCGGCACGTCGTCGCGCAACGCCTGACGCTCCGCGGCATTCCAGTGCTTCACGATATCCCAGGCGGCGTTCGAGGCTGGTGTCGTCGTAGAGCAGGCCGACCCAGAACGCCGGCAGCGCCGGCAGCCGGCCCCACGGCACGCCGTCGGCGCCGCGCATTTCCAGATAGCGCTTCAGCCGTACTTCGGGAAAAATCGTCGAAAGATGATTGGCCCAGTCCGACAGCGTCGGGCGCTCGCCGGGAAACGAATTGTTCCGCCCGTCGAAAAAGGCGCGGAACGACGATCCGGAGACGTCGATATAGCTTTCGCCGCGCTTGACGAAATACATCGGCACATCCAGCGCGTAATCGACCCAGCGCTCGAACCCCATGCCGTCCTCGAACGCCCACGGGATCATGCCCGAGCGCGCATTGTCGGTATCGCGCCAGATCTCGGAGCGGAACGACAGGAAGCCGTTGGGCTTGCCTTCGGTGAACGGCGAATTGGCGAACAGCGCGGTCGCGACCGGCTGCAGCGCCACCGACACCCGCAGCTTCTTGACCATGTCGGCTTCCGAGGAGAAGTCGAGATTGGTCTGCACCGTGCAGGTCCGGTACATCATGTCGAGGCCGTACTGGCCGACCTTCGGCATGTACTCGGTCATGATCTTGTAGCGGCCCTTGGGCATCATCGGAATCTGCGCCCGCGACCATGACGGCGTCATGCCGAGCCCGAGAAACCCGATGCCGAGCGGGGTGGCGATCTCGCGCACCTGCGCCAGATGCGCCATCAGTTCGGACTGGGTCTGATGCACGGTCTCGACCGGCGCGCCCGACAGTTCGAATTGCCCGCCGGGCTCCAGCGAAATCGCGCCGCCGCCGGTGACGTCATAGAGGCCGATGATGTTGCCGCGCTCCATGATCGGCTCCCAGCCGAGCAGGAGCTTCATGCCTTCGAGCAGCGCCCCGATGCCGCGGGCGCCTTCATAGGCGACGGGATGACGGCCCTCCAGCGTGAACGGGGTCTTTTCGTGTTCGGTGCCGATCCGGAATTCGGATGGCGGCTTGACGCCCGCTTCCAGCCACGCGACCAACTCGTCGCGCGATTGCAGCGGCGTCATATCGATCTGGTCACGCGCCATACAAATTCCGGATGTAAGGCGCTTCGACCGAACGCGCACGGTGTCGGGGATATCCGCGAGCCAACCGGTCCGCGGATGCGAGAGGGAAGAACAATATCATCGTGCGGGCGCGCCGTCTCTTGCGGCGAGCGTTGGCGCCTCGTCGCACGAGCAGCCCAGCCGGTCGAGCAGACCGCAGAGCTTTGCCGCATCGGTATCGGACAGTTTCGAACCGACGTGCTTTTCGATCGCGGCCGAATACGCGCTCCACATCTTCTTCTGCAGCTCGCGTCCGGCCTCGGTGATCTCGACGAATTGACCGCGCTTGTCGATCTTGCATTCGCGGCGCGCCGCCAGTCCCTCGTCGACCAGCCGGTCGATCAGCCGCGAGGTCGAGTATTGCGGGATCAGCATCTGCTTTTCCAGCTCCACCGGGCGCATTTCGCCGGACGGCGCGCGCGACAGTTCGAGCAGCGCGTCATACCAGGCCAGCGGCGGGAAGCCGGCCTTCTTCAAATCCTGCTCGACGGCATCGAGCACCCGGCTCTGGATCCGCATCAGGCGGATCCAGGCGGCGGTCGCCTCGGTCGATGGTTTACGTTTCATGGTCTGGCCCATACCGGTCACAGATGAGTGTACCGCACTAAATGCAGCTGCATCAATCTTGACTATTCCATGCAAGTGCATTTAATTGCCCCAGCTGGTACAGCCAATATCCCCAGGAAGGAAAATCCGATGAAACTGTATTATTCGCCCGGCGCCTGTTCGCTTTCGCCCCATATCGCGCTGCTGGAGGCCGGTCTCGCCCACGAACTGGTCAAGGTCGACCTGAGGGCCAAGAAGCTGGAAAACGGCGACGATTTTCTCAAGGTCAATCCGAAGGGCCAGGTGCCGGTGCTCGCCCTCGACAGCGGCGAACTCGTGACCGAAGGCCCGGTCATCGTCCAGATGATCGCCGACAAGGCGGCGGCCAAGAACCTCGCGCCCGCCCGCGACAGCGCCGAGCGCTACAAGCTGCAGGAGTGGCTGAACTACATCAACGGAACTGCACAAGAATTTCGGCCCGCTGTTCAAGCCGGCGATGGCCGACGACGTCAAGGCGTTCTTCAAGGACCGCATCATGGGCAAGTTCAAATATGTCGACAGCGAGCTCGCCGGCCAGGACTATCTGATGGGCAAGCAGTTCACCGTCGCCGACGGCTATCTGTTCACGATGCTGGGCTGGGCCGAGCGGATGAAGTTCGACCTGTCCGCGCTGCCGAACCTGATGGCCTTCAAGGACCGCGTCGCCGCGCGCCCGAAGGTGCAGGCAGCGCTGACCAAGGAAGGCCTGATGAAGGCGGCGGCGTAAGCTTTCGCGGACAGCGATAACAGCGAAGGGCCGGATCGATGATCCGGCCCTTTTTGTTTTCCGTCATTGCGAGTCGAGATGCGTCCAGCTTGAATGCCGAAGCTGGATGTCTTCGACGCGGAGCCTGTCAATCGCAGCCGCCGGAAGGCCGGATCCGGATGGCCGGTCAAGCTCGCAATGACGTGGTGGTGCCTTACGCCGCCTTCTCCGCCAGCTTCTTCGGCGGGAAGCGGCCGTAGAACGTCTCGCCCTTGGCCGCCATCTCGACCAGCAGCTTTGGCGGGGTGAAGCGGGAGCCGTATTTGGCTTCCAGCTTGTGGCACAGCTCGACGAACTTCTTCGTGCCCATGAAGTCGATATAGGACAGCGTGCCGCCGGTGAACGGCGCGAAGCCGAAACCGAGGATCGAGCCGACATCGGCCTCGCGCATGTCGGTGATGACGTGATCCTCCACGGTGCGCGCGGCTTCCACCGCCTGCACCACGAGGAAGCGCTGCTTCATCTCCTCGATGTCGAGCGTGTCGGGATCGAGATGCTTCGACTGCAGGCCGGCCAAGCTCGGTCCACAGGCTCTTCTGGCCCTTGCCCTTTTCCGGATAGTCGTAAAAGCCCTTGCCGTTCTTGCGGCCGAAGCGGCCCTGCTTCTCGACCATCTCGACCAGCAGCTTCTTCTGGCTCTGGTCGATGGCATTGGCGCCGAGATCGGCTTCGGTCGCCTTCATGATCTTGAGCACGAGATCGAGCGCCACCTCGTCGGACAGCGACAGCGGCCCGACCGGCATGCCCGCCATCTTCGCGGTGTTCTCGATCATCGCCGGCGGCACGCCTTCCATCAGCATTTCCAGGCCTTCGGCGGTGAAGCGCAGCACGCAGCGGTTGGCGAAGAAGCCTCTGCTGTCATTGACCACGATCGGGGTCTTGCCGATGGTGCGGACATAATCCAGCGCGGTCGCCAGCGCGACGTCGCCGGTGTTCTTGCCGACGATGATTTCCACCAGCATCATCTTCTCGACCGGCGAGAAGAAATGAATGCCGATGAACTTGCCCTGGTCCTTGAACTCTTCCGCCAGCGAATTGATCGGCAGCGTCGAGGTATTGGAGGCGAAGATCGCATCGGACTTCAGCAGCGGCTGCGCCTTGGCGTAGGTTTCCGCCTTGACCTTGCGATCCTCGAACACCGCTTCGATGATGAGGTCGCAATCCTTCAACACGTTGTAATCGGCGGTGGCGCTGATGCGGCCCAGGATCGCTTCGCGATCGCTCTCCTTGGCGCGGCCCTTCTTGATCAGATCGTCGATCACGGCCTTGGCGTGGCCCTTGCCCTTGTCGGCGCTTTCCTGGTCGCGGTCGATCAGCACCACCTCGATGCCGGCGCGCGCCGAGACATAGCCGACGCTGGCGCCCATGAAGCCGGCGCCGATCACGGCGAGTTTTTTCACCTTGGTCGGCGGCACGTTCTGCGGACGGCGCGCGCCCTTGTTCAATTCCTGCATCGACAGGAACAGGCTGCGGATCATGGCCGCGGCTTCCTTGCTGCGCAGGATCTGGGTGAAGTAGCGCGATTCGACGCGCAACGCCGCGTCGATCGGCAACTGCAGGCCTTCATAGACGCAGCTCATGATGGCGCGCGCCGCCGGATAATTGTCGTAGGTCTCGCGGCGGAAGATGGCGTTGCCGGCCGGGAACATCATCATGCCGGCCTTGGAAAACACCGGACCGCCGGGAAGCTTGAAACCCTTCTCGTCCCAGGGCGCGATGGCCTTGCCGCCGCCCTTGATCCAGTCCTTGGCCGCCTTGATCAGGTCGGCGGCCGGAACGATGGCGTCGATCAGGTTCAGCGCCTTGGCCTTTTCGAGATTGATGGCTTCGCCCTTGAGCAGCAGCTGCATCGCATCCTGCGGCGACACGATGCGCGGCACGCGCTGGGTGCCGCCGGCGCCGGGGAACAGCCCGACCTTGATTTCGGGCAGGCCGAGACGGGTCTTGGGATTTTCCGCGGCGACGCGGTAGTGGCAGGCCAGCGTCAGTTCGAAACCGCCGCCGAGCGCAAGCCCGTTGATCGCGGCGACCCACGGCTTGCCGGAAATTTCGATATTGCGAAACACCTGCGAGAACCGGCGGCTCTGGTCGAACAGCATCTGGTTGGCCGCGACCTCGCCCTTGGCCTTGAGCACCTCGGCATATTGCTTGCTCATGCCCTCCAGCATCGACAGATCGGCGCCGGCGCACAGCGCTTCCTTGCCCGAGGTGATGACGACGCCCTTCACCGCGGCGTCGGCGGTGGTCTGCTTGACGATCTCCTCGAGTTCGGTGACCGAGGTCTCGTCGAGCACGTTCATCGAACGGCCCGGCGTGTCCCAGGTCACCAGCACAATGCCGTCGGCGTCGGTGTCCAGCTTGAAATTCTTGAAGGCCATGTTTGTCGCTCCCAAAAAGGTGCCGCTATCTGTGTTTCGTTGCAGCGTTCAAGCGCTGCGGAATTGTTCTCCCCTCCCCCTTGCGGGGTCGAGACGAGCGAAGCTCGCTCTTAGGGGTCGGGGGTGGGGGTCTACGGGCGAGACCTCGCTTGTGGCTACCCCCTCCCCGACCCTCCCCCGCGAGGGGGAGGGAGCAGAGATCAAACCCGCTCGATAATCGTCGCGGTGCCCATGCCGCCGCCGATGCACAGCGTGACCAGCGCGGTCGACTTGTTGGTGCGCTCGAGCTCGTCGAGCACGGTGCCCAAAATCATCGCGCCGGTGGCGCCGAGCGGATGGCCGAGCGCGATGGCGCCGCCATTGACGTTGATCTTGGCGTTGTCGATGTCGAAGGCCTGGATGTAGCGCAGCACCACCGAGGCGAACGCCTCGTTCAGTTCGAACAGGTCGATGTCCGACTTCTTCATGCCGGAGCGCTCGAACAGTTTTTCGGTGACGTCGACCGGGCCGGTCAGCATCATCGCCGGCTCCGAGCCGATATTGCAGAAGGCGCGGATTCTCGCACGCGGCTTCAGGCCATGCTTGCTGCCGGCTTCCTTGCTGCCGAGCAGCACGGCGCCGGCGCCGTCGACGATGCCCGACGAATTGCCGGCGTGGTGCACGTAGTTGATGCGCTCGATTTCCGGATGCGACTGGATCGCCACCGCATCGAAGCCGCCCATGGCTCCGACGGCGGCAAACGACGCCTGCAACTGACCGAGCGACTGCATCGTCGTGGTGGGACGCATGTGCTCGTCCTTGGCCAGGATGGTGAGGCCGTTGATGTCCTTGACCGGCACCACCGAATTCTTGAAGCGGCCTTCCTCCCAGGCTTTCGCCGCGCGCTGCTGGCTCTGCACCGCATAGGCATCGACGTCATCGCGCGAAAAACCGTATTTGGTGGCGATCAGATCGGCCGACACGCCCTGCGGCATGAAATAGGTCGGCACCGCGATCGACGGATCCATCGGCCAGGCGCCGCCGGAGGCGCCGATGCCGACGCGGCTCATCGATTCGGCACCGCCGCCGATCACGAGTTCGTGCTGGCCGCTCATGATCTGGGCGGCGGCGAAATTCACGGCATCGAGGCCGGAGGCGCAGAAGCGGCTGATCTGGACGCCGGGGACGGTTTCGCCGAGGCCTGCGTTCATCGCCGCAAAGCGCGCGATGTCGGAGCCGGCCTCGCCGACCGGATCGACCACGCCGAGAATGACGTCGTCGACGACGTCTTCTTTCAGGTTGTTGCGCTCCTTGAGCGCTTTCAGCGGCACCGTGGCCAGCGCCACCGCGGTGACCTCATGCAGCGAGCCATCGGCCTTGCCGCGGCCGCGCGGCGTGCGAACGTGATCGTAGATATATGCCTCAGGCATGACGCCCTCCTGGTATGAGGATCATAAATATATAGCCGAATTGGAAGATGTCGCGGCCTCGAATTGCAGGGGCCGCGACAGAACGTGTCCGATCAGAAGGCTTCCGCCGCCAATTCCATGGTGGTCGCGCATCCGGACTGGATACAGGCCAGATGCACCGAGGTTTCCGGCAGCATCCGTTCCATGAAGAAGCGGCCGGTCACCAGCTTGGTGGTCAGATAGGGCCTTGTGTCGCCGGCCGCAATCTTGTCCTGCGCCACTTTCGCCATCCGCGCCCACATATAGGCGAAGGCGACGAGGCCGAACAGTTTCATGTAGTCGGTGGCGGCGGCACCCGCATTGTCGGGTTTCATCATCGCGTTCTGCATCAGCCAGGTGGTGGCCTGCTGCAAATGGCCCAATGCCGTGCTCAGCGGCGCGACATAGGGCTTCATCGCCTCATCGGCGCCGTGATCCTTGGCAAAGGCGGCGACCTCGCCGAAGAACGCCATCACGCCGCGGCCGCCGTCGCGCGGCAGTTTGCGGCCGACGAGGTCGAGCGCCTGGATGCCGTTGGCGCCCTCATAGAGCATGGCGATGCGGGCATCGCGCACGAACTGCTCCATGCCGTGCTCGGCGATGTAGCCGTGGCCGCCGAACATCTGCTGCGCCAGCACCGAATTGGAGAATCCGACGTCGGTCATGACGCCCTTCATGACCGGCGTCATCAGGCCCATGTGATCGTCGGCCTCCTGGCGATCCTTGGGATCGCTGGAACGGTGGGCGACGTCGCTCTTCAGCGCGGTCCAGATCACCATCGCGCGCGCCGCTTCGTTGAAGGCGCGGATCGTCAGCAGCGTACGGCGCACGTCGGGATGCACGATGATCGGATCGGCCGGCTTGTCCGGCGCCTTCGGCCCCGTCAGCGAGCGGCCCTGCAGCCGGTCCCGCGCATAGGCCGCGGCGTTCTGGTAGGCGACTTCGGATTGCGCCAGCCCCTGCACCGCCACGCCGAGCCGCGCCTCGTTCATCATCACGAACATGCCCTGCATGCCCCGGTTTTCCTCGCCGATCAGCCAGCCGGTAGCGCTGTCGTAATTCATCACGCAGGTGGAATTGCCGTGAATGCCCATCTTGTGTTCGATCGACCCGCAGGTGACGCCGTTGCGCGCGCCCAGCGAGCCATCGGCATTGACCAGGATTTTCGGCACCACGAACAGCGACACGCCCTTGATGCCGGCCGGTGCGCCCTCGATGCGGGCCAGCACCAGATGGATGATGTTTTCGGTGAGATCGTGCTCGCCGGATGAAATGAAGATCTTGGTGCCCGTGATCTTGTAGCTGCCATCGGCCTGCTTCACGGCCTTGCTGCGCAGCAGCCCGAGATCGGTGCCGCATTGCGGCTCGGTGAGGTTCATGGTGCCGGCCCATTCGCCGGCCACCATCTTCGGCACGAACATCTTCTTCTGTTCGGGCTTGCCATGCACCATCAGCGCCGCGGTGGCGCCCATGGTCAGGCCGCCATACATCGAAAACGCCATATTGGCCGAACTCTGGAATTCGGTGACGGCCTGGCTCAGCGTCACCGGCAGGCCCTGCCCGCCATATTCCGCCGGCGCCGACAGGCCGAGCCAGCCGCCTTCGGCCACCTGCTTGAAGGCTTCCTTGAATCCCTTTGCGGTCGTGACACTGCCATCGTCGTGGCGCTTGCAGCCCTCGAGATCGCCGACGCGGTTGAGCGGCTGCAGCACTTCCTCGCTGAGCTTGGCGGCCTCGCCCAGGATCGCCTCCCGCACATCGGCGGAAGCGTCGGAAAAGCCGGGCAGGTTGTCGTAGCGGTCGATCTGAAACACGTCGTTGAGCAGGAAGGTGACGTCTTCCACGGGGGCTTTGTAGATCGGCATGGCGTCCTCTCGGCTGGCGGGCTCCGTGTCGGGAGTTTTGCAGCGCAGGAATCATTGGGTTGCAGAACGAACCTTATCCGGTTCCGAAGGTGATTAGGGAGCTTGTATCAGGACCGATGTTGCGACGTTGCGACGCCCGGTTGGTATTGGCCGGCTACTGGCTCGCCAGTTGCTCTCCCATCAGCCGGTGCAGCAGATTGATCGCCTTGAGCGGGCGCACCATCACCTTGAAATGGGTGATCCGGCCGTCGTCGGCAAAGGTGATGATGTCGACGCCGTTGAGCTTGATTCCGTCGATCTCTTTTTCGAATTCGAGCACCGCGCCGTTAGCGCTGCGCCATTCGCCGGTGTAGGCGAAACCCGGACCGCCGAGCACCTTCTCCGCACCCGACAGGTATTTGAAGGTGATGTCGCGCCCGCGCTGCGGCGTATGCACGACCGGGCTTTCGAACACGGCATCGGGGTGAAGCAGCTCCCACAACGCAGCGCGGTCGTGGGACTTCATGTAGCCGTACCATTTGTCGAGGCCAGTCAGCGTCATCGGCGTATCCGATCCAACGATTTTATGCACGTTGACGCATATGCGCTTTTATGCATATTGTCAAGAAAACAGGTAAGGCGATCCGGCGACGGAGGTTGGCGCGGTGGCACTCGGCGACGCAATCCTTGCATGCCTCACGGAACGCCCGATGACGGGCTATGAACTCGCGAAGACGTTCGACGCCTCCATCGGGTTCTTCTGGAAGGCCGACCACCAGCAGATCTATCGCGAACTCACCAAACTGCGCGACCGCGGCCATGTTCAGGGCCGCGAGGTGGTGCAGTCCGGCAAGCCCAACAAGCTGGTCTATACGCTGACACCAGAGGGCAAAACCGCGCTGAGGCACTGGGCGGCCCGGCCCAGCAAGCCGGCTTCGATCAAGGACGATCTGCTGGTGCGGTTCTACGCGCTCGACTGCATCGATATTGGCCCGTTGCGTGCCGAGTTGATGGCGCGGCTGGAATACCACCGCGACCGTTTGTCCCGCTACGAACGCATTCTCAACAAGCGCTTCCCCCAGGGCACCGCCTCGTCAGCCGATATCGGCAAGCTGTTGCTGCTTCGCATCGGGACTTCGTTACGAGCGCGCCGTGGCGGAGTGGTGCGAAGAGGCGCTGGAAACCCTGCCGGCCGACGCCAGGATCGCAGACGTCACGCCGGTCAAAGTCCGCCAACGCAAAGCCAGCGAATAAGCAAGGGAGATCGCACCATGATGAACCCGCTCAATCGCCGCGTCATCGATCAATGGCACCATGTCGCGCTTTCCGGCGACTGCACCGCGCTCGACGGCATGGTCCACGACGACGCCGTGTTCGAATCGCCCATCGTCCATACGCCGCAGCGCGGCAAGGCGATCACCATCAAATACCTCAGCGCCGCGGTCGCGACCCTCAGAAATCCAACCTCGGAATTTGTCGGCGAATGGTCGGCCGACAAGTCGGTGATCGTCGAATTCAAATCCGAAATCGACGGCATCGCGATCGACGTCGTCGACATGATCGACTTCGACGAGACTGGCCTGATCACCCATTTCAAGGTGATGGTTCGCCCCTTGAAGGCGGTGAACCTGTTGCACCAGAAAATGGGCGAAATGCTCGCGGCCCAACGCGCATGAGTATCGCGACCTTCCTCAAGATCGCCGCATCCGTTCCCATATTGGTGGGCGCCCTTCATCTTGTTCTCGGGCTTCAGGCCGACGTCCTGCTCGGCGCCAGGTTGCCGGCTGCTGTGATTGCCGACCCGGCAATGGATAGCCAGAACCGGTTCTACGGCGTCGCCTTCATGTTGTACGGCGTCGTGTTGTTTGTCGGCGGCTCGGACCTGAAGCGGTACCTGCCGGTGGTTCGCGCCGCGCTTTGGATCTTTTTTGCCGCCGGAGGTGCGCGGCTGCTATCGATTCTGATTTACGGCTTTCCGCCGCCGCTGGTCATGGCCCTCTTGCTGGTCGAGGTGGTGGGAACTCCTGTCCTGCTGCTGTGGCTCGCGCGTTCAGGTTCCGGGAGCGAGCCTCTGTTTAAAGAATGATAAAATTTCGTCGCGCGCCGCGATCGTGGGCTGGCCTGCTTCGTCAATCAAATGGGCGGTCACGACACTATGCGGCGTCGTCACGTGGCGTTCGAAAAACGGCGGCACATCGCTGTTGGCCGCATGATCGGGCAGCACGCGCCCGATGAAGCGGTCGCCGAGCGCCTCCGAATAGGCCTGGAAGCGCTGCGCCATGCAGAACTTGTCGCCTTCGAAGCGATAGGCCAGCACGGTGAGGTCGTCCCGTTCGAGCCGCTGGCGCACCGCCTTGACTTCGTCAGGCGCGATTTCGATGCCGGCGGGGTCGTTCAGCGGCAGTGACGGCTGCGACAAGACCGGCGCCAGCATCGACGGCTCGAGCATCATGGTCAGCGCGAAATTTCCGGTAAAACACATGCCGATGGCGCCGACGCCGGGGCCACCGCATTCGTCATGCGCGAACTTCGCCAGCGAGCGCAGCCACTTCGTCACCGGGCTGCTTTGGTTGGCGGCGAGCGCGCGGAACTCGGCGCTCACGCAGGCGCGCTGAAACACCGCCACGCCCTCCTCCACGGTCGGCACAGCGCCGTCGCGGCCAAACAATGACGGCATGAAAACGGTGAAGCCGGCGTCACGAACCCAGCGGGCGAAGCGCGCGACATGCGGGCTGATGCCCGGCATCTCCGTCATCACGATCACGGCGGGTCCCGCACCCGCGACATGCACGGCCTTGGTGACACCGTCGAGCGTGATGTCGCGGCGCCTGAAATCCTCCAGCGGATCGTCCTGCTTCATCGACCGTTTCGGCATCTTCTGACCTCCTGCGTGGCGATCCGCATTGGCGGTTTCATCAGGGCCATCATTGCGGTTCCGCTTCGACCCAGCTAGTGTCAAAAATGACATTGTTCGGGTAATTTTTGACATGACCAAGGTCGCGGTTCTCGAAATCCCGGGCTGCATGGCGTCAAGTGCTGCCATCACCCACGACGTGCTGGCGACCGCCAACGGGATCAGCGCGGCGGGCAAGCGCGCGTTGCCGTTCGACGTCGGTACGGTTCGCTGCGGGTCAGGCCGCAAGCGCGCCGGGCTGCGCGGCGCTGAACTCATCATCATCCCCGGACTTGGCACTGCGTCGGCGGATGACCTGGACGAGAAACTGAAGAGCCCGGCCTGCCGGCGTGCGCGCGGCATGCTGGTTGAAGCCTTCGAGTCCGGCGCCACGCTCGCCGCGTCCTGCGCCAGTACCTTCCTGCTGGCGGAAACGGGATTGCTGGACGGCCGGCGCGCGACCACGACGTGGTGGCTGGCGCCGCTGTTTCGGCGCCGCTACCCCAAGGTGGAACTGGTCAGCGACCAGATGGTCGTGGCCGATTGGCCTGTCGCAACCGGGGGTGCGGCGATGGCGCAGATGGACCTGATGCTTGCGGTGGTGGGGCGCTTTGCCGGACCGGGCCTCGCCAAGACCTGCGCAAATTACCTGCTTCTCGATGAGCGGCGCTCCCAGGCGCCGTTCATGGCTGTTGCCTACCTGGCGGGTCAGGACCCCAAAATGGCGAAAGCCGAAAGCTGGGTTCGCGCCAATATCGCCCGCGACTTCGGCATCGACGAACTCGCCGAGGCGGTGGCGCTGGCGCCCCGAACGTTCGCGCGACGGATGGCGGCGACCTGCGGCATCACACCTATTCAATTCGTGCAGCGGATCAGGGTCGAGACGGCGCGATATCTGCTGGAGACCACGCGCCTGTCCGTCGAGGAAATCGCACGACAAATAGGCTATGCCGAGCCGTCAACCCTTCGCCGGCTGATCCGGCGCAATACCCGGCATTCGCCGGGACACTTCCGCCCGGCCGCCTGAGCGGCCTGCGAAAACGGGGTCATGGAACCGGCCGAATGGACCCAAGGCGCCAAATCGAGGGCGCCGCTGGCTCAATCCGCCCTATTTGACCCGCGGAGTTAACTTTCGGGGCCGGCCGGGCCATTCCTTAACCGGTTATTTACCGTAACACGAAAAAGTCGGTGCCCAGAGGCAGACGACCTGCGCGGAATTCGATTGTCTCTTGTTTTGGGGACGCGCGGGGAGGCTGAAGGCGCAAGTAGCGCGCCGGATTCGGAACCGGACGAAAGCATGAATTCGCGCGTATCGTGGAGTGTTGACGGCATCGATCCATCCGTGCGCGAGAGGGCCGAGGCCGCCGCGCGGCGTGCCGGCATGTCGCTGAGCGATTGGCTCAATTCCACCATCGGCAAATCGGCTCCTCCCAGCTTTCGTGCCCCCTACGAGCCGCAGCCTGCGATGCCGAGCCAGGAGACGCGCGACGTCGCCGACATTCACCAGCGGCTCGAACTCGATCACCCGCCAGATCGAACAGATTTCGCAGCCCAAGCCGCGCAGCGAAATGCCGCGCAGCGATATTTCGCGCAGCGATTCGCCGCGCGCCGATGCGCCCCGCGAGCCCGCCGTTGCCCGGCAATTGAACGACGCTATCTCGCGCCTCGACGCGCGGCTGTCGCAGATCTCGAACCCTGCCCCGATCGCGGCAAACCCAGCTTCAGGACAGCCAGCGCCAGGCCGAAATGGTCGAACGCGCCGCCGCCAAGGTCTATCGCCCCTCGCCGCCGCTCAACCCGGCCTCGATGGATTTCGCGATCGCGGAAATCACTGCGCGGCAGAGCGAACTGGATCAGCCGGCACCCCGTCCGATGCCGCCGCGCAGCGCCCCGCCGATGGCTCCCGCAATGCCCGCGGGCCCGGATTTTTCCTCGCTCGAACGCCACCTCTTCAAGATCACCAGCCAGATCGAGGCCTTGCAGCGCCCCGACGGGATCGAGCAGTCGATTTCCGCGTTCCGCAGCGAACTCGCCGAAATTCGTTCCGCCATCACCGAGGCGATGCCGCGCCGCGCGATCAAATCGATCGAGAACGAAATCCGCTCGCTGTCCCGCCGCATCGACGAGAACAAACAAAGCGGCAGTGACGGCCAGGTGCTGGCCAACATCGAACGCGCGCTCGGCGAAATTTACGACGCATTGCGCTCGCTGACGCCGGCGGAGCAACTGACGGGCTACGACGAGGCGATCCGCAATCTCGGCGGCAAGCTCGATCTGATCCTGCGCGCCAGCGACGATCCCTCCACGGTCCGGCAGCTCGAAGGCGCCATCGCAGCCTTGCGCGAGATCGTCTCCAATGTCGCCTCCAACGATGCGCTGGCGCGGCTTTCCGACGACGTGCACACGCTGTCTTCCAAGGTCGATCAGCTCGGCCGCTCCGAGGGCCACGGCGATTCGTTCTCGGTGCTCGAGCAGCGCATCGCTGCGTTGACCTCGACGCTGGAAAGCCGGGAGCGCCCGGTCGCCGGCGCCAGCACCGAACACCTCGAGGACGCGTTGCGGTCGCTGTCGGACCAACTCGACCGCATGCCGGTCGCCAGCGCAAGCACCGGGCATATTGAAGATGCGTTGCGCTCGCTGGCCGATCGCCTCGACCGCATGCCGGTCGGCAACGACAGCGCTTCCGCCTTCGCCCATCTCGAACAGCGCGTCTCCTATTTGCTCGAACGTCTGGAGAGCTCCACCGATCATCGCGGCGGCAATGCCAATCTCGGCCGGGTCGAGGATGCGTTGACGGACATTCTGCGTCATCTCGAAAGCCAGCATGTGAACTTTGCCGCGGTGGCCGAGAACAGCCGCATCGCGCTGGCCGAGAGCAGCCGCTACGCCGCACAGCCGCAGGATTCGGGGCTGGTCGATCTCGTCAAGCGCGAACTGACCGGCATCCGTTTCAGCCAGTCGGAAACCGACCGCCAGACCCAGGAATCGCTCGAAGCGGTTCACAACACGCTCGGCCATGTGGTCGATCGGCTGGCGATGATCGAAGGCGATCTGCGCAACGTCCGCGCCCAGCCGGTGGCGCCGATGCCGCCGCCGCCGAACCTGCTCCGACGCAGGCCGCAGCACCGCGCCTGGCGATGCCGCCGCAACCGAAGCCGGAATTGCCCAATCCCGTTGCCGCACCGGAACATTTCACCGCAGCTCCGCGCGAATTCCACGCCGCGCGAGCCCGCGCTGCCGCCGGTCGCCGCGATGGCGCCAAGGTCGATCAGTGAAATTCTGGTGCCGCATACGGCGCCGGCGCATGCCGCCATCGAACCGGATCTGCCGCCCGATCACCCGCTCGAACCAGGGACCCGGCCGAGCGCGCGCGTGGCTTCGCCATCGGAGCGGATCGCCGCTTCCGAAAGCGCGATCAGCGAAATTCCGGGAGCCCCCCGCGAGCCGGTCAGCTCGTCGAGCTTCATTGCCGCCGCGCGCCGCGCCGCCCAGGCCGCCGCAGCTGCGCCTGCCAACGACAAGGCCGCCCGCGGCGGACCCAAGCCGGCCGCCGGCGACAAGGCCAAGAACGCCAACAAGGAACCGTCGACCATCACCTCAAAAATCCGTTCGCTGCTGGTCGGCGCGAGCGTGGTCGTGATCGTGCTCGGCACCTTCAAGATGGCGATGACGCTGCTCGACTCCGGCAGCGTGCCGCCGATGCCGGCGATGGAAGAATTCGAGCCAGCCGCCGCTGTCGCTGCAAGCGCCCGCCGATAACGGCGCCAAGCGCCGCGCCGCGATGCCTTCGATGACCTCGCCGACACCGATCGGCAAGCAATCGCTCAATAGCTCCGCGCCGAACACGCTGGACAGCACCGCATCGGTCGCGATCCCGCGGGCCGCCGCCGTGCCTGTCGCCTCGCCGATTGCGGCGAGCGATATCACCGGCACCATTCCCACGGCGCCGATTGCGCCTGCCAATCGCAAACTCGCGATGGTGCAGGTCCCGCCGACAGAGCGTTTGCCGGACGCGATCGGTGGACCAGCGCTGCGCGCCGCCGCCCTCAAGGGCGATCCCACAGCTGCCTACGAGATCGGCGTGCGTTATGCCGAAGGCAAAGGCGTTGCGCCCGACTACGACCAGGCCGCGAAATGGTATGACCGCGCGGCGCAGGCCGGCGTGGTGCCGGCGGTCTTCCGGATCGGGACCCTCTACGAAAAGGGCCTGAGCGTGAAAAAGGACGTCGAGATCGCGCGGCGCTATTACATGCAGGCCGCCGAGCGCGGCAACGCCAAGGCGATGCACAATCTGGCCGTGCTCGACGCCGACGGCGGCGGCAAGGGCGCCAACTACAAGAACGCCTCGCAATGGTTCCGCAAGGCGGCCGATCGCGGCGTCGCCGACAGCCAGTTCAACCTCGGCATCCTCTATGCCCGCGGCATCGGCGTCGAACAGAACCTCGCCGAATCCTTCAAATGGTTCAGCCTGGCCGCGGCGCAGGGCGACGCCGACTCGGTGCGCAAGCGCGACGATATCGCCAAGCGGCTCGACGCCCAGTCGCTGGCCGCGGCCAAACTCGCGATCCAGACCTTCACGCCGGAACCGCAGCCCGACGACGCCGTCAACGTGGCGAGCCCGGCCGGCGGATGGGACGCAGGCCCGGTGCAGGCCGGCGCCGCCAAGCCCGCAGCCAAGCCGGTTGCGAGCAAGCGCGCCTCGGCGCGCAGCCGCCGCCCCCGCGCGCTGACGCGCGTGCGACGGCGCTTCCAATAAGCGGCTAAAGAATAGCTTCGATCCCCTTACGCCGGATCACATCGAGCAACACCAGGGCCGGACCATTCGGACGCTTTTCCCCGCGTTCGAGCTTCGACACATAATCCGCCGTCAAGTTCAGGTATTTTGCAAAAACCGCCTGACTAACGTGGCACTTCTCACGAAGCGACTTGATTTCATCGCCTGTGAGCGTGACACCACAACGGGTGCGCTCCGGGCATGCCGCATAGTGATCTTGCTGTGAGCAGCTTTGGTTAGAAGGCCACTTAATTGCATGTCGCGCGCGGTCTCCAACAGCTCTTCGGTCAAGCGATTAGTCGACGCCTTCGTCTTTCTTGATTTCATGGCCATGTTGCACCTCGATTAAAGTTCCATCCTTCAAGGCTTGCGCGATTTTGCCTTCAGTTGCGTTTAGGAATGATCCTGCAATCTCTCGCAGAGTTGTCAGCTCTGCGTTGCTGATGTTCTCGCGCTCATTTTTTGCGAAGCCAAACAAGAATACTGAGCGATCCGATTTGAACCCGATCAGCATTCGAAAGCCGCTTCTCTTTCCCTGTCCCGGCCTGGCAACCCGTTGTTTGATGATGAGACCGCCGAGATCCGCATCAATCAAACCCTCCCTTGCACGCTCGATAGCCGCGACGAGGCTGGCGTCGGGAACGCCATTCTGGCGCGTCCATTTTGCAAGAGTTCTGGTTTTAAAAATGCGCAACGGCCGACCCTAGTTCCATAAACTATAGTTTATATACCTATATTTCGAAGAGAAGGAAAACGGAAAAAAAGAGCGTCCGTTAGATGGAGCGAAGGAGGCCGCGGCGATGAGCCTCGTACTGTTTTTCACTGAAAGCCGGCGAGCCGCGCGCAATCGCGCTTAATCCTGATTGTTCACCACACCGCAAACCGGGCCGTGGGCCGCGGCAAAAAAGCCGTGTCTTGTGGAATCTTTAGTCCCTGCTAGGGGCGAATTCGGTTATGCAGGGGGCACGGCGTTGACCCGCGTTCGCGCCCTTTCGCGTCAATTCAAGAAACCATGCCGTGAGCGGTTTCGGCCAGCCTCGGGGCTAAACTCCAAAGTAAACGCGCGTGCAGCTTTACCTCCCGATCGCCGACATTCCGGTCAATGTTTTCCTCATCCTGGCGATGGGCGCGGCGGTGGGTTTCGTCTCCGGCATGTTCGGCATCGGCGGCGGGTTTCTGATGACCCCGCTATTGATCTTCGTCGGCATCTCACCCGCGGTCGCGGTGGCCTCGGTCTCCAGCCACATCGCCGCCTCGTCATTTTCAGGCGCGCTGTCCTATTGGCGCCGCCGCGCCATCGATCCGGCGCTGGCAGTGGTGCTGCTGAGCGGCGGCGTCATCGGCACGGCGCTCGGGGTGTGGACCTTTACGCTGCTGCGCTCGCTCGGCCAGCTCGATCTCCTGATCGCGCTGTCCTACGTCATCCTGCTCAGCACCGTCGGCGGCCTGATGTTCTGGGAAGGATTGCGCGCGATCATGCGGGCGCGCCGCGGCGTGGCGGTCTCGATGCGCCGTTCCGGCAGCCATGGCTGGATCCACGGATTGCCGCTGAAGATGCGCTTCAAGCGCTCCAAGATCTACCTGTCGGTCATCCCGGTGATTGTCGTCGGCCTGGTGATCGGCTTCATCGGCGCGGTGATGGGCATCGGCGGCGGCTTCATCCTGATCCCGATCATGATCTATCTGTTGCGGGTGCCGACCTCCACGGTGATCGGCACCTCGATGGTGCTGACGCTGGTCACCATGGTGTTCGCCACCATGCTGCACGCCGTCACCAACCATCTGGTCGATGCGGTGCTGGCGCTGATCCTGATGGTCGGCGGCGTCACCGGCGCGCAGTTCGGCGCCCGCGCCGGCCAGAAGATCCGCGGCGAGCATCTGCGGCTGCTGCTCGGGCTGCTGATTCTGGCGGTCGGAATTCGCTTTGCGATCGAACTGGTGATCCGCCCCGACGAACTCTTCACCATCCGCGAAATCGGAGGCGCCACATGACGGCACGCGCCTCATACGCTGCCGCCGGCCTTGCGCTGCTGCTGAGTGCTGCCTTTGCCGTGCCGGCGGCGCGCGCGGAGCGGCTGATCGTGTCGGTCTCGAACCACCGCGTGACCGTGACGCCGAACTATTCCGGCGAGGAGCTGGTGCTGTTCGGCTCGGTGGAAAAGGACGCCACCACGCCGGCGAGCCGCACCAATTACGATCTGGTGGTGACCGTCGCCGGGCCGCGCGCCGACATGGTGACGCGGCGCAAGGAACGCAAATTCGGCATCTGGATCAACACCGACTCCCGGCAGTTCCTGGCAGTGCCGAGCTATCTCTCGCTGTTCGCCAACCGCCCGTTCGAGGCCATCGCTCCGCCGGAGGTGCAGCGGCGCCAGCAACTCGGCCTCAACAACGTGCTGCTCACCCAGCGCGTCGGGCCCGACTTTGCCGACGTGGTGCCCAACGACCCGTTCCGCAGCGCCTTTGTCCGGTTGCGCTCCCGGCATGGACTTTATCGCGAGGAAACCCAGGCCGTGACGTTCCTGACGCCGACGCTGTTTCGCACCGGCATTCCGCTGCCGGGCGATGTGCCGATCGGCACCTATGACATCGAGATCAAGCTGTTCGCCGACGGCGCGCTGGTGACCAAGACCGACACCGCATTCGAAATCGTCAAGGTCGGCTTCGAACAGTTCGTCGCGACCCACGCCCGCCAGAACGGCTTTGCCTATGGACTGGTGACGGCCTTCATGGCGCTGATGACCGGATGGATGGCCTCGATCGTGTTCCGGAAGGATTGAGCCCGGCTGCGACCGCGGATGGTCCGAGGCAACCCGATCCTCGGACTCGCTTCGATGCATCGCTCAGAATCATCAAAAAATCCCACCGCCATCGCCAGCACGCTGAGCAGCATCGCCGCGGTCGCGAGCCAGCCCAGCCAGTATAACGCGCCGCCAATGACGAAGCGGCCCATCACCTCGGTGCGGCGGGCCATCATCATCAGCAGCACCATGACAGGCACGGCGAGCACGCCGTTGATCACAGCGCTCCAGTACAGCGCCGATATCGGGTTGATCGAGGTGAAATTGAGCGCAATGCCGATGGCGGCCGACAGCGCCAGCACCGAATAGAACGCGACCGCCTGTTTCGGCTTGCGCGCGAGCCCGACCGGCCATCGGCGCGCTTCGCCGACGGCATAGGCGGTAGCGCCCGCCAGCACCGGAATCGCCAAAAGACCAGTGCCGATGATGCCCAGCGCAAAGATGAATTCCGCAAAGGCGCCGGCGATCGGACGCAGCGCTTCGGCCGCTTCCGCCGAAGTCTGGATATCGGTTTTGCCGCTGGCGTGCAGCGTCGCCGCGGCGGTGACGATGATCGACAGCGCGATCAGGTTCGAGAACGCCATGCCGACGATGGTGTCGGCGCGAATCCGATGGAATTCCTGTTTGCGCGCCATAGTGCTTTTCGATCAGCGGCCCCTTGGTGGCGTCGACGCGCTGGTCCTCGGCCTCCTGCGAGGCCTGCCAGAAAAACAGATAGGGCGAGATCGTGGTGCCGAGGATGGCGACGATGGTGGTGAAATAGTCGGCGCTCCAGCTGATGCGCGGCACCAGGATGCCGGTCAGGGCCTCGCTCCACGAAACATGCGCAAACGCCAGCGCGCCGACATAGGCGAACAGGCTGAGCGTCAGCCATTTCAGCACCGACACGTAGCGCGAGTAGTCGAGAAAAATCTGCGCCAGCACCGACGTCACCCCGAACACCAGCACGTAGACGATGCCGGCACGTGCCGCCGCCGATCAGGAGCTTGGTCGCATCCGCCATGGCGCCGAGATCGGCCGCGATGTTGATGGTGTTGGCGATGAACAGAAGTGCGACCATGACGGTCAGCAGCGACGCCGAATAATGCCGGCAAGCATTGCCGGCGATGCCGTGCCCGGTGACGCGCCCCACCCGCGCGGAGATTTCCTGAATCGCCGCCATCAGCGGAAACGTCAGCAGCATGGTCCAGCCGATGCCGTAGCCGAGCTGCGCGCCGGCCTGGCTGTAGGTGCCGATCCCGGAGGGATCGTCGTCGGAGGCCCCGGTGATCAATCCGGGCCCGAGGGTTTTGAGGAAGTCGCGAAAGCGGAAAGGCTGGCCGGATTCGGCTTTCAGCGCCGGCTTTTGAGCGGCGGTCTTTTGGCGATTGTTCTTCGTCTTCTTTCGTTGTGCCATGCCCGGATCCAGCCGCCGCCGACAACGATCCGGACATCATTCGGTTCCGGGCCGCCGGTGCTTCGCCGCGGCCGCGCACGCTGCTATGGTTCACGGAGTGACGGAAAGGAAATCCCTCGTGAAAATCGTCGATCTCAGCCGTGAGCTCTACCACCGCACCCCGAACTATCCCGGCCATCCCGCCATCATCCACGGCATGTGGAAGACCCACGAGGATTCGCTGGCCGAAAACAACGTGCACGGGCTGTCCTCGATGTACATCACGATGCCCGACCATGGCGGCACCCACATCGACGCGCCCCGGCATTTCGGCAAGTCCGGCCAGCCGATCAACGAATACCCGCTGGAGCGATGCATCGTGCCGGGCATCTGCATCGACCTGCGCCACATCGCAGCCCGCGCCGAGATCACGCCTTCCGATCTTGAGGCAGCGGTGCAGAAGGCCGGCGTGCCGGTGCCGAAGGGCGGCACCGTGCTGCTCTGCACCGGCCATCACGAGCGCACCTTTCCGCGCAAGGAATATTCAAGCGAAAATTCCGGGGTCAATGTCGCGGCCACCGAATGGCTGGCCCACCAGGGCGTCGTGCATTTCGGCATCGACTCGATGCGGCCGGGACCCGAAGGCCCGGTGAACCTGCTGGTTCACAAGGCCTGTCTCGACCTCGACATCACCCACATCGAAAGCCTGTGCAATCTGGAAGCGCTGCTCGGCCAGGGGAAATTCACCTTCATCGGCCTGCCGATGAAATGGCGCGACGGCACCGCGTCGCCGATCCGCGCCGTCGCGGTGTTCGGCACGATCGCAGGGATCTAAGCGCCCTCGCGGGATGAACAGCCGTGCCAATTTCCGTGGCACGCACACGACGCCACGGTTGCTGAGTTTCGCGCACGCGTAGAAAGGCCGGGGCTTCGCTAACCCTCGCCTTCTCTGCTGCGTCGGGATCAGTAGTATACTTTCATGTTGCCGACGGCATTGAAGTCACCGGCGGGGTTGTATCCGGAGTCGCTCAGGTTCTTGTTGTACACTTGGCGAATGCCGGGATGGACGGGGGCAAAACCCCGGGCAATGGAAGCGTTGGCGTCGCGGTAGTGCCGCGTTCCAGCGACCTTGGCTCCGGCGCGCGCATTGTACGCCTTGTTTTCAGAATTCGCCGTGCTGGCACCTGCTGCCATCATCTTGCTGGCGGGGGTTGGCGCGCCTTTGTTCAGGTAATCGCGATCCGGAAACATTGCGCATTCCCCGCACTGCGCAAACGCGGCGGACGTCAGAGCGATCGACATCAAGGATGCGGCAACGAGCGTTTTGTAGTTCATGGTGTTGGCTCCATCGTTAAGCGAGCACCAGCTCGCCCCGATTTTCCAATTGGCCTGTTGTCCCGGACGGACAACCCCGCGCTCTCGCTTGGGTCTTATGCGTTTTTCGAAACAGTCGATGGAAGCAGCGACCAAGGCATAAACATCCTTGTTATGCCGAGACGACAGGCAGGAAATTCCATATGTCGATGACTTGGCGCGGTGCTCTTGGCGCCGATCAACAATGCCTCACCAAATGGTGAAACGGCGTTACCGCGCAATCGCAACTTCGCTATGAACGTGGTGATGACGGCAGGATGGTTGCAGCTCAGTAGCACCGCGACGCGGCGATGGTGTGCAGCCGGACATCGCCGATCACATGCGCCATGAAGCCCGCGGTCTGAAATATTTTCGCAAACGCCGCATCGCGAATGCTGAGGCCGCCGGTATAGGCGCCGAACGCCGGCATCACCGCGCGCTCGCCATCGCAGGCAAAGCAGCGCCGCTCCATCGAACGGCCGCGCGTCGACACCCGCGCCTTCGGATGCAGATGGCCGGCGATTTCACCTGACGCCCCTGACGGTTCGTGACGGAACGCGATCGGGCCGATGGCCACTTCGCTGGCGACCACGCCGCCGAGATCGGAGGGCAGCGCCGGATCGTGATTGCCGGAAATCCAGATCCAGTCGCGCCGCGCCTGCATCGCCGCGATGGCCTCGCGATCGGAATCCGACAAGCCGGTCGTGCGCGGTACGGTCATGAAAACTGTCGCCGAGCGCGATCACCGTGCGCGGGTCGTGCCGCGCGATCACGCCAGCGAGCCGGCCGAGCGTCGCCACGGTGTCGTAAGGCGGCAGCAGCACGCCGCGGGCGGCAAAGCTGGAGCCTTTTTCCAGATGCAGGTCGGAGACGACGAGCAGGCTTTGGTCTTCCCAGAACAGCGCGCCGGAGAGATCGGCGATGAGGTCTACGCCGGCGACGGTGACTGAAGAATGCGCGGCGATATCAATCGCAAATTTCGTCATGGCCGGGCATAGCCGTCTGAAGGACGGCGTCGCTTCCGCTCGCCTATGCCCGGCCATCCACGTCTTGGCCTCACAAGGAAGGAAGACGTGGATGCCCGGGACGAGCCCGGGCATGACGATGTTGAAAGGTCAGCGCGCAACAATTTCATTTCTTCTACGACATCGCCTCTTTGACCAGTTCGTCGGCGGCTTCCGCCAGCAACTCGTCGGAGGCTTCGCCATAAACCGCTTCGCGGCCGATTTCCAGCATCACCGGCACCGCCAGCGGCGAAATCCGGCTGAGTTCCCTGTGGACGATTCGCCCCTTGATTTGCGCGCAGCATATCACTGAGCCGGCGGATATCGAGCAGGCCGGTGGCGGCATCGGCGCGCGCGGCCCGCAACAGCACGTGATCGGCCTGGTGCTTGCGCAAGCACGTCGTAGATCAGGTCAGTCGAGAACAGCACCTGACGCCGGGTCTTTTCCTCGCCGGTGAATCGCCGCGCGATCAAGCCGGAGATCACGGCGCAGGTACGAAAGGTGCGTTTCATCAGCGCCGATTCCGCCAGCCACGCTTCGAGATCGTCGCCCAGCATGTCCGGATCGAACAGCGCATTGAGATCGAGCTTGCCGTGGCGGATCATGAACGACATGTCGCCGAGCCCCCATACCGCCAGCGCATATTCATTGGCGACAAAGCCGAGCGGCCGGACCCGGGCGCGCTCCATCCGGCGCGTCAGCAGCATGCCGAGCGTCTGATGCGCCAGCCGGCCCTCGAAGGGATAGCAGAGGAGGTAATGCTTGTCGGCGCGCGGAAAGGTCTCCACCAGCAGTTCGCGCGCGCCGGGGACGCGCGAGATATCGCGTTGCAGCCGCAGCCAGTCGCGCACCTGATCCGGCAGCGCGTTCCAGGCACGGGTGTCGTCGAGCAGGTTGCGGACGCGTTCGGCCAGATAGGTCGAGAGCGGAAACTTGCCGCCCATGTAGGACGGCACTTTTGCGTCGGCGTCGTTGGCGCGCGAGACATAGACCTGGTCTTCGGCGAGCGCCTCGTAACGCACCACCTCGCCGCCAAACACAAAGGTGTCGCCGACCACCAGCCCCTCGATGAAATATTCCTCGATCTGCCCGAGCATCCGGCCGCCGCGCCCGAGCACGCCGGTCGACCCGGTATTTCCTTTTGCGCCGCGCGAGCGTACCAGCCGAACCTTGAGCATGGTTTCTTCGACGATGGTGCCGACATTGAGCCGATAGCTTTGCCGCACCCTGGGATTGGTGACGCGCCAGCGCCCCTGTTTGTCCTGCTTGATGCGCGCAAAACGTTCGTAGCTCTTCAGCGCGTAGCCGCCGGTCGCAACGAAATCGACCACGTCGTCGAAATCGGTTCGCGTCGAGACCCGAATAGGGCGCCGCGGTCAAAACCTCTTCATACAGTTCGTCGGAGAGAAACGGTTCGCCGCAGGCGCAGCCCAGCACGTGCTGCGCCAGCACGTCGAGCGCGCCGGTGCGCAGCGGCGGGGTGTCCTGGGCATTTTCGGCCACCGCGTCGATCGCGACGGCGCATTCCAGCACCTCAAAACGATTGGCCGGCACCAGCACCGCGCGCGAAGCTTCGTCGAGCCGGTGGTTGGCGCGGCCGATGCGCTGCATCAGCCGGGAGGCGCCTTTCGGCGCGCCGATATTGATGACGAGATCGACGTCGCCCCAGTCGACGCCGAGATCGAGCGACGAGGTGCAGACCACGCCGCGCAGTTTTCCCGCCGACATCGCGTCCTCGACCTTGCGGCGCTGGGCGACGTCGAGCGAGCCGTGATGCAGCGCGATGGCGAGACCATCGTCGTTCATGCGCCACAGCTCCTGAAACAGCATCTCGGCCTGGCTGCGGGTGTTGACGAACATCAGCGTGGTCTTGTTGGCCTTGATCAGGTCGTAGACCTCGGGGAGTGCGTGGCGCGCGCTGTGGCCGGCCCAGGGCAGGCGCTCTTTGGTGTCGAGCATCTCGACCACGGGCGCTGCGGCGCCGCCGGCAACGACGATATCGGCGGCTTCGCTGTTGCCGTCGCGCTGCGGCACCAGAAACCGCGCCAGCGATTCCGGCTCCGCCACCGTCGCCGACAGGCCGATCGCACGCAGCTGCGGCGCCAGCCGCCACAGCCGCGCCAGCCCGAGCGACAGCAGATCGCCGCGCTTGGAAGTCACCAGCGCATGCAATTCGTCGAGCACGATGCGCTTGAGCGATGAAAACAGAAACGGCGCATCGTCCGACGACAGCAGCAGCGCCAGTTGCTCCGGCGTGGTGAGCAAAATATCCGGCGGATAGCGCCGCTGCCGCGCTCGCCGCGACACCGGGGTGTCGCCGGTGCGGGTCTCGACCTTGATCGGCAGCGCCATCTCGGCGATCGGCGTTTCCAGGTTGCGCGCGATATCGACCGCCAGCGCTTTCAGCGGCGAGATGTAGAGGGTGTGGAGGCCGCGGCTGCGCAGCACGCCGCGGCCGGTGGAGACGGGATTGTTCTTTTCACCCCCCTCTCCCCGGCCCTCCCCCACAAGGGGGGAGGGAGAAGAAAGCTCCACCAGCGTCGGCAAGAATCCCGCCAGCGTCTTGCCGGCGCCGGTCGGCGCGATCAGCAGCGCCGAGCGGTCGTCGCGGGCTTTTGCCAGCAACTCCAATTGATGCTCGCGCGGCGACCAGCCGCGGGCGGAAAACCATCGGGCAAAACGGTCCGGCAGCAGATCGGCTGCTTGGTCCGAAGCGATGGTGAGGATGCGGGGCGGCACGCCTCAAGACGTAAGCCGTCGATGCGGTTTCGTCGAGGGTGGCGGACGCAAGCCGTCGTTCCGGGGCTTGCGATAGCAAGAACCCGGAACCTCGAGATTCCGGGTTCGATGCTGCGCATCGCCCCGGAATGACGCCACGCCTGGTTACTCCGTCACCGGCTTGTCGGAAATGTCCCAGTCCTTGCCGTTGAATTGCGAGATGTGGAGCGTCTTCATCGGCGTGTAGTCGTCGGGGGTGTAGCTGAAATTGATGCCGTCGAGGAAGTACGGCGAATGGAAGCCCGCCAGCGTGGTCGCCTGTTTCAGCACATTGGCGCGGGTCAGGTCGTCGCCGCAGCGGCGCAGGATTTCGGCCATCGACGCCACCTGGCCGTAGCCGGCAAAGGCGATGGTGTTGTCCGGATCGACCGTCGGCAGGTATTTCTTGCGCAATGCCTCGAACGCCATCACGTCGGGGTCCTTCTCCCAGCGCGGCGTGCCGACTTCCTTGGCATAGCGGATGGCAACGATGCCGTTGGCGTTTTCGAGGCCGGCGGCGCTGAGGATCGAGCGCCCGGTCGAGCCCGCGGACAGCAGATGCAGCGGCTTCCAGCCGAGCTCGGCGACTTTGCGGATCGACTGCGACGACGCCTTGCCGGTCGAGATGTTGTAGAAAACATCGGCGCCGGACTTCGACAGGTTGATGAGCTGGGAATCGATGGTCGGCTCGGTCAGGTCGTAGGTCAGCTCCATGATCACCTTGGCGGTGCCGCCGGCATCCGCCAGCACCTTCTTGAACGGCGCCAGGAAATCGCGGCCGAAATCGTCGTTCTGGTAGAGAATGCCGACCTTGGCATCCGGCTTGTTGGCAAGGACATGCTTGGCGAGGATCCGCGCTTCGGTCGGATACAGCGGCAGGCCGGCCATGGTCCATTTGTTGTTCTTCGGGTCGTTCCATTTCGACGCGCCGGTGTTGAGCAGCAGCTGCGGCACGCCTTTCGAATTGAGATATTTGTGCACGGCGGTCTGCGGTGCGGTGCCGAGCGAGCCGAACAGCGCCAGCACCTCGTCCTGCTCGACCAGCCGCCGGGTCGCCTCGACGCATTTCGGCGCGCTATAGGCGTCGTCCATGGTCAGGAACTTGACCTTGCGGCCGTTGATGCCGCCCTTTTCATTGAGCATCTGGAAATAGGCTTCGCCGACGCGGCCGAGCACGCCGTAGAGCGAGCCGGGGCCGCTGTGCGGCACGGTCTGGCCCAGCTTGATTTCGGTGTCGCTCGCGCCCGGATCGTATTTTTTCTCCGCCGCCCAGAGATAGGGCGCGGGCAAGGCTGAGGCAGCGATACCGGCAAGAGCGGTGATGCCGAATTGGCGCCGTGTCTGTTTGTTTTTCATTGTTGTTTCTCCCGTTGTGGTTCTTGGTTTTGAGATTCCGGCTACCCGTTTGCTTCCACCAGTGCCCGAACTTCGTCGAAGGCCGAATGGACGTGCTTTTGCACCAGCGCCGCCACCCGGGTTTCATCCCGGTCGGCGATGACGGCAACGAACTCCTGATGATCGGCCAGTGAGCGGCGGCGAATGACTGACGATGAGAAGTACTTCCGCCGCCACTGAAAGCTCATGAGGAACAAAGGCGTCAGCGTTCGAACGATGATGGCGTTCTGGCTGGCCGCAGCCATGGCCAGATGAAATTCGACGTCCTCATCGGCGACATTGAGTTCGGCCTCGACCCTGCTGGAATAACCGGCGACCAACTCGTGCAGCCGGTTGAGATCTGCGTCTGTCCGGCGCGCGCAGGCGAGGCCGATCGCATGGGTCTCGAATATGATTCTGGCCTCGCTCACGTCGCGCATGGTGCGCTCATCAAACGGCAGATCCAGGTTGGCCTGGACCACCAGGGAATCGAGCCCGCTATCTTCGAGCGCGTTGCGCAGAAAAATGCCGGACTTCGGCCGGCGTTCCGTCAGCCGCAGCGCATCAAGCACCGCCAGCGCTTCGCGCACCGAGCTGCGGGTGACGCCAAAGCGATCCGACAGCTCACGCTCCGAGGGCAGCCGGTCGCCCTTCTGCAGTCGGTGATGGCGAATGAACTCGATGGTCCGCTTGACCGCTCGCGATCCTTCATTGGCTTGCAGGGGTGCCGTCATCTGATCCTACCAATCTGGTAGGTCCAGATTGGTATATCTCAGGGGGTTTGTCCATCCCCGCGCCGCGCCAACGAGTCATCAGGCCTTGCTGGCGACCACGACGAGGCCGGGCACCTGCGTGCCCTTTTCGGTGCGCGACGATGCCGCGTCGATCCGCTCGAGCGCGAGGCCGGCGGCATCGATCAGCGCGCGCACGCCGTCTGTCGGTGTGGATGTAGCGCAGCCCCTCGCCGAGCATGACGCCCGTCGCCGGCATGGCTTTCGACCGTGAAGGCGAACATGCCGCCCGGTGCCAGCACGCGCGCGACCTCGGCCAGCAACGGCGCCATGTCGTGCACGTAGACCATGACGTCGGCCGCGAGCACGAGATCGGCTGAGGCGTGTCGGCCGGCCGCGCAAGCCTTCGACGATCTCGGCCACCACGAGTTCGGCGTAGAGCCCGGTCAGGCGGGCGCGCTCGATCATTTTCGGCGAGAGATCGATGCCGATGATTTCGTCTGAAATTTCCGTGAAGGCGCGCGCGGCGAGCCCGGTGCCGCAGCCGAGATCGATGACGCGGCCGAAGCTCGCCGGCCGACCGGCCTCGGTTCGCGTGATCGCCACCGCGGCGAGCAGCAGCGCCGGTCCGCGGTAGCCGAGATCATCCAGCAGCGCCGCATCGAATCGCGGCGCATATTGATCGAACAGCGCCTTCACATAGGTCGGCCGCATGCCGGCGAGATCGATAGCGCCGAGCCGCATCAGGCGCAGGCCGGCGCCATTGCGATCGCCGGGGTCGGCCGCCTCGGCGGTGCGAAACGCCGTGATCGCGCCGTTGCGGTCGCCGAGCTGTTCGCGGACTTCGCCGAGCGTAAACCAGGCCGTGGCAAAGCCCGGCGCGAGATCGGTGGCCTGGACGAACAGGTCTTCGGCGGCCACGAGGTCGCCGCTCAGCTGCAGATCGCGGGCGTAATCAAACCGCCGGTCGGCGACCATGTCGCCGGACGACATGAACAGGCGCGATGGCATTTTTGCGGGGACCGATCGGTCGGAGGGGGAACTGGCAAACGACGCGACGCGCGAACGACGCCAGAGCCGGTGTGTACAACGAACTGCCGCCGCTTGTATCGGAAATCAGGCTTTCGCCGCGACCACGACCAGGCCGGGTACCGGTGCGTTGTCCTCGTTGCGGGCCGACAATTGTTCCAGCCGCTGCAGCGTCAGCCCGGCTGCACCGAGCGACGCGCGCACGTAATCGGCGCTGTGGGCATAGCGCAGGCCCGCGCCGAGAATGACGCCCTCGCCGCCATGGGTCTCGACCGTGAACGCCAGCAAGCCGCCGGCGACCAGCACGCGCTCGACCTCGCGCAGCAACGGTGCGAGATCGCACAGATAGATCATCGCGTCGGCGGCGAGCACGAGTTCGGCGCTGCGGTCGGGACAGCCGCGCAGGCCCTCCACCATCTCGGCCACTTCGACGCGCGCATAAAGTCCGGTCGCGCGCGCCCGCTCGACCATGCGCGGCGACAGGTCGATGCCGATGAACTGGTCGACCTGGGCGGCAAAGGCGTGGGCGGCAAGCCCGGTGCCGCAGCCGAGATCGATGGCGCGCTTGAAGAAGGCAGGTTTGCGCGACGCGGCGCGCACGGCGAGCACCGCCTTGAACAACAGCGCCGGGCCGCGATAGCCGAGATCGCCGACCAGCGCGGCCTCGAATCGCCGCGCATATTGATCGAACAGCGCGCGCACATAGGCCGGCGGCATCGCCTGCCAATTGGTTCGGCGCCGAGCAGCATCAGCCGCAGGCTGGCGCCGTGACGGTCCTCGGGATCGCGCAGCGCAGCGCCTTGCGAAACGCCGCGATCGCCGCATCGCGCTCGCCGAGCCGCTTCGCGAATTTCGCCGAGTGTGAACCAGGCCGAGGCAAAGCCGGGCGCCAGATCGGTCGCCTGCAGCAGCAGATCGGCGGCGGCGGCGCAGATCGCCCTTCAATTGCAGATCGCGCGCAAAATCAAACCGCCGATCGGCCATCAGGTCGCCGGAGGACAGGAATATTCGCGCGGGCATGGGCTTTATTCGGGTTGCGCGGTAAAAATCGACCGCAATCGCTCCGCCTATATACCCGAGATGCGCCCGCAAGACATCCTGCTGCCAACTCCCGCCGGCCTGTGCTGCAAGCCCGGCGGCTTTCATATCGATCCGGTGCGCCCCGTCGAGCGCGCCGTGATCACCCACGGCCATTCCGACCACGCCCGCCCCGGCCATGGCGCGGTGCTGGCCACGCAAGAGACGCTCGACATGATGCGGCTGCGCTACGGCGACAATTTTGCCGGCACGCACGCAGGCCATCGCCTATGGCGAAGAGCTGAAACTCGGCGACGTCAGGATAAAATTTCATCCCGCCGGCCATGTGCTGGGCTCGGCGCAGATCGCGGTGTCCTGCAAGGACACCTGCATCGTCGCCTCGGGCGACTACAAGGACGCGCCCGATCCGACCTGCACGCCGTTCGAAGTGGTGCCCTGCGACGTCTTCATCACCGAAGCCACTTTTGGACTGCCGGTGTTCCGCCATCCCGATGCGGCGCTGGAGGTGAAAAAGCTGCTGGCCTCGGTGGCGCTGTTTCCGGAGCGCGCGCATCTGGTCGGCGCCTATTCGCTCGGCAAGGCGCAGCGCGTGATCGCGTTGCTGCGCCTCGCCGGCTACGACGCGCCGATCTATCTGCACGGCGCGATGGAAAAGATCACGCGCTACTACGAGAGCCGCGGCGTGGCGTTGGGCGAGCTGCGCCTCGTCAAAGGCATGAAGAAGGCCGATCTCGCCGGCACCATCACGCTGGCGCCGCCGTCGGCCACCTCGGATATCTGGACCAGACGTTTCCCCGATCCGGTGACGGCGTTCGCCTCGGGCTGGATGCGGGTGCGGGCCCGCGCCCGCCAGGGCGGCGATCGAATTGCCGCTGGTGATTTCCGACCACGCCGACTGGGACGGCCTGACCGCGACGATCGACGCCACCGGCGCCGGCGAGATCTGGGTCACCCACGGCCAGGAAGACGCGCTGGTGCATTGGTGCAAGGCCAAGGGCCTCGCGGCGCGGCCGCTCGATCTGGTCGGCTATGGCGACGAGGATGAAGGCGAAGCGGTGCCGGCCGGTGAGGCCGAGGCATGAACCGTTTTGCCGAACTGCTCGATCGCCTCGCCTACGAGCCCGGCCGCAACAACAAGCTGCGGCTGCTGACGAGCTATTTTCGCGAGGTCGAAGATCCCGACCGCGGCTACGCGCTGGCGGCGATCACCGGCGCGCTGTCGTTCAAGCACGCCAAGCCGGGACTGATCCGCGACCTGATCGCCGATCGCACCGATCCGGTGCTGTTCGCGCTGTCGTATGATTACGTCGGCGATCTGTCGGAGACGGTGGCGCTGATGTGGCCGCGCATCCGAGCTTGCTTCTCCCCTCCCCGCGCAGGGGGGAGGGGTCGGGGTGGGGGCGCTCGCAAATCGTGCACGGCGAGCAGGCGCCCCACCCCCGACCCCTCCCCCCTCCTCGCGGGAGGAGGGGGGATGGCCACAACAACCCTCCGCCACCCACCCTCACCGAGGTCGTCACCACGCTGCGCACCCTCGGCAAGACCGAACTGCCGACACAACTCGCGCGCTGGCTTGACGAGCTGGACGAGACCGGCCGCTGGGCGCTGCTGAAGCTCGTCACCGGCGCGATGCGGATCGGGATTTCGGCGCGGCTGGCCAAGACCGCGGCGGCGGCGCTCGGCGACAAGGACCCGCACGACGTCGAGCTGATGTGGCCGGGGCTCGACGCCGCCCTATCTCGAGCTGTTCGCCTGGCTGGAAGGCCGCGCGCGAAAAGCCGGTCAATCTCGATCCCACGCCGTTCCGCCCGGTCATGCTGGCGCATGCGATCGAGAACACGGATTTTGCCAATCTCGATGCTGCCGATTTCATCGCGGAATGGAAATGGGACGGCATTCGCGTGCAGGCGGTCTCCGGCCGCGACGAGCACGGCCACATGCTGGCGCGGCTTTATTCGCGCAGCGGCGAGGACATCACCAAAAGCTTTCCGGATCTGCTGCCGTCGCTGCACCTGCCCGGCGCCATCGACGGCGAATTACTGGTGCTGCGCGACGGCCGGGTGCAGACGTTCAATGTGCTGCAGCAGCGCCTCAATCGCAAAGTGGTCTCGCCAAAGCTGACAAAGGAATATCCGATCCATTTGCGCGCCTATGATCTGCTCGGCGAGGGCGAGACCGATTTGCGCGCGCTGCCGTTTGTCGAACGCCGCGCCCGGCTGGAGACGTTCATCGCAAAACTCGACGATCCCAGGATCGACCTGTCGCCGACCATTCCCTTCGACAGCTGGGACGAACTCACCGCCGCGCGCAAAAATCCGGCCAACGCCGGCGCCGGCGAGGATGCCGAGGCGGTCGAGGGCGTGATGCTGAAGCGCCGCGACGCGCCGTATCTGCCGGGCCGTCCCAAGGGGCAATGGTGGAAGTGGAAGCGCGACCCGCACCTCATCGACGCCGTGCTTGATGTATGCGCAGCGCGGCCACGGCAAGCGCTCGTCGTATTATTCGGACTATACGTTCGGGGTCTGGACCTCGGGCGAGGACGGCGAGCAGCTGGTGCCGGTCGGCAAGGCCTATTTCGGCTTCACCGACGAGGAGCTGCTGCAGATCGACCGCTTCGTCCGCCGCAACACCACGGAGAAATTCGGCCCGGTGCGGCACGTGGTGCACGAGCCGGACCAGGGGCTGGTGCTGGAAGTCGCCTTCGAGGGGCTGGCGCGCTCGCCGCGGCATAAATCCGGCGTGGCGATGCGGTTTCCGCGCATCAACCGGCTGCGCTGGGACAAGCCGCCGCGCGAGGCCGACCGGCTGGAAACGCTGGAGCGGATGCTGAAATCCGAGGCGGCGGCTTAGGCGTAGCGTTTTCAAGCGAAGTGGGCACCGGTTCGCGTGAAGAAAACGCGTCAAAATAGAGATGGCAGCGGCGGCCATTGACGCCGACCGGCGGGTTCCCCATCTGCATGACGCGGCGCTATAATGGTTGGCGAATCCGCGCGAGGAGACCATCGATGCCCAACGACACCAGGGAATTGCCGGCAGCCAATGACGGTCTCTATCGTTTCCTCGGCGGCTCGCCGCTGGCGGTGGCGTTCCGGCTGATCCTGCTGTCGATCCTGGTCGGCGTGGTGCTGTCCGCGATCGGCTTCGATCCCTGGAATATCCTCAGCAGCATCCGGCTGTTGTTCGACTGGATCTACAATCTCGGCTTCGACGCCATCAACTGGGCGTGGCGCTACTTCCTGCTCGGCGCCGTGATCGTGATCCCGATCTGGCTGCTGTCGCGGATGTTCGGCGCGCCGCGCGGACGATAAGATTCGCGCAGGCAACGCTTTGCTAGTTCCCCCGTCCAGGGTCACGACCGCGCAGGTCTTTGCCATCGCAGGTCCTGCGATGGTCGCGAACCTGACGACGCCGCTGATCGGCATCGTCTCGACCATCGCGATCGGGCGGCTCGGCGATGCGACGCTGCTCGGCGGCGTGGCGATCGCGTCGGTGATTTTCGACTGCCTGTTCTGGCTGTTCGCGTTCCTGCGCATGAGCACGGTGGCCTTCACCGCGCAGGCGCTCGGCGCCGGCGAGCCGCAGGAATTGCGCGCGATGCTGGTGCGCGGGCTCATCGTCGCCGCCGCTGATCGGCGCGGCGCTCATCGTGCTGCAGATTCCGCTCGCCGCAATGTTGCTCGGCGCGATGGGCGGCAGCGAAGGCGTCACCCGCGCCGCCAAGACCTATTTCACGATCCGGATCTGGTCGGCGCCGCTGGCGCTGGCCAATTATGTCGTGCTCGGCTGGCTGATCGGACAGGCGCGCGCCAGACTTGCGCTCGGCATGCAGATCGCCATCAACCTCATCAACGTGGCGGCGACGGTATTGCTGGTGCTGGTGTTCGACGTCGGCATCGCAGGTGCTGCCATTGCCGCCGTGATCGCGGAAGCGGCCGGCCTCGTGCTCGGCCTCCTGATCGCGCGGCATCTCTCGCGCGGGCAATTCGCAGCTGCCGCGGGCGACGCTGCTCGACCGCGCCAAACTGATGCGCATGCTGTCGGTCAATCGCGACATCATGATCCGCACCGCGGCGCTGATCGCGGTGTTCCTGTTCTTCACCGCGCAGGGCGCCCGTGCCGGCGACGTGACGCTGGCGGCCAACGCGGTGCTTGAACAATTTCCTGCTGGTCAGCGCCTTCTTCCTCGACGGGCTCGCCAATGCCGCCGAGCAACTCTGCGGCCGCGCCTATGGCGCCCGCGACAGAGACGGTTTCCGCGCGCGGTCCAGCTGGTCTGATCTGGGGATTTGGCTTCGCGCTCGCGGTCGCCGCCAGCTTCGCGCTGTTCGGCCCTGTCTGATCGACATCATGACCGCGAGCGCGGATGTGCGCGCGCAGCGCGCGCGACTTATTTGTCGCTGGTGACGTTGGCGCCGATGCTCGGCGTGTTCGCCTTTGCCTATGACGGGATCTTCATCGGCGCGACCTGGGCGCGCGAGATGCGCAACCTGATGGTGCTGTCGCTGTTGATCTTCCTCGCCGCCTGGCTGGCGTTGCGATCGTCTGGGCAATGCCGGGCTGTGGGGCGCCTTGCTGGTGCATTATGCCGCACGCGGCGGCTTGCAGGCGCTGCGTTATCCGGCGATGTTTCGTGCTTCCTTCCCGAAAGTGCTGCCCGGCTGAGACTGAAGAGGACCGGAACCGATGCAATTGCAATTTGTCGGCTGCGGCGACGCGCTGGGTTCCGGCGGCCGGTACAACACCTGCTTTCACGTCACCGGCGAGCGCGTCAATTTCCTGATCGATTGCGGCGCCTCGTCGCTGCCGGCCCTGAAGCGGCTCGCGATCGCGCGCGACGACATCGACCTGATCCTGATCACGCATTTCCACGGCGATCATTTTGCCGGCCTGCCGTTCCTGCTGCTGGACGCGCAGTTCACCCGCCGCACCCGGCCGCTGGTGATCGCGGGCCCGGAAGGAATTGAGACCAAGCTGCCGCAGCTGATGGAAGTGATGTTCGAGAATTCATCGAAAACAAAACAGCGTTTCGATCTGTCGGTGGTCGCGCTCAAGCCTGAGGAGACGCGCAGCTTCGGCGCGGTCGACGTCACGCCCTTTCCGGTGGTGCACGGCGACTCCGGCGGGCCGTTCCTGGCCTACCGGGTCGAGGCCGAAGGCCGCGTCATCGCCTACAGCGCCGACACCGAATGGACGGATACGCTGATCCCGGCGGGGCGCGACGCCGACGTCTTCATCGCCGAGGCCTATTACTACGACAAGGTGGTGAAGAACCACCTCAGCCTGAAAACGCTCGAGGCCAATCTCGCCGAGATCAACCCGCGGCGGCTGATCCTCACCCATATGAGCGACGACATGCTGGGGCGGCTGGGTACGCTCAAGCACACCGCCGCGAGCGACGGGATGATCGTGGAGTTGTGACGTTCGACAACCTAGCGGCCGAGCTTGCTCTTGGTCGTAGGCAATGGGCAACGCGTACAGACCCTGTCGTCGCACATCCGGCAGATCGTGAAACGATCCTCCTCGGAGGTATCCTGCCTGGCCAGCAACTCACGTATCAGCGTTCCCAACCGCTTGGTTTCAGCCGGCGACAGCACATCCAGAAGTGACGCAACGACGGAAGTCCGGGAAACCATCAGATCGTTCCGGGTCGCAGCGCCGGTGGCCGTCAGGTACAGAGCGACCTCCCGGCCGTCCTTTCCCGGCCGGCGTTCGACCAGCTGATCCGAAACCAGGCGGTCCACCAGCCGGACGGTTCCGGAGTGCGACAGGCCAAGGATCCGCCGGAGCTTGTCGTTGGTCATGCCCTGGCCATACCCAATGACGACGAGTGCCGCAGGCGTCTCGCCGCCGCGGCCTATGACCTCGCGCGCGCCCTGCTCGATACGATCCATGACGGCGAGCGAAAGCGCGCCCAGCAAATTTGCGATTCCTGTGTCCATACGATGAATAATATGTGCGCAGCGCACAAAAAACAACTTGACCAGATATGTGCGCTACGCACATATTAGCGCAACGAAGTGCGCGGCTTGAACGCGAAGAAACATGGAGAATGGCGATGAATATCCGGAGCGCTGCATTAACAACGCCTGACGCCACCGGCGGCGAACCCGCCCTGAAATACGTGCAGGCCAATGGCGTGCGGTTTGCCTACCTCGAACAGGGCAGCGGCCCTCTTGTCATGTTCATGCATGGCTTCCCCGACAACGCCTGGTCGTATCGAAAGCAACTGCAGGTGTTCGCGGATGCGGGGTATCGCGCGGTCTCGCCGTTCCTGCGTGGCTACGCGCCGACCGAGATCCCGGCGGACGGAGTTTACGATCCCATCGCACTGGGCAAGGATCTCGAAGCGCTGATCGCGGCGCTGAGCGACGACGGACAGGCGCGCGTCGTCGGTATGGATTGGGGCGGCACCTCGACCTTTCAGGCGCTGGCCACGGCGCCGTCGGCGATCAAGGCCGCCGTGGTCATGAACACCGCGCACCCGATCACGTTTTCGAGCATCCGGAAGGATCCCGAAGCGGTTCGATCCATCTTCCATTTCTATTTTTTCCAGACGGCTGGCGCTGAACTCGGCGGTCAATATCGAGGGACTTCCCTTCGTCGATTATCTCTGGAAGCTGTGGTCGCCGACGTTCAAGAATGACGAGCATCTACGCTCTATCAAGGAGACGCTCAGCTCTCCCGGCACCATGACGGCGGCGCTCAAATATTATGGAGGCCTGTTCGATGCGGGACGTGAGCGCCGGCTGCCGATGAACGAAATGCATACGCCGACGCTGACGATTTATGGCAGCAACGATCCGACCGCGAGGTATTCGGAGAAGGAGGAGCGGTTCTTCAAAGGGCCACACAAGCGAATTGTCCTGCCCGATGTCGGACACTTCCCGCACCTCGAGCGTGAGGCCGAAGTCACCGGTCTGATCATGGACTGGTTCAAGACGCACGCGCCTGACTGAACGCATATGGCGGACGCTTGACGGCGGCTTGCGCATGCGCACCCCGACTTACGTGGCAGGTAATTGATCTTCTGATCAGCGAGCCTAGGCTCGCCTTCACGAGTCCGCACTGGCGGGCGATACAACTGCTCGGAAGTCAGCTCGAGGAACGCAATGCGCTGCACGTTGCGGCAGGCTTTGCGCCGCCCTACCGAACCGGGGGCGGCGTGACTACAATATCTCCAGGGGTTCTCTGATCAGGAGTGCGCGCGATGGACGCCAAGACACAGCAGCAATACGCCGAGACGTTTCACGGTCTTCACAGGAAGGGAGATCCGCTTGTCCTGTTCAACGCCTGGGACGTCGCCACCGCCAAAGCCATTGCGAAATCATCGTCCGCCATCGCCACCAGTAGCGGGGCAGTCGCAGCCGCGCTGGGATATGCGGACGGGGAAACCGTTCCGCTTGATATGGTGGAGGGGGTGGTGTCGCGGATGACTGCGGCCGTGTCGGTTCCAGTGTCGATCGATCTGGAGGCAGGATATGGCGAAACGCCGGAAGCCGCCGCCGAATTGGCCACCAGGATTTTGAAAGCCGGCGCCATCGGCATCAATATCGAAGACGGGCTATCGGCGGGAAAGCGGCAACTCGTCAGTCCCGAAGCGCATGCCGCGAAGATCAAGGCGGTGCGGGACGCTGCGCAAAAACTCGGAATTCATCTGTTCATCAATGCGAGAACCGATCCGTTTCTGCTGAAATTCGGATCGCCGGACCAATGCCTGAACGAAGCGGCAAAGCGTGCCAAGGCCTATGCCGACGCCGGCGCCGATGGGATTTTCGTGCCCGGCCTCAACGACCTCGCGCTGATCGAGAAATTCGTTCAACTCACGCCGCTGCCGGTCAACATCATGGTGATGCAGGGTGTTCCCGAAATCGCAGATCTCGCCCGCGTCGGCGTTCGGCGGGTGAGCCTTGGGCCGTGGCCGATGATGGCGGCGATGCGTGTCATTGGCCAGGCCGCCGCCGCGGTCGCCGCGAGCAAGCAATACGGCACGTTCCTGCAACCGAATGCCTGAGCCCGGGTGCCCTGAAGCATCCTTCGAGACGCGGCCAAACGGCCGCTCCTCAGGATGAGGTTCGTGTGCTTTGAAATTATCTCAAACCTCATGGTGAGGAGCGCGGCAACGCCGCGCGTCTCGAACCATGGCGTCACGGGACGCGGCTAAACCGGCCAATCCTCGGCGGTGATGGTCGCGGCATCGGCGCCGACGATTTCCGACAGCGAGTCGTGGCCGGTGCGCAGCAGCGTCGAGGAGAGATCGCTCTTGATGCTCTCGACGAGGCCGAGTCCCTTGTAGATCAGCGACGAATAAAGCTGGATCAGGCTGGCGCCGGCGCGGATTTTCGTCAGCGCCGCGCCGCCGCTATCGATGCCGCCGACGCCGATCAGCGGAAACGCGCCCTCGGCGCGCACATAGGTCTCCGCCACCATCCGGGTCGACAGCCGAAACAGCGGCCGGCCCGACAATCCGCCCTGCTCCTTGGCGCGGTTGGTTTCGCGCAAGGTCGTCGGCCGCGCCAGCGTGGTGTTGGCCACGATCATGCCGTCGACCCGGCGCGAGCGCGCGATGTGGACGACATCGTCGAGTTCGGCGAGGCTGAGATCGGGCGCGATCTTCAGCAGCACCGGCGAGTCGCCGGCGTTCTGGCGCACCCGCTCGCGCGCGTCGATCACTTTTGCCAGCAGATCGTCGAGCGCTGCCGCCTGCTGCAGGTTGCGCAGGCCCGGCGTGTTCGGCGACGACACGTTGACGGTAAAATAGCTCGCCACCGGCGCGAAGGTCTCGATCAGCTTGACGTAATCGGCGACGCGGTCGGCGGAATCCTTGTTGGCGCCGACATTGACGCCGACGATCCCGGCAAGATGCGCGCGCCCGGCGAGCCGCCGCAGCACCGCTTCCCCGCCGTCATTGTTGAATCCCATGCGGTTGACCACGGCCTCGTCGCGCTCCAGCCGGAACAGCCGCGGCCGCGGATTGCCGGCTTGCGGCTTCGGCGTCACCGTGCCGATCTCGACAAAGCCGAACCCCAGCCGCAGCAGCGCATCGGGCGCCTCCGCGCTCTTGTCGAAGCCCGCGGCCATGCCGATCGGATTGGGAAAATTCAGCCCGAAAGCCCGCACCGCCAGTTTCGGATCGTCCGGCCGCGGCCGGATCGGCGGCAGCAGCCGCAAGCCCTGGATCGCCAGGCGGTGCGCGTCTTCCGGATCGAACCAGCGCAGCAGCGGCAGCGAGAACGCATCGAAGGCGCGGATCACGGCACCAGCTCCGGAATGTCGTGATATCCGTCGGAGCGCGCGCGCATCTCGTGCACGCCGATGACCGCGCCGAGATCGAGTTCGCCGTAGAGATGCGGAAACAATTCGTCGTTGCGCGACGGCTCCCAGCGCAGCGCGTCGCCGAGCGCGTCGGCATCGACCGCGATCAGGAACAGTCCGGCCTGTCCGAAAAAATGCTTTTTCGCCGTCTCCGCCACCTGCGAGGCGGTCGAGAAATGAATGAAGCCGTCCCTGACATCGTCGGCGCTGCCGCGATACGACGCCTTGCCGCTCGGCCTCGCGCCAGGCCGAAGCGGGACAGATTTTGTAGATCCTGCGCACCTGCCGGGAGTCCTGCTTGTCGTTGAGTTCTCTTGGGATTTCCCGGGAATTGCCGGAGCTGGTTCCGACCGTATCGGCGGCACCGCCGCACTTCAAGGGTCGCATTGCCTGCGGTCTTTGCGGATTGCGAAAGCCGGTCGATTGAGGTAATAATTCCTAGCCTTGCAAGGTTGAGCCCCATGGCGAAAACACCAAAAGCGGCGGCAATGCTGACCCACGACCAGATCTGGACCGCGCTGGACCGGCTGGCCGAGCGCGCCGGACTGTCGGCGTCGGGGCTGGCCGAAACGGTCCGGGCTCGACCCCACCACCTTCAACAAGTCCAAGCGCATCACCCCTGACGGCCGCGAACGATGGCCTTCGACCGAATCGGTCGCCAAGGCGCTCGCCGCCACCAACAGCTCGATCGACGCTTTCGTGCAGTTGATCGGCGACAGCGCGCGGACCGTGCAGTCGGTGCCGCTGCTCGGCCTCGCGCAAGCGGCCGGCGGCGGCCATTTCGACGATCACGGCCATCCCGTCCGGCAAGGGCTGGGACGAGGTGGCTTGCCCGCCGTCAACGACGAGCATGCCTATGCGCTGGAAATTTCCGGCGACCAGCTGAAGCCGGCCTACCGCGACGGCGACGTCATCGTGGTGTCGCCGGCGACGCCGATCCGGCGCGGCGACCGCGTGGTGGTGAAGGCCAGCAACCGGCGAGGTGATGGTCAAGGAACTGAAACGGCGGACCGCCAAGACGCTCGAACTGCAATCGCTGAGCCCGGACCAGCGCCGACCGCACGCTGGCGGCCTCAGATGTCGAGTGGATCGCGCGGATCGTGTGGGCGAGCCAGTAGCTCAGCTCTTCCCTTCTCCCCTTGTGGGAGGTGGCGCGAAGCGCCGGATGAGCGGTAGCGAACCATGAACGAGAGGCATCACCCCCTCACCCGTCCGCGATGCTGCGCATGCGGCCACCCTCTCCCACAAGGGGAGAGGGGAAGAACGTAGCTACCGCCAGCCGCCCTCTTACGTCGCGTAGTCCGGCTCCTTGCGGTCCAGCATGCGCTTCAAGGCATCGAAGTGCCGCTGCGACGGGCTTGGACCCTCGAACTTGCTGCTGCCGCTGTAATCGCGCTTGGTCTTCTCGACCACGGGCGCAGGAAGCTGCTTCAGCGGCTGTCCGGTCCACATCGCGTAGATCTGAACCTGTGCGGCGCGCTCGGTGTAGTAGAGCCGGTCATAGGCATCGGCGACCGTGCTGCCGACCGTCGAGATGCCGTGATTGGCCATGAACAGCACCGACTTGTCGCCGATCACGCGAGCGAGACGGGCGCCTTCGGCCGGATCGAGCGCAGGACCGGTGTATTCGTCGTCATAGGCGATCTCGCCTGACAGCCCGACTTCGGTCTGGCCGATCTCCTTGATGCGCGGATCTTCGAGGCGCGTCAGCGCACTGGCATAGGGCATGTGGGTGTGAAACACCGCCTTGGCGTGCGGCAGCGCCTTGTGGATCGGCGCATGGATGCAGTAGCAGGAGCGTTCGACATCGCCCTCGCCGCGCTTGACCTGGCCGTCATCGATGCCGACTTCCATGAAGGTGGAGGCCGTCACTTCGGACCAATGCGTCCCGAACGGGATCTGGTAGTAGCGGTCGCTGCTGCCCGGCACGGTCAGGGTCAAATGGTTGAAGATGCCTTCGCTGAAACCGTGGATGAAGGCCAGCCGGTGCGCTGCCGCGAGTTCGACCCGCGCCTGCCATTCCTCGGCGCTGTAATTATCAAGCGTCTTCGGCGAAACCCTGAACTGCATGAGCGTTCTCCCTGCTGAAACTGCGATATTGCCTGCCCCTCGACGGAGGCTTCGACCGTTGCGACCATTCTAGCGGATTTTGAGGCGGCCGTCATGGCGGAGCCTGCGCATGAGTGCATTGCTTGTCGCGCTTCCCTTCTCCCCTTGTGGGAGAGGTGGCGCGGAGCGCGGATGAGGGGTCGCAACCACGAGAGGCGACCCCTCATCCGTCTCGCTTCGTGCGCCACCTCTCCCAAAGGGGAGAGGGGAGAAGCGCACTACTCCTAGGCCGACCGCGCCAGCGCGCCGTCGATCATGGTCACCGCGTTGGGCAGGCCATAGACCGCAACGAACGAGCCGAAACGCGGGCCTTTTTCCTGGCCGAGCAGCACCTGGTACAGCATGTTGAACCAGTCGAGCGAGACGCCGGGCCGGCCATCCTTGCCCTTCTTCACCGCGATCGAGGAACGGCTCGCGCCGGCCGATCTCGTAGACCACGTTCTGGATGTCTTCCGCCGACGATGCCGGCGGCATGTTCGACAGCGCATCGCGCAGATCCTGCAGCGCGACGCGTTCGCAGTCGGTCGGCTCGCGGAATTTTTTCGTCGGCGCCACGAAGTCGCGATAGTAATTGATGGCGTAGCCGACCATCGCATCGAGCTTCGGATGGGTCTGCGGCGTGACGCCGGGACGATAGCGCCCGATGAAACCCCACAGGGTCGCGGCGTTCTCCGCGTTCGACGACGACACCAGCGTCAGCAGCAACTGGAAGGTGACGGGCATGTCGGATGCCGGCGGATGGCCGGCATGGATATGCCAGACCGGATTGGCCAGTTGCTGCTTGGCGTCCTGCCGCGGAAAGCCGTCGAGGAATTGCTGGTAGTCGTCGACGTTGCGCGGGATCACGTCGAAGTACAGCCGCTTCGCCGCCTTCGGCTCGCGGTACATGAACAGCGACAGCGATTCCGGCGACGCATAGCGCAGCCATTCGTCGATGGTCAGCCCGTTGCCCTTCGACTTCGAAATCTTCTGGCCCTTGTCGTCGAGGAACAGTTCGTAGTTGAACCCTTCCGGCGGCAGGCCGCCGATCGCGCTGCAGATCTTGCCGGACAGCTTTACGGAATCGATCAGGTCCTTGCCGGCCATTTCATAATCGACGCCGAGCGCGAACCAGCGCATCGCCCAGTCCGGCTTCCACTGCAGCTTGCAGTGACCGCCGGTGACCGGCAGCGTCACGCGCTCCTTGGTTTCAGGGTCGTCGTAGGAAACCGTTCCGGCCTTCACGTCATGCTCCACGATCGGCACATACAGCACCATGCCGGTGCGCGGGCAGATCGGGAGGAACGGCGAATAGCTCGCCGCGCGCTCCTCGCGCAAGGACGGCAGCATCACCGCCATCACCGCGTCGAACCGTTCCAGCACGCGCAGCAGCGCCGCATCGAATTTTCCGCTCGTGTAATAATCGGTCGAGCTGGCGAACTCGTAGTCGAACTTGAAGGTGTCGAGAAACGCCCGCAGCCGCGCATTGTTGTGCGCGCCAAAACTCGGATGGGTGCCGAACGGATCCGGCACGCGGGTGAGCGGCCTGCCGAGATGCTCGGTCAGCATCTCCTTGTTCGGCACGTTGTCCGGCACCTTGCGCAGGCCGTCCATGTCGTCGGAGAACGCAATCAGCCGCGTCTTGATCTTGTCCTCGGTCAGCACGCGAAAGGCGTGGCGCACCATGGTGGTGCGCGCGACCTCGCCGAAGGTGCCGATATGCGGCAGGCCGGACGGGCCGTAGCCGGTCGAGAACAGCACCTCGTCCTTTGGCTTCTTCTTCAGCCGCGCGACAATCGCCTTGGCCTGCTCGAACGGCCAGGCGTTGGATTGTTCGGCGAGCGCGCGCAGGTCGTTGGGGTTGGCGGCAAGATCGGTCGTGGACATCAAGCAAGGCTTTCTCAGGGCCGGGAAACCGGCTTGCTCTTATAACCGTCATTCCGGGGCGATGCGAAGCATCGAACCCGGAATCTCGAGATTCCGGGATTTGCGTCCTGTCGCGTCGCATCCCGGAATGACTGAGCTTGACTCTAAAACGGGCTCACCGAAAAATAGCGCAGCCACAGATCGGTGTAGCGGCCTTTTTCCCAGAGCCGGAACAGCGCCCAGTTCAGCGATTGCCGCAACAAGTCGTTGCCCTTGCGCACGGCGATGCCGATGCCCTCGCCGAAATAGCGGCTCTCGACGAACGGCCCGCCGGAGAACGCGCAGCATTCGCCGGAGTCGGTGCCGTTGATCCAGAACGCCAGCGAGATCGCGTCGCCGAAAATGAAATCGACCTCGCCGCGCCGCAACGCCAGCCGCAGCGCATCGTCGTTCGGATAGGGGTGCAATTCGGCGTCGGTGAACATCGCCTTGAGATAGGCCTCGTGCGAGGAGCCGGCGATGGCGCCGATTTTCTTGCCTTCGAGATATTCCGGGCGAACCTCCGGCATCACCGCGTCGCGCCGCGACACGAACCGCGCCGGCGCCCGGTAATACGGATCGGTGAAATCGAGCCGGGCGCGCAGTTGCGGCGTCACCGCCAGCGAGGCGATGATGGCGTCGCCGCGGTTGCTGGTGATCGCATCGAGCAGCGTCTCGAACCGCCGCATCTGGATGGTGCAGGTGACCTTGATCTCGTCGCACAGCTGCCGCGCCAGATCGACGTTGAAGCCGGCGGGATTGCCGTCGGGGCCGGTGAAATTGAACGGCGGATAATCGGTTTCGGTCAGAAACCGGATCACGGTGAGGCGCGACAGGTCGGGCCGGTCAGGCCGCCGCCTGGGATCCCAGAAGCCGGGCACCGCCTGGGGTGCGGCCTCGGTCGATTTGGCGACGCTTTGGGCCTGCGCCGGCCCGCCCGGCAGGGCAGCCGCCGACAGCGCCAGGGCGGCCATCACAGCGATGGCGCGGACGGATCGAACCCATCGTTGGCTGGGTGAAAAGCTGTCTTTGATCGCATTGGGGCGGTTTTCGGGACTGACGGCCTTATAGACCATCCGGCGGCAACGCGAATGTGTCGGCGCGTTTCTCCCTCCCCTTGCGGGGAGACGGCGAGCTCGCACGGCCTTATAGACGCATCGGACCGGCTGAACGCGACATCGCTGCGCCACCCCCACCCGACCCTCCCCGCAAGGGGAGGGGAGACGCGCAGGCGATCAGAGATGCCGTTTCAGGTCGGCCGCGGCTTCCTCGGGGGTGCGCTTGAGGTTGAACGGCGAGACGAACTTGCCGTCGCGGTCCATCAGATAGACCAGCGCGGTGTGATCCATGGTGTAGTCGCCATCCTTCAGCGGCACTTTCCTGGCATAGACCCGGTACGCCGACAGCACTTTCGCCACCGCTTCGGGATTGCCGGTCAGGCCCTTCAGATGCGGATCGAAGCTCGACAGATAGTCCTTCATCGCCGCCGGGGTGTCGCGCTCCGGATCGACCGAGACGAAATAGGCGTTGACGCGGTCGGCATCCTTGCCCATCGCCCGCAGCACCTCGGAAATCTCGAACAGCGCGGTCGGACAGACGTCGGGGCAATGGGTGAAGCCGAAGAAGATCAGCGTCGGGCGGCCCTGCAGGTTTTTTTCGGTCACGGTCTGGCCGGCCTGGTCGGTGAGTTGGAACGGCCCGCCGATCGCGGCCGGCGCGGTCACATTTTTCAGCCCGCCGACCGCCCACAGCATCAGCGACCAGCCCGACCACCAGGCTGGCGCCGAATGCCGCGACGATGACCAGCGGCCGGATGGTCCGATCCATCACTCAAATTTCCTTTTGTCGGATCAGAAGCAGGCGGCGATGCCGGACGCGATCATCTCGAAGAACACCGCAGTCCCGTAATGAAACCACAGCACCACCGGCGCCGAGCAGCACGGCAGCGCCGAGCACCGCTGCGCCAACGACCACCATCGAGGCAATCCGGTGCGAAGCCGGGCTTGCGGAGGCCATCTCCGTGCTGCGTGGAAATCGGCTGAGCCATGCGCGAACTCGTCAACCGCGCCCTTTCCGCTGGCAAAACCGGATTCCGGTTTTGCGCGCGAATGGCGTGGAAACAACAGGCATCGGCGATGCGGCGGTTGCCGCCGCTCACCGGCCTGTCATGCTCAGATAGGGCTAGTCGGGCTGCCGGGCAAGCGCGGCGGCCCGGGGCGATCACGTCACGCTGACGCGAATCGCGGTCCCGGCGCGAGCGATGACCGCGGCGCGCCGAAGCCTGGGCCTCGAGATAGCAGGGCCGGTACATGCTCATCAGCTGCTTGCCGCGCAGGAAGATCATTTGCCGCTTCAGTCCGCCGCGCTGCGCGATCCAGCGCCGCACCGGCGATGGATACATCGAATACAGCATCCTGGTGGCTTCCGGATTGGTCACCGCGCGGCCGTTGGCGCCGAAATCCCATGCCGCGTGGAACCCGAGATTGGCGCTCGACGTCACGCAGATCTTGTCGTGGGGAACCGCGCCGAGAACGATGGTGCAGGCCGAGGCGCACAGGCCGTCGATGATCACCGTCTCGCCCGAGGTGCGCAGGCCCTGATATTTGTCGACGTAGGTGCCGATCCGGCCGCCGCGGTCATCGGCAATCCGCACCACCGCATGGCTGGCGCCCACCCCTGCCAGCAGGAGGACCGCCGCGAGCAACCCCGTCACGAATTTCATATCCCAGCCCCAGTCCAAACCTGTCGAACCCGAATCTGATCGTCTTGGTGATGCAAGACAGCCGCCAGCGTGTTGCCGGATCGCGATTTTGTCCAGATGCCGGAGGCCCCCTCAAAACAAATTCAAATTGAGTGTTGCAGCCGCGCTGCACATTTTCGCCAAAAGGTCCCAAACTGGAACAAGTTAACGAATCCTTGCGGCGCCGCGGCCACGGCGCGGAGGTGATTAGCGCAGCCAATTGCCGTTGACCGCGGTTTAGGTCGCGGGCTTCAATCGGTTCAGGGATCGGGGGAAATGCCATGGCTGACGATGCAGACGTAATCGTGATCGGCGGCGGGCTGGCGGGCCTCGTCGCCGCGACCGAAATCGCCGACGCCGGCAAACGCGTCATCGTGGTCGACCAGGAAGGCGAACAGAGCCTCGGCGGCCAGGCCTTCTGGTCGTTCGGCGGCTTGTTTCTGGTCGACAGCCCCGAACAGCGCCGGCTCGGCATCAAGGACAGTTTTGACCTCGCGCTGCAGGACTGGATCGGGTCGGCCGGCTTCGACCGCGACGAGGATCTCTGGCCGAGGCGCTGGGCGGAAGCCTATGTGGCGTTCGCGGCCGGCGAAAAACGCGGCTGGCTGCGGGCGATGGGCCATCGGATCTTCCCCGTGGTCGGCTGGGCCGAGCGCGGCGGCTATGACGCGATGAGCCACGGCAATTCGGTGCCGCGGTTTCATGTCAGCTGGGGCACCGGCCCCGGCATTGTCGAGCCGTTCGAGCGGCGGGCGCGCGAGGCGCAGGCCAGCGGCCGGCTGACCTTCAAATTCCGCCACCGCGTCGATGCGCTCAGCATCACCAACGGCACCGTCGATGGCGTCAGCGGCGTGATCCTCGAGCCCGACCAGCGTCGAGCGCGGCAAGAGCTGCTTCGCGCAAAGTCACCGGCGACTTCACGCTTGCGCGCGCAGGCCGTGATCGTCGCCTCCGGCGGCATCGGCGGCAATCACGATCTGGTGCGGCAGAACTGGCCGAAGCGGCTGGGCGAGCCGCCGAAAAACATGATCTCCGGCGTGCCCGAACATGTCGACGGCCGGATGATCGGCATCACCGAAGCGGCCGGCGCGCGGCTGATCAACCGCGACCGGATGTGGCATTATGTCGAGGGCATCAGGAACTGGTCGCCGATCTGGCCGCGCCACGGCATCCGCATCCTGCCGGGACCGTCGTCGATGTGGTTCGACGCCACCGGCACACGGCTGCCCGCGCCGCTGTTTCCGGGCTCCGACACCCTCGGCCAGCTGCACTACATCATGGGCACCGGCTACGATTATTCGTGGTTCGTGCTGACCCAAAGCATCATCAAGAAGGAATTCGCGCTCTCCGGCTCCGAACAAAACCCCGACCTCACCGGCAAGAGCTGGCTGATGACGGCCAAGCGCGCCACCAACAAGGGCGCGCCGGCGCCGGTCGAAGCGTTCAAGTCCAAGGGCGTCGATTTCATCGTGCGCGACAATCTTGCCGATCTCGTCGACGGCCATGAACAAGCTCAGCGGCGACAATCTGCTGAAGCTCGAATATCTCAAAGCCCAGATCGAGGCGCGCGACCGCGAAATCGCAAATCCCTACGTCAAGGATGCGCAGGTGATGAACATCCACAACGCGCGCAAATATATCGGCGACCGCCTGATCCGCACCGCCAAGCCGCACCGGATTCTCGATCCCGCCCACGGCCCGCTGATCGCGGTCAAACTCAACATCCTGACCCGCAAGACGCTGGGCGGCTTCGAGACCGATCTGGACTCCCGGGTGTTCGGCAACGACGGCCAGATCATGCCGGGGCTTTACGCCGCCGGCGAAGCCGCCGGTTTCGGCGGCGGCGGCATGCACGGCTATCGTTCGCTGGAGGGGACTTTCCTCGGCGGCTGCCTGTTTTCCGGGAGAAATGCCGGACGCGCGGCGGCGAAGGCGGCGGGGTGAAAGCCTTCTGACAAATGTCGCACTGCCCAGTGCCGTAGCAGTCATGAGCCGCCCTTGCACCCGGCCAAGCACGTCTAACTTTTCGTCTTGAGCACTGCCGAGTCGTGGATGCTCCGGTAAGGCGCGGGCATCGACGAGCTTTGCCAACGACGCGCCCGCGCGCTAAGAAGTCGGCCACATCAAGGGAGAGAACAATATGAGCATCCAGCGTTTTGAAACCGGGCCGCGCATGAGCCAGGTCGTGATCCACGGCGACACCATCTATCTCGCGGGCGTCGTTGCCAAGACGACGGCCGGCGAAAGCGTGACCAAGCAGACGCAGGAGGTGCTCTCGATCATCGACGGCCATCTCGCCAAGGCAGGCAGCGACAAATCGAAGCTGCTGAGCGCCACGATCTATCTCCCTGATATGAAGACCTTCCCCGAAATGAACGCGGTCTGGGACGGCTGGGTATCGGCGGGAAATACCCCGGCGCGCGCCACCGTCGAGGCCGGGCTCGCAGCGCCGCAATATGGCGTCGAGATCATGGTGATCGCGGCGAGGTAAGTTTCGCAGGCGAGCCGCGCTTGAGGCGAAGGCGGCGGGATAGGAATCGAGGTTCTTGCCGTGCTGCCGACGATCATACGGGTGTTGCCGCTCCTCACCTCGGTGATGGCGGCAAGCGCAATGCTCGCTGGCGTCGAGGCGGCCCGCGGTGACGCCGCGCCGTCGGCCGCGGGGCTCGAGCGGCTCACCGGATTTTTCGAAAACGAAGTGGCGACCGGAAAGCTTGCCGGCGCGGTGGTGCTGATCCAGCAGCGCGGCGCGCCGGTCTATCTCAAAAGCTTCGGCGTTCGCGATGTCGCGCACCAAGCGGCCGATGACGCCGGACACGCTGTTTGCGATTCATTCGATGACCAAGCCGATCACCAGCGTGGCGGCGATGATGCTGATCGACGAGGGCAGGCTGGCGCTGATCAGATCCGGTGTCGAAATACATTCCGGCATTCGCCGCCGTGAAGGTCGGCATCGAAGCCAAGACCAGCGACGGCAAGCCTGTGCTCGATCTGGTGCCGCCGAACCGGCCGGTGACGATCGAGGATCTGCTGCGCCACACCTCGGGCATCAGCTACGAATATATCGGCGGCGAGCTGATTCTGAAGGCCTATTCGGAAGCCAACATTTTCGAGGGGCCGTTCGACAACAAGGAATTTGCCGAACGCATTGCCCGGCTGCCATTGGCGCGACAGCCCGGCACGCTGTGGCGCTACGGCCACTCCACCGATGTGCTGGGGCGCGTCATCGAGAGTCATCTGCGGCAAATCGCTGTATCAGGCTCTCAAGGAGCGCATCTTCGATCCGCTCGGCATGCGCGACACCAAATTCGTTCTGCAGGGGCGCGGACGAATTGGCGCGCATGGCGGAGCCGCTGCCCACCGATGCCATCCTGCTGCTGTCGGGCAAGGCGCGGCTGGCGCATCCGGAATGGGAATCCGGCGGCGGCGGCCTGCTCACGACCATCACCGACTATGCGCGATTTGCCCAGATGCTGCTGAACGGCGGCAAGCTCGACGGCAAGCAATATCTCAGCCCCGCCGCGTACCGGCAGATGACGTCGGACCAGATCGGGCCGGGCTCCGGCGTCGCGCGCGATTACTTCTATTTTCCCGGCGACGGTTTTGGTTTCGGCTACGGCATCGCGGTCCGCGTCGAGCCCGGAGATGCGAAACCGCCGGCGCCCGGCTCGATCGGCGAACTGAAATGGGATTCCGGCAGCGGCACCTATTTCGGCGTCGATCCGAAGCTCGACATGTTCTACATCCTGATGCAGCAGACCCAGGCGCAGCGCGGCCGCATCACCCCCGCCTTCAAGAAGCTGGTCTACGACGCCTTCGAAAAATAGCGTCTCGGCTTCATCGAGAAGCCTTGACCTCCGAAGGATAAGCGATTTGCTCGCGCGAACCTTCGATGAGTCGGTCTTAGCCGGTCGATCCAGCGAATCAGAAGGGAATGAATGACCGACGTCAATAAGGTCAGCCGATATCGATCTGTGGAACGAGCGACATGAGCCGCCGCCGCATCTAGCCAGCATTGCGATGATGAGAACATCGCCCGTCGATGTCAGGCGATGCCAGACGGGTTGACGATGATACTCGGCCGATGCCAGCGCTTTCCATTTCGGTTTCGATTGATCGGCCGCCCAGCGGCGCTATCCGATTCCGTGGGGATCGGCCCCGACGGACGCCGACAGCCCGATCAAGGGCACGGACTTCGCCGTGGTCGATCAAGTAGGATCGCCTCAGGATTCTCGATCAGAGCTCGCCGGTTTCTTCAGTGCAGCGTGATCTACGGGAGCTTCGCCCGCTGCAGCGCCATGACGAGCGTCACCGCGACACCGGCCTGCCAGACCGGATAGAGCACCGACACCAACGTCAGATCGAGGTAGAGTGCATTGTCGACCGCCAGCAATGCTCCGAGCAGGGTGCCGGCGAGAACCATCGGCACCCAGGCCACGGCGTCGCGCGGACCTGATGGCAGCATCGCCATGCCAAGCGCCATCAGGGTGGCGCCGGTAAATCCGCCGGCGAGCCCCGCCAGGATGTTTCGCCCGACCTTGGTCACGCCGGTGGCCTGGAGCTCGCCATCGATATAGATCGCCGCCTTCACCGCGCAGATGAAGGCGACCATGGTGAGGATGGCTGCCAGCACCGCCGCCCATGTCGGATTTGCGCTGGCCCGCCAAACCAGGATGAAGACGAGAATGGCGAACGGGATCGCCACCAGCGCCGTTCCGAGAAAGGCGGGTATCCAGCCGATGAAGTCGACCAGCGGCGGCATCAACGGGGTGAGCATGCCGCTGAGACGCCGGCGGCGGCGACCATCAGCAGGCCGTTGCGGGAGGCGTCAAGGGAAGGGATCGCCTGGGTCAATGTTCAGCCCCTGTTTCCTGGAAGCGAGAATCGAACCTTCGCATTGAAAGCAGCGCCCGCAAACAGTTGTCGGCCCGTCGCCTCGATTGGTTCGGCCACCCCCAAAAATTAAAGCCGCGCCAGCCCGAAGGCTGACGCGGCAATGGCCGTTCTGTTGCTAGGTGGACCAACCCCGAACGGTTACGCCGCGAGGCGCACTTCGTTCAATGCAACGTTATCGTTTGCATTTAGGTTTTTGACCCGATAACGGCGGTATCATGCCGAGCACAATTCAGAGCTTCTTCGCGGCCATCGATCCTATTTCGCCCCCGCCGTAGCAGCCCCGGATTTTGCCTTCCGGCAAAATCGATCTCACCGGAGTGAGATCTCTGAGCTGCTAGGGTGGAGGCGCCGGGTACTGCCCCCGGGTCTGCCCGCAGTCCGCACTGAGTTTCAGCGCCATCGTCTTTCGACAGCCTGTAATATAGGTGCGATCGGGGGCGAAAGCTAGGCTGCTATCCGCCTGTAATCAGGCGATTTTCGCCTGCGACGCCGGCAACATCTTCGCTCCCGTCCGACTGCGACGTCGCCGCATGCGTGAGACTGCGAAAACTGCCGATCGCGGCCGGGCGTCCGAGCAGATAGCCCTGGACCTCGTCGCAAAGTTCGTCGCGCAGGAATTGCAGCTCGGCGTCGGTCTCGACGCCTTCGGCGAGTACGGGAAGGCGGAGCCCGCGGCCAAGGCCCAGCACCGCCCGGACGATGGTCGCGGCCTGATCGTTGGTGTTGACCGACTTGATGAAGGAGCCGTCGATCTTGATCTTGTCGAACGGAAACGCGCGCAGGTTGGACAGCGACGAATAGCCGGTGCCGAAATCGTCCATCGCAATGCGAACGCCGAACGCCTTGATTTGCCGCAGCGTGGTCAGCGCGCGGTTGAAATCGCGAACCAGCGCCGTCTCGGTGATCTCGATCTCCAGGCGGCGCGGCGACAGGCCGGTTTCGAGCAGGATCTGATGCAGCTCCTGGACGAAGTTCGCATTGTAGAGCTGTACCGCCGAGACGTTGACCGCGACCGTCAACGGCACGGTCCACGCGGCCGCCTCGCGGCAGGCCGTCTTCAGCACCCAGTCGCCGATCTCCAGGATCGCGCCGGTCTCCTCGGCAATCGGGATGAAAACGACCGGTGAAATCTCGCCGCGCGTCGGGTGCTTCCAGCGCAGCAGCGCTTCGAAGCCGGTGACGGCCCCGCTCTGGGCGTCCTTCTGCGGCTGATACACCAGCCGCAACTCATTGCGCGCGATCGCCAGCCGCAGATCGTGTTCGAGCATGCGGCGGTCGCGAACCTCGGCACCCATCTTCGCCTCGAAGAAGCGATAGGTATTGCGGCCTTCGCTCTTGGCGCGGTAGAGCGCGGTGTCGGCGTGGCTGAGAAGCGACTGGCGATCCGTTGCGTCGTCGGGATAGAGCGCGATGCCGATGCTGGTCGAGATGCTGTTGGTCTCCGGCGTATCGCTGGTCGTGCGCAGCGCTTCCAGAATGGTCTCGGCAAGCCGGCCTGCGGCGGCGGGATTTGTCACGCCGGGCATCAGAACGGCGAACTCGTCGCCGCCCAGGCGCGCCATCATCTGGCGCTCGTCGAGCACTGCGGTGACACGCGACGCCACGGTCTGCAGCACCGTGTCGCCGGCGGCGTGGCCGAACAGGTCGTTGACTTCCTTGAACCGGTCGAGGTCGAGGCAGAGCACGGCGAGGCTTTCGCCCTTGGCCAGGGCGGCGATTTCCTGGTCGAGCCGCGCGTTGAAGTGGCTGCGGTTGGGAAGCGACGTCAGCGCGTCGTGATGCGCGAGATAATGGATATGCTGCTCGGCCTGCTTGCGGGCCTGCAGGTCGCGAACGGCGACGACGTGATGCGGCCGTCCGGCAAAAACGATCGGCCGCAGGATCAACTCGACCGGGCGTCATCGAGCCGTCGAGATGGCGCAACTCCGTCTCGACGGTCTGGTTCGATCCGGACAGCAGTTCAGCGCGTGCAACCGGGCTCGGAAAACAGCGGTCGAGCCTTGCACCGACGAGGTCGGCTGTCGACAGGCCCGTCAGCAGGGCAAAGCTGGTGTTGACGGAGACGATCGTCTCTCCGTCGCAAACCAGAAGCCCCTCGACGGAGGCATCCGCGAGATCGCGCATCCGGTCGACTTCGAGTTCGGAACGTCGGCTGTCCCTGATATCGAGCACGACACCCGCCAGCGCCAGGCCGATGATGGCGAAGCTCGCGATCGCCACGCCCACCGCCAGCCATCCGGCGGGCAGCGCCGATTGCGAAACCTCGATGGTGGGATCGGGAATGATCGACACCGCGCCCATCGCCGTGAAGTGATGGCTGCAGATCGCCAGCGTCAGCAGCAGCGCGCCGCCGATCTTCCATTTCTCTTCCTGGCCATGCAGGCCGACCGGAAGTGCGACGGCGCCGATTGCGGCGCCGAGCACGATCGATGCGGCGACAAGAACGGGATCCCACAGGATCGTGCCGGCGATTTCAAATGCCGCCATCCCGGTGTAGTGCATCGCTGCGATGCCGCCGGCGACGATGGCGCCGCCGATCCACGGCCCGTGGCGCCAGTTCGGGGTCAGCGACACGCCAAGCCCCACGGTGGTCAGCGATATCGCCGCGACCAGCGACATGATGGTCAGGATGATATTGTAGCCGCTCGGGATCCCCGGCGTGAATGCGAGCATCGCGACGAAGTGCGTCGCCCAGATGCCGAAGCCGGTGGAAATGGCCGATACCGCCAGCCACACGTTCCGCATCTGGCCGCTGGATTTCCGGGCGTGGCGAAGCAGATTGATCGCGGCAAATGACGCCAGCACGCACACCAGGGCGGCGAGGCCGACGAGCTTCAAATCGTGGGCATAGGCAATGCAGTCATAAATCTTGAACATGAGGCGACTCCGCAACCGACGGAGATTCCGCTGATGCGCGGGCACGCTAGGGGCGACCGTGTAAGATGGGGTAAATGGACGCGGTAAACGAATTGTTCAAATGCGGCGCGTCGACCCGGTCGCGGGTGAACCTGAAGCGGACTTCGAACCAGCGGACCGCCTTGATATGGCCGGTGATCTATCTGCTCATGCCGAGGACGCGAGGGATGCGCGCCTCCCCTCTGGGCTGGTGGAGGTATCCTTGCAGCCAAACTCATAGGGCCGAAAAAGTACGGCCCGCCGAAGCGGGCCGAATATATCAATCGATGACTTCGATGATCCGATGGGTACCTGGATCGACCAAGACCGTCCGATTATTGACGACGGTGTAGCGATACTTGGTGACGCCGTACTCGCGCGGCACTTCGTAATAGGTCACGCCGCTCGAGGGCAGATCAGCGCCAACTCGGACTTCGCGTTCATAACGATACGAGTTGTGCTTCTGGCCCGACACATAGGTGCGGAAGCGCGGACGGGTCTCGTCCGAGATGCCACCAGCCACTGCGCCGACAGTAGCGCCAACTGCAGCACCGGCCGGGCCGCCCACGATAGCGCCGCCGACAGCGCCCGTTGCTGCACCGGTCGCGGCACCGCTTTGTGCAAACGCGCCGGTTGAACTCACGAGGGCAATCAGCAGGCTTCCCAGTACTACTTTCTTCATAACATCATTCTCCAATGTTGCATTGTGCGGAGCCAACGAGATCGATTGCCAAATGTTCCCGACGTTAGCGGCGCTCCGTGGAAACCAGGCGAACGTTCGTTGCCTGTCCGGCATTGCGGAGACATGAGGGGGTAAAATTCGGCCACACCTGCTTCGAGCAGTCTTCCGTCGGGGTGTTCGCTTTGTCGCTCGGCGTGGTCTCGTGTTCTGCGCGAGCACCTGTTGCCAGGAGAAGCAGTACTGCGACAGCAGACAGGTTACGTTTCATTGATGCGCCTCTTTGTAAAATTTTAACCACAACGAGGATATGGGCGCGGTGTTCCGCTGAATTTTATGGAGGCAAAGAAAAACCCTGCCGAGTGGGGTGCTCGGCAGGGCTGCGCAGAGAAGTCGACAGACGGCAAGCGGGGAAACTTGGTGGCCCGTCGAGGGTCTGCGTACTTAACGATCAGTTTTCAAGCAGCCTTTCGATCGACTGCCATGAAATTCGAACGCGCCATATTGCCACTTGTTCCCGATAGGCTGGTCGGTCCGTGTCACCGATTGGGCGGCTACGGTCGTTCGCACAGCGGGAACCGAACGACCATCCTGCAGTTCTGTCATGACAATAGGGGCGCGACAAGTGATGGCAGGAAGAGTGGGTTCAGCCGCGTCCAAAAAGCGGCCGTCCGAGCGGATCGACGAAGCGCCTGCCAGGACGGAGAGAAAGCCTCTTCCTTTGGGCGCCGGCGCGCGCATGAACGCCCGGGTCGTGCTTGCCCTGGTCCTGTTTGGTCTTGCGGTGTGGACCGCCGCGGGTTTTCTGCCGGCGCTGATCTGGGCCACGATTCTCGCGGTTGCCCTGTGGCCGCTGTACCTCAAATTTGCGGCACGCTTTTCCTCCGGTCCCTCCAGCCTGGCTGCGTTCATCTTTACCGCAATCGTTGCGCTGGTCCTGTTCACTCCGATGTCGCTTGCCGTCTACCAGATCGCGCAGCAAGGCGACGTGCTCGTGAGTTGGCTCAAGCAGGCCCGGGAGAGCGGGGTTGAAGTCCCGGATTGGGTCGCTCGTCTGCCGGTTGCCGCGGAAAGTCTGCAATCATGGTGGCGCGCCAACCTCTCGGACCCGAAAGCTGCCACCGCCTGGCTTCAAACCGTCAATGCGGACAATGCGTCGGAGTTTTTCAAAACGTTTGGCGGACAGCTGCTCCATCGGCTGTTCCTGTTGTTATTCTCGCTCCTGACCTTGTTCTTTCTGCTCCGTAATGGTCGCGCCGTCGCGAGCCGCTTCCTCGAGACGTGTGACCGCCTTATTGGCGATGCCGGGGAGGGGCTGGTCGAGAAAATGGTCGATGCCACGCGCGGCACGGTGAACGGCACTGTTCTGGTCGCCGTGGGCGAGGGATTGCTGATCGGCGTTGGCTACTTCGTCGCAGGCGTTCCGAATCCGGTGATGTTTACGATTCTGACGACGGCATTCGCGATGCTGCCGTTTGGCGCATGGCTCGCCTTCACCACGGCGGCGTTGGTTCTGGTCTCCGGCGGCGGCAGCGGTTTTGCGGCCGCAGCAGTATTTTGCTGGGGCGCGATCGTCATGCTTGCCGGCGATCATTTCGTGTGGCCGACCCTGGTCGGCGGCTCGGCGCGTCTTCCCTTTCTTCTCGCCTTTGTCGGAATCTTCGGAGGTCTCGCTGCCTTCGGGCTCTTCGGTTTGTTTCTGGGGCCTGTCATCATGGCGGCGTTACTCACCGTGTGGCGCGAGTGGATCTTCCGGCCGGTTCCACAATAGGATTCTCCTGCGGCGCCCTTGATCACGGCTCTGAGCGATATCGGTATTCGATGTCGATTAGGCGAGCAGCTTTTGCTTCGCGGGCGTCACCTTTCTTCACGCGCAAAAATTGCCGAATATTCCCGAAGGTCGGAACCATCACGCATGTCGGCGGTTTCAGGAGCCCGCTTCAATTCACTGGAGGACAACATGAAGAATATCGTAGCCGCCGCACTGCTCAGCGTCACCGCACTCAGCGGTTCCGCATATGCGCAAACGGCCCAGCCGGCCGACCGCACGACCCCCGCCGTTACCACGTCGAAGAGTGCCGACAAGCTGATGCTCAAGGGACAGTGGCGCGCGTCCAAGCTGATGGGGCTCAATGTCTACAACGATGCCAACGAGAAGCTCGGCGATATCAATGAGCTTATCCTGGACAAGGATGGCAAGGTCAGCGCCGTGGTCATCGGCGTCGGTGGGTTCCTCGGCATGGGCGAACACGACATCGCCGTTTCGATGGACAAGCTCAAGTTCAAGGAAGAGGCCGTTCGCACCAGCGCGACGACCACGACCACGACGACCCGGGAATCCACGACCGGCGCCGCCACCACGACGGCACCGGCTGCAACCACGACGGCTCCGGCCCGGACCACCACTGCCAACGCCAACGACTGGACCCCCGATCACGCCGTGATGAGCGCGACGAAGGATCAGCTCAAGGCGCTGCCGCAGTTCAAGTACTCCGACTACAACTGAACTGGCCGGTAAGGCAGCTGGAAAGGGCTCCACCTGATGGGGCCCTTTCTTTTCCAATTACCGGACGACCCGCTCATGAGCAGGTCGGTCACGTTACTAACAGTGCAGACACCAATGCGTAGAGCCCCGTTCCTTTCGAGAAGCGGGGCTCTTGCGCGTGTGGCTTTCAATATGTCTTCTCATAGAGCACTCGGAATTACGTCCGGAGAAGTGGGTGCCGCCTGCGAATGCGTACCTGGCCCGACGCCAATTCCATCGTCGCATAATCAAATGCAACTTTTTCCCGAGAGCGGGAACTTTGCCCGAAAACGAGGATTGACGCTGACAATTTCATGGAGGCGACAATGCACGGTTTAATCTATCTCGTCGGCCTGGTGGTGGTGATCCTTGCAATACTGTCCTTTTTCGGCCTGCGCTGAGCAAGGATGATGGAAATGTCCATGGAAAGCATTCCTCCGACTCCGCGTGCGGATGTTGAGGCACACCGCGCGGACCGTGGCCCCCTCTATCTGCAATGGTCGCCCGATAATGCTGGGGGCCTTTGCGGCAACGGCATTATCGTTTGTACTGGTGACATTCGGTGCGAGCGTCGGTCTAGGCGTCACGTCCGCCGCGCCGAGCTGGCGTGATGCTTCCGTGGCGTTATGGATACTGTCAGGCATTTTATCTGATCCTTCAGGCCATCCTTAGCTTCGGATTGGGCGGCTACATAGCCGGTCGGGTCAGAAGTTCGGCAATGCCGGGCACGGTCGAGCAGACGGAGCAGGCGGACGGCCTTCATGGATTAGCGGTCTGGGCGCTGGCCGTGGTGATGGGTGCGATTTTGGCCACGCTGTTGGGCGCGGCAACTTTGTCGGGCGGTCCTGCAGCCAGTAGCTCCGTAAGGACGAGTGCAGCCGAGCCCTTGTTGAGCTACGAATTGGACCGCCTTTACCGTGCTGGGCGCCGCGCTCCCAACATTGATTTAACTCGGAACGCGCGGAAGCGGGCCGTATCCTTCTCACCGCATCCAGTCATAACGGCATGACCACTGACGACAGGGCATATCTCATCCAACAGGTCGCCGCAGCAACCGGCTTGGCTGCGGCTGATGCAGAACGCCGAGTCGACAACGTGATTGTCAATGCGAAAACCGCAATCGCACGATCGCGACGAAGCACCATTATTCTCGCGTTCTCGGTGGCGACTGCGATTTTACTCGGTGCAATCGCGGCTTGGGCGGCGGCCTGCGCTGGCGGAAGGCATCGTGACGGTGCACCGCTCCCTAAATGGATGGCACATTCAGATTTGCTGGATCGGCGCCGAACAGTGCTGCCCTAGGAGATGCGTCGTGCGCAGGCCCGTCCTGCGCCCGATCTCGACAAGCCAGCGGATCGCTTCGGAACGGCCGGGTGACAGCTTAGGACCTGGAGCGGGCGAAGGGAATCGAACCCTCGTCGTGAGCTTGGGAAGCTCCTGCTCTACCATTGAGCTACGCCCGCCTGTCGCCCCTGATTTAGCCGAGACCGCGAAGCCCGCCAAGCGGGTATTAAACCGCACCCCCGCCCAATATCAGGGTTAACCCCGGCTCAAGATTCCAGATGCGCCGGTTTGTGACAGTGCTATGATGCCTCCGGGGTAGTGGCGTATGACGGGGCGTGGGTACAGCGTTTTCGACACCGGAATCGGCCGATGCGGCATCGCATGGGGCGATCATGGTATTGTCGGCGTGCAGCTGCCGGAAGCGCGCGAGATCGAAACCCTGCGGCGGATGCTGCGCGAATATCCTGACGCCCGCGAACTCCGCCCCACCCCGCACGTCGAAATTGCGATCGAAGGCATTACCACGCTGCTGCGCGGCCGGCCCGCCGATCTCTCCGACGTCAGCCTCGATATGACCGGCATGCACGCCTTCAATCAGCGCGTCTACCAGCTCACGCGGGAGATCCCGCGCGGCGAGACCCGGACCTATGGCGAGATCGCAACGAAAATCGGAGCTCCCGGCGCCGTGCATTCGGTCGCGCAGGCGCTCGCCCACAATCCCTTTGTGATCATCATTCCCTGCCATCGCGTGCTCGAGGCGGGCGGCTATGCGGACAAGATTTCCCCGCATGGCGGCGCCATTTCCAAGCGCCGGCTGCTGTCGATCGAGGGGGCCGGCTCGCCCAGCAGCAAGACGCTGTTCGACGTGCTGCTACCCGTTGCGGCGGCCCGTCCGCAGACCTAAATTGGGTCAATGACCGCAACCACCCTGCTGCAGCGCCCATCCATATCCGTGTTCGACTACCGGTGCAGCGCCGGTCCGGACGACACGCCCTTCGCCGAGCAGCATAGCTGTCACTCGCTCTCTTTCGTGCGCAAGGGCAGCTTTGGCTGCCGCAGCCGCGGCCGCTTGTTCGAGCTGGTGGCGGGATCGATCCTGGTCGGCCATCCCGGCGACGAATATACCTGCACCCACGATCATCACGTCTGCGGCGACGAATGCCTGTCGTTCTCGCTGGCTCCGGAACTGGTGGAAGCGATCGGCGACCGCGCCGACATATGGCGGATCGGTGCGGCACCTCCGCTGCCCGAATTGATGGTGCTCGGCGAACTGGCCCAGGCGGCGGTCGATGGCCGCAGCGATGTCGGTCTCGACGAGGTCGGCCACGCCTTCGTCAGCCGTTTCGTCGAGGTGGTTTCGGAGCGGGCGCCAAAACCTGTTCCGATCGCGGCGCGGGATCGCCGCCGCGCGGTGGAAACAGCGCTCTGGATCGAGGCGCATTCGCACCGCCAGATCGACCTGGAGCACGCCGCAGGGCAAGCCGGCATCAGCCCGTTCCACTTCCTGCGGCTGTTCTCCAGCGTGCTGGGCGTGACCCCGCACCAATATCTGGTGCGCTCGCGGCTGCGCCATGCGGCGCGCCTGCTTAGCCGACGACGAAAATTCCGTCACCGATGTCGCCTATGACGTCGGATTCGGCGATCTCTCCAATTTCGTGCGCACGTTCCACCGCGCCGCCGGGGTTTCGCCGCGCCGGTTCCGCGAGGCCTCGCGCGGAATGCGCAAGATTTTCCAAGAACGGCTCGGCCTGCACTGACTAGGGTGGCCTCCAACCCCGCGCGTTTGCGAACGCGCTTTTGTTGGAGATCATCATGTACGACCACATCGGACTCAAAGTCGGCAATCTCGACGCCAGCGTGCGGTTCTATACGGCAGCGCTGGCCCCGCTCGGCTATGTGCTGTGCTCGCGCGACGCCGACGGCGCGGGTTTCGGCCCCAGGGACGCGCCGGCGCTGTGGCTCTATCTGAGCAAGCAGGCCGCCGCCGGCGCCCACATCGCGTTCCGCGCGCCCGATCACGCCGCGATCAAGAAATTCCACGCCGAAGGATTGAAGGCCGGCGGCCGCGACAATGGCGGCGCCGGCCCGCGCGCCGATTACAGCCCGACCTATTTTGCCGCGTTCCTGATCGATCCCGACGGCAACAATGTCGAGGCGGTGTGTGCGTGAGCGCACGCCGCACGCTCGCACCGTCATCCTGAGGAGCGCGCGCATCTTGCGCGGCGTCTCGAAGGATGGCCGCACGCACGTAACCAAGCATCCTTCGAGGCTCGCAAGAGCTCGCACCTCAGGATGACGCTTCGCATTTTTCTCGCATGAAAGGACCCACTCCCATGGCTTCCCTCCACAGAGACATCCCCATCGACGCCGCACCCGACCACGTCTGGGCCGCGGTGCGTGATTTCGGCGCCGTGCATACGCGGCTCGCGCCCGGCTTCGTGACCGACGCCCGGCTCGACGGCGACGCGCGGATCGTGACCTTCGCCAACGGCATGGTGGCGCGCGAGCAATTGGTCGATTGCGACGAGACGCGGCGGCGGCTGGTCTATGCGATCGCCAACGAACGCGTGAAACATTACAGCGCCTCGGTGCAGGTGCTGGCCGACGGCGACAATCGCAGCCGGCTGATCTGGATCGTGGATATGCTGCCCAACGAAATGGCGCCTTACATCGATGGCCAGATGGATCAGGCCGCACTCGCCATGCAGAAAACATTGGCGCGAGCTGCGGCATGACCACATCGAACTTTCTCGACGCGCTCGGCGCCGACGGCCCCGCCGCCGATCGCGCCGGCAAGATGGATCTGTACGGACGCTTCGTCGGCTCCTGGGACCTCGACGTCACGCAGATCGCCGATGACGGCTCAATGCGCCGGCGCAAGGGCGAATGGCATTTCGGCTGGGTGCTGGAAGGCCGCGGCATCCAGGATGTCTGGATCGTGCCGCCGCGCGGCGAGTTGCGCCATGGCGACGCCGCGGCCAACGTCAATTCCTACGGCACGACGTTGCGGATCTACGACGCCAGGATCGATGCCTGGCAGATCCAGTGGACCGATCCGGTCGACGCACAATTTTCTCCAGATGATCGGCCGCCGGCACGGCGACGATATCGTTCAGCTTGGGAACGCGGCCGGACGGCAAGCTGCTGCGCTGGAGCTTTTCGGAGATCACGCCGAATTCGTTCCGGTGGCGCGGCGAGATTTCGGCCGACGATGGCGCAAGCTGGCGCCTCAATGTCGAATTCCTGGCCACGCGGGCCGGATAGCGCCAGGACCCCCTGTCAGAAACCACTTGACGGTATCTTTGCATGGGCTCGTTTTCGCTATTTTAGTTTGACCCTCCGCGAGCGTGATCTTTCTCACAGAAGCAGCACGTCACCTTCCCTAGCCTTGCAGGGGATGCGTTCAGTTGCACCGCTTTCCGCGGCGCGACGCATGCGAGGAGCAAGACCATGACTGGTGCTGGGAAGGTGGCGTGCCAGGCCGCCACGCTATTGCTGCTGTTGACCCTCAGCCTCGGCGCCCGCGAAGGCCCAGTTCGGCGGCGGAGGCGGCGGCGGCGACATGATGACCGACGATGGCGCCGATGCTCGAAATGATGAAGGCCAAGATGGGCAAGCGCCGCTTCGGCGAGCTGATGAAGACCATGGGCCCGATGATGGCAACATGATGGAAGGCGGCGGCGGTGGCCTTGGCGGCATGATGGGCGGCGGCGGTTCGGCGGCTTGATGGCGGCTGGCGGCGGCTTTGGCGGCGGCAGCTATGCCACCAATGCCGGCTATGTGGACCCCTCCGGCGCCAGCTTCGGCGGCGGCGGCGGCGACATCATGGGCATGCTCGGCGGCGGCGGGGCGGCGAGATGATGAGCATGGTTCCGCAGCTGATGAAGCTGGGCAATCTCGGCGGCGGTCACCGGCGTCACCGCAAGCGGCGCTGCTCGTACTGACGGCTATCAGGAAGAAGCGCGGTGCGCACTTCCGGGACCGCGCCGGCCTTCGGTCCCCATCGCGTGAAAATCACGCTGGCGACCGACAGCAGGCCGAGCACCACCATGGAAGCTGCGGCCAGCGCGAAGAAGTTCGCGGCGGTCGCGGCATACATCGACAGCCACCAGCCGCCGACGGCGACGAACACCAGCCGCGCGGTTTGCGCCAGCACCGGCCCCACCACCTTCGCCGCACCCTGCGAGGAGAAATACATCGTGATCGACAGCCCGATGAAGGCGTACATCGGCGCCGCGGTCGACAGATATTGCCGGCTGGCGGCGCGCACGTTCGGATCGTCGGTGAAGATGTTGACCCAGAGATCGGGGAAAATCGCGATCACGCCGGCGAACACGCCCACCGACACGAACGCGACACAGCCTGCGGTCCAGGCAATCCGCCGCGCCCGCGCCACCCGCCGCGCGCCGATCGCCATCCCGACCATCGGCACCGAAGCGATGCCGACCGAGAACGCGATCCCGGTCAGCATGAATTCGAGCCGGGCGCCGATGCCGTAGCCGGCCAGAATTTCGGTGCCGAACTGCGCCAGCATGTGGGTGAAGATGGCGACGGTCAGTACCGACTGCAGCGGCGAGAAGCAGGAGATGGCGCCGACCTTCAGGATATCGAAAAACATCGGCCATTGAATGCGAAGGCCCCTGATCTTGGGAACCACGCGCGCGCGCCCGGAAAACATGTACCAGGCCATGACCGACAGGCTGACCGTAAAGGCGACCAGCGAACCCGCGGCGACGCCACGCATGCCGAATGACGGGATCGGCCCAAGGCCGAGGCCGAGCATGCCGCCCAGAATGATCTGGCAGATGGCGGACGACAGCATCAACAGCGACGGCAGCTTCATGTTGCCGGTGCCGCGCAGAATTCCCGCGAACGTATTCATCAGCCAGGGCACCACCGCGCCGCCGAAAAAGATCTGCACATAGCCGATGGCATAGGTCAGCACGTTGCCGCGGCCGCCGAGCATCTCCAATAGCGTGGGCCCGAAGATCAGCATGCCCAGCATGAACGTCAGCCCGAAGCAGAGGCCGATCAGCAGTGCGTGCGATGCCAGCGTCGAGGCGCGGTCGATGTCGCCGGCACCGATCGCGCGCGCGATCGCCGACGCCACGCCGCCGCCCATCGCGCCGCCCGACATCGTCATGGTCAGGATCACGAACGGAAACACCAGCGCCATCGCCGCCAGCGACTCGACGCCGAGCCGGCCGATATAGGAGGTCTCCGCGATCACCACGCAGGTGCCGGCCGAGAGCGCGATCACGTTCGGCCAGGCCAGCCACAGCAGCGTGCGCAGGATCGGCCCCTCGAGCAGCGCGTTCTTGACCGGCGCTTCGGGCGGCGGAAGCGGACGCTCCTCGTCGTCTACGGGGATTTCGGCGACACCGATATCGGACATTTCTTCTCCCGCGCCCTTGGTCAGCGCTCTAGCCCGATCTGTTTGCCGTGCCTGGCGGTTTCCTAGCACCGATCCGGCGCGATTCCATGCGCGTGAGGCGCATGGGCCGCCTGCGCGATCGAGGCGGCAGCGTGCTGGATCAGCCGATCGACCAGACGAACGGCGGCCTGCCGCCGGCCGCCGGTTTCATATGCACGGCGAATGTGACGGCCGCAGCCGGCCGCAAGGCCTTCGAACAATCCCTCGAGCACCCTGGCGCAGGCCGGGTGATAATCGCTGACATCGGCCATCAGCTTCCAGGTCTGTTTGCCGGATTTCGAAAGCGCCGCCGGACTTCGCCGATTTCGGCGACATCGTCCTGCGCGTCGAACAGCGCACGCAGAAACGCCGCGAAATCCTTGGCCGAGCCGCGCTGCTGCCGGAAAGACCACGCGCGATCTCGTCGAAATACTGCATGCCGATCAGTTTGCCGGTGAGATGCAGCAGGTAGCCGGCATCTTCGGGGCCGAACACTTGCACCATCACAGGTGCGGCAGTCCGCACATATTCCATCGCGTAATTGCGATAGGCTTTTTCCAGCCGCGGTTTCGGCCAGCTTGCCACCGGCAGCGCCGGCGCGGTGGCGGGATCGAACATCGGCGCTTCGAGATGACGCGCGAACACCATGCGTTGATCGATCTCGAGCGGATGGTCGTATTCGCAGTAATAGCCTTCGAGGCCGTCCTGGCCGTCGACGCTCTGCTTGGTGCAGACGAAGCCGAGATTGAGGTTGCCCAGCGCGACGCCGTTATTGGCGTGCCAGCCGCGCAGCATCGCGCGCGACACTTCGCCGGGCACGCCGCAGATCGCGGTGCCGCGCCAGATCCAGCGCGGCGGCGGATAGCGGATCCAGGCCTTGCGGTCGGTCTCGTACATGTATTCGACGTGGACGCCGCCGATCCAGTTCGAGAGATAATGATACTGCGCCGCCGCCACCGCCGGCGGCAGATGGCTGAGGCCGAGTTTTTCCAGGCCGGGCAGAAAGCGTTCCTGCTGCTGGCGGCGAAACACCCGGAACACGAATTCCGCGGCATCGGCCGTGCCGCGCCGCGTCACCACCGTGAGAATGAGGCCGGTGAAATAGGCATGGTAGAGATCGGCGACGCTGCGCCATCTCAGCCATTGCGCTTCGCGCGCGTCGTGTCCGGCGGTCATGTTCCGCTCCCGTCTTGCAGCTTGTTATGTCACGCGAATTTCATGGCGACGCCATGAACTTTCGCGCGGCTGCCGCATTGAACGGTCGACAGCCGGGAACCCCAACCATGCGCAAAAATCTCGTGTTGGCAATGTCGATTGCGGCAATGGCCATGCCGCTCGCTGCATGCAGCGACCCGCAGGATACGGCGACCGCCGAGCAGAGCTACGGCGCCTCACCCGACTTGCCGGCGCCGCAGCAATCCTGGATACCGACCGTCAATATCGCGACCGCCACCAGTTGGCCCGCCGGCGCCAAGCCGAAGGCCGCCAACGGCATGGCCGTCCATGCGTTCGCGACCGGGCTCGAGCATCCCCGCACCGTCTATGTGTTGCCGAATGGCGACGTGCTGGTGGCGGAAAGCAACGCGCCGCCGAAGCCGGAGGGCGGCGGAGGCATCAAGGGCTTTGTCTACAAGCAGGTGCAGAAATGGGCCGGCGCCGGCGTGCCGAGCGCGAACCGCATCACGCTGTTGCGCGACGCCGACGGCGACGGCACCGCCGAGACCCGAAGCGTCTTCATAGCGGGTTGAATCGCCGTTCGGCATGGTGCTGGTCGGCGAAGATTTCTATGTCGCCAATGCCGACGCGATCGTGAAATTCCCGTACCGTGAAGGCGAGACCAAGATCACCGCGCCCGGCGTCAAGCTGGCCGACCTGCCGGGCGGTCCGATCAATCATCACTGGACCAAGGATCTCACCGCCAGCGCCGATGGCACGAAACTCTACGCGACCGTCGGCTCCAACAGCAATGTCGGCGAGAACACGGCATGGAAGCGGAGGTCGACCGCGCCGCCGTGCTGGAAGTCGACCGCGCCAGCGGCAGATGGCGCCTGTTCGCCTCCGGCCTGCGCAATCCGAACGGCCCGGCGATCAATCCGCAGAGCGGCGAACTCTGGGTCGTCGTCAACGAGCGCGACGAACTCGGCAACGATCTGGTGCCGGACTACATGACCTCGGTGAAGGACGGCGGCTTCTATGGCTGGCCCTACAGCTATTTCGGCCAGCATGTCGACGTCCGCGTTCAACCGCAGCGGCCGGACCTGGTGGCAAAGGCGATTGCGCCGGACTACGCGCTCGGCGCGCACACCGCTCCGCTCGGGCTCACCTTCAACACCGGCAATCTGTTTCCGCAGGAGATGGCGGATGGCGCCTTCGTCGGCCAGCACGGCTCGTGGAATCGCAAGCCGCGCGCCGGCTACAAGGTGATTTTTGTGCCGTTCAAGGACGGCAAACCCTCGGGCAAGCCGCAGGACGTGCTGACCGGTTTTCTCAACGAGCAGGGCGAAGCGCAGGGCCGCCCGGTCGGCGTGCGGCTCGACAAGCAGGGCGCGCTGCTGGTGGCCGACGATGTCGGCAATGCGATATGGCGCGTGACGCCGTCGGCGAAGTCGGCGGCGCGGTGAAAGACTACACCCGAAAATGCTTGCTCAGCTTCAGGCCCTGGGCCTGATAGTTCGAGCCGATGCGCTGGCCGTACAGGGCGTCGGGCCGCGCCAGCATTTTTTCGTAGACCAGCCGGCCGACGATCTGGCCGTGCTCGAGAATGAACGGCACCTCGCGCGAGCGCACTTCCAGCACCGCGCGGGAGCCCTGCCCGCCGGCGCCGGCATAGCCGAAGCCGGGATCGAAAAAGCCGGCATAGTGCACGCGGAATTCGCCGACCAGCGGATCGAACGGCACCATCTCGGCGGCGTAATCCGGCGGCACCTGCACCGCTTCCTTCGACGCCAGAATATAGAACTCGCCGGGATCGAGAATCAGGCTGCCGTCGGGCCGTGCCGCGATCGGCTCCCAGAATTCATCGACGGCGTAGCCGGCGCGGCGGTCGATATCGACCACGCCGGTGTGACGCTTGGCGCGGTAGCCGACGAATCCGTCGGAGTTTTCGCCTGACAGGTCGACGCTCAGCGCCACGCCGTTGACGAGATCGGCGTCGTCGGCATCGACCAGCCGCTCCAGATCATGCAGGGCGTCAAGCTCGTCGGCGTTGAGGATGGCGTCGCCGGTGCGAAAGCGCACTTGGGACAGCCGCGATCCCTCGCGCAGCAGCACCGGAAAGGTCTTCGGGCTGATCTCGGCATAGAGCGGGCCGTGATAGCCGGCGCCGATCATGTCGAACCGCCGCGTGCCGTCGGCGATCACGCGCGTGAATACGTCGAGCCGCCCGGTCGAACTTTTCGGATTGGCGGCGGCGACGATTTCCGGCGGCAGCGCCAGGCTCTCCAGCAGCGGCACGATGTAGACGCAGTTGGTCTCCAGCACCGCGCCATCGGTGAGGTCGATCTCGTGCAGCTTCAATTCGTCGATGCGTTCGGCCACCGTGGCGCCGGGCCCCGGCAGGAAGCTGGCGCGCACCCGATAGGCGATGTCGCCGAGGCGCAGATCGAGGCTCGCCGGCTGGATCTGGCTTTCGACAAAGGGATAGGCCGGCAGGATCAGGCCGGCATCGGCCATCGCCGCGATCATGCGGTCGGGCAGAATGCCATTGGCGTCGGGTTGAAGCGTGAAGCTCACGATGTGGTCCTCAGGACGGCCTCGTCATTGCCATCCAGACGCTGAAAATATGGACTTTTACCGGTTATCCGATGGCCGCCTTGACGGAAAGGGCGGGAGGGAATATCAGCATGACTTATCCCGTGGTGATTTGAGCCGGCCGGCTTGCAGCCACGTTAAATAAGTCGCTAAACAGGCCGGGGACATGTGTGATCCCGGCTTGTGGAATTTTTTCCAGGCCGGTTTTTTTGTGACCATTTTCAATGGTGGTCACGATGGAGGTCACATGTCTGAAGCTAAAGCACCCGCGTCATCCACCGCCCGCTACCGTCCCGAAACCCGGCTGGTCCATTCCGGCACGCTGCGCTCGCAATTCGGCGAAACCTCCGAGGCGCTGTTTCTGACGCAGGGGTTTGTCTACGACACCGCCGAACAATGCGAGGCGCGGTTCAAGGGCGAGGATCCCGGCTTTCTCTATTCGCGCTTTTCCAATCCCAACGTCTCGATGTTCGAACGCCGCATGATCGAGCTCGAAGGCGCCGAAGCCGCGCGCGCCACCGCCACCGGCATGGCCGCGGTGACGACCGCCATTCTCGCGCCGCTTGAAGGCCGGCGATCACGTGGTGGCCGCGAAAGCGATGTTCGGCTCCTGCCGCTACGTGGTGGAAGACCTGCTGCCGCGCTACGGCATTTCGTCGACGCTGGTCGATGGTCTCGATCTCGACCAGTGGCAGAAGGCGATGCGGCCCAACACCAGGAGCTGCTTTCTGGAAAGCCCGACCAATCCGACGCTCGACGTGCTCGACATCGGCGCGCATCGCCGAGATCGCGCATGCCGGCAGGCGCGCGGCTGATCGTCGACAATGTATTCGCGACGCCGATCTGGCAGAGCCCGCTCACGCTCGGCGCCGACGTCGTGGTGTATTCCGCGACCAAGCATATCGACGGCCAGGGCCGCTGCCTCGGCGGCATCATTCTTTCCTCGGAAGCGTTCATCGCCGAGCACATCCATAATTTCATGCGCCAGACCGGCCCGTCGATGTCGCCGTTCAACGCCTGGGTGCTGCTGAAGGGGCTGGAGACGCTGGCGGTCCGCGTCCGCGCCCAGACCGAAACCGCGGCGGCGATCGCCGATGCGCTGGCGCAGCATCCGAAGATATCGCGGCTGATCTTATCCCGGCGCGATCGGATCACCCGCAGGCCGCAACGGTGAAGAAGCAGATGCGCGCCGGCTCGACGCTGGTCGGCTTCGAGGTCAAGGGCGGCAAGGCGGCGGCGTTCCGCACGCTCAACGCGCTGAAGATTTCGCGGATCTCGAACAATCTCGGCGACGCCAAGAGCCTCGTCACCCATCCGTCGACCACGACGCATCAGCGGCTGACGCCGGAAGCCCGCGCCGAACTCGGCATCAGCGAGGGTTTTATCCGGTTCTCGGCCGGGCTCGAGCACAAGGACGATCTGATCGAGGATTTGCAGGCAGCGCTGGAGACGGCGTGAGGCGTTCTCTTACCCTCGACGTCCTGCGAGCGAGCGAAGCTCCATGGCGCGCAAAGAGAGCTGGATTCTTCGTCACTCCGCTCCTCGCAATGACGGCGGCTATCGGCCGAAAGCCCACCTCACATCGGCCGGTAGGTCCGCACGTTGGCCGGCACGTTGACGCCGAGCTTGATCTGGCCGACCGACTTGATGATGTCGTCGCCGAGCAATTGGGCGAAGCAGGCATAACCCCAGTCGCTCATGTGCAGGCCGTCGGCGATGACGAAATTGTCGATCGGGATCGCCTGCTGCTCGTGCCAGTCGCGCATCACCTCGAAGCGCGGAAAGACGCCGACGTGACGAAGCTCGGCGACCTTGCCGAGCAGCTTGACCATCTTGCTGGCGCTTTCGGCGCGCGCGTTGACCGCCGGCGAATATTGCGGATCGACCAGCACCACATCGGCGCCGGCCGCCTGAATGCGCGAGATGCCTTCTTCCACCAGCTTGGCGGTCTCGGCGGGATCGACGTTGCGCAGCACGGCGTTGGTGCCGACCTGCCAGATCACCATATCCGGATGCATGTCGATCACGGCGGTCTGCAACCGCTTCATCATTTCGGACGCGTCCTCGCCGCCCTTGCCCGCGATTGACCACGGTGATGTCGGCGCCCGGATATTGCCGGCGCAGCTGCGCCGCCAGCCGGTTGGGATAGGTGAAGTCCGGCGACGTCGAGCCATGGCCCTGTGTCGAAGAAGATCCGAACGCAACGATCACCACCGGCTCGCCGGCGGCGAGCTTGCTCGCGACATGCGGCAGCGAGCCCAGCTTTTTGGCGTTGCCTTTCGGCGGCAGGCACGGCACGCGGCTGAAAATGTCGCCGGCGGATTTGGCGACCTCCTTCACCTTTTCGATCGCCTTGGTCGGTAATGCTCTTCTGCTGCGACGGATTGGCCTGGTCGACCGCGGCCACATTGCCGGCGCCGGCCGCTTGGGGCGCCGGCGGCTTTGCGCTGTCAGATTTGGCGCTGTCGGACAGGGTCGCTGTGCTGGCGCGGCCTGGGCCGCCTGGGCGCGCGCGGGCAAGCTCGATGCCGGCGTCAGCAGCACAACCGTCGCGACCGCGAATGCGGCCAGCAATGTCGTTCGGCAAAAAGGGCAGTGAAAACTCATTTACGCTAGATCCTCAATTCTGCTGGGCCGAATTGACGCGGGCGGCATCGATCACGAATTTCGACAGCGCGCGGCCGAGGCAATCATGCACCCGCTTGGCCATATCGATGCCATGGGACGTGCTGAACAGGTCGAAATCCCCGCTGTCGTTCCAGTGACGCATGATGGCGAAGCGGTCGAACAGGGGAACGTCGTGCTGCAGCGCCACCACGCGCATATTATCCAGGTATGGCGACGCGGAAGTCATCGTTTCCGTACGCGGGCTATATTGCAAATTCACCAAAAACACGTCGGCTCCCGTATTTTGCAGCGCAGCAACGCCCTCATCGACGGCGCTGCGAAAATCATCGGGATCGATGGATCGCATAGCATCGTACGGTGCCGGTCTGCCAGATGACCAAAGTAGGCTTTTTTCCTTCCACCAGCTTAACGAGCCGCGGCCGCGACTTCCTCGGCGGTTTTCTTGATCTGTAGTTCTACGGAGACGTTGACCGCAACCTTCGGCAATTTTTCCTTCAACGCCGCCTGCAACCGTGCGGGATAGGCGCTGCTGTCGGCCGAAGTGATGGTCGAGGATCGGCTGCCCACGCACCAGAATATCCAGCGGCCGGCCGCTTTTTACGGCGTCCGCGACCTTCGGAAGCGGGCTATCGGTGTTGAGCAGGTAGGCCGGGACCTCGCAGCTCTGCGCGGGCATTCTGGGCGCGCGTCGGGCATCGCGGTCAAACAACCGGCCAGCAGCGTCAGGCCCAGGATCGCCCCTGAGGTGGACTTCATGACCCGCCTCCCGCCATATCGGCGTTGCCGCCGGTGCTTTTTTTCCGTGACGCACTCTTGTCGGCGGAATGCTTGTACCACGAAAACAGCCAGGCAGCGGCCGACATGATGACGATTCCGGCGATGCTGACGGCGAAATGCAGCAAGGCGCCGCCCCCCTTTTCGGCCAATACGAAGTGCCCGGCGAATGCCAGGAATACGCCGAGGCAGAAGATCTCCAGCGAATGCTGGCCGCACAGGATCAGCGGCCGCAGCCAGCGCGACTTCAGGCCGGGCCAGTCCTTCGGCAGGAACCGCACGGTGACGGCTGCCAGCGCCAGGAAGTGCGCGAACCGCAGCACGTCGAGGTCGGTCTTGGTGATCGGGTACATCCATTGTTCGATGCGGCGCGGCATCAGAAAATTCAGCTGCGGCAGATGCCAGGTCAGCGTGACAAAGAACGCCGCGGCCAGATAGGCGAAACAGATCCCCAGCGTGATCGGCGACGACAGCATCCGCGACATTCGCCTGGCGCCGCCAAGCGCGCACCAGGCGCCGAACACGAACAACAATTGCCAGGCAAACGGATTGAAGGCCCAGAAGCCGTTCGGATAGGCCGACAGATACAGATCGAATTGCCAGGTCACCGCATAGAGCAACACCGACAGCACCAGCGAGACGTCGGGCCGCCACTTCATCAGCCACAGGATCACGGGCAGAAAAAGCATCAGCACGATATAGAGCGGCAGCACGTCCATATTGACGGGACGGAATCGGAGCAGCAGCGCCTGGATGATGGTGACGTCCGGCTGCTTGAGGAAATCCATGATTCCCATTTCTTCCGAATACAGCGGGTTCTCGAAGCTGGTGGCGACGTAGGAAATCTCCGCGAGAAAGATCGTGAACAGGAACACGTGCGCGACGTAGATCTGCCAGACCCGCCGCAGGATGCGCGCGGTCGCCACCACGAAGCCGGCCTCGAGCATGGCGCGGCCGTAAACGAACGCCGCCGTGTAGCCCGAGATGAAGATGAAGACTTCGGTGGCGTCGCTGAATCCGTAATTGCGGATCGTGAACCAGGTAAACAGATTGGGCGGCAGATGATCGATGAAGATCAGCCACAGCGCGAGGCCGCGAAACAGGTCGAGCCGCAGTTCCCGCTCGGCGCCCTGGGGAATCGAGATCGCGGGCGCGCGCCGTTATCGCGGGCGGCGCCTCCTCCCGCGCGATCGCATCCGCTGGCCCCGCCAGCGGTGGTCCGGCAACTCGATCGGCGATGGACGTCATCTGGCACCGTCTGGCGAAAGGTCGGCCTTAATTAAGCGAAAGACCGTTGCGAATACTATCGGCACTGGAATTGCAAGCAAGGTACGCAAGTCCACGATGCGCAGGTTCAAGATACACAAAGCCCATATGAACAAGGCCAATATAAACAAGTCGTGAGGAACAAAGCCTTGGTCGCCGGCGCGGCTTGGGCTGGAACTATGTTGAAACGGCGGTTCGGCTGCTGATTACTGCTGCGGACCTTGGTTCCGCGGTGACTTTTCGTTTATGATGCACCATTTGCGAAAGAATTGCCCGCATGTACCGCGCCATTACCCGCCAGATCGAAGTCACCGTCGAGCCGAATTTCCTGCCCGAACGCTCCTCGGTCGAAAACCGTCAATATTTCTGGTCCTACACCATCGTCATCACCAATACCGGCGAGGAAACCGTGCAACTGCGGACCCGGCACTGGATCATTACCGATGCCACGGGCCGCAAACAGGAAGTCCGCGGCGAAGGCGTGGTCGGCGAGCAGCCGGTGCTCGCGCCCGGCGAGCGCTTCGAATACACCAGCGGCGTGCCGTTGCCGACCGCATCGGGCTTCATGACCGGCCGCTATCAGATGGTCAGCGACAGCGGCGAGCCGTTCGAGATCGACGTGCCGACATTCTCGCTCGACAGCCCCGACAGCAAGCGGGTGTTGAATTAGGGGCGCCGGGCGTCTATTGCGTCGTCCCTGTCGTCGTCATTGCGAGCGAAGCGAAGCAATCCACTTGAGCGTGCAAGGCGAGTGCTGCGATGCGCTCCATCGTCGCAAGCGCTCCTCGCAATGATCGGAATCGCATTTCGATCGCTGGATACGCTCCTCCAATGACGATGACAACAGCTCCGCGATCTCGCGGCGCATTGCGCCCGAGCTTTGCCAATAATTCTCCTTGCCCTCGAATTAGAGGGCGCAGGGAAAGCCGGGTGCGCGCTGCACCCGCGGTCCCGTGTGCAAAATCGCACAAGAGAGTGCGCACACGAGCATACAGGTCCAGCGGAGAGCATCCGGCTTTCCCTGCGCAATGGCTTTACGGCTTATACGTGATCTCCCCGGTGAGCCGAGCTCTGTTGCCACCGTCACTTCGCAGAGGAACATCTCGCAAAGCTTGGCGCCAGCTTCGGGCGCCAGAACCACACGATTTCGCCGTACGCTCGAGCCACGCGCGTCAGTCGCAGCTCTCACGTCCACCGCATCCCGCCCCGCGGCCGTGACGATCGCGTGTCGCCCCTCTGTGGGACGGGACGGCGAAGGATATATTGCTGATTTGCCCTCAGGCGTCAAGTAAATTTCTGAAATTCAGAAATTAGTTAAATGTCGCTTTGCACGCCCATGACGACCGCGTAGCCCGGATGAAGCCAACGGGTCGCGCCAATGCGCGCCCGATCGACAGGCTCCGCGCAATCCGGGATCTCAAATCCGCAACCCCGGGTTTCGCTCTCGCTGCACCCGCGCTACGATCGAATACAGTTATCGCCCCTACTCCACGCCCGCTTCCTGCGGCGTGAATTCATAGACCGACGAGCAGAACTCGCAGGTCACGACCACCTTGCCGTCCTTCACCATGTCGGCGCGGTCCTGGCGCGCGAAGCTGGCGAGCATCGCCGACACCGCATCGCGCGAGCACGAGCATTGCGCGCGCAGCGGCAGCGGCGGAAACACCCGCACGCCGCGCTCGTGAAACAGCCGATACAACAGCCGCTCGCCCGACAGATCCGGATCGATCAGTTCGACGTCCTCGACGGTCGAGATCAGCGACTGGCCTTCGACCCAGGCGTCGTCTTCCGCCACCTCATGGGTGACGGCGCCCTCCGGCGCATCGCCCGGATGCAGATCAGCCTGCCGCGCCCGCTCCGGCGCCTTGGGCAGAAACTGCAGCAGCATGCCGCCGGCGCGCCAGCGATGCTTGGGGCCGTCGCCGCCGCCGCGCCATTCCTCGCCGACCGCCAGCCGCACCCGCGTCGGAATCTGCTCCGAGCGCAGAAAATATTCATGCGCGGCGTCTTCCAGGCTGCCGCCTTCGAGCGCCACCAGTCCCTGATAGCGGCTCATGTCCGGGCCCTGATCGATGGTCATGGCGAGATGGCCCTTGCCCAGCAGCGCGCCGGAATCCAGCCCCTCCGTGAGCCGCTTGGCGTCGAACCGCGCATAGGCGCGCAGGCGATCCGGCGCCTGGAAATCCACGATCAGGAACGACACCGGGCCGTCGGTCTGGGTCTGCAGGATGAAGCGGCCATCGAATTTCAGCGACGAGCCGAGCAGCGTCGTCAGCACGATCGCCTCGCCGAGCAGCTTGCCGACCGGCGCCGGATAATCGTGCTTGGTCAGGACGTCGTCGAGCGCGGAGCCAAGCCGGGTCAGGCGGCCGCGCAGATCGAGCGAAGCGACCTCGAACGGCAGCACCGCGTCATCGACCGGAACCGCCGACGGCGCGCGGATCGGGGTTTCGGCGGAGATTTTGATGTCGGGGGATTGTGAGGTCATGGCGCTTTATCTGGGGTCGGCGGGCGGAATCGAAAGGGGGTTGGAACGGGTCCATCGTCGTCCCGGCGAAGGCCGGGACCCATAACCCGTGGCGTCAATTGTCGCAGAAGGCATCGGCCACATCGTCGAAACGAGAGTCCTCGCCGTATGGGTCCCGGCGTTCGCCGGGACGACGGCTAAACTCGCCTACCCCACCGCCTCGAAGCACCACGCCAGAATGCCCTTTTGCGCGTGCAGGCGGTTTTCGGCCTCGTCGAACACCACCGATTGCGGGCCGTCGATCACCTCGTCGGTGACTTCGTCGCCGCGATGGGCGGGCAGGCAATGCATGAACAGCGCATCGGGCTTGGCCAGCGACATCAGCCTGGCGTTGACCTGATAGGGCTTCAGGAGATTGTGGCGGTGCTCGCCTTCCTTGTCGCCCATCGAGAACCAGGTATCGGTGACCACGCAATCGGCGCCGCGCACCGCGGCTTCCGGATCGCTGCCGAGCACGATCGGCGCCTGGGTCGCCTTGATCCAGTCCTTCATCGCCTTGTTCGGCGCGAGCTCCGGCGGCGTCGCGACGTTCAGCTTGAACTTGAAACGCTCCGCCGCATGCGCCCACGACGCCAGCACGTTGTTGTCGTCGCCGGTCCAGGCGATGGTGCGGCCCTCGATCGGGCCGCGATGCTCCTCGAACGTCATCAGGTCCGCCATCACCTGGCAGGGATGCGAGCGCCGCGTCAGCCCGTTGATGACGGGCACGGTGGCGTGGGCGGCGAGTTCCAGCAGCGCATCGTGGTTGAGGATGCGGATCATGATGGCATCGACATAGCGCGACAGCACCCGCGCGGTGTCGGCGATGGTCTCGCCGCGGCCGAGCTGCATTTCCGCGCCGGTCAGCATGATCGATTCACCGCCGAGCTGGCGCATGCCGACGTCGAACGACACCCGGGTGCGGGTCGAGGGCTTTTCGAAGATCATCGCCAGCGTCTTGCCTTCGAGCGGCTTGACCGGCTTGTCGCCATCGGTTTTTTGCGCCTTCAGCTTCGCCTTCATGGCGACGCTGGCGGCGAGCATGTTGCGCAATTCCTTGGTCGGCAGCTCGTTGAGATCGAGAAAATGGCGCAGGGCTTTGCTCATTACCCCGCCGCCTTCTTCAACTGGTCGCCGGACAGCGCCACGCAGGCGCGCTCGAGCCGCTGCACGGATTCCTCGATCTCGGCTTCGGTCACGATCAACGGCGGCAGGAACCGCACCACGTTGTCGCCGGCGCCGACCGTGAGCAGCTTCTGGTCGCGCAACGCGTTGACGAGATCGCCCGACGGCACCACCGCCTTGACGCCGATCAGCAGGCCCTCGCCGCGCACTTCGGCAAGCACGTCGGGATAGCGATCGACCACCGAGGCCAGCTTCTGCTTGAGCAGCAGCGACATCTTCTGCACATGCTCGAAGAAGCCGGGCTTGAGCATCACGTCGAGCACCGCATTGGCCGCAGCGACCGCCAGCGGATTGCCGCCGAAGGTCGAGCCGTGCGAGCCCGGCGTCATGCCGGAAGCGGCTTCCGCGGTCGCGAGGCAGGCGCCGATCGGAAAACCGCCGCCGAGCGCCTTCGCCAGCGGCATGATGTCCGGCGTGACGCCGAGGCGCTTGTAGGCGAACAGATCGCCGGTGCGGCCCATGCCGGTCTGCACCTCGTCGAACATCAGCAGCAGGCCGTTGTCGTCGCACAGCTCGCGCAACGCCCTGAAGAACGCATGCGGCGCGGCTGCGCACGCCGCCCTCGCCCTGCACCGGCTCGATCAGGATGCCGCGGTCTGCGGGCCGATCGCCTTCTTGACGGCTTCGAGATCGCCATGCGTCACCTGGTCGAAGCCATCCATCGGCGGCCCGAAACCTTCGAGATATTTCGCCGAGCCGGTCGCCGCCAGCGTCGCCCAGCGTGCGGCCGTGGAACGCGCCTTCGAAGGTGATGATGCGATAGCGCTCGGGATGTCCCTTGGCGGCGTGATATTTGCGCGTGACCTTGATGGCGCATTCCATCGCCTCGGCGCCGGAATTACAGAAGAACACGAAATCGGCAAAGCTCTGCTCGCACAGCCGTGCCGCAAGCTTGTCGCCGTCCGGGCTCTTGAACAGGTTCGACATGTGCCAGAGTTTGGTCGCCTGCTCCTGCAACGCTGCGACCAGATGCGGATGGCAATGGCCGAGCGCATTGACCGCGACGCCGCTGGTGAAATCGAGATAGCGCTCGCCATTGGTCGCGATCAGCCACGCGCCCTCGCCGCGCTCGAAACCGAGATCGACTCTGGCGAAGACGGGGAGCAGATGCGAGGGCGCGCTCTTGGTCATGGCGATCACTGAAGGTTAGGGCCGGCCGCGATGCGCGCATTGGCGCGGATCGCATCAACAACCAGCCCGGAAAAACAAAACGTGCCGCCTTTTCGGGGCGGCACGTGGGAACCATTCTATGCGGGCGGCGGTAACTGTCAACCGGTCTGGCGGAGTTCGGCGCACCCCCGTGAAATCCCGGTGTCGCTGAAAAAGCGCATTGCAGTGCTTAGATGACGGAACATGTGGACGCAACCACGCGGACTCTTGCGCCGGAGTCACGCCATATTGTAGCTTCTGGGCTGTCGGGTACGACATCTCGTGCGGCAGTTCTAATCCTCTACCGTCCAGTGTTCGGCGTAAACAGCCCGGGCGCGCTTTCCGCGCCCGGCGAGGGCTAAGGGATTCTGCCTGCAGGGGTTTTGAAGGAATTGCAGTCGCCACGCCGCTTCGAGAATGGCCGGCGCGACACGAAGGGAAAGAGTGCGATGACGGTATTGACCTGGACCGACGATCGCGTCGAGCAATTGAAAAAGCTCTGGGAAGGCGGGCTTTCGGCCAGCCAGATCGCCGCGGAACTCGGAAACGTGACGCGAAATGCGGTGATCGGCAAAGTCCACCGGCTGGGCCTCTCCGGCCGCGCCAAGAGCCCCTCCTCGGCTGCACCGCGGCAGCGCAAGGCCCGCCCCGCCCAGCACATGATGCGGGTGTCGCGCCCGGTCTCGCGCGGCAATACCGCGCTGGCCCACGCCTTCGAAGTCGAGATGGAGCCGGATCCGATCGCCTATGACAATGTGGTGCCGATGAGCCAGCGGCTGTCGCTGCTGGAGCTCAACGAGGCCACCTGCCACTGGCCGATCGGCGATCCCTCGAGCTCGGAATTCTTCTTCTGCGGCGGCAAGGCGCTGCAGCAGCCTGCCCTATTGCGCGCATCACTCGCGGATCGCCTATCAGCCGGCCAGCGATCGCCGCCGCCAGCCGCCGAAGCCGACGAGGTAAGCGGCGGTCCTCGTCGTCCCGGCGTAGCGCCGGGACCGCATAGCCATCAGCGTTCGCTGGCTATGACCGGGCGACCCGGTCGTTCCAGCGACGTTTCGAGATCAACCGGGAATTCGCGGCGTACTGGATCGCCCGGCCTCAAGCCGGGACGACGATCGAGTTTCTTACTACTCCGCCTTGGCGAACCGATCATCCAGCGCGTAGCCGGCGCCGCGCACGGTGCGGATCGGGTCCTGCTCGCCGCTCGGGTTGAGCAATTTGCGCAAGCGGCCGATATGCACATCCACGGTGCGCTCGTCGATATAGATGTCGCGGCCCCAGACGCTGTCGAGCAGCTGCTCGCGGCTGAACACCCGGCCGGGATGCTCGAGGAAAAATTCCAGCAGGCGGTACTCGGTCGGGCCGAGATCGATCGGGCGGCCGGAGCGCGCGACGCGGCGCTTTTCGCGATCGAGTTCGATGTCGCCATAGGTCAGCACGGTGGCGAGACGCTCCGGGCTGGCGCGGCGCAGCAGGCCCTTCACCCGCGCCAGCAATTCCGGCACTGAAAACGGCTTGACGATGTAGTCGTCGGCGCCGGTGGCAAGCCCGCGGACCCGCTCGCTTTCCTCGCCGCGCGCGGTCAGCATGATGATCGGCAGCTGCCGGGTCTCCGGCCGCGCCCGCAGGCGGCGGCACAGTTCGATCCCGGACAGGCCCGGCAGCATCCAGTCCAGCACGATCAGGTCGGGCACGCGCTCCTTCAGCCTGGTGTCGGCATCGTCGCCGCGGCCGACGGTTTCGACGTCATAGCCTTCGGCATCGAGGTTGTAGCGCAACAGCGTGGTCAGCGCTTCTTCGTCTTCCACCACCAGAATGCGCGCGCTCATCGGTTCGGGCCTCTCTATTGCCACGTACTTTCATGCGAAGTACCTTCACTGCCGAAATACGCTTCAGTTCCGGGTACCGTCGTCGCAAACGTCGTCATGTCGCCCTTCGGGCGCTTGTCGAGAATCTGCTGGCCTTCGATCATGTAGAACACGGTTTCGGCGATATTGGTGGCGTGGTCGCCGATCCGCTCGATGTTCTTGGCGCAGAACATCAGATGGATGCAGAAGCAGATGTTGCGCGGATCTTCCATCATATAGGTCAGAAGTTCGCGGAACAGCGAGGTGCAGATGGCGTCGACTTCCTCGTCGCCCTTCCACACCGCCATCGCCGCCGGCAGATCGTGCGCGGCATAGGCGTCGAGCACCGATTTGACCTGGCTCTGCACGAGGTCGGTCATGTGCTCGAGGCCGCGGATCAGTTTCAGCGGCTGGAAATCGTTCTCCAGCGCCGCGACCCGCTTGCCCATGTTCTTGGCGAGGTCGCCGATCCGCTCGAGATCGGTGGCGACCCGCATGGCGCCGACGATCTCGCGCAGGTCGACCGCCATCGGCTGGCGCCGCGCGATGGTCAGCACCGCGCGTTCCTCGATCACGCGCTGCAGGCTGTCGATTTCGACGTCGGCGGCGACGACGCGCTTGCCGAGCGCGACGTCGCGGCGGATCAGCGCATCGACGGATTCGACGATCATGCGTTCGGCAAGGCCGCCCATCTCCGCGACCAGCCGGGTCAATTCCTGCAGATCGCTGTCGAACGCCTTGGCGGTGTGTTCTGAACCCATCTGTATTCTCCCTTAGCCGAACCGGCCGGTGATGTAGTCCTGGGTGCGTCGATCGCTCGGCGACGTGAATATCTTGTTGGTGTCGTCGAACTCGATCAGCTCGCCGAGATACATGAAGGCGGTCTTGTCGGAGACGCGCGCGGCCTGCTGCATGTTGTGGGTGACGATGGCGATGGTGTAGTCCTCCGCCAGTTCCTGGATCAGTTCCTCGATCTTGGCGGTCGAGATCGGATCGAGCGCCGAACAGGGCTCGTCGAACAGGATCACCTCGGGCCGCACCGCGACGGTGCGGGCGATGCACAGCCGCTGCTGCTGGCCGCCGGACAGGCTGAGGCCGGAGGCGTTGAGCTTGTCCTTGACCTCGTTCCACAGCGCGCCGCCGCGCAGCGCCTTCTCGACCCGGCCGTCCATCTCGGACTTCGAAATCTTCTCGTAGAGCCGGATGCCGAACGCGATGTTCTCATAGATCGTCATCGGAAACGGCGTCGGCTTCTGGAACACCATGCCGACGCGGGCGCGCAGCAGATTGAGATCGAGCTTGGGATCGAGCATGTTGGTCTGGTCCAGCATCAACTGGCCGGTGGCGCGCTGGCCGGGATAAAGGTCGTACATCCGGTTGAAAATCCGCAGCAAGGTCGACTTGCCGCAGCCGGACGGGCCGATGAAGGCGGTGACGCGGTGGGTGCCGAGCGTCATGTTGATGTTCTTCAGCGCATGGTGTCTCGCCGTAGTAGAAGTTCAGGCCGCGCGCGGTGACCTTCGGCGGCGCCTCCGGCAACACCACCGAGGGAACCGGTCCGCCGGCGGCACTCATCGATACAGAAAGATTGTTCATTTTGCTGTCCTCTCGGCGCCAAGAATGCGCGCGCCAATGTTCAGGGCGAGTACGGTCAGGGTGATGAGCAAGGCCCCGCTCCAGGCGAGTTGCTTCCAGTAGGCGTAGGGGCTTTGCACGAAGTTGTTGATGGTCACCGGCAGGTTGGCCATCGTCTTGGTCAGATCGAGGCTGAAGAACTGGTTGCAGAGCGCGGTGAACAGCAGCGGCGCGGTTTCGCCGGCGACCCGCGCGGTCGCCAGCAGCACGCCGGTGATGAGGCCGGCGCGCGCGGCGCGGTAGGCGATGCGCTTGATCACCAGCGAGCGCGGCAGGCCGAGCGCGGAGGCCGCCTCGCGCAGCGGATTGGGCACCAGCAGCAGCATGTCCTCGGTGGTGCGCACCACCACCGGAATCACGATCACGGCGAGCGCCAGACAGCCGGCGAAGGCCGAGAAGCCGCCCATCGGCACCACGACGGCGCCATAGACGAACAGGCCGATGATGATCGAGGGCGCGCTCAGCAGGATATCGTTGATGAAGCGGATCACGCCGGTGAGCCGGTCGTTGCTGCCATATTCGGCCAGATAGGTGCCGGCGAACAGGCCGAGCGGCGCGCCGATGCCGACGCCGATCACGGTCATGATGACCGAGCCGACGATGGCGTTGAGCAGGCCGCCGTCGGTCGATCCGGGCGGCGGGGTGTTCTCGGTGAAGAGCTCGCAGATTGAGGCCGGCGAGGCCGTTGTAGAACAGCGTGAACAGGATCAGGCCAGCCAGGTGACGCCGAACATGGCGGCGCCGAGGCAGAGGAACTTGACGATGATGTCGTTGCGGCGGCGGCGATGTGTAAATCGGGTTCATGGCTCAATTCCCCGCCTTCTTTTCCAGCCGCATCAGCATCAGCCGCGCCGCGGCCAGCACGAAGAACGTCAGCACGAACAGCAACAGGCCGAGCAGGATCAGGCCGGATTGATGCAGGCCGTCGCTTTCGGCGAATTCGGAGGCGATCGCCGCCGAGATCGTGGTGCCCGGCGAGAACACCGAGCCCGTGATGCGGAACGCATTGCCGATGATGAAGGTCACCGCCATGGTTTCGCCGAGCGCGCGGCCGAGCGCCAGCATGATGCCGCCGATCACGCCGACGCGCGTATAGGGGATCACCACATTGCGGACGACTTCCCAGGTGGTGCAGCCGACGCCGTAGGCGGCTTCCTTGAGCACCGGCGGCACCGTCTTGAACACGTCGACCGAAATCGCGGTGATGAACGGCAGCACCATGATCGCCAGGATCAGCGCGGCGTTGAACAGGCTGAGATAGGACGGCGGGCCGGCGAAGATCGTGCCGAGCACCGGCACGCCTTCGAACAGCCCTGATCATGAACGGCTGAAACGTATCGGCCATGAACGGGCCGAGCACGAAGAAGCCCCACATGCCGTAGATGATCGACGGGATGCCGGCGAGCAGTTCGACGGCGATGCCGATCGGGCGGCGCAGCCATATGCGGGCAAAGCTCGGTGAGGAAGATCGCGATGCCGAGGCCGACCGGGATCGCGATCATCATCGCGATCACCGAGGTGACCAGCGTGCCGTAGATCGGACCGAGCGCGCCGAGCACCGGCGGATCGGCCGAAGGCGCCCAGCGCGAGGTCAACAGGAACGAGAAGCCGTATTCCCTGCATCGCCGGCCAGGCGCCGGCGATCAGCGAGACGATGATGCCGCCGAGGATCAGCAGCACCGAGATCGCGCAGGCGCGGGTGATCCAGTAGAAGGTGACGTCGCCGAGCTTGAAGGCGCTCAGCGCCTTGGCGCGATCGTAAGGTCCGGCTGCTTCCATCGATCGAGCTCTGAACGGCCATGTCTGCCACGCCGGTCCCCTATACTCATTTTACTTGATCCGTGTCGATGCCCCGGATGCGGTGCAGCGCGAAGCGGTGCGCTGCTGATCCGGGGCCGATGCTTGCTGACGCGGCTCGATGGGTCCCGGCTCTGCGGAGCAGCGCGAACGAGCGCTGCTCCGCGTCCCGGGACCGACGCTTGTCGATCAGCTCTTGATATCGGCCGACCAGGTCTTCTCGATCAGCTTGACCACGGAGTCCGGCATCGGGATGTAGTCGAGTTCTTCGGCCATCTTGTCGCCCTTCGCGAAAGCCCATTTGAAGAACTTGATGGCTTCCTGGGAGGCCGCCTTGTCGGTCGCGTCCTTGTGCATCAGGATGAAGGTCGCAGCCGGTGATCGGCCACGACGCTTCGCCGGGCTGGTCGGTCAGGATCAGGTAATAGCCGGGCGCCTTGGCCCAGTCGGCGTTGGAAGCCGCCGCCTGGAACGCTGCGATGGTCGGCTGCACGGTCTTGCCGGCCTTGTTGATCAAGCCGGCGTAGGTCAGCTTGTTCTGCTTGGCATAGGCATATTCGACATAGCCGATCGAGTTCTTGGTCTGGCCGATATTGCCGGCGACGCCTTCATTGCCCTTGGCGCCGACGCCGGCCGGCCATTCGACCGCGGTGCCGGAGCCGACCTTGGACTTCCAGTCGGCGCTGGCCTTCGACAGATAGTCGGTGAAGTTGAAGGTGGTGCCCGAACCGTCGGAACGGCGCACCACGGTGATCGGCGTCGGTCGGCAGCTTCAGCTTCGGATTGAGCTTCGCGATCGCCGGGTCATCCCATTTGGTGATCTTGCCGAGATAGATGTTGGCGAGCGTTTCGCCGTCGAACACCAGTTCGCCGGGCTTGATGCCTTCGAGGTTCACGACCGGAACGATCGCGCCCATGACCATCGGCCACTGCACGAGGCCGTCCTTCTCGAGCTGCTTCGGCCTTCAGCGGCGCGTCGGTGGCGCCGAACGTCACGGTCTTGGCCTGGATCTGCTTGATGCCGGCGCCGGAGCCGATCGACTGGTAGTTCAGGCCGTTGCCGGTCTCCTTCTTGTAGGCATCGGCCCATTTCGAATAGACCGGGAACGGGAAGGTGGCGCCTGCGCCGGTGATGTCGGCGGCGAATGCCGACGTCGATGCGGCGACCAGGCCGGCAGCGACGATTGTTTTGATGAAATTCATGGGGTGGTCTCCATCTGGTGAGCGAAGCGCCAGATGCGCCCGATCGCGCTCACGCCGGTCCGTTTAGGAGCGGTCGATGCTGCTTTTACGAAGGTTTGGTGACAGCTGGATGACAGCGACAAGCAGCTGAAATTGCTTGACTTTAAGCCGTCGCCGGGGTCTTCGCCTGGGGAAAACAGGCGGTAAAGGTGGCGCCCTTTTTCGGCACGCTTTCGATCAAAAGCCGGCCGCGATGACGGTTAACAATATGTTTCACCAGCGATAAACCGAGCCCGGTGCCGCCCTGCGCGCGGCTGTCGCCGACATCGACCCGGTAGAACCGCTCGGTCAGCCGCGGCAGGTGCTCGGGCGCGATGCCGGGGCCGAAATCGCGCACCATGACGCGAACTTCCGGCGCGCCCTCGCCCGATCATCCGCCGAGATCAGCGAGACGATGACCTTGCCGCCGGAGGCGCCGTATTTCAGCGCGTTCTCGATCAGGTTTTCGAACAGCCGCAGCAACTCCTCGCGGTCGCCGGCGATCAGGACCGGCGGTTCCGGCAGGTCGATATCGATCTCGACCTGGCGTTCGCGCGCCAGCGGCTCCAGCCCATCGGCGACCTGGCGGATGATCGGGACGATATCCACCAGCGTGTCGGGGCGGACATGGGCTGACAGTTCGACCCGCGACAGCGACAGCAGATCGTCGATCAGCCGCGCCATCCGCGTGGCCTGGGTATGCATGATGCCGAGAAAGCGCTCGCGCGCCTTGGCGTCGTCCTTGGCCGGCCCCTGCAGCGTATCGATGAAGCCCGACAGCGCCGCCAGCGGCGTGCGCAATTCATGGCTGGCATTGGCGACGAAGTCGGCGCGCATTTCCTCGACCCGGCGCAGCGGCGTCTGGTCGTGGAACGTCATCAGCATGCATTTGTCGGTGCCGCCGAACAGCGTCGGCACCGGCACCGGCGTGATGATCAATTCCATCCAGCGATCGACCGGCACGTGATCGAGATAGGTCGCGCGCCGGGTTTCCGTGGTCGCGATGGCTTCGCGAAGCGCGGTGATGATTTCGGGCGAGCGCAACGCGAACTGCGCGAGTTCGTTCTTGCGCAGCGCCGGCGCCAGCTGCGCTGCGGCGGCATTGAGGTGGATGACGCGGCCGGCGCGGTCGAGCAGCACCGCGGGATCCGGCATGCCGGCGACGACGGCGCTGACGGCGGCGGCTTCGACCGGGTTGATGGCGCGGACGTCCTCGCGCGACGCGACGACGTCGTGCAATCGCCACGGCACCAGGGCGGCGGCGGCGATGCAGACGAAAACCGCGGCGGCGCGGAGCAGCGACAATTCGCCGAACACGACCAGCACCGTCAGCGCCAGGCCGCGCGGCGAGCAGGATAATGGCCGAATGCCGCAACCGGTCCGGCCACGGCGAGAAGAAGGAAGAGAGAAGAATCGTCTATTGCCATCGGGCCGGCTCTCTTCCCGTTCGGGTCCGTATCGACCGGTTGCGACCAGAAACGCTCAAGTCGAATGTCCCCGTTCGCTCTGCGCACGTAGACGCCGGCTTCGCGCTTCGGCTCGACGCTTCACGCGGTTCCGCGTCGGACCTGGCGGTCGCCGGGACAACCGCTTCAGCCGCGCGCCGAGGATAATCTCCCGAAGCGTCAGCAAGATTACAGATATGACGAACGGCGCAAGATAATAGAGGACGCGAAACAGCAGCATCCCGGCCAGCAGGTCTTCCCGGTCCATCTGCCACAGCCCGACCAGCATGGCGGCGTCGAACACGCCGAGCCCGCCGGGGGAATGGCTGGCGAAGCCCAGCAGCGTCGCCGAGACGAAGATGACCGCGACCACGACGAAGCCGAGATTGGGTTCGTCCGGCACCAGCACGTACATCGCCAGCGCGCAGAAACCGAGATCGACGATGCCGATCGCGATCTGCAGCAGCGTCAGCGGACCGCCCGGCAGCACCACGGTCCAGGGTCCGCGGCCGACCCTCGCTCGGCTGCATCCAGACCCAGAACACATAGCCCGCCAGCCCCAGCGATGATGGCGAAGGCGGCAATGCGGTTCAGCCAGGGCGGAAGCTGATCGATCGAGGCGGCCGCTTCCGGATGATAGGCGATGCCCAGTCCCAGCACCGCGGCATTGCCGAGCCAGAAGGTCAGGCCGGCCAGAAAGCAGATCTTGGCGACGTCGATCGCGTTCAATCCCCACGCCGAATAGATCCGGTAGCGCACCGCGCCGCCGGTAAAGACGCTGGCGCCGACATTGTGCCCGATCGAATAGCTGGTGAAGGCGGCGAGCGCGTTGACGCGGTAGGGAATGTCGGTGCGGCCGATCGCGCGGACCGCGAACCAGTCATAGAATGTCAGGGTGAAATAGCCCGCCGCCACGAACAGCGCCGCCAGCGCGATCTGGCGCGGCTCGGTCTGCTTGATGGCCTCGACGACTTCATCGACATCGATGCCGCGCAGCATGTGGTAAAGCACGTAGCACGCGATCCCGATGACCGTGATGCTGACCACAACACCTAGCTTATGCAGGATTTGCTTCTGGCGCAGAAACGAGATCGCCCTGCGTATTGCTTCCAGCATCTAGACCTCGAATTGCGATCCTGCGACCACGGCTGCCGGGCGAGCCTTGCCGCCGCCAGCGCCACGCTTGCTCCCTGACCCGCTGTCGTAGCGCGTTTTGCGCCGGAGTGGAATTCGCTTGGCGTGAATAAAACGCGTTCCTTCAATATATTAGGGGGAATTCGTGACACCGGATGCACAGTTTTGCTGCATTCGCCCCGGCAGCGCAAATTCCGCCGGCCAGTCTTGCACACGGGCGAGTGAAGTTTTCGTGAAATCGGCCACATTCGCGTCGCGCCAAATCTCAGGCCGCCGGCGTGTGCCGCGACAGCACCCAGTCGCGCAGCCACGATCCCACCGCGCAACCGGCCAGATACAGGGCAAACATCACCAGGCCAAGGTCGAGCCAGTAGCCGGGGCGGCCGGGGACCACGCGGGCCAGCGCCGCCGCGACCAGCGCCGCCGCCAGCACCGCCAGCCATCGCGACGTCCGCTTCGATACGCCCTGGCCGCGATGAACCACCGCGATCCAGCCCATGGCGAGACCGAGCAGCAGCGACGCCAGCAGCCAGCCCCAATGAAATGTCGCCAGATAGGCCATCGCTGTTACCTCACCACGAAATCGATGCGGCGGTTCTGCGCCTTGCCTTCGTCGGTATCGTTGACGGCGACCGGCTGGGTGCTGCCGTAGCCCGATCGCCGTGAACCGGTTGGCGGGCAAGGCCGGCCTTCACCAGATAATCCGTCACCGCCTGCGCGCGCTTTTCCGACAGCGCCTGGTTGAAACCATCCTCGCCATCGGCATCGGTATGGCCGGCGATCTCGATATTGGCGTTCGGACAGCGCAACGCGGTTTCGATCAGGCGGTCGAGCAGCCCCGCCGAATCCGGATCGATGGTGGCGCGCCCGGATTCGAACCGGATTTTTCCCTTGGCCAGCAGATCCGAGAACAATTGCTGGCATACGGTGGCATCGACCGGCGCCGCCGCGGGCTTGACCGAGATGTCGGCCTTGAGCTGCCAGCCTTGCGGGAAATCCTTGCCAGGCCGGCGCGGATCTGGGCCGCCGCCGCGTCATAGAGCGCGTCGCCCGAAAGCTTCACCTCGCGGTCGGACACCACCAGCGTACCGGTCGACAGCCGCGACAGCGCGCCCAGCGCCGGCACCACCGCGTTGGCGAATCCGGCCGGCGCGCCGACGCTGGCCTTGAGATTGTCGACCACCTTCTCGCTGAAGAATTTGCGCGCCGCCGCCGCCGCAAGCGCGGCATGCACATTATTATCCGGCACATAGCCGGTCAGCGTCAGCGTCACCGCGACCGGATCCTTGTAGGCCTGGAAGATATAGGGCGGCGCCTTGATCTCGTTGGCGGCGACCGAAAAGCCTTCCGGCAGATTTTTCAGCGCGGCGGCGATCGCTTCGCGGCCGCCGAGGTCGCGCGCCATGCCGGAAAGGCTGACCTTGGTATCTGAAATGACGATCTTGCCGTCCTTCAATTTCCCGATCTGATCGAGCAGCAGCGCGCGCGGCATTGTCGAAACGCGGCGGCGCGCCGCGCGACAAATTCATCTGGTCGACGATCTCGACGCCGCCGAAAGCGCGCGCGGGCCGCCTCGAGCAACCTGCCCTTGCTGGCCGGCAAGGGCGCACTGCCGCCCAAGCGTGACCCTGGACGACGATCGCGCTCGCGCTCCGCCGACCAGACGAACGGCTTGGCTTCGGAACGAGGCGGGTCTCGGTCGTCGACCAGCCGCACGCCCGGCACGGCTTCCACCGAAGCCACGCGCGCTGCGACGGCCGTCTTCGGAGAATGCATCCGCCGCAAAGGTGACGTCACGGCCGGCGACCGCGATCCGCCTCCTGTCGAGCACGGTATCCTTGAGCGCGGCGGTCGAGCGCGCGGCCAGATCGGCTTCCAGCGGGGCGGTATTGGTCCAGGCCGCGAAAGCCCAAAAGACGACCAGAGGAATCACACCCGGCCACCATTTGCTGCTCCACCTGAAAAGTCCGTGCATTCGACGTCCTGCGGGTCTGGGAACCGAGAGAAAACAAACCCTTGCGAGGCTGTCAAACCCGAAATACCACGGAAGGGTCCAATCAGCTGGCAACCCCGGACTAACCGTTTCTTCAGCGGTCTCCCGCTAAGTTCGGAATCGCATCCCAACCGGCCATCCATTCCTGATGAAGCAGTTTCGCAACAACGTCATCCGCGCCGGACTGGGGGCGCTTTACTTCACCGGCGCCCATTATCTGCTGCGGCCGATGTTTGCGGGCGTCGGCGCCATTTTCATGCTGCACCATGTCCGCCCGCCCCGCGATGCCGAGTTCCAGCCCAATCACCATCTCGAGGTTGCGCCGGAGTTCCTGCGTGCGATGTTGTCGCACCTTCGCTCGCGCGACATCGATATCATCACGCTGGACGAGGTGCATCAGCGGTTGATCGATCGAAATTTTGCGCGGCGGTTTGCCTGTTTCACCCTCGACGACGGCTATCGCGACAACCGGGATTTCGCGCTGCCGGTGCTGCGCGAGTTTGACGCACCCGCCACCGTCTATGTCACCAGCGATTTCGCCGAAGGCACCGGCCGGCTGTGGTGGGTCGCGCTGGAGATGGTGATCGCCAAGGCCACCTCGATCGAGGCCGAGATCGGCGGCGCGCGCCGTTCGCCTCGATACCTCGACGCCGTCCGCCAAGCAGGCCGCGTTCGATCGTTTGCACCACTGGCTGCGCCGACTGCCCGGCGAGCATGACATCCAGCGCGAAATCAGCGCGCTGTGCGCCGTCACGGCGTCGATGAAACCGCGATCAGCCGCGAGCTCTGCATGTCCTGGGAAGAGTTGAAGCCGTTCGCGGACGATCCCTTGATCACCATCGGCGCGCATACCATCACCCATTGCAATCTGGCCAAGCAGACCGAGGCGATCGCCAGCCACGAGATGGCGATCAGCCGCGCGCGGATTGAAAGCGCGTTGCAGCGTCCTGTGCTGCATCTCGCCTATCCCTATGGCGACAAGTGCGCCGCCGGTCCCCGCGAATTCGCGCTGGCGCGCACCGCCGGATTCAAGACCGCGGTGACGACGCGGCCGGGCATGATCTTTCCCGAAAGTGCGGATCATCTGACCGCGCTGCCGCGGGTCTCGCTCAACGGCAACTATCAGGACACCCGCATCTTGCCGGTGCTGACCTCCGGCGCCGCCACCGCGATGTGGAACGGTTTTCGGCGCATCGACGCGGCGTAGCTGAATCGTCCTGCTCCTCCTTTTCCCTTCTTCCCTTGTGGGAGAAGGTGGCGCGGACGAAGTCCGTGCCGGATGAGGGGTCGCACACGACGAGAGGCTGCACCCCTCACCCGTCTGCGATGCTGCGCGATCGCATCCGCCGCGGCTCCCGTCAATGAGGGGAGAGGGCAAGAGTCGCTTCCTTGACTCGCCCATCCCCCACGCTCAAAACCACTGACAAAACTCAAGGGAGCATCGCCATGTTCAAGGATCTGTTTTCGCTGAAGGGCCGCGTCGCCGTCGTGACCGGGGGATCGCGCGGCATCGGCAAGATGATCGCGGCCGGATTTCTTAGCCAGGGTGCGGCAAAGGTTTACATCACCGCGCGCAAGGCCGGCCCCTGCGAGGCGACCGCGAAAGAACTCACGGCTGAATATGGCGGCGAGTGCATCGCGCTGCCGATCGATATTTCCACCATGGCCGGCATCGACATGCTGGCCGCCGAAATCAGGAAGCGCGAACCGAAGCTGGATATTCTGGTCAACAATGCCGGTGCGGCCTGGGGCGCGGATTTCGACGAGTTTCCGGAAAGCGGCTGGGACAAGGTGATGAACCTCAACCTCAAGACGCCGTTCTTCCTCACGAAGGCGCTGGCCGCACCGCTGCGCGCGGCCGCCAGCGCGGACAGGCCGGCAAAAGTCATCAACATCGCCTCGATCGACGGCATCTTCGTCAACCCGATGGAGACCTATTCCTATGCCGCGAGCAAATCCGGCCTGATCCATCTGACCCGCCGCATGGCGGTGAAGCTGATCAGGGACCACATCGTGGTGACGGCGATCGCGCCGGGCCCGTTCAAGTCCGACATGAACAAGGCCGCGCGCGACAACGCCGATGAGGTGGCGACACGGGTGCCGTCGGGCCGCATCGGCACCGACGAAGACATGGCGGGGGCTGCGATCTATCTCGCCTCGCGCGCCGGCGACTACGTGGTCGGCAATACCATCGCGGTCGATGGCGGCATCGTCTACGCCAATCCCGGCATCAAGGGCGATGGGTGGGATTGAGGGGAAGTACGCAAGCGCCATGTCGTCATCGCGACCGGCCCGATCGGCGCGTTGAACCAGCTACCGCTCCCAGCGCTTCGCGGATGCAGAGCAATCCAGTCGCATTATATTTTTCGTAGCGCATGGCCGGCATCGCCGCATCTCGCGCGATCGGCTCTCAATAGTCTCGAAGGTTGGGATGATGCCAGCAATAGATCGTGGCCGCTACTGTCGCGCGTGCTCGCGGATGCTGGTCGCGCAAGCGCTGTCACCTCTGCAATAAGCTGGTCGCGCTCCATATCCTCTGACGGTCGCCGATCAAGCAGGGCGATGACGACCTCTTCGCAGGTGAAGCAGCTCACGTCTCGATCTTCACATACTCGAAATCGCCGGGCTTGTTGTCGATGCCGACCTTGGGCGGCGAGATCCAGGGCGCGAAGCTGCCGATATCGGTGACCGGCACCATCAAGGAGGCAATGAAATCGCCGTCGTCGGCGGACGGCAGCCAGTCGTTCTTGCGCTTGTTCCAGGTGGCGTCGTCGATCAGCACGCCGTCGGGCGTGGCGTGGACATCCCTGAACTCGCCGATCTGGCGATGGAACGCGACGTTCGGCAGCGTCAGCTTGAAGTCGTAGCCGGCGCTCGAGATGATCTTGTTCCAGCGCAGCATGCCCTTGGCGCAGTCCTGGGTGTAGTCGTCGCGCAGCCGCATGTTGAGCGCGGTCAGCGCCGGCTCGTTGACGCGCTTGATCACGCCGTCGACCAGCTTGAGCACCGGATAGGTGTCGTTCTGCAGCCGGTGATCGTCCTCGATCTGGGTTTCGCGGTAGCGGCCCTTGATGCCGGCATTGAAGGCATTCGCCGCATTGGTGGAGACTTCCGAGCCGAACAGATCGAGCGACAGCGTGTAATGCAGGTTCAGCTTCTTCTGCATGGTCGGCAGGTCGATGACCCCGAGCGCGCGGACCTTGGCGACATCATTGGGATCGCTGATCCCGGCGGCCTTCATGGCTTCGCAGGTCCGCTGCACGATGCGGCTGATGCCGGTCTCGCCGACGAACATGTGATGGGCTTCCTCGGTCAGCATGAAGCGGCAGGTGCGCGACAACGGATCGAAGCCGGATTGCGCGAGGCTGTGCAGCTGCATCTTGCCGTCGCGGTCGGTGAAATAGGTGAACATGAAGAACGACAGCCAGTCCGGCGTCGCCTCGTTGAAGGCGCCCAGCATGCGCGGGCTAGTCGGCATCGCCGGAGCGGCGGCGCAACAGATCGTCGGCCTCCTCGCGGCCGTCGCGGCCGAAATATTTCTGCAGCAGGTAGACCATCGCCCAGAGATGGCGGCCTTCCTCGACATTGACCTGGAACAGGTTGCGCAGGTCGTAGAGCGAGGGCGCGGTCTTGCCGAGATGGCGCTGCTGCTCGACCGAGGCCGGCTCGGTGTCGCCCTGGATCACGATCAGGCGGCGCAGCGTGGCGCGATGCTCGCCCGGCACTTCCTGCCAGGCCGGCTGGCCGTAATTCTCGCCGAACGGAATGACGCGGTTCTCTTCCTGCGGCGCCAGCAGGATGCCCCAGCGGTAGTCCGGCATCTTGACGTAGTCGAACTTGGCCCAGCCGCGCGGATCGACCGAATAGGCGGTGCGCAAATAGACCAGCGACTGCTGAAAGCCTTCGGGGCCCATGTCGCCCCACCAGTTCATGTAGCCGGGATGCCAGCCCTCCAGCGCCTTGAGCACCTGCCGGTCCTCGCTGAGATTCACGTTGTTGGGAATCTTGGTCGAGTAGTCGACGTTCATGATGTTGGCGTTCATGGCGTGCTCCTTTGGAGTGTTTTCCGTCATGCCCGAGCCTTGTGCCGGGCATCGAACGTCTTCTATTCATCAGCGAACGAAGAGACGTGGATGGCCGGGACGCAGCCCGGCCATGACGCTGCAAATTTATCAAACCCGCGTCATATCGAACTGCGCCTTCTGGCCGGTGCCGTAGCGGCGCAGCGCGCCGTCTTCGCCGACCGCGTTGGGGCGCTGAAAAATCCAGTTCTGCCACGCCGTCAGGCGCGAGAAGATTTTCGATTCCATGGTCTCGGGCCCGACGAAGCGCAGATTGGCTTCCATGCCGGTGAGGCTGTCGGGCGAGAAACTGGTGCGCTCCTCGAAAAACACCCTGACCTCGTCATCCCAGTCGATATCGTCGAGCGCGAAGGTGACGAGGCCGAGCGCTTCGGCTTCGCTGGCGTCGAGCGCCTCGCCGATCCGGGCCTGCGCCCGCGCGACATCTTCGGGGTCGGCCTGAAACCGCGATTGCAGCCGCGTCAGGCCATGGCTCATCGGATACGGGCCAAAGTTCATCGCTGAAAGTTCGATCGTCGGCGGCGCGCGGTTGTCGCCCTGCTTCTGGCCGATCAGCATGTAGGACCGGTCGGCCGCGAACACGAGTTCGGCCAGCGTGCCGGCGAAGCACGAGCCCGGCTCCACCAGCGTCACCAGCGTGCGCGAGGTGACGTCGATGCGCTTGAGCACCCTTTTCCAGTACTGCCTGATCTCGTTGACCAGCCAGTGCGCCTTGTTGGCTTCCAGAAACGCGTCCATGCGCCAGCACGTCGGCGCGGTCGCCATGCGACTTGAACACCAGCATCGCGGTTTCGAGCTCGTTGATGCGCAGATGAAGGATCGCGTCATCGAGTTCGCGCGCCACCTGCAGCGGCCAGAACGACGTGCCCTTGCGCGATCATGCCGTCGATATCGGCCGGCGGGGCGGCGTCCGGCGCCTTGATCGAGATGGTGGCGATGCGCGCCGCGCGATCGATATCGACGCTGACAAAACCGTAGCGAATGCCGCTGTCGTCGATGGTCCGGTTCAGCGGCGTCAGCGCAATGCCCTTGCCGTTGCCGTTGCGTTTCGAGGCGGCGGCGAATTCCTTGGCGCGCTCCGCGACCTTGGCCTCGAGCTTGCTGTTCGGCACGATCTCGTCGACCAGGCGCCACTGCACCGCGCGCTTGCCCTTGATGCCTTCCTCGATGGTGCAGAAGAAGTCGGCGTGATCGCGGCGCACCTTGCGCTTGTCGACCACCCGCGTCAGGCCCGCCGGTGCCCGGCAACACCGCCAGCAGCGGCACTTCCGGCAGCGCCACGGCGGCGGCGCCGTCGTCGGCCAGCATGATGTGATCGGTCGCCAGCGCCAGTTCATAGCCGCCGCCGGCCGCGGTGCCGTTGATGACGGTGACAAAACGCTGTCCGGAATTTTCGCGATGAATCCTCGAGCCCGTTGCGGGTCTCGTTGGTGAATTTGCAGAAATTGACCTTGTGGGCGTGGGTGGCGCCCGCCAGCATCCGGATGTTGGCGCCGGCGCAGAACACGCGGTTCTTGGCCGAGCGCAGCAGCACCACTTTGACGCCGGGATGCTCGAAGCGCAGCCGCTGCACGGCGTCGGCGAGTTCGATGTCGACGCCGAGATCGTAGGAATTCAGCTTGAGCTGGTAGCCTTCGAACAGGCCGCCATTCTCGTCGACATCCATGGTCAGCGTCGCGACGTCGCCCTCGACATCCAGCTTCCAGTGCCGGTAGCGCGACGGATCGGTCTGAAAATCGATGTACTCTCGCGCCGCCAGCGAGGACGCGATCTTCGCCGGGCTTTTCGCCAGCCATTGGGCCACCCTTATCTGTCTGGACTACTTCTTGATATGCACAATAGTGCATGTTTTTGGTCAAGGTCTAGGGCAAAACGCCGGAACATGCATTTTGTTTCATGTTCGGCCGACGGCGCCGATCTTCACCCAATCGGCCTTGGAAAGCGCCGGTTGCGCCAGTTTGGCCTGCAGAAGCGCCGCCAGCGCGGCGGTCGGGAAACCGTCGGCAAATCCGTCGCCGCCGGCGACCGCCTTGCGCAGGCCGAGCGTCTTGAGTTCTCCCAGCGCTTCGCCGAGCAGCCGCGCCGCGGCGTGAGGCTTCAGCATCCGCAGCCTGAGATTGGCGCTGGCGATCTGGATGCAGGCCCGCAGCAGGATGCGCTCGCGGCCGCCTTGCGGTGCCGCCGCCCACACCGCTTCGAGGATCTGCTGCGATTCCCAGAAGAAGCCGTGGTCGTTGAGCGACAATCCGTAACGCAGCGCCGGATGCCGCGCCGGGACGTAGTCGCGAAAGCGCGACGGCACCAGCGTCATGACCTGCGCCAGCGTGTCGTAATCGGCGTCGGCCTCCGCGGTCTCGCCGGGGACATAGGCCCATTGCGGCAGAGGAAGATTGCCGGCGGCTGACGGAGGCAGGCTCATCGGGGCATCGCCCCGGCCGACGCGCTGCGATAAACGCGTCTAGGCGGCCCGTCCCTGCGAGCCTTCGTGAGTGAAGAGGATGCGTTCTGCAAACTCCGCGATCGCATTCAGCGTCGCCTCCGGCGCTTCACGATGCGGCTGATGTCCGGCACCCGGAATGATCGTCACATCGACCGGACAATAGCACTCTTCCTGCGCGATTTCGATCTGGCGGATTGTCCCATACTGGTCGTCGGCGCCCTGCAGGATCGCGACCGGCACCCGGATATAGGCGAGATATTCCGAGATATCCCAGTCGCGAAATTTCGGGTCGAGCCAGGCGGCATTCCAGCCGTAGAACGCGTTGTCGACATCGCGGTGCCAGCGCTCGAGTTTGGCGCGCAGGCCCGCCGTCTCATAGGCCTGCTTGATCTCGGCGATCGAGGTCACCGAAATATCCTCCACGACGAAATGCGGCGCGATCATCGCCACCCCGCGCACGCGGTGATCGGCCGACGCCCCCGGCATAGATCGCCGCGATCGAGGCGCCGTCGGAATGCCCCACCAGCACGCCGCGGCGAAAGCCGATCGCGTCGAGCAGTTTTGGCAAGGTATCGAGCGCCTCGATGTGCATGTAATCGAGCGGGCGCGGCAGCGTCGACGGGCGTCGAGGCGCCGTAGCCGGCGCGCGAATAGACGAACACGCCGGTGCCGGTGGCGGCGGCAAGTTTGTCGGGAAAGTCGCCCCACAGCCCGGCGCTGCCGAGGCCCTCATGCAGCATGACGATGGTCGGCGCATCGGCAGGCGCCGGACCGATCATGCGGTATTCGAGATCGGCAGCGCCGATGCGGAGGGTGCCGGAGGGGGAAAGGGTGGTCATGTCTGTGCTGCACTCCGTCATTCCGGACAGATCGCGGAGCGAGCTGATCCGGCATCCACGACTTCTCTGTCGCAACCGATATCCGTGGTTCGCGCTAGCGCGCGCCCCGGAATGACGACGTCAATTATGTCTCCCGCAACTTGAAGCGCTGAATCTTTCCGGTCGCGGTCTTCGGCAGAGCTGTCGACCACATCGATCCAGCGCGGATATTTCCACGGCCCGATCTTCTGCTTGACGTGCTCCTTGAGCGCCTCGTGCAGGCCGTCGGTCTTGGCATCCGCGCGCAGCACCACGAAGGCCTTGGGTTTCAGCAAGCCTTCCGGATCGGCTTCGGGCACCACGGCGGCCTCAAGCACCGCGGGATGGGTGATCAGCGCGCTCTCGACCTCGAACGGCGACACCCAGATGCCGGACACCTTGAACATGTCGTCGCTGCGGCCGCAGAAGGTGTAGCGGCCGTCGGCGTCGCGAATGTATTTGTCGCCGGTGCGGGTCCAGTGGCCCTCGAAGGTTTGCCGGCTCTTGCTGCGCTGGTTCCAGTAGCCCTCGCCGGCCGAGGGCGCATCGACCAGCAACTCGCCGACCTCGCCGTCGGGCACATCAGCGCCGGCCTCGTTGACCAGCCGCACCTTGTAGCCCGGCACCGGGCGGCCGGAGGAGCCGTATTTGATGTCGCCGGGCGCGTTCGACAGAAAGATATGCAGCAATTCGGTGGAGCCGACGCCATCGAGAATGTCGACGCCGAAGCGCGCCTTCCAGGCATTGCCGACCGACTCCGGCAACGCTTCGCCGGCCGAGGTGCAGATCCGCAAGCGCGATGCCGCCGCGCTCGTTCTTCTGCGCTCTCGTCGTTCAGCATCGCGGAAAACAGCGTCGGCACGCCGAAGAAGATCGAAGGATTGTATTTGTTCATCAGCGCGAACATGACCGCCGGCGTCGGGCGCTCGGAATTGAGCACGGTGCTGGCGCCGACCGACATCGGAAAGGTCAGCGCGTTGCCGAGGCCATAGGCGAAAAACAATTTCGCCGCCGACAGGCCGACGTCGTCCTCGCGAATGCCGAGCACCTGTTTGGCATAAGTCTCCGCCGTCGCCGCCAGATTGGAATGCAGATGCCGCACGCCCTTGGGCATGCCGGTCGAGCCCGACGAATACAGCCAGAACGCCGGCTCATCGGCATGGGTCGCCGCGGTCGTGAACGCATCGCTCTCGCGCGCGAGTTCGTCGGACAGTTTCTTGTGGCCATGCGCGTCGCTGCCGGCGACGATGACGTGCTCGAGATCCGGCATCCGCCCGACCATGTCCTTGACCACCGGCAGCAGCGCTTCGGAAACGAACAGCACCCGGGCGCGGCAATCCGCCAGCACATAGGCGTATTGGTCCGACGTTCAGCAGCGTGTTGAGCGGCACCGGGACGATGCCGGCGCGGATCGCGCCGAGGAACACGCTCGGAAAATCCACGGTGTCGAGCATGATCATGGCGACGCGTTCTTCGCGGCGGACGCCGAGACGGCGCAGCATGTTGGCGACGCGGCAGCTTTGCTTTTGCAAATCGCCATAGGTCAGCTCGGAAACGGTGTCGGTGAAGGCGAGTTTGGCGCCGCGGCCTTCGTCGACATTGCGATCGAGCAGCCAGGTCACCGCGTTGTAGGACCCGGACGTGCTGCTCACAGCGCTTCTCCCCAGATTTTAAGAATTATAATTCATATAAAGTCACCAGCCGCGCTTGCTGTCAATCCTGTCCGGCATTATGTTTCCGAAGCCCGCCGATTTGCGCGCCCGAGCACCTTGAGGGACATGACCGAGCACCTCGATCCCGAAACCGGCTTTCTCGAGCAGCTCGGCCAGCGTGTCCGCACCATGCGGGCGCTGCGCGGGATGTCGCGCAAGGTGCTGGCCAAAGTCTCCGGCATTTCCGAACGCTATATCGCGCAACTCGAAAGCGGCAAGGGCAACGTCTCGATCGTGCTGCTGCGCCGGGTCTCGAATGCGATGGGCGCGCATCTCGAAGACCTCATTCCCGCCACCGAACCCGCACCGGACTGGCCGGTGCTGCGCGATCTCGTGCGCAAGGCAACACCGGCCCAGATCGCGCAGGCCAAGGACGTGCTCGCCGGCCAGGGCACTTCCGCGCAGCGGCGGGTGTCGTTCGCCGGCATCGCGCTGATCGGGTTGCGCGGCGCCGGCAAGTCGACGCTCGGCAAGATGCTGGCGAAGAAGATCGGCTGGAGCTTTGTCGAGTTGAACAAGGAGATCGAGGCGCAGAACGGATTGTCGGTCGCCGAGATCATCGCGCTCTACGGCCAGGAAGGCTTTCGGCGCATGGAGCAGGCAGCGCTCGGGCAATTGCTGGCGCGCAAGGAACTGATGGTGCTGGCGACCGGCGGCGGCATCGTCTCCGAGCCCTTGACCTTCGACCTCGTGCTGTCGTCGTTCTACACCATCTGGCTCAAGGCCGAGCCGGAAGAACACATGGCGCGGGTGCGCCGCCAGGGCGACCTGCGCCCGATGGCCGACGATCGCTCGGCGATGGCGGAATTGCGCACCATTTTGCTCAGCCGCGAGCCGCTCTACGCGCGGGCTTCCGCCGTGGTCGATACCGCCGGGCTTTCGGTCGATGCCGCGGCGGCACGTTTGAACGATGCGGTAACGCCGGTGCTGCAAAACGAGGCCCGCGCCTTCGCGCGGGGGTGACGCCCTCGCCTACCCTGTGCAGTCATTCCAAAAATTATTGACGCCCGGCGCCGCCTCCGCTATCTCGGCCCATGGCGCACATCTATGACACCCCCAGCCGAACCTTCGGCGAATTCCTCCTCATCCCCAATCTGACGACGCGCGATTGCTCGCCTGACAATGTCAGCCTGCTGGCGCCGCTGGTGCGCTTCAAGGCCACCCCCGGCAACGGCCCGCCCGACACCTCGCAGTCGCCGCTCACGATCAACGTTCCCGTCACCAGCGCGCTGATGCAATCGGTGTCGTCGGACGAATTGTCGATCGCGCTGGCGCGCTGCGGCGGACTGTCGTTCGTGTTCGGCTCGCAATCGATCGAGCAGCAGGCGGCGATGGTTCGCCGGGTAAAGAACCTACAAGGCCGGCTTCGTCGTCAGCGACTCCAACCTGCGCCCCGCCGGCCACGCTGGCCGACGTGCTGGCGCTCACCGCCCGCACCGGCCACTCGACCATCGCCGTCACCGAGGACGGCTCGGCGGCCGGCAAGCTGATGGGCATCGTCACCAGCCGCGACTACCGCCTCGGCGTGACGGCGGTGACGACATCGGTCGCCGACATCATGACGCCGTTCGCCAGCTCTGCAATGCGCGCCGCTCGGCATCGATCTCGAAGCCGCCAACGATCTGATCTGGCAGCACAAGCTCAACTGCCTGCCGGTCATCGATGCGAGGGCGCGCCTGCAATATCTGGTGTTCCGCAAGGACCATGAAGCGCACCAGGCGCATCCGCTGGAGAATGTCGACCGCGACAAGCGGCTGATCGTCGGCGCGGGCATCAATTCACGCGATTATCGCGAGCGCGTGCCGGCGCTGCTGGAAGCCGGCGCCGATGTGCTGTGCATCGATTCCTCCGACGGCTATTCGGAATGGCAGGCCGACACCATCCGCTTCGTCAAGATCATTCTCGCCCAAAGCCTATGTCGGCGCCGGCAATGTCGTCGACCGCGAAGGATTTCTCTATCTGGTCGAGGCCGGCGCCGACTTCGTCAAGGTCGGCATCGGCGGCGGCTCGATCTGCATCACCCGCGAACAGAAGGGAATCGGCCGCGGCCAGGCCTCGGCCGTGATCGAGGTCGCCAGGCGCCCGCGACGAATACTTCCGCGACACCGGCATCTATGTGCCGATCTGCTCGGATGGCGGCATCTCCCAGGATTATCACGTCACCATGGCGCTCGCGATGGGCGCGGATTTCGTGATGATGGGCCGCTACTTCGCCCGCTTCGACGAGGCCCCCGGGCGAAAGGTCCGCGTCAACAACCAGTTCATGAAGGAATACTGGGGCGAAGGCAGCAACCGCGCGCGCAACTGGCAGCGCTACGATCATGGCGGCGAGGCCGCATCCAAGACCAGAAAGCAGATGGTGTTCGAGGAAGGCGTCGACAGCTATGTGCCCTATGCCGGCAGGCTCAAGGACAACCTCGAAACCACGCTCGCCAAGGTGCGATCGACGATGTGCAATTGCGGGGCGACCACCTTGCGCGAACTGCACCAGCATGCGCGGCTCACGCGTCGCCTCATCAGTCAGCATTCGGGAAGGCGGCGCGCACGACGTGACCTTGAAGGAGATGCATGGCGATCTGGATGCGGGGTACGAGTGATCGCGCATGAAACTGCTGTTCCTCCACGGCGCGCCCGCGGCCGGCAAGCTGACGGTCGCAAAGGCCTTGCTCCAAATGGTGCCGGGGCGGCTGTTCGACAATCATGCGGCGATCGACTGGCGCGCACTTTATTTGACTTCGGCGCGCCCGGATTCTGGGAGCTGATCCATACCGTCAGGTACGCGGCACTCGACGCCGCCGCGGCGCAAGGCGTTGCGCTTGTCGTCACCACCTTCTGTTACGCCGAACCGGACGACCTGCCCCAGTTCCGAAAATTCGAAGAAGTCATGCAGCGGCACGACGGCGAATTGCTGCCGGTGTTCCTGCATTGCTCCCGGGACGAAGCCGCGCGCCGGGTCGGCAATCCCGACCGGGTGGAGCGGCGCAAGATGACGTCGGCGGCGAGCCTGATCAAAGAGCTCGACACCTACAAGTTCACGGCGGTGCCGCACGCCGATTGTCTGGCGCTGGATACCGGATCAAGGCCGGCGGAAGCGACCGCGCGGGAAATCATCCGCCATTTCGGGCTTGGCGCCGCACAGTAGCGGTTTTGCTACCCCGATCACAGCAACATGGATTTTGCCGAGTCCGCGCCGTCGCGAAGCAGCGGCAGGAACCGATCGATCATTTCAGCGGTCGAGACGCGATCGACATGCGCGCCCATGTTGATCGCGGCGATAATGGCGCCATCGTAGCGGCGGATCGGCACGGAGATCGATCGAAACCCCGGCTCGGCCTCGCGATCCACCAGCGAATAGCCTTTTTCCCGGTCGGCGATGATGGCGGCCAGCAAAGGCTTCGGGTCCTTCACGGTGTACGGCGTCATGGCCTCGCGTCGCATCGCCGCCAACCTTTTGGCGAGTTCGACATTGTCGAACTGGCCAAGCATCGCGCGGCCGACCGAGGTGCAGAAGGCCGGCAGGCGATACCCGATATCGAGGCCTGCGGAGAACACCCGCGCCGGACTGCCGCGCGCGATGAACACCACCTCGTCGCCATCGAGCACCGCGATTGAACTGATCTCCTGCGCCGCCATCGCGATCCGGTCCAGCACCGGCTGCAGCACCGACACCACCTGGCTCGAACGCAGATAGGATGCCGCGAGCGTCAAGACATGCGGCGTGAGGCTGAACAGTTTGCCGTCGCTTGCAACGAAGCCGCCGGCCTCAAGGGTGAACAGGATACGGCGCGCGGTGGCGCGCGGCAGGTCCGCGGCGCGAGCAAGGTCGCTCAGTGTCATCGGCCCGCTGGTGGCCCCGAACTTTTGCAGCAGACGCAGACCGCGGTCGAGACTCTCGACGAAGTCGGTGGCACGTTGTTCGCTGTCGCTACGTTTCAGCTTCGGCATTTCTCGTCCAACTGGCACATGCGGCAAAGATTGCGCTTGCCGTCCTGCCGAAGCGTGTCATAATTCGCCCATTCGTTCAATAGGCGAACGATTTGGCTTCCACCGGGGAACCGCCGCCATGATGAGCCAGGAACAGAACGACCTGATCACCCGCACCGGGCCAAAGGACGCGTGCGGGAAATTGATGCGGATGTATTGGCAGCCGGCGGCGCTGGTCGACGAACTGCTGGGGCCGCGTCCGGTAAAACCGGTCAAACTGCTGGGCGAAAACCTGGTGCTGTTTCGCGACGAGCAGGGCCGCTACGGCCTGATCGATCGCCATTGCGCGCATCGCGGCGCCGACCTGGCGTTCGGCCGGCTCGAAAACGGCGGCCTGCGCTGCGCCTTCCATGGCTGGCTTTTCGACGTGTCGGGACAATGCCTGGAAACGCCGGCGGAGCCGAAGAATTCGGTGCTGTGCCAGAACATCACCCAGCGCGCCTATCCGGTGATCGAAAAAAGCGGAATCCTCTGGGCCTATCTGGGTGAAGGCGAGCCGCCGGCATTTCCGGAGATCGACTGCTTTGTCGCACCCGAGGCCTACACCTTTGCCTTCAAGGGCCACATCAACTGCAACTGGCTGCAGGCGCTCGAAGTCGGCATCGATCCGGCGCACGCCTCGTTCCTGCATCGCTTCTTCGAGGACGAAGATCCGGCCGCCGCCTACGGCAAGCAGTTCCGCGGCGCCTCGGCCGGCAGCGATATGCCGATGACGAAAATCCTGCGCGAATACGACCAGCCCATCATCAATGTCGAACACACAGAATACGGCTTGCGGCTGATCGCGCTGCGCGAGATCGACGACGAGCGCACCCATGTCCGCGTCACCAATCAGCTGTTCCCGCATGGTTTTGTGATTCCGATGAGTACGGAGATGACCATCAGCCAGTGGCACGTGCCGATCGACGATGAAAATTGCTACTGGTATGCGATCTTCACCAGCTATTCGACGCCGGTCGACAAGAACAAGATGCGCGACCAGCGTCTCGAACTGTACGAGCTGCCCGACTATCGCTCGCGCAAGAACAAATCCAACGATTACGGTTTCGATCCGCACGAGCAGGCGACCGCGACCTACACCGGAATGGGCGCCGACATCAACGTCCACGACCAGTGGGCGGTGGAATCGATGGGCCCGATCCAGGACCGCACCAACGAGCATCTCGGCACCTCCGACAAGGCGATCGTGCAGTATCGCCGCGTGCTGCGGCAGGAAATCGAAAAAGTCGCAGGTGGCGCCAAGCCGTTCATGTTTCTCGATGCGGCGCATGCCCGCAGCATCCAGGGTCCCGCCACCATGGACGGCATCGGGCCGACCCGCGGCTGGGAAACGTTCTGGATGGAGGTCGATGTGAAGCGGCGGCGCAGCGCGCCATGGGCGGCGCCGGTACCGGAAGAGATCGCCGACAAGATCCGTCATCTCAAGGTGGTTTAGTGTTTTTTCGTCATTGCGAGCGAAGCGATCTACACCCCGTCATTCCGGGATGGTCCGCAGGACCAGACCCGGAATCTCGAGATTCCGGGTTCGATGCTTCGCATCGCCCCGGAATGACGGCGTTTGATTGCTTCGCATCGCCCCGGAATGACGGGGGAGAAACGCGTTGAGTTTTGTCGAGCGTCACGGTCTCTGGTCGAAAGAGCAGAAAGAGGCGGCAAGCCGCCTGCGCAAAATCGTCGAACAGCAAAAGCTCGAAGTGATCCGGCTGTCGTTTCCCGACCAGCACGGCATCCTCCGCGGCAAGACGCTGGTGGCCAGCGAAGCGCTGGCCTCGCTCGAGAGCGGATGCAGCATCACCACGACGCTGCTCGCCAAGGACACCTCGCACAAGACGGTGTTTCCGGTGTTCACGTCCGGCGGCGGTTTTGGCATGCGCGAGATGGAAGGCGCCGCCGACATCCTGATGGTGGCGGATCCCTTGAGCTTTCGCGTGCTGCCATGGGCAGAGGCGACCGGCTGGCTACTGTGCGACGTCCATTTCGCCGATGGGCGCCCGGTGCCGTTCGCGACCCGGCACCTCTACAAGTCGGTACTCGCTGGGCTCGAAGCGCGCGGCTATGACTTCGTCGCCGGCCTCGAAGTCGAATGCCACATCTTCAGGCTGGAAGATCCAAAAATGTCGCCGGAGCATGCCGGCCAGCCGGGCACGCCGCCCGATGTCAGCCTGCTGTCGCACGGCTATCAATACCTGACCGAGCAGCGCTACGACGCGATGGAGCCGGTGCTGGAAATTATCCGGCGCGATATCGTGGCGCTCGGACTGCCGCTGCGGTCGATCGAAGTCGAATTCGGTCCGAGCCAGTGCGAATTTACGTTTCAGCCCACCAGGGGCCTCGAGCCCGCCGACACCATGGTGCTGTTCCGCAGCGCCGTGAAGCAGATCTGCCACCGGCACGGCTATCACGCCACCTTCATGTGCCGGCCGAAATTGCCCAACGTGTTCGCCTCGGGCTGGCACCTGCATCAATCGATCGTGTCGCGCACCGGCGGCGAAAACGCTTTCATGACAAAAGACAGCGGCGAGGTGCTGAGCCCGTTCGCCCGTCATTATCTCGGCGGACTGTTAAAGCACGCCCGCGCCTCGACCGCGTTCGCGTCGCCGACCATCAACGGCTACAAGCGCTACCGTTCCTACTCGCTGGCACCGGATCGCGCGATCTGGGGCCGCGACAACCGCGGCGTGATGATCCGCGTGCTCGGCGGTGCCGGGGATTCCGCGACGCGGCTGGAAAACCGCATCGGCGAGCCCGCCGCCAATCCCTATCTCTACATGGCCTCGCAGATTCTCGCCGGGCTCGACGGCGTCGACCAGGCGATCGATCCCGGGCCGTCGGCGGATACGCCCTATGAGACCAAAGCCCCGTTGCTGCCCAAAACCCTTGGGGAGGCAGTGGTGGCGCTGAAGGACGATGCGTTTTTCCGGCAGGCCTTGGGCGGCGCGTTCATCGACTACTACCTCCACATCAAGACCGCCGAGATCGAGCGCTTTCAGGCGGAAGTCTCGGAATGGGAGCATCGCGAATATTTCGAGATGTTTTGAAGCGCCAAAGCCGGCGACGAAGCTAAAACGCCTTTGACCGCAGCACCCTGATGTTCGAGGGCGCGATGATCCGACCCTCGGTCAGCTTGCGCTGGGGTGGTTGCCGCCGCCTGAAGAGCCACTTTAGAACCGCATAGAGAGCCAGGGCGCCAATAATGGCCGCCGTGGCCATGACAATAGCCAATTTTTTCAAATGCTTGCCGCTTGATATGAAGTCCCCCTCCGCAACGCTACTCCCGCGCTCCAAAAAGAAAATCACCTAATTGGGTGAGGCGCGGGTGGAGATGTCTGAGCGGGATAGAGACCGCGTTATTCGATCACCTCGTCGGCGCGGGCCAGCATGGTCGGCGGCACGGTGATGCCCATCGCCCGGGCGGTCTTGAGATTGATCACAAGCTCGAACTTGACGGCCTGCTCCACAGGAATGTCCGCCGGCTTCTCGCCTCTCAAAATCTTGTGCACGAAGGTCGCGACGCGCCGAAACAGCGCTGGCCCATCCGCGCCGTAGGACATCAGGCCGCCGATCTCGGCATAGGAGCGGATGATGGTCGCCCCCGGCAGGCGATGCGCAAGGGACAGTTCGACCATGCGCTTGGTTGGCAAACTGGCCTGAAAGACGACCGCAGCGGCCTTTTCCTTCACCGCCGCGGCAAAGGCCGCATCGAGTTCGTCCGGGCTGCGAATCGTCACGACGGGACTGATTTCGTTTCCCGCACCGGTGCCGGCGCGCTGGGCATGTTCGAGGAAGGACTTCGCAAACACCGGATCGGCGGCATTGGCAAACACGCCGACTTTCCCTGACGGCAGCATGTCCCGAAACAGCTCCACGCATTTGCCATGCGTTTCCGCGCCCATCTGTGACAGGCCCGTGACGTTGCCGCCGGGCCGGGCAAGACTTTCGACCAAACCGGTCCCGAGCGGATCGCCCGCCAGGATGACAATCGGGATGTCGCGCGTAGCCTGTTTGGCAGCCAGCGCGCAGGGGGTGAAAAGCGCCACGATGACGTCGACCTTGAGCCGGACCAGTTCGGCCGCGAGTTCCGGCAACCGGCTGAGCTGTCCTTCGGCCGACCGGAACTCAATAATGTAATGCTGTCCTTCGATGCGGCCGAATTCGCGCAGGCCTTCGCGAAGTTCCTTTCCGAACGACGGCACGTCGGCATTGCCGATGACAAGCGCACCGATCCGGCTTGGTTGCTGCGCGCGCGCCGCAAACGGTAGTGCTGTCGCACCGCCAATCAGCGCAATAAAATCCCGCCGCTTCATTTTACCTTCTCAAAGCAAAATATTGTGACTCTAAACACATGGAAGAGATCAGGATACAACGTGCCTGGGAGTTAGCCAATGACCGCGTCCGCGGCGGAAGGTCCCGCCCGAATGTAATCCTCAAATCCCCAAATACCGGTGCTGCAGGTCCGGCTCGGCGATCAGCTGCTCCGAGGTGCCGCTCCACACCGCGCGGCCGCGCTCGATGATGTAATGGCGGTCGGCGATGCGGGTGAGGTTCTCGACATTCTTGTCGATCACCAGCACCGACTGGCCGCGCGCTTTCAGCATCGACAGGCAGTTCCAGATTTCCTCACGGATCAGCGGTGCCAGGCCTTCGGTGGCCTCGTCCAGAATCAGGAGCCGCGGATTGGTCATCAGCGCGCGGCCGATCGCCAGCATCTGCTGCTCGCCGCCTGACAGCGTGTTGCCCATATTGTCGCCGCGCTCGGCGAGCCGCGGAAACAGCGCGTGGACTTTTTCGATGGTCCACGGATCGGCGTTGCCGAGCCGATTGCCGGAGGCCGCGACAAGATTCTCGCGCACGGTCAGGTTGGGAAATATCTGGCGCCCCTCCGGCACCAGGCCGATGCCGGCTTGCGCGATCCGAAACGACGGCAGCCCGCGCACCTCGACGCCGGCGAATCGGATCGTTCCCGATCGCGCCGGGGTCATCCCCATGATCGAGCGAATGGTGGTGGTCTTGCCCATGCCGTTGCGGCCCATCAGGGCCACCATCTCGCCGGTCCGAACCGACAGCGACATGCCGAACAGCACCTGGCTCAGGCCGTAACAGGTCTCGATTCCCTCGACTTCCAGCAGTGGCGCCGCATCAACCATGGCGGGTCACCACATGCTGATCGCCGAGATAGGCGCGCTTGACCTCTTCATTGGCGCGGATCGATGCCGGCTCACCGGAGGCGATGACGCGGCCGTAGACCAGCACGGTGATGCGGTCGGCGAGCGCGAACACCGCTTCCATGTCGTGCTCGACCAGCACGATGGTGACTTCGCGCCGCAACTCCTGCAGCAGTTTCACCATCCGCGCCAATTCCGTGGTGCCCAATCCAGCCATGGGTTCATCGAGCAAAAGTAATTGCGGCTTGGTCGCGAGCGCGACCGCAAGCTCGAGCTCGCGCTGCTCGCCATGGCTCAGTTCGGACACCACGACATCGGCGCGATGTTCGAGCCCGACTCGCTTCAGCGCCGAATGCGCCACCTCGCGCAGCCGCGTTTCCTTGCGCGCCGCGCCCCAGAAACGGAAGGAGTGGCCATCATGGGCCTGCGCCGCCAGCGCGACATTGTCCGCGGCGCTGAAATCGGAAAGCAGCGACGTGATCTGGAACGAACGAGCGAGGCCAAGCGCGCTGCGCCGGTAGGCCGGCATCCCCGTGATGTCCTGGCCGGCGAAATGAATGGCGCCGGAATCCGGCAGCAATTGTCCGGTTAACTGGCTGATCAGCGTGGTCTTGCCGGCGCCGTTGGGGCCGATGATCGCGTGCAATTCGCCGCTGTTGACGTCGAGCGAGAGGTTGTCGGTCGCGATCACGCCGCCGAAGCGGAGGTTAAGTTTCTCGACGCGGAGCAAGGGATCAGCCACGGCGCAGCCTCCCGATCAACCCCATGATGCCGCCATGCCCGAACAACACGATCAGGAGCAGCAACGGGCCCATGATCAGCGCCCAGTATTCGGTGAACTGCGACAACGCCTCTTCCAGCAGGAGAAACGCGATCGTGCCGATGACGGGGCCGAACAGCGAGCCCATGCCGCCGAGGATGACCATCACCATGAGATCGCCGGAGCGGGTCCAGTACATCGAGGCAGGGCTGACGAAATCGGTGTTGTTGGCGAGCAGCGCGCCAGCCAGGCCGCACATCGTGCCCGAGATGACAAAGCAGATCAGCCGGTAGCGGTTGGCGGGGAAGCCGATCGCCTGCATGCGCTTCTCGTTGGAGCGCAGGCCCTGCACCACCATGCCGAAGCGCGAATTGACGATGCGCCAGATCAGGTAAATGCCGCCGAGCAGGCAGAAGACGCAGAGGTAATAGAATTGCACGCGGCCGGACAGGTTGATCAGGCCGCCGAAATCGCTGCGCTTGTAGATGGTGAGGCCGTCGTCGCCGCCGTAGCGCGCCAGCCCCGAGGCGACATAATAAGCCATCTGCGCGAAGGCGAGCGTGATCATGATGAAATAGACGCCGCGGGTGCGCAGCGAGAGCGCGCCGACCACCAGCGCGAACAGCGCGGAGGCAAGAAGCGCGACCGGCCACTGAATGAATCCGGAGCCGGTGCCTTCGAAAGCGAGGATGCCGACGGCGTAGCCGCCGATCCCGAGATAGGCGGCGTGGCCAAAACTCATCATGCCGCCATAGCCCATGATGAGGTTGAGGCTCGCCGCCGCCAGCGCGTAGATGACGATGCGGGTGAACAGCGTCAGCACGAAGATGTTGCCGGTCGCCGCCGAATAGAGCGGAAGCAGCAGCAGGCCGGCGATCACAAGCGCGACGATGACGTTGCGGGGGGTGAGTGAAGCGCTCATTTCCGATTGGCCGGAAACAGCCCCTCCGGCCGCACCACCAGCACCATCGCCATCAACAGATAGATCAGCATCGAGGACAGCGCCGGCGCCGCGGTCGACGCCGCGGCCGAACTCAGGACCTGGCGCAACAAATCGGGCAGGAAGGCGCGGCCGAGCGTATCGATCATGCCGACGAAGATCGCCGCCATAAACGCGCCGCGGATCGAGCCGATGCCGCCGATCACGATGATGACGAAGGCGAGAATCAAGATGTTCTCGCCCATGCCGATCTGCACCGTCAAAATCGGCGCCTGCATCAGCCCGGCAAGACCGGCCAATGCGGCGCCGAGCCCGAACACCAGGGTGTAGAGCAGCTTGATGTTGATGCCGAGCGCGCCGATCATTTCCCGGTTCGAGGCGCCGGCGCGGATCAGCATGCCGATCCGGGTTCGCATCACCACGAAATAGAGCAGCAGCGCCACCACCAGCGCCACCACGATGATGGCGAGGCGATAGGCGGGATAATAGACGCCGGGCATGATCTGAAACGGCACGGTCAGCCAGCCGGGCAGCGGCAGCGCCAGACCTGCCGGGCCCCAGATCAGCCGCACCGCGTCATTGAAGAACAGGATCAACCCGAAGGTCGCCAGCACGTGATCGAGATGATCGCGGCCGTAGAGATGCCGAAGCGCCACGAATTCCAGCACGATGCCGAGCAACAGCGTGGCGCCCAGCGCCAGCAGCGCGCCGAGCAGGAAATTCCCGGTCCACGCCACGAAGGTCGCCGCGAAATAGGCGCCCATCATGTAGAGCGAGCCGTGCGCCAGATTGACGAAGTCCATGATGCCGAACACCAGCGTCAATCCTGCCGCCAGCAGAAACAGCAGCAGCCCGAACTGCAATCCATTCAGAAATTGTTCGACGACAAGCAGCATGGACGGTCTTAGGTCATTTCCGGTTGAGGCGTACAACAAACAGGCATCGATCGTCGCCATGGTTCGAGACGCGCGGCGTTTGCCGCGCTCCTCACCATGAGGCTTAGAGTAACCTCATCCTGAGGAGGCGCGAAGCGCCGTCTCGAAGGATGCTGTAGGTGATTCTCAAAGTCATCTGATTGCAAAGCAAGACACGTGCCGACAGGAAAACAGCGGCGGCACCTGAGCGCCGCCGCTGCATTGGAAAGGCGACTAGGTCACTTCATCGGGCATTTGTCGTGGTACTTGTCCTGGCTGTTCTTGACGATGGTGGCGACGGTCTTCAGCGCGAGCGAGCCGTCGGCGTCCTTCACCACGTCCTGCAGATAGAAGCTCTGGATCGGCATGTGGTTCTTGCCGAACTTGAACTCGCCGCGCACCGATTTGAAATTGGCCTTTTCCATCGCCGCCTTCATCTCGTCCAGCTTCGAGGTGTCGCCCTTCACCGCCACCACCGCGCTGTTGATCAACTGCGCAGCGTCATAGGACTGCGCGCCGTAGAAGGTCGGGCGCAGGCCGGTGTACTTCTTGCGGTAGTCGGCGACGAACTTCTTGTTCTCCTCGTTGGGCAGATCGTTGACCCACTGCTGGGCGCCGGGCACGCCGAGCGCGTTTTCCTTCTGCAGCGGCAACGACAGCTCGTCGATGGTGAACGCCGTGTAGAGCGGCATCTGCGCCTTCAGGCCGGCCTGGGCATACTGGTTGAGGAACTGGACGCCGGCGGCACCCGGATAGAACACGAAGATCGATGCCGCACCCGAGGCGCGCGCCTTCGAAAGCTCGGCGGAGAAGTCGAGTTGGCTCGGCCACACCGTATATTCCTCGCCCTTGACCTCGCCCTTGAACGTGCTCTTGACGCCGGCCAGCATGTCCTTGCCGGCGGCGTAGTTCGGACCGATCAGGAACACCGACTTGACGCCCTTCTGGTTCATGTATTCGCCGACCGCTTGCGGTGTCTGGTCGTTCTGCCACGAGGTCGAGAACACATAGGGCGAGCACAATTCGCCGGCGACCTGCGACGGACCGGCATTGGCGATGACCATCATGGTCTTCGAATCCACGATCGGCTTCAGCGACGCCAGCAGCACGTTCGACCAGATGTAACCGGCGATGAAGTCGACCTTGTCGGACTGGATCAGTTTTTCGGTCTTCTGCTTGCCGACATCCGGCTTCTGCCCGTCATCCTCGTAGATCACCTCGACAGGCTTGCCGCCCATCTTGCGGCCCATGTGATCGAGCGCGAGCTCGAACGAATTGCGCATGTCGTTGCCGATCACCGCGGTCGGGCCGCTGAACGTGGAGACAAACCCGATCTTGATGGTGTCGCCCGCCAAAGCGGGGTTTGCCAGCGCCAGCGCCGTTGCGCCCGCCAGCCAGAATGCCGTTCTCATATTCTCTCCCTCCCTCACTGATATCTGTGCCGTTCGTGGAATGGCCTGCCCGGTTCGAGGAGTTTTCGCTCCCTTGCCTTCGGCCGCTTTTTATTGGTGACGTGTTTTGTGCGCGAAATCCTGGGCAGGCGGCAAGCACGACCTTTGGTGTCCCTGACCATTTGAGCTTGCCGACCCAAGATATGCACCATAATTCGTTCCGGCCGGAGATGGCAAGAATTATAGTTCCGGTTGCCGCGGCAATTATTGTCGCAGGCGAACAGCGCGTGGCTGAATGAGTTCATGGCGCACCACCCGACTGCGGCCGGTCGGCACCGCCGTTCCGTTGCCATTCGGCCCAGCTCGGCCGATCCATTTGAAACAGGTCGGTGCAACGGGCGTACCAACCGCTGCCATGCATCCGGCCGATCAATTGCAGGGCTCGCGTATCGATGTGGCAGCGCTCCCTGTCCTGGACAGCCGCGCTGTCAACATGGGCGCAGACGATGCGGCCGAGGACCACCGTCTGATGCGGTCCCGTCACGAGTGAGGTGAGGGTTCTGCACTCGAAGGATACCGGGGACTCCGCAATGCGCGGGGGCCGTATCTTGTGAGACGCAACCGCGGTGAGGCCGGCCAGCGCCAGCTCATCGACATCGGGCGGCGCGTCGATGCAGGTGATGTTCATGGCCGCAGCGTTCGCTTCGGAAACCAGATTCACCACGAACTCACCGGTCGCCAGAATGTTGGTCGCGGTGTCCTTGAAACCACCCTGTCCCGCGAGCAGTCCGATCGCAAGTATAGGCGGCTCGTGTCCCAGCACGTTGAAGAAACTGTACGGAGCTGCATTGATGACGCCCGCTTCGGAGCGTGTCGTCACCCAGGCAATCGGCCGGGGAGTGACGGTGGCCGTCAGTATCTTGTAGCGGTTCGAAGCCTCCAGGGTTTCCATGTCGAACAGCATCGGTGCCCTCGCGCCTAGACCGCAACCACGGGGTGGCGCAACCGGCCGATACCCGTTACCTCAGCCTCGACGACATCGCCGGGCCAGAGCCATTCCTGCGGCGTGCGTCCCGCACCGACACCGTCGGGCGTGCCGGTCGCGATGATATCTCCGGGCTCGAGCGTGATCGCAGCCGATATGTCCGATATCAGCAGCGGCACCTTGAACAGCATATGGCGCGTGTTGGAGCGTTGCTTTTCGACACCGTTCACCTTGAGCCAGAGATCGAGGGCGTGCGGATCGCCGATTTCGTCTGCCGTCACGATGCAGGGCCCGAACGGTGCGTAGGTGTCCTGGCCCTTGGAATAGATCCACTGGCCGGCGCGGCGATTGTCGCGCGCGCTGATGTCGATCATGACGCTGTAGCCGAAAACGAAATCGAGAGCCTGCGCTTCCGGCACCCGGCGCGCCGTTCGCCCCATCACGACGGCGAGTTCGACTTCCCAATCGAGCTGCTGGGTAATAGCCCCGTTGTGTTCGATGGCGTCGTCGGGCCCGATAACGCTGGTCGGAGGCTTTGAGAAGATGATCGGCTGCTTCGGCAATTCTTTCGCCGTATCGAGGGCGCGCGACGATTCCGCGACGTGCTCGACATAGTTCAGGCCGATCCCGAAAATGTTCTTCCGCGGCCGCGGAATCGGCGCGAGCAGCCTGACATTGGCAAGCGGAAGCGTGGCGCCCACCGGCCAATGGCTTCGCTGGTCGCTCAAGATCTTGCTCAGCGCCATCCGTGCCGGCGGCCCCAGATCGATGAGATCGAGCATCGACGCGGGAAGCGCTATGCCGGCATGCGCGCCGATCCTTTCGACGTCCACAACCAGGTCATCGACGACGGCGCCGAGACGGGCCGCCGCCTCGACGTTGGCGCGAAAGGTAACCAGACGCATGATTTCGTTTTCCTAGGAAGTCAGCGGCTGCCGGCCTTGATTGTCGCCATAGGCTTCCTCCCGGTACAATCCGAGGGCGTTCATGACGGGCAGATCGTTGAAGGCGAACAGGCAGGCGTCTTCGCTGCTCGATCCGTTGGCGTGCTCATGCCACGCCCAGGACGGCAGACAGAAGATGTCGCGCTCCTTCCAGTCGAACCGCTTGCCGTCGATGATCGAATGACCGCTTCCTTTCGCGACCTGATAGATCACGCTGCCGGTGTGGCGATGGGCGGTCGTGGCCTCGCCGGGCCGCAGCATCTGCATCGACGCGCCGATCGTCTGCATGACGGGTCCGCCGGTCACAGGGTTCACGTAGTTCATGAGAATGCCGTCAAACGGCGAGCCGTCGGTTGCCTTGGCATAGCGCTGCAGCGCTTCGTAGGTCGGCCCCCACTCGTATTTCAGGAGCGGTGAATATCCCCGCGTCCATTCGGCGCCGGCGGGCCGCAGCCCCGGATTGCCCCAGGTGTGGGTCATGTCGTCGACGGGATAGCCGACGTCTTGCTGCATCTTTGGATGCACCGCGTAGAAGTTCGCTTCGAGTGAATTGACGAGCGGGATGTCGAGACCGTCCTGCCAGATGCAGGGCGTACCGTCACCGGAGACACCGTGCTCATGCCACGTGCCGTTCGGAGTAAGCACGAAGTCGTTGGCGCCAAGCGTGACCTTGTGACCATCGACGATCGTGTAGGCGCCCTCCCCTTCCATGATGAAACGCAGCGCCGAGGCTGAATGGGCGTGGGAAGACGCCACCTCGCCCGGATGCATCACCTGCAGCCCGGAATAGAGCCAGCCGACGGCGGCGGCGTGCTCGCGGCGTCCGGGATTGTTCAAATAGATGACGCGCCGGCCGGCCTTTTCGGGCGACACCAGTTCGACGGATCGCAGCACGTGCTGGCGGAGATCGTCGATAGCGCCAGAGCACGGGGACGGACGAAGACTTCGGCTGCCAGGGCTCGATCTTGTTGGCGACGGTCCAGAGCGCCCCCGCGTCCAGGTTTTCCAGCTCGTCGTAGTAGGCGAGCAGTTCCGGGGTGTCCTCGACGTTGGCCCGCCCCGCGATGTTTTCCCGATGGTTTTCTCGACTTCCCATTGCCATCTCACGCTCCCAGGATGTATATCATATAAAATCAAAGTTTTTTGGAATCAACCTGAAATTTTCGAAAATATGACAGTGCAGCCAAAGCTACCCCGCGAAGCTCGGAATACGACAGCCGCGGGAAGCGAACGCCGGACGGGCAGCGAGGGAGCCGGCGAGCCGGCGACGCTGGGCGAGGCCGCCTATCAACGTCTGCGCGCAGACATCGTTGTCGGTACGCTCAAGGCCGGAATGCCTCTGAGACTCGAAGCGCTGCGGCAACGCTACGGGTTGAGTTTTTCGCCGCTTCGCGAAGCGCTGATGCGGCTGCAATCGGAGCGGCTGGTGCTTTCGACAGCGCTGCGCGGTTTCTCCGTCGCGCCATTGTCGCGCCAAGAGATCGAGGACGCTACCGAAACGCGCATCCTGATCGAGAGCGAGGCACTTCGCCGCTCCATGCGCAACGGCGACGATGACTGGGAATCGAGCATCGTTGCCGCCTTCCACGCACTCAGCCTGCAGGTCGAGCGGCAGTCGCGAATTTCGGGCACGGTGGAAGCAGCCGACTTGTTCGCGATGGAGGACCGGCATTATCATTTCCACCGAGCGCTGATCGCACATTGCAAATCGCAGCGTCTGCTTGAATTGGCGAATCAACTCTACTTCGAGACGCAGCGCTACCGGCTGCCAAACTACTTCGCCCGGACGCTGGGGAAGCAACGGCGCGATGCCGCAGCCGAACACCGGGAAATCATGGACGCCACGTTGCGCCGAAGCGAGGACGCTGTTCACCTTCTGGCTGAACACTACCGGAAGACGGCTGATATCATCGAGGCTTCGATCGAGTGGCCTTCGTCGCCGTCGAGCAAGGCAGCGAAATAACATCAGACGCGATATTCGGTATCGTCCGGAGCGCATCGTGAGCCCCTCCCGGCTTGAATGGCGTCATCGCTCAAAATCGACGCGCCCGGGCGCAGTTAGAGGATGATGCTGGGGTTGCGGATGCACTGGTCGCAGACCAGCAGATTGACCTGCTTGGCCGATATCCGCCATGCCCCGCCGACCTTTCGAAAGCGATGGCCGGCCCAGCCGGCCAGCGTGCGGGTCTCGTCATCCCAGAACTCGGAGATCATGAAGTTCGAGCGCACCATCCGCTGCTCCGGATCGGCGCGATACGAATACTTCGACGTTCGAGACCATGCGCACCGTTCGCGACGAGGGCGCCTGCGACCAGGCAAAGCCGGTGGCGAGACGAAACACACGGTCTTCGAGCCGGCGGCGATCGTCGAACATGACGGCGATCTCGCTGCGGGGATCGCCGCCATGGGGGGTGCTGGGGACCCAATAGAGGCACTCGTCGGCATAGAATTGCAGCCACTTGTCGAACTGCAAGCGGTCGAGCAGGCGCGCCTCGCGTTCGACAAGGCCGCGAAACAGATCGCGTTCAGCGTGGTCCTCGATGGTCGGAGCATCGCCGCGCAGGATTGCGAAGTCGGCGATCAGCTCCCGATAGAGCGCATCGTCCACATAATAGGAGTGGCGCGAGGGATCGCGGTTCAGTTGTGCGCCGGTCATGCTCAGGGCTCCCGCTGGATGCTCAGGGTGGGCGCGGTCTTCATCAGGCGCTTCCACTCCTTGATATATTCGCGCATGAACATCTCGTCGGTCGCGGGAGCCTTGATGGTGCCGTCCTCGAGGGTGTGAATACGCCCGGGAATGCCGAGACCCCGGTTCATGTAGATCCACTCGTCCTCCTGGCAGCGCAGGCCACGCTGGATCTGCTCGAAATTGGTGACGTCGTCGACCTCGCCGAAATTCGGAAATCCCTCCTGCGTCCGCATCCTCAGCGTGTTGATGTCGTTGAGGACCTCCGCACCCATGGTGCCGTCGACATCCTCGATCTTGGTGCCGTACCAGATCGTATCGGTTTCCTCGAACGACACCGGCTGAAACACCTGGATGTGATTTCCGAGCAATGACAGGTTGGGAAACACGTTGATGTTCACCGGCTCGGATCCTGCCAGATCGAGCATGGCCTCCGCCCGCTCGCCGAAACGGTGCCGCAGCTTCTGCTGCACGTGCTCCATGCCGGGATGCAGCGATTCGATCGCCCACAGCCCGCCTTCCCGCTTCTGAAGGTTGGGCCGCTTGTCCTTGAAGTGATGGCCGTTGCCCATGTACTGCATGTACATCGGCTGCTCGTCGGGTGCGGTCTTGTAATAGGACATGCCTTTCTCGACGCTTTCGTCCGCGAACCGGTTTTCGGTTTCCAGCAGCGAGCGGTGCGAATACAGCACGTGATAGCCGTCGCCGGAATTGTCGTAGGCGAGTTTCCAGTTGCCCTTGAATTTGATCCGGTTGGCCTCGCAGACCACGATCTTGCCGCCGGGGTTGCGGTCGATCCATTCGTCGATCGGTTTTCGGATCGGGCCGAGATGATCTTCGATCGACGCGGCATCGACATTCAGCGTGCCGAAAATGAAACCGCGGTAGGATTCGACCCGCGGCACCTGCGCCAGGTTGAATTTCGGATCCTTGACCAGATTGTCGGCATAGCCCTCGGCCCACGGCACGCCGCGCAGCTTGCCGTTGTTCATGAAATTCCAGCCGTGATAGGGGCACTGGAACGACCGCTTGTTGCCTTTTTCGAACCGGCACAGCGTGGTGCCGCGGTGCGTGCAGCGGTTATAGAGCGCCCGGATGATGCCCTGCTCGTCGCGGGTCATGATCAGCGGCCTCAGGCCCAGTTTGGCCGTGATGTAGTCGTTCGGATTGGGGATCTGGCTTTCATGCGCCAGGTAAACCCAGGTGCCGCCGAAGATGCTGCGCATCTCCTCGTCGAAGATTGCGGGATCGGTGTAGAGCAGATGATGCACGCGATCTTCCTGCACCAATTCGTCCCAGTCGTATGAGCGTCGCCGAATTGCGCAGGCGCGGCGCCTGGATTGGTTCAATCATGGTCATCGCGATCCTCGTTCCGTTCAAGTTCGGCGCCGTCGGTCCGCCGCAGGTCAAAAGAAATCGAAATACTCGTTCTGCTCCCAATCGGTGATCTCATCGCTCGCCGGATCGAGATTGTGGGCCGCTGTGAATTGCGTGAAGCGGCCGACTTCGGTGCGCTTCAGCGCCACGTAATAGTCGATGAAGAGGTCACCCATCTCGCGGCGAAACAGCGGCTCCCGCTCCATCAGATCCAGCGCGCGCGGAGAGGCTGCCGGGAAGCCTGGCGCGGTCGGTGCTGTAGGGATCGGTGTCCGGCGGGCCCGGATCGCTGATGTTGTCGATGCCGTCGAGCCCGGTGATGAGCTGCGAGGCGATATAGAGATAGGGGTTGGCGGCGGGCTCGCCGAGCCGGTTCTCGATGCGGCTGGCAGGATCGCCCGCGGCGGCGAGAACCCGCAACATCACGCCGCGATGGTCGGTGCCCCAGGTCAGCCGATCCGGCGCCAGCGAATTGGGGCGAAACCGCCGATAGGCATTGACGGTCGGATTCGCGAACACGGTCGCTGCCAGCGCGTGCTGCAACAATCCGCCGAGATAGGCCTTGCCCTGGGAAGACAGCGGTTCGCCTGGCGACTGAGGCGTCAGCAGGTTGGCGCCGGTGTCGGCATCGACGACCGACTGATGCAGATGCCAGCCGCTCGAACATGCGCCCTTGACCTTGGGACGGCACATGAAACTCGCGAGATAACCCATCCGGCGGCACAGCTGCCGGGTGGCGGTGCGGAACAGCACCAGATTGTCGGCGGCCTGCAGTGCGTCGGTCGGCGCGAAGGTGCATTCGACCTGGCCGGGGCCCCATTCGTTTTCGAACGACCTGACCGGCAGGCCGAGCTTCTCAAAGGCGCGCGCCAGGCTTGAAAGCGGGCCATGCATCAAATCGAGATTGGTTTCGGAATGAAACGAGTACCCGGTCTCGACCGGAACCGTGCGGATCGCGCGCCCCTTGATGCCGGGCGACCCGATATGCTCGTCGCTCAGCTGTTCCTCGGCCAGACGCAGCAGGTACCATTCGACTTCCAGTCCGACGACGCTGCGCAGCGATCGCGCCTGCAATCGCTTGAGCTGCTTGCGCAGCACGTGGCGGGGCGAGAAGTGAAATGGCTGGCCGGAATTGAAATAGTCGTCGCACAGGATCCAGCCGACGTCAGGCTCCCAGGGCAGGACGCGAAAGGTCGAGGGATCCGGCACGATGACGAGATTGGGCGAGCCGGTCATTTCCTCCAGGCCCATGCCGCCACCGCGCGTGAACGAGGAAAAAACCCGGGCGCCGGAGGCATCGAGGGTCGCGGTCGCGACGTTGATATTGTAGCCGTCCCTCAGCGCCGCGGCGAACGCCCGCGCGGTGACCATCTTGACCCGCGAAGCGCCGTGCGGATCGCTCCAGGCCACGCGTACCAGCCGGATTTGCTCCTTCTCGATTCGCGCCAGGATTTCCTCGCCCTGCCGACGCTCCTGGTCGGACCAGAGCCCGTGCTTTTCAATGAACCCGGCGGTTTCCGTCATTTTCTGTTCTCAAAGCAGCCCGGCTGCTCGCTGACTGGCCCAATGCTGCGGGTTTTGAGCTATGATATCCAATGAATTATTGGCGCCAATACATACCAGTTCTGGAATGTTTCGATGAGACGACCGAAAAAGCGGCCGACCAGATTGTTGAGCCGGCTCCGCCCTTCGCAGCTCGAATTGCTGGCGGCGATGGAACGGACCGACACGCTGAGCGCGGCAGCGCGCGAGGTGAACCTGACGCAGCCGGCGGCCTCGCGTTTGCTGCGGACGCTGGCGTCGGATCTCAACATCAGCCTGTTCGAGCGGGTCGGACGGACCTTGAAGCCCACCACCGCCGGGTGGACGCTGGTGCGACGGGCGGCGGCGCTGGTCGCCGATATCGACCGCACCCAGCAGGAACTCGAGGCCATCGACGGCGGCCTGATCGGCACCGCGAGCATCGGTACCGGGGTGAGCTCCTGCTACGTCATCGTGCCGCGCGCGCTGACGCTGCTGCTGGCCGAGGCCCCGCGCATCACCGTCACGGTTCGCGAAGGACCGATGGATGAACTGCTCACCCGATTGCGCTCCGGGCAGATCGACCTGCTGCTCGGCCGCTTCACCGGCACCATCCAGAATTCCGACATCACGACCCAGGAATTGTACCGGCCTGCCGTCAGGGCGGTGTGCGGGCCTGATCATCCCCTCGGCAGGAAGCGATCGGTTGGCTGGAACGACCTGATCGATCAGCCGTGGATCCTGCCGGAGAACGGCACCGCGATGCGCAGCGCGGTCGAAACGCTTTTTCGAAAGCAACGGCGCCGTCCCGAGCGCTGTCTGGTCGAATCATCGTCGATCCAGACCAACGTCGCACTGGTGAACGGATCGGATCTGATCTGGGTGCTGTCCGCCGACGTGGCGGATTATTTCGTCAATCTCGGCGCGCTGCGAATGCCCAACGTTCCGGAATTGCCGGCGCCCGGAAGTTTCGTGGTGGCGCATCTTCGCGGTCGAAGCCTCTCGCCGGCGGCGCAGCGTTTGAGCGATTGTCTGGTGAAGGCCGCCGGCAACAAGCCATCGGCCCCTCAAATGACGGCATGAGCGCGCGGTCCGTCGTTGGACGCTGATCGCGCTCTTGCGCGGATCAAACCAGATATTCGGCGCCATCGATGGCGTAAGCCGCGTGGCGGAAGTCGCGGATTTCAGCGACCTTGTCCGCCGACCATTGCAGCAGCATGAAATATTTCGGCCCGCCACCCGGCTCGCCGGGATCGAACACCAGGATCGCCGGGCGGCCCTCGACCAGGCCCGGCACCAGCCGCCAATCCCTGGCTTTCGCGTAGTTGCCGAAATACCGGGAAACCTCGGCCTTGCCGTTCATGCGGGTCTTGTTGACGAGGTCGAGCCGCACATCGTCCGCGATCAGGTTACGGATCGAATCAAAATCCCGCGCGTTGAAATGCGCAACATAGGCGCCGAGGCGGACGCGATCGGCCTCCGGCATTTTTGGGCGCGGCAGATCGTCCGGCTCCGCCGCCAGTACGCGCAGCTGCGCGCGGCCGCGGTGCAGTGCCGCCTTCACCGCGGGAAGACTGAAATCCATCACCGCGCAGATTTCCTGCAAGGAGCAGCCGAGCACGTCCATCAGGATCACACTGGAGCGCTGGGCGACCGGCAGGCGCATGAAGGTGCGCAGGCTGGCGCGCGCGATCTCGCGGCTGGCGACGACATCGACCTGATCGGCAATCATGTCCACCTCCTCGCCCGCTTGCAGCGCCTGCTGCCGGTTGCGGCGGCGCAGGAAATCCAGCGCGGTGTTGTGCGCGATTCTGAACAGCCAGCCTTCGGGATTGCCGAGGACGCCGGCGGATGGAAACGATTCCACCGCCTTGATCAGCGCATCCTGCAGCACGTCCTCGCCGTCGATCACCGAACCGACCATGCGCGCGCAATAGCGATGCAGTTTTGGCCGCATCGCGGCGAGCAGGCTTTCAAAGTCGGCAGCCGACGTCGGTGGTTGCTGGGCCAAATTCATCCTGCCTTCCCCGATGTTCAGGGCTCGCTCAGCATACGATAATTGCCGACGATTGTAGCACCACTGGGCTGCGGCGGCTCGATGCAACGCTCACGGATTCCGCTCTGGAACGCCTTGAACGCTACCAATGTCGGCAACGCACTGCCGGAATCGGATTCGCTCTCGACGTAATGCACGAAGGTGTCGTCTTCGAGCCTCAGCGAAAGATAGCGAAGCCCTTCCGGCTTGGTGGCCTTCAGTTCCGCAAACACCCCGGCAATCAGCTCGGCGTTCTTGTCGGCAAATTCCGGCCAGGTCTTATACCTGATCAAGGTGCGTTTCATCGTGCTCTCCTTTGCGGTTTCGTGATGTCTCACCCGCAAAGACGTTCGACGCCCGCAAAAGGGTGCGGTCCCGGGAAAATTGTTTGCAGGTCGGACCCGGGACCAGGCTGACTATAGTCTGAGGCTATCGATCGATGCGCCAAATAACCTTGGACCGGAACCTCCGAGCGCCTACATGATCGAAGTACCACATTCTTGAAAACCGAGGCCGCATCCGATGACCGCAACGCCCGCAGAACCCCATCGCGTCGTGATCGTCGGCGCCGGCTTCGGCGGCCTCGAAGCCGTCTATCGGCTTGGCCGGCGCGCCGGTCGCCATCACGCTGGTGGACCGGCGCAATCATCATCTATTCCAGCCGCTGCTGTATCAGGTCGCCACCGCTTCACTGGCGACATCCGAGATCGCCTGGCCGATCCGCTATCTGGTGCGCGGACGCCCCGAGGTCACGACCCTGTTCGCCACCGTGAGCGGCGTGGATGCAGGCGCCAAGCGCGTGCTGCTCGATGATGGCGATACCCTGCCCTACGACACGCTGGTTCTCGCCACCGGCGCGCGGCACGCCTATTTCGGCCATGACGAATGGGAGCCGTTCGCGCCGGGCCTGAAAACGCTGGAAGATGCCACCACGCTGCGGCGGCGGATCCTGGTCGCCTTCGAGCGTGCCGAGCGCGAGACCGATCCGCAGCGGCGCGCAGCACTCCTGACCTTCGTCATCGTCGGCGCCGGCCCGACCGGCGTCGAGCTCGCCGGTACCATTGCCGAACTGGCGCAGGACACGCTGCCGCCCGACTTCCGCAACATCGATACCCACGGCGCGCGCGTGGTACTGATCGAGGCAGGTCCGCGCGTTCTGGCGGGCTTTGCCGACGATCTCTCGGCTTACGCGCAAGCCTCGCTGGAAAGCATCGGCGTCGAGGTGATGCTGAACCAGCCCGTCACCGAATGCGCCGCCGATCACGTGGTCTATGGCGGCAACCGGCTCGACACCACAACCATCATCTGGGCCGCCGGCGTGCGCGCCTCGCCCGCCGCCGAATGGCTCGGGGCAACAGCCGACCGCGCCGGACGGCTGCAGGTCGAGCCCGATCTCACGGTGTCAGGCCATCCGGATATTTTCGCGATCGGCGATACCATTGTGATCCCGGCCTGGGATGGCAAGCCGGTCCCCGGCATCGCGCCGGCCGCCAAGCAGCAAGGACGCCACGTCGCCGACGCGATCAAGGCGCGGCTCACTGGCGGCACGGCCGCGCCGTTCCGCTACAAGCATGCCGGCAGCCTGGCGCAGATCGGCAAGCGCAAGGCGGTGATCGATTTCGGGTCGATAAAACTGCGCGGCAGCCTTGCGTGGTGGATATGGGGCATCGCGCACATCTATTTCCTGATCGGCCTGCGCAACCGGCTCAGCGTCGCGATCTCCTGGCTGTGGGTCTACGCCAGGGATCAACGCGCGGCGCGGCTGATCACGCAAGGCTCAAGCAAGGTGGTGCGGTGAAGTTGCTTACCCTCCCCTGGGGGGGAGGGTCGGAGACGCGACGCAGCGAAGCGGCGGGGTGGGGTCGAAGCAGTCCATCCGAAGAAGTACCCCACCCGGCTCACATCTGCGATGCGAGCCGACCCTCCCCGCAGGGGAAGGTGAAGACGCCCTCACTTCACCAGCGCGCACCCGCCGTCGGCCATCGGCCGGAACGCCTGCTCGGCGGGAATGGTCGAAACCAGTTTGTAATAGTCGTAGGGATATTTCAACTCCTCCGGCTTCTTCACCTCGAACAGATACATCGGATGAATGACGCGGCCGTCCTGGCGGATCGTGACGTCGCCGAACAACTTGTCTTTGCCCTTGAACTTCTTCATCTGCGGCACGACGTCCTGGGCCGCATCGCTGCCGGTTGCCGCGACCGCGTTGAGATAGGCGAGCGTCGAGGCGTAGACACCGGCCTGGTTGCCGCTCGGCATCTTGCCGTTCATGCCGGGCCGCACCGCAAAGCGTTTGGCGAACGCACGGGTGTCGTCATCCATGTCCCAATAAAACGCTTCGAGCAGTTGCAGCCCCTGCCCCACCTTCAACCCCATGCCGTGGACGTCGTTGACGAACAGCAGGAACGCCACCATGGTCTGGCCGCCGGCCTGAATGCCGAATTCGGCGGCCTGCTTCACTGCATTGACGGTGTCGCCGCCGGCATTGGCAAGCCCGATCACCTTGGCCTTTGAGTTCTGCGCCTGCAGCAACAGCGAGGCGAAGTCCGAGGTGCCGAGCGGATGCTTGGCCGAGCCCAGCACCTTGCCGCCGTGCTTCTCGATATAGTTGGTGGCCTCGGCCTCGATGCCCTGGCCGAGCGCGAAATTCACCGTGACGAAGTACCATTCCTTGCCGCCGCGCCCCATCATCGCCGCCGCCGTGGCGTTGCCGGTCGCCCAGACGTCGTTGACCCACTGAATGGTGTTCGGCGAGCAGGCCTTGCCGGTGAGATCGGAGCTTGCGGTGGACGATGCCAGGAATGTCATTTTGGAATCGCGAACCAGCGAATTGATGGTGAGACCGACCGCCGAATTCGGCACGTCGACGATGGCGTCGACCTTGTCGACGTCGAGCCATTTGCGTGCGATGCCCGATCCCACATCGGCCTTGTTCTGGTGATCGGCGTAGACGATCTCGACCTTGATGTTCTTGCCGCCGCCGTTGAAATCTTCCGCCGCCATCCTTGCTGCTTCCACCGAACCCATGCCGTTGGTGTCCTGGAAAATCCCGGAGATGTCGTTGAGCACACCGACCCGCACCACATTGTCGGAGATCTCGGCATGCGCCAAACTGGATGTGGCGCATGACAGCACAAGCACCGTGCAAATCCCAAAGACCTTCATAACTTCCTCTCCTCAAAATTTTTTCTGTTAAGCGGGCGAGATTGTCACCGGAAGGCTTTCGAGCCCGCGCAGTGTATTGTTGTAGCGGCGCTTCACCGGGCCGGTGATCTCGATGGAAGCGACCTTGCGCGCGAGCGCCGCCATCATCACTTCGCCTTCAACGCGCGCGACCAGTTGCCCGACACACATATGAATGCCGGAGCCATAGCCGACATGCCCCGAAGTACGGCGCGTGATGTCGTAGCTGTCCGCGTTCTCCCATCGCCGCGGGTCGCGGTTGGCGGAGCCCAGGAACATCAGCACCTTCTCGCCCTCGCCGATGCGATGACCGCCGATCTCGGCCTCGCGCGTCGTGGTCCGGAAGAACGTCTGCACCGGGCTCTCGAACCGGACCGCTTCCTCGAACGCGTTGCGCGCCAGCGACGGATCGGCGCGCAGCCGCGTCAGTTGCTCGGGAAACCGCGCCAGGCAATAGATCGCGGCGCCAATGCCGTTGACCGTGGTATCGATCCCCGCCGAGAGCAGTGAGCGCACCAGCAGCGGCGCCTCGGCTGCAGTGATGTCGCCGCTGTCAGCGCGGGCGTGGATGCAGGCGCCGAACCCGCCGGGCACAAGGTTGTCGCGCTGGCATTGTTCCGCGACATAGGCCTGATGCGGCGCCGATCGGTCGATCGCATCCTGGCGCAACTGGTTCGGCGGGCCGAAGGCGTTGAACACCAGCCCTGCATAGGGCAGCAAATTCTCGCGCCCTTCCTGTTTCAGACCCATTGCATCGGGGAATACCGACATCGGATAGGCTTCCGCCAGATCGGCAATGGCATCGAAGCTTTTTCGCGCCAGCAACTCGTCGACCTTGGCCGCGGCCGCCACCGCAAAGTGGCCGCGGACCTGCTTCATGACCGTCGGCGACAACACCTGGCTCAGCACGGCACGGGTCCGCGTGTGCTCCGGAGGGTCGGCTTCGAGAATAATGCTCTGGGGACGCCACGGCTTTTCCTTGGCGAAGTCGCTCAACCCCACGCCGCGGCCGGAGCAGAAGGTCGCGGGATCATTGAAGACGGCGTGAACCTCGGCGTAGCGGGCAACGCCGTAGACCGACCATTTGTCGAGATACACCAGCGGCCCCGCGTCGCGCATCCGCGCATGGGCCGGATAGGGATCGTCGAAGAATTCGATCGAGAACGGATCGACGTCGAGACCCGGAACGGAAGAGTCCGCCGCGGCGCCGACGCCGGGCTCAGTCTGAGCTGACATGCGTATTCCCTCCCTGCGCGTTGGCTTATTCGGCCGTGCCGGCTGACGCAGAGAAGGCGCCGCCGTCCTTGAACTGCAGGGTAACTCCGTCTGAGAAATTAGCTAACTAGATAATTTAAATTGTGTATATTAGCTGTATGAATTATCGCGAGATCGACCTCAACCTGCTGCTGATCCTCGATGCGATGTACGACACCGGCAGCACCACGCTGGTGGCCGAGCGGCTCAAGGTCAGCCAGCCCACCGTCAGCTTTTCGCTTGCGAAGCTGCGCGATGTCTTCGGCGATGAGCTTTTCGTCCGGCATGGCGCTTCGATGCAGCCGACGCCGCTGGCAGAATCGATCCGCGAACCGGTGCGGCGCGTGATCGAAACCGTGCGCTTCGACATCCTGCGCGAGCGGGCCTTCGATCCGGCCAGCGCCGAGCGAACGTTCTCGCTGTCCGCCTCCGACATCGGCGAACTGGTATTCCTGCCGCGCCTGCTGGAGCAACTCGGGGTCAGCGCACCGAAATTAAACCTGCGCTCGCTGGCGATGCCTCCGGCCGAGTTGCGCGAGGCCATGACGACCGGGGGAATTGACCTGGCCATCGGCTATTTTCCAGACCTGACCGGCGCCGGCTTCTTCCAGCAAAAGCTGTTCGAGCATGCCTTCACCTGCCTCGTTCGCGCCGACCACCCCTCGATCGGCGACAGGATCAGCATGAAGCAATTCCTCGCAGCCGATCATGTCGTGGTGATGCAGGAAGGCCGCAGCCAGGAGATCGCCGAACGCAGGATGGCCGAGATGGCGCTGGATCGCCATATCGTGCTGCGCTCACCGCATTTCATGAGCGTGCCGCATCTGGTGGCGACCTCCAACATCATTTCGATCGTGCCGCGTGCGGTCGGCCGCGCCTTCATGCACACCGGCCGGCTCAAATTGGTGGAGCCGCCATTCAAAATTCCGAGCATCGAACTCAAGCAGTTCTGGCACCGCCGGGTCCATACCGACCCGGGCGTGCTGTGGCTGAGAAACCTGATCGCCAGGCTTTATCTGAACCGCGATCCCTCGGAGACCGATGACTCGCCAATCTTCGGAGGCAAGCCAATTCCGGTCCGGCGACCGAAGGGCCGCGCAGCCACGCGATGATGTTCCCTAGCTAACCCTGAAGACGTCGGGGTGGCTGTCGGCATAGAGCGCTTCGACCAGATCGCTGCGGCGCTCGCGGATCAGGCGCGCATTGAGCGAGCCTTTTTCGGTGATCTCGCCGGAATCGAAACTCGGTGGCCGCCGCATGATGATCGCGCGGGTGACGCGCTGCGACGTGCCGGACGCCTCCTTGTTGAGGTCCGCGAGGGCTGCGCCAAGCCGTTCGCGATAGAGCGCATCATCGGCGTCATGACCGGCCGCGCATAGCAGCAGCAGTCCGAGCTTGTTGCGGGCCGCGAGGCCGCGGAACTCGCATCGAAGATGGCAAGGGCCTTCAACGTGCATACGCTTGCAGCGCTAAGCAAGCGCGAGCAGACAGTGTTTCTCGACATGCTGACCCGGCTGATAAAATCCCGAACCGGCCATGAACATCCGCCGAAAGACGGCATCTGACGTTTACGGTCGCGGTGTCAGATCATCGTCCATACGATTGAGGCGCCAGCTGCCTTGCCTTGCTCGATGGTGCAGCGCTCGTTGAACTTCATCGACCAATCAGTCATCGTATTCGCATGATTCTGGCTTCGATCATCGTGGCTGCCATCGCCGTCATCTGGCTGGTGGAGCGCAGCGTCGATCAGCTCAGATTGGCGATTGCCGCGCTGTGTTTCAGCACAGCCGTGCTGCTGTTCGCCGTTGCCGATTTTGAAAGAGCGATACTGCTGTCGTCGATCCTGGCGGTCGCGATCTTCGCAGCGTCCCGCGTCAAGTATACCCATAGCGGGCTGAAACTGACCGCAACCGATTTACCGCTGGTATTTGCCGGAACAGTTCCATTTCTTGTCGTGCAGTACCCGCTCGCAGCGATGTCGGTTCTCGCTGGAGGCATCGCACTCGCGCTGACCACCATCTCTACCCTGCTTTACATGCGTGGGCCGCCGGTATCGTTAGAGTTCCAGCTTCTCCTGCTCGGCATCGCCTGCATTAATCTGGCGGCGGCATACAGGGCCAGCGGCGGGCCAGCTTCATTCCAGCCGATCGCAGCGCTACGGCGGTGTTTCTTTTCGACTTTCATAGCGTCGCTTCTCGACCCGCTTTCCTGGCGACAGTTCGGCGGCCTGACCCTGAGCGATATCGCCAGCGACCGCCTGCCGCTGATGGCGGCCGTGCCGGCACGCACCCTCGACTATCCCGACATCATCGTCATCCAGCACGAATCGATTTTCGATCCGCGCGTATATGGACTTCCGGTCGAGCCGATTGTCGAAGCGTTTTTGTCCCCGGAAAACGGCCTGCATGGCAATTTGAACGTCGACATTTTTGGCGGCGGATCGTGGCAATCCGAGTTCAGCCTCCTGACCGGGCTTTCCAGCGCGAGTTTTGGTTCAAGTGCCTATTTTCTGTTTAAGAGAGGCGTGGGGCGGTTTCACAACAGCCTTCCCCACGCGCTCGCAGCGCTTGGCTATGGCACGACGCTGATATCGAGCTGCCGCCGCAATTTTCTCAACTATGATGCGTTTTATCGTTCGATCGGCATTAACGAGCGGATTTTCTCGGATGACATTCCCTTGCCCTTCGATGTCACGCAATTCGAAACGACAAATTCCGATGCGTTATTCCTGGACGCAGTCATCGGTGCTCATTCAAAAAGAATCTCCGGCGATGCAGCTCCGAGATTTCTGTATGCGCTGACCAATTTCAACCACGGCCCTCACAATCGCCGAATGATTCCGCCTGGACAATTCGAGAGCGAGCGTGCCTTTGCCGCCGCAAGCCTTCCCGATCCCAGCTATGCCGAGTACTACGCCCGACTGGTGGAGACGGCGGTGACCTGGAAGCGGCTGAAGTCCGAGCTGGCAACCCGTTTTCCCACGCGTCCGATGCTGATCGTGCACTACGGAGATCATCAACCCGTCATGACACGGCGGATCGAAGCGAAGCTCAAACTTCCCTTGGACCCGCGGCGCCAGTTCCGCACGTTCTATGCCGTTGAAGGTTTGAACTACTGCCCTGATCGACTTGTTTCCGGGCGCGGCGCGAACCTTGATATTGCTTTTCTTGGGACCGTCGCATTGCAACAGGCCGGGCTGCCGCTCGATGAGATTTTTGCCACGCGCGCCAGCCTGCTTGGGCCTTGCGGCGAAGCCTACTTTGCATCGTCGTCCGAACGGAAGCGCCGTTTCCACCGCACGCTGGTGGAATTAGGCGTGATCGATGTAACGCCAGCCGTGCGATATCAACACTGATCTAGCCGGCGCAGCCGATCCAAGCGCTCGACGCCTCGTCCTCCAGCACCGCCACGGCCGCCGCCCGCCGCGTCAGCACCGCGCGCTGGTTGATATAGCCCTTGTCGGTGATCTCGCCGCCATCCACGGAGGCGGGCTCGGCCAGCAGCAGCGCCCGTGTGGCGTGACCGGATGAGCCGCCGCCGCTTTGCGCTTTCAGTCTTGCCAGCCCCGACGCAATCGCGCCGCGAACTTTTTCGTGGCCGATCACCGCATTCACATCGGCGCTGTCAGGTAAACCCGCATGAACGCGACACGCCGCGATGTTGGGAAACACCAGAAAGCGGATGTGATCGCCGCCATGACCCGATATCACGATGTCCTGCGCCAGCGGCGCCAGCGCTGATATCCCCGCGACGCGCAAGGTGCCGACATTGACCCAGGTGCCGGAATTGAGCTTGAAATCCTCGGCAACGCGGCCGTCGAAGAACAATCCTTTTTCCGGCCGATCCGGATCGGCAAACGTGACGGCATCGCCGATCAAATAAAAGCCGTCGGCATCGAACGCCTGCGCGGTCAGCTCCGGCGCCTTCCAGTAGCCCGGCGTGACATTCGGTCCGCGCACCCGCACCTCGAGCTTGTCGCCTGATGGCAGCAGTTTCAGCTCGGTGCCGGGTATCGGCACGCCGATATTGCCGGATCGCTGCGCCTGGAAGTGGCAGTCGGTGGCGAGCGGCGAGGTTTCGGTGGAGCCCCAGGCCGACACCATCGGCAGCGCGCGGCCGACGGTCTTGATCGAAAGCTGTTCCAGCGCGTCCCAGAGATTCTGCGGCAGCGCGGCACCGGCATAGAACGCGAACTTCACTTCGCCGAAGAAGCGGCGGCGCAGCTCTTCGTCGTCGCGCAATGCCGATATCAGCATGTCGAAACCGCGCGGTACATTGAAGTACACCGTCGGCATCACGCTGCGCAGGTTGGCCAGCGAGGTCGCGAACAGCCCCGGCGCCGGCTTGCCGCCGTCGATATAGAGCGTGCCGCCGTTGCGCAGCACGAGGTTGAAATTGTGGTTGGCGCCGAAGGTGTGGCTCCACGGCAGCCAGTCCAGGATCACCAGATCCTCGCGCGCGTTTTCGAGAAACAGCCATGTCTGCGCCTTGGCCTGCTGGCTCGAGGTCAGCATGCGCTGGGTGTTGATGACGGCCTTCGGCGTACCGGTCGATCCCGAGGTGAACAGGAATTTTGCGATCGTGTCCGGCGTGACGGATGCGAAAGCGGTTGCGACGGCGGCGGTTTCCGGCGTCGCGGCAATCGATTGAAATGAGATCGCGTCGCTGTCGCCGGCGTCGCCGCTGACAATCTTTGCCGCATGCAGCGGCTTGATCGCCGCCAGCGCCGCCGCGAACGGTTTGATGCTGGAGACATAGATCGCGCCGGGTTCGAGCAGCGCGATCATGCTTTTGAGCTTGTCGAAATCCCGGGACATCAGCGAATAGGCCGGCGAGATCGCGGCAGCTGGCACGCCGACATGCATCGCCGCCAGCGCCAGCAGCGCATGGTCGATGCTGTTGTCGGACAGAATGACCAGCGGGTGCTCGGCGCTCAGGCCTTGCGCCAGGATCCAGGCGGCGATGCCGCGCACCTGCCGCAGCGCGTCCTTGTAAGTCACGATGGTCCAGGGTGCGGCGGTGTCAGCCCGCTGCCCGAGAAATATCTTGTCGGGCGTCTGCCGCGCCCAGTGCTCCAGCCAATCGCCGACGCAGCGCGCGTGTGCTTGCAACAGCGCGGTCGATCTCAGCCAGATCGTGCCGTCAGCGCGCCGGTCCGCCACGATTTCAGGTACGGCGAACAGCGTGGCGGGGTCGTCGCAGCTGATGACAGCAGCTGTCGTCATCGGTTTCCTCCTCGCACGTCTTCTCGGGATGGCCGGGCAGCCATTGGCGAAGGCAGCCTCTTGCGGGCCGCGCGCCATATTGTTGTGCAAGACAATTGTTGTCGTCAACAACAATATTTCCTTTTCTTTCGTGAAGCGCTAGGTAAGGGACGACGCTGGAGAAACGACGTGTCCAACAGGGCGGCCCGATCCAAGACCGCTATTGCTGCCCGCCCCGCGCGGAAGAGCACAGGGAAGCGCCCTGCTCGCCTTGATGAAGCGGGTTTTGAAATTGGTCTCGACGGGCTGGTTGGCCATGTCGGGTATTCGGTGCGACGCTTTCAGATCTGGATTTTTCAGGACTTCATCAAAACGCTGTCGGCCGCAAACATCCGTCCCGCGCAGTATTCCGTGATGACGGTGATCGGCGCCAACCCGGGCATGACCCAGATGGCCGTAGCCAAGCGGCTTGGCATCGAGCGCGCCCGGCTGGTGCACCTGCTGGACAGTCTCGAGGCGCGCAATCTGGTAAAGCGCGTTCCTTCGCCGACCGATCGGCGTTCGCACGCGCTGCACCTGACCCCCAGCGGACAGGCCTCGCTTCGACAGTTCAAGATGCTCGCCGCCGAACATGAGCGGCACGTCGGCGAAAAGATCGGGGCGGAGAATCGCAAGCGGTTGCTGGAGATTCTCTCCGCATTCCAGTGATCGTGACGGCGCGTTGCCCCCGCCCGAACTCACCTTGCCGATTGAGTCGCGCCCTGCGCAGCCCAGCGCTGCTCGACCTGACGCTTGATATTGTTGAGCCCGACCATCGCTTCTTCGTCGACGCGCTGGATCTGCTCGGCGCTGGCGGCCCTTGAACGGCTGGGATTGCGGAGGTGCCTCGTGTACTTGGTGGCATCGCCGACACGTTCGAAGGTGTAGCGAACGATAATGGGCCCGATGAAGTCGGTCTCGGCCTGCACAGTCCAGGCGTTCGGACGGTCGCTCTCCGTGACCTTCCAGTCCAGCACCACCTCGCCACGGCGGATGTGCCACTGCTCGCGAAAGCCTTCGCCGGCGTCCAGCGCACGATCGGCGCTATCGATATGGTGCGAGGCGGCCAGCCATTCCGGCCATGAATTCGGGTTGCAGACGTAGTCGTAAACCGCCTCCGGCGGCGCATCAATCACGATGTCATGGCGGCGTTCGAACGAATTCGACATCGGCTACTCCAGGTCAGGCGCGAGCGCGGCAATCAGGCTAGACGATAGCGGCTGCAGATCGCAAATGGCTCTGCTCATAAATTAAGCAATGCTTTTCTTGCCACCCGTCCGGTGCGGTCGCTTCGGCCCGCGATGCAATCGCAAGCATCTGGCAGAACACATCAATTCATCAAGCTCGGTCCTTCATGCCCGCTGTACACAATGGCACACCGCTTGCTTCGTTGAGGGGACAATTTCCGGTCCCCGGAGCGCGGTCAGAACCATGGCGAAGTCAGGCCAAACAACCACCAGCGTGCTCGCCGCCGAACCCGGCCCGATCGAGCTCGACTGGGCGACCACGGCCCTTGTCATCATCGACATGCAGCGCGACTTCCTGGAGCCGGGCGGGTTCGGCGAAACCCTGGGCAACGACGTCTCGCAGCTGGCGCGTGCGGTAAAACCCTGCGCCGACGTGCTCGACGCCGCGCGGGCCGCGGGTCTTCTGGTCGTGCATACCCGCGAGGGGCATTTGCCCGATCTGTCGGATGCACCGCCGGCGAAGGTCGCGCGAGGAGCGCCGAGCAAGCGGATCGGCGATCCCGGGCCGATGGGACGGATCTTGATCCGCGGCGAAGCCGGCCACGATATCGTCCCGGCGCTGTATCCGCTCGACAGCGAAATCGTGATCGACAAGCCCGGCAAGGGCGCGTTTTACGCCACCGAGCTCGGCGACGTCCTTGGCCGATACGGCATCGAGAACCTGCTGGTGTGCGGCGTCACCACCGAGGTCTGCGTCAACACCACGGTGCGCGAGGCCAACGACCGCGGCTACCGCTGCGTGGTGCTGGCCGATTGCTGCGCTTCCTACTTCCCCGAATTCCACGAGATGGGCCTGAAAATGATCAAGGCGCAGGGCGGCATTTTCGGCTGGGTCAGCGAGTCCGCAGAGGTTCTGGCGGCCATCGCACCGGAGATTTCGAACAAACGAGCAGTGGGGGCATCACGATGAGCACGACCATGACTGCGAGCAAGAGCGATTTCAAACCTGCACTGTGGACACCCGGCGACTGGAACGCGCTGTTCGGCTTCGGCACCAATATCCTCGTCAACATGCTGGTGCTGACCGGGCTGCTGCGCTTCGTGCTGAAGATGCCGGACTCACTGGTGTTCGGCCGCATCCTGCCCGCGCTCGGCCTGATGATGTGCCTCTCGACCTTCTATTACGCGTGGCTCGCCTATCGCCTGGCGCAAAAGACCGGCCGCAGCGACGTTTGCGCGCTACCGTCGGGCGTCAGCGTGCCGCACATGTTCATCGTCACCTTCGTGATCATGCTGCCGATCACATTGAAAACCGGCGATCCGATCAAAGGCTGGTCGGCCGGCCTGGTCTGGGTATTCTTCCAGAGTTTCATCCTGATGATCGGCGGCTTCATCGCCCCCTACATTCGAAAGATCACGCCGCGCGCCGCACTGCTCGGTACGCTGGCCGGCGTCTCCGTGACCTTCATCTCGATGCGGCCGGCACTCGAAATGTTCATGACGCCGCAGATCGGCCTGGTCTGCTTTGCCATCATCCTGGCGAGCTGGTTCGGCGGCGTGAGATATCCGAAGGCGATTCCGGCCGGCCTGGTCGCGATCGCCGCCGGCATGCTGATCGCGTGGGGCTCCAATCTGTTCGGCCTCGGCCTCGGCGGCCTCAGCGTCAAAGGCCTCGGCGACGCGTTCTCGAGCTTCGGCTTCTCGGTGCCGCTGCCGGCGTTCGGCGAGGTGTTTTCCGGCTTCGAATTCCTCGGCATCATTCTGGTGACGGCAATCCCGTTCGGCATCTACGATCTGGTCGAGGCGATGGACAATGTCGAAAGCGCCGAAGCCGCGGGCGACGAATACCCGACCACGCGCGTCCTGACCGCGGACGGCGTCGTCAGCCTGATCGGCTGCCTGATGGGCAATCCCTTCATCAACGCGGTTTATATCGGCCATCCCGGCTGGAAGGCGATGGGCGGCCGGATCGGCTATTCGGCGGCGACCGGAATCATGGTGGTGGTGCTGAGCTGGTTCGGCATCATCTCGGTATTGCTGGCACTGGTGCCGGTGGTCGCGATCTCACCGATCCTGCTCTACATCGGCATGCTGATCGGCGCGCAGGCGTTCCAGACCACGCCGATCAAGCATGCGCCCGCGGTCGTGCTGGCGCTGACGCCGCATCTGGCGGCTTGGGCCAAGCTGCAGATCGACACCATGCTGGGGGCGACCCTGAGCGCGGCGCAGACCGTCGGCGCGCTGGCGCCCGACAAGGTCGTCGCGGTCAAGGCGGCGGCGATCGCCTCGCTGCCGCAGCAGGGCGTGCTCTATCACGGGCTGGAAGTGATGGGCGGCGGCGCGATCCTCACCGGCCTGGTGCTCGGCGCCATCGGCGTGTTCGTGATCGAGCGCGACTTCCTCAAGGCGTCTGCCTTCGCGCTGTCGGGCGCGGTGCTGACCTATTTCGGCTTCATGCACGGCGAGGCGGTCGGAATCGGCGGTGGATTGGGGGTAACTCCCGGCGTCGCGCTGGCCTATGCCCTGGTATCGGCGGTATTCTTCGCGCTGGCGAAATACGGCACCAGCCCCCTTCCCGTTTCGCATCCGGAGACACCCCTTGCCGCACCTGCCGAATAAGCTCGTTTCCGATCGGGGCATCACGTGACTGAAACCATCGCCGAGATTGTCGCCGCCCATCGCGCCGGCGCCATGTCGCCTGCGCAAACCGTCGCGCGCAGTTTTGCGCGGATTCGCGACCATAACGACGCCGCCATCTTCATCAGCCTGCGCGATGAACGAGAGGCGATAGCGGAAGCCGAGGCGCTCTCCAAAAAGGACGCCACGCAGCTGCCGCTGTACGGCGTTCCCGTCGCCGTCAAAGACAATATCGACGTCGCAGGTCTGCCGACCACCGCGGCCTGCCCGGCGTTTGCCTATTCGCCGGCGCAGGATGCAACTTCAGTGGCGCGGCTGCGCGCCGCCGGCGCCATCATCATCGGCAAGACCAACCTCGACCAATTCGCCACCGGCCTGGTCGGCGTGCGCTCGCCCTACGGCATTCCCAATAATCCGATGCGCGGCGACCTCATTCCCGGCGGATCGAGCTCGGGCTCGGCGGTCGCCGTATCAGCAGGCCTGGTGCCGCTGGCGCTCGGCACCGACACCGCCGGCTCCGGCCGCGTCCCCGCCATGCTCAACAACATCGTCGGGCTGAAGCCGAGCCTCGGGCTGATCTCCACGTCGGGCGTGGTGCCGGCGTGCCGGACGCTGGATTGCGTGTCGATCTTCTCGCTCACGGTCGACGACGCCATGACGGCACTGGCCGCGATGGGCGCACCCGATGCCGCCGATCCCTATTCGCGCAGCATGCCGCTTTCGTCGATGAATGCGTTCCCGCAAAAGCTTGTTCTCGCCGTGCCGCGCGACGGCCAGTTGATTTTCTTCGGCGACAAGGCTTCGGAAGCGGCCTATGGCGACGCGCTGAAGCGCTGGACCGCGCTCGGCGCCACGCTGGTCGAGTTCGACCTCGAGCCGTTTTATGAGACCGCGCGGCTGCTCTATGAGGGACCGTGGGTCGCGGAACGCTATCTGGTGATCCGCGATCTCTTGGCGTCATCGCCGGATGCGATCCATCCCGTCACCCGGGAAATCACCCTCGCGGGGCAGCGGCTTTCCGCCGCCGACACCTTTGCGGCACTCTATCGGTTGCAGGCGTTGCGCAAGATCGCCGAGCGCGCCTTTGCCAATATCGACGCGCTGGTGCTGCCGACCGCGCCGACCGCCTACTCGACAGCGCAGGTGCTGGCCAATCCGATCGAACTGAACTCCAGGCTCGGCACCTACACCAACTTCGTCAACCTGCTCGACCTCTGCGGCCTCGCGTTGCCGGCGGCGATACGCTCGGACGATATCCCGTTCGGCATCACGCTGCTGGCGCCGGCCGGAAAGGACGCCCAGCTCGCCTCGATCGGTCGCGCCTTCCATGCCGATACCAACCTGACGATGGGCGCCCGAGCCCTGCCGCAGCCGCCGCTGGCGGATTTGCCTGCGGGCGTGAGCGGCGACGAAATCGCCATCGCGGTGGTCGGCGCGCATCTGTCAGGCATGGTGCTGAACGGCGAATTGAAAGCGCTCGGCGGGCGGTTGCTCGAAGCCACTGCCACCGCGCCGGACTACAAACTCTACGCGCTGGCCACCACGCCGCCGAAGCCCGGCATGCTGAGGATCAAGGCCGGCACAGGCACGTCGATCGCGATCGAACTGTGGGCGCTGTCGGCGGCTTCATTCGGAAAATTCGTCGCGGCAATTCCGCCGCCGCTGTCGATCGGCACGGTACGTCTTGCCGACGGCCGCGGCATCAAGGGTTTTCTCGTCGAACCCGCCGACATCGACGGCGCGCACGACATTTCCAGTTTCGGCGGCTGGCGCGCGTTCATGGCGCAGAAGGTGGCGGTGTGAAGTAAGCCGCAGCGTGCTCCCTCGCCCCGCTCTTGCGGGGAGAGGGTTGGGGTTGAGGGGCTCTCCGGCCCGCGAATGCTGCTGATGAAGAGGGCGCAGTGCCTTGCCCCTCACCCGAATTGCTTCGCAATCCGACCTCTCCCCGCAGGCGGGGAGAGGTTAGTAGAGCCTACACCGACACCGCGTAGATCTCGTACTCGCCGCGCACCAGCTCGATGTGCGCGCGCATCGCGGCGGTGGCACCGACGCGGTCGCCGCGCATGATCGCCTGCACCACGCGGTCGTGCTCGGCATGCGATTTGGCCAGCCGCCCGAGATTGCGGAACTGGGCGCGGCGGAACGGCTGCACCCGCACCCGGGTCGCCAGCGTCATTTCGGCGATGTAGCCATTCTGCGAGCCGGCATAGATCGCGTTGTGAAAGCGTTCATTGACCTCGTGGAATCGATCGGGATTGCCGGCATAGCTCAGCACCCGCAACTCCTCATGGACCGCTTCCAGCCGATGCCGCTCCGGGGGCGGCATGCGTTCCGCGGCAAGCCCGGCGCATAGCGCTTCGAGCTCCGCCATGGCTTCGAACATCTCGGCCAGCCGCTCGATCGAGGGCCGCGCCACCACCGCGCCGCGATGCGCTCTCGCATCGATCAGGCCGCTGGCGGCGAGCTGGCGCAGCGCCTCGCGCACCGGGGTACGCGATACGTTGAAGCGTCGCGCGATGTCGGTTTCGTCGAGCGCCGCGCCGGGCGGCAGCGCGCCGCGCACGATTTCGTCGGCGAGCTGCAGGCGCAGTTCCTCCGCGCGCGTGATCTTGTCCGGATAGGGTGAGGCACGGTCGACGCGGCGGACGACGGCGTCCGCCCCGGGGCGGGGCACAAGGCTGGTCGCAGGATCGTCGAGACTCATGTCTTCTTGTCCTGGCCTTTGGGAGATTCGGGATCATCGATGATGCTGACATGGGCGGCGACGATCTTCCAACCCTCGGGGAATTTCACCCAGGTCTGCATCTGCCGCCCGACCCGGCCGCCGCCCCATGCATCGCGATAGAACAGCGTTGAGGCCACCGCGGTGTCGCGGCCATAGCTCGTGATCACCGTCTGCGCCGTCGTGCGCATCAACCCGACCGGTGAACGCGCGGCGCGGAACGCCATGATCGCGTCATAGCCGTAGAGATTTTCGCCGATGCCGTAGCGCAGCGTGCGGGTGTCGTTGCGGAACAACTCGTCGAGCACGGCGACGTCGTTTTCGACCAGCGCCTTTTCGTAGCGCGCGAACTGCGCGGTCACCTCGGCCAGCACTTCGGGAAGATCGACCTGCATCTTACAATCCTCTCGGCGGCGGCGCGGCAGCGACGCCCATGCGCTCGAGCGCGAACGCCACGCGCAGCGCGATATCCTCTCGCCAAGGTGCTGCGATGATCTGCACCCCGATCGGCATCGGCTCCAGTGGCACCGGCACCGCGACCACCGGCAGCCCGATAAAGGAAATCGGCTGGGTATGGATGCCGATATTGGCCCGCACCGGCAGTTCGACGCCGTCGAGCATGAAGGTCACCTGCCCGAGTTTCGGCGCAACGCAGGGCGTCGCCGGCGCGATGATGACATCGACCGTCCTGAACAATTCGAGCACCTGGGCGCGGTACCAGCGGCGGAATTTCTGCGCGCGGTCGATCAGCGGTGCCGGGATCATTGCGCCTGCGAGCAGGCGGTCGCGTACCGCCGGATCGAAATCGTTCGGACGCCGGCGCAGCCGGTCGAGATGCAGCGAGGCGCCTTCGGCCGTGGTGATGACATAGGCCGCGGCGCGGGCGCGCGCAGCCTCGGGGATTTCGACCGTGCGCGTGGCGCCAAGCGCCTTTGTCACCCGGGCGACCGCCTCGACGGCCTCCGGGAAAACGTTCTTCTGAAAATAGCCGCCGGCAACCGCGATACGGAGCCCGCTGACATCCTGCGACAGCAGCGCGCTCGCCGGCTCGACGGCACGTGTGCTGCACGCCGCATCATCCGCGTCAGGTCCCTGCATCGCGTCATACGCAAGCGCGAGATCGCCGACATTTCTCGCGAACGGGCCGAGATGATCGAGGCTGAAGACGAACGGAAACGACCGCGCGCGAGACAGCCGGCCGTAGGTCGGCTTCAATCCAAAAACCCCGCAGAACGACGACGGCACCCGGATCGAGCCGTTGGTGTCGGAGCCCAGCGCCAGCGGCACCAGCGCGCCGCCGACGGCGCTGCCGGAGCCACCCGACGAGCCACCGGTCATCCGGGTCGGGTCGTGCGGATTGCGCGACGGGCCGTCATGCACGTTCTCGCCGGTAAAGTCGTAGGCGTACTCGCCCATATTGAGCGCGCCGACCAGCACCGCGCCCGATGCCTCCATGCGCTCAATCAGCGTGGCGTCGCGCGGTGACGGTTTGAAATCGCGATTGATCTTCGATCCGGCGCGGGTCGGCAGCCCCTGCACATCGAACAGATTCTTCACGGCGAAGGGAACGCCGGCCAACGGACCGGGATTCTTGCCGGCCGCAATCGCGGCATCGACCGCGCGCGCCTTGGCGCGGGCGCGATCGGCGGTCACGTCGGTGAAGGAATTCAGTACCGGATCATGTTTTGCAATGCGCGCAAGAGCAGCTTCCACCACACTGAGTGCAGACATCTTGCCGCCGGCGACCGCCAGCGCGATTTCCGCGGCCGACGGCGCGTCGCCGCTCGCTGCGTTATCAGGCTGCAAAGACACTGGCCGGCTCGGTTTCATCTGGCAACGGGAATTCATCGACCAGCCGCGCCAGTCTCAGCGACACTTCCAGGTTGACCTTGACCGCGGGCTTCCAGGCATCGTCAATCGGCAGCGCGAGGGCCTTGCCGACAACATCAATGTAGTCGTCCAGTGAGTCGGCCATAATCCTCCCAATCGCTTTTTAATGCGCCGGCAACGGCGGATGCGGAATCGCCGTTAGCAGCTCCTTTGTATACGCATCCTGCGGATCGCCCAACACCCGCTCGGACGGACCCTGCTCGACAATTCGCCCGGAGCGCATCACAATGACACGATCGCACAACAGCCGCACCACGTTCAAATCGTGCGACACGAACAGATAGCTCATGCCCATCGACTGCTTCAAATCGTGTAACAGGTTGAGGACCAGCGCCTGCACCGAAACGTCAAGCGCCGCGGTCGGCTCGTCCAGAATCACAAGCTTTGGGTGCAGCGCAATGGCGCGCGCGATGCCGACGCGGGCTTTTTGGCCGCCGGACAGTTGATGCGGGAATCGGTCGAGCAGGTTGATCGGCAGGCCGACCAGGCCGGCCAGTTCCTCGCAGCGGGCGCGCAACGCGTCGCGTCCCTTGATGTCGCCGAGCTGCATGATCGGATCGACGATGGCGCGCGCGGCGGTGAAGCGCGGATTGAGGCTGTCGGTCGGATCCTGAAACACCATCTGGATGCTTTTGCGCAGCGGCAACCGCGCGAACGCGTTGGGCAGGATGGCGCCGATCTCGTCGCCGTCGAACATGATGCGGCCCGAGGTCTGGTCCAGCAGCCGCATCACCATCATCGAGGTGGTGGATTTGCCGCAGCCGGATTCGCCGACCAGGCCGACGCTCTCACCGTGGCCGACGCTAAAACTGATGCCATCAACCGCGCGAAACTGCTCCAGCTCCACCGGCGGCTTGCGCGAGAACAGTTTTGCCATGGTCGCGGTGGCGCCCTGGCGCGGATATTCTTTTACAAGTTTTTCGACGAGAAGGAGCGGTGTTGTGCTCTCGTCACCCCCGGGCTTCTTCTCCCTCTCCCCGTTCTTTGCGGGGAGAGGGTCGGGGTGAGGGGCGGCCTCAGGCACGGTATTCGAGGCTGGTACCCCCTCACCCGGATTGCTGCGCAATCCGACCTCTCCCCGCAAGCGGGGCGAGGTTGAAGAAGTCGGAGCCGGCGCCAGCTTCGCCGCATCCTCTTCCGGCAACAGGTCACGCAAGGAGACGCCGAGCCGCGGCGTCGCGCGCATCAGCTTCTTGGTGTAGGCGTGTTCGGGCCTGGCAAAGATATCGGCCGACAGAGCGGTTTCGACCACGCGGCCCTTCTCCATCACCACCACGCGGTCGCAATAGGCCGCCGCCAACCCCAGATCATGCGTGATCAGGATGGTCGACATGCCTCGCCGCTTGGTCAGCTCGACGATCAGGTCCATCACGGCCTTTTGCGTGGTGACGTCCAGCCCGGTGGTCGGCTCGTCGGCGATCAGAAGCTGCGGATTGCAGGCCAGTGCCAGCGCGATTACCACGCGCTGGCACATGCCGCCCGAAAGCTCGAACGGATAGGCATGGTAGCGCTCGCGCGGACGGGCGATCTTGACCGCCTCCAGCGCCTCGATCGCCTTCTCGCCGCGGTCGCTGGCGCCGGACTGCACGTGCTGGCGCAGCACGTCCTCGATCTGGTCGCCGACTTTGCGGATCGGATTGAGCGCCGCGCGCGGGTTCTGGAAAATCATCGAGATTTCGCGGCCGCGCAAATCGCGCATCTGGTCTTCGGTCGCCGTTTTCACGTCGATGCCGGAGAACATCACCGAGCCCTCGGCGATCTTGCCGGCGCGGTCGAGGATTCGCATCACCGCATAGGAGGTGACAGACTTGCCGGAGCCGGACTCGCCGACAATGCCGAGCGTCTCGCCCTTGGCCACGGTGATGTTGACGTGCTGTACGGCTTTCACGATGCCGCGCCGGGTGGAGAACTCCACCGTGAGGTCGCTAACGTCGAGCAGCGGCTTCGCGGTCATGATCTCGCCGCGTCCCCCCCGCTCGTTGAGGGGTCGAGCCGCGAATCCGGGAGTCGCAGCCCTCACCCGGTCGCGAGCGATCACCTTCCCCGTAGGCGGGGAGAGAGATGCTTATTGTCCTCACGTCCTTCGCTGCGGATCGACGATGTCGCGCAGGCCGTCGCCGAGCAGATTGAAGCAGAACACTGCGATCATCAGCGCCAACCCCGGAAACAGCGCGATCCACCATTCGCCCGAGACCATGAAGCCGGCGCCCTCGGCGACCATGATGCCCCATTCCGGGGTCGGCGGACGTACGCCGAGCCCGATGAACGACAGGCCGGCGGCGTTGAGGATGGCGTAGCCCATGGTCAGCGACATCTGCACGATCATGATCGGCATGATGTTGGGCAGGATGTGCACCAGCAGAATGCGGAACTCGCCATTACCCGACAACCGTGCGGCCTGCACGAAACCGGCGTCGCGCCGCACATTGGCTTCGGCGCGGGCAACGCGGGCATAGAGCGGGAAATTCACAATCGCCGTCGCAATGATGATGTTCTGCACGGTATTGCCGAGGGCCGCGACGATGCCCATCGCCAGCACGAACAGCGGAAACGCCATGATGGTATCGGCGATGCGGCCGACGATGCGGTCGGTCCAGCCGCCGAAATAGCCGCCGGCGATGCCGGCAAGCCCGCCCATCAAGAACACCAGCGCCACCGACGCCACCGCAATGAAAACGTCGAGCCTTGTCGCCACGATGACGCGGCTGAAGATATCGCGACCCAACTGGTCGGTGCCGAACCAGTGCGCCGCCGACGGCGGTTTCAGCGCCACCGCGGTATTGGAAGCCAGCGGATCGTAGGGAACGATGTAGGGGCCGAACAGCGCGGCAAACACGATCACGATCAACAGCCCGAACGCAAATGCAGTGACGCGGTTCTCGCCGAGCACATAGCGGGTGTGCTCGAAGATCGCGGTAAGTCCCGAAGTGCGCGCGGGAACGACGGGCTCGACGGCCGGGGCGACGCTGCTCATGTTTCCAACCTTACCCTTCCAGCCGCACTCTGGGATCGATCACGCCATAGAGAATGTCGATTATCAGATTGAGCAGCACATACATGACGGCCATGGTCAGCACGAAGCCCTGCACCGGCGCGAAGTCCGACGAGATCAGCGCTTCCACCGCATAGGAGCCGATGCCGGGCCAGGCGAATACCTTTTCCACCAGCACGTTGGCGCCAAGCAGGAACGAGAACACCATCGAGAGCGTGGTGATGACCGGCAACATCGCGTTACGAAACGCATAGGTGATGATCACGGTGCCGGGCGACAGCCCGCTGGCGCGCGCAGTGCGCACGAAATCCGACGACAGCACCGCCAGCATCGAGGCCCGCGTCATCCGCGCGATCGGCGCCAGCGAAAACACCGAGAGCGTCGCTGCCGGCAGGATCAACTGGCTCAGCGCCGAACGAAAGGTTTCAAGATCGCGCGCGATCAGCGCGTCGATCAGATAGAAGCCGGTCACGGCCGGCGGCGCGCTGTAGAATACGTCGAGCCGCCCCAGCGGCGCCGGTGACCATCCCAGCCTGAAATAGAACACATAGACCAATACCAGGCCGGTGAAGAACACCGGCAGCGATACGCCGGCCGTGGTTGTGACCCGGCAGAGATGGTCGATCCACGAGCCTGGCCTGGTCGCCGCAAGCACGCCTAGCGGTATCGCGATCGCGATCGACACGACGAGCCCGAGCAGCGTCAACTCCGCCGAGGCCGGCAGGCGGTTGCGGATCTCGGTCGCGACCGGCTGGCCTGTGGTCAGAGAATTGCCGAAATCGCCATGCGCGAGATCGTTGGTGTAGCGGAAGAACTGTTCGATCAGCGGCTTGTCGAGGCCGAGTTTCTTGCGGATCTGCTCGACCGCTTCCTTGGTCGCGGCGGGACCGGCGAAATATGCCGCGGGATCGCCGGGCAGCGCCCGCGTCAACAGGAAGGTGACGATCACGACCCCGATCAGGCTCGGGATCGCGAACATCAGGCGCTTGCCGATCATGGTCAGCATGGCAAGAGGCCCCTGCGCAGAGAGGCGCACGGCTGCCTCTGGCGGGGAGCGCGTACGGGGAGCACCGTCTCTTGCTCACCCATCCCGCGCTCGCGAGGCGCTGGAGGGTAAGAAGGCGCTTCGCCGACGCCCGACATCGCCTACGCCTTCACCAGCGCGCGATAATCCAGCCGGCGGTGGAACCAGTACTGATAGCCCGAGACGTTCTTCTGCATCGCGACGTTGACGTAGGGCTGGTAGAGCGGAATGCGCGGGAATGTCCTTGAACGCCAGGTCGACGAAACCTTTCACGTCCCTTTCGTAAATCGCCTTGTCGCCAATCGCGGCGGCGTCGACCGCGCCGTGGATAAAGGCATCCATCGCCTTCGACTGGTAGCTCATGGTGTTGAAGATCGAATTCTTGCCGTCGTAACACCAGATGAAGAAGTACTCGGGATAGTCGAGCCAGCCGGAGAACACGTTGGTGTAAAGCGGCAGTGTCTTCTTGTTCAGCTCGGTGCGCCAGTTGGCGCCCGGGATCTTGTTGATCGTGGTCTTGATGCCGATCTGCCCAAGGCTCTCCTGCACCAGGATGCAAAGCGGCTCGTTGACGCCGGCAAAGCCGAGATCGAACGACAGCGTGGTCTCGAAGCCGTTGGGAAAACCGGCCTCGGCCAGCAGCGCCTTGGCCTTGTCGATGTTGGTGACAAATTTGGTCGGCTGCGGCCATGCCACCTCGGTCGGCGCGTTGGCCGCCGCGCCGAACATCGGCTTGGCAAGGCCGAACAACACCGCGTCCATGATCTTCTGATAGGGAATCGCGCAGGCGATCGCCTCGCGCACCTTCGGATTGTCGAAGGGCGGGATCTTGACGTTCATGCCGATGTACTGGACGCCGTTGGAATAGGGCACCGAGACGATGTTGAGCTTGCCGCTGTCCTTCAGCTCGACGAAATCCTTGTTCGGCAGATCGTAGGAGATATCGGCGTCGCCGCGCTCCAGGAGCGCGCGGCGATTGCCGGCCTGGGGCACCATGCGCCAGATCACGCGCTTGACCTTGGGCATGGGGCCACCGACCCAGTCGTCATTGCGCTCCAGGATCACTTCGGTGCCGGCAGTCCATTTCGTCACCTTGTAGGCGCCGGAGCCCGCGGTCTGCTGTTTGGTATATTCGAGACCCCACGGGTCTTTCTCGCTGGCGTTCTTCTTCACCAATTCGGAATTGACGACGCAGGGCACGATCACGGCGAGATCGGGAATCGTGAGCCGATCCTTCTTGGCAAAGTCGACGCGCACGGTGCTGTCGTCGACAACGACGAATTGCTCGGGCTTGGTGAGCGAGCCCGCGCCCATCTGGAAGGTCGGGAAGCCGCCGACGCTGACCGCGCGGTCAAGCGACCATTTGACGTCCTTGGCCGTCACCGGTGCGCCGTCGTGAAATTTGGCGTTCTTCTTCAGCTTGAAGGTCACCGACATGTCGCCGACCTTCATGTCTTCGGCGAGTTCGGGCTTGAATTTGTCACGGTCGTAATAGGCAACGCCGCCGGGACCGCTTTTCATCTCGTGGCCGATCAGCCGGTCGTAGCAATTCCACGACACCTCGTAGCCGGGCACGTTGGTGCCAACGCCATGGATGTCGAGATTGTTGGGACCGCTTTCCGAGACAATCAGGAGCGTCTCGGAGCGGGCCTGGGCCTTGGCGGCGGACCAGATCGCCGGTGCAGGCACCATGGCGCCGGCGGCAACGCCGGTGACAGATTTCAGAAAATCGCGACGCTTCATGTGATGCTCCAACCCCCGAGGAAACGGCTGTGGAGCGACATCGCAAGGTTCGTGCCAGATGTTAACGGAAGGCTAATTTGGCCTTAAGCACCTGATTCATTGGGGATACTCGGCCTTAGCGTGGAGCGGCCCGGAATAGCCATTGCATACAAAGCGGCGTCTTTGCCTATTGTGTGTGCACATATTTTACGCGCTGTTTTGTTGGGCGGCGCGCGCTAAGTGAAATCAGGCGCGGGTCGTCGCTGCGACGCTCACAATGGCCACAGCAACTCCTGCAATTCAAAGAGGTCGCCGGCTTTCTGTTGCCAGCCCTCGATGCAAATGTGCCCGATGGGATCGCTGACGCGATGCAGCAGCAGCAACGCCATCAGCCGCCGCTGCAGCGCCGGATTGATATCCGCATCCGAATATCCAAACCCCTCGAACAGGCTTCGCACCCGTCGCGGCAACCCTGCGGTCATGAACGCGCTCGGGCCGAGCAGGTCGTATTCGCCCCACCCCGTCATCACGTCGCCGAAGTCGAACAGCCCCGACAGCCGCCAACGATCGCCGTCGCGGCTCAGCAAAAAATTCTCCGGAATGTACTCACCGGTGAGGATGACCGGCGGTGCATCGCGCGGAATCAGCGTTGCCGCATCGGCAAGCAGGTCGTCGAGCCCATCCAGAAATTTCCGCGGCAAACCGAGGCCCACATGCCGCGCGCGGCAGCCTTCGATCTGCCTCGTCATGAACGCGTCCCAGCGCGGTTCGACGCGGGCAAGCTCGCCCAGCGGCGCGCGCTGTACCTCGGCAATGGTGGCACCGATCTCGCGGAGGACGCGCTCCTTCTGATCTTCCGGCAATTCGGGCCACGCCTCGCTGCCGACGATGCCCGACAAGCGCGTGATGACGAGATACGGCCAGCCGTCGCGCTCGCCTTCAGCGACGATCTCGGGGATCGGCACCGTCAGCCGGCCGCGAAGCTGCGCCAGTGAAAGCCGCTCCGAAACGAACTGGTCGCGCCACATCGGCGGAAACAGCTTTAGAATCAGCTCATCGCCGAGGCCGACCACCAGATTGGTGCCGGTCGAAAATGCCTGGGGCGCCGCGCGTGCCAGGCCGTGACTGCCGACAATGTCGCGCACCACCGGCAGCCATTGCGAGGCGTCGGCGCGCCACGCCTGGAAGGCTTCGTAGGTTTGCAGGGTTGGGAGTGATGTCATCGTTGGCCTGGCCCCGTCATTGCGAGAAGCGACGAACAAAATCCGGACCCGTCATTCCGGGATGGTCCGAAGGACCAGACCCGGAAATCTCGAGATTCCGGGTTCGATGCTACGCATCGCCCCGGAATGACGACATCTCTACCTATCCGGATTCGCGCGCTCGAACTGGCGCAGCAGCTTGTTGCCGCGCTCGACCGCGGAATCAAGCGCGGCCTGCGCTGACTTCTTGCCGCTGAAGGCCTGCTCCAGTTCGTCGTCGATCACATCGCGAATCAGAACGAACGATCCGAGCCGCACACCCTTGGAATTCACGGTCGGCGGCTTCAGCGTGATCTGCTCGATCGAACTCGCAGCCCCCGGATTGCGATCGTAGAAGCCCTGCGCGCGGGTCAGGTCGAAGGCCGCGCGCGTCACCGGCAGGTAGCCGGTGTTCTGGTGCCAGGCCGCCTGAATTTCCGGCTTCGACAGGAAGCCGAAGAATTTGGCGACGCCCTTGTATTCGGCGCGCGGCCGACTTCGCAGTACCCACAGAGTGGCGCCGCCGATGATGGTGTTTTGCGGCGCGCCTTCGACGTCGGGCCAGTACGGCAACATGCCGTAACCGACCTCGAATTTCGAATTGGCCTTGATATCGGCGCGGGTCGCCGACGAGCCTATGAAGATTGCGCATTCGCCCTTTTGAAACCGCGGCTCCGCCGTCGAGGCGCGACCGCTGTAGTCGAACACCTTGGTGGCCTGCCATTCCGCCAGTTGCGCAACGTGGCGCACCATCACCGGATTGTTGAAATTCAGCGCCGCGTCGAGACCCTCAAAACCATTGGCCTTGGTCGAGATCGGCAGATTGTGAAACGCCGAAAAATTCTCGACGTTGATCCATGACGGCCACGACGTGGTGAAGCCGCAAATAGCACCGGAGGCACGCAGCCGCTTGGCTGCGGCGCCGACCTCCGCCCAGGTCTTCGGCGCCAGTTCGGGATCGAGACCGGCGTCGCGGAACAGGTCCTTGTTATAGTAAAGGATCGGCGTCGAGGCGTTGAACGGGAACGAAAGCATGTTGCCGGCGACATCGGAATAGTAGCCGGTCACGGCCGGCAGATAGGCGGCCGGGGAAAATGCCTCGAACTCGTCGCGCATCAATTCGAACACCGGATAGATCGCGCCCCTCGCCGCCATCATGGTCGCGGTGGCGATTTCGTTGACCTGAACGATGGCGGGCTGGCTGCGCGAACGAAACGCGAAGATCGAAGCCGTCACGGTTTCGGTATAGGTCCCCTTGTAGCTCGGCACGATCCGGTAGTCGGCCTGCGAGGCGTTGAAATCCGTGGCCAGCTTCTCCAGCTGGCGGCCGAGTTCGCCCGACATCGCGTGCCACCACTGGATCTCGGTAACCGCCGAGGCCGGCGTGGCCGACACGACCGCTGCCGTGGCGGCAAGCGCTTGCAAAAACCTCAAAGCCGACTTCACCGTAAACCATCCCAATCTGCCGCGGTTAAGGGGCCATTTTCGCATATCGCGCTCCCTCATAGGGCTCCGCGATGCCTGATTCAATCCGGAACCGCCGGATTCACCGCGTTTAGATCCCCCTGCCGGGGGCGGATAGCCATGACCGGCACGATTCTGCTAAATGGCATTGAACCTTTTCTTTTTTCCATAGACATCACCTAAGGGGATGAAGTGCCTGTGTTCAACCGCGCCACCATTTCGCGGGCTGCTGGGATCGTTGTCGCGCTGTTCTTGACGGCGGTTTCGACAAGCGCCGGCGCACGGGAATTTCGCGCCGCCGACACCCAGAGCGAAGATTATCCGACCGTCGAGGCGCTGCGTTATATGGGCCGCCTGATCGCCGAGCGCAGCGGCGGCCGCCACCACATCCGGGTGTTCCATTCGCACCAGCTCGGCGAGGAAAAGGAAACCATTGCGCAGACCCGTGTCGGCGCGATCGATCTCAATCGCACCAACGCGGCCTTGATCGGAACATTCGTGCCCGCGATGAACGTGCTGGCGATGCCGTTTCTGTTTCGCTCGATCGAGCATCTGCAGAAGGTGCTGGACGGGCCGATCGGCCATGAAATCCTTGATAGCTTCGAACCGCATGGATTTGTCGGCCTGGCGTTCTACGATTCAGGGGCGCGCTCGATCTACAACAGCGTCAGGCCGGTGCGCTCGATCGCCGATATGAAGGGCCTGCGGGTTCGTGTGCAGCAATCCGAATTGATGTCCGACATGATCAAGGGCCTCGGTGGCGAGCCGATCGCGTTACCCTATGGACAAGTCCTCACCGGCCTTGCCACCAGGCTGATCGACGGCGCGGAGAATAACTGGCCGTCCTTTGTCACCACAGACCACTACAAGCATGCCGGCCATTACACCCTCACCGAACACACGATGTCTCCTGAGGTGCTGGTGATGTCGCAGAAAGCCTGGACCAGCCTGTCGGCCGAGGATCAAAAGATCTTTCGCGAGGCAGCCGCCAAGTCCAGTCAGTTCATGCGCGAGAAATGGAAAGACCTCGAGGAGCGGTCGCGCCGGCAGGCGCAAGCAGCCGGCGTCGTCATCGTCACCGATTTCGACCGCAAGCCTTTCGAAAGCGCGATGACTGCAATCTACACAAAGACGCAACGCGATCCCGCAGCCGCGGAATTGATCGAACGAATTCGCAAGGTGCAGTGAAGTGGTCTTGCCGACAACCCAGCAGGACGAAGGTGCGGAACGGCCGGCGGGTCTCGCCGCGCAAGTTCGTTCGCGCATCGTCGGGCTGGTCCGCGCGGTCCCGATCCGCTGGCGCATCCTCTCGATTGCCGCGCTGAACTCGGCGGTCGTGGTGGTGCTTGCCGCCATGATCTGGAACGGCGCCCAGGTGCTCGGTTCAGCCTGGGACGATGTCCGGCAGGTGCGCGACTCCGACAGGATCCTGGCGCTGCTGGAGAGCGAGACCAGCCGGCTGCAGAACCTGATCCATCGCTACATCAACCAGCCCAGCCCCGAGCTGTTCGCCGAAATATTGCTGTTGCGCGAAGCGGTATTGGGCACGCTGACCACGCGCGCATCGACCGACCCGATGCTGTCGGGTTCGGTCGAGGAACTCGAGCGCGTCACCGAGCGCTTCCTCAACGGCTTCGGCGAGCTGCGCGCGGTGCAGGCCACGATTTCCAAGACCTATGAGGAGCAGGTGCTGAGCCCGGCAAAGGACATGGCCGGGCTCTACTCGATCATCGAGGGCGCCACCGGGCACCGCGACGCCCTGATCTGGCCGTCGCTCGGCAAATCCCGCGAGGCGTTCACCGCCATGCTGGTTGCCGCCAACGCCTATTATCTTTCGCTGGCGAGCGCATCGGCCGAGGAAGCCCGCAGGAACACCGAGACGATCGAACGAACGATTCCGGTGATGACCGACCTCGCCGACAACGACTTGCAGCGCATGGCGCTGCAGCGGCTGCATACGCGGGCGGTGGCGCTGCGGCAGGGCCTTGCCAAATTGTCCGAACAACTGGCCAACCGGACCGAACTGTTGCGCAACACCATCGACGCCAGCCAGGCCGACGCCATCGGCGCGATCGATGAATTGTCGGTCAAGATGCGCCAGCGCGAGCAGAAGGCGCAGGCGACGTTCGACAAGACGCTGCGCGATATTTCGCGCAGGGTGCTGTCGATCGCCGTGATTTTCCTCGGCATCATCCTCTCCGCGGGCGTCGTGATCGCGCTCTCGATCCGGCTGCCGCTGCAGCAGATCATGGCGGCGATGCATGCGATCACCACAGGCAATTACGGCCGCCGCGTGCAGGGGACCAACGCCAAGGACGAGGTCGGCGCGATGGCCCGCGCGGTAGAGGTGTTCCGCGAAAACGCCATCGCCAAACGCACCACCGAGGATGAGCTGCGCGCCTCGAAGGAGAAAGCCGAAGGCGCTCTTCTCGAACTCAACGCCGCCCAGCAGAACCTGATCGACGCCGAGCGGCTGGCCGCATTGGGCGGGCTGGTCGCCGGCGTCGCCCACGAAGTCAACAACCCGATCGGCATCAGCCTGACGGTGGCGTCGAGTTTCTCGCGCCGCGCAGAAATGTTCGAGGCCGAGTTGAAATCCGACACCCCGCTGCGGCGGTCGCAACTGGAGGAATTCGTCCGGACCTCGCGCGACGCGGCAGGGCAACTGGTGGCCAACCTGCATCGCGCCGGCGAACTGATCCAATCCTTCAAGCAGGTCGCGGTCGACCGCTCGCATGCGGAACGCCGCCAATTCAGCCTCGGCGAGGCCACCGACCAGATCATCGCCAGCCTGCGGCCGGTGCTGAAGCGGGCGCCGATCGAGCTGTCGGTCGACGTCCCCGACGGCCTGCTGATCGACGGCTACCCCGGGTCCTACGGACAGATCCTGACCAACCTGTTCCTCAACGCCGCCAATCATGCGTTCGCCGACGGGCGTGCCGGGACGATCTCGATCTCGGCGCGGCCGCGCGGCCAGGACGATGTCGAGATCATTTTTGCCGACAACGGGGCCGGAATGACGCCGGACGTGCAGCGGCAGGCGTTCGACCCGTTCTTTACCACGCGCCGCAACGAGGGCGGCACCGGTTTGGGCTTGCATATCGTTTATAACCTTGTCACCCAGCAGCTCGGCGGCCGTATGATGCTGGATTCAAGACTGGGACAAGGCACTACATTTCGCATTATCATGCCGAAGAGCGCCAAGCGGGGCGCGGCGGACGCAATAGCAGGCACAGGAAGCGACGGGACCCCTCAATGGCCGAACAGGACGATGTCCTCCACCTGATCGACGATTCCGGAGCCGCTCCGGAGGCATCGACCGCGCGTAAATGGAAAGTCGCCGTCATCGACGACGATCACGCCGTGCATGAAGGCACGCGGTTTGCGCTGAGCGACTACAATCTCAACGGCCAGACCCTGGAAATCCTGTCGGCCTATTCCGCGGCCGAGGGCCGCACCCTGATGGCTGCGCATCCCGATATCGCTGCCGTGCTGCTCGACGTCATCATGGAGACCGACGCCGCGGGCCTCGATCTCGTCGAGTACATCCGCAACGAGATCAAGAACGAGACCGTCCGCATCATTTTGCGTACCGGGCAGCCCGGCCAGGCGCCGGAGCGCCGCGTCATCGTCCAGTACGACATCAACGACTACAAGGCGAAGACCGAGCTGACCGCCGACAAGCTGTTCACTTCGCTGACCGCGGCGCTGCGCAGCTATCAGCAGCTCGAACGCATGGTGCAAACAAGGCGCGGGCTGGAAATCATCATCGATGCCGCCTCGACCCTGTACGATTTCAAATCGATGCAGCGGCTTGCCGAGGGCGTGCTGACCCAGCTCGCCTCGCTGCTCAACGTCGATTGCGCCGGCATCCTGGTGCTGCGCGACGACGGCGGCAATGCCGGCAATGATTTTTCCGTGCTGGCGGGCTCGGGCTGCTATAGCCGCTTCATCGGCTCGGCCGGATCGAAGTCGCTGGATGCGGACCTGCGGCAAATGGTGGAAGCCGCATTCCACGGCCGCAAGAACGAGTTCGCCGATCACCGCACCGTGCTCTATCTGCGCACCGGCAGCGGCCGGGAAGTCGTCGTGCTGCTGCAGGCCGAGCGCCCGCTGTCGGATACCGACCGCTCGCTGGTCGAGATTTTCGGCAGCCGGCTTTCGATCGCCTTCGACAACGTCATTCTCTATCAGCAGCTGAACGAGGCCAATACCCAGCTCGAGGACCGCGTCGCCCAGCGCACCCGGGCGCTGATGCAGGCCAACCGCCGGCTGTCGGCGCAGTGGCTGCGGCTGCAGCGCGCCAACGGCTTCAAGAACGAAATTCTCGGCACCGTCGCCCACGATCTGAAGAATCCGCTCGGCGTGATCCTCGGCCGTACCGAAATGCTGACCGAACTGATCGGCGCCGGCTCGCCCAAGGAGAGCGTCAACGCCCAGGTCGAACACATCCGCGATGCCACCAAGCGCCTGACCTCGATGGTCGATCACCTGATCTCGGACGCGATGGCCGATGCCTTCGACATCACCATTCGCCGCGAGCCGGTCGACGTCGCCGGCCTCGTCAGCGAGGTGGTCGATGCCAATCAACCGCTGGCCGCCAACAAGCAACAGGCCATCAGCGTGTCGGCGCCGCCGAATTACGTCACGATGTGCGACGCTGACCGGATGCGGGAGGCGATCGATAACCTGGTCAGCAACGCCATCAAATATTCACCGATCGGCGGCAAGATCACCGTGGTGGTCGCCCACGAGCAGCGCAACACCGTCATCCGCATCGCGGACGAGGGTGCGGGCCTGTCACCGGAAGATCTGGGGCGGCTGTTCGGCCGCTTCCAGCGGCTCTCGGCCAAGCCGACCGCCGGGGAAAGTTCGACCGGCCTCGGCCTGTCGATCGTCAAGCGCATCATCGACATGCATGGCGGCCATGTGACGGCCGACAGCAGCGGCCCCGGACAGGGATCGACCTTCACCGTTACATTGCCCGCGACAGACACCTGATCAAATGACCCAAAGCCAGCACATCATTATTGTCGATGACGAGGCGCCCGCCCGAGAGATGGTCGGCGAATATCTCAAGATGCATGGCTTTACCGTCACGCTATGCGACGGCGGCAAAAGCCTGCGCGGCGCGATCGAGAGCAATGTGCCCGATCTCGTGGTGCTCGATCTGAACATGCCGGAGGAAGACGGGTTATCGATCATTCGCGATCTGAAAAGCCGCACCAACGTGCCTGTCATCATGCTGACGGCCACCGCGAGCCCGATCGATCGCGTGGTCGGACTCGAACTCGGCGCCGATGATTACATCGCAAAACCCTGCGAATTGCGCGAATTGATGGCGCGGATCCGCTCGGTGTTGCGGCGCAGTTCGCCGGTCAAGGCGGCGGCGCCGGAGGCTGCAGCCAACAAGTCCGCCAAAGAGCAATTGGTGCGGTTCGGCACCAAATGGCTCGATCTGGAGGCGCAGGCGCTGCGCGACGACGAGGGCAACGAGCATCCGCTGACCGCTTCCGAATTCGGCCTCTTGAAAGTGTTCGCGGCAAATCCGAAGCGGGTGCTGTCGCGCGAGCGGCTGCTGGAACTGGCCAACGCCCGCGACGCCGAAGCCTTCGACCGCGCCGTCGATCTGCGGATCATGCGGATCCGGCGCAAGATCGAGATCGATCCGACCAAGCCCGCTGTCATCCGCACCATCCGCGGCGGCGGCTACCTGTTCTCGCCCGCCGGCGAGAAGAGCTAGGCGTCGCTCCAAGTCTCTACCTCCCCCGAATAGCCCCTCCGCGGGCGTCTTTTGACCGGGACGACGAGAGGTTGCGCCGGGCGCCATGCCTCTTCCGCAAACCACATCAGACACGCTGGAACGACAATGGTTCCGAAGCCCCGCGTCTCGTCCCCCTCTTTTGTCAACTTTGTGAAATCGTTCACATTTCGACCCCGAATGTTTCGTCGCAAAGGCTGCGACGAAACAATTCTCCGGCCCATGAAACCATTTTCCCCTTTGCGTGCAGACGTCCCGAAACGTTCGCTAACTATGAATTTGCGCAACGAAGCGCCGACAAAGCGCAACACCGGGAGCTAAGTCATGCAGAACGTCATCGCCATCAACGCCGCAGCCCGCCAGGCCATCAACGCTGCCCAGGCGACCTCGGATGAAATGTTGCTGGAAGGCATTGCCGATGGCGGCCGTGCTGCGATGCATATCCTTTACTCCCGTCACAATGTGCGCGTTTACCGCTTCATCCTTCGCATCGTGCGCGACACCACGTTGGCGGAAGACCTCGTCAGCCAGGTGTTTCTCGACGTCTGGCGCACCGCCGGCCAGTTCGAGGGCCGCTCCCAGGTTTCCACCTGGCTGCTGTCGATCGCCCGCTTCAAGGCGCTGACCGCGCTGCGTCAGCGTCGGCATGAGGACATCGATCAGGAAGACGTGCTTGAAATCGCCGACGGCGCCGACACCCCGGAGGCTTCGCTCGACCGCAGCAATACCTCGGCGATCCTGCGCGCCTGCGTGGCAAAGCTGTCGCCGGCGCATCGCGAGATCATCAACCTCGTCTACTACCACGAGAAGTCGGTGGAAGAGGCCGGCGCGATCATCGGGATTCCCCAGAGCACGGTGAAGACCCGGATGTTTTATGCCCGCAAGCAGCTCGCCGACCTGCTCAGGGGAGCCGGCGTCGACAGCCTCGCCGCCTGAAAGTACCTGATATTCAATGGGTTAGGAGACCTTTCGGCGACCGGAAGCGGGTTTTCGGTCCTGCCCAATCGTTACTGCCCATGAAACAATTGAAACAATAGACAACATCACCCGGAAAAACTTCCCCACTACAACCACAGTCAACGAGACGCCGAGCAGAACACTTCGAACAGGAACGACCCCATGATGAAACCATCCTTCCGCTTCTTCATCATTCCGCTCGGCGCGATCTGCACCTTGGCCTCGCTGTCCAGCCAGAACACCGCTCCCCGCGCCCAACGCGATGGTGGAACGATGATCGTGAAGCAGCAGGTGATCGATTGCAGCCAGAAGAATCCGAGCGATATCTGTGTGATCTCCTACGACACCGAGACCACCACCCGCTGATTTTCGTTTTTAACCTCCCAAGAACCTCCAACGACCCGGACGGGATGCCCCCCTCCGGGTCGCTCTGTATTTGGGGGGCGCGGAAATGACCACGTACTCACAAACAAGTGACGCCAGCTCGGGGTAACGCTTCACCCCGGCGCCCCGAAGGACCATCGACACCTCAGATGGATCCAATTCGATGTTCAGCCTGGTTGTTGCCCTGCTCGCAGGCGTGGTCACCATCGCAGCACCCTGCACGCTGCCGATGCTGCCGATCCTGCTTGGCGCATCGGTCGGCCAGAGCGGCAAGCTGCGCCCGGCGATGATCGCGTTCGGCTTCGTCATCTCGTTTTCGGCAACCGCCCTGGTGCTGAGTGCGATCACCCGCGTGTTCGACTTCGATCCCAACGGCTTGCGCGTCGCCGCGGTGATCCTGCTGTTCGGATTCGGGCTGTTGATGATCTGGCCGGCGCCGTTCGAATGGCTATCGCTCCGGCTCGGCGGGCTCACCCATGCCGGCACGGCCGGCAGCGCCGCATCGCGCCAGGGCAATATCGGCGGCTTCATCCTCGGCACCACGCTGGGCCTGGTCTGGACGCCCTGCGCCGGGCCGGTGCTGGGCTCGATTCTCACCGTCGTCGCAACATCGAAGGATACCGCCTGGGCCAGCGTGCTGCTGGTGGCCTATGCGATCGGGGCGGCAATCCCGATGCTGGCGATCGCCTATGGCGGCCAGGCCGCCACCACCCGCGTCCGCAGCATCGCGCGGATTTCCCCAAAACTGCAGCAGGGGTTCGGCGTCGTCGTGATCGGCTTCGCGGTCGCGTCCTATTTTCAATACGACACGCTGATCCTGGCGTGGCTGACCGGATTTTATCCGAATGGCCAGCTTGGCCTGTAATCACCCCCCTCGACGATGGAGACTACCATGATCCTGCGATCACTTGCCGCCGCCACGCTCATCGCGGCCTGCCTGACCGGCACTGCAATACCTTGCGTCAGCGCCGAGGTGGCGCGCGGCGCGACCGCGCCATTCGAGGTCGCCGCGGTGCAGGGTACCGCACCCGATTTCGCCGGTATCACCAAATGGTTCAATTCGGCACCGGTCAATATCGCGGACCTGCGCGGAAAAGTGGTGCTGGTGAATTTCTGGACCTACGGCTGCGTCAACTGCGTCAACACGCTGCCCCACGTCACCGCGCTCTACGCCAAATACAGGGACCGCGGCCTGGTCATCGTCGGCATCCACACGCCTGAATTCCCGTTCGAGCGATCGGCCTCGAACGTGCAGGCCGCGTTGAAGCGTCACGGCATCACCTATCCGGTGGCGCAGGACAACGACTCGCAAACCTGGAACGCCTATCGCAACCAGTATTGGCCGGCGCAATACATCGTCGATCAAACCGGAAAAATCGTGTTCCAGCATGACGGCGAAGGCCAGTACGAGCAAATCGACCGCACCATCGCCCGGCTGCTCAACGCCAATAGCTGAGCAAAGCGCTTTCTCAAGAAGTCGCGTCGACCGATCCAATCAAAACCGAGGCTCAGCCCGGCGAACTTCGCAGGTACCATCGAGAAATCCGGCATGATAGGCTCCCCGTCGCAGTAACGACGACGGATGGCCGCGATGTTCGAGGGCTGGGATGCCGTGGTATTGGCCCGGGCGCAGTTCGCATTCACGATGTCGTTTCACATCGTGTTTCCCGCCTTCTCGATCGGCCTTGCCAGCTATCTCGCGGTGCTGGAGGCGCTCTGGCTGTGGACCGGGCGCGACGTCTTCATCAACCTGTTCAATTACTGGCTGAAGATCTTCGCGATGGCGTTCGGCATGGGCGTGGTCTCGGGCATCGTGATGTCCTACCAGTTCGGCACCAACTGGTCGGCCTTCTCCGACAAGACCGGTCCCGTGATCGGTCCGCTGATGGCCTATGAGGTCCTGACCGCGTTCTTCCTGGAGGCGGGCTTTCTCGGCGTGATGCTGTTCGGGCTCGAGCGCGTCGGCCACCGGCTGCATTTCCTCGCCACCCTGATGGTCGCGATCGGCACCTTGATCTCGGCGTTCTGGATTCTGTCGGCCAATTCCTGGATGCAGACCCCGGCCGGCTACGCCATCAATGCCGACGGGCAATTCATCGCCGTCGACTGGTTCAAGGTGATCTTCAATCCGTCGTTTCCCTATCGGCTGGTGCACATGGTGCTGGCGGCCTACCTCACCACGGCGCTGGTGGTCGGCGCGGTCGGCGCCTTCCATCTGCTGCGCGATTCACGCCTTGCCGGTCCCCGCGTGATGTTCTCGATGGCGATGTGGATGGCGACGCTGGTGGCACCGCTCCAGATCTTCGCCGGCGACCAGCACGGCCTCAATACGCTCGAGCACCAACCAATAAAGATCATGGCGATGGAAGGCCATTTCGAGAGCCACCCCCACGGCGCGCCGCTGATCCTGTTCGGATGGCCGGACCAGGCCGCGGGCAAAATGAGATATTCGATCGAGATTCCCAAGGCGGGTTCGCTGGTTCTGAAACATTCGCTCGACGCGCCCTTGAAGGGATTGGACAGCGTGCCGCGAAAAGACTGGCCGCCGGTGCCGATCACCTTCTGGTCGTTCCGGATCATGGTCGGAATGGGCTTGCTGATGGTGGGACTGGGTCTGTTCAGCCTGTGGGCGCGCTGGCGCGGCACGCTGTACGAATTGCGGCTGTTGCACATGGCGGCGATGGCAATGGGCCCGGCCGGATTTATCGCCGTGCTGGCGGGCTGGGTCACCACCGAGACCGGGCGGCAGCCCTTCACCGTCTACGGGCTGCTGCGCACGGTGGATTCGGCCTCGCCTTTGGCGGCGCCCGCGGTGGCGTCGTCGCTGATCGCCTTCATCATCGTCTATTTCGCGGTGTTCTCGGTCGGCGTGATCTACATTCTGCGCATGATGGCGGCACCGCCGCATGCCGGCGAACAGGGACCGCGCGGCGATACGCCGGCCCGCGCCGCCGGCATCACGCCAGCACAGGGGCGCACCTGATGACCGCCAGCATCGACATCGCCACCGTCTGGGCCTTCATCATCGCCTTCGCGGTGTTTCTCTACGTGGTGATGGACGGCTTCGATCTCGGCCTCGGCCTGCTGTTTCCGCTGTTTCCGAAAAAAGCCGACCGCGACGTCATCATGAACAGCGTCGCGCCGGTGTGGGACGGCAACGAGACCTGGCTGGTGCTCGGCGGCGGCGGCTTGATGGCGGCGTTTCCGCTGGCCTATGCGGTGCTGATGCCGGCGCTGTACACGCCCATCATCGCGATGCTGGTCGGCCTGATCTTTCGCGGCGTCGCCTTCGAGTTTCGCTGGAAGACCCAGAGCGAGCGCAACCGCTGGGATGTCGCGTTTGCCGGCGGATCGCTGCTGGCGGCGCTGGCGCAGGGCATCGCACTTGGCGCGATCCTGCAGGGCGTGCATGTCGAGGGGCGGCAGTACGCCGGCGGCTGGTGGGACTGGCTGACGCCGTTCACGCTGCTGACGGGTGCTGCCATCGTCGTCGGCTATGCCCTGCTCGGCGCGACCTGGCTGGTGCTGAAGACCGAGGGCGAACTCCGCGACCGGGCCTATCATATGAGCTGGTTCCTGTTGTTCGCGATGCTCGGCGCCATCGCCGCGGTCAGCATCGCCACGCCGTTTCTCAGCATCGGCTACGCGCAGCGCTGGTTCACCTGGCCCAACATTGTGCTGACCGCGCCGGTGCCGGTTGCGGTTGCCGGCGTGACCGTGCTGCTGCTGCGCAGTCTCGCCAACAAGCGGGACCGCCAGCCATTCCCGCTGACGCTGGCGCTGTTCGCGCTGTCCTATGCCGGCCTCGGCATCAGCATGTGGCCCTATATCGTGCCGCAGAGCATCACCATCTGGCAGGCGGCAGCCCCCGAGAACAGCCTGGTCTTCATGCTGTTCGGCGTCGCGGTGCTGATCCCGCTGATTCTCGGCTATACCGCCTGGGCCTATTGGGTGTTCCGCGGCAAGGTCGGGCCGGAAAGCGGCTATCATTGACGCGGCCGGAGCCAAATCCGCGTCCCTTGACGCAGCGCCTGCTGTGGTTCGCAGCACTTTGGCTCGGCGGCGTCGGCACCGTGCTGCTGCTGTCCTACGGCCTGCGGCTCTGGATCGCGCCGAAATGAGGCATTTTGAACGAATTGCACGATACGCCAGACAAAATTAGAAGAACTTCAATCACCTATCGGATTCATCCGTCCAAAACTTGCCATCAAGAAGCCACTGAGATTTGATGGTTCCATGATTTGGCGAAAGCGCCACCCGGGAGAGCTCTGCATGACGAAATTTCGGCACCTGATCTGGATGATGGCAGCCTCAGTCGGACTGATCCTCTCCGCCTCGCAGAGCGACGCGCAAATGCGGCAGCCCGATGTAGGCGACCAGCCGGGGCTGCTCGCCGATGACAACGTCCAACTTGATCCGCAGTTCAAGAAGACGGCGGTGCTCTACCGCACCAGCGAGCCGCCGGGCACCATCATTGTGGTCACGGCCGAGCGTCATCTCTATCTGATCCAGGGCGGCGGCCGCGCGCTGCGCTACGGCATCGGCGTCGGCCGCGAGGGTTTCACCTGGCAGGGGCTCGTCAATATCACGCGCAAGGCGGAGTGGCCGGACTGGACGCCGCCGCCGGAGATGATCGTGCGCCAGCCGTATCTGCCGCGCTTCATGGCCGGAGGCCCGGGTAACCCGCTCGGCGCCCGCGCGATGTATCTCGGCACCACGGTCTACCGCATCCACGGCACCAACCGGCCCGACACCATCGGCACCGCCGTCTCCTCCGGCTGCTTCCGGCTGGTCAATGCCGACGTCGCCGATCTCTATGAGCGTGTTCCGGTCGGCACCAAGGTGATCATCCGGCAGAAGCCCGAACTGTAACCGCGACGTCGTTTCTCGCGGCCGATCCATTTCCCTGACATTGGTGAGAAAAAAATGTTTCGCACATTCCGAGGCGGCCTCCTGATTGGGCTGGCGGTCGCAATCGCGATCGCGGCTGCGGCTATCACTTACGAACGCTATGACACCAAGACGCTGAAGCGAACGGAGCGGCGCGGCGAGGTGCTGTGCGGCGTCAATGCCGGCCTGCCCGGCTTCTCGATTCCCGACGACAAGGGCAACTGGACCGGCTTCGACGTCGATTTCTGCCGCGCGGTGGCGGCGGCGATCTTCAACGATCCGAAAAAGATCAAATTCATTCCGCTCGACGCCAACGAGCGCTTCAAGGAGTTGCAGAGCCGCAAGGTCGACATCCTGTCGCGCAACTCGACATGGAGCATGGACCGCGAGACTTCCTATGAACTGTATTTCCCGGCGGTCGCCTTTTATGACGGCCAGGGCTTCATGCTGCCGGCGTCGCGCAAGATCGATTCCGCGCTGGAGCTCGACGGCAGCAAGGTCTGCGTGCAGGCGGAAACCACGACGCAACTCAACCTCGTCGACTATTTCCGCGCCAACAACATGAAATACACGGAGATGAAATTCGCCAAGCTGGACGAGGTCGTCAAAGCCTATGATGCCGGCCAGTGCGACACCTTCACCGCCGACGTCTCGCAGCTTTATGCGCTGCGGCTCAACCGCGCCAAACCCGGCGACCACGTCATCCTGCCCGACGTCATTTCCAAGGATCCGTTGGCGCCGGTGGTGCGGCAGCGCGACGATGACTGGATGATGATCGTGAAGTGGACGCTGTACGCGATGATCAACGCCGAAGAACTCGGCGTCACCTCGAAGAACATCGACGAGGCGCTGAAGTCGAAGAAGCCCGACGTGATGCGGCTGGTCGGCACCGAAGGCGCCTACGGCGAACAGCTCGGCCTCACCAAGGATTGGGCCGCACGCATCATCCGGCACGTCGGCAATTACGGCGAGATCTACGAGCGCAATGTCGGCGCCGAATCCAAGCTGAAGATCCCACGCGGCCTGAACCAGCTCTGGAGCGCCGGCGGAATTCAGTACGCACCGCCGATCCGGTGACGGCACGACGCGACTCAGTTGATGCTGTCGTCGCTCGGCTTGACCGGGCGATCCAGTAAACACTGCCGCCTGTGATTACTGGGTCACCCGGTCGAGCCGGGTGATGACACCCTTGGCGGCGTGCGCCGCTTCAATAACTCTTCATCCGCGCCAGCTGATCGGCGTGGAAATTGCTGTCGCCGAACAGTTCCTGGCAGACCCGGGCGCGCTTCATGAAGAAGCCGATGTCGAACTGGTCGGTCATGCCCATGCCGCCGTGCATCTGCACGCCTTCCTGCACCGCCAGCGTCGCGGTGGATCCGGCGCGCGCTTTGGCTACGGCGACTGCGGCACCCGCTCTGTCGAAATCGCCATCCAGCGTTTGCAGCGCTTTCAGCACCGCCGCACGGGTGATCTCGATATCGATGTAAAGCTCGGCGGCGCGGTGCTGCAGCGCCTGGAATTCGCCGATCAGTTTTCCGAACTGCTTGCGCTCCTTGAGATAGCTGACGGTGCGGCCGAACACTTCCTCGCTGAGGCCGACCATTTCCGAGGCGACGACACCGCGGCCGATGTTGAGCACGCCGTCCAGCAGCGCAAAACCCTGATCGACTTCGCCGAGCACGCCGTCGGCGTTAACCTCGACATTGTCGAAGGTGATTCTGGCGGCGTTGTGCGAATCGACCATCGCAGTGCGCTCGGTCGCGATGCCCTTTGCCTTGGGATCGACCAGGAACAGCGTCAGCCCGTCGCGCTCGCCGGCGGCCCCGGCGCTGCGGGCCGCCACGATCAGCAGGTCAGCGGTGTGGCCGTCGACCACGAACGCCTTGTCGCCGCTGAGCTTGAATCCGTTGCCGGAACGCACCGCCTTGAGTTTTGTCATCAGCGGGCGATGTTTCGCGCCTTCGTCGACCGCGAGCGCCGCCAGCAGCGAGCCATCGGATATTTTGGGCAGATATTGGGATTTTTGCGCCTCGCTGCCGCCGCGCGACAGCGCCGAGGCGGCCAGCACGCTGGTCGCGAAGAACGGCGACGGCATCAAGGTGCGGCCGATTTCCTCCATCACGATGCCGGCTTCGACACAGCCGAGCCCGCTGCCGCCGAAATTTTCCGGCACCAGCAGGCCGGAAAATCCCATCTCGGCAAAGGTCTTCCAGAGATCGCGGGAAAATCCGGTCGCATCCTTGGCGTCGCGCAACTGCCGCAGATGCGACACCGGCGCCTTGTCGCTGATCAGTCCGCGCGCGCTGTCGCGCAGCATCGATTGTTCTTCGGTGAGGACGAGGGCCATGGAGAGGGTTCCGGGGTTCGATGCTTCTACAATTGTCATTCCGGGGCATGCGAAGCATGAACCCGGAATCTCGAGATTCCGGGTTCGCGTCTTCGACGCGCCCCGGAATGACGGAAGAGTTTTAAGCCCCCGGCAAATCCAGAATCCGCTTCGCCACGATGCCGAGCATCACCTCTGATGTGCCGCCCTCGATCGAGTTGGCCTTGGTGCGCAGCCAGCCCCGCGGCCGTGCGCCGCCTCGCGAGCGCTCGCTTTCCCATTCCAGCGCGTCGACGCCGCCGGCCGACATCAGGATCTCGTGGCGGCGCTTGTTGAGCTCGGTGCCGTAATATTTCATCGCCGAGGAAAACGCCGGATGCGCCTGGCCTGCCTTGGCCAGATCGACCGCGCGTTCGGCGGCGGCGGAGAGCGCCGCCTCATCGATCTCGAAGGTGGCGATTTGTCCGCGCAGCATCGGATCTTCCAGCCGGCCCTGCTCGTCACTGCCGATCGAATCCGCGGCGACCTGTCCGAGCGGACGGCTGACGCCACGCTCGCCGACGCCGGAAATCATCGCCCGCTCGTGCTGCAGCAGATATTTTGCGACATCCCAGCCGCGGTTGACGGTGCCGACCACGTGCGACTTCGGCACCCGCACATTGTCGAAAAAGGTCTCGCAGAACGGCGAGTAGCCGGAGATCAACAGGATCGGCTTTGTCGATACGCCCTTCGAGGCCATGTCGAACAGGATAAAGCTGATGCCGTCATGCTTCTTGGCAGCGCCATCGGTGCGGACCAGGCAGAAGATCCAGTCGGCATAGTTGGCATAGGAGGTCCAGATCTTCTGGCCATTGATGATGTAATCGTCGCCATCGCTTTCCGCGCGGGTCTGCAATGAGGCGAGGTCCGATCCGGCGTTCGGCTCGGAATAGCCCTGGCACCATCTGATCAGGCCGGCGGCGATGTCAGGCAGATGCTCTTGCTTCTGCGCCTCGCTGCCGTATTTCAACAATGCCGGCCCCAGCATCCAGATGCCGAAGCTCGACAGCGGCGAACGCGCGCCGATCGCCGCCATCTCCTCGCGCAGCACCTTGTGCTCGCCGCCATCCAGCCCGCCGCCGCCATATTGCGTCGGCCAATCCGGCACGGTCCAACCCTTGTCGCGCATCCGCTCGAACCAGACGCGCTGCGGCTCGGATGAAAACTTGGTGTTGCGGCCACCCCAGAAGGTATCTCCTTCAGAGGTCATCGGCTTGCGCATTTCAGGCGGACAATTGGCTTGCAGCCAGGCGCGGGTTTCACTGCGAAATTTTTCCAGATCGGACATATCGGCGTTTCCAGTTTGCGATGTTGGATCGACCTTAGCCGTCGCATCGCGGAATTCAACATGTCTCTGGCGCAGGCCTATGCCGCGACGGATGTGGTCATGGTGCCCGATCGGGTGTATTCGCAATGCCGTAGCGATTGAAAAACAAGAGGAAACCGAGATGCGCCTGAAGTTGCTTTCGCCTAGCGAAATGAGCGCGGACCAGAAACAGACCTATGACGAGTCGATCGCCGGCAAGCGCGGCAAGCCGCCCGCGCCGATGATGGCCTGGCTCAACAGTCCCGAGATGGCCATGCATGCCACGCGCCTCGGCGAGGTGATGCGCTACAACACCTCGTTTCCGGCCAAACTTTCGGAAATCGCGATCCTGGTCACCGCACGTCACTGGACCTCGCATTACGAATGGTATGCCCACAAGCGGCTCGCGCTCGCCGGCGGCATGGATCCCAAAATCATCGACGCCATCCGGGATCGCCGCACGCCTGAATTCGACGATCCCAAGGGCCGGGTGATCTACGACGTCGCCAAATCGCTGCATGAAGGCCACGGCGTTTCCAAAACGCTGTACGACGAAGCCGTCAACGTGCTGACCGAGCGCGGCATCGTCGAGATCATCGGGCTGTGCGGCTATTACACGATGGTATCGATGACGCTGAACACGTTTGAGTTCGAATTGCCGGCGGGCGAGGTTTCGGAGTTGGTGTGAGCGCTTGCCTCTCCCTCTCCCCGTTCTTCGCGGGGCGAGACGAGCGAAGCTCGCTCTTAGAGGGTTGGGGTGAGGGGCTCTTTTTTCTGAAGGCTTGTCGCCTTAGATAGGGCAGTACCCCCTCACCCGGCTCGCAGCTTCGCCGCGCGCCGACCTCTCCCCGGGGCGAGGTGAAGAAAGAGACCACCCATGCCCGACACTCCCACACCCATCATCGCCGGCACCCGCATCGGGCATGTTCACCTGAAGGTCGCCGATCTCGATCGCGCGCTCGGATTCTATTGCGGCGTGCTGGGGTTTGAGCTGACGCAACGCATGGGCTCGGGTGCTGCCTTCATATCGGCGGGCGGCTATCACCACCACATCGGCCTCAACACCTGGGAAAGCAAAGGCGGCCACCCGCCGCCGCCGGGCACCACCGGCCTGTTTCACACCGCGATCCTTTATCCCACCCGCGCTGCGCTGGCCGATGCGCTTGTATCGCGTGATGCAGGCCGGCATTGCGCTCGACGGCGCCAGCGACCACGGCGTCAGCGAGGCGCTTTACTTGCGCGATCCCGACGAAAACGGCGTCGAGCTGTATCGCGACCGCCCCGAGGCGGAATGGCCACGCCAGCCGGACGGATCGCTGGCGATGTTCACCAAGCGGCTCGATCTCGAGGATTTGCTGCGGCAGCGGGAGGTGGTGACACCCTCATCCTGAGGAGCCGCGAAGCGGCGTCTCGAAGGATGGAGGCAACGCACGGACTCGCAGCCATCCTTCGAGACGCGCGCAAGTGCGCGCTCCTCAGGATGAGGTCTTTCCAGTCCGCCCCCTGATCATGATCATGACAGCCGCGATCAGCTCCAGCGCGATGCAGACATAGAACGGGACGGCATAGCTTCCCGTCGCATCGCGCAAGAACCCCAACACGCCCGGGCCGAAGGCGTAGGTGACCTGGTTGGTCGCCGTGATCAGGCTGATCAGCACGCCGAACGAGCGCGGATCGAACTCGCGCTGCACGATCAGCGCCGGCAACGTGATCAGATTGCCGACCGAAAACCCGAACAGCGCGCAGGCCGCAAGCAGCGCAACATCGTTCTGCAGGTTGATGATGACGGCAAGCGCCACGGCCTGGCTGACGAATGAAATCGCCGAGGCCAGCCGCTGGTTGAGCCGGTCGATCACGAAGGAAAACAGCACGCGGCCGACTACCGCCATCGCCGTCATCAGCGCGACCGCGAAGGCGGCGCGTTCCCGGCCCACCACCGAATCCAGGAACGAGATCAAATGGACGATGAATCCGACCTGCGCGAACAGCACCAGCGCGAAGGCGATCGAGACCGAGAGGAAGCCGAGGTTGCGAAATGCCTGTGCCCGGATCCGCGTCGCCGACGGCGCATCGGCCGGCATGGTTGCGACGGCGGCGCTGGGATGCAGCGGCGGCTGCCCGACAAAAATCAGAATGACGGGCACCATCAACACGATGGTGGCGATCGCAATGGCGATCATGGCGCCGGGAAAGCCAAACGCCGCGATCGCAGCGACCATCACGGGAACGCCGGCAATGCCGCCAAAGCTGGCGCCGTTCAGCGCCAGGCTGATCGCCATGCCGCGCTTCTTGTCGAACCAGAGCCCGAGCGTGTTGGTGATGATCGCAAGACTGGTGCCGGCCCAGCCGAATGCCAGCACGCCGTTGGCGGCGTAGAGTTGCCACGGCTCGGTGGCCTGCCCGATCAACACGCCGGCCGCAGCCAGCGCAAACACGCCGGCCAGCAGGCAGTTGCGCGGGCCGAAGGCGCGGATCGCCTCGCTGACAAAGGCGACCAGCAACGCGCCGAACAAATAGAAGAAGGTGGTGGCGCCCGAGATCAGCGACGCCGGCCAGCCATGCAGGCGATGCAGCTCGGCGACATAGACGCTCTGGCCGTAGAAGCCCAGTCCCCAGCCGAACGTCGCCAGCCAGAAGCAGACCACGACGATGCGCCAGCCTTCGTAACGGGCGGAGGTTTCGTCGATGGAGGTTTGGTTGGGATCGTTCAATGCCGCCTGCTCTGCCTCCAAGTCCGTCATGGCCGGGCTTGACCCGGCCATCCACGCCTTGACGCTTAAGAAAGAAAGACGTGGATGCCCGGGTCAAGCCCGGGCATGACGAACTCGAACCGCAACCACTAACAGACCGACGAGAAAAAAGCTTCGACCGCCACCGAACTGTCAGCAGCTGTCACGCCGTCTTCGGCTTGGTCGGATCATAGAAGAACCGCTCGCGGAAAATCTTGTCGCCGCGCCACTCCTGCATCGCGACTTCGTCGATGCGGTGCACCTTGCCGGTCTTGTCGGTCAGCTCGAAAATCCAGTGGATCGCGACATTGTCGCCTTCGACCACGCTGGAGATCGCCTTGGAATAGACGTTGGTCATCCGCGCCAGCACGCCGCGCTCATGGGCGACCAGCAGGTCGCGGCCGACGCGCGGGGCGTGCGGCGTTCTCCTGCATGCTGGAATCCTCGGTGTAATAGCGCTCGATGGCGCCGGCATGATCGCCGCCTTCGACGACGGCGATGAATTCATCGAGACGGGCTCGCGACGGCATGAAACCTCCTCATTCAATCAGACAGCATTCTCGGATCCGGAATTTCCGGGATCGGCTGGTTTGCCGCGCGGCGCCTGGCGAATGAGACCGCCGCCAGCACCGCGAGCCCCAGCAACACCGGCGGAAACACCACCATGTTGACCGCCGACCAGCCGTAATTCGCCAGCAGCTGACCGGACGCGAACGATCCCACCGCCATGGTCCCGAATACCAGGAAATCGTTGAACGCCTGCACTTTGTTGCGCTCCTGCGGCCGGTGGGTTTCCAGCACCAGCGCGGAGGCGCCGACGAAGGCGAAATTCCAGCCTACCCCGAGCACGATCAGACAGGCCCAGAAATGCAGCGCGGTGATGCCGGAGAGCCCGATCATGGCGCCGACGGCTTCGAGCGACAGGCCGATGGCGACAATGCGAGGCGCCCCGAAGCGCGCAATCAACGTGCCGGTAAAGAAGCTCGGCCCGTACATCGCCACGATGTGCCACTGGATGCCGAAATTGGAATCGCTGACGGTAAGCCCGCACATCTTCATCGCCAGCGGCGCCGAAGTCATCACCAGATTCATCATGGGATAGGCGATGATGCCGCAAAGCGCGGCGGCGATGAACCGCGGCTGCCGCACGATCTCGAGCAACGGCCGGCCGCCATGCATATCCGCCGGCGCCGGTTTCGGTGCATCGACGGTCGACAGCACCGCCATCGCCACCAGCGCGACCACGGCCTGCATCAGGAAGGAGAACGCGAACAGATAAGGCGGCCAGATATCCATGGTCCACTGCACGAGCTGCGGACCGAGCACGCCGGCGAACACCCCGCCCGCCATCACCCACGACACCGCCTTCGGCCGATACGCAACACTGGCGCCATCGGCGGCGGCGAAACGATAGGATTGCGAAACCGCGCCGTAGAGGCCGCCGAGAAACGTCGCCAGACAAAACAGCACGAACGAACCGCGCAGGATCGCGTAGGCCCCGAGCAGGCCGGTGAGCACGCCGCAACCGGTGCCGATGATGAAGGCGACGCGGCGGCCATAGGCGCGCGAGATCGCGCCGGTCGGCAAGGTGCCGGCCGCGATACCCACCACATACATCGACAGCGGCACGGTCGCGAGCGAGATATCCGGCGCCAGCGTCGCGCCGATGATCGAGCCGGTGGCGAAGATCACCGCCGAATTGGCGCCGGTCAGCGCCTGCGCCGCCGCCAGCCGCAGCACATTGGAGCGCGCGCGGGCGTCGTTGGAGATTTCGGCGGCTGCGGTCACGTCGATCATGCTGGTGTTTCCGCCCGAATGCGGCCGCTGCGAGAGCGCGCCTCATTGATTCCCGGCACTATGGCGGCCGGTATTCGCGCAAGCAACCGACGCAAACGGGCGCGCGCTATGCAAGCGATGCACGTTGGTGAGGGACTGCATTGCGTTTCGCGCTCGTCATTGCGAGCGAACGGGTCGCGCGAACGCGCGCCCGATGACAGGCTCCGCGAAGCAATCCAGCTTGCTGCAAAGGAAGCTGGATTGCTTCGTCGCAAGTGCTCCTCGCAATGACGGTTTCTTATGGACGCCTAAACACCAGAATCAAATTGTTCGCCGGCATCTCGGCGATTTCGACCAGCGCGAGGCTGGCACCGCTCGCGAGTTGCTCGACATCGGCGATATCGCGCACGCCCCATTCGGGGTCGCGCTCGCGCAGGCTGGTGTCGAACACGGCATTGCTGAGCGCGGTGTGCTTGCCGTCGCGCTTGAACGGCCCGTAGAGGAACAGGTGACCGTCGGCGCGCAAGTAACGCGCGGCGCCCGCGAACAGGCCCTCGGCCACGCGCCACGGCGCGATGTGGATCACATTGGCGCAGAACACCGCCAGCAAGTCTGGCGGGCCGCTGCCATCATGCATCTCGGGGCACCAATCCGAATCCGACAAATCGATCCGCAACGGCGGTGCGGATGTTTTCCAATCCCGAATACGCCCGCCACGCCAAAATGCTTTTCAGATGCTGCGCGTTGAGATCGCTCGGCCACCAGGTGATGTCAGGAAGATGGCGGGCGAGATCGACCGCGTGCTGGCCGGTGCCGCTGCCGGCCTCGACCACATCGCCGGATTTTTCGGCGAGATAGCGCAGCAGCACGCTCGCGGATCGCCTGATGGTTGCGGTGAAACGCCGGCGCGTCGAGACGGCCGTCGGGCTCGACCGGCCGGCCATCCCTGCCGAATTCCACCACATACTCAGCCATACCAAATGCTCATTTCAGATCGCCACAATAGATCTGCTTGAGCACCCCGAGCACCTGCAGCGCGCGCTTGTCAGCAACGCGGTAATGCAGGGTCTGCGACGTCCGCCGGAATGCCACCAGGCCATCGGCGCGCAGCCGCGCCAGATGCTGCGACAGCGCCGACTGGCTCAATTTCACCACGTCGACGATTTCACCCACCGTCATCTCGCCACGCACCGCCAGAAAACAGAGAATCAGCAAACGTTTTTCGTTGGCGAGCAGTTTCAGGAGTTGCGCGGCTTCGCCGGCCTGCTTTGCCAGCTTCTTCAGGTCGGCCGCATCGGCGGCGCTCACATTCCTTCTGGCGCCTGTTGCGCTGGTGGTGGTTGCAACTGTCATCGCTCGATGTCCGAATCAAAATGGGCGGCGCGGATACCGCGCATTGCCACTCTAGCGCATTCTCTATTGTTTAGCATTGACTAAATTAGCCGATGCCGATATGGCTGGCGCAACGATGAATCATGCGGTCAACACCGCAAAGCGAGGAAAACGTGCGGCCCGAATTCTGGCGCAGCATGGCCGGGCTATCCAGGCTCGCGGGCACGCGCAAGGCGCTGGCCCGGCGTTCCGTTCTCGGCCTGGGCGCGGCGCTGACAGGCAGTTTCGCGCTCGGCGGCAAACCTGCCGGCGCCGAATCCCAGCCCGCTTCGCCGCCTGCCGACGCGCCGTGGTCGCAAACCATCGGGCCCGGGGTGGTGGATCGGCCCTATGGCCGCCCGGCCGAGACCGAGGCCGGCGTGATCAGGCGCAACGTGCCGTGGCTCACCGCCGGCACCGAATCCTCGATCAGCTTTTCGCCGCTGCAGGACCTGCACGGCATCATCACGCCGAACGGGCTGTTTTTCGAGCGCTATCATGCAGGACGGCCGGACGTCGATCCGGACCAGCATCGGCTGATGATCCATGGCCTGGTCGAGCGGCCGCTGCTTCTCACCATGAAGGACATTTTGCGGTTTCCGTCGGTGACGCGGATCCATTTCATCGAATGCCCGGCCAATGGCGGCATGGAGTGGCGCGCGGCGCAGTTGAACTCGCTGCAGTTCACCCATGGCATGATCTCCTGCGCGGAGTGGACCGGGGTGCGGCTGGCGACGCTGCTGGACGAGGTCGGCGTCAAGAAGGAAGCGCGCTGGGCCATGGTCGAGGGCGCCGACGGCGCCCACATGAACCGCAGCCTGCCGCTCGACAAATGCCTCGACGATTGCCTCGTGGTCTATGCGCAGAACGGCGAGGCGCTACGGCCCGAACAGGGCTATCCGCTGCGGCTGGTGGTGCCGGGCTGGGAAGGCAATGTCAGCATCAAGTGGCTGCGAAGAATAAAACTCGGCGAGAAGCCGTGGTATTCGCGTGAAGAGACCTCGAAATACACCGACCTGATGCCTGACGGCACCAGCCGCGGCTTCACCTGGCTGATCGACGCCAAATCCGTCATCACCTTCCCCTGCCCCGAAAAGCCGCTGTGCCGGACCCGGGCTCTACGAAATCCGGGGCCTGGCGTGGACCGGCAACGGCAAGATCCGGCGCGTCGATGTCTCCACCGACGGCGGCGTCAATTGGCAGAGCGCGCGGCTGCACGAGCCGGTGCTGTCGAAAGCGCTGACCAAATTCACGTTTGCGTGGCGCTGGGACGGCGGGCCGGCGCTGCTGGAATCCCGCGTCATCGATGAAACCGGCTTTGTGCAGCCGACGATCGCGCAGCTTCGAAAACAGCGCGGATCGAATTCGGTCTATCACAACAATTCGATCCAGACCTGGCAGGTCAAGCCGGACGGGAGCGTGTTCGATGTCCAGACCGGCTAGGTGCTCCCGGCTGCTCGCGGCGGGCATGATCCTCGCCGCGGGCGCGAGCCTCGCCACCGCGAGCGCCAGCGCCGCCGAGCCCGGATATTATGGCTATGGCGCCAGGGCCACGCCGGAACAGATCGCGGGGTGGGATATCGACGTCCGCGGCGACGATGGTGCGGGCTTACCCGCCGGCTCAGGCTCAGTGACCAAGGGTGCGGAGGTCTACGCCGAGCAATGCGCCGCCTGTCACGGGACTTTTGGCGAGGGCGAAGGCCGTTTCCCCAAGCTGGTCGGCGGCGCCGGCACGCTGCGGGACGACCGGCCGGAACTGACGGTCGGCAGCTACTGGCCGTTTGCGCCGACCTTGTGGGACTACATTAACCGCGCCATGCCGATGGGGGCGCCGCACTCATTGTCAGGCGATGACGTTTATGCTTTGACCGCCTATATTCTGAACCTGAACAACATCGTTCCCAACGAATTCGTCGCCGACCGGGACAGTTTGCCGAAAGTCAAAATGCCCAACCGCGACAGTTTCATCTGGATCGATCCAAGACCTGATACCATGGCCAAGCCGTGCATGAGCGCATGCGCCAGGCCTGAGGACATCAAGATCACGTCCACGGCGGAGGGCAGAAACCTGACGCCGCGCACCACCGGACCGCTCGACACGATGCAACCCAAGTGATGCCAAGTGATGGCAAGCTAAATAGAAACGGCAGGAAGCGCCTTTGACCAACCATTGTTCGACCAAGCCTGCCTTTATCCCGGCGCTGGCGCTGGCGTTGCTGATCGGCGCCGCGTCCATCAGCCCGGCGCGCGCGCAATCCGCCGCCGAGGGCCAGAAGCTGGCTTTCGACCGTAGCAAGGGCAATTGCCTGACCTGCCACGCCATCAAGGGGGGCATTCTTCCCGGCAGCATCGGCCCGGAACTGTCGGACATCAAAACCAAATATCCCGACCGTAACGAACTGATCGCCATCCTCTATGATGCCACCAAACGCAATCCGCTGACCGTGATGCCTCCGTTCGGACGGAATCGCATTTTGAACGACAAGGAAATCAACGCGATCGTGGATTTCCTGCAGACGCTATGATGGCGCGCAGCCTTTTAGGAGATTTTGATGACGACACTTGAAAACAGATTTTCGCGCCGCCTGATCCTGCAAGGCACAGGCGCAGTGGCGCTGATTGGCTTCGGCGGCATTTCGTTCGCATATGCGTGCCAATCCAAGAGAGGCGTTCGAGCAGAAGAGCGACGCCGACGCCATCAAGTCGCTCTATGGCAAGACCGCCGAGGCGTCGGACAAGGTCAAGCTCGACGCGCCCGAGATCGCCGAGAACGGCTCGGTGGTGCCGATCGCGGTCAGCACCACGCTGGCGGACGTGACCTCGATCGCATTCCTGGTCGCCGAAAATCCGAACGCGCTGGTGGCGTCGTACAAGATTCCGGCCGGAACGATGCCTGCCATCGCCAACCGCATCAAGATGGCGCGAACCAGCAATGTGATCGTCGTGGTCGAAGCCGGCGGCAAGCTCTACAGCGCCACCAAGGAAGTCAAAGTCACCGTCGGCGGCTGCGGCGGTTAACGAGACAAAGGGAACAATATCATGGCATCGACCATTCGCGTGCGCGCCACCTCGTCAGGCGAAACCACCGAAGTGCAGGCGCTGATCCAGCATCCGATGGATTCCGGCTTCATCAAGGACGCCAAGGGCGAGGTGATTCCGCCGCATTTCATCCAGCTGCTGACGTTCGAGCACGGCGGCAAGCCCGTGTTCGTCGCCGACTGGGGCGGCGGCGTCTCGAAAGACCCCTATGTCAAGTTCGCCTTCAAGGGCGCCAAGAAGGGCGACGAGCTGAAGGTCAGCTGGGTCGACAACAAGGGCGCCACCGACACCACCACGGCGAAAATTTCGTAACCACTGGAAAGCGGATAAATGACCCTGAGATCTGCGATCCGTTACGCCTCCGCCGGCCTTGCACTGGCCGCGCTGGCGTTTGCACTGCTGCCGCCCGCCGTCGCCGCCGACAAGATCGATCCGGTGGCCGATGCCAAGGCGTTCAAGAAATTCTTCGCCGACAAATTCCCCAAGGTGAAGTTCGAGGATTTCGTCAACGGTCCCTATTCGATGGATGAGGACCTGTACCGGCAGTGGCAGGACAAGGAGCAGTTTCCGCCCTACGAGTTCTCGCTGGAGCTGGGCAAGGAGATGTTCACCAAGCCGTTCAAGAACGGCAAGACTTACGAGGACTGCTTCCCCAACAAGGGCATCGGCATCCGGCAGAACTATCCCTATTTCGACGACAAGGAAGGCAAGGTCGTCACGCTCGAGCTCGCGCTGAACCGCTGCCGCGAGGCCAATGGCGAGCCGCCGTTCTCCTATGTCAGGGACGAGATGGCGGCGCTGACCGCCTATATGGCGTTCACCTCGCGCGGAAAACCGTTCGACATCAAGATCCCCGACGATCCGCGCGCGTTGGCCGCCTATGAGAACGGCAAGGAATATTTCTACACCCGCCGCGGCCAGCTCAATTTCTCCTGCGCCACCTGCCACGTGCAGAGCCCGGGCGAGCGGATTCGCGCCGAAGTGCTGGCGCCCGCGCTCGGCATCGTCAATGCGATGCCGATCTATCGTTCCGAATGGAGCGGCATGGGCACCACCAGCCGGCGTTTTGTGACCTGCAACAGCCAGATCCGTGGCGTGCCGCTGACGCCGCAGGACGACGAATATCGCAATGTCGAGTATTATCTGTCCTATGTCAGCAACGGGCTGCCGATCTCCGGTCCGGGAGCGCGGCCATGAACATGATCAGGACATCGCTTCTCTCGCTGGCCTCGGCGCTGTTGATCGCAGGCGCGACATCCGCCCTCGCCGCCACCGAGGCCGATTACAAGGCCGCACTGGCCGCGGCGGAAGCCGCCAACAAGCAGGCCGCCTCCTTGCGCAATCAATGGACGACGACGGCCGCGACCATCAACGCTGCGAAGAAGGCCGCCGAGACCGGCGACTTCGACAAGGCCGTGGCATCGGCGAACGAAGCCGAAGCATTGGCAAAGGCTTCGATCTTCCAGGCCACCAGCGAGAAGAAGCTCTGGAAAGACATGGAAATCCGCTGACTTTTACTTGGAGGCGCCGAGACATCGCATGACCGTCCGCCGCCGCGATTTTCTGAAACTCACGGGCGCTGCCGCGTTGTCCGGTGCGCTGCCGCGGCTCGCGCGCAGCGCCGAGTCGATCTACAATCTCGAACGCTTCGGCAATGCGCGCATCCTGCACATGACGGATACGCATGCGCAATTGCTGCCGGTGTATTTCCGCGAGCCCAGCGTCAATCTGGGAATCGGCGCGATGGCCGGAAAGCCGCCGCATCTGGTCGGCCGCGCCTTTCTCGACCGCTTCGGCATCCGGCCTGACAGCGCCGATGCCCACGCCTTCACCTGCCTCGATTTCGAAAAGTCCGCCGCCCGCTTCGGCAGGCTTGGCGGCTTTGCCCATCTCAAGACCCTGATCGACCGGCTGCGCGGCGATGTCGGACCCGGCCGTTCGCTGCTGCTCGACGGCGGCGACCTGTGGCAAGGCACCGGCCTTTCCAACACCATGCAGGGCGCCGACATGGTCGAGGCCGCCAATCTGCTCGGCATCGAGGCGATGACCGGGCATTGGGAATTCACCTTTGGCGAAAAGGCGCTGCGCGCCAACCTCGCGCGCTTCAAGGGCGAGTTCCTGGCGCAGAACGTATTTCTGACCGAGGAAGCCGCGTTCAACGACGCCAAGGCGTTCGATCCGGCCTCGGGGCGCGTGTTCAAGCCGGCCACCATCAAGGAAATCGGCGGCCATCGCGTCGCCGTGATCGGGCAGGCCTTTCCCTATGTGCCGATCGCTCACCCCAAGCAATTCACCCCGGATTGGACCTTCGGCATCCGCGACGACGAATTGCAGAAGCTGGTCGACAAGCTTCGCAGCGACGACAAGGTCGATGCCGTGGTGCTGCTGTCGCATAACGGCATGGATGTCGACCTCAAGCTTGCCAGCCGCGTGCGCGGCATCGACGTCATTCTCGGAGGCCACACCCACGACGCGGTTCCGCAACCGATTCCCGTGACCAATGCCGGCGGCACTACGCTCGTCACCAATGCCGGCTCCAGCGGAAAATTTTTGGGCGTGCTCGATCTTGAACTGGCCAAGGGCAAGGTTGCCGACGTCCGCTACCGGCTGCTGCCGGTCTATTCGGAATTGCTGAAGCCGGATCCGGCGATGCAGGCGCTGATCGGAAAAATGCGCGAGCCCCACGCCGCGGCCTATGCGGCGAAGGTCGCGACCGCGGATCGCCTGCTCTACCGCCGCAGCAATTTCAGCGGCACCGTCGATCAAGTGATCTGCGCCGCACTGCGCAGTGAACTGGATACCGAGATCGCGCTGTCGCCGGGCTTTCGCTGGGGCAACAGCATATTGCAGGGCCAGACCGTGACCATGGAAGACGTGCTCACCGAGACCGCCATCACCTATCCCGAAACCTACGTGCTGAGCATGACCGGCGCCCAGATCAAGGACGTGCTCGAAGACGTCTGCGATAATCTGTTCAATGCCGATCCCTATTATCAGCAAGGCGGCGACATGGTCCGCGTCGGCGGCCTGGCCTACACCTGCGCGCCCGCGGAGAGCGTCGGCCGGCGGATTTCCGAACTGAAGCTCGACAACGGCCGCCCGCTCGAAGCCGTCAAGACCTACAAGGTGGCCGGCTGGGCCTCGGTCAACGAACAGCAGGGCATGCCGGTATGGGATGTCGTGGCAAAGCATCTGCGCTCCGGAAAGATGCCGGACCGCCGCGGCGCCGGCGTCACCTTGAAAGGCGTCGACGACAATCCGGGCATCGCGGGACAGGGATGAAGCACTTTGATGGATATCGGCGCGCGATCGTCCGCGGCTTGATCGCGGCATTGCTGGTGGCCGCGATGCCAGCCTGATCTCGATGGCGGCCCGAGCCCAGCAGCCGCCGCTGCCGGACAAGCCGTTCGCCGAGCACCGCATCGTGCTGCAGCTCTCGGACAAGGAGCCAGCCAAGCAGGGCCTCGTGCTCAGCGTCGCCAACAATCTCCTGAAATTCTACGATCCCGACAAGGTCGCCATCGTGGTGGTGGCATTCGGTCCCGGCATCGATCTGCTGCGTCCCGACAACGACAACCGCAAACGCGTCGAGAGCCTGATCGCGCAAGGCGTGCGGTTCGATGTCTGCCTCAATACGGTTGATACCGTCGAGCGCGAGACCGGCAAGCGGCCGGAATTCATCGCGGCCGCAACGCCGGTTCAGGTCGGCGTCGGGCAAATTCTGTCGTTGACCGAAAACGGCTATACGTTGGTGAGACCATGAGAGTTGACCTCGTCATTGCGAGCGAAGCGAAGCAATCCATCTTGGATACACAGAAAGCTGGATTGCTTCGTCGCGGAGCCTGTCATCGGGCGCGCATTCGCGCGACCCGGTGGCTCCTCGCAATGACGAACTCTGAGGATTGATAATGCGAACCCTGGCCATAATCGTCGCTTGCATACTGGCGCTGACTACGCCCGCTTTCGCTGCGGATGACGCGACCGTCACCTACAAATCGCTGTCACCGGAAGTGGCACTCGAGGCGGCGCAGGCGACAATGAAGAAATGCCGCGACAGCGGATATCAGATCGCGGTCGCGGTGGTGGACCGTTTCGGTCAGACGCAAGTGATGCTGCGGGATCGCTTTGCCGGCCCGCATACCTCGGATACCGCGATCCGAAAGGCCTATACCTCTGTGAGTTTTCGCACCGCCACCAGCAGTTGGCGAAGATCATTCGTTCGGGCCAGTTGGACTCCGGCCTTGCCCAATTGCCGCATGTCGCCATGATCGGCGGCGGCCTGATGATCGAAGCCGCCGGCAGCGTGCTCGGCGGCATCGGCGTCTCCGGCGCGCCCGGCGGCGAGCGGGACGACGAGTGCGCCAAGGCCGGGCTCGACGCCATCAAGGACAAGATCGACTTCTAGACGGATAGCCATCATGATCTTTCGCCAGCTGTTCGACAGCGTCTCAGGCACCTACAGCTACCTGTTGGCCAGCCGCGCCGGCGGCGAGGCGCTGATTCTCGATCCGGTGCTGGAGAAGGTCGACCGCTACTGCCAGTTGCTCCGGGAGCTCGACCTGAAGCTGGTCAAGGCGGTCGATACCCATCTGCATGCCGATCACGTCACCGGTTTGGGCGAGCTGCGCGACCGCACCCACTGCGTCACCATCATGGGCGAGCAGAGCAAGGCCGACGTGGTGGCGATGCGGGTGGCCGACGGCGACAAGGTGATGATCGAGGGCATCAGCCTCGACGTGATGTACACGCCCGGCCATACCGACGATTCCTACAGCTATCTGATGGGCGACCGTGTCTTCACCGGCGATACGCTGCTGATCCGCGGCACCGGGCGCACCGATTTCCAGAACGGCAGCGCGCGGGCGCAATATGAATCGATTTTCGGCCGGCTGCTGAAATTGCCCGACGAGACCATGGTGTTTCCCGCCCATGATTACAAAGGCGACACCGTCTCCACCATCGGCGAGGAGAAGCGATACAATCCGCGGCTGCAGGTGCGCTCAGTCGATGAGTATGTCGAGCTGATGGCCAATTTGAAGCTGCCGAACCCGAAGATGATGGACGTCGCGGTGCCGGCCAATATGCATGTCGGCCTGCATCAGGACGATCTGGCGAAGCAAGGCCTCGCGTTCTCGGCCCGCGATGCCATCGACAGCCTCGGCCGGCCCGATATCCTGCTGGTCGATCTCCGCGAAAACAGCGAACGCGCCAAGCACGGCATGCTGTCGGGCGCGCTGCACGCGCCCTATCCCGGCATCGATGAAGCGCTGAAACCCGGCGGCATGTTGCGCGAAGTGGCGTCAGCGACCGGACGCCGCATCGTGTTCTTCTGCGCCTATGGCGAACGCTCCGCGATGGCGGTCGCCGCCGCCAAGGAAGCGGGCCTCGCCAACACCGCGCATATCGCCGGCGGCATCGACGCCTGGAAGAAGGCCGGCGGGCCGGTTGTGACGGGCTAGCATCTTCACCACGTCAGCTAATTCGCACGAAAAGCCGCGCTTTTGGCCCGAAATGCGGCCTAAAATTGCCCTTCCGCGGTGTGATGCATGGTAGGATGACCCCAGAGGTCGCCGCACCGATGATGCGCGCCGTCAATTCCAAGGGATAACAGATGGATGAAGAACCGAAGACGCCGGCCGAACTGAAGGAAATCAGGCTGAACCGCAGGGCGGCGCAGGATGCCGAAGGCATCAAGGCAATGGCCGAAATCGCGGCGGAGGACATTGCGATCCGAAAACGGACGGCGACGCTGCGCGCGGCCCGGCTGGCAAGAGAGGCCGCCGAGCGCGACAACCCGCCGGAACCCACCGTCAAGGCCAAGCCAAAGAAAAAGAAGACCAGTTAGATGAGCAAGGACGATCGAAACCGCGCCGATGCGCGCTTCAACAAGGCCTCGCGCGTCGCCGACGACGCGAGGTCCGGCAAGACCGAGCGCGATGCCGCGCTGAAAGCCGTGACCGACAACATGGCGAAGCTGAAAGCCCTGCGGCTCGCCCGCGAGGCCGCCCAGCCCGCGCCTGCGGCGACGGTCAAGAAGGCGAGCGCGAAACCGAAAAAGTCAGGCGAAAAGGCCCCGGCGCTGTCGGATTGGCTGGCGGGGCAGCAAAGCGGCGGCCGCCGGACCTAGATCCAGCTCTATAGCGTTTTCCAGCGAAGTGGAGCCGGTTCGCGTCAAGAAAACGCGTCAAAATAACGAATCTAGAGCCCCGTTTCGATTTAATCGAAACGGAACATGGCTCTAGACCGGCGCGGGCCATTCGATCATCGACCGGGTCTTGGTCGCGGCATCGTAAACCTGCACCTGCAGCATCTGATACTGGTTCTTCAGCGCCATGCCCGCCTCTTCGGCGGCCTCGACGGTGGCGTGGTGCGACTTGAAGTGGCCGTCCACCACCAGCGAGTAGCCCTCGGTCGGCGCCTTGTCGGCGCGGATGATCTTGCGCGGCTGCTGCTCTTCGGTCTCGGTCTTCGGCTTTTTCATGCGTGCTCCGGATTTGGTTGGCCTCCCTTTACACTGAAAGATGGAAAAAGGCAGGAAAGATTGCTCAATTGCCGCTAATATGCCCGTCAAAGGCGGTCAGATTGAGGTCGAAGCGCTGGCCTGGAATGGGGCGCGGACGTCGATCCATCCGGTCAAAGGGAATAATATGGGCGGAACCGGCAAGAAACCTGACAAGAAATCTGAGCCGACCAAGAAAATCTCGGAGCAGCAGTCCGGGAAGGACGACGGCAAAGCAAAAAAGCCACCGCCAGCGCCGGTCGAGGACGACTTCGAGGATGGCGACTTCGCCACGCCGAAGCGCGATCGCTACGGCGACGACGACCAGCCGCTGTAAAGCGGCCACCGCGCCGGCCTTGCCTTGCCAAGATGGCGACGAGCCGCTGCACCACGGCCCCCGTGCGCGGAGGCTGCCATGCAGCCGTATTCATGGACAAATAACCCGCAGCCGGTAATTTCGCGACAGGCCTTGCCGGGCCGTCGCAATCGACACGGGGTTTTGCATCAGACATGGCCGACGTTCTAGCCGCACCGCAACAAGCGAAGTCAGATACCTCGCTGCGCACGCTGGCCGCGATTTCGACTGCCCATTGGGTCAGCCATTTCCATTTATTCGTGCTGCCGATGCTGTTTCCGTTCCTCAAGGAGCAACTCGGCGTCGGCTACATCGAGCTCGGCTTCGCCCTCACCGTCTCCGCCGTGACATCCGGCCTGACCCAGGCGCCGATCGGCTATCTCGCCGATCATGTCGGTGCCCGCAAGGTGCTCCTGATCGGTCTCACCGTCGGCGGCCTTGCCCTGATCATGCTCGGCCTGCATCTGAGCTACCCCTCGCTGATTGTCAGCGCGGTGCTGCTCGGCCTCGCCAACAGCGTCTATCATCCGGCCGATTACGCGATCCTTTCGGCGCACATGGATGAATCGCGGATGGGCCGCGCATTCTCGATCCACACCTTTGCCGGTTTCCTCGGTGGCGCGGTCGCGCCGGCGATCGTGGCCGGACTTGTCGCCACGGTCGGCGGCCATGGCGCGCTGATCGCGGCCGGCGCGGTGGGCGTGCTGGTGGCGCTGCTGCTGCTCATCGTCGGCATTCCCGACGCCAGCGCCGCGGACCGCAAGGTCGATGGCGTGCACGCGCCAAAGCAGAACATCATCACGCCCGCGATCATCATGCTGGCGGGCTTCTTCATGCTGCTTGGCCTGTCCAACGCCGGCATCGGCAATTTCGGCCTGGTGGCGCTGATGAGCGGCTATGACGTCTCATTCTCGGCCGCCAATGTGGCGCTGACGGCGTTTCTCGGCTTTGGCGCCATGGGCGTGCTGGCAGGCGGCTTTCTTGCCGACCGCACCAACGCGCCACGGCCAGGTCGCCGCCGCGTGTTTTGCGGTCAATGCGGTCATCATGCTGGTGATTGCCACCACCACCTTGCCGGCGCTGCTGCTGACCGCAGCGCTGGCGATCGCCGGATTCCTCGGCGGCGTGATCGCCCCATCGCGCGACATGCTGGTCCGCAATGCGGCGCCTCCGGGAGCCGAGGGCCGGGCGTTCGGCATCGTTTCCACCGGCTTCAACTTCAGCGGCATCTTCGCACCGTTGCTGTACGGCTGGATCATGGATCAGAACATGCCGCATTGGGTGTTCGGCGCCGCCGTCGTGTTCATGTCGCTGACGGTGTTGCTGGCGCTGGTCACCGACCGCGCCCCGCAAGCGCGTCGGGAACAGTCCGACGCAAGGCTGATGCAGCCCTGAGCCGCATCCGGGGCAGTTGACTGCAACGGGAATCGGCGACCATGATGCGGGCAACAAAATCAGCTAGGGACGGAACGCCATGGCCAGCAATCCAGATCTCGTGATCCGTGGCGGCACGATCGCCGACGGACTTGGCGGTGAACTGTTCGAGGCGGATGTCGCTGTCAGCGACGGCCGCATTGTCGAAGTCGGCAAGGTCGCAGCCAAAGGCAAGGAAGAGATCGACGCCCGCGGCAAACTGGTGACGCCGGGCTTTGTCGACGTTCACACCCATTACGACGGCCAGGTGACCTGGAGCCAGGACATCACGCCCTCGTCGCAGAACGGCGTCACCACCGCGATCATGGGCAATTGCGGCGTCGGCTTCGCGCCGTGCCGGCCGGCCGACCACCGCCGGCTGATCGAGTTGATGGAAGGCGTCGAGGATATTCCGGAGCCGGTGCTGAGCGCCGGCATTCCCTGGGCCTGGGAGAGTTTCCCCGACTACATGGACTGGCTGTCGAAGCGCTCGTTCGACATGGACATCGGCGCGCAACTGCCGCACGCCGCCCTGCGCGTCTATGTGATGGGCGAGCGCGGCGCGCGCCGCGATCCTTCCACGCCGGAAGACAACAAGGCGATGGCGGCACTGGCCGGCGATGCCGTTCGCGCCGGCGCGCTGGGATTCTCGACCTCGCGCACCCTCAATCACCGCACCTCGACCGGCGATTACACGCCGACGCTGAAGGCCGGTGAGGACGAGTTGACGGCGATCGCCGGCGCCATGCACCAGACCGGCCGCAGCGTGTTCCAGTTCGTGCTCGATCTCTCGACCATCAACGAAGACCTGCCGATGATGCTGCGGGTGGCCGAGAACACCAAAATCCCGGTTTCATTCTCGATCACCCAGAACGACAAGGCGCCGCGGCGCTGGCGCGAGACGCTCGACACCATCAGTGAGGCTTCCGCGCGCGGGCTGTCGATCACGGCGCAGATCGCGGCGCGCCCGGTCGGCCTGCTGCTGGGGCTGGAAGTGTCGCGCAACCCGTTCCAGACCCTGCCGAGCTACAAGGCGATCGCCAACCTGCCGCTGGCGGAGCGGTTGAAGCGCCTGCATCAGCCCGAGGTGCGCGCAGCGATCCTGAGCGAAGAGCCGACCGCGACCGACGATCCGCTGTTCTTCCGGCCGAACTACGACAAGATGTATCTGCTCGGCAATCCCCCCGATTATGAGCAGCCGCCGGAAAATACGCTGGGCGCACAGGCCCGCCGCCAGGGCCGGCGGCCGGAAGAACTGGCCTATGACGCCATGCTCACGGACGAGGGCCGCGGCATGCTCTATGTGCCGTTCCTGAATTACGCCGACGGCAATCTCGATGCCACGCGCGAAATGCTGACCGATCCGAATTCGGTGCCGGGCCTCTCCGACGGCGGCGCCCATTGCGGCATCATCTGCGACGCCAGCTTCCCGACCTATCTGTTGACGCACTGGACCCGCGACCGCAGCCGCGGCGAAAAACTGTCGATCCCGTTCGTGGTGGCGGCGCAGTCGCGCAAGACCGCACTGTCGGTCGGGCTCTACGATCGCGGCATCATCGCGGCCGGCTACAAGGCCGACCTCAACGTCATCGACTACGACAGGCTGCATCTGCATCCGCCGAAGGTGCATTACGATCTTCCCGTCGGCGGCCGCCGCCTGCTGCAGCAGGTCGATGGCTATGACGCCACCATCGTCTCCGGCGTGGTGACGCAACGCGGCGGCAAGGCCACCGGCGCACGGCCGGGCAGACTGGTGCGCGGCGCGCAGGGCATGCAGGCAGTTCGGCGCAGCGGCGGGGTAGTCGTGCCGGCCATCCGTTCGAGACGCCATATGGCGGCTCCTCAGCGATGAGCGCAGCGCTCGGCTGCCTCATGGTGAGGAGCGCGGCAACGCCGCGCGTCTCGAACCAGGCCCGGATATTGTCGCGCTCACGCAAACTTCGGCTGCGCCGCCTGGGCCAGCAGCCGCGCGCGTTCGGTGTTGGGCCACAGCAGCAGCAGGCCGAGCAACCCGGACGCCACCATGACGACGGCGTTGATGGTGAAGCCGGTCATGTAGCCGTCGAGCGGCACCGCCGCGCGCTGGATCACGCTGCCCATCACGGTCGGCGCGATGATGCCGGCGAGCGTGTAGATCGCGCCATAGATCGCGATCACGGCGCCGCGCTGCGACACCGGCGTGAACTCGCCGAGCATCGGCGGACAGACCACATAGATCGATCCGCAAAGCCCGGCCCCAACCACCAGGAACGCGATCTGCCAGCCGGCGCCGTCGACATAGGGCAGGATCGCCAGGATCACGCCGCCGACGATCAGGGGCACCGAGCCGAGCACGCCGCGCGCGCCGCGCGTGGTCATGCCGCGCGCCATCATCACCTGCGAAATCCACCCGGTGAGCAGCACGATGGCGGCGCCGAACACCCATGGCAGCACCGAAATCCACCCCGCATCCTTTTGCGAAAAACCAAGTCCCTTGATGATGAAGGGCGTGAACCAGGTCAGACCCAGCGACAGCGCCCAATAGGCCCCGAACGTCGCCGCGCAGCAGCCGATAAAGGTCCGCGAGGTCAGAAGCTGAAAATAGGGAACGCGCGGATCGGCCGCCGCCATCGCGACGGTCTGCACCAGCGGCCCTTCCTTGCCCATCACCAGCCACGCCACCACCCACATCAGGCCGACCACGCCGAGCGCGCCGAACGCATAGTGCCAGCTGTGATTGACGATGATCCAGTTCAGCGCCGGCACCGCGAGGATCACGCCGAACGCCGAGCCCTGCGACAGGATGGCGGTCGGCAGGGTTCGCTTCTCGTCGGGAAACCATTTGTAGAGCGCATGCGCCGCCACCGAAAACGCCGGGCCCTCGCCGGCGCCGAGGATGATGCGGCAGATCAGCAGCGTGGTGAAACTGACGGTGCCGACCATCGGAAATTGCGCCAGCGCCCATACCACCGCCATCGCGAGCAGCACCCAGCGGGTGTCGACCCGGTTGACGATGAAGCCGACGATGATGGCCGAGATCGAAAACAGCAGGAAGAACGAGGAGCCGAGCAAGCCGAATTGCTCCGGCTCGAGTTTCAGTTCGGTCATGATCGGCACGCCGGCGAGGCCGACCACGATCTTGTCGGCAAAATTGACCAGCATGAACAGAAACAGGAGAAACGTGATCTTCCAGGCGCCTTTCAGCGTCGGCTGCGTGGTCATGATTTCATTCCCCCGTCAATCGTCTGCCGGCCCTGTTGACCGGCTCTGACCCAATGCTACCCGCGGCGTTACCGGCAATGCAACTGCGGCATTTTGCGCTGCGCCGGCACAATCCGGCAAACGCGCAGTCCATCACGATCGCGTCGCCGACGCGATTGAGACCGTGATCTCCCAGCCCGGCCTTGGTATGTTGCGCGCCAATCCAAGGGGTTTTGCCAAATGACCATGTCTGTCCATCGCCATGCGCACGCCATTGGCGTTGTTGCCATCCTTGCGATGTCTGCAGCATGGGGTTCGATTGCCGCGGTGGCGCAAGACGCCAAAGCCCCGGACTACGAAGCCATCATCGCCTCGCCCGACCGCAGCGACGCCGACCGGCAAACCGATCGCGCCGGCAGCCCGCCAAAATGCTCGCCTTCACCGGCGTCAGGCCCGGAATGAAGGTGCTCGATATGGGGGCTGGCGCCGGCTACAGCACGGAATTGCTGGCGCGCGTGGTCGGCCCGCGCGGCACCGTCTACGCGCAGGATTCGGCGCAGGTGATGGAGCGCGTCAAGGACCAGTTCGATATTCGCGCCAAGAAGCCGGACATGAAAAACGTCGTGCATGTGGTCCGGAATTACGACGATCCGATCCCGCCGGACGTCAGCGGGCTCGACCTGATCACGTTCTTCTTCGCCTATCACGACGTGACCTATCATGCCGGTCGATCGCGCCGTCATGAACAAGAAGATGTTCGCGGCGCTGAAGCCCGGCGGCTTTCTCGTCATCGCCGACCATTCGGCGAAACCCGGCGAAGGCATCACGGTGGCAAAGACGCTGCACCGCATCGAGGAAAGCACGCTGCGCCAGGAGATCGAGGCGGCCGGTTTCAAGCTGGTGGCCGAGGCCGATTTCCTGCGTCATCCCGAAGATCCGCGCGATGCCGCGGTATTCCGTCCGGCAGTCCCGGTCGACGAGTTCGTGCTGAAGTATCAGAAGCCGTAGTGAGGCATCGCGGCCGCTTCGCATGGCAACCGGCGATCACATCGTGCTGAGCGTTTCGCAACCTGACCAAAACCTATCGCTCGGCCGGCGAGCAGGTCGAGGTGCTGCGCGGGGTCAACCTTGACGTCGCGGCCGGCGAGCGCGTCGCGCTGACCGGCGAATCCGGCAGCGGCAAGAGCACGCTGCTGCATCTGATCGCCGGGCTCGATCGCGCCGATGGCGGCGAGATCAGGCTCGACGATATCAGCGTCTCCGATCTTTCCGACGCCGGCCGGGCGGCATTGCGGCGCGACCGGCTCGGCCTGGTGTTTCAGCAATTCAACCTGATCCCGAGCCTGAATGTCGGGGACAATCTCGCCTTCCAGTCGCGCATTGCCGGCCGGCACGATGCGGCCTGGCATGCCGAACTGGTGGAGCGGCTCGGGCTCGGCGCTTTGCTGCAATCGCTATCCCGAGCAATTGTCCGGCGGCCAGCAGCAGCGCGTCGCGATCGGCCGCGCGCTGGCGGTCAAGCCGCTGCTGCTGCTCGCCGACGAGCCCACCGGCAATCTCGACGAGGCGACCGCCGACGAGGTGCTGGCGCTGACGCGCGATCTCGTGGCGCGAACCGGCTGCGGCTTCCTGATGGTGACGCACAGCGCGCGGCTCGCCGCCACGCTCGACCGCCAGGTCCATCTCAGCGCCGGGCTGATCGCATGAGCCGCGCGCTCTGGACCCTCGCGGTGCTGTTGAGCCATTGGCGGCGGCATCCGATGCAGCTCGCGACGTTGCTGATCGGATTGATTTCCGCGACCGCGCTGTGGAGCGGCGTGCAGGCGCTGAACCAGCAGGCGCGCACGAGCTACGACCGCGCCGCCGCGACCTTCGGCGGCGCGCGAACCGCCATGCTGGTCGCGCGCAACGGCGCGACCTTCCCGCAAGCAGCTGTTTGTCGATCTGCGCCGCGCCGGCTGGCCGGTATCGCCGGTGCTCGAAGGCCGCGATCCAGATCGGCGGGCGTTCGTTCCGGCTGCTCGGAATCGAGCCGGTCACGCTGCCCGCCGAGGTCGGCAATGCGCCGGCGATCGGACGGGCCGGCTTGCAGTCGTTCGTCACGCCGCCCGGCGAAATGCTGGTCGCGCCGGAGATGCTTCGCGACCTCAATCTGCCGGAAGGCGCGACGCCGCAGGCCAAGCGGCGGCCTGGTGCTGCCGCCGTTGCGCGTGCAGCCGCAACTGGTGCCGGGCGTGCTGGTGGTCGATATCGGCATCGCCCAGCGACTGCTGAACATGCCGGATCAGGTTTCCCGGCTGCTGATCGGCAAGAGCCAAGGGCAAGCGCGCGCCGCTCGAAACCATCGCCGGCGACCGACTTGCGGCTGGTCGAGCCGGATGCCGAGAGCGATCTCGAACGCCTCACCGACAGTTTTCATCTCAACCTGACCGCGTTCGGCCTGCTGTCGTTCGTCGTCGGGCTGTTCATCGTCAATTCGGCGATCGGGCTGGCGTTCGAGCAGCGGCTGCCGATGCTGCGGACCTTGCGCGCCTGCGGCGTGTCGGCGCGCATGCTCAATACGGTGCTGGTGATCGAACTGGTATCGCTGGCGCTGGTCGCGGGCGTGGTCGGACTGGTCTGCGGCTATTTGATCGCGGCGTTCGCTGCTGCCCGATGTCGCGGCATCCTTGCGCGGACTCTATGGCGCGCAAATTCCCGGGCAACTGACGCTGAAGCGCGAATGGTGGATCGCCGGCCTCGCCATCAGCGTGATCGGCGCGCTGGTGGCGGCGGCCGCGAGTCTGATCAAGGCGATCCGGCTTCCGGTGCTGGCGGCCGCGCAACCCTATGCCTGGCAACAGGCGCAGCATCGCTGGCTGATCCTGCAGAGCGCGCTGGCGCTCGCGGTGTTCGTTGCCGCCGGGTGCTTGCTGTGGTTCGGCGATTCGCTGCTGTCGGGGTTTGCGGTGCTCGCGGCGTTGCTGCTCGGCGCGGCGCTCGGCCTGCCGGCGATCCTGGAGCTGGTGCTGTCGCTCGGCCAGCGCAGCGCGCGACGCCCGCTCGCGGTCTGGTTCTGGGCCGACAGCCGCCAGCAGCTTTCCGGATTGTCGCTGGCGTTGATGGCGCTGCTGCTGGCGCTCGCGGTCAATGTCGGCGTCGGCACCATGGTCGAAAGTTTCAGCCGGACCTTTATCAGCTGGCTCGACGGACGGCTGGCGGCGGATGTCTATGTCAACGCCGCCAGCGATGCGCAGGCGACCGAGATCAAGGCGTGGCTGCGCGAGCGCCCGAGGTGCAGGCGATCCTGCCGGGCGGCCGCGCCGATACGCAACTGGCCGGCGCGCCGATCGAGGTGCTCGGGCTTGCCCGATCACGCCACCTACACGCGAGCACTGGCCGTTGCTGCAATCGACCGCCAACGCCTGGGATCAGGCTTCGTCCCGGCGATGCCGGCCTGATCAGCGAGCAACTGGCGCGGCGCCTGAATCTCGGGATCGGCGACCGGATCGAAGTGCCGTGCACCAGGCGGAAACTGGCCGCTCGAAGTGGTCGGCATCTATGCCGATTACGGCAACCCAAAAGGCCAGATTGCCGTCAATTACGCGGCGCTGACCCGGCGGTTTCCCAGCACTGCCGCAGACCCGGTTCGGCTTGCGCGTCGCGCCTGCCGAAATTCCGGCGCTGATATCGGCGATGCGGGAAAAATTCGGACTGGACGACCGCAACCTCGCCGATCAGGCGACGCTGAAAGCCGAGTCGAAACGCATCTTCAACCGGACCTTTGCGGTGACGGCGGCGCTGAACACATTCACGCTCGGCGTCGCCGGCATCGCGTTGCTGACCAGCCTGTTGACGCTGGGCAATTCCCGGCTGCCGCAGCTGGCGCCGCTGTGGGCGATCGGAATCACGCGGCGGCAGCTGGCGGCCATCGAACTCATCAAGACCATGTCGGTGGCGCTGATCACCGCGCTGCTGGCGCTGCCGCTCGGCCTGCTGGTGGCGTGGTGCCTGATCGCGGTGGTGAATGTGAAGGCGTTCGGCTGGCGGCTGCCGTTTCATGTCTTCCCGCTGCAACTGCTCGAGCTGCTGGGCGTGGCGATGGCGGCGGCGCTGTTGGCGGCGCTGATTCCGGTTCTCAAGCTGGCGCGCATGCAGCCGACCGCCCTGATCAAGATTTTCGCCAATGAACGCTAATCGACCGATATCCCGCCGCGCCTTCGATCGGCGGCGCTGTCGCGCTCGGGCTTGGCGGCAATGCCGGCGCTGGCGCACAGGGCTTTGCCGGGCTCGGCATGAGCGGCGAAGGATTCGCTGCCGTGACGCCCGGCAAGACGTTTGCCTTTCCCGGCCGATCACGGCCCGCACCCGGACTATCGCATCGAGTGGTGGTACGTGACGGCGAACCTGGTCGACACAACAGGCGCCGCCTATGGCGCGCAATGGACCTTGTTTCGTCAGGCGACGCGAGCCGGCGCCCAGCCCGAGGGCTGGGCCAACCCGCAAGTCTGGATGGGCCACGCCGCCGTCACCGGCGCGGACACTCACCGCTACCAGCGAAGCCTTTGCCCGCGGCGGCGTCGGCCAGGCCGGCGTCGAAGCAAAACCGTTTCGCGCCTGGATCGACGCCTGGGAAATGCGCGGGCTCGATCCGATGCGCGACGCCGAATCGCGCCGCTCGCACTGAACGCGTCGGGCGCGGATTTCAGCTACGCGCTTGCGGCTCGACGCCGACCGGCCGCTGGTGCTGCAGGGCGACGCCGGCTACACCCGCAAATCCGAGCGCGGACAGGCCTCGTATTATTTCAGCCAGCCTTATTTCAAGGTGACCGGCAGCATCACGCTCGACGACAAGCCGGTCGACGTCACCGGCGTGGCCTGGATGGACCGGGAATGGAGCAGCCAGCCGCTCGCGTCGGATCAGACCGGATGGGACTGGTTTTCGCTGCATCTGAACGGAGGCGAAAAGCTGATGCTGTTCCGGCTGCGCCAGAGCGACGGCAAGCATTACGCTTCCGGCAACTGGATCGAGCCGAACGGCCGCTCGGTCGAGATCGCCTCCGCCGACATCACAGATGACGCCGACCGCATCGACCGAGATCGGACAGCGCAAGCTGCCGACCGCCTGGAGCATCGCGATCGCCTCGCGCGGCCTGCGCATCGAAACCGTGCCGCTGAATGCGATGAGCTGGATGGGGACGAGCTTTCCCTATTGGGAGGGCCCGATCAGCTTTGCCGGCAGCCACACCGGGTTGGGATATCTCGAGATGACCGGGTATTGAGCGGCAAAGTCATGGTTAATCGTAACTTAATCCGTTACCGGACTATCCGGCATTCGTTGCAAATTGTCTGAAAGTTCTGCGGAGTAAAAAAACGCCTTCGTTACAAGGAGGCGCCTCAATGGTCCACACGACAGTCATCATCGCTTTGATACTCGTGGCAGTCGGGCTGATGTACGAGATATACCGCTCGACAGATGGCAGCTCCCGCTAGGCCCGCATTGGCCAATACGCTTGCCAGGCGCGGCTTCGCTCCGCGCATTGAGCGGCCGCGGAAAATATTTGCAGGGGATTCCGCTTCGCCGGCGGCCACGCCGGTTAGGTTATCTCGAGATGACCGGGTATTGAGAGCCATACCCCCCGTCATTCCGGGGCAGTGCGAAGCATGAACCCGGAATCTCGAGATTCCGGGTTCACGCTTCGCGCGCCCCGGAATGACGTTGCTTTTGTTCAAAAGGAAATCCCCGCGATGTACCATTTCACCGCCCTCGTCACCTGCCTGGCGATCCTGTTTTACTTCTTCACCACCATCCAGGTATCGAAGGCGCGGGCCGCGTTCGGCGTCAAGTTGCCGGCGACATCGGGCAATGCCGACTTCGAGCGGGTGTTTCGCGTGCAGATGAACACGCTGGAATGGATGCCGATTTTCCTGCCCTCGCTGTGGCTGTTCGCGATCTACATCAGCGATCCCATCGCGGCAGCGCTCGGCCTGGTCTGGATCGCCGGCCGCATCCTCTACATGATCGGCTATTCGCAAGCCGTCGCCAAGCGCGGCCGGGCTTTGCGGTTCAGGCGCTGGCCGGGATCGTGCTCTGGGCCGGCAGCCTGGGCGCGATCGTGTGGCGCCTCGTTCAAGGCTGAGGAGAGTTTCTTTCTTCGTCATGGCCGGGCTTGACCCGGCCATCCACGTCTTTCTTGCGGCGATGCCGCTAAGGCGTGGATACCCGGGACAAGCCCGGGCATGACGAACTCTACTTCGCCACCTGAGCGCTCTGATCGGCGACAGCGCTGCGCTCGATCGAAAAGTTGATCGGCACGCCCTGGCCGTCGCGGCAGTTCAACAGCCCCGAATGGGACCGCGACGCCGATGCCGCGATCCGGCAGCTGTCGTCCTTCATGACAAGCGTGCCCTCGACCGCGGCGCTCTTCGCCGAAACCTTCAGCCTGATGGTGCCGGATTTTTCCTCGACGCCGTTGACGCTGCATAGCCCGACATGCCGCAGCGTCACCGGGCCGGAAAAATCCTCAACCGTACCGGTCACCGTCCTCACCAGGCTGGCTTTCATTTCCCATTCCTGGAGATAGCCGACCTGGCCGCTGACGGAATAGGATTGCGCCAATGCTGCCGGAGCGCCCGCGCAGATCAAGGCCGCCGACAGCAGTGCTTTGATCGCGACCTCGGTCACCGTATTTCCCGCAGGACCCGGAAACCGTTGGCGATGTAGCGCACGTCGACGTCGTAGCGAAACCGCGCCGAGGAGCGCACCTCGGTTGCCTTGCTGTTGAAATTGCCGCCGCGCAACACCCGCAGCCGGCAATCGCCCGATGTCGAGGCCACCGGCTCCTTGGGCGCCTTGGCGTAATTGTCGCTCCAGCAATCCTCGACCCATTCGGCGGCGTTGCCTGATGTATCGTACAGTCCGAAACCGTTGGGCCGGAACGAGCCCGCCGGCGACCGTTTGGCGGTTGGCCGGGTTGACGCAATTGTCGCATTGCGCGCGGCCGAGGCCGACATCGCGGCCCCACCAGAAGGGCGTCTTGGTGCCCGCGCGCGCCGCATATTCCCATTCGGCTTCGCTGGGCAGCCGGTATTTCTGCCCGGTCTTCTGCGACAGCCAGGCGGTATAGAGCTTGGTGTCGTCCCAGCTGACATTGATCACCGGCCGGTCGCCGCGGCCCCAGCCGCGATCGTCGGGCCGGTGCTTGCAGGCGCCGGCATCGACGCACAGGTCCCACTCCCTGAACGTCACCTCGCGGCGGCCGATCGCGAATGAACGGCGAACGGCGATGGCGTGCTCCGGCTTTTCATACGGCGTGTCCGGTGATCCCATCACGAACTCGCCGGGCGGAACGATCACGAGTTCGGGGCACTCGGCACAATCGCGCAGGATTTCGCCGGGGTCGAGGCTGCCCTGCTTCAGCGTGAGGATGGTATCGCTGGTCGCCGACGGCGGCCGGTCACCCCCCGGCGTGTTGATCAGCCCGCGCTGCGCAATCGCGCCCGTGCCTGCTGACGCAGCCAGGCTTGCGAGTGAGAACAGAAACAACAGACGCAATTTCATGTTGTCGTTTCCGGGGCAGCCACACGGATCTCCATCAGGCACGAAGTGTCACATAGGTCACAGACTGGAAGTGTCACCTAGATCACATAAGGACCGGCCGCAGCATGCTTTATTTGACGATAATCGGCAAGGATAGCAAAGGATCGGCGGGAATTCGGCGAGGATTTGGCAAGGGATAGTGGCAAGGGACGGTGCCATGCAAAGCGACCTGGATTTCGGTTTACATCGCACCTCAAACGAATATCGTTTGGGGGTCAGTTCCATTGCGATTATCGGGCTGCGATGGACCTGGACGTCCACGAGGAAAGCCGCATTGGGTGCGGTCCAACTATCGGGGAGATTGCGGTGATCCACAGAATACTGGCCTCGATTGTCGTGCCGCTTTTGGGCGGTTTGGTTCTGTGCGATGCGGCGCTGGCTCAGACCGGCGGCCCGACGCCGTCCCCGCCGGGATCGGCGGTCTATTTCATCGGATTGAAGGACGGCGACACGATACCCACCAAGTCGACGATTCATTTCGGGCTGCGCGGAATGGGAGTGGCACCGGCCGGATCGGACCGGGCCAATTCGGGCCACCATCACATCATCGTCGACATGCCGACGCCGGCGCTCAACACCGAAATACCGAACGACTTTCAGCACCTGCATTTCGGCGCCGGCCAGACCGAAACCGAGCTGACGCTGACGCCGGGCGACCACACCTTGCAGCTGGTGTTCGGCGACAAGAATCACGTGCCGCATTCGCCGCCGGTGATGTCGGAACGCATCAAGGTGAAGGTGGTCGACCGGGCCGTTCCGCCGCCGCAGGCATCCTCGGGCGCCGCCGGACGACAAAAGTCGCCGAAGGACGCCAAGGTCTATTTCATCTTCCCCAAGGAAGGCTCCTACATCACGCAGAACCCGGTGATTCGCTTCGGCCTGCTGAACATGGGCGTCGCCCCCGCAGGCTTCGAAAAGGCGAATACCGGACATCATCATCTGCTGGTCGACGCCCCGCTGCCGCCGGCCGACCAGCCGATTCCCAACGACTTCAACCATCTGCATTTCGGCGCCGGCCAGACCGAGGCGAAAATCACGCTGCCGCTCGGCCGCCACAAATTGCAGCTGCTGTTCGCGGACGCGGCCCATGTGCCGCATGACCCGCCGGTTTACTCTAATGTCATCAATGTGATAGTAACGGAGAGCGGTCGCGCGCCGACGCCCCGGTACAGGAAACGGTATCGTTACTGGGATCGCTACTGACAGCACATGAAACTCCGAGAACTCCTAGTTTGCGGATTCTTTCTGACGGCGGGGCTGCTGTTCGCCACAGCGGCCAGCGCCGCGGACCGGCGCGTCGCGCTGGTGATCGGAAACTCCGCCTACAAGAACGCCTCGTCGCTGTCCAACACGATCAACGATTCCAAGGCGATCGCGAACCTGTTCAAGTCGGTCGGTTTCGAAGTCATCATTTCGCGCAGCGATCTCGGCGTGGTCGACTTCAAGCGCGCCGTGCGCGAATTCCTGTTCACCGCTGAAAATGCCGATATCGCCGTGGTGTATTATGCCGGCCACGGCGTCGAGATCGGCGGCACCAACTATCTCGTGCCGGTGGATGCCAAGCTCGGCCGCGACTATGACGTCGAAGACGAGGCCGTGGCGCTCGACCGCATCATCTGGGCGCTGCAGTCGGTGAAACGGCTGCGGCTGATCCTGCTCGATGCCTGCCGCGACAACCCCTTCCCCGCCAAGCTGCGTTCCGCCGGCACCACCCGCGCGCCGGCGAAGGGTGGACTGACCAAGATCGAGGATGTCAGCGCCGATACCCTGGTGGCCTATGCCGCGAAGGCCGGTTCGGTGTCCTATGACGGCGACGGCGTCAACAGCCCCTACGCTACCGCACTGGTCAAGCATCTCGCCGAGCCCGGCCTCGATGTCCGCATCGCGTTGGGCCGGGTTCGCGACGAGGTGCTGGCGATGACCGGCGGACGCCAGGAGCCGTTCATCTATGGCTCGCTCGGCGGCGCGACCATTCCGCTGGTGCCGGCGCTGGCGCCGGCGAAAAGGCTTAGCCCGGTCGCCGCGGCGCTGCTGGATCTGCCGAAGGAACCGGCACCGCCGCCGAAGGTTGCTCCGGCATCTCTCGCGCCTGCCGCACCGGCGGCCGCAGACCCGAGCCCGTCAAACCGCAAGCTCCGGCGCAAGTCGCCCTCGCGCCTGCCGCACCGGCGCCCGTAAGGCCCGAGCCCGCCAAACCGCAGCCTCCGGCGCAAGTCGCCCTCGGGCCTGTCGCGCCGCCGCCCGCAAGGCCCGAGCCCGTCAAGCCGCCGGCGCAAACCGCGATCGACCCGCGCAGTTGCCTGCAGCCGCGACGAAGCGCGTCTCGCCCAGCTGCGCGCCAATCCGTCGCGCGAAGAGATTGCCAGCCTGCAGCGCGATCTCGGTTGCGTTCGGCTGCGCCCGCAGTTGACGCGCCTGTTCGAAAGCATTGCAGCGCCGTTGCCGGCGCCAGCGCCCGCGGCACCGCCGCCGGTTGCCGCTGCGCCTGTCGTCACGGCCCCTGTTGTCGCGGCTCCTGCCCCTGCCAACAGCGATGCCCAGATCAAACAGGCACAGGCTGCGCCGCCGCCCCCTGTGAGTGACGCCTGTTCGCGCGATGCGGCCCGTCTGGCCCAGTTGCGCGCCGAGCCGACCATCGAGGCGATCACCAAGTTCGAGCGCGAACTCAGCTGCAATCAAATCCGGCCGCAGCTCAAGCGGCTGCGCGAGAGCCTCGGGCTTCTCTGATCGCCTTCTGACGCAGCAGCCTGGCGAGCTTGATGAAGGAAGGTCTGATCAAGCTGGACGAGGTGATCACCGACGGCACCAAAATGCGGGCGGCGGCGAGCCGTTCGTCGATGCGGCGCAGGCAAAGCCTCTGACGGAACTGGAAGAGAAGGCGCGCAAGCGGGTTGGCGCACCTGAAGCGGGAACTGGAGGCTGATTCTGCGGCGAGAGAGCGACGGCTGTTGAAGCGTCGACTGTCTGCGGCGGAAGATCGCGCCCGCCGTGTGGCAGCAGCGCTGGCCAAGCGTCCCGCGGCGCAGCGCGAAGGACGACGGAGAAAGACCAGAGCGGGGATGACGAGCCGCCTGCCGAGCGGCGAAAGCGGCAAGCCGCCGAAGCGAAGAGCGTGTCTCGACGACCGACCCGGATGCGCAGCTGATGAAGATGGCGGATGGCGCCGTACGGCCGGCTTATAATGTGCAGGTGGCAAGCGCCTGTGGCTTCGTGGTCGCGATCGACCCCGTCCAGCGCTGAAACTGATCGCTATTTTCCGTCATGGCCGGGCTTGACCCGGCCATCCACGTCTTCCTTGCTTACCCGCAGCCAAGACGTGGATGCCCGGCACAAGGCCGGGCATGACGAACTTTTCAGCGCGAGCGAGCGATCGTCGCAACTTTTCAGCGCGAGCGAACGATCATCGCGTTTACTTCGTTGCCGGGCAGCCGGAATCCTTGGCGGACGGAAACGCCTTGTCGCCGGGCACTACCGCGAGCTGCTTGTAGTAATCCCACGGCTTCTTCGACTCCGACGGCTTCTTGACCTCGAACAGATAGAGGTCGTGCACCATGCGGCCGTTTTCCAGCACCTTGCCGCCTTGCGCGAACTGATCGTCGACCGGGAGTTCCTTCAGCTTCCTGGCGACGGCTTCGGTGTCCTTGGTGCCGGCGGCCTTGACCGCCTTCAGATACGCCAGCGTCGCCGAATAGGTGCCGGCCTGGATCATGTTCGGCATCCGCCCGGTGCGCTTGAAGAAGCGCTCGGCGAGGTCGCGGCTCTTGTCGTCGCGATCCCAGTAATAGCCCTCGGTCAGCACCAGGCCCTGGGCTGCTTCCAGTCCGAGGCCGTGCACTTCGGCTAATGTCAGCAACAGCCCGGCCAGCTTCTGGCCGCCCTTGACGATGCCGAATTCGGCGGCCTGCTTGATCGAGTTGGTGGTGTCGAGGCCGGCATTGGCGAGCCCGATGATTTTCGCTTTCGAGCTTTGCGCCTGCAGCAGGAACGAGGAGAAGTCCGAGGAGTTCAGCGGGATGCGCACGGCGCCCAGAACCTTGCCGCCCTTGGCCTTGACGAAGTCGCCGGTGTCTTTTTCCAGCGCGTAGCCGAAGGCGTAGTCCGCGGTCATGAAGAACCAGCTGTCGCCGCCGGCGTCCACCAGCGAACCACCGGTGCCATAGGCGAGCGCGTGGGTGTCGTAGGCCCAGTGAAAACCATAGGGCTGGCAGGCATCGCCGGTCAGGCGCGAGGTCGCGGCCCCCACCACGATGTCGATCTTTTTCATCTGCTTCGACAGATCGTGAACCGCGAGCGCCACCGAGGACGTCGTCAGTTCGGTGATCATGTCGACGTTCTCGACCTCATACCAGCGCCGCGCGATGCTGACGCCGAGATCGGGCTTGTTCTGATGGTCGGCGGAGATGATCTCGATCTTCTGGCCGAGCACGCTGCCGCCAAAATCCTCGATCGCCATCTTCGCCGCTTCGAACGACCACTTGCCGCCGTAGTCGGCATAGACGCCCGATTGGTCGTTCAGAATGCCGATCTTGACGCCCTGCGCCGGGGCAGGCCCGGCCAGCAACAGGCTGCAAGTCGCAACGGCAGCCGACAACAATCCCAATCTCATTTTCTTCTCCCCAATGTTTTGGTTCCGGGTTTTCATTCCCAGCATGATATTTAATAACCCTGAGGCTGCCCATATGTTTCGCCTACGCCAAAGGTATCGGGCGCAGCGTGTGCCGATTGAAGAATGGTCAGCTGGTCGGCGCCGGCTTGTGGCGCGACGAGCGGTCGGCCAGATTGCGCACGATGATGTAGAAGATCGGCGTGAAGATCAGCCCGAACAGCGTCACGCCGATCATGCCGAAGAACACGGCAACGCCGACCGCCTGACGCATTTCGGATCCCGAGCCCGATGAGATCACCAGCGGCAGCACGCCGAGAATGAATGCGAACGATGTCATCAGGATCGGGCGCAGCCTCAGGCGGCAAGCCTCGATCACGGCATCGAGGCGCGAACGTCCCTCGAGCTCGATGTCGCGGGCGAACTCCACGATCAGGATGGCGTTCTTTGCGGCGAGGCCGACCAGCACGACAAAGCCGATCTGGGTCAGGATGTTGACGTCCTGTCCCATGATCCGCACCCCGATGGTCGCGGCCAGCAGGCACATCGGCACGATCAGGATCACCGCGAACGGCAGACTCCAGCTGCCATACTGCGCCGCCAGCACCAGGAACACGAACAGCACGCAGATCGGGAAAATAAGGAGACCGGTGTTGCCGCCGGTGACCTGCTGATAGGACAGGTCGGTCCACTCAAAGGAAAAACCGCTCGGCAGCGTCTGCTGCGCCAGTTGCCTCATGGTGTCGATCGCGGCCGCCGAACTGATTCCCGGCAGCGTGTCGCCCTGCAGCTCGGAGGCCGGATAAAGATTATAGCGCGCGACCCGATCGGGTCCCGACGTATCCTGGAAATTCACCACGCTGCCGAGCGGCACCATGTCGCCGGTGGCATTGCGGGTTCGCAGGCGGGCGAGATCTGTGGTCTCTTTTCGGAACGGCAGATCGGCCTGCGCGGTGACGCGATAAGTACGACCGAACAGGTTGAAGTCGTTGACATAGGCCGAGCCGAAATAGGTCTGGATCGTATCGGTGATGTTCTGAATGGGAACGCCGAGTTTCTGCGCCTTGACGCGATCAATATCGACAAACACCTGCGGCGTGTTCGCCGTGAACGGAGAAAATACCTGGGTGAGACCCGGCGCCTTGCGCGCCGCGGCAACCAGTTCGTCGGTGGCGGCCGCCAGTATTTCCGGGCCGCGTCCGCCGCGGTCCTGCACGCGCATGGTGAAGCCGCCGCCGGTGCCGATGCCCGGCACTGCGGGCGGCGGAATCACGATGATGAACGCGCCCTGCAGCGCGGACAGCCGCTTGCGCAACTCATTGGCGATCGCGTCCGCGGACAGCCCTTTCTTGTGGCGCACTTCCTGCTCTTCGAACACGGGGAACAAGGCTGCAGCATTGCCTGCCTGGGTTCGGGTCGCGCCCGAGAAGCCCGCGAAGGCAGCGACACGAACGATGCCCGGCGTATCGAGCGCGATCTTTTCAATCTCCCGGACCACTTCGGTGGTACGCGCCAGCGACGCTGCGCCCGGCAACTGCACGGAAATGATCACGTAACCGCGATCCTGCGCCGGGATAAAACCTTGCGGCGTGATGTAGAGCAGCCATCCGGCGCTGCCGATCAGCGCCACATAGACCAGCAGCATGATCGCCGAATGCCGGATGACAAAGTTCGCGGCATTGCCATAGCCGTGCGCCAGCCGATCGAAGCCGCGGTTGAATGCGCCGGTGAACTTGCCCCAGCCGCGGCCGATGAAATTCCAGCTCGCCGGCGGACGCTTGTCCGCATGCGGCACCAGGATTATCGAAGCCAGCGCTGGCGACAAGGTCAGAGAACAGAAGCAGGAAATCGCCGTGGCTACCGCAATCGTGACCGCAAACTGCTGAAAGAACTGTCCGGAAATGCCGCCGAGAAACGCGGTCGGCACAAACACCGCGCACAGCACCAGCGCGATCGAGACCAGCGCGCTGCCGACCTCCTCCATGGTCTTGAGCGCGGCATCGCGCCGGCTCATGCCATGCTCGAGATGCCGCTCGACGTTTTCTACCACTACGATCGCGTCGTCGACCACGATGCCGACCGCCAGCACCAGGCCGAACAGCGTCAAATTGTTGATCGAGAATCCGAGCGCCGCCATCACGGCGAAAGTGCCGACCAGCGACACCGGGATTGCGATGATCGGAATGATCGCGGCACGCCAGCCCTGCAGGAACACCAGCACGACAATGACGACCAGCAGCATCGCTTCGTAGATGGTCTTAATCAATTCCTCGACGGATTGCGCGATGAATTCGGTCGGATTGTAGCCGATATTGTAATCCAGCCCCTTGGGGAAATCGGCCTTCATCTTCACCATCGCATTGGAGATGTTCTTGGCCGTGGCGAGCGCATTCGATCCGGGGCGCTGCGTCACCAGCAGTGCGACCGCCGACTTCCGGAGCAAAAAACTGTTGGTGGAATATGACAAGGCGCCGAGTTCGATCCGCGCCACATCGCGCAAGCGCACGGTGCGGCCGTCGCTGCCTGCCTTGACTACGATATCTTCGAATTCCCTGATATCCTTCAGGCGGCCGGTAAAGGTGAGGTTCGGCTGGAAGGCTCGGTCTGATATCGGCGGCTCGGCGATCTGGCCGCCGGTGATCTGCAGATTCTGCGCCCGGATCGCCGCCACCACTTCGCTCGCTGTCATACCCAAGGTCGCGATCTTGTCGGGATCGAGCCATAGCCGCATCGAATAATCACGCGCGCCGAACATCTGGATATCGCCGATGCCGTCGAGCCTAAGCAGCTGATCGCGCACCTGCAGCAGCGCATAGTTGCTGATGTAGAGATGATCGAAGCTGTCGTCCGGCGACAGCATGAACACCACCATCAGGATGTCGGGACTGTTCTTGCGGGTGACGACACCGTTGCGCTGCACCTCTTGCGGTAGCCGCGGCTGAGCGATCGCGACGCGGTTCTGTACCAGCACCTGGGCCTTGTCGAGGTCGGTTCCCAATTTGAAGGTGACCGTGATCGTGAGCTGTCCGTTCGAGGTCGCCTGGCTGTAGAGATACAGCATGTCTTCGACGCCGTTGATCTCCTGCTCGATTGGAGCGGCGACCGTGTCGGACACCGTTTGCGCGGTGGCTCCGGGATATTGCGTGGTGACCACGACGGTCGGCGGCACCACTTGCGGATATTCCGCAACCGGCAGCGTGGTGTAGGCGATGGCGCCGACGATCAAGAGCACGATGGACAACACCATCGCGAGAATCGGCTGGTTGATGGAAAGCCGGCCGAGATTCATGTCTTGTTACCGGCAGGAGCGGCGGGCGCCTCCTTCGGCGTGACCTTCGCCCCGACCCGCGCGCGCTGCAGGCCGTCGACGATCACGCGGTCTTCCGGCTTGAGACCCTCGCGGATCACGCGCAGACCGTCATCGAGCGGCCCGAGCACGACGGGCCTCGCCTCCACGGTATCGTCGGCCTTCACGACGAACACGATCTTGCGCGACTGATCGGTGGCGACAGCCGTATCCGGCAGCAGCAGCGCATCATAGGGCGCACTGCCGATCAGCCGCACCCGGCCGAATTGTCCGGGCAGAATCGACAGGTCCTTGTTCGGGATCACCGCCCGCCCGCGCAGCGTGCCGGTCGAGACATCCAGCCGGTTGTCGAGGAAGTTCATGGTGCCCTCATGCGAGGGCTTGGTTTCGCCGACCAATGTCACCTGGACGGGATTTGGCGTATCGCGCGAACTCGGACGCTTGCCCTCGTGCCAAAGCCGGTTGTTCTTCTGATAGGTCGCCTCATCCATGTCGAAATAGAGGTAGATCGGATCGAGCGAGACGATCGAGGTCAACAGCGTACCGCTGGCGTTGTCGCTGCCTTGCACCAGGTTGCCGACACTGACGAGATGCCGGCTGGCCCGGCCGGTGATCGGCGCCGCCACATGGGTGAATTCGATGTTGAGCTTGGCCGCCTTCATCACGCCGTCGGCCTGCATTTCCGCGGCCCTGGCCGCCTGCAGCGCCTGGCGGCGCTGATCGACGACGGATTCGGAGACGGCGCTGGTTTGAACCAGAGTGAGGGCACGGTCGAGTTCGCGCCTTGCCAGTTCGGCCTTGGCGCGCGCGTCCGAGAGTTGGCCGTCGGCCTGCAGTGCGATGGCCTCGAACGGGCGGGCATCGATGACATAGAGCAGGTCGCCGGTGCGCACGATCGCGCCGTCGCGAAATTCGACGCTGGTGACGAAACCGCCGACCCGGGCGCGAACCTGAACCTCCGCCATCGGCTCGAACCGCCCGGTGAATTCATCCCAGTCGGTGACGGTGCGTTTGGTGGGCTGCGCGACGGTGACCTGCGGCGGAGCCGCGGCGGCCGGCTGTGGCGGCTTGTCTCCGCAGCCGGACAGGCTGACCGCGAGCAGAACGATCAGCGGCCTCAGGTCACAAACGGAATGGAGTTTTGAAATCTTGCCTGTGAGCAAACCGCTCCGATTTCTCAGCCGTGCTCAATTCCATCTCCTCTGTACTTTGCCGTGATCGATCGGGGCGACCGCCGGGGTGATCCAGCGCTGGACCAAGATGAGATCGACCGCCAGTCTGTTCAAGAACCGGCCGGGATCAAGCAGATTAGTTATGCATTCCGGGGCTAGCTCGGCCGCTGTTACCTGAATTGCATCGCAATTTTAGGACAAGTTTGCTGCACACGCAAGTCGCGCTCCTAAGCCTCACCCGCTGTCGCGCAGCACCAGCTCGAACCCGAGGTCGACATGGCGCGGGCCGCTGCGGGTCAGCATCAGCTTGGCGGCGGTGCGGCCGATGGCGTCGCCGTGAACGCGGATGGTGCTGAGGCTCGGGCGAAATCAGCCGGCCCATTTCCAGATCGCCAAGCCCGATCACCGCGACCGGCTGCTCGCGCGGCCGGACCGTTGCGGATCAGGCCCGCGGTTCGCAAGCCCGACATGAAGCCGATCGCATGCGCGTCATTGGCCGCGAACACCGCGTCGACGTCGGGCAGATTGGCCAGCGCCGCGACGCTGCCCGAGGCGTTGCGGTGGAGGATCAGGCGGCGCGGCGCTTTGGCGCCAAGCTCCAGCGCGGTGTCGTTGAATCCGTTCCAGCGCCGCGTCGCGCGCGGATCGTCGCCGCCGATGAACGCCAGATGCTTTCGGCCTTGCGCCACCAGATGCCGCGCCACCGCAACGCCTGCTTCATAATTGTTGAATCCGGCCACCGCATCGATCGGTGCGGCCGGAAGATCCCAGGTCTCCACGATCGGAATGCCGGCGCGGCGCAGCAGCCGCGCGCCGTCTTCGGTCGCCGGCGATCCCACCATGATGATCGCCTCGGGGCGCCGCGACAGCAGCGCCGAGAGCATGCGGTCCTCGCGCGCGTCGTCGTAACGCGACTGCGCCAGGATCACGGCATAGCCGAGCGGCTCCAGTTCGTCGGACAGGCCCTGCACGGTGTCGGCGAAAATCGAATTGGCGATGGTCGGCACCAGCACGCCGACCGAGCGGGTGCGGGCACTGGCGAGCGAGCCCGCGAGCTGGTTCGGCACATAGCCCAGTTCGCGCATCGCCGCCTCGACCCGGACCCGCGTCTCCGGCGCCACCAGGTTGGGCAACCGCACCACGCGGCTGACGGTAATCGACGAGACGCGGGCCAGTTTGGCCACGGCCGACAGCGTCGGGGCGGAATGCGGCGGGTCGGTTTCAGGGATGTTCATCACGGTGAGCCTAGCGAATGCAGGGCAGGAATGCACGATTCGGCTTGTCCTAGCCAA